>CAVYYX010000014.1:0-279272 GCA_963772825.1 Ilumatobacteraceae bacterium | reverse complement strand
CAGCGTGGGGATCGGGAGCACCGTTGGCCACGCGCTGGTCCGACAGCGCCGTGCCCGCCGGGTGGTTGGCGTACTCCTGCAGGTCGAGTGCCTCGGCGATCCCCCGAGTGCCGAGGTTGACGGCGAGCATCGGCTCGACCCCGGCCCGGCGGGCCCAGGTGATGAACTCGTCGGTGCCGACCTCGTTGGTCTCGATGGTGCGCCAGGCGAGGTCGCGCCGTACCGGACGGCTGTCACGTGGCCCGACGCCGTCCTCCCAGCGGTAGTTGGAGACGAAGTTGCCGCCCGGGTAGCGCACCACCGAGACGCCGAGCTCCTTCGTCAGGGCGAGAACGTCGCCGCGGAACCCGTCCTCGTCGGCGGTCGGATGGCCAGGTTCGTAGATCCCGGTGTACACGCAGCGCCCGAGGTGCTCGACGAACGAGCCGAACAACCGGCGCCGTAGCGGCGCCACCCGCGCCACGGGATCGATCACGACACGGGCGGCGAGCGGGTTTGGTTCGATGCTCACGATTGCGACCTCCGGAGTAGGCGTCCAAACGCCTGATTGTGAACGTTCACAACGTTCTCGTCAATCCCGATGAGCGATGACAGCCGTAGAGCCCGTCATCGCTCATCGCACGGCCAATGCCGGTGCGGGGCCTCAGAATGCTGTGGCACCGACGCCCGCCACGTTGCGGCGATCAGGGCGTAGATACCGCGTTTGTGTAAGCGTGTAAGCGGTCTGCGGGCTTACACGCTTACACAGACCGGTCGTCCCGCAACGCTATGGCCGTCGGCGTCGTCCGATCGCGGCGACGAGAATCGGTGTGTAGGCGACCGTCGGCTCGCCGTGCTGCTCGAAGGCCGCGATCGCCAAATCGATCTCAGCGGGGCTGGCCGCCCCCGACGCTTCGAGCCGCTGACGCAAGCCTTCCAACGCCGGGCGGAAGACCGGCGCCAGGTCAGGGATCGGAACGAGACGCACAGAACCCTCGGCACTGACCTCGTCGAGATCGAATCGCTGGAGCAGCGAGAGGAGTTTGCTGCCATAGAGCGGATCGCTGCCGAGCTCTCGCATGGTGTCGGGAACAGCGCCCGCGCAGGTCGACCAGGCCGGGTGGGGCGGCTCGGCGATCGTCATCGTTCGCACGTCGTAGTCCTCGACCACCAGCCAGCCTCCCGGTCGCAACGCAGCGACGAGCTTGGCGACGACACGTTCCGGCTTCGGCAGGTGCTCGAGGACGAGGCGAGCGTGGACGAGGTCGTAGCCGCCGTGCTCGAGCGAGTCGGCAGCCACGTTGTGGTACCGGACGATGAGGTTGGCGCTGGCCATCGGTTCCAGCCAGCGGGTCTCGATGTCCGTGGCGACGACCTCGCCAGCAGGGCCGACGCAGTCGAGGAGCCAGGCAGCGACCGTTCCGGTCCCGGCGCCGATCTCCAGGCATCGCCACCCGTCGCCGACGCCCGTCGCCTGCAGTGTGCGAAACGTGAAGGGGTCCCACATCCTGGCGTTGGCGTCGAGGCGCCGCCGCTCGACCGGATCGGCCGTGTCGAACAGGTAGCCGGTCGGCGTGGTGCTCATCGTCCCGTGGCGCGCAGGATGGCGAGGATCGGCGCGGCGGCGGCGCGCATCGCCGGGACCTGCGCTCTCGCTGCTGGCGGCAGGTGACGCAGAACCAGTTCGACCTCCCCGTCGTGGGACGCCTCGTGCATCAGCTCCATCATCAGGTCGAGGCCGACCGGCGGCACGGTGGCGACGACGTGCTGGGAGAACTCCTTCCACTCGTCGTCCGTTACGTGGTCGAGGAGGGCGGGGAACAACACCGGCTCCTCGTGCGAGAGGTGCTCGTGGACCAGGTCGCGCAGCTCGGCGGCGGCCGCCAGGGACGGCCCGTCAGCGACGCGGTCGAGAGCCTCGTCGAGGCGATCGTGCTCCCGGGTGAGGTCGGCCAGCGGCGCTGCCAGCGGCGGTGACGCGGCGGTCAGCATCGGCCAGAGGTCACGGTCCTCCATCAAGTGATGGTGCTGGAGCATGGCGACGACAAGGTCGCGAAGGGCGCCGACGGCATCACTCGGAGCAACGTCGCTGGCTGTGGCATCGGCGAGCAGGGCGGTGGCTCGACGATGGACGTTGTGGACCATCGCGGTCTCGGCGACGGCGGGGGAGCTGTCGGTACGGAGTGTCATGAGATCGACGATGCACGACCTGGGGCAACGGTCCAATCCCCCGACTGCGGGTGATCTGGCGCGCCGATCGGCCAGATGTCACATCACGCGTTGATCCCCCGTTTGGGGGTTGGTCGGTCGCCGACGTGACCGTTGACTGGATGGCATGGATGCGGCGCGAGCCGCCGTGGCGCGGCGCCAACGCGAGGAACTGATCTGGCGGGTGAGCCGGGCCGAGGATGCGTCGGACGTCTTCGACACGGCCTCCCCGCGGTTGCGCCGTTTGGTTCCCTTCGACGCCGCCGCCTGGGTCGGCACGGATCCCGCCACCGGACTCCCAACCGCTCCGACGCGGGTCGATGACCTCGAGGTGACCCCCAGCGAGTGCTCGGAGTATTGGCGCCGCGAGTTCGTCGTCGACGACGTCAACTCGTTCAGCGAGCTCGCCCGCAGCGATCGTCCGGCGGCAACGTTGCTGACGGCGGCGGTCGAGCCGGAACGCAGCAGCCGCTACCGGCGAGTCGCCAAGCCGCTCGGATATGCCGACGAACTGCGTTCCGTGTTCCGCGCCGGTGACACGCAGTGGGGCGCCCTCACCCTGTGGCGCCGCGAGGGCCAGCCGGCCTTCAGCACCTCGGAAACGAACCTGGTGGCCAGCCTGTCGAACGCCGTCGGCGAGGCACTGCGTCGTGCTGCTCGGCCCCCTGACGACGTACTCGTCCGCTACGACCCGCCCGGGCTGCTGACGTTCAACCTTGCCGGTGAGCTGATCTCGGCGAACGAACAGGCCGAGCGGTGGCTCTCCGAGTTACCCCCCGAGGATGCGGTGCCGACGCCCCTCGGCGTGAAGATCCCGGTGTGGCTGGTGGTCATGATGTTCCACGCCTCGGCGGTGGTCCACGGCGCCGGCGACGGGACGGCGCGGGCTCGTGTCCGGCTGGCCGGTGGGCAATGGCTGGCCTGTCACGCCTCGTGCCTTCGTGACGCGAACGGCAGCCACACCAACACGACGGTGGTGATCGAGCCGGCCAAGCCAGCGGAGATCGCCCCGATCATCGGCGCCGCCTACGACCTGACCGAGCGAGAGCAAGAGATCACCCGCTTCGTCGCCCGTGGCCTCGGCACGGCAGACATCGCCACCGAGCTGTACCTCTCGGGGCACACTGTCCGCGACCACCTCAAGTCGATCTTCCGCAAGGTCGGTGTGTCGAGTCGTGGCGAGCTGGTCGCCAAGTTGTTCGCCGACCACTACGAGCCCGCCCACCTCCAGGGGACGCACACCGTGGTGACGAGCTGACGTCGGCTTGCGTGGCCGGGAACGCAGTGGAGGGCACCGCACTCCGGCAGACAACCCACGATCGGGGGATGGATCGATGGCCCGCCGCTGGCGACGGTGGAGACATGACACGCACACTGACTCACCTCCCACGCGTCCATCGACCCCTGCGGCGGATCACCCAACTCGGATTCGGCGCCGTCGCCGTGCTCGGTCTCGCCATCGTCGCTACCGCGGGCAGTGCTGCGAGGGCCGACGTCGAGATCCTCGAGTTGGCGGTCACCGCCGTTGAGGACACCGACGACGGGTCGACGACGTATCGCTTCGATCTTCCCGACGAGGTGCCCGCCGGCGCCACGCGCATCACGCTGGAGAACGAGGGCGATGAACCGCACCACGCCCAGCTCTTCCGGCTCAACGACGGCGCGACGGTCGACGACCTCGCCGAGGCGCTGGCCACCGGAGATCCTGCGGCCGCGATGGAAGTCGGGTCGTTCGCCGGCGGCACGGGACTCGTCGACCCGGGCGAGGAGTCGCAGGCGGAAGCGATCGTCGAGCTGGCGCCAGGTCAGTACGCCTTGATCTGCTTCGTGCCCGATGCCGAGGGCACACCGCACCTCGCCCACGGCATGCTCCGGCCCTTCGAGGTGGTCGAGGGCGAACAGGTCCCGGCGCAACCCCCGGACGCCAACGCCGAGATCTCCCTCGTCGACTTCGCCTTCGACGTGCCGTCCGAGCTTCCCGGCGACGCCGTGCTGGAGATCTCCAACGACTCCGACGCCGAGCCGCACGAAGTGATCGTCGGCCGCCTCCACGACGACGCCACGATCGACGACGTGCAACACGCACTCGACCACGGCGCGCCACCTCCGGCGACGTTCGTCGGTGGGATGCAAGCGCTGCCACCCGGAACCAGCGCCCACCTCCAATTCGACCTCGAGGAAGGCCGCTACGTGATCGTCTGCGAGATCCCCGCCGCCGACGGCACCCCACACCGGTCCAAGGGAATGATCGCCGAGGTCACGATCACCTGACGGCGGGTTGTTGGTGCGATGAGCGATGACGGCCTCTACGGCTGTCATCGCTCATCGCGAGCATCAACCGCACCGGGGTGAACCGGGAGCGTTTCGCATGGTGCGGTCGGCCGGGTGCCCGGCGACGGGTCGGACATCGACGAGCTCGAGACCGAACTCTTCGATGCGGGCGATCACGCTGCGCAGGCTGTCGTGAGCGCAGCCCACCACGGTCACGCCGCGCCCGGCTTGCACGTCGCAGTCGGCGAAGGCGGCGCGCAGCGTCGGACTGGCTACTCCCTTGAACGACACCTCATAGGTCACGGGATCGGCCGCTCAGGCTCATTGGTGCTCATCATGAAGCGGCGGGCTGGCCTCGTCGTCACCCCCGGCGGGGTGATCGCGGCGAGCATCGCCGGATCACCCGATCTCGGGTGATGCGTGGTCCGCCGCGTATCGCCATTGTCGGGCTCGTGGTCACTGCGGGGTGGTGGGCGTGAGTCGGCAGGTGTTCGTCGTCACGATCGTTGGCGAGATGGACCGGCAGCTCCTCGAGGAGTTCGACGACGTCGAGGTCACCATCGATCACGGCGTCACCCGGCTGCGCGTCGTCAGCGCCGACGCTTCGGTGCTCTACGGCGTGCTCAATCGGGTCGATGCCTTCGGCCTCGAGCTGCTCGAGGTCCATCAGGCCGAAGAGCGGCCTGCGCCGTGACCCGGTGCGACAGGTTTCGGGCGATCGACCGGATCACCCCGTCGATGGTGAGGACAGCTCACCTCCGGCGCGCGTACGTTTGCAGACGGCGCCCGTGAGCGGCGCCGCAACCAATCAGAGGAGATGACCTTGCTCAGTTACGACTACCCCATTCTCGGCTTGTTCTGGTCGATGCTGTGGTTCTTCTTGTTGTTCGCCTGGATCATGCTGTTGTTCCGCGTGATCACCGACATCTTCCGCAGCCATGACATGGGCGGCTTTGCCAAGGCGCTGTGGGTGATCTTCGTGATCATCGTGCCGTTCCTCGGCGTGTTCATCTACGTGATCGCCCGCGGCCACTCGATGGCCGACCGAGACCTCGAACGGGCCCAAGCGCACGAGGCCGCCTTCCGTTCCTACGTCCAAACCACCGCCGGGTCCGGTACAGGGGCGGCCGACGAGCTGACCAAGCTGGCCGACCTGAAGGCCAAAGGTGTGATCACCGACGCCGAGTTCGAGCAGCAGAAGGCAAAGTTGCTGGCCTGACAACCACCGGAGTTCGAACGAGAACGGTCACTGCGTGAACATCTTCTGGGGGGCCTTGATCGTCGTGGCGGTGACGGCGCTTGCCGTCACCGCCATGCTGATCGTCGGGCGCCGGGCACCCGAAGGCGGCTTCTACAGCGACAGCGACCGGGCCTCCGGGGTGTTCGGTGTCCTCGCCACCGGGTTCTCCGTGCTCCTCGGCTTCCTCATCTTCTTGGCGTTCGAGAGTTACGACGCGGCACGGTCGGGAGCGGAGGTCGAGGCGTTGACCGTCGCCCAGCAGATCCAGACGGCTCAGCGGCTGCCCGCCGAGGTCGGCGACGATCTGACCGGACAGCTGGTGTGTTACGCCCGGTGGGTCGTCGGCGACGAGTGGGACCGGATGGAGGACGACACGCTGGGCGACGACATCAACCCGTGGGGGGCGGCGATGTTCGGGACCCTTCAAGGCGTCGACTTGCAAACTCCCGTCGACGAGGCGGCCTACGGCAAGTGGCTCGATCAGACCGAGGCTCGCGAGGTGGCCCGCCAGGATCGGGTCCACGGTGCCGCCGGGATCATTCCCATCCCGTTGTGGATCGTGCTGTTCTTCATCGCCGCGATCATCTTCGTGTTCTTGCTGGGGATGGCCGACAGCGGTGAGCGGGTCTGGGTTCCGCCACTGTTCATGGGCAGCGTGGTCGCGGTCATCACCGCCATGTTGCTGCTGCTCAACTTCTTCGACGATCCGGTGCAACCCGGCGTCGGTGGGCTGCAGCCGAGCGCCATGGAACGGACGCTGGTGCTCATCGACCAGCAACTCGAGATCCTCGGCGGTGAGGTGGAAGTTCCGTGCGACGACTCAGGGTCCCCGACGTGACAGCGGTGGTGGCCGCCGGCCCCCCGGCTGAGCCGGAGCGGCGCGATTGGGTCGAGATCGTCGCCACCGTGCTGCTGGCCTTCGCCGCCGTCGCCACGGCGTGGAGCAGCTATCAGGCGAACCGCTGGAACGGAGAGCAGGCCAAGGCGGCGAGCCGCGTCAACGCCCTGCGCATCGACGCGGCCCGCTCCCAAGGCCTCGCCGAAGGCCAGACGCAAGTCGACATCGGCATGTTCTTCCAATGGGTCAATGCCACGGCGACCGACGACACGGAGCTCGCCGACTTCTACAGCGACCGGTTCCGCCCCGAGTTCCGTCCGGCGTTCGACGCCTGGCTGGCGACCGAACCGCTCACCGACCCCGGCGCACCGCCGACGCCATTCGCGATGGACGAGTACGTGCTGCAGGCGGGAACCGACGCTGATCGCCTCGACGCCGAGGCGGAGGTGATGGCCGCCGTCGTTCGAACGGACATCCAGCGTTCGGCGAACTACGTGCTCGGCGTCGTCCTCTTCGCCGTCTCCCTGTTCTTCGCCGGGATGAGCACCAAGCTCCACAGCCCCGGCCCGCGCAAGGTGCTCGTGGCCGTCGGCTGCCTGGTGTTCCTCGGCACGGCGGTGTGGATCGGCACGTTCCCGATCAGTGTGTCCATCTGACGTTTCGACCGCCTTCGTTCGCTCGTTCCTCGCTCACGAAGGCGGTCGAGCTCGATGAGCGGCTTCGCCGCACCCAACTTCTTGGCGGCGGCCGGCAAAGCCGGCCCGAGCCGCCGCATCAGGGGACTACCGCCCCCTGAAACCCCCGTCGGAGGCGTACCGCGACACGGGCGCCGACCGGACCCAGCACCGGCCGGACCCCAGCGCCGTCTCCAACCCAGCGCTGGACGGTCAGATCACGCCGAGTCGTCGACCGGTGCTCACGGCGTCGGCTCGCGACGGAGCATCGAGCTTGCGGTAGACGCTCTTGACGTGCGACTTCAGCGTGTTCGGCGACACATAGAGGGCGGCGGCGATCTCCTGGTAGGTGAGACGGCTGCACAGGTAGCGCAGCACGGTCACTTCTCGTGGGCTGAGCGGTTCGACGAGCACTTGGATGGCCGCTGGACGGGCCGCGGCCACGATGTTGCTGGCCGCCGCGATGAGCTCCTCGAGGTACGGCTCCTGGCTGGCATCGGGCAGCCCGGACAGCAGCAGTTTGTGGGCGTCGGGTCCCTGGTCGACGATCGAGCGGATCAGTCGCTCCGGCTGGCCGGCGAGCAGCGCTTCGGCGAGATGACGGTTGGCCTGCTCGACATCGCGGTGCAGCACGCTGAGGGCGCACAGCACGCTGCGCTGCACCCGACCCCGTCGGGTGGTCGCCGCCGGTAGGTCGCCCAACAGCAGTTCGGCGGCACGACCATCGTTCTGCACGAGGGCCAACCGCGCGCTGAGCACCCGGGTCTCGACGCGCTGGTCGTCGAGGTCGGCGATCAGCGATGGCGCCTTGTCGGGATCGAACCGCACCGCCTGGGCGACGGCTTCCTCGCCGAACACCTGGCGGACAGCGTCATCCGGGTCGACGTAGAACAATCGGGCCTGGGCGAGCAAGGCGTCGGCACCGGCGGCATCGCCGAGCGCCCTGGCGAGCTTGGCGTGCTGCAACGTGACGAGGCTTTGCAGCGTGAGACGGTGGCTCGCCTGGCTCGCCGGGGTCACCTCGTCGAGGGTGCGCCTCGCCGCGTCGTGCTCGTGGCGCTCGAGATGCACCTCGACGAGCGCCAGGCCGGCGAAGATCGTGCCCGGTTCGTGACGGTCGAGTCCGAGCTCGTCGGCCGACTGCACGCACTTGGCCACGAGCCGCTCGGCGCGGGACAGCTCCCCAGCGGTGGCGGCCACGAAGGCGGCGATGCCGGGATGGCGGACCTCGTCGGCGACGGCGTTGCCCGTCGGTCGGGCGAGGGCGGACTCGAGGAGCGCACCGGCGCGGTCGAAATCGCCCGCCTGGATGTGGGCACGCGCCGACGCTGCATAGGCGAGCGGCAGCAGACCGCTGTTCGGAGGCGTCCCACCGAAAGCCTCGAACGCCGCATCCAGGTGGCGGATCGCCTCGCGAGCTTGGCCACGGTGCTGATGGTGCTCGCCCCACGCCCCTTCGATGATCGCCAGCAGCTCGCCGTCTGCGTGCGGGTGAGCCTGGCGGACCCGTTCCAGCCAGCGCGGAGCGTCGTCCGGGCCGGTCAGCGTGATGAGGCCGATGACGAACTCGACGACCCGTGTCGGATCGCTCTCGATGAACTGCGCTCCGAGCTCGTGGAGCCACAGCCGCACCGCCCGGATTGCGACGTCTGCGCCCTCGAGCAGTGTCATCGATCTACTGATCGCCGCGCTCAGGAGGTCGCCGGCCCGGCCGACGTCGCCCATTGCCATGGCGTGCTGGAGGGCGCCGGCGACGTCGCCGCGCTCCTCGAGCGCTCGGCACGCCCGGTCGCGGGCGGCGAGGACCCGCGACTTTCCGAGCGACGCCAGTCGGGCCCGCAGAAAGGCGCCGAACAGGTGGTGGTAGCGGTACCAGCCGGTCCGCTCGTCCAGCGGCACCAGGAACAGGTTCGCGGCGAGCAGGTGCTCGATGATCTCAGTCGATTGCTCGACGCCCACGACGGCGCGACACAGCTCGGCATCGAAGGCGTCGAGCACCGAGGTCTCGATGAGGAACTCGACGAGTTCGGGCGGCAGGCTGGCGAGCACCTCGCTGACGAGGAAGTCTCCGACGGCACGATCGGTGCTGGCGAAGGCCTCCAGGAAGTCGTCTCGGCGGATGCCACGTTGCAGGGCGATCGCCGCAAGTTGGGCCCCGGCCGGCCAGCCCTCGGTGAGCTCGTGCAGGCGGGCCCGTTGGTCGTCGGGTAGCTGCACGCCATGCAACTGGAAGAACTCGGCCATCTCGCTGCCCGAGAAACGCAGCTCGTCGCCGCGGATCTCGAGCAGCTCTCCGCGCAGCCGCAACCTTCCGAGCGGCAACGGCGGGTCGGAGCGTGTGCCGGCGACGAACCGGAACGTGTCCGGCAAGGCACCGATGAATGCTGCCAAGGTCACCGGATCGGGTGCCGCGAGGTGGAGATCGTCGACAACGATCACGCCAGGGGCCTCGACGGTGGCGAGCTCGTTGGCGACGGCGACGGCCGAGTCGTAGGTGTTGGCGCCGTCGCGCTCCAAGAGGACGAACGCATCATCCGCAACTCCGGGCCACCTCGTCGAGATCGCCGACAGCAGACAGGACATGAAACGCGTCGGCTCGGCATCGGACGAGTCGCACGACAGCCAGGCCAGGTCGGGGCCGCGATCGGCTGCCCAGGCGGCCAGCGTCGCCGTCTTGCCGTAGCCCGCCGGCGCTGACACCAGCGCCACCCGGAAGTCGCCGTCGAGACGCGCGCCCAGATCAGGTCGGGTCAGAAACTGCCGACGCGACCTCGGAACCGCAAGTTTGGTGGCGGCAACAACGGTCCGCGTGGCCGCCTCCCTCTCCCGAACGCCCGCGCGCAGCGTATCCCGGCGCCACGCGGGGCGTTCCTGGCGATTCGAGGTGTGGCTCAGCGGCAGATCGGGAACGGGAACCAAGTCTCATTCTGAGGCCGATGACAGAGAAGGAGAACACCACATGGATCACACCAAGTACCTCGGACGGTGCGTTGCGGTCGGAGTTGGCGTGCTCGTGCTGTCGGGTGCCGGCATCGCCGGGGCGACGACTCCACCGACCGAGCCGCCTGATGACACCCAATTGGGAACCACCGACACGGCGATGGGCGCGTCGTCCGAGCCGATGGCCGGTGGTGGGCCGAGCGACTGTCCGGCCATCGCCGCCGGCGACGCCTCGGAGACCTCGGAGGCCCCCATGGGGACCGACGACAGCATGACCGAGACGTCTGCGGCCGCCGACATTTCGGCGGCGACGGACGCCCCGGCGGCGTCGGAGGCTCCGGCCGCCACGACCGCCGACACGATGGCCACCGCTGACACGGGGGCGACCGCCGACACGGGGGCTGCGATGGGCGCGGTTTTCGTGCAGGTTGCCGAAACCGAGGAGTACGGACCGATCCTCGTCGATCAGGACTGTCGCGCCTTGTACGTCTTTGCCCCTGATGCCGCGGGTGAGCCGACCTGCGTGGACGACTGCGCCGCCAACTGGCCGCCGCTGTTCGCCACCGACGGTTCGGTACCGGCCGCGGCGGATGAGGTCGATCCGAGCCTGTTGAGCACCGCCGAGCACCCCGACGGCGTGATGGTCACGGTCAATGGATGGCCGCTCTACTACTTCGCGGCCGACGTGGCACCCGGTGACCTCAACGGTCAAGGCGTCGGCGGCGTGTGGTGGCTCGTCTCCCCGGACGGGACACCGCTCGAGGAAGCCACCGAGGGATCGGCGCCGACCGCAACCGAAGGCGCTGAGCCTGGTGCATCGATGCCGACCGACACGGCGTCGATGACGACCGGTGGTTGAACACTGCTGATGCCGTAACGCGACGCAACCGATGGGTGTTCAGGGGACCGTACCGTCCCCTGAACACCCATCGGTCGTCAGCGGTTGCGGAGGCGGTCGATGCTGCGCCGGTCCTTCTTCGTCGGACGACCGGTGCCTCGATCGCGGCTGAACAGCGGGGGCGCGACGTACTCGCGGGGAGGCGTCGGGGGGCTGAGATCGACGACGCACTCGGCGGCGATCGGGGCAGCAACCCGGCGATCGATGAGCTGCAGGACCTCGAGGATTCGGTGGCGATCACCGTCGCGCACCTCGACACGATCGCCGATGCGCACCGGCCGGGCGGGCTTGGCGGTGGTGCCGTCGACCTTGACGTGCCCGCCCTTGCACGCCGCGGTGGCCAGCGAGCGGGTCTTGTAGACGCGTACCGCCCACAGCCACTGATCGATCCGTGTCGCGTCGATGACCCATTCTGTCCGGCGGGCGAGGGCGGGATGGTGCCGAACCTTGGATGATTCTTGGACGGCACGCGGCTGGCTGTTGGACCTCCGATCCGTACGGTCGAATCCATGAGAACACGACTCGTCAGAACCCTGTCCACGGGCGCCGTGCTCGTCACCGCCGCCGGCATCACGATTGGCAGCCAGGGCATCGGCAGCACGCCCGTGTCGGCGTCGGCGTCGTCGAGCTCGTCGCCGAGCACCACGCCCGGCACCGGCTCGACCGCCAGTTCGGCGCCCACGGCCTCGACGGTGGTCGTGACGCCTGTTTCCGGTTCGACGACGCAGTTCTCCTACGTCGTCGGCGACGCGGCGACGCTGGTCCTCGACTCAGCAGGCGGGACGCTGCGGATCGTGATGTTCGCTCCGAACCCTGGCTGGTTCACGGTGCGCCTCGAACAGCCGGGTGCTACCGGGTTGGAACTTCGCCTGGAGTCGGCTGCCGGCCGAGTGCGCTTCGCCGCTGCGCTCGTGAACGGGGCAGTGGTCCCTGAACTGCAGGTCGACGCCAACCCAGCCGGCAGCGTTCCGGGCAACAGCGCGCCGGCCGCGAGCGCTCCTGGCAACAGTGCGCCTGGCAACTCGACGCCCGGGAACACTGCCCCCGACAACACTGGGCCTGACAACACTGGGCCCGACAACACTGGGCCCGACAACACGGGGCCTGGGAACACCACCCCGGGTGGCGGTGACGACGGCGACGACGACAACAGCGGCCCGGGCGGCGGCGGCGATGATGACAGCGGCGGTTCGAGCGGCTCCGGTGGCGGCGACGACAACAGCGGGTCAGGTAGCGGCGGCGACGACTAGACGACCGAAGGGTGCCAGTAGGACGGTTCCGTCACACTGGCACCCTTTGGTGGGGGAAGCGGTTCGTCAGGCACGAACGATCCGTCGACTTCCTGACGGTAGGTGCCGCCGAAGTCGCCGTCGATGACCCGCCTGAGCGCCTCGATCGCCCGGTCGACGTCGCCACGATCGTTGTAGCACCCGAGGCTCATCCGCACGAGCCCGGGGGCCGCCCGCAGGTCGCCACAACGGGCTTCGTCGACCCACCGGGCGATGGCGTCACCATCGAGTCCGAGGAGGTGATGGACGTACGGTTGGGCACAGAAGCACCCGCTCCGCACGCCGATGCCGTACTCGAAGCCGAGCACGGCGGCGACCAGTCGAGGATCCCAACCGGCAACTGCGAACGACATCACGCCCAACGCGTCACGTGGGTTGCCGACCACGGAAATCTCTGGAAGCTCCGCCAGCCGCGACCTCACGTAGCCCGCCAGCTCTCGCTCGTGAGCCGCAATCTCGCCCAGCCCGACCTCGGCGAGCCGGCGCACGGCGGCCGCCAGGGCGATGGCGCCGAGCAGGTTGGGGCTACCGGCCTCGGCGCGATCGGGAAGATCGGCCCACACCACGTCGCTGAGCGTCACCGCCCGCACCGTGCCGCCGCCGCGAGGTTCCGGATCGACATCGAGCAGGCATCGATCGCCGATCAACGCTCCCGAGCCAAACGGGGCGTAGACCTTGTGCGCCGACAGGGCGATCACGTCGAGGTGGCCGGGATCGTCGTGGTCGAGCAGATCGATCGGCACGTGCCCAGCGAGCTGCGCGGCGTCGACGAGAATCCTGCCGCCGACTGCGTGAACCTTCTCGGCAAGCCGATGAATGGGCGGCGTCACGCCGGTGACGTTGGACGCCCCGGTGACCGCCAGCACGGCGACGCGGCTGCCGTAGCGGGCGAGCTGGGCGTCGAGATCGGTTTCGTCGAGCGATCCATCGTCAAGCGCACGAATGCACACCGTGGGTCCGCGGTGTCGCCACGGCAGCACGTTGGAGTGGTGCTCGAGCATCGTCGTCAGGACGATGGCGTCGTCGGCAAGGTCGACCGTTCTGGCGAACTGACTGATCGCCGCGGTGGTGTTGCTCGTGAACACCACGACGTCGCGCTCGGGATCGGCACCGACGAACTGGCCGACCGCCTCTCTTGCCTCCTCGAACGCCGCCGTGCTGACGCGGGACTTGAACCCGGTTCCTCGGTGCACGCTGGCGGCTAACGGCAGGAACTGCTCCACGGCGTCGACCACGGCACGCATCGGCGGGGTCGTGGCCGCATTGTCCACATTGACGTAGGGCACCATCTGCCCGTCGAGCGACGGCACGAGCTGGTCGACACCGATGATTTCGTTTCGCATCACCCCATCACGGTGCACGACGACCGTTACCCGAGCGCTACCCAGCCGTCTGTGTAAGCGTGTAAGCCCCCGGCGGGCTTACACGCTTACACAGAGCGGAGTTGGCACACGGCTAGCGGGCGAGTTCGACGTTGGTCGGGACCCGCGTCAGGAACGACCGGCGGAGGTCGTCGTCGTCGATCAACGCAGCCGAGCGCTCCACAAAGTCGTGGGCGGCGACATCGGCCTCGCCGGCGCGGGGATCGCCGCAGTCGACGAGGACCTGTCGGCAGAAGAGGTAGATCTCGGACGGCTGGATGGCGCCGAGGAGATCCGGACGGCCGAGCGTTGCGAAGACTCGTCCGGCGAGCTCGCACGCCTCGTCGAGCGCCCCGCGCGCCGCAGCAGTCTTCGCAAGGGCGGCCTCCGCTTCGACGACGAGGTACCCCAGTTCGAGCTGGCGTGCGGTCTCGAGCCCGGCACGTAGCGATTCGGCGGCGTCGTCGGGCTGTCCAGCGGCGAGCTGCACGTAGCCCCGACCGACGAGACCCCTGGCGACAGCCATCGTCGAGTCGGCCCGGCGTGCCCGGGTGATCGCGTCGTCGACGTTGGCCAGCGCTTCGTCGTGGTAGCCGCGCTGCGAGCGAATGAGGGCGAGGCTCAACAGCGTGTCGCTCGTGACGACCTCGAAACCTTGGGGGATGGTCGTCTCCAACGCCTTGCGTAGGGAGTCCTCGGCGCTGTCGAGGTTGCCGACGCGGCGCTCGATCTCCCCGACGATGTTGTGCGCCGTGGCGACGCCTTCGATGTCCTCGAGGTCGGTGCACAGCTCGAGGCCCCGCGTGATCAGCCGGCGCCCGTATCCGAACTCGCCCTGCTGCACGACGATCGCCGCGAGATTGCTGACGACCACCGCTTCGCGGTAGCGGTGGCCAGACGACATCACGATCGGCAACACACGCTCCAGCTCCACCCGCGCCTCGGCGAAGTGGCCCTCGTTGTAGAGCACCGTTGCGAGTTGCACGAGAGCCGTGCTCGCCCCCTCGTCGTCGCTGTCCTCGGCGTGCATGGCAATCGCTTCGGCGAGTAGCTCCTTCGCTCGGGGAAACTCGCTGACGTTGCTGGCGACGATCGCGAGGTAGCGCAGCGACTCGGTGATCACTCGCCGTTGCCCTCGCGAGCGGCCGCCTCGGAGGGCGGCGTCGAGCGCCTCGCGCGCCGCCTCGTGGCGGCCCTCCCACGTGAGTCCCTTGCCCAGCCAGAGGCGAGCTTCCGGCTCGAGGTCGTCGTGGCCGGCCGATTGAGCGATGTCGATCGCCTGCCGGGCGAAGCGCTGTTGGGCCTCATAATCGCTGTGGTGGAACGCCCACCTGCAGCGCGTCAAGAACAGCCTGATGCAACGCCCCGGATCGATGTCGGAGACGCCGGCTTCGATCGCGTCGAGTGCGGCCAGGTCGGCCGCTTGGGCCGGTCGATCGCCGATCCGGTCGAGCACCGCCTCGCGGGCGAGGAGAAGGTCGAAGCGCAGAGCAGGCGCCGACTCGGGTGCCGAACGCGACGCCCTGCCCGAGCAGGCGCAGAGCGTCGGCGAGGCCGTAGACGGAGGCGGCCTGCTGCCCGGCGACGAGGTACCAGCGGGCGGCCGTTTCTCGGTCACCGCCGGTTGCGTGGTGATCGGCGATGACCGCGGCGTACTCGTCGACGCGGCCGGACAGCTCGGCCATTCGCTCGTACCACCTGGCCGCGGATTGGTGGTAGATCCGCCGGTGCCGGCGCAGTGTTCCTTCGTAGGCGACGTCGCGCAACAAGGCGTGCTTGAACAAGAACTCGCGGTTGTGGTCGAACGCCGACTTCTCTCGTTGGTAGACGACCTCGCGGCGGCGCAGCAGGTCGAGGGCGTCTCCCGCCGGCACCTCGAGGGCGCTCGGCGAAGTCTCGCCATCCGCACCGAGCGAGTCGACGGCGTCGTCCCAGAACACCCGACCGATCACCGATGCCCGCTGCAACGCCAGTCGTTCGCTGGTCGACAAGGCGTCGAGGCGCGCCTGTAGCACGCTGCGCAGGGTGGCCGGGACCTTGGCCTGATCGAGTCGATCCTCGAGCACCAGCCAGCGTTCGGCGTCGCGGTTGATCACGCCGGCTTCGAGGAACCAGTTGACCAGCTCCTCGACGTAGAACGGGTTGCCCTCCGAGGCCATCACGACCAGCTCGCTGAGTTCAGCGGGGATGTGATCGGCGCGCTTGAGGATCTCCTCGAGCAACCTGCGAGTCTCTCGCCGGGACAACGACTTGAGCGTCAGCCTCGTGTGGAAGTCGAGACCTTCACCCCAGTGCGGGTGTCGTTCGAGAAGGGTCGGGCGCGTCGTCGCCACCACGAGCACCTGACTGTCGCGAAGCACCGCGTCGGCGGCGTTGATCAGCGAGAGCGTCGCCTCGTCCGCCCAGTGCAGGTCTTCGAGCAGGAGGACGACCGGCGCCTGATCGGCAAGACGCCGGAAGTACTCGGCGAGGCTGGCTGTCGCCCGTCCGCTGAGGCTCAACGGATCGTCACCCACAGCATCGAGACTGCGGCTCTCGCCGATCTCGAAGCCGAGCCACAGGGCGATCACATGGGCGCGGTCGACGGCCTCGTCGCCCGAGCCGAGCGCCGTCTCGACGCCGCGCTCCCACTTGTGGCGGACCGCGGCCGGTCCGTCGCTGTCGTGGATGTCGAAACGGGTGGCGAAGAGGTCGTGGAGCAGGGCGTAGGGCACGCGCGGGCCGGAGTGGGCGGCCCGTCCTCCGAACCACCAGACCGGGTCCTCGAGCTCATCGAGCCAGCGGCCGAAGTCCGACAGCAGACGCGACTTGCCGACGCCTGCGTCGCCGACGATGGTGACCATCTGCCACTGGCGCTCCTCGACGACCTCGTGGAAGCGATCCTGCAGGCGACGCAGCTCGATCTCCCGGCCGATGGTGCTCGTCTCCACCCCCTCGACACCGCGTGCGTCGTCGAGGTGGAATCCACGAGCCCGCTCGCTCTGGACCAAGTAGCCGTCGACCGGCTGGGCGAAGCCTTTGAGTTGCAGACCGGTCATCGGTTGCACGTCGAACGAGCCGCGGACGTGGCGGTATGTGTCGGAGGAGATCAGCACGCCGCCGCGTGGTGCCGTGCTCTGCAGGCGGGCGGCCCGATTGACGATGTCGCCCATCACCACGAACTCCTGCCCCGGTTGATCGCCGAGCGTGCTCACGACGACCTCCCCGGTGTCGATGCCGATGCGCATCTCCAAGGTGACGTCGTGCGCCGAGGCGATCTCGGCGTTGATCGGTACGAGCGATGCCTGCATCGCAAGAGCCGTGCGGATGGCCCGGTGGGGATCCTCCTCCTCCGCCCGGTGCAGGCCGAACACGGCCATCACGGCGTCGCCGATGAACTTCTCGACGACCCCACCGTTGGCCTCGATGAGCTCGTGCGATCGCTGGAAGTAGGCGTCGACGACGGTGCGCACGTCCTCGGGGTCGAGGCGCTGCGACAAGACGGTGAAGTCGACGAGGTCGGAGAACAACACCGTGACGAGCTTGCGCTGTTCGGCGATGCCGCGGGCCACGAGCTCGGCCCGTCGGGCGATCAGCGGTTGGATGGCGGTGTCCACGACGGCGTCGCCGAGCAGGGCGCGCTGTGCCTCGAGCGCGCCAATAGCGTCATCGATCGCCCCGACATCCGCCTCCGCCACTGCTGTGAGATTATCGACGGCGGGGCCCAGCTCCTCGATCGGGCGCGCAGGCCGCGGCCATCCGCCGCAGCGCCACGTCGACCTCGGCGGCGGTCGTGCGGTAGCTGGTGACCAAGCGGACACGTTCTTTGCCCATCCGGTAGAAGTCGAGCCCGGCCTCCGCCCACGAGTCGATGATCGACGGGTCGAGCTCGAAGAAGCCGATGTTCACCGCCGGCCGGTGCACGGGGTCGATGCCCAGCTCGCCGAGGCCGGCGACGAGTCTGGCCATCGCCGCGTTCGCCGTCGCGGCGAGTCGCAGCCACAGCCCGTCGCAGAGGTAGGCGTCGAGCTGAGCTGACTGAAAGCGCATCTTCGACGCGACGTGACCCGAGCGCTTGAGCCGGTACGTGAGCTGCTCACGGAGGGCCGGGTCGAAGCACACGATGGCGTCGGTGCTCAGCGCCCCGTTCTTCGTGGCTCCGAGTGAGACCACGTCGACGCCAGCCCGCCACGTGACATCCGCCGGCGAACAGCCGAGGGCGACGATGGCATTGGCCAGCCGTGCCCCGTCGAGATGGGCGCGCAGGCCGTGCCCACGGGCGGTGTCGATGACGGCGCGCAGTTGATCGAGCGGATACACCGTTCCCAGTTCGGTCGGCTGCGTGAGCGAGACCACCGCAGGTTGCGAGTGGTGCGGGTCGCCCCAGCGTGTTGCCGCCAGCGCCATCTCGGTCGCCGCCGGTGTCAGCCGGCCATCACCGTCGCCGGACAACCCGCGCATCACCGCACTGGTGAACAGCGACGTTGCTCCGCCCTCGCTGGTGAAGATGTGGGCGTTGTCGTGGCAGAGCACGGATCCCCAGGGCGGGCACAGTGCCGACAGCCCGAGGGAGTTCGCCGCCGTGCCCGACACGACCGGGAAGACGGCGACATCGTCGTGCTCGAACACCTCGGCGACCCGGTCGTGCAGCCGAGCGGTCCAGGCGTCGGCGCCGTAGGCCATCGCCCCGCCCTCGTCCGCTGCCGCGACTGCGGCGAGGATCTCAGCGGCGACGCCGACCGAGTTGTCGCTGCGCAGCTCGATGCGGGCCTCACCGATCGTCGACATCGCCGCCAACGGTAACGAGCGGTGTGACGACGGGCGTCACCTTGCGCCGCTGCCCCGTTGACTTGACCGACCCGACGCAATCCGTCATTGTGTGTTCGGTCGATCGACCGAACGAATCGCCAGGAGGATCCGATGAAGATTCCCGCCCTCACCGTTGGCCTGGGCGCGATCGCAGTCGCAGCCGTCGCCAGCATCGGCACCAACGCCTCGGCGACGACTCCGCCGCCCCCGCCACCGACCGACCCACCGCCGACCACCGCCGTGGCGCCGCCCACGGTCTTCGTTCCGCCCACCGGGGTGCCGCCCACTGTCGCGATTCCTGACACCGACGAGAGACCGCTCGTCGCCGTCGGGGTAGTCGCCTGCGACGACGGAACCGGGTCTGGTGTCGTGCAGATCACGTTGACCAACCCGGCAGATGGCGGGCCTACCCGCCCGTATCGGGTGACGACGTTCGTCTACTACGAGGACTTCGAGGTCGCCGATGGCCACTCGGCATCGGTGACGGACCGGGGCTACCGAGCGGGCAGCTACGTCACGCAGGGGAGCGACCTCGTGACCGGCGCTCGAACTACCACGAGCTTCGACGTCCCGCAGTGCCCCGCTCCGACGACGACCATCAGCACGACGACGACCAGCACGTCGGCCGCGGACACGCCCGACGGATCGACGGAGGGGTCCGCCGTTGAGTCGGAGGGCTCGCTGGTGACCATCGAGGAGGCTGGCGCCGCGGATTCGTCGGTGTCGGTGCGGGCGTTCGCTGACCCTGAGACGCCGCTCGGTGAGTCGACGTTGCGCCGCACCGACGACGGGATGCTCATCACGTTCGACTCCACCGGATGGGCACCCGGACACGCCGTCACCTTGTGGTGGGTCGTGTTCAACCAGCCCGCCAACTGCTCGCCACCAGGGTGTGATCTCGACGACGTCTACATCGGCGGCGACCCCGCCGCCGGGCTCGACACCGTCGCCATCGCCAACGTCGACGTCGTCGCCGCCTACGCCACCGGCACGATCGTCGACACCGACGGCACCGTCACGATGGCGTCACGCCTCGCCGTCGGCGACCCGGGCGCCGACGTCATCTTCGGTGACGGACCACTCCTCGACGACGACGCCGCCGCCGCCGCCGAGGTCCACCTCGTCGCCCGCAGCCACGGACCGACGATCGAGGGCCAAACCTTCGACCAGCTCACGTCGCACGCCGGTGGCTGCACCAACCTGCTCAACCCCCCAGCCCAAGCTGAAACCGAAGGCGACTGCGTCGACACCCACTTCGCGATCCACCGCGCGTCGACGTGACCAGGATCGGGACGCCCTGCCCCGGCGTCAGTCGATCCTCGAGCCGATCCGGGCGGCGAGCCGGTGGAGGGTCGTGCCGACGTCGTCGAGGACCGTGCGCGTGCCAGCCGGTCCGTCGATGGCGTCGGCGAACTGGGCCGCCTCGTCGAGGCGCTCGGTGAAGCGGATCCATGTCGCCCGGCGATACGGGAGCAGGAAGCTCTTCTGGTAGAAGAGCTGGAAGTTGGCACCGGCGGTCACGTCGGGGTGTTGATCTCCCACGGGCAGCGCAGCGAGGTGCAGCCCGAGCGGCTTGATCACGGCGAACATCAGCGTTACGGCGGTGTCAGCGAGAATGTCGAGTTGCTCGGCGTCCTCGTCGACGCTGGCCATGAAGCGGGCGACGACCTGAAGGATCAAGTCGTAGGTCACGTTGAACAGGTCGGAGACGGCGGCGGTGACCGGATCGCTGATCACGAACTCGGGGACGACGCCGTCGACAGGACGCACACCTGCGCCGACGACCGGATGAGCCGGCTCGAATCGCGGGTTCTCGGCGGTGATCGTGAGCAGCTCGTCGAGCACCCCGAGGAATCGTCCGTAGTGCGCCTCGCTCCAGTCGCCGCGTGCCCCCTCGCCCTGCTCGACGATGTCGTCGATCGCCTGACAGGCACTCGCCGAGTCGACGATCGGCACGAGCTGCGGCCAGCCGAACGATGCGCTGCTCGCCTGCGCCTCCCGAGGGCCGATGAACAGTTGGTCCTCGCCGATCTTGTCGGCGAGATTTCGGATGCCCGCCTGAATCGACCGGTAGAGGTGCCCGACCGTGTGGAACTCCTGCCCCCACGGGACGATGTCGGTGGACCCCATGATGGGCAGGGCGGGCCCCGACGGATCGAAGCCGTCGGCGTCGCGGAGCTCGAGACCCTCAGGGCGTTCGAGGAACAGGAAGTGGCGCAGCGCTCGCTCGCCGAAGGGCACGAGAGCGAGCTGGACGCCCGCGGGATACCCCTTGGCCTGGTGGGGCATGTGCGGCCGGGCGACGTAGGGCGCAGATCCGACCGCCGACAGCAGGTTGTTGACGAGGGTCCAGTGCAGCATCTCCTGGGCGGCGACGCCGAGGATCACTCGTCGCCACCGTTCGACGGCCTCGAGATGCTCGGCGGGCAATGTCTCGTCGGGAGCCGTCTTCAAGCTGAACGCGGCGTAGAGGTACTCGCACATCAGTCCATGTTCGAGCTCCGCCGCCTCGCAGAGCAGGTAGGTGAGCGCCTTGCGATTCTCGATGACAATGTTTGGTTCCGCCGACACGCCGCGGAAAGCTACCGAGCGTGCGGTCCATTCTGTGACGCGTTTGGTGCCACCGGTGGCGCAGAACGCGTAGCAGAATTGGGAGATCTGGTCCGAACACCTCAGCGCTGACGACTGGGGCGTGATCTGCGGGGTCGCCCCGCTCGCCGGGGTCACGCCCGCCGAGGTGCGCGCCGACGTCGGAGCGTTCTCCAGAGTTCTCGCCCATCCCGTCGCCTTCCAAACCGTGTTCGCCCGACGCGACGACGCGCTCGGGGCCGCCGTGTCACCGTTCCTGACGTTCGCCTTCATCGTCCATCGCGGGTGGGACGAGCTGCACCACGTCGGGCACGTCGACGAATGGGTCGGGCCGCGCCGGCGGCTCCCGGTGTTCAGCGGCGGAGACCTGTTCGACTTCCTGGAATCGCCCGCCAACCGCCTGTTCGTCACCGAGCTGCTGGCCTCGTACACCCGTGTGGCGAGCGGCGCGGTCTGGGAGCACACCCGACGTGGATGGCGTCGGCGACGGTTCAGCGAGCTCGACCCGGTGCGGCTCGCGTCGCTGCTCGAGGTCGTGCCCGATGCGGAGCGTCCCGGGGTCTACCGCCGCCTCGGCGACCTTGCCCTGTTCCTCACCGGCGTGTTTCCCGATCACACCGAGATCAACGGCTTGGGCCCTCACGACGAAGGTCGTCTGCTCCGGCTCAGCGGGCTCGCTCCCGATCGCCTGCAGCCTGGCGCCACCGGCGCGGTCGAGCTGCTCGAACGGCTCGGCCAGCGCTGGTACCAGCTGGCGGCGCGAACCGCGAGTGTCCCGACAGCGTCGATGCAGGTGGTCGCCGACATCGGTGGGCGATTCGGGTTGGCCCGACGGACGCTCAACTTCCTCGCGGATCGTCACCTCTTCGTTCGGCGCAACGACTGGTTCGGCCAACTTCCGACGTAAACGGTCAGCCGCCGACGGCCGACAATGCGGCGACCTCCTCGGGGCTCAAGGTCAGACCGGCTGCGCCGACGTTCTCGTCGAGATGGGAACGCGACGCCGTACCGGGGATGACGAGCATCGATGGCGAACGGGCGAGCAGCCAGGCGAGGGCGACCTGGCGATCGGTGGCGTCGTGCCGAGCGGCGGTCTCGGCCACCACAGCAACCGCGTCGAGGCCCTGGATCGGGGCCCACGGGATGAACGCGATCTGCTCCTGTTCGCACAGGTCGACGAGCGACTCCGAGCCACGGTCAGTGAGGTTGTAGCGGTTCTGGATCGACACGATCGGCGTCAGCTGCTGGGCCCGCCGGAGCTGCTCCTCGGTGACGTTGGACAACCCGACGTGGCGGATCTTGCCCTCGTCCTTGAGCTCGACGATCGCCCCGACGGATTCCTCGAGAGGGACCTTGGGGTCGGGTCGGTGGAACTGGTACAGCGGGATCTGCTCGAGGCGCAACCGGCGCAGGCTCCCCTCGCAGGCCGAGCGAAGGTACTCGGGTCGGCCGTTCGGTGTCCAGCGGTCCGGCCCCGGTCGTTCGAGTCCGCCCTTCGTCGCGATCACGAGGTTGTCCGGATACGGGTGGAGCGCCTCGGCGAGCAGCTCCTCGCTGACCCGCGGGCCATACGAGTCGGCGGTGTCGATGAAGTCGACGCCGAGCTCGACGGCCCGCCGCAACACCGCGAGCGCCTCGTCATGAGCGGGCGGGTCGCCCCAGATGCCCTTGCCGGTGACGCGCATCGCCCCGAAGCCGAGGCGGTTGACGGTGAGGTCACCCCCGACGTCGAGCGTTCCGGCCCCTGCGGTGGTCGGTGAACCGTGGTCAGCCATTGCGGTGTCTCCTCCTGCGTCCGGTCGCTCGCACGACTACTCCGATGCAGTCTGGCGAGCTGAGCGCGCCGGCACTACACCGGTTCGGGAATGGCGGCCTGCACCGGGATGGTTGAACGACCTGTATGACCGAGTCGCTACTCGACACCCAGGACGTCCAGCTGCCCGAGCAGGGGTCGCAACCCCCGGCGATTCGCCGGTCGGTACTCGACCTCGCCGTCGTTGCCGACGGGTCGACGTCGGCTAGCGCCTTGTCCGACACCACGGCACTGGCGACGCGCGCCGACGAGCTCGGGTTCGATCGGTTCTGGGTCGCCGAGCATCACAACTTCCCGACGATCGCCAGCACCTCGCCGCCCGTGCTGATGGCCCATCTCGCCGCCTCGACGTCGCGGATCCGCATCGGCTCGGGCGGCGTGATGCTCCCCAACCACCCTGCCCTCGTCGTGGCCGAGCAGTTCGCCCTGCTCGAAGCGCTGCATCCCGGACGGATCGACCTTGGCATCGGGCGGGCGCCTGGCACGGACCCGGCGACGGCCGCGGCACTACGCCGTAGCCCTGCCGGTCTCGGCGCCGAGGACTTCCCGAACGAGCTGATCGACCTGATGGGCATGCTCGGCGACCGGCGCAGGGACCATGGCGCGTGGGACCGCTTTCGGGCGACTCCCGAGTCGACGTCGACGCCCGAGATCGTGTTGCTCGGGTCGAGCGAGTACTCCGCCCGACTCGCCGGTCTGCTCGGTTTGCGCTACGCGTTCGCCCACCACTTCGACGTCGGCACGGCGATCAGCACGCTGGACGCGGTGGCCATCTATCGCAGCTCGTTCCGCCCGTCGGCGGTGCTCGACGAGCCGTACATGATCGTCACGGCAGGAGTGCTCGCCGCCGAGACCGTCGAGCGGGCCGAGTACCTCGCCGGCCCGGCGCGCCTCGCCATGCTGTCGTTGCGTACCGGCCGGCGGATGCAACTGCTGGCGCCGGACGAGGCGGCCGCGCATCCCGACATGGCGGTGGCCGCAACGATGCCGTCGAACCGCATCGTCGGCGACGCCGAACTCGTCGCCGAGCGGCTGTCGGAACTTGCCGAGCGCACCGGCGCCGACGAGGTGATGATCTCGACGATGACCCACGGCCTCGCCGAGCGCTTGGCCACCCTGGAGATCGTGGCTGACGTGTGGCGCTCGGACTCTTGTGGATCAGGGGAGGCGGTCGGCCCCGTCGTCGTCGGTGGATGATCCGGATCCGTCCTTGCTGATGAACGAGAAGCGCCCGTTCGGCTCGAGGATCGCATACCGAACCGTCGCGAGGTCGTCGATTCCCTGGGCCCGGGCCGCTTCGAGGAGGTCGTCCATCGGGAGGCGTTCGATGCGCATCGCCTCCGGCTGCACGGCGCCGTCGCGCACGACGGTCGTCGGGCTGCCTTCGACGATCCGGCGGACCCTCCCCGATCTGCGCATCAACTCGGCCACGACCACGACGATCAGTCCCATCGTCGCCAGCACGATGAACCCGCCGGTGATCGACATGTCCTCCTGGGTGACGGCCTGCTGAACGACGTCGCCGAGCACGATCAACAGCACGAGGTCGAATGGCCCCAGCTCAGCCAGCTCGCGCTTGCCCGTGCCGCGGACCACGGCCCACAGCAGGACATAGACGACGACCGTCCGTAGCACGAGCTCCATCAGGGCAACACCCAGGTGCGATACGTCAACGAGACGACGTCTCCACCGACCTCGACCACCGTCGTGGCATCGCGGCCCCACTGCACGCCGGGCTCGATGCGCGCGTCGAGGCTCAGCCGGAAGGTGTCGCCGGGTGGTGGATCGAACTCCCAGATGACCATCTCGCCGTCCTGCGTGGCCGCCGCGGCGTCCGGGTCGAGGCCATTCTCGTCGAAGAGATCGAAGTAGGCGCTCGTCGATCGCACGGTGATCGGCCCGTCGAACCCGCCCGGCCGATGCACCGTGACGGCCCATGGCGAGGCCAATCCGGGGCGGGTGATGCGGGGGTAGTGCACTTCCACTTCGGTGCCGTCGGCCATCTCCGTCGATGTCGTCGCGCTCTTGACCCCGAGCAAACCGGCGAGGGCGAGGACGACGACGATGGCGAAGCAGCCGACGAGCACGGCGGCGAGCACTCGATCGAAGCGAGCGTGACGCAGACCCTCATCGATCGGCAGGGTGCTCGTCGACGACGCCACTGACGGACGAGCGTAGGTCGGCGGTGTCACCCGTTTCGGTGACCCTCGGAACCGTCGCCGGACGTCAGAGCACGACGGGGTGAACGGTAGCGATCCCGCCCCACCCTGCGCCGTGCGAGGGCCACGACGTGTCGAGCCACGCAACGACCGGCCGGGCGCTGTGGCCCGCCCCGAACAGCGCCACCACCGGGGTCGGCGAGCCCGGTGCCGTCGTCGTGGTCGACGACGAGGTCGTCGTTGTCGCTCCCGGCGTGGTGGTCGTTGTCGCTCCCGGCGTAGTGGTCGTCGTCGTCGTCGGGTGGTGGTCGTGGTGGTGGTCGGTCGGAACCGTGGTGGTGGTCGGTCGGCGGAACCGTGGTGGTCGGCGGCGGAACCGTGGTGGTCGGCGGCGGAACCGTGGTGGTGGTCGGCGGAACCGTGGTGGTGGTGGTGGTGGTCGGTGGCACGGTGGTGGTTGGCGGGAGGGTGGTGGTTGGCGGGAGGGTGGTGGTCGGCGGGAGGGTGGTGGTCGGCGGGAGCGGTGGTGGTCGGCGGGAGCGGTGGTGGTCGGCGGCGGGAGCGGTGGTGGTCGGCGGGAGCGGTGGTGGTCGGTGGCAGCGGGCGGTGGTGGGCGGCGGTGGCGGGTGGTGGTGGGCGGCGGGACGTGTGGTGGGCGGGACGGTGGTGGGCGGCGGGACGGTCGTGCTCGGTGGCAGCGTCGTCGTCGCCGGGGGGACGGTGGTGGTCGGTGGAGGGGTGGTGGTTGGGACCACGGTGGTGGGCGCGGTCGGTGGTGGGGTCGGCGGCAGCGGCTCGGTTGTCGACGTCTCCGGCGCAGAACTCTCCGGCGTCGAGCTCTCGGGCAGGACGCCGGCAGCGTCTCGGGCAATGACAGGTCTCGGGCAGCGACGTCTCGGGCAACGAAGTCTCGGGCAGCGACGTCTCCGGGAGCGACGTCTCCGGAATGGACGTTCTCGGGCAGCGACGACTCGGGCAGTGACCATTCCGGCAACGACCATTCCGGCAGCGTCCAGTCCGGGAGCGACGTCTCTGGCTCCGAGTCTTCCGGCGCCGAGTCAACCGGTTCCCACGGCCCCGGTGGGGGGAAGGTCACGAACGAAGGCGGCTCGCCGAGCCGCGGGGGCTCGGGTCGCTCGTCGTCGACCTCGGTGGTCTCGACCACTTCGCTCGTCTCGACGACCTCGGTGGTGGCGGGCGCGCTCGTCGCAGGTTCGGTGGCCGGCGCCGACTCGGGCACGGTCGCCACGACGATGGTCGTCGAGGTCGCCGCCATCAAGGCGTCGATCTCCAACGGCGTCGGCGACGACGTGGTCGGCGCCGGTCCGATCGTTTGGACGACCTCCGTGTTCGGCGGCGGTGGCAAGGGAGCCTCGGAGCTCGGCGGCGGATTGGGCGGCAGCAGCGTGTTGTCGGTTCCCTCCGTATCGCCGCCCGTCGTCAGCACGATTCCGAGGATCGCGGCGAGGACGAACGCTGCCGCACCGGCGACCCAGATGACCGATCGCGACTCGTTCCACCACGTCCCGGCCGGCTCCACGTAGCCCCACTCGAGGGCCGCCGACTCCTCGGGGGCGTGGGCGGTTGGCGGTCCCTCGGTGCGGCCCGACCAGTCACCTTTGTTGCTGTCGCTCACGACTCGAACCTCGGCGATCGGCAGCCGCAGCCCACCATCGGTTGGCAGATCGGACTTCGGGTGCCTGGCGTGCCCCGAAATCTACCGGTCGGAACGACGTCCACAGGCGGCCCGTCGACCGGCCGACTCACCGCTTGTGCAGCACCCAAGCCTGCTCGCTCGGAAAGCGGTGCGACCAACCAGCGGTGGCGTAGAAGGGCATCTCGTCGGCCGCTTCGGGGGTCGGCTCAGGCGCTTGGATTTCGAGGAACTCAACCACCTCGAACCCCGTGTCGCGGAACAACCGGAACCAGCGCGACAGCGGCAGGTTGAACTCGATGCCGCCCGGTTCGTCGGCAGCGTCGCGCCAGTCCAGCCGGTGGATCGTGAAGTAGTCCCGCTCGAGCTGGGTGGTGACCGGCAGCGATCCGTCGATCGGCGAGCACATCATCGCCAGGGTCGACGTCCCGAGGAACACGAGCGTGCCGCCCGGGCGCAGCAGGCGGTGCGCTTCGGGAATCCACACGAACGGGTCGCACCAGATCGCCGCCCCGTACTCGGAAATGGCGAAGTCGAACGAACCGTCGGGGTAGGGCACGGTCTCGGCGTTGCCGTGGATCAGCGTCAGGGCGATGCCGTGCTCGGCGGCGAGACGTCGGGCAGTCGTCAGCTGGCCTTCCGAGTTGTCGATGCCGACGACCGTGGCGCCGCGCCGGGCCATCCACGCCGACACGTACGCCGTGCCGCACCCCAGCTCGATGGCGTGCAGGCCCGTCATGTCGTCCGGAAGCAGAGCTGGGATCGGAACGCCCCACATTCCCCACGTCGGTTCTGCGTTCCACGCCCGCTCGCCGCAGGCGACCCAGTTGGGCGCGTCGGCGTCCCAGTGGGCTCGGTTGGCCCGGACATGCTCGGGCAGGGATTGATCGGACATACGTCGAACCGAACGTAGTCCTCCTCTGACGGGCCTGCGGGCCGGCTAGGTCGTGCCACGATGCGGCGATGAGCCTCGACGACTTCGATCGTGTCCCGCTGCTGTTCGGACCCTCGCCGGTTCACCCCTTGCGTCGGCTCAGCGCCGAGCTCGGTGGCGACGTTGAGATCTGGGCGAAGCGGGAGGACTGCAACTCAGGCATCGCCTTCGGTGGCAACAAGACCCGCAAGCTCGAGTACCTCGTCGCCGATGCGATCACTCAGGGCTGTGACACGCTCGTGTCGATCGGCGGCGTGCAGTCCAACCACACCCGTCAGGTCACCGGCGTCGCCCGCTTCCTGGGCCTCGGCGCGGTGACGGTGCAGGAACAGTGGGTCGAGTCGACCGACGAGAACTACGGGCGCGTCGGCAACCTCCAGCTGACCCGCATCATGGGAGGTGACGTCCGCATCGACGAAGCCGGCTTCGACATCGGGGTGCGCGACAGCTGGCGCCGGGCCCTCGAGTCCGTCGAGGCGGCGGGCGGCAAGCCCTACCCGATTCCCGCCGGCGCCTCCGACCACCCGTTGGGTGGACTGGGCTTTGCCAATTGGGCGAGGGAGGTCGCCACCCAGGAAGCCGAATTGGGCGTGTTCTTCGACCACGTCGTCGTGTGCACGGTCACCGGCTCGACGCACGCCGGGATGATCGCCGGGTTCGCCCTCGAGGGCATCGGCAAGCGCCGTGTCCTCGGAATCGATGCGTCCAAGACGATCGATCAGACGGTCGCCCAGGTCACCCGCATCGCCAACGACACGGCAGAGCGAATCGACCTCGGGCGATCGTTGCACGCCGACGAGATCACCGTCGTCGACGGCTACGCCGGGCCGGTGTACGGCATCCCCGATGAGTCGACGATCGACGCCATCCACCTGGCCGCCCGCACCGAGGGGATGCTCACCGACCCGGTGTACGAGGGCAAGTCGATGGCCGGCTTGATCGGGATGATCCGATCCGGCGAGATCCCCGCCGGATCACGGGTCCTCTACGCCCACCTCGGCGGCCAGCCGGCGCTCTCGGCCTACGCCAGCACGCCCGGCCTCGGTTGATTTGTCTTGTGCGAGCGCCGTCAAGCGGGCACGGTGCCGACATGCACCGTGCGGACTCCGAGCACGAAGACGTCGGGGCGGCGCATCAGGCCGCGGGGGTCTTCGTCGTCGAGGAGTTGGCGAATCGTCGCCTGATCGGCGGGGCCGAGCTGCTCGGCGTTTCTGTGCAGCTCCCGTTCGAACACACCGCGCACGACCCGTCTGGCGGCGTCCGACAGTGGCGGCGGCAGGTCGAGGATGAACGAGCGCGTCGCCACGTCGACGAGACCAGCATCGGCGAGCAGCACGTTCCATCCCCACCCGGTGCGCACGGTGGCGGCAGCCGGGCGCACCTCGCGCCAGAACCACGTGGCCTTCTCGCTCGCCAAGCGCTGCTCGAGTCCCGGCTCGCCGATTCCGCAGTCGTCGGGTAGGTAGCGATTGTCGAGGCCACCCTCGGCGATCGCGACGCGGCCTCCTGGTCGGACAACCGACGCCAGGTCGGTGACCGCCGCCAGCTCGTCATCGAGGTGATGGACGACCGCGCTGGCGTGCACGAGGTCGACGGATCGCTTGTCGAGCACGCTGCTCAACGCCTGATGTTCGAGGTCGGCGTGGACAGCGATGAGGTGGTGATCGAGGCGCCGGGCTCGGTGCTGGGCGACGGCGAGGAGTTCGGCGCTGCCGTCGGCGATCACCACCGTTCCCGGAGGACCGACGGCATCGACGAGAGCGACCGCCATGCCGCCCGCCCCGGAACCGACATCGACGGCGACGTGGCCAGGTCGGACCCCGAGCCACCCGACGATCGCGCGGTTGCGGGCGGCTTCGAGGTCGTCCCACGCCGTGAGGGCTCCGGCCATCGCCGCCCAGTCGACATCGTCGTGGACGTGCCGGTGCTCGGGCGCGGCATGGTCGGCCATGCGACCAGTGTGCCGCGCACGTCGCGGCGTGCCGGCGCGGTTTCCTCAGGAAGCGGAGCTGAAGGGCGAGCGCGGCGCCGGGGGGCGATGACGGGTGACGTCCTCGAACGGCGCCGACCCGAACGCGCCGCACGAGCAGCTCCAGCGTACGAGCATGCCTTTGCCCGCGTTGCCGAAGGCAACGATCGAGTCCGGTCCGAGCTGCACTCGGCCACCATGCCCGGGGCAATAGGCATTGAACATGACTCCACCGTAGAACGTCAGTGGACTCCTGGTAAGGTCCAATTCCCGATCCTGTATGAGTACCACTTCACCGGACCTACTGATCGAGATCGATCGCTCCCGGCGGCGCGGCCTGCGGGCGCAGATCGAAGGCGGGCTGCGCGACGCGATCAGCGCCGGGCGGCTCGCGCCGGGCACGCCATTGCCGTCGTCACGGGCGCTGGCGTCCGATCTCGGCGTCACCCGCGGCGTCGTCGTCGGGGCCTACGACCAGCTGCTCGCCGAGGGCTACCTCGTCGCCCGCCAGGGCGCCGGCACGGTGGTCAACTCGGCGCCGATCGGCACCGACCGCGCGGTGGCCCGTGCCGCCCGCCCGGCACCGGCGATCATCGACTTCCGTCCGAGCATCCCGGAGTTGTCGACGTTCCCGAGGGCGGCGTGGCTGCGGGCGACGCGGACCGCCTTGCAGACACTGCCCGACCGCTACTTCGGCTACAGCAACCCGTGCGGTCTGCGCCAGCTTCGTGGGGCCGTTGCCGACTATCTCGGGCGGGTTCGCGGCGTCGTTGCCGAGGCCGATCAGGTGGTCATCTGCAACGGCTTCTCGCACGGCCTCAGCCTCGTCGCCCGGCAGCTGATCGAGACGGGTCACACGCCGGTCGCCGTCGAGGACCCGGGTCACGATGGGCCGCGTGCCGAGTTGGCGTGGCTCGGAGCCGACCACGTCTCCGTGCCGGTCGATGGCGATGGACTCGTCGTCGACCAACTGCGGCGCTCGAAGGCCAGAGCGGTGCTCGTGACGCCGGCCCATCAGTACCCCACGGGCGCCGTGCTTGCACCACCGCGTCGCCGGGCGATGATCGCCTGGGCACGCGAGGTCGACGGCTACGTGATCGAGGACGACTACGACGCCGAGTACCGCTACGACCGGCATCCCGTCGGGGCGATGCAAGGACTCGCTCCCGATCGGGTGATCTACTGCGGAACGCTGTCGAAGAGCCTCGCTCCCGGGTTGCGTCTCGGGTGGCTCGTGCTGCCGTCGCCGTTCGTCGCCCCGATTGCGGCCAGTCGGATGCTCATCGACCATGCGACGTCGGCTCCGGTGCAGGCGACGTTCGCCGAATTTCTCGTCAACGGCGATCTCGACCGTCACCTGCGACGGATGCGCCGGGTGTACCGGAAGCGCCGCGACGCGCTCGTCGAGGCCCTCGCCCACTGGCTGCCCGACGCCAGGTTCAGCGGGATCGCCGCCGGGCTGCACGTTCTCGTCACGCTTCCACCAGGAATCGACGAAGCCGCGCTGGTCGACGACGCGGCGGCCGCCGGGATTCGCATCTACGCGCTTGGCGATCACCGGGTCACGCGGACCGCCGACTCCCCGGCGGCAATCCTCCTCGGCTACGGCGGGCTCGAGCCGCCGGAGATCGACGAGGGCGTCCGCATCCTCGCCGATGTCGTCGCCAAGTCTGCCCACCCGGTGAGTACGGTTCGCCCATGACCCTTGAAGGTGAGTACGAGCCGAGCCCAGCCGCTTGGGTGCGTGAGCAGGTCGAGGCCTACGAACGGTCGGGCGGCCGCGAGGCGAACACGTTGCGCGAGACCGGCCTGCCGATCATCGTCGTCACGACCCGCGGCAACAAGTCCGGCAAGATCCGCAAGACACCACTGATGCGCGTCGAACACGACGGTGAGTACGCCCTCATCGCGTCGTACGGCGGGCGACCGGACCACCCGGTGTGGTACCACAACCTGAAGGCCGATCCGCAGGCCGTGACGATCCAGGACGGCCCCGAGCCGTTCCCCGTCGAGGTGACCGAGCTTGCCGGCGACGAACGCGAGCAGTGGTGGGCACGAGCCGTCGCCGCCTACCCGCCGTACACCGACTACCAGGCCAACACCGACCGTCAGATCCCCGTCCTCAAGGCCACCCGAACCCAACCGATGGGTGTTTAGGGGACCGTTCCGTCCCCTGAACACCCATCGGTCGTCAGGGGGCGTGGACGAGTCCGGGGGGTAGGTCGCGGAACAGCTCGGCGAGCTGGGGCAGGAAGTCGGCGTAGATGCTCGAGTGGCGCCAGAACATGGCGATCCGGCGGCTGGGAACCGGGTCGACGAACCGGATCAGGCGGACATCTGCCGACACCGGGACCGGCGGCTGCACCGCAAGGTTCGGGAGCAGCGTGACACCCACGCCGGCGGCGACCATCTGGCGCAGCGTCTCCAGGCTCGTCGCTCGGAACCCGTCACGCTCGCTGACGCCAGCGAGCTGACAGACCGACAGCGCTTGGGCGCGCAGGCAGTGGCCATCGTCGAGCAGCAGCACTCGCTGGCCGGCGAGCACCGACAGCGACGCGGGCCCCTCGATCGACGCCAACGGATCGTCGGCCGGTACGGCGAGCACGAACTCCTCGTCGAACAAGAGCTCGTGGTGCAGGCCGTCGTCGTCGACCGGCATGGCGACGACGGCGACATCGAGCCGGCCTTGGCGCAGCTGTTCGAGGACCGCCTCGGTCTTCTCCTCGACGAGCAGCAACTCGAGGTGCGGGAAGCGGGCATGGACCTTGGGCACGACGTGCGGCAGGAGGTACGGGCCGAGTGTCGGGAACAGCCCCACCCGCAAGCGGCCGGCCTCGGGCTGCTCGACGCGTCGGGCGATCTCGCGGATCGAGTCGGCCTCGCGCTGGATCGCCCGCGCCCGCTCGACCACCAGCTCGCCGGCCTCGGTGAGCATCGCCTGGCGGGCGTTGCGCTCGACGAGCTGTACGCCGAGCTCGCCCTCGAGTTTCTTCACCTGTGTCGACAGCGTCGGCTGGCTGACGTGGCACGCCACGGCAGCCCTTCCGAAGTGGTGATGCTCGGCAAGCGCAACGAGGTAGTCGAGATCGCGAAGGTTCATCAGGCGACGCTGTACTCCGGCTCGTCCTTGCTGTTGGACACCGGCGTGCGAATGAGGTGGTCGAAGGCACTGAGGGCGGCCGTCGAGCCAGCCCCGAGGGCGATGACGATCTGCTTGAACGGCACGGTTGTGCAGTCGCCCGCAGCGAACACGCCGGGGACCGAGGTGCGGCCCCGATCGTCGATGACGACTTCACCTCGCGGCGACAGCGCCACGGTCCCTTCGAGCCATTCCGTGTTGGGCAGCAGTCCGATCTGCACGAACACCCCTTCGAGCTCGACCGCCCGGGATTCTCCGCTCGTTCGGTCCTGGTACACGAGTCCGGTGACCCTGGCGCCGTCACCGAGCACCTCGGTGGTCAGGGCGCTGACGATGATCGTGACGTTCGGCAGGCTGCGCAGCTTGCGCAGCAGGACGTCGTCGGCGCGCAGCTGTCCATCGAACTCGACGAGCGTGACGTGGGCGACGATGCCGGCGAGATCGATCGCCGCTTCGACACCCGAGTTGCCGCCGCCGATGACGGCGACCCGCTTGCCCTTGAACAACGGCCCATCGCAGTGTGGGCAATACGTCACGCCCTTGTTGCGGTACTCGTCCTCCCCCGGAACTTCGAGCTGCCGCCAACGGGCCCCGGTCGAGACGACGACCGTGCGCGACCACAGCGATGCACCGTTCTCCAAGGCGACCTCGATCAGCCCACCCGGCCCGGCGGCGGGCACCAGATGCTTCGCCCGCTGCAGGTTCATCACGTCGACGTCGTAGTCCTTGACGTGCTCCTCCAGCGCCGCGGCGAGCTTCGGCCCGTCCGTGCGGGGGACCGAGATGAGGTTCTCGATGCCCATCGTGTCGAGCACCTGGCCGCCGAGTCGCGCAGCGGCGACGCCCGTGCGGATCCCCTTGCGGGCGGAGTAGATCGCCGCAGCTGCGCCCGCCGGGCCACCGCCGACGACGAGGACGTCGTACGGATCCTTGGAGTTGAGCAGCTCGGCGTCGCGTGCCGAGGCGCCGACATCGAGCTTGCCGACGATCTGCTCGAGGGTCATCCGCCCGCTGGCGAACGGCTGACCGTTGAGGAACACGGTCGGCACGGCGAGCACCTGGCGCTCCTCCACCTCGCCCGGAAACAACCCGCCGTCGATGGCGACATGCGTGATCTTCGGGTTCAGCACGCTCATCAGGTTCAGCGCCTGGACGACGTCCGGGCAGTTCTGGCACGACAACGAGAAGTACGTCTCGAAGGTGTAGTTGCCGTCGAGGTTGCGCACCCGCTCGATCGTCTCGGCGGCTTCCTTCGAGGGGTGCCCGCCCACGTGCAGCAAGGCGAGTACGAGCGACGTGAACTCGTGGCCCATCGGTATGCCCGCGAAGCGCACGCCGATTTCCGAGCCGATTCGCTCCACGGCGAACGACGGGGCACGCACGTCGTGGCGGCGACTCACGGCGATGAGGTCCGACATCGCGGCGATCTCGTCGAGCAGGCTGTGCAGCTCGGCGGACTTGGCGCTGTCGTCGAGCGACGCGACGAGCTCGATGGGGTGGCGCAGGTGCTCTAAATAGCCCTGGAGTTGCGTGGCGAGGGCGGGATCAAGCATCGCCGCCCTCGCTCAGATCTTGCCGACGAGGTCGAGCGAGGGGGCGAGGGTCTCTTCGCCCTCTTCCCAGTTGGCCGGGCAGACCTCGTTGGGGTGGGCGCGAACGTACTGGGCGGCCTTGACCTTGCGCAGCAGCTCGATGGCGTTGCGCCCGATGCCGCCGGCGTTGATCTCGACGAGCTGGATCTTGCCGTCGGGGTCGATGACGAACGTGCCACGGTCGGCCAGGCCGTCCTCGGGGATGAACACGTCGAAGTTGCGGCTCAGCGTGCCCGTCGGGTCGCCGATCAGCGGGTAGCTGATCTTGCCGATCGTCGCCGACGTGTCATGCCACGCCTTGTGGGTGAAGTGGGTGTCGGTCGACACGCCGTAGATCTCGACACCGAGCTCGGTGAACTCGGCGTAGTGGTCGGCGAGGTCGCCGAGCTCGGTGGGGCACACGAAGGTGAAGTCGGCGGGGTAGAAGAACAGCACGGACCACGTGCCGCGCAGGTTCGCGTCACTCACCGTGACGAACTCGCCGTCGTGGTAGGCGGTCGCTGTGAACGGCTTGACGTCGGTGTTGATCAACGACATGGGGGTATCACCTCAGGGGATGGTTGGGTACTCCGTATCGGTGCTCAAGATATCGACGTCGGACCATAGTCATCATCGATTAATCGCATCGGATCGATCGACGTTGGCGATGAATGACTCAACAGCGGAGGTTGAGGGTTTCCCGCGTGGCGCGACGGTCGCAAGCGTGCAACGCTGGTAGCTGCCGTGGACGCCTTGGTGACGCCCTCGCCGGCCGAGGGATGGTGTCGACGTGGAGACCGCCGTCCCACGCCCGGCCACTCCGGTGCTGATCGGCGCGGCTCGCCGGCAGGGCGAGCTCACTGATGTTCGACGACGATGGCTGGCAACCGCCCGACGAGGAGTGGTTGTTCGACCCCGAGTACGAGCCGCCTCCCGGGCTCTGGTGGCAACAGCCCGGAGCGATTCGGGCGACCACGGCCGGGGCCTGCGTTGCGGTGCTCGGCGTGTTCGCCCTGGTCATGTTCACCGCCGGGGGCGCCGACAGCACCGACAGTGACGATCGCCTGCCGGTGGTCCTGCCGGGCATCGCCACGTCGCTGCCGCAGACCTCGACGTCGCTCACCTCGACGTCGACGACGCTCGCGGTGACGACGGCGTCCGTGACGACGTTGCCGTACCAGCCCCGGGTGATCGCCGTGCCGTCGCCCCAACCGATGCCGCAGACAAGCGCTCCCGAGACGACGGTTGTTCCGGAGTCGACGATGCCGGAGTCCACGATGCCGGAGTCGACGATGCCGGAGTCGACCACGGAACCTGGCACGACAACGACGAGCGAGCCGCGGCTCGCCGAGCCACCGATGACCGGACCGACCACGACGGAGTCGGAGACGACGGAGCCCGAGACGACGGACGTGGAGACGACTGAGCCCGAGACGACGGAGCCGGAGACGACCGAGCCCGAGACGACGGAGCCGGAGACGACCGAGCCCGAGACGACGGAGCCGGAGACGACCGAGGCGACCACGACGGAGCCGGAGACGACCGAGCCGACCACGACGGAGCCGGAGACGACCGAGCCGACCACGACGGAGCCGGAGACGACCGAGCCGACCACGACGGAGCCGGAGACGACCGAGCCGACCACGACGGAGCCGGAGACGACCGAGGCAACCACGACGGAGCCGGAGACGACCGAGGCGACGACCACCGAGCCCGAGCCGGCGACGACCACGACCATCTCGACATCCACCTCGATCGTCGACGTCGACGCCATCGCCGACCTCGTCGACCTCGTCGACCTCGCTCGACGTCCTCGACGCCCTCGACGCCGACGACGTCCTCGACGTCGACGACGTCGATTCCTCCGCCGATCTGACGTCGCTGGCAGCACACTGAGTCGCCATGCGCGGTGGTCACGGCGTCGTCGTCGGCGTCAACGAACGAGTCCAGAACCTCGACGTCGAGGTGTTGTCCGATCACTGGTACGTGCTGCGCAAGGCGACGTTCGACTACCTCCACCGTGACGGGACGCGGACGCGCGAGGTCCGCGAGGCCTACGACCGCGGCAACGGGGTCGTCATCCTGCTTCACGACCCTGCCGCGGGGACGATCTTGCTCACCCGCCAGTTCCGCCTGCCTGCCTTTCTCAACGGCCATCCCGACGGGATGCTGATCGAAGCCGCCGCCGGGCTCGTCGATGGCGATGACGACGATGCCGAGACCGCCATCCGTCGAGAGGCCGAGGAAGAGAGCGGAGTGCGGGTCGGCGCGATCGAGCGGCTCTTCGAGCTGTTCATGAGCCCGGGGTCGGTCACCGAACGAGTCACGTTCTTCGCCGCCACCTACTCTCACGATCAGCGCGTCTCCTCGGGTGGCGGTCTGGCTCACGAAGGCGAGGACATCGAGGTGCTCGAGCTCACGCTTGCCGACGCCTTGGAGATGGTCGAGCGCGGAGCGATCGTCGATGGCAAGACGGTCCTGCTGCTGCAGTGGGCCGCCCTGCAGCGATAGCGCACTGATTCGGTCGTCTGCGCCCGACGTGGGCCACGGTGGTTGCCAATCCGGTCAAGAGAATTCCTGGTCGAGGGTTGCGGGACGAACAAATGTTCGATAAGATGCTGGTATGGCTGAGGAACTGCTCGAGCGGCTCGGAGCAGTCATCGAGGCGCTCGCTGGTGTCAACGTCGACGACCTCGATGACGACACGCTGCACGACTTCGTCGTCTCGCTCGGCCCCCTCGACAGTCGCTTGGAGGCGGCGTGGTGCCGGTTGATCGGAGCGTGGGACCGGCGTCTGCTGTGGGCCAGCAACGGCTCGAAGTCGCCGGGCGCCCGCCTCGCTCGAGAAACCCATCTGCGGCCGACCGACACCGGCCGCATCGTGCGCCGTGCCCGCAGCCTCGCCGAGATGCCCGCGGCAGCCGCCGCCTACGACAGCGGGGAGATCTGCGGCGCCCACGTCGATCTCGTCGCGTCGTGCAATCGGCCGTGGCGCATCGCCGACTTCGCCGAGTCAGAAGAGCTGTTGGTCAACCTGTGCCGGACACGCTGGTTCGACAACGCCGTTACAGGTGTCGAGCACTGGAAGCTGCTCGCCGATCGGGACGCCACCGAGCGCGGCGCCAACCCGGCGCACGAGGGTCGCCACCTGTCCGTGAGCACCGGCTGGCGTGGCGAGGTGGTTGTCGACGGCGTCATCGATCCGGTCGGCGGGGAGATCTTCCGCACCGAGCTCGAGAGGATCCGCGAACAGCTTCGGCTGCAGGATCTCCGTGACGGTGTCGAACGCTCCGTGCAGCAACGCCGCGCCGACGCCCTCGTCGAGATGGCGATGCGCGCCGCCACCGCGCCCGCCGACGGACTGCGTCCCCGCCCCTTGTTCACCGTGACGATCGGCATCGAACACTTCAACTGGATGTGTCACAGCGCTGCGGGCACTGTCATGGCCCCCGACCTGCTGATCCCCTTGCTGTCGGACGCTGACATCGAGCGCGTCGTCTACGACCCACCGAACCGCAACATCTCCGCATCCCGTCGCCGACGCTTCACCGGCGCAATCCGCCGCATCATCGAGATCCGCGACCGACACTGCCAACACCCCTCTGGCTGTGACGAACCGGCCTATCGCTGCGATGTCGATCACGTCGTCCCTCATCCGGACGGGATCACGTGCCTGTGCAACGGTCAGCTGCTTTGTGCTCACCACAACCGCACCGTCAAAGCGGCCGAGGACCTCGCCGCCAGATCGTCTCCGCAACCACCAGCGCCGCGACGCGCGGGCGATCCGCTGCCGTGTCCCTTCGATCACACCCCAACGTGGGTGGCTACCGAACGTGACGCAGACGCCACCGATACCGCCCGCGCCCCACCGGCAGCGGGCTGAGGACTCAATCCCGACGAGCCGCGACCACGAGACATTCGAACGGGGCGACGAGGCCACCATCGGACTCGGTGAACGGTGCCAGGACCTCGACAGCTTCCTCGCGCAGTTGCCGGTACGTCGCCGAGCTGATCCGCTCGGCGAGCGGGGTGCTCTCCACTTCGGTGGTGACGGCGGCATCCACGGATGGTGCGGCGTAGGTGCCGACGACCGAGCGCTTCGCGGTCACACGCAAGCCGGCCGACTCCACGAGCCGTGTGAGCTCGCCGAGGTCCCCGCACACGAAGTACGACGTCAGCAGGGAGATCGCCTCCGGCCCGACGATCCGGGCGGCCAGCTCGACGAATGGCCGGAACATCGCTTGCCGCTCGAGAGCGCTGGGGACGACGACGGCCACCGTGCCGTCCTTCGCGACGACGCGTGTCATCTCGTTGACCGCTCGCCCACGATCCTCAAAGAACATCAACGCCATCTGGCACAACACGGCGTCGAACGAGTCGTCGGGAAACGGCAAGGCCACGGCGTCCGCGTGCCGCCACTCGATGTCGGGCCGGACACGGTTGGCGACGATGAGCATCGCCTCGTTGAGATCGACGCCGATGATGGTGCCCGCTGGACCGACGAGGTCGGCGGCGGTGCGGGCGACGATGCCGGTTCCACAGGCGACGTCGAGTACGCGGTGCCCTTCGGAGACTCCGGCAACCTCGCAAAGGATCGGCGCCCACTGGACGAAGAAGCCGGGCACGAACGCCGTTTCGTAGCGCTCGGCAGCCTCGATCGGGATCTGGAACGACTCCGTGGGATCGGTTGGTGCTGTCATACCCGCAACGATGCGCATCGTCGAGGTTGCAGAGCATCGGTCAAATGACCAATCGGTCGCGAGATTGATCTCGGCCGGTCGTGAAGACAGCTGCCTCGGCGCGGTTGCGCAGGTTGAGCTTTCGGAGGATGCGGCTCACGTGGTGGGCGGCGGTCTTCGGGCTGACGTACAGGCGAGCGCCGATCTCGGCGTTGGACAAGCCGTGCCCGAGCAGCGCGAGCACCTCCTGTTCGCGAGCGGTGAGCACGCCGAGTCCCTTTGGGCCGGGCCGCGTGGCTACGCCCATCGCTCTGAGGAAGGCGGCGACGCGATCGGTATCGAGGGCCGCCCCGAGGTCCTCGAACCCAGCGAGCGCCCGCTCGGCGTGGCTGATCGCCAGTTCTGGCTGTTCTCCGACGACAACGCCAGCGAGCGCAAAGTGGGCTCGCGCCGCCTCGAACGGGGCACCGATGCGCGCGAACCGGGCGGCCGCAGCTTCAAGGCACGTGGCCGCCGACTGCCTGTCGCCGGCTGCATCAGCCACGCGGCCTTCGGCCGCGAGTGACACCGCGGCGACTCGGTCGTCCACGTAACCCGCGACGTTGGCAAGGCGGGTCGCCGTGACCGTGGCTGCGTCGACGTCGTTGCGGGCGAGCTGGGCGTCGACGAGCAGGTCGAGCGCCGCTGCCGCGTGGGCCCGGCGCTGCTCGAGGGTCCGCCAGCGGTGCTCCAGCAATCGGGCCGCCCCTGCTCCGTCGCCACGGGCCAGCAGCAACGCCGCGGTCGACAACGTGATCTCGGCGGCCGTTTCGGCACGGCCGCCGGCCGCGTCCAGCAGTTGTTCGGCTTCCTCCAGGCGTCCCTGGCGGACCCTGAGGCTGGCCAGTCGGGTCAACGCTTTGCGATGCAGGCTCGGGCAGCTGTCGGCGGTGATTCGCTTGCCGACACCGAGCTCGCGCTCGGCGTCGTCCCACCGGCCGGCGGCGGTGAGCACGCTGCCGTAGTAGATGCGGCACTCGGCATAGAGGAATGGACAGCCGTACGTCTCGACGAACCTGTCGGCGACCCGGCACCACTGCGCCGCCCGGTCCGCGTCGCCCGTCAACTCGCAGGCATTGAGCATGTCGCAACACGTGTAGACGACGGTCTGCAGGTCGGACGGCTCGCCGCCCAACGCCGCGGCCATCGACTCGTCGATCAGCGCGAACCCACCTGCCGTGTCGCCTTGGCCGACACGGATCAGCCCGAGCTGTGACGCCGCGACGAGCTCGAGATCGACGTCGCGAGCGCGGCGGGCGACGTCGAGTGCCTGCTGGGTCAGTGTCGCGGCCGTGTCGAGGTCAGCCAGACGATACGCCCTGGTGACCCACGCCCACGCATGGGCCGGGCCCGTTTCGACGGACTCGAGCAGTCGCTCGGCGCGAGCGATCCATCCGTTGGCGGCGGCGAAGTTGTCGAAGTTCGCCTTGTACGTGATCGCCAACCACAGCGCGCAATCGACCGCACCGCCGGTGTCTTCGGCCTTGCGGAACAAGGCATAGGCGGCGGTGCACTGGTCGACGCTCGCCCGGTTCTCGCCAAGCCACCACAGGGCCGTCGCCAGGCCGAGACGAGCGTAGGCCGTGTCGCCTTCGTCGATCGACGCCTCGAAGGCGGCCCTGGCATCCGCCCACCGCCCGTCGGCCAGTGCCGCGGCGCCACGTGCTGTCGTATCCGTGGAGATCGCCCGGGAACCGTAGCGCTGCTCGACGAGCGGCGTCGCCGAGTTCGGACCGGCATCACTCGAGGGCGACGGTCGAGGGCGCCACAATGGAACGATCGACGCATCCCAGAATCGATCACGGTGGTGGGTGTCGGCCGACGACGGCGAAGAGCCGGACTATCGGTTCACGCTCGCCAACGAGCGGACCTTTCTTGCCTGGGTGCGCACATCGCTCGGGTTGCTCGCCGGTGGCGTCGCCGTGCGCCAACTCGTCGATCCGTTCGACATCGCGAATGCCACGACCGCCCTGGCGTTGCTCGCTGTCGGCTGCAGTGTCGTGCTGGTGGTGGGCGGGTACCTGCGCTGGGTCGCCGTTCAGCGGGCAATTCGACGGGGCGACGACCTTCCGGCGGCCCGCTTGGTCCCGCTGGTTGCCGCCGCCATCGGGCTGATCGCCATCGTCTCGTTCGTGCTGATCGCCGCCGGATGAGCGAGCCGAACGCGCTGCAAGCCGAGCGCACGGTCCTGGCGTGGTCGCGCACGGTGTTGGTGGTCGCCGCGGTGGCAGCGCTGATCGCCCGCACCGCTGACGCCGGGTTCGAGCGCGGCGCCGCGATCGCTCTCGCCTCGATCGGTTTGGCCCTCGCCGGCCTCGCTGCCGTGCGTCGACGGCACGGCATCACCGCTGGCCTGCCGGTCACCGCCGCGGCAAGGGACACCTTCGGTTTGCTGCTTCCTGGTCTCGTCGCGCTGGTCGCCGCCGGCGTCGTCGTGATCCTGTAACGCCCGCGTCGGTCTGGGTCAGCGTGTGAACCAGTCGGGGGCCTACACGCCTACGCAGACCGGTCGGGTGGGGTCGCTGACGGATCGAGGTGGCGCAGCTTGTCGGGGTTGACGATCGAGCGCACCGCTGAGATGTGGCCGTCATCGGCGATGTCCAACACGGCGACGGCAACCAGCTTGCCCGTGGCGTCGGTCGCCAAGGCCCCGGGTTGGCCGTTCACGAGCACCTGGCGGAAGAACCATCCCCCGAACGGCTCGGCAGCCCGCATCCACGACAGGAGCAGGCGAGCAACCTTGGCCCGGCCATGAACGGGCTGGCTGATCGCCCGCACCCGGCCGCCGCCGTCACCGTGGAGCACGACGTCGTCGGCGAGCAGCTCCTCGAGCGCTTCGAGGTCACCGTCGTTGACGGCGGCCAAGAAGCTGCTTGCCAGTTGCTCACGGCGCTGCGCTGACGCCTCGAATCGCGGCCTGCGTTGATCGACGTGCCTACGGGCCCGGGCGACGAGCTGGCGGGCATTGTCCTCGCCCGTGCCGACGATTGCGGCGATCTCCGCGTACGGATAGTCGAAGACCTCGCGCAGCAAGAAGGCCGCCCGCTGCTCGGGCGTCAGACTTTCGAGCAACACGAGGAATGCCAAGGACAGGGAGTCCGCCATCTCGGCATGGTCGGCGGGGTCGCCTCGACCATCGTCGACCAGCGGCTCGGGCAGCCACTCGCCGACGTAGCTCTCGCGGCGGACCCGAGCCGATCGCAACTGGTCGATGCACAGCCTGGTGACCACCGTCGACAGATAGGCGCGGGGCGACTCGATCCGCTCGCCCTGCTGCAGCGTGAGGTGCAGGCGCAGCAACGCCTCCTGCACGATGTCCTCCGCCTCGCTCACGCTGCCGAGCATCCGGTAGGCCACCGCGAACGCGCGCGGCCGTAGCTCTTCGAGGGTCGGCACCACCGCCATTCTTTCAGTCCAGCCCTTTGGCGAAGCCCAGCCGCCAGCTCGGATACCTGAGCTCCAAGCGGAGGTCGTTCTTGGCGTTGGCGTTCGAAGCGCCCCGCACGTCGGTCATCATGATCGTCGCCGCCTCTCCGGCCGCCAGCCTCCCAAGCCAGCGGGGGATGTGCCGCGGAGGCTTCGCTCCGAGTGCCTTCGCCAGCGCTGGCAGCCACTCGCGCACGGCTGCCGGATCGTCGTCGACGATGTTGTAGACACCCGGCCGGCCACGCTCCACGGCGACGGCGGTCGCCGCGGCGGCATCTTCGATGTGGATGAACGACCAGACGCCGCTGCTGTCGCCGACCAAGGGGAACCGGCGCTTGCGGACGAGCGCCGCCATCACCGCATCCGGTGCTGAGCTGATCCCGGTCCCCGGACCGTAGAACACGCCATATCGCAACACGAGACCCTCGCCCCATTCGATCGTTGTCACCGCCTCCTCCAGGTAGCGGATCGCGGTGACCCCCGATCGCAGCACCGCCGGCGGGTTGGGATCGATGGGATCGGCCTCGGTCTGCACCTGCGGTCCCGTGCGGGCGTATCGCCACCCCGCCCAGCTCTGGGCCACGAAACGCCGTGCTCCGACAGCCCTGCCGGCGGCCAGCAAGTGGTCCGTCGCCTCGGTCCGCAGTCGATTGGTCACGGCGAAGAAGCGGTCGAGGTGGCGCATGTCCGTCGCCCCGGACAACGCCGTGAGCTGATGCACGATCACCTCCGGCTCTGCCTCGCCGACCACCCGGGCCACGGCATCGGGATCGAGCGCGTCGGCGACCACCGGCCGCGCCCCCAACGCCCGCAGCCCGTCCTGTTTCGACGCCGTCTTGGTCATGGCCACCACCTCGTGGCCTGCGGTCACGAGTTCGGCGACCAACGGTGCACCCAGGGCGCCGGAGGCCCCGGCAACGAAAACCTTCATGTCAACTCCTCACTGGTCTCGGTCACCTACAGAGACGAGATGAGGCCGCCGTCTGTGACATCCCGACGCGCCCGACGTTCACCGGCGCCCGGCTCACGTAGCGTCTTGCTGTGGCGTCAGACGACGAGCTCCCGGCCGGTGACTTCGCCACCTGGCTCGCTGCGTTCCAGGCGGCGTTGCGCGACGAGGGCGACTCCGACGTGCCCTGCGACGGGTGCACGGCGTGCTGCTCGTCGGGCCAGTTCATCCACATCGGTCCGGACGAGACCGACGCGCTCGCCCACGTCCCCGCCGAGCTGCGCTTCCCGGCCCCGGGTCTGCCGGGCGGCCACGTGGTCCTCGGCTACGACGAGCACGGCCGTTGCCCGATGTTGGCCGATCACGGGTGCTCGATTTACGAGCACCGTCCACGGACGTGCCGCACGTACGACTGCCGAGTGTTCGCGGCGGCCGGCGTCGACCCAGCCAAGGAACCCCTCGGCGCACGCGTTCGGCGGTGGCGGTTCAGCTATCCGACCGTCGACGACCGCCAGCTGCACGCGGACGTTCGGGCCGCGGCCCGCCTCGCCGGTGAGCGATCCGATGCTGTGACGACCGGAACCAGGCCGCGCACTCCGGCGGCCATCGCCGTGCACGCCGTCGAGATCAGGGCCCGCCACTCGTCGCCGCCACGGCCACGTGCGTAGAGTGCGCCCCGTGTTGATCTTTGCCCTCATCGTGTTCGGAATGATGATCGGCGCCGTGGCGCAGTGGGTGACGGGCCGTGACGGCCCTGGCATCAATTGGTCGCTGGCGCTCGTCGCGGGACTCGTCGGGTCGTTCGTCGGCGGGTTGCTGTTCAGCCTCCTTGCCGGGGACGGCCTGGCCTTGCGCCCGAGCGGCCTGATCGGCTCGTTCGTCGGAGCGGTGATCATCACCGCGGGTTGGAAGTGGTGGCAGTCGCGGTCGAACACTGCGCCGGCACCAGCCGCCCGCCGCCGCTGACGCTCAGCGGCGCAGCGACTCGCGCGACCATTCACCGTCGATGCGCCGCAAGCGGCCAGACGGGTTGTCGTCGGTGAGCGGTTCGGGCAGCACGGCGGCCGGCACACCCTGAAAGCTGACCGGCCGGAGGAACCTGCGCATCGCCGCCGTGCCGACCGACGTCGTCCGCGAGTCCGTGCTCGCCGGGTACGGGCCACCGTGTTGCATTGCATGGGTCACCGCGACGCCGGTCGGGAACCCGTTCCACACGATTCGCCCGACCTTGTCGACGAGCACATCGACGAGAAGCCTGGCCAGCTCGACATCCTGGGCGTCATCGCCGTCGCTGTGGATCGTGGCCGTGAGCTGTCCGGGGAGCTGACGGGCTGCCTGCAGCATCTCGGCCTGATCCGCGCAGGACACGACCAAGGTGCTCGGACCGAAGACCTCGGTGGCGAGGTTGCTGTTGGCGATGAACACGGCGGCGGTCGTCAACGCGCACACGGGTGTGCCGGGGGCCGCTTCGCCAGCGAGCAACTCGACGCCGTGAGTGCTGTCGAGGTCGCCGATGCCGGCGACGTAGCGGTCGCCGATGCCCGGGTACAGCATCGTTCCGGCCGGAGCGTCGCCGAGCAGGCCGGCCAGCTCACCGGCGAACTCGTCGAGGCCGAGGCCGATGGTCACGCCCGGGTTCGTGCAGAACTGCCCGACGCCGAGGGTCACCGACTTCGCCAATCCGCTGGCGATCTCGCCGCCCCGCCGGCGCAACGCGCCCGGCAGCACGAACACGGGGTTGACGCTTCCCATCTCGGCGTAGACCGGGATCGGCACCGCACGAGCGGCCGCCCGATCGAAGATCGCCCGACCGCCGGCCAATGATCCGGTGAAGGCAACCGCTGCTGCCGCCGGATGATCGACGAGGGCGGTACCCACGTCGAGGTCGCCGAACACGACCTGGAACACGTCGGCGGACAGCGCGCAACTCGCCACGGCGCGGTGCAACGCGCCAGCGGTGAGCTCGCTGGTGCGGGGATGCGCCGGATGGGCCTTGACCACCACCGGACACCCCGCGGCGAGTGCCGAGGCCGTGTCGCCACCGGGAACCGAGAAGGCGAACGGGAAGTTGCTCGCGGCGAACACGACGATGGGTCCGAGCGGCACGTTCATGCTGCGAACGTCGCCGGCCGCCGTGTCGAGGCGGGCCTCGATCCAGCTGCCCTCGTCGACCTCGTCGGCGAACAGGCGCAGTTGCCCCGTCGTGCGGTCGAGCTCGCCGCCCAGCCGCTCGGGGGTGAGGGCGGTCTCTTCGGCGGCCGCGGCGACAAGCTCGTCGCCGACTTCCTCGAGCGCCTCGGCACAGGCGCGCAGCAGCGCCGCCCGAACCTTCGGGGCGTGCAGCGCACGCGACTCGAATGCCACCCGTGCGGCGCCGAGCACCTCGTCGACCGATCGTCGTTGCCTTGCCGTGTCGTTCACCTGTTCCTCCTCATCGGATCCGCCGCGTGCTTGCGCGCAGGACCACTTCGCCGCCCATCTTGATGACCTGGTGGGCCGAACCGGGGTCCGGGGCGAGGGCCAGTCTGGCCGCCGCCGAGCCCATCTGCTCGAGCGGCAGGCGAACCGTCGTCAGCGGAGGAACGAGGTCGCGCAACGGCCCGATGTCGTCGAACCCGGCCACCGACAGATCGTCCGGGACACCGATGCCCACGTCGCGGAAGGCGGCCATGGCGCCGACGGCCATCACGTCGTTGACCGCAAACACGCAAGTCTCGCGGCCCCGCGCGGCCGCCAATTGCGCCGCCGCGTCGTAGCCCCCGTCGCGCGTGAAGGGACCGTGGATCACCCGCGCGTCGCCGCTGGCGATCCCCCGATCGGCGAGACCGGCCCGGAACCCGCGCACACGATCGCGTGCCGTCGAGCAGTTCACGCGGCCCAGCAAGGACCACGAACTGCCGATGCCCGAGATCACACAGGTCGCCGGCGAGGGCCCGCGCACCAGCGGCGTTCTGGGGGACGACGGTGTTCGTGCCCAGGCGGTCCTGGCCGATGCATGCCACCCGCCCGCCACCGGCGGTGAACCGCTCGATCTCGGTCGCCAATTCGGCGTTGCCCTGGCGATCGGCGAAGCGACTGCCGACGATGATCACGGCGCGCGCCCGCTGGGCGTTGAGCATCGCCATGTACTCGATCTCCAGCCGTGGCTCGCGCCGGGTGTTGGCCAGCAACACGACCATGCCGAACTGCTCGGCAAGACCGGTGACCCCCGTGGCAATCGTCGAGAAGTAAGGGTCGGCGATGTCGTGGACGAGTAGTCCAACGGTGTTGCTCGCGCCGCGGGCGATCGCTTGGGCGTGGGCGTTCGGCGTGTAGTGGAGCTGCCGGGCGGCTTCCAGAACACGCTCGCGGAACGGGGCGCCGACGAGGCGATCGCTGCCATTGAGCACGCGTGAAGCGGTCGCCAGGGACACACCGGCGAGCTCCGCGACGTCGGCAAGACGCACCGGGCTGCTGTCCTGGGGAGCCGTCACGTTTCCTCGATGGGGGAGCTCGAGCGATGCAGGTCTCCATGCAGCACGGTTGGGTCGTGGTCGATGCCGTCGACGACGAGTGCCCGCACGCAGCGCGTCGTCGACTCGCCGGACGCCAGGATGACCGGGTGTTCCCAGGCGATCGCCGAGCCGATGCCCGGGTAGTCCGCCATCCTGACGAACCACGGATCATCCGCTGTCGCTGCGTCGCCAGGGGCGAGGAGCAGCGTGAAGCTGTCGTGCGGGTTTGCCACGCGTGTCGCCCACGAGATCCACGGGGCCACCGTGCCGTGGGTTGCCGCCTCGCCGCTGCCTCGGTCGGTGCGCACCTCGCTGGTCGCAGTCGTCCGTGGGAGACGCCAGAAGAACCCGCCGTAGCCGCCGCCGGAGCGGCCGTTCGAGCCTGGACTCCCGAGCGACAGCGTCCGGCCACTCACGTTGCGCAGGTTGAACTGGAACTCGAGCATCCACCGATCCGTCGCGGCGCCGACCGCGGCGGCCGAGATCGAGCGTCGCTCGACGAGCCGACATCGCCGATCCGGTCCGATCCAGGCCAGATCGTGGGCGAGCGCCGCCACCGCCCGCCGCCGCCATTCGAGGTGACGGACGGTGCCGTGGTCGTCGCGCCAGTGATACCCGTCACCGCGGACGTAGGTTCGACCGCCCCAGAAGTTCACCCCGCCGACGTCCTGGATGGCGACGCCAACACCGAGATGCCAGCGATGGTCCTCGGGCTCCCGGTCGCTGACCACGACTCCGCCCAGCGTGCGCACAGGGTGGAGAAACGGTCGCGGTGAAAGCACGCCGTCGAGTCGTGGCGCCAGCTCGTAGCGGGCAACCTCGCGCCCGCCCACGACGAGGGCGACGGCGGCCGAGGCTTCGCTGCCGGTCGCGGCCCACGGAACCGCCTGCTCGGAGAACACCGTGAGCCGGTCGGCAGCCTGACGCACCGCATCGTCGACCCCGTCGACGACGCATCGTTGGGAGTCGTCGACGCCCTCGGTGCGCCGGTAGTCGGCCGGGATCAGCGCCGGTTCTGGCGCACGGCGGACCGCGTCGACGAACTCGGTGACGGCGCGAGTCGAGGCGAGCGGCACGAGCAGGGAGTCGGTGGCGCCGGCGATGTTGGCGATGAGGTCCTCGAGCAGATCCCGGCGATCGAAGTGCAGCTCGCGGGCGGCGTCGCCGGTGTCGACGCGCACGATGTCGTGCTTGTACGACCACGTGGCGCGGCCCCGGCTGCCGTGCACCGTGAGCACCGGCTCGGCCTCCTCTACGGCGCACAGCGTCGCCGCGACGACGATCGTGACCCCGGAGCTCGTGAGCAGGCGGGTCACCGACGTGTCGTCGGATTCGATCGGGTTGGCGCGATAGAGCTCCAGCTCGGTTCCAACGATTGAGCCTGGCGCCTCGGCGTCGGCGAGGCGGATCGCCGCGGCGACGGCGTGGACGTACGGGTTGGTGAGCACGCCATCGACGACGTCGACGTCGGTGAGGCGCCGCTTGCCGGCCCAACCGGAGCGGTGGAAGTAGCCGGCGTCGCGGATCGACAGCCCAGCGCCACCGATGCCCGACAGCTCACCCAGATCGCCGTCGGCGATCAGGGCGTGGAGCCCGCCGATCGCTCCCGAGCCGAGGTTCTGGAAGCCGACCTGGCAGCGCGCTCCGAGCCGGTCGAGGCCGCTGGCAAGACGGTCGAACTCGGCGAGCGACGGCGCCGGTGGCTTCTCGAGGAGCACATCGGACCCCGACGTCGCCGCTGCCAGGGCGAGGTCGACATGGGTGTGGATCGGCGTGCACAGGATTGTGACGGCTGGCTCGACGGACATGATCAGCTCGTCGAGCTCGGTGGCCCACACGGCATCGCCGACGAGGCCTGCCAGGTCGGGCGTCGGGGGGCGCGGATCGCACACCCCGGCGAGCTCGACCAGGCCACGGTCGGCGAGGCGGCGCACGTTCGCAAGGTGCCACCGGCCATGGCCATGGAGCCCAGCGAGGACGATGCGCTGTGGGGGTGCATGTCGGCGGGCGGACATTCCGAGGCGGCATCCTAGGACGTGCAAGGCAGCCTGGAAAGCGTTTGCCATAGAGCAGTTGACACGTTCTGGTGCTACTGCTAGAACATTCCGAGAAAGCGCTTACTCGTCCTTGAGGAAGCGTCACGCAGCACACGGGGGAGGCCGCTGCACGTTGAGTGTCCGCCAGCTGACCACACGGCTCCCAGAGCACTCCGAACCCATCGTCGACACGGACCTCGTGCTGTCGCCGCGTCGATCCGCCGGGAGTTCATCAGCGCCGATCGCGCCGCCCCGCAAGGATCCCCGCCGGCGCCGCGAGAACCTCACCGCCTACCTCTTCCTGGCGCCGTGGTTCCTCGGCCTCCTGCTGATCACGATCGGGCCGATCTTCGCCTCGCTCTACCTGTCGTTCACCGATTACCCGCTGCTGTCGCCTCCGGAGTGGATCGGACTCGACAACTTCACGAGGATGCTCGATGACGCCCGGTTCTTCCAGTCGCTGCGCGTGACGTTCACCTACGTGCTCGTCTCCGTACCCCTGCAACTCGCCTTTGCCCTGCTACTGGCCGTCGTGCTGGACAAAGGGATCCGCGGCCTGGCCCTCTATCGGGCGGTCTACTACCTCCCGTCGTTGCTCGGCACGAGCGTGGCCGTGGCCATCTTGTGGCGCCAGATCTTCGGGACCAACGGACTCGTCAACCAGGTGCTCGGGGTGTTCGGCGTGGAGAGCACGACGGGCTGGGTCTCGCACCCCGATTACGCCCTGTGGACCCTGATCTTGCTCAACATCTGGACGTTCGGTGCGCCGATGATCATCTTCCTGGCCGGCCTGCGGCAGATCCCGAGGGAGCTTTACGAGGCGGCGTCCGTCGACGGAGCCGGGCCGATCCGGCGCTTCGTGCGCATCACCATCCCGTTGCTCACGCCGATCATCTTCTTCAATCTCGTGCTCCAGACGATCAACTCGTTCCAAGCGTTCACCCAGTCGTTCATCGTCAGCAGCGGTCGCGGCGGTCCAGCCGACTCGACGCTCTTCTATTCCCTCTATCTCTACGATCGGGGTTTCGGCGCTTTTGAAATGGGTTATGCCTCGGCTCTGGCGTGGGTGCTCTTGATCATCATCGCGATCATCACGGCAATCAACTTCTTGGCGTCCCGATACTGGGTGTTCTATGGCGATAAATGAGATCGCCCTGATCGGGGTCGGCAAGGATCGGCCGAAGCTGCGCCTGGTGACGCATATCGCGCTCATCGCCTTCGGCGTCGTCATGCTCTATCCGTTGGTCTGGATGCTCGCCAGCGCGTTCACGCCCACCGACGAGATCTTCAGGAGCCCTGGGCTGTGGAGTGGCAACTTCACGCTGCAGAACTTCCCGGACGGCTGGAATGCCCTGACCAGCCCGTTCACCCGGTACTTGTTCAACTCAGCCGTCATCGCCGCCGGATCGATCGCCGGCAACCTGTTGGCCTGCTCGCTCGCCGCCTATGCCTTTGCCCGGCTCGAGTTCCGGTTCAAGAAGTTGTGGTTCGCGATCATGCTCGGCTCGATGATGTTGCCCCTCCACGTCGTGATCGTGCCGCAGTACGTCATGTTCTCGAAGGCCGGCCTGATCAACACCTACTGGCCGTTGATCGTTCCCAAGTTGCTCGCCACCGACGGATTCTTCGTCTTTCTGATGGTCCAGTTCATTCGCGGTCTGCCGCGTGAGCTCGACGACGCGGCGCGCATCGACGGCTGCGGCCATTGGGGCGTGTTCTGGCGGATCATCATGCCGCTGTCCAAGCCGGCGCTCGCCACGACGGCGATCTTCACGTTCATCTGGAGCTGGAACGACTTCTTCAGCCAGCTCATCTTCCTGACCGACCCCGACATGTACACCGTGCCGGTGGCGCTGCGAACGTTCGTCGACGCCACCGCAAGAACGCCATGGGGACCGCTCTTCGCGATGTCCGTCGTGTCGTTGGTGCCGGTCTTTGGGTTCTTCCTCGCCGGTCAGCGTTACCTCGTCCGAGGTATCGCCACGACGGGGTTGAAATGAGCGGGCCAAGCGAGCTCGCGCCACCACCACGCTCCAAGGAGGGCACCGTGATCTCACGAAACACCACCCGACACCATCGAGGACGTCGACGCTGGGTCGCCGCCCTCGCCGTACCGCTCGCCTTCGCCGTCGCGCCGGCGGCGCAGGGCCTGGAGGCGCCGAGCACGACGCCAGAGGACGTGACGCTGCGCTTTGCCTGGTGGGGCGGCGATTCCCGGCACACCTACACCCAAGAGCTGATCGACCTCTACGAAGCGGACAACCCGCACGTGACCATCGAGCCGGAGTTCGCCGACTTCGCCGACTACTGGAACCGCCTGGCCACCACGGTGGCCGGCGGTGACACGCCAGACATCATCCAGCAGGACATGAAATACGTCCGCGAGTACGCCGACCGCGGCGTGCTGATGGACCTGTCCGAGCTGCTCGGCACGGAGATCGACGACACGGCGCTCGACCCGGAGGTGATGACCGCGGGGATGGTCGGCGACGCGACGTATGCCATCCCAACGGGCGTCAACGCCCTCGGAGTGGTCGTCGACCCGGTGGCCTTCGAGGAAGCCGGCGTCGAAGTGCCCGACGACACGACGTGGACCTGGGACGAGTTCGTCGAGCTCGGTGCCCAGATCACCGAGGCGTCCGGCGGCGAGGTCTTCGGCGCCCAGGACAAGGGCTTCAACGAGTCGAATCTCGAGGTCTACCTGCGCCAGAACGGTGAGTCGCTGTTCACCGAGGATGGCACGGCGCTCGGGTTCACCCCCGAGACGGTGGCCGCGTGGTGGCAGCTCGGCCTCGACCAACGCGACAACGGGGCGACACCACCCGCCTCGGTCACGGTCGAGGTGGAAGCTGGCGGCATCGACTTGTCGCTGCTCTCGACGAACACCGGGGCGATGGGGTTCTGGTGGAGCAACCAGCTCGGCGCTCTCGCCGAGGGATCCGGCAGGGACCTCCAGCTGCTCCGCTTCCCCGGTGGCTCGGAGGGCATGTTCCTCAAGCCGGCCATGTTGTGGTCGATGTCGGCCGACACCGAACACCCCGAAGAGGCGGCGCGGTTCATCGACTTCCTGCTCAACGACGAGCGGGCGGCGGAGATCATGCTCATCGACCGCGGCCTCCCCACGAACGTCGACATGCGCGAGGCGATCACCGACTCGCTCGATCCGGCCAACCAACTGGCTGCCGAGTTCGTCAACACGGTCGGGGCCGAGGCCGCCGCGCCACCAGGGGTCCCGCCGCAGGGGGCCGGCGAGGTCCAGCTGATCCTCCAGCGTCTCAACGAGCAGGTGCTGTTCGACCAGATGTCGGTGGAGGAAGCCGTCGAGGCGTTCATCAGTGAGTCCAACACGGCGATCGGCGCCGCCTGATCACCGACGCTCAGCCGCTTTCGTCTGCCCGTCGCCGGGCAGCGCTGCCTTGCGCAGCGCTGCCCGGCGATCACGCCAGCTCTGCGCCACCGCGGCGCGCCATGCGAACCGATCCGACAGGAGAACCCTGAGACCGATGAGAGTGCTCGTGACCGGTGCCGCCGGGCGGCTGGGACGCAGTGTTGTGGACGTCCTCGCCGGCCACGGCCACGACGTGGTGGCCGTCGATCGGCGTCCACCGGGCGCGCCGACGCCGGCGACGTGGGTCACCGCCGACCTTCTGGAGGAGGGAATCGCCGAATCGACGATCGGCGGCGCGCGTCCGGACTCCGTCGTTCACCTCGCCGCGATCCCCGCCCCGTTCCTGCGACCGGAGGCCGAGATCCTGCGAACCAACGTGTTGTTGGCCTTCGACGTGTGCGCCGCCGCCGTGGCGGCCGAGGTGCGGTCCGTGGTCGTGGCGAGCAGCCCCACGGTGATCGGTTATGGCAACCCGGTCGGCTGGACGCCTCGCTACCTGCCGATCGACGAAGACCACCCGGTCGCCCCCTGGAATGCCTACTCGTTGTCGAAGGTCACGTCCGAGCAGATCGTCGCCACGTTCGCCAATCAGGTCGGCGACAGGATCAGGCTCTCGACCGTGCGCCCGTGCTTTGTCGTCGCCCCGGAGGAGTGGGACGGGTCCCCGACGCAGGCTGGTCACACCATCCGTCAGCGACTCGATCGGCCAGAGCTCGCCGCTGTGTCGCTGTTCAACTACGTCGACGCCCGCGACGTGGCCGCCCTGATCTCCGACCTCATCCACCCGCCGCCGGCGGTCCCCAATGGGTCGACGTTCATCGCCGGGGCCGCCGATGCTCTCGCGCGGGCACCCCTCGCAGACCTGCTGCCGCGCTTTCACCCGGGAGCCGCTCCGTTCGCCGGGTCCGTCGTCGGCGATGCGGCCGCCTTCGCCATCGGCAAAGCCGAACGGCTGCTCGGTTGGAAACCCCAGCACAGTTGGCGCACCGAACTGTGACCGTCGAGGAGCAACGATTGCAGCTCAGCGGGCTCCTGTTCTTCCCGATCACCCCGTTCGGCGCCGGGGGTGTCGATGCCGACCTGCTCGCCACACACCTCAGCGAGCGCCTGGCGCTCGACCCTGGCGCGGTTTTCGTCGCCTGCGGGACCGGTGAGTTCCACGCCATGTCGCTCGCCGAGCACGCCACTGCCGTGCGCACGGCGGTCGAGGTGGCCGGAGGGGTGATCCCGGTCGTCGCCGGTGCCGGGGGACCGTTGCCAACCGCGGTCGCCTGCGCCCGCCAGGCTGCCGAAGCGGGTGCCGACGGCCTCCTCGTGATGCCGCCGTACCTCGTCACCGGCCCGCCCCAGGGGATCGTCGACTACGTCCACGCCGTCGCCGACGGCGGCGGTCTCCCCGTCATCGCCTATCACCGCGACAACGCCCGCTTCACGCCGGACGCGGCGCGGCGGCTCGTCGAGCATCCGCTCGTCGTCGGCCTCAAAGACGGCGTCGGCGACCTCGACCTGCTGCAGCGGATCATTGTCGCCGTGCGCCAACCAGAGCATCGCGAGGTGATGTTCTTCAACGGCCTGCCGACCGCCGAGCTGACGATGCCCAGCTACCACGGAATGGGTGTCGAGCTGTACTCGTCGGCGGTGTTCGCCTTCCTTCCCGAGGTCGCCCAGGCGTTTCGCGGCACGCTGGGCGACACCAGCGCGACGGGCCGCCGACTCGGCGTCCGCCTGCTCGACGAGTTCTACGCGCCGCTCGTCGAGCTGCGCAACAAGGTCCCTGGCTATGCCGTCTCACTGGTCAAGGCCGGTGTTCGCCTGCGCGGGCTCGACGTCGGCGGGGTTCGACTGCCGCTCGTCGAGCCGGCCACCGACCACCTCGCCGAGCTCGAACGACTCATCGCCAAGGGCCTCGAGATCGTCGGTGGGTGACGACCGGCGGGTCGCCGAGGTCCGCACGAGCGCTTGGCGAGTCCCGCTGGCCCGACCGTGGGGAGCCGAGGTCACGCACCACCATCTCGTCATCGCCGAGGTCGTCGACGACACGGGAGGCGTCGGCATCGGGTTCAGCTGGACGCCTCAGATCGGGGCCGCGGCGATCCATGCGATGGTCGTCGACGAGTGCGCACCGTTCGTCGTCGGCGGGCCGACGGACCCGGACGCCGTGTGGGACGCGTTGTGGTGGCACCTCCACGAGGCAGGCGGCGGGGGCATCACGACGCTGGCGATGGCCGCCATCGACATCGCCCTGTGGGACCTGCGCGGACGGTCGCTCGGGCGTAGCCTCGTCGACCTGCTGGGGCGCCGTCGCCAGCGAGTCCCGGTGTATGGAAGTGGCGTCAACTTCCACTATTCACTCGACGAGCTCGAGGAGCAGGCCCGCCGCTGGGTCGCCGCCGGGTTCCCGGCGGTGAAGATCAAGATCGGGCGTCCTGATCTCGACGAGGATCTCCAACGCGTCGCCGCCGTGCGGCGGATCATCGGGCCGCAGCGCCGGTTGATGGTCGACGCCAACCAACGCTGGGACTTGGCCGCGGCGCGCCGCGGCGCCCAAGCGCTCGAAGCCTTCGAGCCGGCGTGGCTCGAGGAGCCGCTGCTCGCCGACGACGTCGCGGCGCACGTCGAGCTGCGCCGATCGACGACGATCCCGATCGCCATCGGGGAGAACCTGTACACGGCTTACCAGTTCCGCGACGCCGTCCGCCGCGGGGCGTGCGACATCGTCCAGCCGAACGTCGCGCGGGTCGGCGGGATCACGCCGTTCCTGCGCATCGCCGCCCAAGCGCGAGCCGATGGCGCCGTCGTCGCCCCGCACCTCCTGCCGGACATCTCCGGTCAGCTGGCGTTGGTGCTCGCCGACGAGACGATGGTCGAGGCGGTCGAGGACGCCTCGTTCGCCGAGCTCGGCGTTCTCGCCGACGACGGCCGCGTGCGAGTCGAAGACGGCGCCCTCACCGCCGACACGGGGCCCGGCCACGGCCTGTCGTTCCATCTCGCCGACAACCCGACGGTCGAACGGCTCGCCTGAAACGTCGGGGTCTCCCGTCCCGAGAAATCGCTTGTCGGATGATCGCCCGTCAGGCACCCTGGTCACGTGGCCACGGAGCGCTGGTTCCTCAAGCTCGACGGGATCGATGGCGAGTCGACCGATTCCGCGCACAAGGGCGAGATCGACATCGAGTCGTGGTCGTGGGGGGTGAGCAACAGTGGCTCGACCTCGGGCGGCGGGGGCGGGGCCGGGAAGGCCACGTTCCAGGACTTCCACTTCGTCAGTCGGATCAGCAAGGCGTCGCCAGCGCTGTTCCTCGCCTGTGCTTCCGGCTCGCACATCAAGGAAGGCTTGCTGAGCGGCCGGCGCGGCAGCGCCAAGAGCAAGGGCATCGACTTCCTCAAGTACAAGCTGCGCGATGTGCTCGTCACCAGCGTGTTGCAGGGCGACACCGAAAGTGAGCTGCCGACCGAGCAGTTCTCGTTGAACTTCAGCAAGGTCGACATCAGCTACACGCCGCAGTCCCCGTCGGGCAAGCTCGCGCCGACGATCAACGTCGGCTGGGACGTCAAGACCAACAAGAAGCTCTGACCCTCCAAGGAGTCTGTGTAAGCGTGTAAGCCCGCCGAGGGCTTACACGCTTACACAGAGCCGCTCGCGGTGGACGGGAGGAGGAAGGCCTGCTCGATGAGCCGCCGGATGATCGGCAGTGCGGCGTCGCCCACCGCTGACGTCGCCACGTCGGCGGTCTCGGCGACGCTGGCGAGGATGTCACCGAGTCGTCGCGAGCCGTCGCACGCGGCGACGATTGCCGAGACTCCCGCGTCGACGTCGCCCTGGTGACACAGGGCGGCGGTCTGGCGCAGGCGTCGCTCGGTGACGAGCCAGCCGTCGTGGTCGGGTCGGGCTCGCTCGTCGAGCACGACGTCCGGGGCGACAACGAGCGTGGCGGCGAGAAGGTCCTCGTCGTCGACGCGAGCGAGGAAGTCGGCGAGCTCGAACACGGCACCGAGGTGATCGCCGCACGGCATGACGATGTCCTGGGGCGCCTCCTCGGCGCGAAACCACGTCGGCCCATCCGCCCGCCTGCGCATCGTGATCAATCCGAAACCGATCGCTTCGAGGTGGTGCGCCTCGCTGTAGGCCATCCACTCGTCGAAGTCGTCACCCCACCGCTCCGGCGCTTCCGTTTGGCGGAGCCAGCTCGTCGCGTGGGCGGCCGGATCGAGGGCCTCGCGCTCGAGGACGTAGGCGTCGCAGCCGGTGCCGTCGAACCATGATTCCAGGCGCTCCTGCCAGTCCTCGCCGTCGACATGAGCCCATGACGCGAGCAGCTGGCAGTGTCCGCCGTCGGTGAGATGCTCGGGGGCCGACCGCACGATCGAGCGGCAGAGGTCGTCGACGGGGAGGCCGCCGTCACGGAACAGGTAGCGACGCGAGGGTGAGATGACGAACGGCGGGTTGGCGACGATCAGCTCGAAGCGCTCGCCGGCGACCGGGCCGAACCGGTCGCCGAGACGCACCGAGACGCGATCGAGCTGGTTGAGCTCCATCGTCATCGTCGCCAGGGCGACGGCGCGTGGATTCACGTCGGAGGCGACAACCGCTGCGCTGTGGGCGGCGGCATGCACGGCCTGCACACCGCAGCCCGTGCCGAGGTCGAAGGCGGCGTCGATCGGCCGCCGGATCGTGGCCCCGGCGAGGGAGGCGGTGGACGCGCTGACGCCGAGCACATGGTCAGCGGCGACCGTGCCCGAGGGGCCAGGTCGGTCGTGAGCCACGAGCCGATCGTCGGGATCGCCGAGCGGGCGGATCACGACGATCCCGCGCACGTCGTCGCCGTCGACGGCGAGCAATCCAGTCGTCGCCCACCGATCGAGCGGGAGCGGCCCAAGCGCGGCGCTGGCGTCGCCCGCGCTGACGCGCTCGCCGAGGAGGAACAGGCGGGCGAGCACGTCGAGACGGTCACCGCTGCGCGTGGCCCGTCGCAGCGGCGCCAGCTCACCAGCGGACAGGTGGGCGAACACGTGTGGTCCGAGTCGCTCGGTGATCGCGGCGAGCGTGTAGCCGGCGTCGTCGAATGCCTGACGGGCCCGCCGCACCTCGTCGGCATCTTCGAAGAACCGCACGACGGATCATCGTGTCACCTGCTGAACGCCGTCTGTGTAAGCGTGCATGCCCTCGGCGGGCTTACACGCTTACACAGACATCGAGAACGGGGGTTCCTGGGATTTCGCTTGACCGGTGATCAAGTTTCTGGTTGAGTGCGACTCCAATGAAAACGAAGCGCAGCTACACGTTGGGAGCGCGGGCCGAAGCCGTGGTCTCCACCCGTGAGCGCATCGTGCGCGAGGCGATGCAGCTGTTGTTCGACAACTACTACGAGGACGTGACGCTCGCCGAGATCGCCCGAGCCGCGGCGGTGTCCCACCAGACGGTGCTCAACCACTTCTCGTCCAAGGAAGGCGTGGCGTTGGCGGTCGCCGAGCTGCTCACGAGCGAGACAACGGATGCGCGCTACCGAGCCGTGCCCGGTGACGTGAACGACGCCGTCGCCGTCCTCGTCGGTGAGTACGAGCGCTTCGGAGACGCCAACGCCCGATGGGCGGCGGCGAGCGAACGGCTCGGCAGCCTGGCCACGATCCTCGACGGGGCACGCGCCTCGCATCAGGCATGGCTGGAGCATTGCTTCGGCCCGCGGCTGCCGGAAGGCCGGGCCGACCGCCGCCGAGCGGTCAACGCTCTCCACGCGGCGACCGACGTCTACACGTGGAAGCTGCTGCGCCGCGATCTCGGCCTCAGCCGTGCCGAAACCACCCAGACGCTCATTCAACTCGTCGAGGGCATCCTCGGCCAGCAGTCCCAGGAGGCCGCCAGATGACCACTCACCACTACCTCATCGCCCTCGTCGACGGCGGGGGCACCGTGCCGGTCGAGCTCGGCGTCGTTCGTCGGCTCGTCGACCGGGGCCACCACGTCACCGTCCTCGCAGAGGACTCGATGGGCGAAGATGTCGCGGCAACCGGGGCGACGTTCCGGCGCTGGGCGACGGCCCCGAACCGGCCGGACCGGCGGCCGGAGAACGACCCCTATCGCGACTGGGAGTGCAAGGGTACGCGCCAACTGTTTACCCGGCTGCTCGACAAGCAGTTCGCCGGCCCACTGCCGGAGTACGCCGGTGACGTCACCGCGGCGATCGCCGAGCAGCGACCCGACCTCGTCGTCTGCTCGCAGTTCTGCTTCGGGGCGATGGTCGCCGCCGAGGCTGCAGCGATCCCGTTCGATGTCCTGCTTCCCAACATCTATCTCTTCCCCGTCGCCGGGTCGACACCCTTCGGCCTCGGCATGCAGCCGGCAGCTGGATCGTTCGGGCGTACCCGAGACAGGTTGTTGCAGGCGGTGACCCAACGGTTGTGGGACAAGGGCCTCGCCAGGCTCAACGGACTGCGTGCCGAGCGGGGACTCGAGCCGCTGCGCCACTTCCTCGATCAGCCCCAGCGGGCGCGTCGGCAGTTGGTGTTCACGTCGCCGGCGTTCGACTTCCCGATTCCTGGGTTGTCCGACAGCGTGCGCTACGTCGGTCCGGTGCTCGACGATCCGCGATGGGCGTCCGATGCGACGACCGACTGGGCCCCACCGCCCGGCGACGACCCACTGGTGCTCGTCGGCTTGTCCTCCACGTTCCAGGACCACGCCGCCACGCTGCAGCGCATCGTCGACGCCTTGGCGACCTTGCCGGTCCGCGGGCTCGTGACCACCGGGCCGGCGCTCGCTTCTGGCGCGATCACACCGGCGCCGAACGTGGTCGTCGTCGCCAACGCGCCGCACACCGCCGTGCTCGAGCACGCTGCGATCGTCGTCACCCACGGTGGCCACGGCACCGTCGTCAAGGCGTTGGCCGCCGACGTCCCACTCGTCGTGCTGCCGCACGGTCGTGATCAGCTCGACAACGCCGTGCGCGTCACGTCACGCGGTGCAGGAGTGGCGGTGAAGCGCACGGCGACCTCGGCGATGATCGCCGCGGCAGTGCGTGACGTGCTGCACGACCAGCGCTATCACGACGCGGCAGCTCGACTCGGTGCGGCGATCCGTGCCGACGCCGCCGCCACGTCGGTCCTCGACGAACTGGAGGACCTGTCGCTGGCCGTCAGTTCCGGCCGCTGACCGCAGTCGGCTGGCGTGCGCCGCTTCTTGGCGCGGGTCGGGCCGCGGCAGCCGAACACCTGATCCACGAGATGGCGCACCTGCGCCGGTTGGAGCGGTTCCGCAGACATCAGTCGACGCAGGATGATCGGCCCGGCGAGCGCCTCGGCGATCAGCACGGTGTCGAGGTCGGCCGGCAGCTCGCCGCTCTGCACGCCCTCGGCGAGCAGGCCGGCGAGCGACGTGCGCCCCGTCGAGGCGAGACGGAGGTTCAGCTCACGAGCCGCCGGGTCGTGTTGTGCGGCGTCGATCAGCGCCGGCAGGCACGCCGACCATCGTGACGCGGCAACGTCCTGGGCGAGATGCTCGAGGACGACCACCAGACGTTCGCGGACATCGCCGTCAGGCGGCACGGGCAACGTCGGCTTGAGCTCCAAGAAGGCGTCGTTGATCAGCTCCAAACGGCTCGGCCAGTGGCGGTAGATCGTGCTCTTGGCGACCCCGGACTCGGCGGCGACCGCCTCGATCGTGACCTCGCCGAGGCCCCGCTCGACGAGCAGGGCGAGGGCGGCATCGAGCACGACTCGGCGGGTCCGCTCGATGCGCGGATCCTGGGGGACCAGCTGCTCGACGTGTTCCACGTCATCAGTCTGGCGCGGCGGCGGCGACCAACTCGAAGTCGTCGGTGGATGGCTCGAAACCCGCCGCGGACGTCGCCGCGGCACTCGCTTCCTTGGCCCGCGTGAAGGTCCGGGCGACGATCGCCGCCGACGCCACGACGATGACCACCGAGATGATCGAGGCGAGGTTGACAGCATCGGTGAACGCGGTCGCCGCCCGCTCGACGATTCCGGCTCCGGCGCTGCCGCCCACCTCGCGGGCGGTGATCGCTGCCGCGCCGACCGACTCTTCGGCCTCGGCGACCTCGGACGGCGACAGTCCGAGGCCACCGAGGTCGACGTTCGAGCGGAACGCAGAGTTGGTGATGCTGCCGAACACGGCGATGCCGAGGGCGCCGCCGAGCTCCCGCGTCGTGTCGTTGACCGCCGACCCGACTCCCGCCTTGGCCATCGGCACGGCGTTCATGATCCCGCTCGTCGCCGGCGCCGCGACGATCGCCATGCCGGACGACAGCAGGACCATCGCCGCGACGAGGACGAGGTACGGGGTGTCGACGTCGATGAGGCTCATCACGACCATGCCGAGACCGACGGTGAGGAAGCCGTAGGCGATCGTCCGGCCGCTGCCGATGCGCTCGGCAAGCGTGGCGCTACGGGGCGACACGATCACGAACGCCACGGCGAACGGCAAGGTGGCCAACCCGGCTTCGAGCGGGGAGTAGCCGCGGGCGAACTGGAGGTACAGCGAGAAGAGGAAGAAGAAGCCGAACATCACGAAGAACGACACCGTCACCGTGGCGCTGCCGACGCTGAAGCGGCGGTCGGAGAAGTACGAGACCGGCAGCATCGGGTGCGGAGCGACCCGCTCCCAGCGCACGAAGGCGACGGCGACGGCGGCCGTCACGACGAACGTTGCGAGCACGATCGGGCTCGTCCAGCCGCGCTCAGGCCCCTCGATGATGCCGAACAGCAAGCCGGTCATCCCGACGAGCGAGAGCACGGCGCCGCGCGGATCGAGCGGCGTCGCCTCGTCATCCCGCGAGCGCGGGCTGTACACGGCGATGGCGACGGCGGTCAGCGCGACGATCGGGATGTTCACGAGGAACGCCGAGCCCCACCAGAACTCTTCCAACAAGGCGCCCGAGACGATCGGGCCGAGCGCCCCGCCGGCGCCGGCGAAGCCGACCCAGATGGCGATCGCCCGCTGGCGCTCCTCGGGCGGGAACACTGCGGCGATCAACGACAACGTCGCAGGCATGACGAACGCCGCGCCGGCGCCCTGCACGGCCCGCCCGACGATGACAAGTTCCGCCGAGCCGGCCAGGCCGCTGATCAGCGACCCGGTGGCGAACACCCCGAGGCCGACGAGCAGCGCCCCCTTGCGACCGAAGCGGTCGCCGAGGGCACCCGCCGTCAACAGCAGCCCGGCGAAGACGAGGGCATAGGAGTCGACGATCCATTGCAGCATCGTGGCGCTCGTGTCGAGCTCGGTCTGCAGCGTCGGCATCGCCACGTTGAGCGACGACACCGCCATCACGACCATCACCAGCGAGAGGCACAGCACGCCGAGTAGGAACCAACGACGTTCGTGAACTTCCGGCTGGGCGTAGAGCGGGAGATCGGACATGCCAACGAAACGTAAGCGTTGCGTAACGCTACGCCAACGTTTCACACCGTGACGTCTGCCACCCGTGCTCTGTGTCACGCCCCAAACGACCGATGGGTGTTCAGGGGACCGTTCCGTCCCCTAAACACCCATCGGTGGGAGTTGGCGGTCGTCGAACTGCCATTGTTGATCGATGGCCGACGTGGCTGCGCTGCTCGCTGACCTCGATGCCGAGAGCGGGGTGCTCGACGGCCTCGTGAGCGAGCTGACCGACGAGGAGTGGCGGGTCGCAACGCCTGCGCCGGGTTGGACGATCGCTGACCAGATCGCCCATCTCGGGTGGACGGACGAGATCGCGACGCTCGCGGCCACCGACGGCGACGCCTTCGCGGCAGCAGTCGCCGCCGTGCTCCTCGACACCGCCGGGTGGGTCGACGAAGCCGCCGCCAACGAGGCGGTCCGCCCGGCGGCGGAGCTGTTGGCGTGGTGGCGCGACGGTCGGCGGCGCCTCGCCTCCGCCCTCGCCGACGTCCCCGCCGGGATCAAGCTCCCGTGGTTCGGTCCGCCGATGAGCGCCGCATCGATGGCCACGGCGCGGCTGATGGAGACGTGGGCCCACGGCCAGGACGTGGCCGACGCGCTCGGCGTCACCAGGCAGCCGACCGAACGGCTGCGCCACGTCGCCCACATCGGCGTGCGGGCACGCGACTACGCCTATCACGTCAATGGACTCGCGCCGCCCACCGAGGAGTTCGGCATCGCTCTCGCCGCGCCGACCGGCGAGCGATGGACCTGGGGCCCGGACGACGCCACCCAGCGGGTCAGCGGGCCGGCCCTCGACTTCTGCCTGCTCGTCACCCAGCGGCGCCACCGCGACGACCTCGCGGTCGTCGCCGACGGCCGTGATGCCGAGCAGTGGCTGACGATCGCCCAAGCCTTCGCCGGCCCGCCCGGCGCTGGTCGGACGCCCGCGGAAGGCCATTCATGACTGGCCGGAGGTAGCGAGCCGATGCGAGGGAGCGGAGCGCCAGCGGAGCGACCGGCCAACGGCGGCCTGCGTGGCCGGGAAACGTTGAGAATCGCAAACGCATCTGGCTTCTACGGCGATCGGTTCGACGCGGTGCGCGAGATGCTCACGGGCGGCGAACTCGACGTGCTCACCGGTGACTACCTGGCCGAGCTGACGATGCTGATCCTCGGCCGGGACCGGGCCAAGGACCCGACGCTCGGCTTCGCCAAGACCTTCCTGCGTCAGATGGAGGAGTCCCTCGGGCTCGCCGCCGAGCTCGGCGTCAAGATCGTGACCAACGCCGGCGGGCTCAATCCGGCGGGCCTGGCCGAGCGGCTCAGAACGCTCGCCGCCTCGCTCGGGGTCGACGTCAACATCGCCCACGTGGAAGGCGACGACCTCCGGCCACGCGCCGCCCAGCTCGGCTTCGATGGGGCGCTCACCGCCAACGCCTACCTCGGTGGCTGGGGGATCGTCGCCTGCCTCCAACGAGGGGCAGATGTCGTCGTCACCGGCCGGGTCACCGACGCCTCGCTCGTCGTCGGCCCGGCGGCCGCCCACTTCGGATGGTCGCGCGACGACTTCGACGCCCTGGCGGGCGCGACCGTCGCCGGTCATGTCGTCGAATGCGGCGCCCAGGCGACCGGCGGCAACTACTCGTTCTTCACCGAGCTCGCCGACCTTCGCCGCGCCGGCTTCCCGATCGCCGAAGTGCACGCCGACGGGTCGAGCATCATCACCAAGCACCCCGAGACCGGCGGGGCGGTGACCAGCGAGACCGTGACTGCGCAGCTGCTCTACGAGATCACTGGGGCCCGTTACGCCGGCCCAGACGTCACGACCCGCTTCGACACGATCCAGCTCGCCGACGACGGCCCCGATCGGGTCCGCATCAGCGGAGTGATCGGCGAACCGCCGCCGCCGACGGTGAAGGTCGGGATCGCCACGCTCGGCGGGTTCCGCAACGAGGTCGTCTTCGTGCTCACCGGGCTCGACATCGAGGCCAAAGCGGCGCTCGTGCGTGAGCAGCTCACCGGCGTCGACGCCTCGTGGACGCTCGCCCGCACCGACCACCCCGACGCCTCCCGCGAACAGGAGGCCAGCGCCCTGCTGCACTGCGTGGTGCGCGGCGCCGACCAGAAGGCGATCGGCCGCGCGTTCAGCGGGGCCGCGATCGAGCTGGCGCTGGCGTCGTACCCCGGCTTCCACGTGACCGGCCCGCCGGGCGACGCCGAACCGTACGGCGTGTTCACCGTCGCCCACGTCCCAGCCGCCGATGTCGAGCACACGGCAGCACTCGCCGACGGCACGCGATTGTCGATCGACTCCGCCGACCGAGACCAGGGAGTTGGCCGACGTCATGCGACCGCCGTTGCCCGAACCGCTCGCCGGCCGGACCCGCCGTGCGCCGTTGGGGACGGTGGTCGGCGCCCGCTCGGGCGACAAGGGTGGCAGCGCCAACGTGGGTGTGTGGGCCCGCGACGACGAAGCGTGGCGGTGGCTCGCCAACTTCCTCAGCGTCGACGAGCTGCGCCGGCTGCTCCCCGAGACGAAATCGTTGCCCGTGACCCGCCACGTGCTGCCCAACCTGCGCGCCCTCAACTTCGTGATCGACGGGCTGCTCGGTGACGGCGTGGCGTCCAACGCTCGGTTCGACCCGCAGGCCAAGGCCCTCGGCGAGTGGCTCCGATCGCGCCACGTCGACATCCCCGAGGTGTTGCTGTGAGCGTCCTCCGCACCCGCCTCGACACCGGGTCACCTGCGTTCGCGGCCAACCGGGAGGCGATGCTCGCCAAGCTCGCGGAGATCGGCGCCCAGCACGCCACGGCGATCGCCGGGGGCGGCCCGAAGTACACCGACCGCCATCACCAGCGCGGCAAGTTGCTCGCCCGAGAGCGCATCGAGCTGCTCGTCGACGAGGACGCCCCGTTCCTCGAGCTGAGTCCGCTCGCCGGCTACGGCACGCCCTACGCCGTCGGGGCCAGCGTCGTCACCGGGATCGGCGTCGTCAGCGGCGTGGAGTGCCTGATCAGCGCGAGCGATCCGACGGTGAAGGGCGGGGCGAGCAACCCGTACACGCTGCGCAAGGCGTTCCGCGCCGCCGACATCGCCTTCCAGAACCGGCTGCCGACGATCCACCTCGTCGAATCCGGCGGCGCCGACCTGCCCACCCAGAAGGACATCTTCATCCCCGGCGGGCGCACGTTTCGCGACCTGACGCGGGCATCGGCCCACGGCATCCCGACGATCTCGCTCGTCTTCGGCAACTCGACGGCCGGAGGTGCCTACCTGCCGGGAATGTCCGATCACGTCGTGATGGTCAAGGAGCGGGCCAAGGTGTTCCTCGCCGGGCCACCGCTCCTCAAGATGGCCACGGGGGAGGAGGCCGACGACGAGTCGCTGGGTGGCGCCGAGATGCATTCGCGGATCTCCGGACTGTCCGATCAACTCGCTGCCGACGAACGCGATGCGATCCGCCTCGGTCGACGGATCGTCGCCAGGCTCAACTGGCGCAAGCAGGGGCCGCCGCCGCTCGCCGACGCCGCTCCGCCGGCGCACGACGACGCCGACCTTCTCGGACTCGTGCCGAGCGACCTGACGACTCCGTTCGATCCGCGTGAGGTCATCGCCCGGATCGTCGACGGCTCCGAGTTCGACGAGTTCAAACCGCTCTACGGCGCGTCGCTCGTCACGGGTTGGGCGCGCCTCCACGGTTATCCGCTCGGCATCCTCGCCAACGCCCGCGGCGTGCTGTTCAGCGAGGAGTCGCACAAGGCGACCCAGTTCATCCAGCTCGCCAACCGCGCCGACACGCCGTTGCTGTTTCTCCAGAACACCACCGGCTACATGGTCGGCAAGGAGTACGAGCAAGGCGGGATCATCAAGCACGGAGCGATGATGATCAACGCCGTCACCAACTCGACCGTGCCGCACTTCACCATCACCCTCGGCGCGTCATACGGAGCGGGCAACTACGGGATGTGCGGGCGGGCGTACGAGCCGCGGTTCCTGTTCGCTTGGCCGGGTGCCAAGTCGGCCGTGATGGGTCCGCAGCAGCTCGCTGGCGTGCTGTCGATCGTCGCCCGCCAGGCGGCCGTCGCCCGCGGTGAGGACTACGACGAGGAAGCCGACGCGGCGATGCGCGCGGCGGTCGAGGATCAGATCGAGCGCGAGTCGGACGCTCTGGTGATGTCCGGGATGCTCTACGACGACGGGATCATCGACCCCCGCGACACGCGCACGGTTCTCGGCATCGCGCTCTCTGCCGCGCACAGCGCACCCGTCGCCGGGACCGAGCGCTACGGGGTCTTCCGCCCGTGATCGTTCTGGGCGGCCTTCGGTCCATTTCGCGAACTGGGCGGCGTCCGGTCCGGATTCCGGCGGTTTGGCCGCCCAGAACGGATCAATCGTGCGACGGGAGGCCGCGATGATCCGCTCCGTGTTGGTGGCCAACCGGGGCGAGATCGCCAGGCGGGTGATGCGCACGTGCCGCGACCTCGGCATCGCCACCGTGGCCGTGCACTCGGACGCCGACGCCGACGCACCGTACGTCGCCGAGGCGGACGCGGCGGTTGCCCTGCCCGGCAACTCGCCCGCCGAGACGTACCTGCGCGGTGACCTGCTCATCGAGGCGGCGCGGCGAGCCGGTGCGGATGCCGTCCATCCCGGCTACGGGTTCCTGTCGGAGAACGCCGACTTCGCCCGCGCCGTCATCGACGCCGGGCTCACGTGGATCGGGCCGCCACCCGACGCCATCGCGGCGATGGGTTCGAAGACCGAGGCCAAGCGCCTGATGGCCGACGCCGGCGTGCCCGTGCTCCCGGACCTTGCCTCAGGTGCCGTGGGCACTGCCGACCTCCCGGTGCTGATCAAGGCGTCGGCCGGTGGTGGCGGCCGCGGCATGCGCATCGTCCGGTCGCTCGATGCCCTCGACCGGGAGATCGCCGCGGCGCAGACCGAGGCGGCCTCGGCGTTCGGTGACCCGACGGTGTTCTGTGAGCCGTATCTCGAGACCGGGCGGCACCTCGAGGTGCAGGTGGTGGCCGACCAGCACGGCACCGTATGGGCGCTCGGGGAGCGCGAGTGCTCGATCCAGCGCCGTCACCAGAAGGTCGTCGAGGAAACGCCTTCCCCGTTCGTCGAGCGGATCAGCGGGATGCGCGAGTCGCTGTTCGCGGCGGCCATCGCGGCGGCGCGGGCGATCGGCTACACGGGCGCCGGGACCGTCGAGTACCTCGCTGCCGAGGACGGCACGTTCTTCTTCCTGGAGATGAACACCCGTCTGCAGGTCGAGCACCCGGTCACCGAGTGCACCACCGGCGTCGACCTCGTTGCCCTGCAGTTTGCCGTCGCCGATGGCGAGCGGCTCGACCCGTCGCCGCCGCCTCCCGCCGGGCACGCCATCGAGGTTCGCCTGTACGCCGAGGATCCTGCCGCCGGCTGGCAGCCGCAGAGCGGAACGCTGCGGACGTTCGAGGTCCCCGGCGTGAGTCTCGAGTTCGCCGCGCTGACGGGGGCCGGCATTCGCCTCGATGCCGGCGTCGTCTCGGGCAGCGTGGTGGGCATCCACTACGACCCGCTGCTCGCCAAGGTGATCGGTTACGCGCCGACCCGTGGCGCGGCCGCCCGGGCGCTCGCCGGGGCACTCGCCCGCTCGCGCATCCACGGTGTGGTCACCAACCGCGACCTGCTCGTGCGTGTGCTGCGCCATCCCGGCTTCCTCGCCGGCGACACCGACACCTCATTCTTCGAGCGCCACGGCCTCGACGCCCTCGCGGCTCCGCTCGCCGACGACGAGGCGTACCGATTGTCGGCGCTCGTCGCTGCGGTCGCCGACGCGTCGCGGAATCGGAACGGTGCCGCGGTGCTTGGCGACCTCCCGAGCGGCTGGCGCAACCTGCCGAGCGCGCCGCAACGCAAGACCTACGAGGGAGGGCGCGGCCTCGTCGACGTCGACTACCGGTTCACCCGCGACGGCCTCGTCGCAGATGGCTACGACACGGTCGGGCTCGTCGAAGCGACGTCTGAACGTGTCGTGCTCGACGTCGCTGGGGTGCGGCGCCCCTTCGCGGTTGCCGTCCACGCCGACGAGCGCTACGTCGACTCGCCGCTCGGTTCCGTCACCCTGCGCCGCATCGAGCGCTTCGCCGGCCCGGCTGAAGACGCCCACGCCGGCTCATTGGTTGCGCCGATGCCGGGCTCCGTCGCCCGTGTGGCGGTCGCCGTGGGCGATCGCGTCGAGCGCGGCCAGCCGCTCTTGTGGCTGGAGGCGATGAAGATGCAGCACCAGATCGACGCCCCGGCGACCGGCGTCGTCACCGAGCTGTCGGTGCGCACCGGCCAGCAGGTCGACGTCGGCACCGTGCTCGCCGTCGTCTCCGAGCTCGAGGACAGCGATTGATTGGGCAGACCTCAATCGGCGAGGACTTGCTTGGCGACGGCGATCGCCGAGTTGGCGGCGGGGATCCCGGCGTACACCGCGGTGTGCAGGATCACCTCGGTGATCTCGGCGGGAGTCAGGCCGTTGCGTAGCCCGGCGCGGATGTGCATCGCCAGCTCGTTCTCCATCCGCAGGGCGGTGAGCAGGGCGATCGTCACGAACGATCGGGTGCGGCGGTCGAGTTGCTCGTCGCGGGTCCACACCGATCCCCACGCCGTCTCGGTGATGAACCGCTGGAAGTCGGCATCGAGCGGGGTGATCGCCGCGTTGGCCCGATCGACGTGCTCGTCGCCGAGCACTTCGCGGCGCACTCGCATCCCAGCCTCGTAGCGCTTGTCAGTCATCGTTCGACCCGTCGAGGTGGGCGGCGAGCAGGCGGTTGACGTCGCCGGCTAGCTCCCAGTTGGCGAAGTGGGCGGCATCGACGAGCTCCAGCCGGCTGCCGCCGATACCGTCGGCGATCGTCTGCTGATGGATCGGCGGCGTCGCCGGATCGAGCCGGCCGCCGATCACGAGGGTCGGCGCGCCGATGTCCGACAGCTTCGGACGCTGGTCCATCGCCGCGATCGCCTCACAACATCCGGCGTAGCTCTCGCCGTCGTTGGCGTTGATCATCGCCACGAAGGTGGCGACCTCGTCGGGGTGGGCTGCGGCGTAGTCCGGCGTCAGCCAGCGGCTCACGATCGTGTCGGCGAGGCCCCGCGTTCCACCGGCGCGCACGGTCGCCGCGCGCTCGTGCCACGGCGCCGGGTCCTCGAAATGGGCGGTTGTGCACATCAGCGTGAGTCGGTCGACGCGATCGGAGTGTTCGGCGGCGAGCCACATGGCGACCATCGCGCCGAGCGACAGCCCGACGAGGTGGGCTCGGTCCACTCCACTGCGGTCGAGAGCGGCGACGACGTCGACACCCAGGTCGGCGATCGACAACGGTCCTGTTGACGGGGGACTGGCGCCGTGGCCCGGATGGTCGATCAGCAAACATCGATGCGTGGCGCCGAACACGGCGACCTGCCGATCCCACATCGCCGTCGAGCTGCCCAACGAGCCGAGCCACACGATCGGTGGACGGTGCGGGTCGCCGATGTCGACGACGTTGAGCTCGGTCATCCGTTGCGCTCCTGTTCCGCCACCTTCACGTTGGTGGCCATGCGGTCGGTATCCACCTCGACGCGTCGCAGGCTCGTCACCAGCCAGTCGGCAGCCGCCCCGCCGGCCCGCATCAACGAGTTGAGCGCCGGCCACTCGGCATGCCAGGCGCCGGACGCCCGCTCGAAGTCATGACCGCCGGCCGCGTGCAGCAGCGTGGCAACGTGGCCGGGCACCTGCAGGGCGGCGGCGCGAGCCGAGATCGCCGCGACCGGGTTGCGCTTGTGGGACATCGACGAGGAGCCGCCAGCATCGTCGGCGCGCTCGGCCAGCTCGCCCACATCGCTCGCCATCAGGGCGACGAGTTGGGTGGCCACGTCGCCGACGACAGTGCCGACAACGCCCCACGCGCCGGCGAGCCGGGCGATCGGTGTGCGCACCGTCGACCAGGGTCCGTCGGGAACGGCGAGGCCGAGTCGCTCGGCCACGCCGGCGGCGATCTCCGCACCGTGCGGCCCGTACGACGACTCGTCGCCCACCGGCCCGCCGAGCTGCACCGGCAACTCGGCCGCCAGCGTGCGCAGTGCTCCGGCCGCCTCGACGAGGCCGCGCCGCCAACGCCCGGTCACGTTGGTGAACGTCGTCGGCAGGGCGAACTGGCCGAGCGTGCGACCGATCATCGGCGTCGCCCCGTCGGACGTCGACAGCGCGTCGACGAGACCAAGCGCCTGGTCGAGAACGTCGGCGGTCAGCGCTCCGGCCCGCACGGCGACGACCATCGCCGCCGTGTCCATGATGTCCTGGCTCGTCGATCCGTGGTGCACGAATCGGGCGGCGTCGCCGACGGCGCCGCGCAGTTGCTCGACGAGGCCGATCACCGGGACGCCATTGCGCTCCGTCGCCGCGCCCAGAGCGGCGAGGTCGAGATCGAGGGTCCGGCACGCCGCGACGATCGCCTCAGCGGCGTCCGCGGGGATCTCGCCGGCGGCAGCCTGCGCTGCGGCGAGGGCCGCTTCGACATCGAGCTGGGCGTGCAGCCACGCCGCCGCCGACGTCGCTTCGGCGACCGCGCCGCGGGCGACGAGATGGTCGAACGGGCCGATGCCGGACAACGTAGCGGGCACACCGACCGCGACCTAGACGGTGATGCCTGCGGTGCGGTGAGATCCGTCGGCGGCGCTCAGGTCGGGGCGGCCGACCACGCCGGTTCGGAGAGTCGATCATCCACGTCGCTTGGCGAATGAGCGTGTAGCCGCACCCGGCGTCGACGCTCCGACCAAGCCCGTTGGTGACCAGGTTCGTCGTGCTCCTCATCGCGTCCGGCCTCCCCGCATCGAAGTTCTTCACGTGATCTCCAGGAGTCGTCCATGACTCCGTGACGGCATTGGTGTTTGGTGACCATGCGTCGTCGCCGCCCCCCTTTGGCGTGGACGCGGAGGAACTTTGATGGCCGCGCTCACCTCGGTCGCCGTCGGCGCCCCGTCCCGTCGTGTGTTGTTCTGCGCTCGCCCCGCGTTCGGGCACGTCTATCCGCTGATTCCGCTAGCGCTCGCCGCGCGAGCAGCTGGTCACGACGTGTCGTTCGCCACGGCCGGCACCTTCGTGGCGCGGCTGCAAGCGCTCGGTTTCCCCACCTTCGACGTCGGGATGACGCTCGCCGAGGCCTACGAAGCGTTGCTGGGTGACGACACCGCGAAGATGCCGCGAGGTGACGACGGCCGGCCCGATCCGGAGATGGGCGGCCGCTTCTTCATCGACGTGATGGCTCGCGCCACGGCGGCGGACCTGGTGCCGCTGCTTGCCGAGAACCGACCGGATGTCGTCGTGTACGAGCACTACGACCTCGGTGCTGCTGTCGCTGCTCGCCGTGCCGGCCTCCGGGCTGTCTGTACTGCCATCTCGCCGCGACCGCCCCGAGACTTGCTCGAAGTCTTCTGCGGCGACCGGCTCGACCGGCTATGGGCCGCCCACTCGGTGTCGCCCGGCGGATTCGACGTCTTCACCGGTGACGTCTACCTCGACATCTTCCCCGACGTCCTCCAGCCGCAGGTGATCGACGATCCGGCTCGGGTGCGGATGCGCTCGGTCCCGTTCGCCGAACCCGGGGTCACGGTGCCGTCATGGGTCGGACAGCGAACGAGACCGCTCATCTACCTCACGCTCGGCACGATCGTGGCGACCGATGAAGTGCTGCAACCAGCGATCGATGGCCTGTCCACGATCGACGCGGACCTACTCGTGGCGCTCGGATCAGCCGATGGCTCGGGTCTCGGCCGCCTGCCCGACAACGTGCACGTCGAGTCATTTGTCGACCAGCCCAAGGTGCTGAACCATGCCGACCTCGTCGTGCACCACGGCGGCAGCGGCACGATCCTCGCCGCCTTGGCCGCCGGCACACCGCAACTGTTGTTACCCAAGGGCGCCGACCAGTTCTACAACGCCGATGCGATGGCCGCCGCCGGCTTGGCGACGGTCCTCGAGCCGCGCGATGCGACCGCGGACGCCGTGGCGACGCTGGCCAAGGTCGCTCTCGAGGACGATCATCCGGCGGTCGAGGCCACCCGCGCCGAGCTTGCCGCGCTGCCGCATCCCGCTGACGTGCTCGACGTCCTGCAGCCCGCTGACAGCGCCGCGCGCTGAATCGATCAGATCGCCAGGAACACGGACTCGCCGTCACCCTGGAGGCGCACATCGAAGCGGTACGCCGCGGGTCCGTCAGCCGCCGCGACAAGGAGGTGGCGGCGCTCGTCGGGGACGGCGCTGAGCGTCGGATCGGCCTCGTTGGCGGCGGCGTCCTCGGGAAAGTAGATGCGGGTCACGACCCGGTCGAGCAGCCCGCGGGCGAACACCGACACCGACACGTGCGGGGCCTGCGGCGTGCCGTCGACGGTCGGCGCGGCCGGTGGCTTGCGCGTGAAGATCTCGTACCGGCCGTCGTCGTCGGTCGGGCAGCGGGCGAACAAGCCGTCGGCTTGCCAGGTCTCGATCAGCCCGTCGGGCACGGGCGAGCCACCGCCGTCGGTGAGCGTTCCGGTGATGTGGATCGCCCCCGGCGCGTCGGCGACGACGGCGAAGCGCAGGGCCGGATCGGCGAGGGCGATGTGCAGGAAGGGTCCGACCGTCTGCGACGGTGTCAGCGTCAGCGGCTCACTCACTCAATCAGCTCCCTCGAACGGTGTGCGGTCCGGGCCGCGCAGGACGATGTCGAAGCGGAACCCGAGCGCCCACTCGGCGATCGTCGTGTCGTGGTCGTAGGCCGAGATCAGCGCGTGGCGGGACCGTTCCGGGACGGCGGCGTAGATCGGATCCTGGAAGAACAGCGGATCGTCGGGGAAGAACATCTGGGTGACCAGCCGCTGGGTGAAGGATCGCCCGAACAGCGAGAAGTGCAGGTGGGCAGGGCGCCAGGCGTTGGGGTGGTTGCCCCATGGGTAGGCGCCGGGACGGATCGTCGTGAAGCGGTACGTTCCGTCGGCATCGGTGAGGCAGCGACCGTTGCCGGTGAAGTTGGGGTCGAGGGCGCCCGGCCAGCGATCGCTGACGTGGCGGTACCTGCCCGAGGCGTTGGCCTGCCACAACTCGACGAGCGAGTTGGCGATCGGCCGGCCGCCGGCATCGAGCAGCCGCCCTGTGACGATGATCCGTTGGCCGATCGCTTCGCCGTCGGGACCGATGGTCAAGTCGGCGTCGGCGTCGGTGACCACGCCCTCGCCGAACAGCGGCCCGCCGAGCTCGCCCCGGTCGAGCTTGCCGATGTCGAGTTGCAGCGGCTCGCGGTTGGGGTGGCGCAGATGGGTGGAGCGATAGCCGGGCGAGTCGAGTGGTGGATGGGTGTCCGGGGGAGCCGGCGCGAACGTCTCGATGGTGTCTGCGGTACTCATGCGTTACTCCTTGCGAAACTCTCCCCTAGGGCCAACCCGACGTAGTTCTCGGCAAGCATTGTCGCCGCCGCCGTCGACGACGTGACCAGTCGCAGCTCGGACAGTTGTAGCTGACGGCGGAAGGGGTCGTCGTCGAAGCGGTGGAGCATCGACGTCATCCACCACGAGAAGTGCTGGCAGCGCCAGACGCGGCGGAGGCAGGCGGCCGTGTAGTCGTCGAGCCGTTCGTCGAGCCCCCGGGTGATGACGTCGTCGAGGATCTCGGCGAGCACGGCGACGTCGGCGATCGCCAGGTTCATTCCCTTGGCGCCGGTCGGCGGCACGATGTGCGCGGCGTCGCCGGCGATCACCAGGCTGCCGTGGCGCATCGGCGTGAACACGAAGCTGCGCATCGCCGTGATCCCGCGCTCGAGGATCGGTCCGGTGTTGAACGAGAATCCGTCGCCGGTGGGCAGCCGCGTCTCCAACTCCGACCAGATGCGGTCGTCGGACCACTCCTCGATGCGCTCGTCGGCGGGCACTTGCAGGTACAACCGGGTGATCGTCGGCGAACGCATGCTGTAGAGGGCAAAGCCGTTGTCGTGGCTCGAATAGATCAACTCGTCGAGCGTCGGTGCCGCCTCGGCGAGGATGCCCAGCCAGCCGAACGGGTAGTCGCGATCGAACACCTCATGCTTCGCAACGCGGTCGGCGAGGACGTCGCGGCTCACGCCGTGGAAGCCGTCGCACCCGGCCACGATGCGGCAGCGCAGCTCGTGCTGCTCCCCGTCGGCGACGTAGCGCACGACGGGATGGTCGCCGTCGATCTCGTCGATCGTGACGTCGGACGCCTCGAACACGATCGGGTCGCCAGCCGCGAGGCGGGCAGCGATGAGGTCCTTGACGATCTCCTGCTGGCCGTACACCGTGATCGAGTGGCCGACCAGCTCATTGAAGTCGAGTCGGTGGCGGCGACCCTCGAAGGCCAGCTCGATGCCCCGGTGGGCGAGTCCTTGACGGTCGAGTCGATCGGCGAGGCCGAGCTCGCGGAGCAGGGCGACGGTCGGGTGCTCGAGCACGCCGGCGCGAACGCGGTGCTCGACGTACTCGCGGTCGTGGCGTTCGAGGACCACGCTGTCGATGCCCCGGGCGGCGAGCAGGTGGGCGAGGACGAGGCCGGCCGGCCCGGCACCGATGATCGCGACGGGGACGTTCATGCCGATTCGTGCCCCGATGCGAGCGAGCGAGCGCCAGCGAGTGAGCGGTCAGCAGCGGCCTGCGTGGCCGGGGAACGCATTGACGACATCAACGTGGCTTGCAGCTCTCGAAGGACCGTCAGCTCCTCGGCGGTTGGCGGCGGGACGACGTCGACCTCGTCGGCGACCGCGAGGTCCCAGCCGGTCGCCTCACGGGCGGCGTCGACGGTCGCCCCCGGCTGCAGCGCGGTGAGGGTCAGCTCGCAGGTCGCCGGGTCGGGGCGCAGCACGGCAAGGTCGGTGACGACAACCTGGGGCCCGCGCCCGCGAAGTCCCCACTTCTCGCGACAGCCGGGGCCTGTGCCGAAGCCGACCGAGGAGATGAAGTCGACGCGCTCCACGAAGGCGCGGCGACTGTGGCGCAGGAGGACGACGACCTCGCCGCACGAGGCGGCGATCTCCGGAGCGCCGCCCGCTCCCGGGAGGCGGACCTTCGGGCTCTCGTAGCTGCCGATCACCGTCGAGTTGATGTTGGCAAAGCGGTCGATCTGCGCCCCGCTGAGGAAGCCGATGTCGATCCGCCCGGGCTGCAGCCAGTAGTTGAAGACCTCGGGCACGCTGATCACGCTGTCCGCGGTGTCGGCCAGCTCGCCGTCGCCGATCGACAGCGGGAGGTTCTCCGGCTTCGACCCGAGCGTGCCGGACTCGTACACCAATACGAGGTTCGGCGCGTGCGTCCGCCGGGCGAGGTTGGCGGCGGTCGACGGCAGACCGATGCCGACGAAGCACACCGCCCCGTCCGCCAGGTACCGCGCCGCGGCCACGGTCATCGCGTCATCAGCACTGAACGACTCGCTCACGACATCACCTCCATCTGGGGAAGATCTGTGTCAATCCAGCTTGTGGGGAAGATTCGTGTCAGCGTCTGACACGAATCTTCCCCAAAGGGCGGGCGCAGCTCACGTCGTGACCTCGGCGGTGCCGAGCACGTTGGTCTCCAGCCAGGCGGTGAAGCGGTCGCGGTCCGACGAGATGCGGTCCCACTCCCTGTAGTAGTCGTTGTCGCGTCTCGAGTAGCCCTGGGCGTAGCTCGGATGGGCCCCGCCCGGGACGGCGGCGACGTGCGACACGGCCCACGACGGGATGACGATGGCGCCCGGTCGCGGCTCGAGCACGTCGACGACCTCCTCGACGGTGACGAGTGCCCGGCGCGCCGCGAGGACGGCCTCCTTCTGCACGCCGATGATTCCCCACAGCATCACGTTGCCAGCGGCATCGGCCTGCTGGGCATGGATGATCGATACGTCGGGGTTGATCGCCGGAACGGCGGTGAGCTGCTCACCCGTGAACGGGCAGGTGATCGTCGCCAGCGTCGCGGTGTGCTCGGCGAGGTCGGTGCCGCGGTAGCCGCGCAGCACGGCGAACGGCAGTCCGGAGGCACCGGCGGCGTAGCGGTTGGCCATCCCGGCGTGGCTGTGCTCTTCGATCTCCAGCGCCCGTGGCCAGCCGTGCTCGACGGCGTCGCGGAAGCGGTGCAACGATCCGACGCCGGGATTGCCGCCCCACGAGAAGATCAGCTTGCGCACGCACCCGGCACCGATCAACTGGTCGTAGACGATGTCCGGAGTCATCCGCGCGACCGTGAGGTCGCCCCGGCCCTGACGGATGATCTCCTGCCCGGCGGCGACCGGGATGAGGTGGGTGAAGCCTTCGAGAGCCAGCGTGTCGCCGTCGTGGATGAGCTCGGCGATCGCCTCTGACAGCGTCGTGAGGGTGGCCACGGAATAGGATACGCAGAGCGTACGAGTGTGCGTCAAGTGAACACGCGGGAGGCAAGCGATGGATCGAAGCTGGCGCGACACGTTCGTCGTCGACTGCTGCAGGACACCGATCGGCCGCCACCGCGGCGCGCTCAGCAACCTCCGCCCCGACGATCTCGCCGCCACCGTGCTGCGTGCGTTGCTCGCCCGCAACGACACCCTCGACCCGGCAGAGATCTCCGATGTCGTGTGGGGAGCCGCTAACCAGGCGGGCGAGGACAACCGCAACGTCGCCCGGATGGCCGTGCTCCTCGCCGGCCTGCCGGTGTCGATCCCCGGGGCGACGGTCAATCGACTGTGCGGGTCGGGTCTCGACGCCCTCAACCGCGCCGCCGCCGACCTGGCCCTCGGGTTCGGCGACGTCGCTGTGGCCGGCGGCGTCGAGGCGATGAGCCGAGCGCCGTTCGTGCTGCCGCGGGCGACGGACCGCTTGCCGCGGACGCAAGAACTTGTCGACACGGCCCTCGGCTGGCGACTCGTCAACCCGCAGATGCCCACGGAGCACACGATCAGCCTCGGGATGACGGCCGAGGTGCTCGCCGCCGAGTACGAGATCAGTCGTGAGCACCAGGATCGCTTCGCCGTGGCTAGTCACGAGAAGGCGCTCGCCGCCCAAGCTGCCGGAGCGTTCGACGCCGAACTGATCCCCGTCCGCGACGGCGACCGCGATGTCGTCGCCGACGAGGGGCCGCGGTCCGACACGAGCATCGAGCGGCTCGCCGCCCTGCGCCCGGTGTTCGCCGCCGACGGGTCGGTGACCGCCGGCAACTCGAGCCCGCTGAACGATGGCGCGGCCGCCGTGCTGCTGGCCAGCGATCGCGGCTGCGAGCGACTCGGCCTCGAACCGCTCGCCCGCGTCGTCGCCTGGGCGGCGGCCGGCGTCGAGCCGCGGCGGATGGGGATCGGCCCGGCGCCGGCGATGAGGTCCGCCCTCGACCGCGCCGGCTGGAAGCTCGACGAGCTCGCCGTCGTCGAGCTCAACGAGGCATTCGCTGCCCAAGCCCTCGCCGTCGTCGCCGAGCTGGGACTGGACCCCGACCGCACCAACCCACGCGGTGGCGCGATCGCCCTCGGTCACCCGCTCGGCTGCTCGGGAGCACGCATCGCCACGACGCTGGTCCATCAGCTGCACGCCATCGGCCCCGGCAGCAAGGGGGCGGCGACGATGTGCATCGGCGTCGGCCAGGGCATCGCCACCCTCTTCGAAGCCGTGTAGCCCGCGGTCGAATCTCCGCGGCCACTTGTGAGCAGGATCTTGCTCACAATTGGCCCCGGAACGCGAGGTCAGTCGTCGAGGCGTTCGGCGACCACCACCGTGACGTCGTCGCCGGCCTGCTTGGCGATCGCCTTGCGCAGATCCGCCTTGATCGGCAGCTTGTGGCGCCCGTCGCCGAGGGCCATGAACGAGCTGCGGAACGGATGCCCGTCGACCGTGCCGCTGATCTTCACGAGACCACGGGTGCCGAAGAACTCGGCCGATCCGGGCATCACGACATACGTCCAGCCGCCCTCGCTCGGACTCTTCTCCAACGTGGCGGTGAACTGCTTGTTGACGACGCTCATGGCGCTCCTTTCAGTCCGTTGGTGCCGCTAGGTCAGACCTTCCGGCGCCGCCGGACTCATCGGGTGCCCAGCGAGCTGACGTCCGCGTTGATCTTGGCAACGGCGTCGAGCAGCGGGGGCACGATGCGCTCCTCGATCTCCTCGATCGTCGCCCGAGTGGCGTGCACCGAGACGTTGACGGCGGCGATCACCGAACCGGTGTCGTCGCGCACCGGCGCGGCGGCCGAGCGCAGGCCGGACTCGAGCTCCTGGTCGACGACGGCGTAGCCACGTTGACGTGTGACGTCGAGGATCCCCCGCAACTCGTCGATGTCGTGCACCGTCGCCTCGGTGTACGACTGCAGATCGAGGTCGGCGACCAGCTTGTCGAGGTCCGCCGGGCTGAGGCCGGCGAGCAGCACGCGACCCATCGACGTGGCGTAGGCCGGGAACCGGGTGCCGACGGCGATGCTGACGGTCATGATCCGGTGCCGCGTCGGAACGCGGGCGACGTACACGATGCTCTCGCCGTCGAGCACGGACATCGACGACGACTCCTGGACCGTGGCGACGAGCGTCTCCATGTGCGGCATCGCAACCTCGGGCAGAGCCATCGACGACAGATAGGCGAACCCGAGGTCGAGCACGCTCGGGCGCAACGAGAACTGACGGCCGTCGTGGTGCACGTAGCCGAGCTCGACCAGGGTGAGGAGAAAGCGTCGCGCTGCGGCGCGAGTCAGGCCGGTGCGCCGGCTGACGTCGCTGAGCGTGAGCCGCGGGTTCTCGCCGTCGAAGGCCCGGATCACCGCCAGACCGCGCTCGAGTGACTGCACGAAGTCGTTGCCGCGGTGCTCGGTCACGACGCCGTTCCTCCCGTCACTGGCCTTGTCGTGCGAGATACGAACGATAGTACGCAGAGCGCCCGGGTTCGGGCTGATCGTGCAGCTGCCGCCGGATCGTCAGGTGAACCGACGCACGAACGCCAGCGCCGTATCGGCGACCTCCCGCCACCCGCTGTCGATCGTCAGGGAGTGGCCACGACCGGCGATCTCGGCCAACTCGGTGACGCCCGGGTTGCGCCGTTGCCGTTGGAACGTCGCCCTGGAGATGGCCCGTGGCACGGTGTGGTCGAGCTCGCCGGAGATGATCAGCATCGGGCCACGAGCCGGGTTCTTCGTGTCGACCTTGAGCTCCGACCGTGGGTTGAAGTTGGCCGCCGCCGCTTGGAACAGCGGTTTGCCGGGGGCGGCGACGCTGAACTCCTCGTGCAGGCGACGGGACTCCGCCTCGTCGACGGCGTTGCCGAACGCATAGCGGAACTGGTCGTACGACAAGCCCACCGCCCGCCCTCGGTTGAGCGGATTGCGCAGCACGGGAAAGGCCGCCCGCAGCGACGAGAACGGCAGCGGCAGCACGCCGCGATGCGGCGCCGGATCGATCGCCACCGAAGCTGCCGCCAGGCCCCGACCGGCGACGATCTGGGTGAGCACCCCACCGAAGCTGTGCCCGATCAAGGCCGGCTTGCGGGCGAGCCGGCGGACGAACTGCTCGAGGTGGTCGGCGACATCGCCGACCGACGTGCCGGCGAGCGCGGCGGGGTCGTCCCGCGCCGCGGCGACCGTCGGGGGGTCGTTCGGCCAGCTCGGGGCGACGGCGCCGTATCCGGCGTCCTCGAAATGACCGATCCAACGGTCCCAACTGCCGGCGAGCAGCCACAGACCGTGGACGAAGACGACCGGCGTGCGGCCGGAGGCGTTCGCCCGCGCCAGCTGGTCGTTCTCGTCATCGGTGAGTGTGTCCGCTGCGGTGCGGTCGGCCATCGGTGGGTTCTCCCGGATCTCGATGTGTGGCCGGGATGATCGCAGCAACGCGCCGCAACCGGACACCGTCCGAGATGTCGTCCCGATGAACAGCACGGCCGCCGATCAGTCGGGGAGGCGGGGCATCTCGAAATCGTCGTTGCGGCCCAACAGCACCGCCCGGGTGATCGAGGTCGACCCGAACCTGTCCTTGACGTCGTCGAGCACGCCGTCGACGGGACCGCGGTGGTGGAACGGCAGCGCCAGCTGCACGACGCTGTCGTCGGCGAGGTTGGCGATCGTCAGCCCGACGAGCGTGACTCCGTCGCGCCCAATCCGCGGCATCGACGCGGCCAGCAGCCCTCTGGCGATCGTCAGGATCGTCGCCGTATCGGCGGTGGCGTGGTCGAGCGTGTGCGACCGCGTCGACCTCGTGAAGTCGTCGAAGCGCAGGCGCAGCATCACCGTGCGCCCGACTCGCCGAGCGCTGCGCAGCCGTCGCGTCACCCGATCGACGAGCCCGACGAGCACGGCGTCGAGGGCTGGCGCCGTGCGCGGCGACCGCCCCAGGGCGCGCTGCGAACCGATCGAGCGTCGTCGCCGGCCGCCGCGCACCGGTCGGGCGTCGCGATTGTGGGAGAGGGCGTGGATGTGATGGCCGGACGCCCGCCCGAGGATCGCCACCACCGCGTCCTCGGGGAGGGCGGCGATGTCGCCGACTTGGTGGATCCCGCGGGCGTGTAGCTTCGCCGCCGTCTTGGCGCCGATGCCCCAGACCCGCTCGATCGGCAGGGGGTGAAGGAACCCGAGCTCGTCGTCGGGCGGCACGACGAGCAGGCCGTCCGGCTTGGACACGGCGCTGGCGACCTTGGCGAGGAACTTCGTGCGCGCGACCCCGACGCTGATCGGCAGGCCGACGCGCTCACGGACCTCCCGACGGAGGCCCCTGGCGATCTCCTCCGGCGTGCCGGCGATCCGGCGCAGGCCGCCGACATCGAGGAACGCCTCGTCGACCGAGATCCCCTCGACGAACGGGGTCGTGTCGTCGAAGACCTCGAACACCGCCCGGCTGGCCTCGGTGTACGCGGACAGGCGGGGCGTGACGAACACGGCGTCCGGGCACAGGCGGCGCGCCTCGCCGCCACCCATCGCCCCGCGCACGCCGCGGGCCCGGGCCTCGTAGCTGGCGCACATGACGACGCCGATCCCGACGATCACGGGGCGTCCACGCAGGTTCGGGTCGTCTCGCTGCTCGACGGCGGCGAAGAACGCGTCGAGGTCGGCATGGAGGATCGTCGCCTCGCCCTTCACGAACAAATGTTCGCAGACGCGACCGCCGGGGTCAACGCAGGTCTCTTCGCGAATCCGACGTGCGGCGGAGGCACAGCGACCGGACCGTCTGACAAACTCAACGGGTCGTGGAAGCCCCCCTCCTCCGCATCGACGGCGTGTCCAAGCGCTACCCGGGCGTCATCGCCCTCGATGACCTCTCGGTCGACCTGCCGCGGGGGAGGATCGGTCTCGTCGGAGCGAACGGCGCCGGCAAGACGACGACGTTCCGGTTGCTGCTCGGCCTCGCCCATCCGACTGCAGGGCGCATCGAGGTGTGCGGCATCGACGTCGCCGACGACCCGATCGGGGTCCGGGCGCGGCTCGGCTACATGCCGGAGCACGACTGCTTGCCCCTCGATCAGACGGCGGCCGACGTCGTGTCGACGTTCGGAGAGTTGAGCGGACTGCCGGCGCGAGCGGCCCGCCAACGGGCCTCCGACATCCTCGATCTCGTCGGGCTCGATGAAGCGCGGTTCCGGCCGATCAAGGGGTTCTCCACCGGGATGCGCCAGCGCACCAAGCTCGCCCAGGCGCTCGTCGGTGATCCGGAGTTGGTGCTCCTCGATGAGCCGACGGCGGGGCTCGATCCACTCGGCCGGGAGGAGATGCTTGCCCTCGTCGCCAGGCTCGGGACGTTCGGCATCTCCGTGTTGATGGCCACCCACCTGCTCGACGACGTGCAGCAGGTCTGCGACCACGTCGTGATGATCGACGCCGGGCGCCTCGTCGTTTCGGGCGCCACCGACTCGTTGCTCGAGCGCAGCGGGGTGCTCACCGTCGATGTCGGGCCGCGGACCGACGAGCTCGTCGCGGCGCTCGCCGTCCGGTCGCTCCCGGCGGTCGCCGAGGAGGGTCTCGTCGAGGTCACGATCGACGGTGATGCCGATCTCGACGCGGTGCGCGACGTGGTCGCCGAGCTGGGCCTCCCGCTGTACCGACTGTCGACGCGATTGACGACGCTCGACGAGGTCTTCCTGCGCCGGGCCGGGAGCAATTCATGACCACTACTGATCCGAGCCACCACGGTGCGGTGTACGACCGCGGCTACCGGCCCTACGAAGGTGAGCGGGGGCGGCGCGGGGCGGCGACCTACGCGCTGTTCAAGGCGTCGGTGCGGCGCTCCTTGGGGATCCGCCGATCGTGGCGCCAGAAGGTCGCCCCGTTCATCCTCCTCGGCGTCGTGACGATCCCGGCGATCGTCAACGTCGGCATCGGCTACGTCACCCGCGATGAACCGCTCTTCGACCGCGTCGAGATCATCACCTATCGCGATTACGTCGGGGTCTCGTCGGCGCTCCTGTTGTTCGTCGCCATCGTCGCCCCCGATGTGATGTGTCCCGACCGGCGCCAACACGTGCTCCCGCTGATGTTCGCGAGGCCGATGACCGGCGTCGACTACGCGATGGCCAAGGTCGGGGCGATCGGGGCGATCCTGTTCGCCTTCTCGTTCATTCCCCAGGTCGTGTTGTTCGTCGGCAACATGCTCGTCAGCGACAGCGCCCTCGACTACCTCACCGATCACCTCGACATCCTCTGGAAGGTCCCGGTCTCGGTGTTCCTCCTCGCCCTCTATTTCGCCGTCGTCGGCGTGGCGATCGCCTCGCTGACGGACCGGCGGATCGTCGCCGGGTCAGCGATCATCGGGCTGTTCCTCGTCACGTCGATCGCCTCGGGGATCATCGTCGGCGAGGACTTCGAGTTCGAGGGCGGATCGCCCGCCGCCCTCCTGAACCTGTTCGCTCTTCCGCTGTACCTGCGCGACCTCGTGTTCCTCGGCGAGGTCGACCGAGGCTCCCCGCTCGGTGGCGTCACCAATGGCGGGCTGCTGGCCGTGGCGACCTACGCCGCCGTCGTGCTCGTCGGCATCGGGGTGCTGCTCCAGCGTTACCGATGGGTTGAGCGGTGAGTAGACGAGTGAGATACCTCCGCCGGTGCGAGCGACGAGGCGCCAGCCGAGGAGCGGCCGCCAACGGCCTGCGTGGCCGGGGAACGCAATGAGCAGTTTCGCGCCACCCGATCCGAGTGCTGCGATCCGACTCGCCAACGATCCGGCCTTCGCCGCGGATGCCACCGTTGCGGTCGCCGACGTCTCGGTGTGGTTCGGACCGAAGGTCGCCCTCTCGGAGCTGAGCTGCTCGTTCGGTCCCGGGGTCACGGGTCTGCTCGGTCCGAACGGGGCTGGCAAGACGACGCTGATGCGCGCGATCACCGGCCTCGTCGGCGTCAACCAGGGCAACGTACGCGTCGACGGACGCGACCCGCGACGTGACCGGCGGGTTCACGACACGATGGCCCTGGTGCCCGAGGACGAAGCCGTGCCGCCGGGGCTCAGCGCCCGACGCTTCGTCGAGTACGTCGCCGACCTTCACGGTGTGCGAGCACGCAACGCGCCCGATGAGGCATTGCGAACCGTCGACCTGCTCGACGTGGCGGACCGTCGGGTGGACGCCTTCAGCAAGGGGATGCGCCAGCGCTGCAAGATCGCCGCGGCCCTCGTGTCGGACCCGCGAGTGCTCGTGCTCGACGAGCCGTTGAACGGCGCCGACCCGGTGCAACGGGTTCACCTCATCGCCCTCTTCAAGCGCCTCGGTGCCGAGGGTCGCACCGTCATCGTCAGCTCGCACGTGCTCAACGAGGTCGAGCGGCTGGCCCAGCGGGTGATCGTGCTGATCCATGGGCGCCTGGCCGCCGCCGGGGGACATCACGCCATCCGCGACGCGATGGACGATCGCCCGCGGCACGTGTTCGTGCGCGCAGACGACGGCCGCAGCCTCGCCGCCTTGTTGGTCGCCCTCGAATCCGTCGCCGGGGTGACGTTCGACGTTGCTCGCGGCGGACTGGTCGTGCAAACCGGTCAGGCGCGCGAGCTGGCTACCGCCCTGCCCGGCCTGGCGCGCGACTCGTCGATTCGGCTGCTCGAGGTGCGCGCCCTCGACGACTCGCTGGAGAGCCTGTTCCGGGAGCTCGTCAGGTGACGGTGGAGGTGATGGTGGGGCGGCGTCGGTCGCGGTTCGTGGCCATCTTCCTGTACACGCTGCGGTCGTGCATCCCCCCGAAGCGGTGGGCGGCCGTCCTGATGCCCTGCGCCGGCGCCCTGTTGTTCGGGCTGTTGGCCCGCGCCGTCGACGACACGCGTGACGTCGCCTTTGCCAACGTCGCCGCCGAGGGGATCCTCTCGCTGATGATGCCGATCGCCGCCCTGATCATCGGCGATGCGGTGCTCGGCGCAGAGGTGCGCGGCGGCACGTTCCACTTCACCTGGCTGTCGCCCGCACCGACCTGGCAGATCGTGCTCGGCCGCTGGCTCGGCGGGGCCTTGGTGGCCCTCGTCACGATCGCCCCGGCGAGCGCCGTCGCCGCGGTGATCGCCGGCTCGTCATCCAGCGCCGGCCCGGCGTTCGTCGCCGCGGCCGTCGGCAGCGTCACCTACGTCGCCCTGTTCATCGCCATCGGATGCATCACGCAACGCACCGCGGTCTGGTCGTTGGCCATCGTGTTCCTCGTCGAGCGACTGCTCGGTGCCGCGCTGACCGGCATCGCTCAGATCTCGCCGACGTGGGAATCGCGGGCGACCTTCGTCGGCCTGCTCGACGACCCTCCTTCACGCCTCGTGCGCAACGGCATCCCCCAGGGTTGGGACGCCGTCATCCGACTCGCCATCGTGACCGCCGTCTCGCTGGCGATCGCCAACTGGCGCCTCAGGCACATCAAGCTCTCCGGCGCCAGCGACTGACGCGCCGCACTCAGGCCATCGACGGCTCGCTGATCTCCCGGGCGTCGTAGGCGAAGCGGGCTGCGGCGATCTCGGTCTGGTGCGTCTCGGTCCACGTGACGAGGGCCTGGATCGTCTCGAGCAACGAGGCGCCGAGGGCGGTGAGTTGGTAGTCGACCCGCGGCGGCACAACGGGATGGACGGTGCGGGTGACGAGGCCGTCGCGCTCGAGTTGGCGAAGCGTGACCGCCAGCATGCGCTGACTGATGCCGTCGATCAGGCGCTGTAGCTCGGTGAACCGCAACACCCCGCCGTCGAGCAGGGCGATGGTCAGCAGCGACCACTTGCCGGCGATGCGGTCGAGGATCTGGCGCACTTCGCAGTCGTTGCGCACATCCCACTGGTAGGGGTCGCCGTCTGCCCCGGTTTCACAGACGTAACCGGCTGATTCTGAAGTGCCTTCTTCCATCACCGGTGATGATGACTCATGATGAGATCACTTACAAGTAGTAACTGACCGGATCGCTAGGAACGGTCGGCGAACCCCAGGAGGAACGATGACCGCGCTGGCGACCGCCTCGCCGACGGACGATCTGGAAACCGATCGATCGCCGGATCCACCGACCGGTGACCGCTTCGACCGCCGTCTGTGGGCGATTCTCCTCGTGCTGTGCGGCACCGTGTTCCTCGAGGGCCTCGACGTGTCGATGATGGGCGTCGCCCTGCCGTCGATCCGCGCCGACCTCGACATGTCGACCGCCGCGTTGCAGTGGGTGGTCAGCTCGTACGTCCTCGGCTACGGCGGGTTCGTCCTCCTCGGCGGCCGGGCTGCCGACCTCCTCGGGCGACGCCGCATGTTCCTCACCGCCCTCGCCGTGTTCATCGCCTTCTCCGGTCTCGGCGGTCTCGCGCCGGCCGGGTGGGTGTTGATCCTCGCCCGCTTCGCGACCGGGGTCAGCGCCGGATTCCTGACCCCGGCCAGCCTGTCGATCATCACCACCACCTTCGCCGAGGGCGAACGCCGCAATCGGGCGCTACTGATCTACGGCGGTGCCGGGGCCGCCGGGTTCTCGCTCGGGATGGTCGCCGGCGGGTTGCTCACGGCGATCGGCTGGCGGTGGGTCTTCTTCGCCCCGGTGCTGGTCGCATCCGCACTGCTCGCCGTGGCCGTGCGGCACGTGCCGACCGATATCCCACCACTCCGTGACAACCGTCGTGTCGACGTCGCCGGTTCCGTGACGCTCACGGCGGGGATGCTCCTGCTCGTGCTCGGAGTCGTCCGGGCACCGGACGTCGCTTGGCAGCTCACGGCTGCGACGATCGGGGCAAGCGCCACGCTGCTCGCTGCGTTCGTCGTGATCGAGCGACGCTCAGCGGCTCCGCTCGTGCGCCTCGGCATCCTCCGTTCCGGCGCCCTGGTGCGGGCCGACCTCGGGGCGATGCTCTTCGTCGGCTCGTTCGTCGGCTTCCAGTTCATCGCCGTGCTCTACCTCCAAGAGCTGCGCGGCTGGTCGGCATTGCAGACCGGATTGGCCCTGATCGTCGCCGGGATCGACGCCGTGATCGCCCCGACGATCACCCCGTCGCTCGTGCGCCGTTTCGGCAACCAGCGCGTGCTGCTCGCCGGGACACTGCTGGCCGTCGCCGCCTATGCCGCCTTCCTGCCGCTGCGGGTGGACTGGTCGTACGCCATGATGCTGCCGACCCTGATCCTCATCGGTCTCGGCTTCGCCTTCGCCTTCGGGCCGCTGACGATTGCCGCCACGGACGGCGTCGACGAGTCGGAACAGGGACTGGCGAGCGCCATGTTCAACGCCTCCGTGCAGTTCGGCGCGGCGCTCGTGCTCGCCGTCGTCACCGCCGTCAACGTCGTGGCGACCGGTGACGACGCCTCGCCGTCGGCGCTGCTCGACGGCTACCGCGCCGCGCTCGTCGTCCCCCTCGTCGGTGTCGCCCTCGCCGCCCTGATCACCGCTTCCGGGATGCGCCGCCGCTGACCCACCCCGCCCCGTGGGGTTAGTTGGAGTGGCGCTTGCGGCGGGTGGTCGGGGCGACCATCGCGTCGGAGCCGGGGTAGATCAGCGCCTCGCTGCCGTCGTCCCAGCGCACGTAGTACGGCGAGCCGCCGTCCGCGCCCCGCGCCTCGAGGACCTCGCACTGGCGGTCCGGCTCGCCGACACGGTGGCCCTTGATCACGATGTGGTCACCGGTACTGGCCTGCATCTCGTACCCCCTTGGTCTCACCGCCATTGTGCGCGCGACTGCGGCGGAGTTGCACGGCGGTACGCCTCGGCGTGCAGCACCGTAAGCTCGCCGACTCGTGAGCGACCGAAGCGACCCAGCCGCCAACGTCGCACACGCAGGCGACATGCACCCCGACAGCAGGGCCGGCCTGTTCGGCCTTGCCGTCGGGGCCCTCGGCATCGTCTACGGCGACATCGGCACGAGCCCGTTGTATGCCCTGCGGGAGGCGTTCGACCACAACGACCTCGACGTCGACACGACGAGCACGTACGGCGTGGCGTCGATCGTGTTCTGGGCGCTGGTCATCATCATCTCGATCAAGTACCTCGCCCTCGTCATGCGCGCCGACAACCACGGCGAGGGAGGCATCCTCGCCCTGACCGCGCTGTTGATCCCGCGCCGCGAGTCCGGCTCGGCGTCGTGGCGCGCCGCCCGCCTCACCGGGGTCGCCGCCGCCGCCGTGACGCTCGGCGTGTTCGGCACCGCACTGCTCTACGGCGACGGGTTGATCACTCCGGCGATCTCGGTACTCAGCGCCGTCGAGGGCTTCGAGGTGGCGACGAGCGCCTTCGCCGACTGGGTCATCCCGGTATCGGTGGTCATCCTCGTCGCCCTGTTCAGCGTGCAGTCCCGGGGTACGGCCGGCATCGCCAGGGTGTTCGGACCGGTCATGGTCGTCTGGTTCGCCGTCGTCGGGGTGCTCGGGCTGCGTCAGGTCATCGAGCATCCCGGGGTGCTCGAGGCGGTGTGGCCGGGCTACGCGGTGGAGTTCTTCGTCGACAACCCGGGCAAGGCGTTCCTCTCGCTCGGCTCGATCTTCCTCGTCGTCACCGGTGGTGAGGCGTTGTACGCCGACATGGGTCACTTCGGGCGCCGGCCGATCGTGTGGTCGTGGTATTGCTGGGTGTTCCCCGCCCTGGTGCTCAACTACTTCGGTCAAGCGGCGCTGTTGCGGTCGGACCCGGAAGCGATCGAGAACCCGTTCTACCGGCTCGCTCCGTCGTGGGCGGTCACGCCGCTGGCGATCCTGGCGACGATGGCCACGGTGATCGCCTCCCAGGCGTTGATCTCCGGGGCCTTCTCGATGACGGCGCAGGCGATCCAGCTCGACTACATCCCGCGCCTCGCCGTGCGCCACACGTCGGGAGAGCACGCCGGCCAGATCTATGTGCCGCTCGTCAACTGGCTGCTGATGCTCGGCTGTGTCGGTCTGGTGCTCGGCTTCCGTTCGTCGAGCTCGCTCGCCTCGGCCTACGGGATCGCGGTCACGGCGACGATGGCGATCACCACGCTGCTGTTCTTCAAGGTCGTCCAATCACGGTTCGGCTGGTCGTCGACGAAGGCGGCGGTCATCCTGCTACCGCTGCTCGTCGTCGACTTGGCGTTCCTCGCCGCCAACATTCCGAAGATTCCCCACGGCGGTTGGTTCCCGTTGCTCATCGCCTTCGTCCTCGTGGTCCAGATGACGACCTGGCGCCGCGGCCGCGACCTCGTCGCGGCGCGGCTGCGGCGAGCCGAAGTGCCGATGACCGACACGATGGCCAACCTCGGCCCGAACGTCTCGCGAGTGGCGGGGACCGCCGTGTACCTGTTCAAGGATGCCGGGGCGACGCCGCCCGCACTCCTCGCCAACCTCGAGCACCACACCGTGCTCCACGACAACGTGCTCCTCGTGGCGATCGAGGTGAGCGAAGCGGCCTACCTCGACGCCGCCCGACGAGTCACGGTCAGCGATCTCGGCGCCGGGGTCCGTCAGGTCGTCATCCGCCACGGGTTCATGGAAGAGCCGAACGTGGTCGCCGCAATCGGCAGCGTCGAGGTGGGGGGCCGCCCCGTCGATCCGCGGGCCGTCACGTACTTCCTCGGCGACGAGATGGTCATTGCCAGCGACATCGCCGGGATGCACCCATGGCGGGAGCATCTGTTCGTACTCCTCGATCGCGGCGCCGACAGTGCAGCCCGTTTCTTCGACCTGCCCGTCGACCGCGTCGTGACGATTGGCACGCACGTCGAGATCTAGGAACCCTTGACAACAAAGTTTGTCAAGGGACGATACTGGGCGGCGTGTACGACGTCGAGGTCATCGAGGATCCCGCAGCAGCGACGGTCGCCCTCGATCCGGTGCGGGCGCGCCTGCTCGCAGAGCTCGCCGAACCGGCGTCGGCGGCGTCGCTCGCCGTCCGTGTCGGCATCTCCCGCCAGAAGGTCAACTACCACCTGCGGGCGCTCGAGGCTCATGGCCTCGTCGTCCTGGCCGCCGAGCGTCAGCACGGCGGCATCACCGAACGCCTCTTGCAGGCAACCGCTGCCAGCTACGTCGTGTCTCCCGGGGCAGTGAGTGAGGCCGCCGTGGACCCTGACTCCGCCGCCGACCACCTGTCGGCCCGCTATCTCGTCGCCCTCGCCGGCCGCGCCGTGCGCGAGGTCGGCAACCTCGCCCGCAAGGCCGCCGTCGTGGGCAAGCGACTGCCGACGATGACGATCGACACCGAGATCCGCTTCCGCAACGCCGCCGACCGAGCCGCCTTCGCCGATGACCTCACCGCCTCGGTCATCGACCTTGCCGCCCGCTACCACCATGACGACGGGCGGCCGCACCGCCTCGTCGTCGCCGCCTACCCGAAACCCAAGGAGCAAGAACCATCATGACCACCCCCAACGTCCCTGTCCGCTTCGAGTTCAGCATCGAGCTCGACTTCACGCCCGAGCAGGTCTGGCAGGCGATCGCCACCGGTCCCGGGGTGTCCGCGTGGTCGATGCCGACCGAGCTCGAGGAGCGAGCCGGCGGCGAGTACCTCGTCGACATGGGCGAGACCAGCTCGCGCGGTGTCGTCGCCTCGTGGGAGCCGCCGCATCGTCTTGTGGTCGAGGAGCCCGAGTGGGCGGCGCTCGCCGGACACGAGGGCGCCGACGTCACCCCGCTCGTCACCGAGTACCTCGTCGAGGCCACCTCGGGAGGCTCGTGCGTGCTGCGCGTCGTCTCCAGCGCCTTCGGGACCGGCGCCGACTGGGAGCGCGAGTTCATGGACGACGCCGCCAAGTACTGGGAGCCGCAGTTCCAGAACCTCTCGCTCTACCTCACCTCGTTCCCCGGGCAGCGGGCGACGGTCGTCGAGTCGGGAGCGGAGCTGACCAGCAGCTCGGGAGAGGTCCTCGCCGCGATGCGGGACCGCTTCGGAGCCTCCGCCGCCGGCGATTCGATCGATGTGCACGGCATCGCCGGGCGCGTCGAGAAGGTCTCCGACCTCGGACTGCTCGTCCGCTACACCGAGCCGGAATGCGGGTTCCTCAACCTGATGGCGTACCCGAACGGCGAGACGACGTCCTACGCCCTCGCCCGCGTGTACCTGTTCGGCGACCAGCGCCGCCGAGCTCGCCGCCAACCAGGAGGCGGGGTGGAAGGAATGGTTCGCCGAGCTGCCCGCCGCCGTGGCCTGAGGATCACCGATGCTGCTGGAGCACAAGAACGCGGTTGTCTACGGCGCCGGCGGACCGATCGGTGGTGCCGTCGCCCGGGCCTTCGCCCGTGAGGGCGCTCGCGTCCATCTCGTCGGGCGCACGCTCGACAAGCTCGAGGCAGTCGCCGCGTCGATCCGCGAGGCCGGTGGTGATGCCCAGACGGCGGTCGTCGACGCCCTCGACGAGGGCGCTGTCGACGCCCATGCCGACACGCTCGTCGAGCGCTTCGGCAGCCTCGACGTGTCGCTCTGCGTGATCAACGCCGGCGAGGTGTTCTTCACGCCGCTGGCGGAGATGTCACTGGCCGACTTCGAGCAGCCCGTGACCACCCTGCTGCGCTCGGCGTTCATCACCGCCCGGGCCGCGGCGCGGCACATGATCCGCCAGCGCTCCGGAGTCATCCTCTCGTTCGGCGGGTCCGGTACCCCACTGCGCGACTTCTTCCTCGGCGGCTTCCAGGTCGGCATGGCGGCGGTCGAGGTGTTCGGCCGCCAGCTGGCGGCCGAGCTCGGCCCCCACGGGATCCGCGTGGTCACGTTGCAGTCGAGTGGAGTCGTGGACGCCTTCGCCGCCGATTTCGCGGCCGCTTCCGAGATCGCCGACGACATCTCGTCGAAGGCGATTCTCGGCCGCGGGGCCACGCTCGCCGACGTCGGCAACGTCGCCGTCTTCGCCGCCTCCGATCACGCCCGCACGATCACGGCCACGGCGATCAACATCACCGCCGGTACCGAAGTGCCCTGATCGCACGGTGTCATCCGCCACTCGTGGCGGATGGCACAGCCATTCCCCATTCGCCTCGGCACGCCCGCCAATAGGTTGGTCTGGCTCGCCACGCTCCCGTCCGGAGGACTCCCGTGACCGATCTCATCGACGAACGAACCACTCAACGCGGCGCCCCGGCGACGTCCGACCTCGACGTCGGCTACGCCATCGTCGCCCGCGACCTCGTCAAGCACTACGGCGACAACGTCGCCCTCGCCGGCATCGACATCGAGGTCCACGCCGGCACCGTCACCGCCGTGCTCGGACCGAACGGCGCGGGCAAGACGACGGCGGTGCGCATCCTCACGACGCTCACCGATGCCACGTCAGGCACGGCGAACGTCGCGGGTTTCGACGTCGCTACCGAGGGCAGCGAAGTGCGCCGGCGGATCGGCCTCGCCGCCCAGGACGCCACCGTCGATCCGCTGCTCACCGGGCGGGAGAACCTCGTGATGCTCGGTGAGCTGCACCAGCTCCGCCGCAAGGACGCCGGCGCCCGGGCCGTCGAGCTGCTCGAGCAGTTCTCGCTCACCGAAGCGGCCGATCGAGTGGTGTCGGGGTACTCGGGCGGGATGCGCCGCCGGCTCGACCTCGCCGCCACGCTCGTCGCCCGCCCCCAGGTGCTGTTCCTCGACGAGCCGACGACAGGGCTCGACCCGCGGGCACGCACCGAGCTGTGGGAGGTTCTCGACACGCTCGTCGACAGCGGCACCACGCTGCTCCTCACCACGCAGTACCTCGACGAGGCCGAGCGCCTCGCCGACGACATCATCGTCATCGACCGTGGCCGGGTCATCGCTCGCGGCAACTCCCGCTCGCTCAAGCGGGAGGTCGGCGGCGACCACCTCTATGCCGTCGTCGCAGCCGCCGACCGGTTCGACGAAGCGGTGGCGATCCTCGGCGGGGTGACCGGCGCAGAGCCGGTCGCCGACGCCGAGGCCCGCTCGATCACCGCTCCCACGACCGGCGGTGTCGACGCCCTCGTCGCCGTGGCGACAAGCCTGCGCGATGCCGGGATCGCCATCGAGGACCTCAGCATCCGCCAACCGACGCTCGACGACGTGTTCCTCAAGCTCACGGGCGAGGTCCGTCACGACGACGCCGAGCAGAACGAGGAGGCCCAGAAGTGACTACCGCAACCATCGACCTCGGGGTCATCGCCCCCGCTGCCACGCCCGAGGTGCACTCGTCGCGTGGGGTGTTCCACGACGCTTGGGTGATCGCCCGCCGTGGCCTCACGCACATGAAGCGCCAGCCGGAACAGCTCAGCGACGCCACGATCAACCCGATCATGTTCGTCTTGCTGTTCGCCTACGTGTTCGGCGGGGCGATCCCCATCCCGGGGGGCAACTACCGCGAGTACCTGATGGGCGGCATCTTCGCCCAGACGATCGTGTTCACGTGCTTCGGCGTCGCCCTCGCCCTCACCAACGATCGCAAGAACAACGCCGTCGACCGCTTCCGCTCGTTGCCGATCGCCAAGGGCGCCGTGCTCGGCGGCCATGCCATCGCCAACATGATCAAGTCGCTGCTGCCGCTCGTGATCATGTCGCTGTGCGGGCTGCTCGTCGGGTGGCGGATCCGCGGCGGCGTGCTCGATGCCGCCGGCGGCTACCTCCTTTTGATCGCCTTCGCCTTCGCGATGATCTGGGTCGGGGTGCTGTTCGGAAGCCTCGTCAAGACCCCCGAGGGGGTGACGGGGATCGCCTTCGCGGTGCTCTTCCCGTTGACGTTCGCGGCGAGCACGTTCGTCCCGCTGACCCGGGTCAACGAGCAGGGCGAGTACGAGGACACGATGCCCGGCGTGCTGCAGACGGTCGCCGAGTGGAACCCGGTCACGACGCTCGCCAACGCCGTGCGCATCCAGTTCGGCAACCCGGTCGCCGACCAGGGTCCCGGTCAGGCCTGGTCGATCGAGCACCCGGCGCTGTACACGCTGCTCTGGGCGATCGCCATCGTCGCCATCTGCGCCCCGCTCGCCGTGCGCTCCTACGACCGCTCGATCAAGAAGTAGCCGTAACGTCGGCGGGATGGGACATCCCCGCTTCCACCTCGCCGTTCCGGTCGACGACCTCGAGGCTGCCCGCCGGTTCTACGGCGGAGTCCTGCAGTGCCCGCAAGGGCGGGAAGCCGACACGTGGGTCGACTGGGACCTCTACGGCCACCAACTCGTGACCCACCTCGCCGACGGGGCGGGCGACTCCGCGGCCAACCCGGTCGACGGCCACGACGTGCCGGTGCCGCACTTCGGGGTGCTCCTCGACGTCGACTCGTTCCACGAACTGGCCGAGCGGGTACGCGCCGCCGGCGTCAAGTTCGCGATCGAGCCGTACCTCCGTTTCGAGGGACTGCGGGGGGAGCAGTGGACGATGTTCTTCCGTGACCCGGCAGGCAACGCCCTCGAGTTCAAGGCCTTCGCCGACGACGCGGCCGTGTTCGCCCGCTGACCCCCTTCTGGGGAAGATCCGTGCCAATCCGCCTTCTGGGGAAGATTCGCGTCAGACCCTGACTCGGATCTTCCCCAGAAGGGCTTCAGAGTCGCCGGTCGAGACGCTGCGAGAGCGCGGCGACGGCTGACCGCGCCGCAGCCGCGACCGTCGGGTCGGGATCGGATGCCAGCGCCTTGATGGCCGCACCGTGCTCTCCCTCGCCGATCTGACCGAGGGCCCGAACGGCGGCGGCGCGCACGCGCGGCGTGCCGTCGTCCAGCAGACCCACCAGGCGCTCGGCCGCCTCGCCGAGTTCTCGATCACCGACGACCTTGGCGGCCATCTCCCGCACCCGCCAATGCTCGTCTCCGAGAGCCGCTACGACGGCTGGCGCCGCCGACTCCGCCCACACGTAGCGCAGCGCCCGAGCCGCCCACACCCGCGCCCAGTAGGAATTGCCCGGCGGCTTGCCGCTCGCCAACCATCGTCGATCGGTGAGCGCGCCGAGGACCATCGCCAGCTCCAGCGCCGCACCGCTCGGTGCGACGCCGGCTCGAAGGCCGAGGAGCGCCGCACAGTTGCGGACCACATCGCCCTCACCCCAGCGCGCACATGCCTCGTCGACGCGCTCTGCCGGAGTCACGGTGGAAGCTGGTCCACGGACGCAGCGTCGGGATGGACGCGCAGCTTCGGTGAGTTGAGGGCGAGGCTCGACGTGGTCCGCTGCACCCCGGGCGCGGCGAGCACCTGCTCGAGCACGACGTGTAGGTGTTCGTTGGTGCGGGCGATGACCCGGCAGATCAGGTCGCCGGGGCCGGTCGTCTTGTGGATCTCCAGCACCTCGGGAATCGCCACCAGCTCGGCGAGGGCGGCCTGCTCCTGACCCTGGGCGATCTCCAACGTCACGAATGCCAGCACGTCGTAGCCCATCGCCTTGAGATCGACGACCGGACCCCAGCCCACGATCACCCCGGAGTCCTGCAGTCGGTCGAGGCGGGCCTGCACCGTGTTGCGGGCGACGCCGAGCCGTCGAGACAGTTCGAGGACGTTCGGGCGGGTCAACTCACCGAGCGACGCAACCAGTGATTCCACGCTCCGAAGGCTACAAACTGCTCAGCTAGTTCGTCACTGCATCGACAGAGTGCTCAGCAAACGTGAGCGATGTTGACCACACCGGTCGTCGTCGGGTTTGCTTCGCGGATGAGCGCCACCGACACCACCGTCACGCCTGCCGGCCGGGACACACCGGCCCGCCATCTCCTCGGTTGGGACTGCATCGAGTTCTGGGTCGGCAACGCTCGCACCACCGCCGGCTTCCTGATGTCGCACTTCGGGTTCCGCTGCACCGGCTATGCCGGCCCGGAGACTGGACGGCGCGACAAGGCCAGCTACGTCCTCGAACAGGGCGACATCCGCTGGGTCGTGTCGGGGGCGTTGCAGGCCGACTCGCCGATCGCCGATCACGTGCGCCGCCACGGAGACGGGGTCCACGACCTCGCCTGGCTCGTCGACGACGCCGCTGCCACCTACGCGGCCGCCCTCGCTCGTGGCGCCCGCAGCGTGCGCGAGCCGTGGGTCGAGCACGACGAGCACGGCGACCTCGAGCTCGCCCAGGTCGCCGCCTATGGCGAGACGGTGCACACGTTCGTCAACCGCTTGCGTTACCGCGGCACCACCCTCGAGCCCGGGTACACCAACGACAAACTCCCCAACCCCAACGTTGGCCCCGACGTTGGCCTCGTCGCCATCGACCACGTCGTCGGCAACGTCGCCCGTGGCGAGCTCGACGCGTGGGTCGACTTCTACTCCGACGTGATGGGCTTCGCCCAGCTCATGCACTTCGACGACGAGCAGATCCGCACCGAGTACTCGGCGTTGATGTCGACCGTCGTGTGGGACGGCAGCAAGATCGTGATGCCGATCAACGAGCCGGCCGAGGGCCGCAAGAAGAGCCAGATCCAGGAGTACATCGAGCACTACGACGGGCCGGGCGTGCAGCACATCGCCCTGCGCACCGACAACATCGTCGGTGCCGTGCAGGCGATGCGCGACCGCGGCGTGCGGTTCATGACCGTGCCGGACGCCTACTACGACGAGGCGAAGGTCGCGCCTCGCCGAGTTCGACCTGCCGTGGGACGAGCTCGAGCGGCTCAACATCCTCGCCGACAAGGACCACGACGGATACCTGCTGCAGATCTTCACGGAGACGATCACCGACCGCCCCGCCGTGTTCATCGAGATCATCGAGCGCCACGGTGCCAAGGGATTCGGGGAGGGCAACTTCAAGGCGCTGTTCGAGGCGATCGAGCGCGACCAGGCGGCGCGCGGCAATCTGTAGGCCGTGAAGCCGCCAGCGCCGGTAGGTCGGCTCGCCGAGCTGCCGCGCTATCAGCCGGGTCGGTCATCCGCGGCGGCGATGGCCGAGCACGGCTTGGCGTCGGCGATCAAGCTGGCGTCCAACGAGACGCCGTATGGTCCGCTCCCCGGTGTCGCCGAAGCGGTGGCAGCCGCCGTGCGGGACGTCAACCGCTATCCCGACCACACCGCCGAGTCCCTCCGCATCCGGTTCGCCGGGCACGTCGGCGTCGAACCGGAACGCGTCGCCGCCGGCCCAGGCTCCGTCGGCCTGCTCGAACAGCTCGCCCTCGCCTACGTCGATCACGGCGACGAGGTCGTCTACCCGTGGCCGAGCTTCATCGCCTACCCGCAGTTCACCCGACTCGCCGGCGGCAGCGAGTCGACCGTGCCGCTCAGGCGCCAAGCGTTCGATGCCGAGGCGGTCGTCGCGGCGGTCTCCGAGCGCACCCGCGTCGTGCTGATCGCCAACCCGAACAACCCGACGTCGACGGCGCTGCGCACCGCCGACCTCACGCGCATCGTCGATTCTGCGCCGGCCGACTGCCTCGTCGTGATCGATGAGGCCTACCGCGAGTTCGTCACCGGCGCAGACGTCCCCGATGCGATCGAGCTGTTCGGCGACCGCCCCAACGTCGCCGTGCTGCGGACCCTCTCGAAGGCCTACGGGCTGGCCGGCCTGCGCGTCGGGTTCCTCGTCGCCGACCCGGCCGTCGTCGACGCCGTCAACGCCTGCGCGATTCCCTTCGGGGTCAACGCCGCGGCGCAGGCCGCCGGGCTCGCCGCCCTCGACGAGCACGCCGAGGTCGCTCGGCGCTGCGCCGAGCTGATCGCCGAGCGGACTCGCGTCGCCCAGGCGCTGCGCCGTCGGGGCTTGGGCGTGCCGGCGAGTGAGGCCAACTTCTGGTGGCTGCCGGCCGGCGACGCCTCGGCAGAGCTCGGCCGTCGCCCTGGAGCGGCGCGGCGTCGTCGACCCGGCCGCTCGGACGTCGGCGTCCGCGTCACCGTCGGCCAGCCGGAGGACAACGATCGCTTCCTCGCACGCCCTCGACGACGCGGTGGTCGCCGAACCGGCGCTGACCGCCGACTGGGGGACGGCGACCGGGAGCCAACGCCGTCGCCGCCGCCGACTGGCTCGACCGCCTGGACACCGCGATCGGCCGCTTCGCCGCCCACCTCGCCGCCGATCATCCTGGGCGCACCGACCCGGTTCCAGGAGAGGACGAGACGTGGGATCACACGCAGGTCTGGGCGCACGTCGCCGAGTTCGGTGACTACTGGCTCGCCGAGCTGACCGCCCTGCTCGACGCCCCGGGCGACGAGCCGACGCCGTTCGGCCGCACGCGGCGCGACGCCATCCGCATCGCCGCCATCGAGGCGGGTCGGCGCACGGCACCGGCCGAGCACCTCGCAACGATCCGGCGCTCCGCCGATCGCCTCGCCACGCTGCTGGCGGGGATGACCGACGAAGACTGGGCGCGGACCGGCCGGCATGAGACACTCGGGGTGATGGACCTCGACGCCCAGCTCCGCCACTTCCACGTCGGCCACTACGAGGAGCACGCCGACCAGCTCGACCTCACGACGGCCGCGCCATGAGCCCCTCGTTGGAGTGTTTGCTGCCGATGGAGTGCTACGTGTCGGATTCCCCCGCAGCAAACACTCCGATGGGGGCCGGTCGCCGATGAGCGAGACCTGGGCGCCGGTGCCGGAGGGCTCGGACTTCCCGCTGGAGAACCTGCCCTTCGGGATCTTCCGGCCACCCGACGAGGAGCCGCGTGTCGGCGTGCGGATCGGCGATCACGTCGTCGACCTCGTCGTCGCCGGGATCGACCTCGATCTGACGGCTCGGCCGTCGCTCAACCTGCTGATGGCCAGCGGGCGCGGTGGGGCACTGCGCAGCCGAGTCGCCGAGCTGCTCATCGGCCCGGAGCGTCCTGACGTGCTCGTGCCGATCGGCGACGTGTTCGTGTTGATGCCGGTCGACCTCGTCGACTACATCGACTTCTACTCGTCGATCCACCACGCCACGAACATGGGTCGGATGATGCGCCCGGACGGCGAGGCGCTGCTCCCAAACTGGCGCCAACTGCCCGTCGCCTACCACGGCCGCGCCCGCACGGTGGTCCCGAGCGGGACGCCGGTCGTGCGCCCCGAAGGGCTGATCCCCGACGGCGACGGCCCGGCCAAGCTGGCACCGACACGAGCGCTCGACATCGAGCTGGAAGTCGGCTTCCTGGTCGGCGGCCCCCCGGCGTCTCGCATCGAGCCGGACCACGCTGACCGCCACGTCTTCGGCGTCGTGCTCGTCAACGATTGGTCGGCCCGCGACGTCCAGGCGTTCGAGAACCAGCCGCTCGGACCGCATCTGGCGAAGAGCTTCGCCACGACGATCTCGCCGTGGGTCGTGACCTTCGATGCGCTGCGGCCGTTCCTCGTCGAGCCACCGGTGCAGGATCCTGCGCCCGATCCGTACCTGCGCGCCGCTCTGCCGTGGGGTCTCGATCTCAACCTCGCCGTCGAGCTCAACGGTGAGCAGATCGCAGCGACCAACTTCAAGCAGATGTACTGGACGTTCGCCCAGCAGCTCGCCCATCTCACGGTCAACGGCGCGCCCGCGGGTGCCGGCGACATGTTCGCGTCGGGCACGGCGAGCGGGCCGACGGCGGGCGAGCGGGGCAGCCTCATCGAGTTGACGTGGCGCGGCGCCGAGCCGCTGACGCTGGCCGACGGCTCGACGCGCACGTTCCTCGAGGACGACGACACGGTGACGTTGCGGGGCTGGTGCGGCGGCGACGATCGCCCGCGCGTCGGCTTCGGTGAGGCGACGGGGACGATTGTCGCAACGCCGGAACGGGAATGAACTCCACGGAGGTCATGTCATGACGTACTACCGAAAGGTCGGTGACATCCCCCGCAAGCGCCACTCGCTGCATCGCGTCGACGGCGCAGTGGCCGCCGAGGAGATGGTCGGCGAAGAGGGCTTCTCGGGCCCGTCGAGCCTGCTGTATCACCGCCACTCGCCGAGCGCCATCGTGAGCATCGACGACGGCGGCATCGACCCGCCGACGTTCACGCCGAACCAGCCGGTTGCCCCCCACCATCTACGCACCACGAAGCTGCCGTCGGGGCCGGCCGACGCGGTGACCGGGCGCATTGCGCTGTTGGGCAACGACGATGTGCAGCTCTCGTATGTCTCGGCGACGGAGTCGAGCCCGCTGTACCGCAACGCCGTCGGAGACGAGTTGGTGTACGTGCAGTCGGGCGAGGCGACGCTGGAGAGCGTGTTCGGCACCCTGCCGGTGTCGGCCGGCGACTACGTGATCGTGCCGACGGGGGTGACCCATCGCTGGGTCGTCGGCGGGGCGGTCGAACTGCTCGTGCTCCAGTCGCGCAGCCACATCCACATCCCGCAGAAGTACCTCACCCCGACTGGGCAACTCGCTGACGGATCGCCGTATTGCGAGCGTGACCTGCGCGGCCCAGACGGTCCGCTGCTCGTCGAGGGCGAGGACGTCGAGGTGCTCGTGCGCACCCGCGCCGGGTTCGCCCGCCACGTCCACCGTCACCATCCCTTCGACGTCGTCGGCTGGGACGGCTACGTCTATCCATGGGCGCTCAGCATCCACGACTTCGCCCCGATCGTCGGGGCCTTCCACCAGCCGCCGCCGGTGCACCAGACGTTCGCCGGCGCCGGATTCGTCGTCTGTTCGTTCGTGCCGCGCCTCTACGATTTCGGACCCGACGCCGTGAAGGTCCCGTACCACCACTCCAACGTCGACTCCGACGAGGTGCTGTTCTACTCCGACGGCGACTTCATGAGCCGCGCCGGCTCGGGCATCGGCGTCGGCTCGATCAGCCTGCACCCCGCCGGGTTCATCCACGGACCGCAGCCGGGCAGCCGCGAGCGCAGCGACTCCCAGGACCGTACGAGCGAGTTGGCGGTGATGCTCGACACGTTCGCCCCGCTCGGGCTCAGCGACGCCGCCCGCGACGTCAGCGACCCCGACTACCCGTGGTCGTGGGCGGGCGGGAGAGATGCGTCGTGAGCGGCGAATCGTCGGCGGGCGGCTCGACCTGACTCCGCCCGCGCTGTCGGCAGGTCAGCCGACGGGGACAGTTTCGCTGTGAACCGGTCGGTGATGTGGTGCGGCGCCAGCAACAGCGAGTCGACCCCCCGACTTCGACGGAGGTAGGGCACAGGGTCGGTGCTCCCGACTCTCCGTGGTTCCGGGCTAGCGGGGGCACGTCGACACGGAGCGTGAAAGCGGTGCCTGCGCAGTCGGCTACTGTCGCCGCGTTCCGTGCCGTCGAGCGGGAACCCTTTAAAACCAAGGGGACAACATGACCGAGCGCCGCCGCCGCTTCTTGCTCGTGTCAGGTTTCGCGTTGGTCATCTCGTCGGTGGGTGGACTTGCCCTCGCCACGACGCCGTCCAGTGCTTCGACGCCGCCGACGACGCTGGCGCCGACCCCGGATCGCAGCCGACGACAGCGCCGACCCCGGCGCAGCCGACCGTAGCGCCGCCGACTGAAGCGCCGACGACGCTGGCGGCGCCGACGACGCTGACGTCGCCGACGACGATGCCGAGCGACCACGACCGCGGCCGGCGCCGACGACGACGATCGAAGCGGCGGAGCCAGCTGCGCCGTCGGTTGTGTATGCGGCGAACGCCGAGTGTGATCCGGCGACTGGTGAAACGACGGTGTCGTGGAAGGTGACGAACAACGGCGAGGCACCGGTCACGATCACCGAAAACACCGAGGACGTGCCGCTCGAACCGAACCCGGTCCCCCCGTCGGGCGAGGCGACCGCGACACGCGTCATCGAAGGTCCGGCAACCGATCAGCAGGTGACGAGCACCGTGACGATCGACGCCGGTGGCGGCGTTGTGATCGAGGAGAGCGACGACATCACGGCGGCCGCCTGCCAGGGCCCGGAAGCCCCGCCGGACGTCACGTTCACCTTCAGCGTCAGGCCGAGCGTGACGCAAGCTGCTGTCGGCGACACCGTCGAGTACGTGTACTGCGGCACAGAACACGAGCACGATCCCGTTGGCGGTCGGTGCGGCTCGTTGACGACCGCATCGGGCGTCGTTCTCGAGGGTGGGCGAGTCGTCGCTCCGGGCGAGTCCGTGTGCAACACCGATGTCGGCGCGCCGTTCAGCTACGTCGTCCAGGAATCCGACGCCGGCAGCGTCATCCACAACAACGCCGTCGTCACGGTCGCAGACCCAGGAGGACGAACCACGGGAGTTCCAGCAAACGGCCACGGCTGAGGTCGCCGTTCCGCTTCTCTCCGCGCAGCCATTGACCGGCGTCGTGCCGATCTGCCACGCCACGAGTCGCTGACCAACACGTACGAGCAGAACGTCGTCAGCGAAAGCGCGCGTGCAGGAAGGCGGCCATCACTACAACCACGACGACGACATCATCCCGCCGGGACCGTGGGCACCGGAAGGCCGCAACTGGACCGCCGAAGGCGAGGCGCTCTAGGACAACGGTTGTGTGAACATCCAGTTGTCGCCGGTCAGTCCGGCGGTGGTGCAGGCGTCGTGTGTCGGCGGTGTGGTGACGGCGCCGACGGTGACGCCAGCGGAGACGACGGGCATCAGCTACGCGGTCAATCCGACCGGTCCGTTTGCAGGGACACAGAACTACAACGTCATGGTGACGGCGACGTTGGACGCGGGGTTCAACTGGGGACCGATGCCGGCAGGATGGACGCAGACCAGTAGGACCACGGCGAGGTTCCCCGTGACGCTCAAGGCGACCAGCTGTGAAGTGGTGACGCCGGGGGCGCCGGGGGTGACGCAGGCGGAGTGTCGTGGTGGTGTGTTGCAACCGCCGACGTTGACACCGGCGGAGACGGATGACATCACCTACACGTTCGATCCTCCGATTGATCCCCAGGTGCCCTATGCGCCGGGTCAGACGGTGGTGGTGACGGCGACGTTGACGGAAGGTGAGTGGCCAGAGACGTTGCCGCCGTTGTGGACGGAGACGTCGAACACGACGGCGACGTACTCGGTGACGTTTGCCGACGTGTCGTGCCTGACGGCGACGCCGGCCGATCCGTTCGTATTGCAGGCGGCGTGTGTTGGTGGTGTGGTGACCGACCCGTCTGTGGCGCCGGTCGCGGCGCCGGGTGTCACCTACGCGATCGATCCAGAGGGACCGTATGACGGCACGGTGGACACGCCGGTGACGGTGACGGCGACGTTGGCCGACGGTTATGCGTGGGGTCCGTTGCCTCCTGGGTGGTCGGCGGGTGATCCGGCGGCGACGACGAGGGTTTTCACGCTGACGTTGAACGCGGCGCCGTGCACGCCGGTGGCTCCTCTCGATCCGACGGTGGTGCAGGCGGAGTGTGTCGGTGGTGTGGTGACGACGGCGTCGGTGACGCCGGCGACCGGTCCGTCGGGGGTGTCCTATGCGCTTGGTTCGTTGCCGGCGCCGGGCACGACGGTGGTGGTGACGGCGACGGTGGGTCTCGGGTATGCCTGGGTCAGTCCGTTGCCTCGTGGCTGGTCGGCGGGTGATCCGGCAACGCTGCGGGCGACGTTCACGGTGACGTTGGCAGCGCGGAGACGTGTCACGAGGTGACGCCGGTGGCGCCGACGGTGACTCAGGCGGTGTGTCGTAACGGGGCGTTTGTGCCGGCGACGGTGACGTTGCGCGACGACGACGGGGATCACCTATGCGGCTGATCCCGCGGGGCCGTATGTGCTGTTGCCGGAGGTGGTGACGGTGACGGCGACGTTGGACGACGACCGGGGTTGGTTGGCCGGCGACGATGCCGCCGGGGTGGACCGAGACGAGCTCGACGACGGCGACGTACCTGCCGGTGGTGTTGCGGCCGCGTCGTGTTTGCCGGTGCTTCCGACGGATCCGACGGTGACGCAGGCGACGTGTACCGCTGGTGAGGTGACGGTGCCGACGATCGAGTTGGCGTCCGACCCGACGGGGGTCACCTACGTCGCCGATCCGGCTGGTCCGTATGACCCGGGGACCGACGATTACACGGTGACGGTGACGGCGACGTTGCCCGATGAGGGGTTGAAGTGGGGCACGATGGTGCCGCCGTGGGTGAAGGTCGACAATGTCACGGCGACGTACTGTCGTCGAGTTGATCGGCAGCGACGTGTGACGAGGTGACGCCGGTGGCGCCGACGGTGACGCAGGCGGTGTGTCGTAACGGGGCGTTTGTGCCGGCGACGGTGACGTTGCCGACGACGACGGGGATCACCTATACGGCTGATCCCGCGGGGCCGTATGTGCTGTTGCCGGAGACGGTGACGGTGACGGCGACGTTGGACGACGCCGGGGTTGGTTGGCCGGCGACGATGCCGCCGGGGTGGACCGAGACGAGCTCGACGACGGCGACGTACCTGCCGGTGGTGTTGCGTGCCGCGTCGTGTTTGCCGGTGCTTCCGACGGATCCGACGGTGACGCAGGCGACGTGTACCGCTGGTGAGGTGACGGTGCCGACGATCGAGTTGGCGTCCGACTCCGACGGGGGTCACCTACGTCGCCGATCCGGCTGGTCCGTATGACCCGGGGACCGACGATTACACGGTGACGGTGACGGCGACGTTGGCCGATGAGGGGTTGAAGTGGGGCACGATGGTGCCGCCGTGGGTGAAGGTCGACAATGTCACGGCGACGTACTGTCGTCGAGTTGATCGGCACGTCGTGTGACGAGGTGACGCCGGTGGCGCCGACGGTGACGCAGGCGGTGTGTCGTAACGGGGCGTTTGTGCCGGCGACGGTGACGTTGCCGACGACGACGGGATCACCTATACGGCTGATCCCGCGGGGCCGTATGTGCTGTTGCCGGAGACGGTGACGGTGACGGCGACGTTGGACGACGACCGGGGTTGGTTGGCCGGCGACGATGCCGCCGGGGTGGACCGAGACGAGCTCGACGACGGCGACGTACATGCCGGTGCGTGTTGCGTGCCGCGTCGTGTTTGCCGGTGCTTCCGACGGATCCGACGGTGACGCAGGCGACGTGTACCGCTGGTGAGGTGACGGTGCCGACGATCGAGTTGGCGTCCACTCCGGCGGGGGTCACCTACGTCGCCGATCCGGCCGGTCCGTATGACCCGGGGACCGAGCGACTACACGGTGACGGTGACGGCGACGTTGCCCGATGAGCGGGTTGAAGTGGGGCACGATGATGCCGCCGTGGGTGAAGGTCGACAATGTCACGGCGACGTACTGTCGTCGAGTTGACGCGGCACGTCGTGTGACGAGGTGACGCCGGTGGCGCCGACGGTGACGCAGGCGGTGTGTCGTAACGGGGCGTTGGTGCCGCCGACGTTGACGTTGCCGACGACGACGGGATCACCTACACGGCTGATCCGAGGGCCGCCGTATGTGCTGTTGCCGGAGATGGTGACGGTGACGGCGACGTTGGACGCGACCGAGGTTGGTTGGCCGGCGACGATGCCGGCGGGGTGGACCGAGACGAGCTCGACGACGGCGACGTACTTGGTGCGGTTCTACGTGCAACTCGTGTATCCGGTGCTTCCGGACGGCTCCGATGGTGGTGCAGGCGACGTGTATCAACTGGTGAGGTGACGGTGCCGACGATCGAGCGCCGACAGGTCGACCGGGTGGTCACCTACGACGCTCGATCCGGCCGGTCCGTATGACCCGGGGACCGACGACTACACGGTGACGGTGACGGCGACGTTGTCCGATGAGTCGTGGAGTGGGGGCAGATGTCCGCCGTGGGTGGACAGAGTCGACAACGTCACGGCGACGTATGTCGTCGAGTTGACCGGCACGTCGTGTGACGAGGTGACGCCGGTGGCGCCGACGTTCGACGCAGGCGGTGTGTCGTAACGGGGAGTTGGTGCCGCCGACGTTGACGTTGCCGACGACCGACGGGATCACCTACACGGCTGACAAGGCTCCGCCGTTTATGCCGTTGCCTGAGCTGGTGACGGTGACGGCGACGTTCGACGACGACCGAGGTTGGTTGGCCGGCGAGCTGCCGGACGGGGTGGACCGAGACGAGCTCGACGACGGCGACGTACTTGGTGCGGTTCTACGTGAACTCGTGTATTCCGGTGGTTCCGGAGGCTCCCGATGTGGTGCAGGCGACGTGTATCAACGGTGAGGTGACGGTGCCGACGGTGACGCCGAAGGTCACCGGGTTCGTCACCTACGACGTTGGATCCGCCGGCGCCGTATGACCCGGGGACCGAGGACTACACGGTGACGGTGACGGCGACGTTGTCCGCTGAGCTCGTGGAGTGGGGGCAGATGCCGGAGGGGTGGACGCGAGTCGACAATCTCACGGCGACGTATGCCGTCGAGTTGACCGGCACGACGTGTGACGAGGTGACGCCGGTGGCGCCGTCGTTCACGCAGGCGGTGTGTCGTAACGGGGAGTTGGTGCCGCCGACGTTGACGTTGCCGACGACCGATGGGATCACCTACACGGCTGACAAGGCTCCGCCGTTTATGCCGTTGCCTGAGCTGGTGACGGTGACGGCGACGTTCGATGACGACCGGGGTGGGTTGGCCTGCCAGCTGCCGGACGGGGTGGACCGAGACGAGCTCGACGACGGCGACGTACTTGGTGCGGTTCTACGTGAACTCGTGTATTCCGGTGGTTCCGGAGGCTCCCGATGTGGTGCAGGCGACGTGTATCAACGGTGAGGTGACGGTGCCGACGGTGACGCCGAAGGTCACCGGGTTCGTCACCTACACGTTGGATCCGCCGGGGCCGTTTGACCCGGGGACCGACGATTACACGGTGACGGTGACGGCGACGTTGTCCGCTGAGCTCGTGGAGTGGGGGCAGATGCCGGAGGGGTGGACGCGAGTCGACAATCTCACGGCGACGTATGTCGTCGAGTTGACCGGCACGACGTGTGACGAGGTGACGCCGGTGGCGCCGACGAACCACGCCGCTCAGTGTGTCAACGGCGCCTTGACCCCGCCGACGCTGACGCTGGCGGAGACCGACGGGATCAGCTACAGCGTCGATGCCGATCCGCCGTACGCCCCCGGGCAGACGGTGGAGGTGACGGCCACCTTGGATGAGGAGGGGGTTGGTTGGCCCGATGAGCTGCCGGCGGGTTGGACGGCGACATCGGACACGACCGCGACGTACACCCACACGTTCGACGACGTGACCTGCACGCCGGTGCTGCCGGTTGATCCGGCGGTGGTCGAGGGCACGTGCGCCAACGGTGTGCTCACGGCGTCGTCGGTGCAGTTCGAGGCGACGCCGGGCCTCGTCTATTCGGTCGAGCCGCCCGGGCCGTACGACCCCGCGGCCGAGACTGACGTGGTCGTCACCGCCACCGTCCTCGACGGGTACGCGTGGGAGGGGTCGGACGCCGCCCCGGCCGGCTTTGCCGGTCGGGTTGCCCTTGACCCGCAAGGAGCGCCCCCGCCGGTAGAACTTCCTGCTGGTTGGACGTGGGTGAGCCCGACGGAAGCGACGTTCGCCATCACGTTGCCACAGGCCCCTCCATGTCCGGAGGTCGCGCCAACGACGACGGCAGCGGCTGCTGAAGCCGAGTTGGCGACCGCGGCGGAACCCGAGCAGGCCCCGACGACGACGGCTGCGGCCGAGGAGCCGACAACTTCCGCGGCGGAACCCACTGTGGCTCCGACCACGACCTCGGTGCCAGTGCCGATTCCCGAGACCGGGGCGAGCGGGCTCCCTGGACAGCTGCTGGTCGCCCTCCTTGCGGTGTCGAGCGGGCTCGCGCTGATCATGCTCGGGCGTCGACGCCAAGGCGTCGGCTGACATCCCGAGGCGGCGTTCTCCGCAGCCGGGTGCACCGCTTTCGGTGCATCCGGCTCCGCGGAACGTGCAACTGCGGAATTACCGCGAACGCGCGTCCGACGGCCTCGCCCTGCAACCGGCCGTCGACACCGGCGGCGGTTGCCGTAGCCGCCTGACTTACGCCCCAGCCCACAGCGTGACTCGCCGTCGTCACGCTGAGTGGGCGATCAGGTCGAGGCGTGCCCGCGCGGCGTCACGGCGACGACGTCACCCACAACCCGCAACCGAGCAACCGATCAACGGCGTCGGACACCTCGGCGACCATCTTGACGTGATGCGGCCTGGGCAGCCCGTACGGATCGGCGACGTCGTCATCGGCATCCGGCGCCATCATCGCCGCCGCTGTTCGGTCGTCGGCCATGCGTCGACGCCAGCCGCTGAAACCCTCAGCCGATGTCGGCGGTCCAAACGTCGACGCGCGTCGGGCCAACTCCTTCAGCGTGAACGTGCGTGGCCACGCCCTGCGGTCGATGGCGACCACTCGGAGGAGGTGGGCGCGCGCCAGGGTGACCACGAGATCGGCACCGTCGTGGCCGAGGACGTCGCGGTCGATGAGTCTCGGCCGGTGGGCACTGACGTCGATTCCGATCTCGGCTGCGGCGGCGACGGTCTGGCAGTCCGGCTCGGCGTCGTACTGCCCGGTGCCTGCGGAGGTGGCCACCCACGACTCGCCGTCGAGGTCAGCGGCGTCGGCGAACGCCCGATTGAGCAGCCGCTCGACCACCGGCGATCGGGAGATGTTGGCGGTGCACACCACCAGGACTCGTCGTGTCATGGTCATCTAGTCGCGCGCGGCGCGAGCGTCGAGGTCCGCCGACCGGCGCGATCCAACCGCCGTCGAACGCTCGCAGGAGGTGCTCGCGCTCGAGCGGACCGACGTCCGGCGGGCTGAGGTAGATCCTTGACACCGAACTGACGCTCCTCCTCGTCCGGGGCCGCCTGCGACGGACCTCGGGTCATCGACGACCGTGCTCAACTCAACACCACTCGAACGTAGCGAACTTGGCACAAAGGCGGCACCCGCCGAATTGCTAGGTTTCCGTCGTCCCGCCCCCGAACTGGATCTCGACAACTCGGAGGACCCCCCAATGGCCGAGAACCATCGCCAGCCGCTATTGGTCGTCCTCGGCGCGGGGTTGGTGGTGTTGTCGGTATCCGGGTTGGCCGTCGCGACGGCCTCGCCAGCTTCGTCGCAACAGTCGACGACGTTGGCGCCGACGACGGTGGCACCACCCACGACGTTGACGCCGGCCGCCACGGGCTCGCCTCCGACCACGACGGCACAAACGACCGCGGGCGTGCTGACGACTGAGGCGCCATCGGTCTCACTCTCCGCCAACGCGGCATGCGATCCGGAGACCGGACAGACAACGGTGACGTGGGTGGTCAACAACAACGGCGGATCATCGGTGGAGATCATCGGGGACACCGAGGGCGTGCAGTTCGACTCCAACGAGGTCCCAGCGGGAGCGTCGACAACCGCGACCGAGGTGATCGAGGGGCCGGTGAGCGACCAAGACCTCATGAACACCGTGACGGTGGCGGGGGCGGGCCAACAGCTGGCGATCAGCGAAGACATCGTCGCCGCAACGTGCACAGGGCCGGAGGCGCCGCCGGACGTGACGTTCACGTTCAACGTGACACCAAGCGCTTCGAGAGCCGCGGTCGGCGACACGGTGACCACCAACTTCTGCGGGACGAACACGAGCGAGATCGAGTTGGAGGTCGTTCGGCTGGTCGACGACCACGCGGGCGTCGTGATCGAGCTCCCGTCCGTGCAAACACTGGTCGGTCCTGGCGACTCGATCTGCAGCGCTGACCTCGGCATCGTCCCCAGCTACGTGGTCGCACCCGAGGATGCGGGCAACGTGCTGTACACCGAGGCGGTCGTCACGGTGCGGACCACGGAGTCCGAACCTCGAGAGTTCCAAGCCACGACCCGGGCGACGGTCGCCGTTCCGCTCCCGGCGGAAACCACCACGACCGTGCCGACGACAGCTGTAGAGACGACGGAGCCCGACTCTTCGGCACCGTCGACCGACGGAGCAACGACCGAGACCACGTCGGCCGCGGCTCCTGCGTCGACTGAGCCGCCGGACTCGTCGGAGCCGGGCACCTCCGAGCCGGGGCTTCTGTTGGCGGCGGCCGTCACGTGTCCGGAACCGGTGAACCAGACGTGGGACTCCTCGAACATGCCCAGCAATCTGGACCTGGCCAACGGCCAGGTAGTGCTCTTGGCCTCAGGCACTTTCGGCGGAGACGTCAACGGCCAGTCGGGAACGATCTGTGTCAACCCCGGCGCATCGTTCAATCCCCGGAACGTGAACCCTGTCCTGACTCTCAACAACGGCGGATCGGTACAGGTGGGGGAGTTCACCGTCAAAGCGGGCGGCAGCGTCAGCAATGACGGCGCGATTTCGGCGAGCAACATGACGGTCAACGGATCGGTGACGAACAGCGGCCAACTGACGACTGGACTGCTCAATGTCAACGCAGGGGGAAGTCTCACGAATGGTGGTGACGTCACGGTCAACGCCGATCTCAACGCATCCGGACCGATCACCAACGGCGGCCACCTCGTCGTCGGCGGACGGGTTCAGATCAACGGTGGGGGTTCGCTCGTCAACACGTGCTCGGTGCGTTCGGGCAGCTTCATCAACGGCGCCAGCGTCACGAACAACGGGGTGATCGACGCCGGGGGATCGCTGACGAACAACGGGACATTCACGCAATCGGAAACGGCGCTGACGATGGGCGGCAGCTTTTCGAACGACGGAACCGTGACGGGATTCGGCCAGTATCGATTCACCGGTGATACCCGCAACCAGGGTCCGTTCGATGGTTCGAGCGCCCAGCAACCGATCGTGTTCTACGACGAGAGCGCGCCGGCCGGATCACAGATCTTCGACACTCAGAACCGCGCGCCGACGAACACCATTCGCCTGCCCGTGAGCTCTCCGCCAGAAGGCGCCTGCAACGTCGACCCTCCCGGCCCGGGCCCAACCACGACGACGACAGCGCCTTCGACGACGACGACCACCACTACTACCTCAACGACCACGACGACCGAACCGCCGACTACGACGACCTCGACGACGACGACGCTGCCGCCGACGACTACGACGTCGACAACCACGACAACAACCACCACACCACAACGACCGAGCCACCGACGACGACCGAGCCACCCGCCACGACGTCGCCGGCCACGACGGAGCCGATCGATACGACGTCGCCGGATACAACGGCACCGGAGACCACGGAGCCACCCGACACGACCGAGTCGGTCGACACAACATCGCCCGACACGACTGAGCCGGTTGATACGACCTCGCCCGACACGACGATGCCGGATACCACTGTGCCGTCGGCGACGACGTCGCCGGAGACGACGGAGCCGGTCGACACCACGATCCCGGACACGACGGAACCTGTCGACGACGACCGAGCGACGACCAGACACCACGTCGCCGGAGACGACTTCGCCGGAGACGACGGAGCCGGTCGACACCACGATCCCGGACACGACGGAACCTGTCGAGACGACGGCACCAGACACCACGACGCCGGAGACGACTTCGCCGGAGACGACGGAGCCGGTCGACACCACGATCGCCGACGACGACCGACGGAACCTCGCCGGAGACGACGGAGCCGGTCGACACCACGACGCCGGAGACGACGGAGCCGTCGAGACGACGGCCAGTCGACACCACGATCGCCGGACACGACGGAACCTGTCGAGACGACGGCACCAGACACCACGACGCCGGAGACGACTTCGCCGGAGACGACGGAGCCGGTCGACACCACGATCCCGGACACGACGGAACCTGTCACGACGACGGCCCCAGACACCACGTCGCCGGAAACGACTGAGCCGACCGAGACGACGGAGCCGGTGGAGACGACCGAGGTGGTCGAGTCGACGCAGCCTGCCGAGTCCACGACGTCGACTTCGTCGACCACGACGCATCGACGACGACCCCACGACGACGACGTCCACATCCACCACGACCACGACCGTCGCCCCGGTTACTTCGACGTCGACGTCGCTGGTTCCGACGACGTCAACGGGGACGTCGACGACTCAGCCGGTTCCGCCCGGCGGGCCTGCAATCAGCGGCAGTGCGGTGTGTGCAGTGGGGTCCGGTCAGACGACGGTGACGTGGACCTTGCGCAATCTCGGGACCGAGCCGTTGACGATCAGCGGGGACACCCGCGGGGTGACGTTCACTCCGAGCGAGGTCCCGGCCGACGGCACCGCTACTGGCGTCGAGACGATCGACGGGCCAGCCGTCAACGATGAGGTCACCGAAACGGTCACCGTCGTCGTCGCCGGCGAGACGGTAGACCTGGCGGCGACGGTCACGGTTCCGGCGTGTACCGGTCCGCCGGCGCCCGACGAGATCACGTTCACGTTCACCAACGACGCGAGCGTGCCGTCGGCGTTCGTCGGCGAGACCGTGGAGTACACGTACTGCGGTGAGAACACGAGCGACGTGCCCTTGGAGGTTCTCCAGGTCGTCGACGACCGGTTCGGGGTGCTCGAGCTTCCCGACGTTGAGACCGTCGTGCAGCCTGGCGAGACGATCTGCAGCAGCGACCTCGGTCTGCCGGTGACCCACGTGGCGACCGCTGCCGAGGAGGGTACGACGATCGTCAACAACGCCGTGGCCACCGTTCGGACTGTCGAGGCCGAGCCTCGCCAGTTCCAGGCGACCGATCCGGCGGAGGTCGAGATTCTCGGCTTCCGGACGCCCGAGCAGCAACAACCGACCACGACGGCGTTGCCCGTGACCGGGCTGGCCGAAAGTGGCTCGAACACCGTGCCACAACTCGTCGTCGCCGCCCTTGCCCTCGCCAGCGGCTGGCTACTCCTCGCGATCGGACGACGCCGCACCGCCGCGTGAGGTCAGAGGTTGCGGCGCAGGAGGGAGTGGACGCGTTCCCAGTGCAGCTCGGATGCCTGGCGGTTGTAGCGCTCGGTCCCGGGCGGGGCAAAGCCATGGACGGCGTAGTCGATGAAGTCGAGGGTGTACGTCACGCTCGTGTTGTCGAGCGCTTCGCGCATCACCGGGATCGTCTCCGGTGGCGCCGTGGCGTCGTTGTCGCACCAGGCGAGGTACAGCTCGGCGCGCACCGTGTCGAGGTTGAGGTGCGGTGAGTCGTCGGTGTCGCGCACCAGCCAGGCGCCGTGGATCGACGCTGCCGCGGCGATGCGGTCGGGGATCGCCCTGGCGACCGACACCGCCAACCCGCCGCTCATGCAGAACCCGACCACCCCGGCATCCCCGTCACGGGCCGCCGCATCACCAGCGGCGTGGGCGAGCAGCGCCCCGGCGTCGCCGACGATGTTCGTCGGTGTGATCGTGCCCATCAGCTCCTGACGGGCGTGCATGTCCTCGTCGCTCAACGTGAACTCGCGGAACGGACCGCCCCGGTAGTAGAGGTACGGCAGCATGACGTAGTAGCCCGCCGTCGCCAGCCGCGAGGCCATGTCGCGCAGCACCGGGCGGATGCCCGGGGCGTCCATCAGATAGAGCACCACTGGATGCGGCCCGTCGTGCTCGGGATGGAACAGGAACGTCGGCATCGTGCCGTCGGGCGTCGTGAGGTCGACCTGTCGCTCGATCATCGGATGAGTCTGGTCGATCTGGGGAAGTTTCGTGTCAGGGCCTGCGACGATTCTTCCCCAGAAGGCGCAATGACACGGATCTTCCCCAGATGTGGGGACGACCGGTGGGGTCAGACGGCGAGGGCGCCGTCGACGATCATCACCACGCCGACCACCGCGCCGATCGATGCCGACAACAGGCGCCACTGCCGGCGGGCGAGTGGCGCACCGACCGCCGCTACCGCAAGCGGGATGGCCCCGACCGCAGCGGCCACCACCGGCAGCCACCATCCGTTGCGAGCGGCAACGGCGATCACCGTCACGCCGACGACCGGGGTCAGCACGATCGGGAACAGCAGGGGCACGAGGCCGCCGGCGATCGCCCCGGGTGCCGGCTCGTCGTCCCAGCGAACGATGGCCACGGCCGACCACAGGGCGAGGACGAGCCCGGCGCCGACCTCCATCGTCGGCGAGCTGATGTCGAGGGCGTCGAGCAACGGCGTGGCGACGAACGCTAGGCAGACGGCGACGGCGACGAGCCCAAGGCCGGTCACCACTCGCTGCGCGGCGGGTGCGTCGCGCAAGAGCCGAGCACGCTGGGGCACGTCGAGAGCCGTGATCACGGCAGCGATGGCGATCACCCAGTTCACGCGGTCGCCTCCGTCAACTCCGCGGCGCCGAGCAACGCGGACAGGGCGTGCTGCTGGTCGTCCATCTGGGTGATGTCGAATTGGAACCACGCCCCGGTCACCGCCGCCGGGTCGTCGTCCGGGGCGACGTCGTCGTCGCCGACTTGGCGGTCGACGAGCACGCCACCGACGCACACCGCCCGCTCGGCCAGCGGCTCGCGGATGTCGGCCAGCGCGGGAGTGGCGGCGGCGACGACCTCCCAGTTGGACAGCGCCTCACCGATCGTGCCGAGCCCGGCGCCGAGGGTCTGGCGTCCGCGCTGTCCGGTACGAGAACAGGCTGTTCGTGCGCTGCGACTCGTAGCGGATCTGGAGACTCTGCAAACCCGACTGGCGGCGGACGTAGGGGAGGTACTCGTCGGGCAGCTCCCAACCAGGCCAGGTCGTCATCACGGCGAAGCCGTAGGCCGCCCAGTGGTCGGGCACGTCTGGTTGGAACCCCTCGACCTCCCGGCGCTCGGTGGCGATGTAGTGGGCGATCCGTTCCGCAGCCTCGCCGTAACCGCGCTCCGGAAACGCTCGATGGAGCAGCGTCAGGGCCCAGAACGTCTCGCCCGTGAAGTACTTACTCCAACTCTCCGGCACGACCGCCCCAGCCGCGCGGTCGTACTGCCCGTAGACCTGACCACGCTCGTTGACCATCGCCGACAGGAAGGCGCCGAGATCGTGGAGCACGTCGTCGTAGCGATCGTCGCCCGTCCGTTCCCGGCGCAACACGAGTGCGGCGGTGAGCAGGGCGCTCGCCCCGCTGCCGAACTGCCCGTCGCCGTCGCGGCGCCGGCGAACGCCCGCCACCCGGGTCCTTCGTACATCCGGTCGAGCGCCCACTCGATACCCCGCTCGGCGGATGCCGCCGCTGCCTCAGACTCCGACAGCGCGGCGCCGGCGGCTTGTTCCAGGCTCATCGTCACCCCGGCGTGGCGGGTGATGTTGTACCCCCCGACGTCGGAGTCGGCATCCCGGTCGTAGCGGTACAACCAAGCACCGTCGTCACGCTGGTTGCTGACAAACCACTCCGACCGCCGCGTCGGCCGCGGCGCGCAATTCCGCGTCGGTCGGGTCGCCGCATCGCTCGGCCTGCACGACGAAAGCCCGCAGCCCGCCGAGCACGAGGACCCACGACAGCACGCCACCGGCGACGATCGCCGGCCGACGGTCCGCCGCCGGAGGTGCTCGCCGGGGCTCAGACATTCGGCCGAGAGTACAAGCGTGGTGGAGCCGTAACGTGGCCACTCGATGCCCCCGTCCACGGGTCTGGGCGGCGCCCAGGAGTGAACAGATCGCGTGCGAGCAGCTGCGCGCTGCCGTCGTCGGGATCGTCGCCGTCGGTGCCGTGCTCGTGCCGCTCGGCCGTGACCTCGGAGCCGACAGCTTGCCGCTGTCCAACTACCCGATGTTCACCGCCAGGCGCGCACAGATCACCTCGATCGAGCGGGCGATCGGGGTGGCGCCGGACGGCGCCGAGCACGTTCTCACTCCTGAGCTGACTGGGGGGACCGTCGAGGTGATCCACGCCGCCCAGACGATCGTCGACGCGATCCGCGGGGGAACGGCCGACGCGCTGTGCGCCGAGATCGCCGACCGCGTCGCCGAGTCGGGCGACGCGGACACCATCGAGGTGGTCGTCGTGACCGAGCGCTTCGATGTCGTCGCCGGATTGCGCGCCGACGACCCGGAGCCCGTGGACCGGCGGGTTCACGCTCGTTGTGAGGTGCCCACGTGACCTCCGATGCGAGCGACGAGGCGCCAGCCGAGGAGCGTCCAGCTACGGCCTGCGTGGCCGGGGAACGCAGAGAATGGCTGATGGCACCCGCGCCGGCCGGCCGGCTCAATGCCGTGCGCCTGTTGACGGTCGGCTACGCCCTCGTGTGGATCCTTGTGCGCACGGGCCACTGGCACGACCTTTCCCGCCTCCCAGCGGCGCGCTGGGAGCCGGTCGGGATCGTCAACTGGCTCGGATTCGACGGCTCAACCACCGTCACGGTCGTCGTGCTGCTCACCGTCGCCGCCGGTGTCGCCGCCCTCGGCAACCGGGCCTGGCCGATCAGCGCCCCGCTGTTCGCCATCGGATTCCTGTGGCTCACCTCGTTCGGCGCTTCATGGGGTCAGATCCTGCACACCGAGCACCTCCTCGTCCTGCACCTCCTCGTGCTCGCCGCCTCGCCGGCGGGACGAGGTGCGTCGGCGACGGCGGGTTGGCCGTTGAAGGTGATGAGCGCCGTGACCGTGGCGACGTACTTCGTCGCCGGCGTCGCCAAGCTGCGCTTCGGTGGCGGGCTCGACTGGCTCGCCGGTGACGGGCTGCTGCGCCTCGTCGCCCACGACAACCTGCGCAAGCGCCTGCTCGGTGACGCCTGGTCACCGATCTCACCGTTTGCCGTCGGCCACCCGCTGATCTTCCAGGTCGGCGCCTGGGTGACGCTCCTCGTCGAGCTCGGCGCGCCGCTGGCGCTGCTCGGGCGCCGGTGGGCATATACGTGGATCGCCCTGGCCTGGACGTTCCACCTCGCCGTGCTCGGTCTCATGGCGGTGCTGTTCCCGTATCCCCTGTTCGGCGTCGCCTTTGCCTCGATGCTGCCGGTCGAGCGGCTGTTCGCCTGGCGTCCGGCGGGTCTGGTCGACCGGGTGCGCGGGTACAAGCGTGTCGATGGCGATGCGCGCTCCGGCCTCCGTCCCTGACGTCGTGGTCCATCGGGTCCTCCCGATCGGGCAGCATCGAAACCTCGACGACTACGTGGCGGCGGGAGGCGGCGCCGGTCGCCGCGTGGCCTTGGACGCCGATGCCGTCGAGCTGATCGACGTCGTCAACAAGTCGGGTCTCCGCGGCCGCGGCGGGGCCGGGTTCCCCACCGGCGTCAAGTGGTCGACGGTCGCTGCGCTGGCATCCGAGTCGCTGCCGACGACGGTCGTGGTCAACGGCGCGGAGGGCGAGCCGGGCACGTTCAAGGACCGGGCGATCCTGCGGGCGAACCCCTACGCCGTGCTCGAAGGTGCCGTGATCGCCGCTCGGGCAGTCGGCGCGCCGACCGCCGTCATCGCCCTCAAGGCGACGTTCACCCGCGAGATCGAGCGCGTCGAGCAGGCCATCGCCGAGATGGAGGCGGCCGGCTGGGTCGACCGAGGCGTGCTGTCCGTCTTCCGCGGCCCGCGCGAGTACCTCTACGGCGAGGAGACCGCCTTGCTCGAGTCGGTCGCCGGCCGTCCGCCGTTCCCGCGCATCGCCCCACCGTGGCGGCGCGGCGTCACCGACGTCGTCGAGGACGTCGAGGACACAACGAGCGAGAGCGGGCTTGCCGCCCCGGTGTTGATGGCCGGCGAGACCGAGGCCCCGCCGGCGCTGGTCAACAACGTCGAGACGATCGCCAATGTGCCAGGGATCGTCGCCAACGGCGCCGACTGGTTCCGCTCGCTGGGCACCAGCGAGTCGCCGGGCACGATCGTGTGCACCGTCAGCGGTTCGACGAAGCGGGCAGGTGTCGCCGAGATCCCGATGGGGACGCCGCTGCGCGTCGCCATCGAGACGATCGGTGGCGGCGTCGACGTCGGCCGCCGAGTCACCGCCGTGCTGATGGGCGTCGCCAACGCCGCGCTCACCGGTGATCAGCTCGACACACCGCTGTGCTACGAGGCGATGCGCGCCGCCGGGAGCGGGCTCGGATCCGCCGGGGCGATCGTGTTCACCGATGGTGACGACCTGCTCGCCGCCGCTGCCGGGGTTTCTCGGTTCCTGGCCATCGAGTCGTGCGGTCAGTGCACGCCATGCAAGCAGGACGGCTTGGCGCTCGCTGCCCGGCTGGGCGCGCTCTGCGCCGGAGCGGGGGAGCCAGACGACGCCGCGACGGTCAACGACCTCCTCGCCACGGTCGCCGACGGCGCCCGCTGCGCGCTCGCCGGTCAGCAACAGGCCGCAGTCGGCAGCCTTGTCGCCCTCGCCGGCGGTACGCCGCGCCCGCCTGCCGATGGCGACATCGAGGCGACCGAGCCGACGCTCGTCGCCGAGCTCGTCGAGCTCGACGACGGCAAGGCGATCTACGACACCGAGTTCATCAGCAAGCAGCCCGACTGGACCTACGACGAGATCGACTCGGGCCAGTCACCGGTCGACCGGCTCACCGACAAGCGCGCCGACTGACGCCCGTCCTCCGATCTGGGCGGCCGAATCGACCGGACAGTCCCGACGGATCGCCGCCCAGATGTCGGATCGGACGGATGCCGCCCAGATGGTGGCGTTCGAGTCGGAGGGATCGGTGAGGGCGAGCAGCGCCTCGGCGGCGGCGGCGGCGGTCATCGATCCAGCGCGCACGGCTGCCTCGATCTCGGCGGTGCGGCGGCGGACGGCTGGCACGGCTCGAAAGCGGGCGAGCAGGTGATCGTCGATCGTTGCCCACATCCAGTGCACGTCCTGGTCACGGCGGTGCTCTTCGAGCGAGCCGTGACGTTCGAGGTGCGCCCGGTGGGCGATGATCTGTCGCCACACTTCGTCGAGGCCGTCGCCTTCGATGGCGCTGCACGTCAGCACGGGCGGGTCCCAGTCCCCGGGAGACAGGGCGACGAAGTGGAGGGCGAGGGCCAGCTCCTTGGCGGCAGCGTCGGCCTCGGCGCGCCGGTCGCCGTCAGCCTTGTTCACGGCGATCACGTCGGCGAGCTCGAGGACGCCCTTCTTGATGCCTTGCAACGAGTCACCGGTGCGGGCGAGCATCAGCAGGAGGAACGTGTCGACCATCCCGGCGACAGCAGTCTCGGATTGCCCGACACCCACCGTCTCGACGAACACCACGTCGAACCCCGCTGCTTCGAGGACGATGATCGCCTGGCGGGTCGCCCGGGTCACCCCACCGAGGCGCCCGGCCGTTGGCGACGGGCGGATGAACGCGGCGTCCGAGGTGGCCAGACGGGTCATCCTCGTCTTGTCGCCGAGGATGCTGCCACCCGAACGGGACGACGACGGATCGACGGCGAGCACGGCGACACGATGGCCGCTCTCGACCAATCGCATCCCGACGGCGTCGATGAACGTCGACTTCCCAGCTCCCGGCACGCCGCTCACGCCGATGCGCTGGGCCCCGCCGGCGTACGGGAGCAGGCGGGTCAGCAGCTCGGTTGCCTCGCGCCGGTGGTCGGCCCGCGTCGACTCGACGAGGGTGATCGCCCGCCCGAGGACTGAACGGTCGCCGGCGCGTATCCCATCGACGTAGGCGTCGAGGTTGGCAACTCGCTCGCTCACTGCGTGAGTTGTTCGAGGAGCGAGGCGGCCGCCTCGGCGATGACGGTGCCCGGCGGGAAGATCGCGGCGGCTCCGGCCTCGCGCAGCTCGTCGATGTCTTGAGGCGGGATCACCCCACCGACGACGACGAGGATGTCGCCGCGTCCGAGCTCGGCGAGTGCCGCTTTGAGTTCGGGTACCAACGTCAGGTGGCCGGCGGCCAACGTCGACACGCCGACGACGTGCACGTCGGCCTCGACAGCTTGCCGAGCGACCTCGGCTGGCGTCTGGAACAGCGGCCCGACGTCGACGTCGAACCCGAGGTCGGCGAACGCCGTGGCGATGACCTTCTGGCCCCGGTCGTGACCGTCCTGGCCGACCTTGGCGACGAGGATCCGCGGCTGTCTGCCGTGATCGAGGGCGAATTGCTCGACGAGCGCCCGCACTTTGGCGACGTCGGCGGTGTCGCCGACCTCCTTGCGGTACACGCCGCTAATCGTACGGATCGACGCCGTGTGGCGGCCGAACACCGACTCCATCGCCGACGTGATCTCGCCCACCGTCGCGTGGGTTCTGGCGGCGGCGATCGACAGGGCCAGCAGGTTGTCCCCGGCGTCGCGTCGCCCCCCGTCGGCGACCAGCCGGGCGGCACCGGTGAGGCGGGCGAGCGCGTCGTCGCACGCCGCCTGGTCGCGCTCGCGTCGTAGCCGCTCGAGCTTGGCGAGCTGCTCGTTGCGAACTGCCGTGTTGTCGACCTTGAGCACGTCGATGTCGTCGGTGACGTCGGGTCGCAACGTGTTCACGCCGACGACCGGCTGGCGTCCCGAGTCGATGCGCGCCTGCGTCCGCGCTGCGGCCTCCTCGATGCGCAGCTTGGGGATCCCGGCGTCGATCGCCGCGGTCATCCCGCCGGCCGCTTCGACCTCGGCGATGTGCGCCCAGGCGCGGGTCGCGAGGTCGTGGGTCAGCCGCTCGACGTAGTAGCTGCCACCCCACGGATCGATCACCTGGCACGTGCCGGACTCGAGCTGGAGGACGAGCTGCGTGTTGCGGGCGATGCGCGCCGAGAAATCCGTCGGCAGGGCGAGGGCCTCGTCGAGGGCGTTGGTGTGCAGCGATTGGGTGAGGCCCTGGGTCGCGGCCATCGCCTCGACGCACGTACGCACGACGTTGTTGAACACGTCCTGGGCGGTGAGCGACCAGCCCGACGTCTGACAGTGCGTGCGCAGCGAGAGCGACTTCGCGCTGCGCGGGGCGAACTGCTTGACGAGCTTGGCCCACAGCAGCCGGGCGGCGCGCAGCTTGGCGACCTCCATGAAGAAGTTCATGCCGATGGCGAAGAAGAACGACAGGCGCGGTGCGAAGCGGTCGATGTCGAGCCCCGCCGCCAGCCCGGTGCGGAGATATTCGACGCCGTCGGCGAGCGTGTAGGCGAGCTCGAGGTCGGCCGTCGCCCCGGCCTCCTGCATGTGATAACCCGAGATCGAGATCGAGTTGAACTTGGGCATCTCGGCGGCGGTGAACGAGAAGATGTCCGACACGATCGCCATCGACGGATGCGGTGGGTAGATGTACGTGTTGCGGACCATGAACTCTTTGAGGATGTCGTTCTGGATCGTCCCGGCGAGCTTCGCCGCCGGCACTCCCTGCTCCTCGGCGGCCACCACGTAGAGGGCCATCACCGGGAGCACCGCCCCGTTCATCGTCATCGACACGCTGGTCTGGTCGAGCGGGATGTGGTCGAACAGCTGACGCATGTCGAGGATCGAGTCGATCGCCACACCGGCCATCCCGACGTCGCCCGCCACTCGCGGGTGGTCGCTGTCGTAGCCGCGATGCGTCGCCAGATCGAAGGCGATCGAGAGTCCCTTCTGACCGGCGGCGAGGTTGCGCCGGTAGAAGGCGTTGGACTCGGCGGCGGTGGAGAACCCGGCGTATTGGCGGATCGTCCACGGCTGGGTGACGTACATCGTCGGGTACGGACCGCGCAGGAACGGGGCGATTCCCGGGTAGGTGTCGAGGAAGTCGATGCCATCGAGGTCGGCGGAGGTGTACAGGGCAGCGACGTCGATCCCCTCCGGCGTCGTCCATTGCGGCAGCGGATCGTTGCTCGGCGCCTCGTCCGCCTCACCCGAACGAAGCGGCAGGTTGCGGAAGTCGGGCAGGCTCATGGGACGGCCAGGTGGTCGAGCAGGTCGGTGAGCGTGGCACGGGCGTCGCCGGTCAGCTCGTCGGCGGAGTACACGAGGGTCGCCCCGGCGACGGCGAGCGCTTCGGCCAGCTCGTCGAGCCCCCGTTGGTCGACATCGCCGCCTGCACAGATGCAGACCACCGACGTCGCAGACCCGGCAAACGCCTCGACAACGGCGGACACGTCGATGGTCGATGGGCCGCCGACGGAGTCGAGCCCGGCGATCGCGAAGAAGGCGGCCGCCGACGCGGCCCTCGCGGCCGACGCAGATGGTGAACCGAAACGGGCCAGAAACACCGCCGGCCGCCGTGCGCCTTGTGCTGCGGTCCTGTCGACGCGCATCCGCAGTGCCTCGAACCCGCCCGCCCAGCGCGGCACGGGGTCGCCGAGATCGACGTCGTCGGTCGGCGGGAGGCGGTCTGTGCCGGGAAACGCGCTGACCCCGACGATCGGTGCCCGGCGATGGTCGACGTCGGCGCAGCGAGCGGCGTGGGTTGCGGTGACAAGACGGTCGACCGTCCCGACCTCGACGGCGCGACGAAAGCCGCCAGCCGACTCGATCTCCTGGAAGACATCCCAGGCTCGCTCGGCGAGCTGCTCGGTGAGGCGCTCGACGTACCACGAACCGCCGGCCGCATCGATCACCCGGGTCACGTTCGACTCCAGGGCGAGCACCGCGTGGGTGTTGCGCGCGAGTCGTCGGCCAAGCTCGCTGGGCGGCGCCGCCACGAACGTGTCGTGGGGCAGAACGGTGACGGCGTCGGCGCCACCGACCGCCGCGGCGAAGCAGGCGACGGTCGACCGTACGATGTTGACCGCCGCGTCGTAGCGGGTCGCCATCGCCCCGGACGTGACGGCGTGCAGCGGCACCTGCGCGGCGGCCGTCGGAGCTCCGGCGATCTCGGCGACGCGGGCGAGCAGCTGTCGGGCGGCGCGGAACTTGGCGATCGACGCGAACTGCTCGACCGTCGAGGCGAGGCGCAGCTCGACGCGCGCAAACGCCGCCTCGACGTCGATGCCGCCTTCCGTGAGGGCACGCAACGTGGCGACGAGGACTGCGAGGACAACGCCCAGCTCCTCGGAGTCGGAAGCCCCTACGTGGTGGAAGCGAGTCGCGTCGATCGTGGCGAGGCGCACGTCGGGAGCGTCGGCGATGAACCGCCAAGCCTGGCCGGTCAAGGCGGTGAGGTCGGAGGCGAGCCTGTCGTCGTTGCGGTCGACCGCCCAACGGCCGAACGGGTCGGCGCCCAGCGACCCGGCGACCGATGCCGGGTCGACGGGTGCTCGCTCCCACAGCGACCGCAGTGCTTGCGCCAATTCGACCCAGCGGTGGCCAGCGTCGAGGACGACCGGGGCGACGTCGAACAGCACGTCGGCAAGCACGGCGTGGAGCGACGACTCGTCGACGGGGTCGTCTCCGGTCAAGCGCAGCCAGATCGACGTGGCCCCCCGCTCGAGCTCCGTGACCGCAGCGCCGTGCCCGTCGCCGATGTCGACGAGCTGCCGCACGTCCCAGCCGTCACGGGTTCCCGCCGCCGCGCGCCCGCGAACGAACGGGAAGTGACCGGGTTGACCGGCGCGGAGCTCGTCGCCGGCGGTGTACAACGGTTGGATCGTGATGCCGTCGTAGGTGGTTGTCCGCAAGCGGTCGACGTCGCCGGCGAGCGTCAGCCAATCGTCGAGGGTCGCCGGAGGAAACTCAGCGGCGAGCGGCAAGAACGAGTCGACGTCAGCCACGACCTCAGCCTACGAGGACGGCTTGCTACGCCCGAGGGCGGACGGTCAGCCCGTGCTGACGATTGCCGTGACCTCGCCGTCGGTGACCTCGACGTTTACCCGGTTGGTCCGGAGATCCATCGTCATCGGCAGGTCCTCTCCATCGCGTCGGACGACGCGCAGGATCCAGCCGCACGCCTCGGCAGCTTCCGTGGCCTCGTCCTCAGTGAGCCCGACGAGCAGCTCGTCGGCGGTCTCTTCGGTGGGTTCCTCCGCGCAGTCGCCGGTGGCGCTGCTCGGCGGGGCGGACGACGTCGGTTCGCTGGTGTCGGGCACGGTGGTCTCCGGTGGGGAGGTGGCCGGCGCGTCGGTCGTGGCGGCTGGCTCGGTGGCCGGCGACTGCGTGGAGTCGGCCGTCGCCGGGTCGTTGTCGTCGTCGCCGCAGGCCGCGGCGGTGACGACCAGGACGGCAGCGGCGAGGGCGGCGGTGAGGGGGCGTCGGGGGTTCATCGCCGTTTGACTCCTGCAGACCGCCGTTGGTTCCCGGGCGATTGTCGTGGCCGACCGTGGCAGGCTGTCGTCGATGCCTGACCAGTTCGTGCTCGGGGTCGACCTCGACGGTGTCGTCGCCGATCACACCAGACGGTTCCGTGAGATCGTCGCCGAGCTGCGCGGTGTCGACCCCGAGTCGCTCCCGATGGATCGCTCATGGGACTTCAGCGAATGGGGGTTCGCCCCGGACGAGTACAACCGGCTGCACAAGCTCGCTGTCACCGAGTACGACATGATCCGCACGATGGCCGTCATCGAGGGCGCCGCCGATGCCCTGTGGCGGCTCTCCGACGCCGGCGTCTGGCTGCGCATCATCACCCACCGGCTGTACGTCAACTGGGCCCACGAACGGGCGGTCGGCGACACCGCGGCGTGGCTCGACGAGCATCGCATCCCGTACCGCGATCTCTGCTTCCTGGGCGCCAAGCCCGAGGTCCAGGCCGATGCCTACATCGACGACGCGCCGCACAACATCACCGCGCTGCGCGAGCTCGGCAACACGGTGATCGTTTTCGATCAGCCCTACAACCGTCACCTCGTCGACGGGCCGCGGGCCTCGAACTGGGAGGAAGCGGAGTCGATCGTCGCCGACCTGGCGGCCGTCCAGCTCGGCCAGGTCGCCGTTCAACTTCCCGGAATCGATGCCGGCAGCGACCGCCTGGAGCAGCGTCGCAAGGCGGAGTGAGGGACTTGCGCCGATAGAGGGATCCGTGTCGTCGGTGTCAGCGAACCTGCCCGTATCGGTCACGCTTGCCGCCACAAACCGGCGGCTGTGATCGTTGCGAACACGTTGCAATTGGGCGGCGTCTCGGTGACGGAAACGCTACGATCTGCCCATCACGGCATCGTCTTTCCCCCGCATCGACGCGGTCTGTAGCCTCCCCGCGTCCGGCGGGTCGTTCGGCGTCGCCCTGCTGGTCGGCGCCCTCGCCCTCGTCAGTGGTTGCGCGGTGCTCGTCGTGCAACACCGCCTGCGAGGCCGCGGCTCGACGGCGATCGTGCTCCTCGCGGTGATCGCCGTTTCGTCGATCGCCCTCGTTCACGCCGGGCACTCAGCCGGCGCGACGGCGCCACCGAGCTCGGCGGCGGACAGCACGTCCGAGCCGCCACCCCCATGTGTGCCGCCACCGTCGGCGACCAGCCAAGTAGCGACATCGAGCAGCTCGACCACGAGCACCTCGTCATCGACGTCCACGACCCAGGTGACCACGACGACGACGTTCATCGATCCGGAGGTGCCGGACATCATCGACGCCACCACCACGACGTCATCGACGACGACGACGGAAGTCGAGACGAGCACCACGGAGCCAGACACGACGGTCCCGGATACGTCCGAGCCGACGGAGTCGACGGACCCCTAGCGTTGAGCCGATGACGGCCGAGTCGAACATCGAACCGCGCCCTTCGCTCGACCCGCTGACGCCGAAGCTGCGCGGCTTCGGCACGACGATCTTTGCCGAGATGTCGGCGCTCGCCGTTGCCACCGACTCGATCAATCTCGGGCAAGGGTTTCCCGACAGCGACGGTCCGCGGGAGGTCCTCGACGCCGCGGTCGAAGCGATCCGTGCGGGACAGAATCAGTACCCGCCGGGCCCAGGTACCCCTGAGCTGCGGGCCGCGATCAGCCGCCACCAGCAGCGCTTCTACGGCCTCGACTTCGACCCCGACGGAGAGGTGCTCGTCACTGCCGGAGCGACCGAAGCGCTCGCCGGAGCGCTGCTCGGGATGCTCGACACCGGCGACGAGGTGATCGTCTTCGAGCCGATGTACGACAGCTACCAGGCGTGCATCGCTCTCGCCGGGGCTCGTGCGGTGCCCGTGCTGCTCCAGCCGGATGGCGATCGTTACGGATTCGACGCCGACGAACTGCGGTCTGCGGTGTCGCCGCGAACTCGGCTGATCCTTCTCAACACGCCTCACAACCCGACCGGCAAGGTGTTCGACGCCGACGAGTTGACGCTCGTGGCCGACGTAGCGATCGACCACGACCTGATCGTCGTCACCGACGAGGTGTACGAGCACCTCGTGTTCCCCGGCGCCACGCACCTTCCCATGGCGACCCTGCCGGGCATGGCCGAGCGCACGCTGACGATCTCCTCGGGCGGCAAGACGTTCAACACCACCGGTTGGAAGGTCGGATGGATGTGCGGGCCACGGCCGTTGGTCGCGGCCGCCCGAACCGCCAAGCAATTCCTCACGTACGTCAACGGCGCTCCGTTCCAGCCGGCGATCGCCGCCGGCCTCGATCTCACCGACGAGTTCTACGCGGCGATCGCCGCCGACTTGACGACCAAGCGTGATCACCTCGTGGCCGGTCTGCGGAGCGCAGGATTCACCGCCTACAACCCACAAGCGACGTACTTCACGACGGTGGACATCCGCCCTGTCGACCCTGCTGGAGACGGAATGGCGTTCTGCCGGTCGCTTCCCGAACGATGTGGCGTCGTGGCGATTCCCAACGAGGTGTTCTACGCCCGGCCCGAAAACGGTCGCCACCTGGTGCGCTTCGCCTGCTGCAAGCAGCTCGACGTGCTCGACGAGGCGGCGCGGCGGCTCGGATCGATTGCGCGTTTTCCGTGACGTGATTGTGACGGTTGTGTGCGCTAGGGTGGTGAGCGCTGACTCGTCAGCCCACCACAAGGAGGTTCCTCCCGATGAAGAAGCTTGCCACTATCGCAGCAGCTGCGGTGCTCGCCCTGACCATGGCGGCCTGCGGCGACGACGATGACGACGACGGCGGCGACGACGTCTCCGAAGTGACAGACGCTGTCGTTCCCGGTAGCTGAGAACTCACCAGCTCCCAGTTACGTCACAGCACAACGACCGGCGGTTGCGACTGCTCGCGCCGCCGGTCGTTGTGTTGTCATTTTTCGTCCCGTGAGGAGCCCCCACCATGAACAAGGTTCGCCTGATCGCCGCTTGTGCCGCGCTCACCCTGGTCGTCGCCGCGTGTGGCGACGACGACGATGCGTCCGATGACACGACGGCAGCACCTGTCGCCGGGGCGGCGTCGGCGGGAACTGATGTTGCGCCGGGCGGAACCGACGTTGCGCCGAGTGAAACCGAGCTTGCGCCGAGCGGAACCGACGTTACGGCAGGCGCGGGCGACCCCGAAGTCGCGGCCGATTGCCAGACGCTGTTCACGTTCGCGACCGAGGACATGCAATCGTCCGAGGCGCTGTCCCTGGAGGTCGGCGAGGAGATCACGGACGAGCACCGTGAGCAAATGGACGAGTTGATCAGTCAGCTCGAGGGCCTCGACCTGCAGACCGACCAGGCGCAGGACGCCCGTGACCTGCTCATCGAGTTGGCCAACGAGTTCAGCGATGCCGACGAGGTCACCGAGGACCTGGGGAGCGCGCAGTTCGAGGAGTTCCAATCGTTCGCCACGACGTGCGCGCCGTACCTGTCGGCGACGGCGGCGACTGGCAACTGACCATCCGGACAATCCTCCCGGCCCCGTTGATCGGGTCATCGCTAGCCTCGGACGGGTGTCCGCGGCCCGCCCACCCGATCACCGGGGCGATGGCGCCGAACCGTTGATCGTCGCCCGGGGTCTGGTCAAGCGCTTCGGTGAGCTCACCGCAGTCGACGGCATCGACGTCGACGTCCACCGCGGTGAAGCGTTCGGCTTCCTCGGACCCAACGGCGCCGGAAAGTCGTCGACGATGCGGATGATCGGCTGCACGTCGCCGGTCACGTCAGGCACCTTGCGGGTGCTCGGGCGCGACCCGGCTAGCGAAGGTCGGGCGATCCGTGCCCGACTCGGCGTCGTACCCCAGCAGGACCAGCTCGACGGTGAGCTGACCGTCGCCGAGAACCTCGTGATCTACGGGCGCTTCTTCGACATCCCGCGCGCCGAGTGCAAGCGTCGTGCCGCCGAGCTGCTGGAGTTCGTCCAGCTCAGCGAGCGCGCCGACAGCAAGGTCGAGCCGTTGTCGGGCGGCATGAAGCGGCGCCTGACGATCGCCCGCTCGCTGATCAACGAACCCGAGTTGTTGCTGCTCGACGAACCGACGACCGGTCTCGATCCGCAAGCCCGCCACGTCTTGTGGGACCGCCTCTACCGGCTGAAGCAGCAGGGTGTCACGCTCGTTCTGACGACCCACTACATGGACGAGGCCGAGCAGCTGTGCGATCGCCTCGTGGTGATGGACAAGGGGGCGATCGTGGCGATGGGCTCGCCCCGCGAGTTGATCGACCAGTACTCCACGCGGGAGGTTCTCGAGCTGCGCTTCGCAGCCGGGACCAACGACCAGCAAGCCGGTGGAGTGACCGGAATCGGCGAGCGCGTCGAGGTCCTCCCCGACCGCGTGCTGATCTACGCCGACGACGGCGAGGTGGCCCTCAAGGAGGTCCACAGCCGCGGCGTCGAACCGGAGAGCGCCCTCGTCCGGCGCAGCAGCCTGGAGGACGTCTTTCTCCGCCTCACCGGCCGCACCCTCGTCGACTGACCGCCCAATCCCGCAACCGATGGGTGTTCAGGGGACCGTTCCGTCCCCAAAACACCCATCGGTCATCCGGGGTGGGCGTCGGTAGGTTCGGGCCGGTGATGTCGACGCCTGCCGCCGTGCGAGTGTGGGGGAGCAATTGGGCGCTGTACCGCCACATGTGGCGGGCCGATGCTGCCGGCAACCTGCTTCAGCCGCTGCTCTACCTCGTCGGCATGGGCATCGGCGTCGGTGCCCTCGTCGACGAGAACGGGCAGTCCACCGAGATGCTCGGTGGGATCAGCTACCTCGCCTTCCTCGCCCCGGCGCTGATCGCCACGACGGCGATGATGACGTCGGCGACCGAGGCGTTGTGGCCGCTGCTCGCGGGGTTCAAATGGACCAACCAGTTCCACGCCATGACGGCGACACCCTTGCATCCCGTCGACGTCGTCGGCGGGTTCGGCCTCTGGATTGCGACGCGCGCCGTCATCGGCTCGACGGCAGTCGCCGTGGTCCTTCTGTTCTTCGACGAGACACGCTCGTGGGGTTTGTTGCCGGCAATCGTCTTCGGCGTGCTCACCGGCCTGGCGTTCGCCATGCCCGTGGCGGCATGGACCTCGACTCGCGAACGAGAGATCTCGTTTCCTGCCATCATGCGCTTCGGGCTGGTCCCGCTGTTCCTGTTCGGCGGCGCCTTCTTCCCGATCGACCAGTTGCCAGAGTGGGCCCAGCCGATCGCCTACGTCACGCCGCTCTACCACGGAGTCGAGCTGACCCGGGGCGCCGTGCTCGGGACGCTCAGCGTCGGCGCCGCGGCCGGTCATGTTGCCGTGTTGGCGGCCTACGCCGGCGCCGGTTACGTGATCTGCCGTCGCACGTTCACCGCCAGGCTGGAGAGGTAGATGACGTTCATTGCGTTCCCCGGCCACGCCACATACTGCCTGCGCAGCGTGTGGCCGCTCCTCGGCTGGCGCCTCGTCGCTCGCACCGCGGGAACGGTCCCCAATGACGACCGCGACGATCACGTCGGGGCTGCGGATCATCCCTGCCGCGGCGCTCGAGGTGCGCCGGCCGCAGCGCATGATCGAGCGCAGCGCGATGGTCAACCGGCGCACGTGGCTGGTGATGTTCAGCGGCTTCTTCGAGCCGCTCTTCTACCTCATGTCGATCCGCATCGGCATCGGCGAGCTGATCGGCGACGTCACCGTCGGCGGTGTCACGGTGGACTACGCCGAGTTCGTCGCCCCTGCGCTGCTGGCGGCCTCGGCGATGAACGGGGCGATCTACGAGTCGACGATGAACGTGTACTTCAAGCTGCGTTTCGAGCGCCTGTACGACACCGTCCTGGCGACGCCGATGACCCCGGCCGATGTCGCCTTCGGTGAGATCGGCTGGGCGGTGATCCGCGGCGGGCTGTACTCCGCGGCGTTCCTGGTGACGATGGCAGCACTGGGGATGACGGCGTCGCCGTGGGTTGTCCTCGCCTGGCCGTTCAGCCTGCTGATCGCCTTCGCCTTCGCCGCCACCGGCATGGCGATCACGACCTACATGCGGTCATGGGTCGACTTCGAGTACGTCACGGCGGCGACGCTGCCGCTGTTCCTGTTCTCGGCGACGTTCTATCCCGTGTCGAGCTATGGGCAATGGGCCTGGGTCGTCCAGCTCAGCCCCCTGTACCACGGCGTTGCCCTGGTGCGCTCCGCGAACATCGGCGAGTTCAGTTGGGCGACGCTCGGCCACATCGCCGTCCTCGTGGCGATGACGATGGTCGGCCTGCTCGTCGCCGCCAAGCGGATCCGCACGCTGTTGCTGAGGTAGCGCGGACGACACGTTGTGGCGCGCCGTACCCTGAACTCATGCTCTTCCGTAAGGCTCACGCCGTGACGGCGGCCGACGCGTTACCCGGCCGCACCGAATCGATCCCGGTGCCAGCAGTGCACACCGTGCTCGGGACGCCGTTGACGCCGCCGTGGCCGGAGGGAATGTCGACGGCGGTGTTCGCCCTCGGTTGCTTCTGGGGCGCCGAGAAGCTGTTCTGGCAGGTGCCCGGCGTGTACTCGACAGCGGTCGGCTACGCCGGAGGATTCACCCCGAACCCGACGTACGAGGAGGTGTGTAGCGGGCGAACCGGCCACGCCGAAGCGGTCCTCGTCGTCTTCGACCCCGCAGTCGTCGACTACGACCGGTTGCTCAAACTGTTCTGGGAGGACCACGACCCGACCCAGGGGATGCGCCAGGGCAACGATGTCGGCACGCAGTACCGCAGCGCCGTGTTCTTCACCGAGGATGGGCAGCGCGAGCGGGCCGAGGCGAGCCGGGCGGCGATGGCCGAGGCGCTCGCCGACGCCGGGTACGGCGAGATCACCACCGAGTTCGCCGATCTCACCGACTTCTTCTACGCCGAGGCCTACCACCAGCAGTACCTCGACAAGAACCCCAACGGCTATTGCCCGCTCCACGCCACCGGCGTCTCCTGTCGCATTGCAGGCTGACCAGCGATCAGGCAATCGTCGCTAGTCTTGGCCTATGACACAGGACGACAGCGCCAGCTTCTTCGACAAGGTCAAAGATGTCGCCAGCGACCTCGGCGACAAGGCCAAGGACGTCTTCGAGAGCGCCAAGGAGAAGTTGAGCGGCCATGCCGACAAGGCCAAGGACGTGGCCGGCGATGCGGTCGACAAGGCCAAGGACGTGGCCGGTGATGCCGCCGACAAGGCCAAGGACGTGGCCGGTGATGCCGCGACAAGGCGTGGCCGGTGAGCCCCGACAAGGCCAAGGACGTGGCCGGTGACGCCGCCGACAAGGCCGGTGACGTCTACGACGCCGCCAAGGACAAGGTCAGCGATGCCGGCGACGACGCCTCAGATGCCGTCGCTGACGCCAAGGACGCCGCCGACGGCAAGAAGTAGCCGAGGGCCGCGCCGACAGACCGAGGCTGTCGGCCTCAGCGGTCAGCAGCCCGTCACGCCGGGGCGACGACGGCCGGGGAGGCGCTGAGCTCGCTGAACAGCCCGCCGGCGCGCAGCTGAGCGGCGTACAAGCCACCGCGGTTGACGAGTTCGTCGTGCGAGCCGATCTCGACGATCTGCCCGGCGTCGAGCACGGCGATCCGATCGGCGTTGCGTACCGTGGACAAGCGGTGGGCGATGACGATCGCCGTGCGACCGAGTAGCGCCGTGTCCAGTGCCGCTTGAACCTTCGATTCGCTCTCGTTGTCGAGGTGGCTGGTCGCCTCGTCGAGGATCAACACCTCGGGGTCCTTGAGCAACAGTCGAGCGATGGCGATGCGCTGCTTCTCGCCTCCCGACAGGCGGTAGCCGCGCTCGCCGACCACCGTGTCGTAGCCATCGGCGAGGCCGGCGATGGTGTCGTGGATCCGCGCCGCGGTCGCCGCAGCAACGACCTCGGCGTCGGTGGCGTCCGGCTTGGCGTAGCGCAGGTTCTCGCCGATCGACACGTGGAACAGGTGGGGGTCCTGGCTCACCACCCCGATCGAGTGACGCAGTGAGGCGAGGCTGAGATCGCGGACGTCGTGGCCGTCGACGAGCAGCGACCCCGACGTGACGTCGTAGAGGCGGGGGATCAGCGAGATCAGCGTCGACTTGCCGGCCCCGGACGCCCCGACGAGGGCGACGGTCTCGCCGGGCGCGACGTCGAGGTCGACTCCCATGAGCACGTCGCGGTCCGGGTCGGTGTCCGGCGTGCGCTGCTCGAGCGACGGCACGGAAGTCGCGGCGGCGGGCGGGTAGCGGAAGCGCACGTTGTCGAACGTGATCCGTCGGCCCGGTCGAGCGGCGAGCGGGAGGTCGATGGCGGCTGGCCGCTCGACGATCGCCTCAGGTGCGTCGAGCACCTCGAAGACCCGCTCGAAGTTGACCATCGAAGTCATCAGGTCGACGCGTGCGTTGGTCAATGCCGTCAACGGTGTGTAGACGCGGGTGACCAGCGCTGCGAGGGCGACGAGCGTGCCGGTGGTGATGCTCCCGGACACGACGAGCTGGCCGCCCACGCCGTAGATGGCCACCGCTCCGATCGCCGCGACGAGGGCGAGGGCGACGAAGAACACGCGCCCGTAGAGGGCCTGGCGGATCCCGGCGTCGCGCACGCCGGCGGCGTGGGTCTGGAACGACGCCAGCTCGCGGCGGTCGTCGCCGAACAGTTTCACGAGCAGTGCTCCGGCGACATTGAAGCGCTCGGTCATCTGTGTGTTCATCGCCGCGTTGTGCTGCATCTGCTGGCGGGAGATGTCCTGCAGCCGACGACCGACACGGCGGGCCGGGACCACGAAGAGGGGAAGCACCACGAGGGCGAGGAGGGTCAGGCGCCAGTCGAGGATGAGCATTGCGATGAGCGAGGTCACCAGCACGATGACATTGCTGACCACGCTGCCGAGGGTGTTGGTGACGGCGGTTTGGGCGCCGACGACGTCGTTGCTCAGTCGCGAGGTGATCGCGCCGGTCGGTGTGCGGGTGAAGAAGGCGATCGGCATGCGGATCACCTTGATGAACAGGGCGGATCGAAGGTCGAAGATCAGCGACTCGCCGATGTACGCACTGCACAGCCGTTGCAGCACGTTGAGCCCGGCGTCGGCGACCGCCGCCGCGACGCCGAGCACGGCGAGCCAGGTGATCAGCGTGCGGTCGGCGTCGGGGATCGCCGTGTCGATGATCGCCCGGACGATGAGCGGCGGCACGATGGCGACCAGGGCGGCGGCGAGAATGCCGACGAGGTACACGGCGAGGAGCCGGCGATACGGCCGGGCGAACGTCCAGATGCGCCGCAACGTCGGTCGTGACAGGCTGATCCCCTCGACCGCCGAGGCGTCCCCCGGCATCAGGCCGTGACGACCGATCAACCGCACACGATCAGGCTAAAGGCGCGGCCCGACCATCGAGCCGTGACGGGTGACCGTCACAAGGTGCCTCTAGGATCCCGCCCATGATTCGCCCCTCTCGCGCTCTCGGCCTCGCCGCGCTCCTCGTCGCCGGCTTGTCCGTCTCGGTCGGCGTCAACGCCGCCGGAACGACGGGCTCCGACACCACCGAGCCGACGGCAACCTCCGAGGCTGTTGAGACCACCGAGCCGACGGAAACGTCCGAGGTCGTCGACACCACCGACGTCGTCGAGACCACCGAGCTCGTCGAGACCACCGAAGCGGAGACGACCGAGGCGCCGTCGACCTCCCTGCCGCCGTTCGAGCCCGAGCCGATCGAGTGGACGTCGCTCGGCGACGGCCTGGAGGAGGGACGCCTCGAGGTCCCGGTCGACTACGCCGACCCCGACGGGCCGACGTTCAGCCTGTACCTCGTCCGGCACCTCGCCAACGACCCCGATCAGCGCATCGGCTCGCTGCTCGTCAACCCGGGCGGGCCCGGGTTCGGGGGGACGATCTTCGCCGAGTCGGCCGAGTTCATCTACGGCTCGACACTCCTCGACAGCTTCGACATCGTCGGCTGGGACCCCCGTGGCACCGGCGAGAGCGAACCGGCCATCGACTGCATCGACAACTACGACGAGTACTACGCCGGCACCGACATCACCCCCGACGATGATGCCGAGCGTCAGCAGATCATCGATGTGGCAGAGGGCTTCGCCGACCAGTGCATCGAGCGCAACGACGCGATCATCGAGCACGTCGGCACGAACAACTCGGCGCGCGACATGGACACCATTCGCCGAGCGCTCGGCGAGGACGAGATCAGCTTCTTCGGATTCAGCTACGGGTCCGAGCTCGGGGCGACCTGGGCCACGCTGTTCCCCGACACGGTGCGGGCCGCCGTCCTCGACGGGGCGACCGACCCGAATGCTGATGCGGTCGAGGGATCGATGCAGCAGACGGCGGGGTTCGAGGCGACGTTCGACACGTTCCTCGCCCAGTGCAGCGACGACCCCGGCTGCGCGTTCCACAACGACGGCGACGCCGAAGGCGCATTCGACCAGCTGATGCTGAAGATCGACGAGAAGCCGTTGCCCTCCAACGACGGTCGCCCGAACGTGACCCGCGGAGTGGCCATCCAGGCCGTCGCCGAGGCGATGTACTCGGATCAGCTCTGGGACACCCTCGAAACGGCGCTCGACCTGGCCTCGCAAGGTGACGGTTCGGGCCTGCTCGCCCTTTACGACTCGTACTATCAGCGCCAGGCCGACGGCACGTGGGACAACTCGCTGGAGGCGTTCCAGACCATCGTGTGCATGGACACGACGGAGCGCTTCACCGTCGAGGAGGACGACGCCCTCGCCCCAGAATTCACCGAGATCGCGCCGCGACTCTCCCCAGGGACCACCGGGACCTACTTCTGCACGTTCTTCCCCGACTCGATCGACCCGCGCATCGAGATCACGGCGGCCGGCGCTGGCCCGATCGTCGTGTGCGGCGCCACGGGCGACCCGTCGACGCCGCTGCAGAGCACCAAGAACATGGCCGCGTCACTCGAGGACGCCCGCCTCATCATCATCGACGCCAACCAGCACACGTGCTACGGCGCCGACCCGTGTGCCGACGAGCTGATCGACGACTACCTCGTCAACCTCATCGCTCCGCCACCCATCACCGAGTGCTGACGTTTAGCGAAGGGGGAAGGAGACCTTCCCCCTTCGGATCCCCCATCTTCGGAGCTCCGGCCGGGCAGCAAAGCCTGCCCGTCCTCCGCACCGAAATCACCTGCCTCGGGCAGTTTCCTCACCGTCTGTTGAAGAGGAAGGTCGAACTCCCCACTGCCCTTGAACAAGACTTGCCGAAGTGTTCAACGCTCCGCGGCAGACAGTCCCCTCAGAAGCTGCCTTCCTCCACGCGGTCGATCCGTTGCAGCACGATGAGGTCCTCGTGCAGCTCCATCCAGACGTCGTGGTACGAGTCGCACATCACGCCGGTGAACCGCTTGGTCTCGCCGTTGGCGACGGCTTCGACGGCGCGGTCGAGGCGGGTGGCGTAGCGATCGAGGCGCGGGAGGACGGCCGCCATCGCATCGAGGACCGGCCGGCTCGACTCGTGGAGGGCGGCGAGCCGTGCAGCGCAGGCGCTGTCGTAGTCGGAGTCAGCGTGGTCGTTCGGTGAGCCGTTGCGCAGCTGCCAGTCGGTGCAGATCTGCTTGAACTGCTCGTTGAGCTCTCGGAACCGTCCGTAGGGGCCGGCGAGCCCGGCGCGCAACGCCTCGTCGGCGTAGCTGTCCAGCAGCGCCTCGTGACGCTCCGTGCCGGCCGGGAGAAGGCTGTACAGGTCGCGTTTCTCGGTGTAGCGGACGTGACCATCGGCGACGAGCCGGGCGAGGATCTCGGCGGGAAAGATCCCGATGCTCTGGGTGAATCCGTCCGGAGTGACGAAGCCGCGTGTCCTCAGCGTGTGCAACACGAGCACCTCGTCGACACCGATCTCAGCATCGCTGGGGTCGTCACCGGGTTCGGACGTGGATGGTGCCGACGCGTCGCGATCCGCCGCCGAGCTCCCGTCGGCGTCGAACGTGAACGCCACGTCGTTGATCCGCACGCGGCCGCACGCCAGCAACGCTTGGGCCACGCCGAGGCGGGCCATCGGCACGCGGAACGGCGAACAGCTCACCGAGTCGATACCGAGGCGCACGAGGAAGTCGGCCGACGCCGGGTGGCCGGCATGCTCGCCGCACACACCGAGCTTGATCGCCGGCTTGGCGTTGCGGGCCGCTTCGCACGCGATCCGCACGAGCTGACCGACCCCGGCCTGATCGAGCACGGCGAACGGGTTCGCGTCGAGGATCCCGAGCGCCTGATAGGCGGGCAGCAACCGGGCCTCGACATCGTCGCGACTGAAGGCGTAGGTCATCTGGGTGAGGTCGTTGGTGCCGAAGGAGAAGAAGTCGGCGTGGGCGGCGAGGCTGTCGGCGGTGAGCGTCGCCCGCGGCGTCTCGATCATCGCACCGACGGTGATGACGGTCGACTTCAGCTCCGGATGTCCGATCTCGTCGAGGACCTCGCGCACCCAGGAACGGGCGATCCGCAGCTCCTCGGCGTCGACCACGAGCGGGATCATGATCTCGACGTTCGGGTGCTTGCCACGCTCGAACAGGCTGGCGGCGGCGGTGCACAACGCTCGCACCTGCATCTGGTACACGCCGGGGCGCAGCACACCGAGCCGCACACCGCGCGTCCCGATCATCGGATTGGTCTCACGGAGACGCCGGACCGCGATCAGTTCTGCGCCCTCCTCGGCGGTCAGCTCGCCGCGGGCTTGGCGAGCGGTGAGGTCGATGAGGTCGGGGAGGAATTCGTGCAACGGCGGGTCGAGCAGCCGAACCGTCACCGGGCACGTGTCCATGGCGTCGAGCAAGCGCTCGAAGTCGTGGGTCTGGGCGACTTCGAGTTCGGCGAGCGCCGCCGCCTCGGCCTCGGGGTCGGCCGCGAGGATGAATCGGCGCATGATCGGCAGCCGGTCGTGGGACAGGAACATGTGCTCCGTCCGGCACAGGCCGATCCCCCGGGCCCCGAGTGAACGGCCGTGGCTGGCGTCGCCCTCGGTGTCGGCATTGACGCGCACCTGCACGTGCCCGTCGGCGACGATGTCCGCCCAGGCCAACAGCGTGTCGAGCTCTGGCGGCGGCGTGGAGCTCGACGTGGCGAGCAAGCCGGCGAAGATCCTTCCCGTCGACCCGTCGATGGTGATCTCGTCGCCGGCCTTGAGCTGCTCGGCTCCGATCGTCACCCGGTCACCGTCGATGGTGACGTCAGCGGCGCCGACGACGGCGGGGATGCCCCAACCGCGGGCGACGACGGCGGCGTGGCTCACCATGCCGCCCCGTGTGGTGAGGATGCCGTTCGACACCTGCATGCCGAGCACGTCGTCCGGTGTCGTCTCCGGCCGCACGAGGATCACGCCCACTCCGGCGTCGGCAGCGGCGACCGCCTCGTCCGCGGTCAGGACGATCCGCCCGCCGGTTGCCCCTGGAGATGCCGGCAGCCCCTCGCTCAGCGGCTTGACGTCGTCGGACGCAGCAAGGCGTTCGTGGAAGAACTCCGCCAGCTCGTCCGGCTCGATGGCGTTCAGTGCGGCGGCGACGGCGAGCCCGTTGCCGGCGGCGGTCGCGTCACGTACGGCGGCCGAGATCCTCGCCCCCAGTTCCCCCTTCATCGCCCTAGAAACTAGTCATCGCCTCCACAAACTGACAGTCGGAGCCATCGGCGTTGCGGCGAGCGCGGCGAGCTGCCGTTGGGGCGGCCATGACTGCGGGTCGAACAGCGCCTGCACGGCGACACCGTCGACGATCGCGATGAGCCGTTCCGCCGCCGACACGGGGTCCTCGCCGGCCGCGATCCCCGATTCACGTACGAGGTCGGCGACGTAGTCCCGGAACTCGCGGTAGGCGTCGCGCTGGGCCGCGGCGAGCTGCTCGTCGCCGCTCGCCTGCGTACAGCAGGCGAGCGTCACCAGCCAGTGCCGCCGGCGGTCGTCGTCGAGGGGGAGGGCGCCCTCCAGTGAGGCCCGCAACCGGTCGATCGCCGATCTCGCCACCCGATCGGCGCGCCGCGAACGGCGGGCCGCCAGCGACGCCTGGAACGTCGCCAGCAGCAGGTCGTGCTTGTCGGTGAAGTAGTGAGTGAGCGCGCCGGTCGTCCACCCGGCCTCCGCAGCGATCTCGCGCATCGTCGCCGCCTCGATGCCGGAACGGGCGATCACCCGTGCGGTCGCGTCGGTCAACTCCGTTCGGCGCTGCTCGATGTCGACCACCCGTGGCATCAGCCGCTCCTTCGCATCCGTGTCGGCGCCGTTGACCGCGATCCGTGACAGATGTTATACATAACCACTGTTGTGTAACAGCGAGTGAGGCACTGAGTGAGGGAGGTTCACACATGGTGCACGTTCCGACCCGTGTGGCCGACGAACGCGAGGTGCCGGTCCGCCTCGGGCCGTCGGTGCAGAACGTCCCTGACTACGGTCCGAGCAAGATCAGCCGGGCGCCGTACACGGACCCGATGCAGTTCGAGCTGGAACGGGAACGGGTGCTCAACACGTCGTGGCTGCTCGCCGGTCGCTCCGAACAGCTCGCCGGCACCGGCGACTGGTTGAGCCTCGAGAGCCATGGCGAGACGATCGTCATCGTCCGCCAGCCCGAGGGGCACCTCGCCGCCTTCCACAACGTGTGCATGCATCGCGGTGCGGCGTTCGTCACCGAGTGGAAGGGCTGCGCCGCCTCCGAGTTCAAGTGCCCCTATCACGGGTGGAGCTACGACCTCACCGGCAAGGTCAAGGGCGTACCAGAGCGCACCGACTTCGATCCCGAACACCTCAAGGGCCTGCGCAGCCCACAGGTCGCCGTCGACGAGTGGGGCGGGTGGGTATGGGTCAACCTTGCCGGACCCGACGCCGCGCCGTCGTTGCGGTCGTGGATCGGTACCGAGATCATCACCGATCTCGGTCAGTACGAGATGGACGAGATGGTGCTCCTCGACGTGCTCGAGTGGGACGTTCCGGTGAGCTACAAGGCGGTCGTCGACGGGTTCAACGAGATCTACCACACCGCCGAGCTGCATCAGGTCGGCAGGGACTGGACGAAGTCGGCCCGCGACACCAGCTTCTGGATCGTCAACGATCACAACTACATGTGCTTCGTCCCCCGCCATCAGCATCGAGCCGAGCTCGAGCAGGAGTGGGACCACCACAAGTGGGCGATCTGCCACTACGTCGTGTTCCCCAACACCGTGTTCAACTGCAACCCGGAGCACATCCAGGTGTTCAACCCGATCCCCATCGAAGTCGACCGCACGCGGTTCCTGTGCTGGGAGATCGTCTACCCCGGCGACGACGACGACCCCGAGTATCAGGAGTACCGCCGGCGCATGCAGGCCCACTGGGATCACCTCAAGGACGTCGTGGCCGAGGACATCGCGATCTATGAGCACCTCGCCCGCACGAAGCGGTCGAGCGCCTATCGGGAGAACATTCTCAACGCTCGGGAGTGCAAGATCGCCCACTACCACGAGACGATGGCCCGGTTGATCCAGGGCTGAGCTGCAGTCGACCGACGAGAGACCGGGGGCGAACGACATGGGGAATCGACTGGCTGGCAGGATCGCGGTGATCACCGGGGCGGCGAGCGGCATCGGGGCCGCCAGCGCCCGTCGCTTCGCCGAGGAGGGCGCCAAGGTCGTCGTCGCCGACGTGCAGAACGACCTCGGACGGGCCGTGGCCACCGAACTCGGCGACGCCGCCCGCTTCGTCGAGTGCGACGTCACCGACGAGGACGCCGTCGCCGCAGCGATCGAGGTGGCGATCGGCACGTGGGGCCGTCTCGACGTGATGTTCAACAACGCCGGCGTCGTCGGCGCCGTCGGGCCGATCGCCGACACGGATTCGGACGCCTGGCTGAGCAGCATCGACATCCTCCTCCACTCGGTGTTCTACGGCTGCAAGCACGCCGCCAGGGCGATGGTGCCGCAGGGCTCCGGGTCGATCATCAGCACGTCGAGCATCGCTGGCGTCGTCGGCGGACTCGGCCCGCACGGCTACACGGCGGCGAAGGCGGCCGTCATCGGGCTCACCAAGTCGGTCGCCGCCGAGCTCGGTCCCCGAGGCGTCCGCTGCAACGCCATCGCCCCGGGCACCGTCCCGACGGCGCTCACCGCCGAGGTGATGACCGGCGACGCCAGCAACCTCGCCGCCGTCGCCGAGCAGTCGCGGCAGCGCTACGGCAAAGCGAGCGACGCGATGGACATCGCCAACGCCGCGCTGTATCTCGCAAGCGACGACGCCGGCTTCGTCAACGGGCACACCCTGGTCGTCGACTACGGCCGGAGCATCGACGGCGGGTCGTCGCGCTTCGCGTCCAGCGAGTCGACGATGGTCGGAATCGCCCGCGCCTGAGGTTTCGACCTCACTCGCGTCGCTCGCTGCGCTCGCTCGCTCCGTTCGGTCGAGCTCGTTGAGCGGCTTCGCCGCACCCAATCTCTGGCGGCGGCGAGCAAGCTCGCCTGATGCCGCCGAACCGAGGGGCTGCCGCCCCTCGGGCTCCCCGACGGAGCGGTACCGCGACACGGGCGCCGACCGCACCCTGAGGTTTCGACCTCACTCGCGTCGCTCGCTGCGCTCGCTCGCTCCGTTCGGTCGAGGTCGTTGAGCGGCTTCGCCGCACCCAATCTCTGGCGGCGGCGAGCAAGCTCGCCTGATGCCGCCGAACCGAGGGGCTACCGCCCCTCGGGCTCCCCGACGGAGCGGTACCGCGACACGGGCGCCGACCGCACCCGGCGTCGTCGACGCTGACGCGGCAAGTAGCTGAGGGTCAGGCGGCGGTGGCGTGGCGGGCGGCGAGGTAGCCGAACACCATCGCCGGACCGATCGTCCCGCCGGGGCCGCCATAGGTCATCCCGAACGGCGATCCCATCGCGTTGCCGGCGACGTAGAGGCCGGCGATCGGGTCGCCGTCGACGCCGATCACCTGGCCGTGACGGTTCGCCTTTGGGCCACCCTTCGTGCCCAAGCAGCCGCTGTGGATCTCGACGGCGTAGTACGGGCCGGCGTCGAGCGGGCCGAGCGTCGCCTCGGGCGTCCCCTTGAGGTACGGGTCGCCCCACCAGCGGTCGAAGGCGCTGTCGCCGCGCCCGAAGTCCGGGTCAGCGCCATCGGCGCAGTGCGCGTTCCACCGCCCGATGGTGTCCGTGATGCGCTCCGGATCGGCGCCGATCAGTGCGGCCAGGGCGGCCGGCGTGTCGCCTCGCGGCACCCAAGCGGGCACGCCCTTGCCCTCGATGCCCGACGCCACCCGGAAGCCGTACTTGTCGGCATAGTTCTGGTCGAACACCAGCCAGCACGGCAGGTTGGCGTACTCGAAGCGGGACACGTCCTCGACGTGAAATGCGCCGCCGAAGGCGTTGTAGTTGGCCGCCTCGTTGGTGAATCGCCGCCCCCGCTTGTTGACCATGATCGAGTGCGGCAGCGTCCGTTGCCCGTTGATCAGCACGCGGCCCATCGGGTTTTCCTCGACCGGCACGGCGGCGACGGGGATCCACCACGCCTCGCGCATGTTGGCCAGCATGGCCCCAGCCTTCATCGCCATGCGCAGGCCATCGCCGGTGTTCGTCTCGATCGACACCGGGTGCGACATCGGCCCGCGCAGGAACGCGCGGCACAGCTCGCGGTCCCACTCGAAACCGCCCGACGCGAGGATCACGCCGCGGTTCGCTCGCACGTCGACGAGCCCATCCGGGCCGTCGAACGTGACACCGGCCACCGCACCGTCCTCGGTGAGCAGCTCCCGGGCCGACCATCCGGTGCGCGGCTCCACGCCGCGGTCGAGGCAGGCGCGCAGGAGCCGGCCGACGAGTGCCTGGCCGCACCCGCGCTCGTCGCGCTCCAGCCTGCGCTCCAGCTCGGCAGGGCTCGGCGGGTCGGGAATCGCTTTGCCGAGCGGCGTCTCGCTCATCGTGATGTGCGGATTGGCGAAGTACGGCGATGGTGTGACCCGGGCGGCCCACTCGCCGAGGTCGGCGAACGGGTACAGCGGGCACTCGACCGTCCGCCCGCCGTCGGCGTTGCCGCCAGGGAACTCAGGGTGGTAGTCGGGCATGCCGGGAACGGCGTAGAACTGCACCGGCGAGCACGATTCGAGGAACTCGACCATCTCCGGGCCGCCGTCGACGTACGCCTCGACGAGATCCCGGTCGAGCAGATCCCGCGAGAGCGACATGATGTACGTGATCGCCCGCTGGCGGTCGTCCGACGTGCCGACATCGGCCATGTGCGGGTTGTTGGGGATCCACACCTGTCCGCCTGACCACGCCGTGGTGCCGCCGACCAGCCCAGCCTTCTCGAAGATGGCGACACTCGCGCCGGAGTCGGCGGCGACGGTGGCCGCGGTCAGCCCGGCTGCACCGGTCCCGACGACCACGACGTCGAACTCCTCCACGGCGGTCACGTCACAACGTCGGCAGGCTGTCGATCGTCACGGTGCCGGCGGTGCCGTCGACGGTGACGACGGCACCGTCGGGGATCACCGAGGTGGCGTCGGCGACCGAGACCACGCACGGCACGCCGAGCTCACGGGAGACGATCATCGCGTGGCTGCCTTGGGCACCGACGTTGACCACGACCGCGGCGGCGGCGACCATCAGCGGAACCCAGGATGGATCGGTCTGCGGGGCGATCAGCACGTCGCCCGGCTCGAGCTTCAGCGGGTCGCTTGCGTCGAGCACGACACGCGCCGGCCCGCTGGCCAGCCCGCCCGAACCGGCGGCGCCGCTGAGCACCGCGCCGACGCCCGCCGTGGCCACCCGCCTGCTGTCGCGACGGGTCATCTCGTCGAGGCCCGGCACTCGACCGTTGACCACGAACACCGGCTCGTAGTCGAACAGCCGCTGATACTGCTCCCACCGCTCGGCGATGACGTCCTTGAACGCCTCGGGTTGGGCGCGCAGTGCGTCGAGCTCGTCGTCGGTGACCATGAACACCTGTTCCGCGTCGGCGATCACGCCTCGATCGACGAGCCGACGGCCGTACTCGTACAGCGCGACGCGCGCTTCGTTGATGACCCGAACCACGTTGGTCTTGGCGCGCTCGCGGCCGGCGAGGAACAGCTGCGCTGACTTCAGGGCCGCCTCGAAGAGCCCGGCGGTCTCTGGATCGCCGGCGATCTTCTCGCGGAGATCGGCGGCGACCCGGTCGCGCTCGTCGACCGAGGCAGCGTTGCGGATCGACGGGGCCCGCGAGTCGTCGGACCGGCGCATCAGGTCGATCGCTGCGAGGGCGATCCGCGGCTTGACCTCCCATGACGGTGACCGCGGGTCGTATTCGTTCTGGCCGCGCGAGCCGTGGTCGTGGAGGAACTGGCGAAACTGGGCGAGGAAGCGTCGGGCGTCCTCGCCACCACTCGATTCGAGCGCCGCGATCACCTCGTCGGGGCCGGCGTCGAAGGCCGCGCTGATCTCGGCCGACGCGCGGGCAGCGCGGCCGAGCGTCCACATCTCGTGCGATGGCGCAGCCGAGTCCACCTCGATTCCGGCGAGCAGGCGGATCGCCAGCGTCGGGTCCCCGACCCCCTCGCTGATCGCGGCGAGGGCGCCGGTGCCCAGCGCCGACAGCGACGAGACGATCATCGCGTTCTCGAACGTCTGCTGGACGTAGGGAACCATCGATCTGGCACGGGCGTGGAGCGCCGAGTCCGTCAGCAGCGACAGATCGGGCCGCTCTTCACGGAGACTGCGGACGAGCTCGCGGTCGGCGTCGAGGCTCGGCAGCGAGTCGGTCGACATCGCCCAGGCCATCGACTCGCCGAGCTTCGCCTCGTTGGCGGGGGAGTCGTGCCAATCCTCGTGCTCGTAGGGCGGCACCTCGTCACGCTCGTCGAAGAACGCTCGGTCGATCATCTCGGGCGTCGCTCCGGGCATGCGCGCCCCGAGCAGGCGGGTCATCGTCAGCGGGTTGTACGGATAACCGCCGAACACCTTGAACAGGTCGGGCTGCGACGGGTGCTCGAACTCGTCGAAGTCGAGGGCACCGAACGAGATGTAGGCGTCGCGCAGGCCCGTGCACATCCCCTTGCGCAACACGAGGCTCTGGCCGAGCGGGCTGAACGGATCGGGGAACACGTCGGCGGCATTGCCACGCGTCCAGGCCGGGAACCGCTCGCCGATCGCGGAGTCGCCGAACCAGGTGTTGTCAGTGCTCACGAGGCCTTCCCCCAAGTCCGATGGACGGACTTACTGTAGTCATCCTCAAGGTTCTCGAACGACGGCCGATCACGTCACCAGCACGTCACCATCAGGTCGCCGTGGCGCGCAGCGATCGCTTGTCGATCTTGCCCATCGGGTTGCGCGGGATCGCGTCCACGAAGCGAACCTCCTTCGGGCACTTGTATCCGGCGAGCGATTCACGGCACCACGCGATCAGCGCGGCGGACCGATGTCCGTCGGGTTCCGCCGCGGCGGTCAGCTCGACGAATGCGACCAAGCGCTCGCCCATCTCGTCGTCGGGCACGCCGACGCACGCCACGTCGGCGACGTCGGGGTGGAGGGCCAGAACGTGCTCGGCCTCGGCGGGGTAGATGTTGACGCCGCCGGAGACGACCAGATCGGAGAACCGATCGGTGATGTACACGAAGCCGTCCTCGTCGACATAGCCCACCTCGCCGAGGGTGAACACGCCGGGTGAGAGATGGGTCTCGGCGGTCTTGTCGTCATCGCCTTCGTAGAGGATGCCGCGCCCCGTGGTGTCGCGGAAGTACAGCCGCCCCTCCGTGTTCGGCGACAGCTCGTTGCCGTCGTCGTCGACGACGAGAACGTCGAACGGCGGGGAGGCGCGGCCGACCGATCCCGGATGGGCGAGCCAGTCGGTGGAGTTGATCGAGCAGACGGTGCCCGACTCGGTGCCGCCATAGGACTCCGACAGCACCGGTCCCCACCAGTCGATCATGGCCCGCTTGACCTCGACCGGGCACGCCGCACCGGTGTGGGCGACCTGCCGCAACGAAGACACGTCGTACCGCTCGCGCACCGTTTGGGGGAGGGCGAGGAGTCGGACGAAATGCGTCGGAACCAGGATCGAGCTCTCGACCCGGTGCTCCTCGATCGTCGGCGAGGGTCGCCTGGGCGTCGAAGCGCTCGTGGACGACGAGCGGCACGCCCGCCAGCTGCAGCCGGACGGCGGTCAACGGTCCGTTGTGGTACAGCGGGCCGGCGACCAAGTGCATACCGAGCTGGGCGAGCCGGTGCGACGTGATGTGGTCGACGAAGCCGGCGAGGTCGGGCGACCGGCCGATCGTCGTCGGCGGGAGCTGGACCGCCTTGGGCCGTCCCGTGGTGCCGGACGTGAACAGCAGGTTGGGGATGACTCGCTGACTCGGGTGCAGCTCGAGCGGTGCTCGGTCACCGACGATCTCGGCCAGCTCCGGTCCTTCAAGGCCGTCGTCGGGAAGCACGATGACCAAGACGTCGAGGCCGGCCACGGCGTCGCGGACGGCGGCATGGGTCGTCGAGTCGACGAATGCCAGCCGGGCACCAGCCTGTCCGGCGAGGTACTCGATCTCGCCGGAGGTCAGCTGGAAGTTGACCGGTACCGACGACGCCTCTCCGAGCGCCGCCGCAGCGTGCACGAGGACCGTCGACGGTCGGTTGCGAGCGACGACGAGCAGGCGCCGGTGGGCGCCGAGGTCGAACTCGTGGATTGCCGCGGCGAGCCGCAAGGTGGCGTCCGCCATCGTCGACCACGTCGCGTCGCCGTGGGTGTCCGAGCGGATCGCCCACCCGTCAGGATCGGACGCGGCTCGAGCCACGAGGGGGAGGGCGATCATCTGGCGAGGACGGAGCAGACGCTGATCCCCGGCGCGCCGTACACCTGGGTGAACGCCGTCGTCGGCTCACCGGGCACCTGGCGTTCGCCGGCGCGGCCCTGCAGCTGGAGGACGCACTCGATCACCTGACGCAGCCCGCTGGCGCCGATCGGCTCGCCGTTGGCGATCAGGCCACCGTCCGTGTTCACCGGTATCCGGCCATCGATCTCGAGATCGCCGTTGGCGATGAGGCGCTCCTGCTCGCCGTGCTCGCAGAAGCCACACTCGGCGAGGTGCATCAGCTCCGCTCCTGCCTCCGTGTCCTGCAGCTGGGCGACGTCGATGTCCCGCGGACCGATGCCGGCCGTCTCGAACGCGGCGCGAGCGGCGTGGACGGTCGCCCCGGCGGTGATCTCCGGCGCCAGCCACGGATTGAACACCTCGAACGTGCCGAATTGCCGTGTCCGGAACTCGAGCGCCCGTAGCTCGACCGCCCGATCGCAGACCTGCCGCGCCCGCTCGGAGGACATCAGCACGACGGCGGCGCCCCCTTCGCTCGGGCTGCAGAACATGTACGAGGTGAGCGGGTCGTTGACCATCGTGGCGGCCATGATCTCGTCGACGGGGATCGCCTTGCGGCGCCACGCGTGGGGGGTGATCGCACCGTTGCGGAGCGCCTTCGCCGCGATCTCGGCGAGCAGTCGGGCGTCGAGGCCGTGGTCGTGGAGGTAGCGCTGGATCTTCAGGGCGAAGAACTGCGTGGTGACCATCATCCCGTCGGCGGCATACCAACGGGGGAGGCCGTAGTTGGCCGGATCGACGGCGAAGGCGCCACGGTCGTGCTTGTCGAAGCCGACGGCAAGTGCCACCTCGGCGGCGCCCGACTCGATCGCCTGGGCGCAGGTCAGGATCGCGCTGCCGGCTGTGCCGCACCCGTTGTAGACGCCGATGAACGGCACACCGGTCAGGCCGAGCTCGCTGACGAGTGCCTCGGCATGGCCGCCGTCGCGGCTGCCGCCGGCGGCGAACTCGACGTCGCTCCACGAGACGCCCGCGTCGTCGAGGGCGCGGCGGGCGGCCACCAGCCCCATCTCCCGGCCCGAGATCTCGAACCGGCCGAACGGGTGCAACCCGACGCCGACGATCGAAACGGTCACGTCGCACCGCCTGGTGTGGCGTCGTCGGTGGCTTCGAAGCGATAGGACCAGACGTCACCATTGGCGTCGGCGGCGCCGGCGACGAGGCGCACAGTGTCGCCGATCCGCCACTCGCCGACCGGTTTGCCCTCGAGCCGGGCCTCGACCCGCACCGGCCCTACGTCGACGTAGCCGACGGCGAACGGCTCGAACTCGTCGGGTCCCTCGAACGGCGGCTTCGGGCGGACTCGTTGCACGGTCCAGCTCCACACCGTGCCGATCGCCGGTAGGTGGATCGCCGACATCGAGCGACCACAGCGCGGGCAGTTCGCCTGCAGCGGGAAGGCGTGGGTCGTGCACGAGTCGCAGCGGGCGCCGACCAGCCGAACCTCGCCGTCGGCGACGGTGACCGGGCCGCGGAGTTTGTCGGTGTCAGCGAAGGTGCCCGTATGAGCCATTCTCGCTGACACAGACGCTGGATACTCCGCATCGACTCCAGTTACTCGGGTCACGGCTGGACGCTCAGGCCACCGACCCGGCGGGTCGTGCGGTGACGTCGGAGGCGTCGTCGGGCGGGCCGTCATCGTCGGGTCGCTCCGCGGTGGCTGCCTCCTTGTTCTTGCGCACCCGCACGACTCCCTGGTGGCTGGCCAGCGAGACGGCGGCGAGCAGCGAGAGGCCCTGGAACAACGGCTCGATCCATCGGGTATTGGTCGTGAACGTGAGTTGCAGACCCTTGACCCCCCAGGCCAGCGCGTACAGGGCGATGAACGTGCCCCACACATTCGGCCGGCCCTTGAGCTGCGAGGCGCCGAAGAACACGGCGGCGATCGCGGGGAACAGGTAGCCGGGACCGACCGTCTGCGCGTAGTTGCCGACCTTCCAGCCGTAGATCGTCCCGCCGAATCCGGCGATCACCGCCGAGGCGACGAGCGACCCCCAGATCAGGCGGTCGGTGCGCAGGCCCGCCAGGCGGGCCGCCTCGAGGTTGCCGCCGGTGGCGAACATGTGGCGACCGACCGGGGTGTGCTCGAAGACGTACCAGACGATGACCGCCAGGGCGGCCAGGTAGTACATGAACAGCGGCAGGCCGAACACTTCTTGGCGGCCGATGTCGCGGTAGGCGTCGGTGAACGGGTCGTTGATCGACTGGCTCGAAGTTCGCAGGACGACCGCCGTGATCACCTGACTCATGCCGAGCGTGGCGATGAAGCTGTTGACCCTCAGCCTGACGACGAAGAACCCGCTGACGAACCCGGCCAGCGCGCACGCGCCGAGGGCCACGAACATCGCTGCCAGGTCGGGCATCGTGTCGTTGCTCGCCAGCGTGGCGGAGATGACGAGCGACAGCGACATGTTGGCGCCGATCGACAGATCGAAGGTGTTCGTGGCGAGGGGGATGAGGAACGCGAGGGCGAGGGTCCCGGTGAACACCGCTGGGTCGATGAGCACCAACTTGAACGACGTCCAGCTCAGGAACGTGCTCCCCTGGGTGATCCCGAAGACCACCATGAACAGCGCCCACAGATAGAGGGCGCTGTACTTGTCGAATCGGAGACGGCGGATCATGAGGCCCTCCGCGAGCTCTCGAGTTGGGTGTGTTCGATGTGTTCCGTGGTGATCTGGGCGCCCACGAGTGTGGCGCGAATCCGGCCGTTGGCGAGGACGATCACACGATGGCAGAGCCTCACGAGCTCGTCGGTGTCGGTCGAGGACACGACGGTCGCCATGCCCGCGGCGGCAGCCTCGTCGATCAGGCGGTGGATCTGGTCCTTGGCGCCGACGTCGATGCCCTGCGTCGGTTCGTCGAGCAGGAGCACCTTCGGTCCGAGGCGGAGAGCTTTGCCGAACAGCACTTTCTGTTGATTGCCTCCACTCAACGAACCGATCATCGCCTCCGTGCCGGACGTCTTGATCGCCAGCCGATCGATCCATTGCTTGCACTCGAGGACCTCGGCGCGGCGCGACAGACGGCCGCGGATGAAGAAGCGCCCGACGTCGCAGATCGACAGGTTCTCGCGCACGTTCATCGGTCCGACCACACCGCGCCGGGCGCGCTCGGCGGGGACGAACGCAGCACCTGCACCGATCGCCTGGCCGGGCCGATAGTTCTCGAGCGGGGTCGTCGCCAGGGCGACATCGCCGCCGTCACGGGGCACTTGGCCGGCGATCAGCCCGAGCACGTGTTCCCGACCCGAACCGGTGATGCCTGCCAGGCCGACGATCTCACCGGACGCCACGTCGAAGTCGATGCCGCGCACCGTGCTGCCGTGCAGCCCTCGAACGGTCAGTAGCGGTTGGCCGCCGACGGTCGCTTCCGAAGCGGTCGTCACCTCGACGCGATGGCCGACGATGAGCTCGGCGAGGCGTGCGTGGTCGAGGTCGCGCACGGGCGTCGTGACCACCCGTTGTCCGTCGCGCAGCACGGTCACGCGGTCGGCCAGTTCGAAGACCTCGTCGAGGTGGTGGGAGACGTAGAGGATCGACACGCCGCGGGACTTCAGGCGGTGGATCACCTCGAAGAGGCGCTCCACGTCGTCGCCGGGCAGCGTGGCGGTCGGCTCGTCGAGGACCAGCAGGCTGGCCCCGTCCTCCCAACCGACGAGGGCCCGGGCGATGGCGACAGCCGTGCGGTGTGACGGAGGGAGTGAATCCACCGGCACCTTGACATCGACATGGGCGAGGCCGAGCGCCTCGAGCGCGGAACGCGTCCGTCTGGTCTCGTCGCCCCAGCGGATGTGTCCGCCGAACCCGGTGAGGTAGCCGGCCGTCACGGCGAGGTTCTCGACGGCGTTCAACGTGCCGACGAGCCCGAGATCTTGATGGACGAAGCGGATTCCCGCGTCGGTCGCAGCCTGGCCGTCACCGAGGCTGAGCGGTCGTCCGTGGGCCCACGCCTGCGCGTCTCCCGGATCCGGCTGGTGGTAGCCGGCGAGGATCTTGATCAACGTCGACTTGCCGGAGCCGTTCTGGCCGACGAGGGCGTGGACCTCACCGGCGCCGACGTCGAGGGCGACATCGTCGAGGGCGACCTGACCGGGAAAGGTCTTCGAGAGATGTTCGATCCGCAGCGCCTCGGCCACGTTGCCCCCCATCGCGATAAGCCTAGGAAAACTAGTACCGCTATCAATAAAGTACGCTCAGGCCGCCCGGCGCGACAGGCGCGTCGAGGGTCTCACAGGGGGAGATGCTCAGAATGAGGTATCGAAAGCTGGCGATGGTTCTCGCCGCCGGGGCATTGGTCGTCGCCGCGTCCGCCACGACAACGGCGGCCACTCCATCCTCGGTCGACACGACCGTCGACGACACCGCAACCGACGACACCGCAACCGACGATTCGGCAGCCGCAGGCGGCGATGCGGCGTCCGGGCTGGAGGCTGCCCGCGCCGTGGTCGAGCAGTACCGTGACCCGAACCAGCCGATCGGTGTGACGATCCCGTTGACCGGCGTGCCGGAACCTCACACGATCGCCTGGCTGGAGTGCGAGCTCGAGTCATGCCCCTACATCACCTCCGGGATGCAGGCGGCGACCGATGCGCTCGGCTGGGAGCTGTTGGTGATCAGCTCGGAGAGCGCCAACCCGGGCCCCTACTTCCAGCAGGCGATCGACGCCGGCGTCGACTTCATCGCCAGCTCGGGTGAGGCCCGCGCGCTGTACGAGGAGCAGGCGATGGCCGCCCAGGAGGCGGGCATCAAGATCCTTTCGTGCTTCGACACCGAGCCTCCGGGTGGCGACGAGACGAACATCTACACGCAGTGCGGCGACACGACGTTCGTCACCAAGACCGGCCCGTTGATGGCGAACTGGGCGATCGTCGACTCAGAGGCGGCGGCGAACATCCTCATCGTCAGCATCCCGGACTTCGCGGTGCTCAAGGCCGAGACCGATGCGTACATCGCCGAGCTGGAGAAGAACTGCCCCGACTGCGGGTACACCGAGCTCGACATCACGATCGATCAGCTCGTCGGCGGTCAGGTCCCCGCGGCGGTGGCGTCGCAGCTGCAGGCCAACCCGGACATCGACTACGTGTTCTTCTCGTTCGGCTCGCTGCCGGCCGGCGTGACGTCGGCACTCGAGAGCGCCGGCCTGCTCGAGCAGGTCACGGTCTATGGCCAGGACTTCTCGGCGTTCGGCCTCGAGGAGATCGTCGCCGGCACGATGGGTGCCTGGTCGGCCGACCCGAAGGGCTATGCAGGGTGGCTGATGGTCGACGCCGCGGCCCGCCTCAGCCTGGGGATGGAGCTCGAGGAGGAGCGGGCGGCCGCGTCGCTGCCGACGGTCATCGTCGAGGACGCAGAGTTCGCCCAGGAGATCCTCGACTGCTGCAACGGCGACTGGCACCCGCCGACGATGGAGGAGGACTTCAAGGCCCTCTGGGGCGTCGAGTAGCGGCGAACCAAGGTCGGCACTTTCTTGACGCCGACTACGGCGAGAGGCGACCACACCGATGGGTGTTTAGGGGACCGTTCCGTCCCCTAAACACCCATCGGTCGTCGCCTTCAGGCGTTGACGAGGCGGGCGGCGAGGCCGTGCAGCGCGGTGCGGAGTCGGTCGCTCGGCTCCGTGCTGAGCGGTCCGTCGGCGAGGCGCATCGTGTGCACCGAGATCAACAGATCGACGAGCGTCCGAGCGGTGAGGGCGACGATGGCTCGGCGGGTCGCCGACGGTCGGCCTCGTCCGCTCGCCGCGAAGTAGCCGAACGCCCGCTGGACGTGAACCTCCTCGAACTCTTGACGCAGTGTCGTGATCTGCCGCGTCGCCCCGGGTAGCTGCAGGTAGAGCAGAGTCGCTTCCTCGGGGTGCGTGTCGATCCAGTTCCACACGGCGTCGATCACCGCGTCGAGCGACTCGGGATCGGCTGGCTCGTCGCCGCCCCGGGCGGCGGCCACGACCTCGCCGATCGACTCGAACACCCGGTGGACGGCCGCGCTGAACAGCTCCTCCTTGCCGGAGAAGTGGTAGTAGACGGCCGTGACGACGACGTCGGCCTCGCTGGCGACGTCGCTGATCGAGGCGTCGACGAAGCCATTGCGGGCGAACTGGCGGATCGCCGCGTCGATGATGTCGTTGCGGCGCGAGGGCCGGTGGGCTGGTAGCGGAGCCCGATCGTCGTCGTTGGACACGTGAGTCATCATCGCCGATCGGCGCGGTGACGGCAGCGGTCGAGATGCGCCAACTCATCTATCGTGCCTCGAATCGACGCCCCAGCCGTTCCTCGTCGGCCTGCTCACCGTCCGTCACGCCGCCATGTCGTGATCGACGGCGCGATGGGCTTGTTCGCGACGATCCCGATCGACGAGGTGACGGTTCAGGACATCGCCAGCTCGGTGGAGATGACGCCGGCTGCCGTCTACTACCACTTCGCATCCAAGGAGCAGATCCTCGTCGAGGGGATGGAGCAGTTCCGCGATCAACTCCTCGAAGAGATGCGCGCCCGGCTTCCCGAACCCGGCGACACCGACGGGCTGAGCTCGCTGATCACCCACTCGGTGTCGTGGGCCGCACGGCGCCACGCTCAGGCGACCGTGTACTTCGTCAACTCGATCGGGCTCAACCTGCTGGTCGAAGCGCTCCGTCGCGAGACGCGTCTGGAGATGATCGAGCTGCTGCGGGTCGCCGTGCGGTCGGTCCGCTCGCGGTTGAGTCGCGCCGAAGCGGGGGTCATCGCCGTGGCGTTGGTATCGCTGTTGGAAACGTCGCTCGCCTCGATGCTCAACGAGGACGTGGTCTACCGAGGGCTCGGCGCCAAGAAGTTCGTCGCCGAGGTCGCCGCCATCGCCAACCGCATCGCCGGGATGGATTGAGACGTCGAGGGTTTCGGCTCACACGGTCCAGGAGGTGTCGAGGCGGACGAGGGCCTTGCCGACGTTGCCGCCCTTGAGCATCCCGAGGAACGCGTCGACGGCGTGCTCGATGCCGTCGGTCACCGTCTGCAACGCCTCGACCTCTCCGGACCGCAGCCACCCGGCAACGGTCTTCTCGAACTCGGGCCGCATGTCCTCGTGGTCGCGCACGATGAAGCCGCGCAGCGTCACCCGTCGGAGGACGGCTTCGATCAGGTGGTTGATGTCCTGGCCGCGGCCGTCCGCCGAGTACTGGCTGATCATCCCGCACAGCGCGACGCGACCACCGATGCGCAGGTTGTGGAGGGCAGCGACGAGGTGCGGGCCGCCGACGTTGTCGAAGTACACGTCGACCCCATCGGGCGCTAGTCGCGGCAGGGCATCCCTCGGGCTCTCGGCCCGATAGTCCAGAGCATCGTCGTAGCCGAGGTCGTTCACCAGCCGGGCCACCTTGTCCGAACCGCCGGCACTGCCGACGACCCGGGCAGCACCGAGCAACTTGGCGAAGCGTCCCGCTGCCGAACCCACCGCGCCAGCGGCGGCGGAGACGAACACCGTGTCGCCGTCGTGCAGCTCACCGATGCGCAGGAGGCCGACCCATGCCGTGAAGCCCGTTTGCCCGAGCACGCCGAGCCACGCGCCGACCGCCGCCGCGTCGGCGTCGACCACGGACACGGACGAGGCGTCGACGACGGCGTGCTCGCGCCACCCGGCGCGGTGCCGGACGACGCTTCCGACGGCGATCTCGGAACTGTCCGAAGCGAGTACTTCACCGATCGCCGAGCCGTCGAGCGGCTCGCCGATCTGGAAGTTCGTCGTGTAGTGCTTCTCGCCGACGTCCAGGCGGCCGCGCATCGAGGGATCGACACTCATGGCGATGTTGCGGACGAGCAGCTGATCCGGGCCGACTGCAGGGATCGGCCGCTCCTCGATGGCGAACAGGTCCGGCGTCGGGTCACCGCCGCGCTGCGGGCGCTCGAGGAGGGTGACGACGCGAGTGGTCGTGGGAATCATCGGGCCTCGGTGTCAGCGCTTCGTCACGTCGGGATTGCCAGAGGTCCACGTCTGCTCCATCAGCCGGTGGGTGATGCGCCAGCCCTCGGTGGTGCGCACGACGTCATCCTCGTAGTACCCGCCGATGATGAAGTTGTCGCCGCCGTTGCAGCCCACGAGGACATGCTGGCCCTGCAGCTGGCAGCGGTGCGTGCCCGTGTCACCGGTGACGGTCACCTGATGGTTGCCGACGAGGTGTTGCGTGTGATCGAGGCGCAGGACAGCTCCGGCGACCCTGGCGATGATCTCGTCGACCCCGTCGCACCGCACGCCGCGCATCAGCGCCGTTGCGTTGGGGGTGAACACGTCGCGCAGTTCCTCGAGGTTCTTGCTGTCGAGCGCCCACGCGTAGCGGACGGCCAGATCGATGATGTCGCTGCGATCGGAAGTGCGGTCCGGCATGTCGCGAGCGTGACACGCGCGCCGCCTTCCCGCCAGAGTCGGAGGGCGACTTTCTCTACACTCGTTGCATGTTCGACGGCGACCTCGCCAGGCGGCGCGTCGAGATCGCGAGGGGCTTGTTCGAGGGCTGGAGCTCAGGCGACCCCGACGCCCCCGAGCCCTACTGGACGCCGGACGGCGTGCTCGACGATGTCGCCAGCGGGCGGTTCGCAGGGTGGCCGGCGATCCGTGCATTCTTCGCCCGCGGCCTGACGCGGACGGCGAACCTGACGCTCGTACCCGACGAGTTCTGGGTCAACGAGTCGGGACTCGCCGTGCGCTACACGATGAGTGGCGACGTCATCCTTCCCGAATCGTTCGGTCCAGAACATGTCGGCCGACGTTGGTCCGTTCCGTGCATGTCGTATCTGTGCTTCGACGGAGACCTCATCCGCTACGAGGCCGACTTTCACGACAAGGGCGCCCGGGCCAGATCGCTGGGCATCGACACCTGAGCATCTCGGGCTGGGATGTCGGTCAGTACGTCAGACGGTGGTCCGCGGCCGACTCGTCGATCTGCACGGCGAGCTGCCAGCGTGGGAGGCAGTGCTTGTGGGCAAAGCGCCAGCCGTCGGGCGTCTTGACGACGACGTCGTGATAGTCGCCGCCGTAGAGCCGCTTGGGGACCTGGGCGTCGCGTGTGAACGGGGCGATGAACTTGCTGCGTACGTCGACCCGGCCGGCCGGGTCGGCGGTCTCGTCGACGACGATGTTGGTGACGTGATGGGCGGGCGGGTGTTGCTCGCTCGCCGGCACGGAACCACTCGACGATCGCGTCGCGTCCCTCGCGCTGCACGCGCCCCGTCCCCCCGAGGTAGTCGATGGTCGCGTCGGGAGCGAACAGTTCGGCGAAGCCGTCCCAGTCGCGGTCGTCGATCGCCCAGCCGTAGCGAGCGATCAGTTGATGGATGTGGATGAGGTCGATCCCGTCGAGCACGTCGCCACGGTAGGGCTTCGAGTGGCCATTCGTGAGAGCTGACGAAGCTAGAGTCACTCTCAAGTAACAACCCCTTGAGGGGCCACCGGAGGGGCGTGGAAGGGACCAACCATGGCAGACCAGACGGAGCCTCCCGGCCCGCGATCGCCGGGGATCACCTACCAGCAACTCCTCGACACCGACAAGTTTCCGGTCCCCGAGGTGTTGCGCCTCCAGTCACCGAAGTACCTCGGGAGCGACGACATCCCGAAGGAGCGCTACACGTCCCGCCAGTGGCATGAGCGTGAAGTCGAGCGATTGTGGAGGCGGGTCTGGCAGTTCGCCTGTCGCGAAGAACAACTCGCCGACGTCGGCAGCCACGTCGTGTACGACATCGCTGATCTTTCGTTCATCGTCGTGCGCAGCGCACCCGACGAGATCAAGGCGTACTACAACGCCTGCCTGCACCGCGGCCGCGCCCTCAAGGATCACGCCGGCCGGTGTTCGGAGATTCGCTGCCCATTCCACGGCTGGACCTGGGCGCTCGATGGCGCGCTCAGGGCGATCCCGGCGGGTTGGGACTTCGAGCACGTCGCGCCCGACGAGTTCGCCCTGCGCGAGGCGAAGGTCGACACCTGGGCCGGGTTCGTGTTCATCAACCCCGACCATGAAGCGGCGTCGCTCGCCGACCACCTCGGCGACCTGACGAAGCACTTCGAGCGCTGGGATCTCGAGAACCGCTACCTCCAGGGGCACGTCCAGAGGGTTCTGCGGTGCAACTGGAAGATCGCCCAGGAGGCGTTCTGCGAGTCCTACCACGCGGCCACCACCCACCCGCAGACCGCCGGTTACCTCGGCGACGTCAACAGCCAGATCGACATCTGGGACAACTTCTCTCGCGTGATCACCGCCGGCGGCACGCCGAGCCCGCTGCTCAACGGCTGGATCCCCACCGAGGAGGACATCCTCCGCTACATGCTCGACATCCGCGACGACGAGGAGAGCTACGTCCACCTCGGCAAGGGCGAGACCGCCCGCGAGGTCTCGGCGGCGGCGGCTCGCGAGCGGTGGCGGCCGGTGGTCGGCGAGATGGTCGACGAATGGAGCGACGCCGAATTCATCGACAACATCGACTACACCGTGTTCCCGAACTTCCACCCGTGGGGCGCGTTCAACCGGATCGTGTACCGGTTCCGACCCCACGGCGACAATCACCGGGAGTCGATCATGGACGTCTTCCTGCTCGCTCCGTTCAAGGGCGAGCGACCGAAGCCGGCGACGACGACCTACCTCGGTCGCTGACGACGAGTGGACCGACGCTCCGGAGCTGGGCATGCTGGGCAAGGTGTTCTCGCAGGACAGCTTCAACATGCCGATGGTCCAGAAGGGCCTGGAGGCCAGCGCCAAGGCCGGCGTGACGCTGGCCAACTACCAGGAGTCGAAGGTGCGTTGGTTGCAGGCCAAGCTCGCCGAATGGGTGGAGGGCTGAGGTGCTCGGCCTGCGGCACCCGTTCACGCGGGCGCTCTACGAGCAGGACGGCAAGGGCAACGTGGTGGTGACCACCGCCGACGGCCGGATCGGCATCTTCGACCACGTGGGGGTCCACGTCGGTGGCGAGGTGTTCGAGGCCGACCCCCAACTGTGCGGGTGGATCGGCGGACCGAAGTTGGCCCACCATCGCATCCAGTCGACCTGATCATCGTGCCCCGCTGACCGACGTGCGCGACGCCCGCCAGCTGCGCTTTCCCGATCTCGTCTGGTCGCACTTCAGCCGGCCGCGGTTCGGCGACTTCAACGAACGCGTCGCTGCGGCGGCGCGGGCGGGGATGGCCGGGATCGGCCTGTACGTCTTCGAGTACGAGCGCCTGCGCCGCGACGAACAACGCGCTCCCGCCGACATTCGGGCCGTGCTCGCCGAACAGGGTGTCGTCGTGTCGGACGCCGAGGTCGTCGACGGCTGGTGGGCGGTGGACGGCGAACACGCGGCGCGATGTCGGCGCATCGAGACGCTCGCCTACGAGATGGCCGACGAGCTGGGCGTGCGCTACCTCCAGGCGATCGGTCCGTACGACTGCGGCATCGACCAAGCGGCTTCCGGCTTCGCCGGACTGTGCGACCGCGCCGCGGAGCACGGCCTGCTCGTCGGCATCGAGTGGCTGCCGTACACCAACATCGCCACCGCGCAGGACGCCGAGGAGATCGTTCGCGCCGCCGATCGGCCGAACGGCGGGTACTGCGCCGACATCTGGCACCACGCCCGAGGCGCCAACGACCTCTCGATGATCCAGGCCCTCGAACCGCATCGGATCTTCGCCATCCAGCTCAACGACGGAACGCTGACGCCGGCGCTCGACGACTACAAGGCGGACTGCCTGGCCAACCGCGTCCCGCCGGGCGAGGGGGAGTTCGACTGTGTCGGGTTCCTTCGCGTCCTGCGAGAGATGGGTGTCGACGCCCCGATCTCGATCGAAGTGTGCTCGTCGGAGCTGTGGGACGCACCCGCAGACGTCGCGGCGAGAGCGGCAGCCGACGCCACGCGGCGTGTGCTCGGCTCCGTCGAGGCCCGAGCATGAGCGCCGAGACGACGGTCGGCCCGGACTGGCACGTCGACGTGGAGGGTTGCGTGAACTTCCGCGACGCCGGCGGCTGGGAGCTCGACGATGGTCGGCGAATGCGCTCGCGGCACCTCTACCGGTCCGACGATCCGGTCAGGCTCACCGCTCGCGGGCGTAACGCGGTGCGGTCGCTCGGCATCGGCTTCGTCGTCGACCTCCGCCAGCGGGCCCAGGCGGCACGAGGTGCCGGGTTCCTGCCGATCGAGCAGACCGCCCGGATCCCGCTGGTCGACCGGGTGATCGATCCCGACGCCCCACCGTCGTTGCTGTCTCCGATCGACCTCGCCGACCTTTACGACGAGATGCTCGATCGGAGCCGTCAATCGATCGCTGACGTGCTCGATCACGTCGCCGCCCACGTCGCGGCAGGACCGGTCCTCGTGCACTGCGCGTACGGCAAGGACCGCGCCGGACTCGTGACGGCGTTGGTCCAATCGGCGATCGGCGTGCCCGCCGAATCGATCGTCGTCGACTATGCCCGCTCTCACGAGCCGTCGACGCGCCGGCGGGCATGGATGCTTCGTGAGCCGCTGCCTGGTGACCCGGACCTCTCGATGATGCCAGGACTCCTCTTCTCGGCGCCCCCGACCTCGATGCGGATGCTGCTCGACCGCATGGTCGAGCGGCATGGCTCGCTCGACGAGTGGCCCTCCTCGCTCCCGATCCGACCCGACACGGTCGCCAGGCTCCGCGATGGCCTCGTCGAACGGTGAGCCTGACGTCCTGTCCGGGTGGCGCACACTCGTCCTCGGCGGCTCCGTGTTCGTCGGCAAGCACCTCGTCGACGGGCTGATCGGCCGCGGCGCGGACGTCGCAGTGCTCAACCGGGGCAGAACGGCGAGCTCGATTCCCGACGGGGTGGAGCGACTTGTCGCCGATCGCACCGACGCCGAACAGATGGGTGCGGTGCTGGCCGGACGGGAGTGGGACGCGGTCTTCGACGTGTCCGGCTTCGTGATGGCGGCGGGCGGGTCCGACATCGACGGGTTGCTCGACCTCCTCGACGGCAGCGTCGGCGCCTACGTGTACACCAGCTCGATCATGGCCTACGACCAATCGTGGGTCGGCCGTTTCCCGTGGACCGAGGACCAGCCGTCGAATCCGGCGGGTCGTGGCAGCTACGGCGGGTTCAAGGCGCTCGTCGAGGCGGCAATCCTCGCCCGACATGATCGCCGCGGGTTTCCCGGCTCGGTCGCTCGCCCGGCGGCGGTCTACGGTCCCGACAACAACATCTTCGACATGGAGTTGCCGATGTTCCTGAGGTTGCTCCAACATCGTCCGATCCTCGTGCCGCACGGCGGGCTCGTGGTCGGCTCCTATGGCCACGTCGACGATCTCTGCTCGTCGATGATCGCGATGGCGGCGTCGCCCGTCTCGCCTGGCGAGGTGTTCAACGTCTCGGCGGGGTCGGTCGACGTCAACACGTACATCGCCACGCTCGCTGCGGTCGTCGGCGAGGAGCCTGACGTCGTGTATGTCCCCGACGACGTGCTTGCCGAGATCGACCACGACGCCCGTCCAGCATTCGGGCACCTGTTCCGCGCCCGTCACCACGCGATGGTCAGCGTCGACAAGCTGCGCCGAATGCTCGGTGTGCGACCGGCGTACCACCTGGGCAGCGGGCACGAGCACACCTTCGCCTGGTGTCAGGCGAAGGGCTACGACACGCTCGTCCGACCGTTGGTCGATCCGGTGTGGAAGGCGTCGTGGGACTTCGAGTTCGAGACACAGATCGCCGGCCGGATCCGTGGCTGAACCCACGCCGCGCGCCCTGACGGACGCAGAGATCCACCGTTCGGTTGCCGAGACCCTGTTGCACGTCATCGTGCCGGCCCTTCGCGAGGACGCCGACTGGGCCCGGGCGGCGGCCATCCAGCTCGTCGGCCTCGCCCGCTACGCGGCGACCCGTGGTCCTGACGTGTCGGAGGGATTCGCCGAGGAGCTCGCCGACGTGATGGCGACCATGGCGAACAACGAGATCGTCGCCACGGCCTGGGGAGGCGATCGATCGCCGCGGTCGGTGATGGATGGTGCCGGTAGGGCGCTCGCCCTCGCCGTCGGGCGCGACGACGAGCACGCCGTCGAGATCCGCAGCGTGCTGCGCCCCGTGGTCGTTCGCCAGCTCGACGAAGAGCTGGCAACGACGGCGCCGCTCGTCGAGGCGTTCCGCGGGCGGCTCGATGGATGAGGCCGAACGGGCGGCGCTCGAATCGTGGCTGCAGGTGCGCCGCGGGAGCGACGCGAAAATCAGCGAGTTCGATCGCATGGCCACCGGCAATTCGCGGGAGAACTGGTTCGTCGGGCTGTCCGACGGTGAACGCTTCGTCGTCCGCATCGAGCAGGGTGGGGTGTTCGGCACGTCGAGCGCCGACGAGTTCCGGATGATGAAGGCAGTGCAGGAGCTCGGATGCCCCGTCGCTCCGGTTCGCTGGATCGAGCCGACGGGGGAGCTCGTGGGCCAGCCGTTCTTCGTGATGGACTATCTCGACGGAGTGGCAACCGGGCGTGACGACCGCTCGATGGCGCCCGCCCTCGTGGTCGACCTTGTCCGTCGCCTCGCCGAGCTGCACCGAACCGAGTGGCGAACCCGGCTCGACGCCGACGTGACGGCCGGCGACGCCACGCATGCCGCGATCGACCGCTGGCACCGTCTGTATCGGAGCGAGACCACCGTGGCCATCCCGTTGCTCGAGGAGGGGGCGGCATGGCTGCACCTCCACGCACCTCCGCTCGAGCGGGTCGTCATCGTTCACGGTGACCCGGGCCCAGGCAATGTGGTGCACGACGGGCGGCGGGTGATCGCGTTCACGGACTGGGAGTTCGCCCATCTCGGCGACCCGATGGAGGACTGGGTCTACCTCGTCACGATGCGCGGCGCCCGGACGATGGCGAGCGACGAGTGGCTGGCGACGCTGGCGCAGGTGGCCGGCGTGACCGTCGGCGCGGACGAGCTCCGGTACTGGAGCGTGTTCAACCACTTCAAGGGGGCCTGCGCCAACCTGACCTGCCGTCGGGTGTTTCGCACGATCAAGCCGATGCCCAACCTGGCGCTGATCGGCACGGCCCTCCACCAGACGTACGTGCGGGAAGTCGCCCGATTGATCGGGGAGTCGGCCCGCGAGGGCCGGGAAGGAGGCTGATCGTGGCACAGTCGGACGAAGCGGCGCTCGTCGCGCTCTCCCTCGAGTACGCCGACGCAGTGCGTGCGAGGGACGCCGAACGGTGGGCGGCGACGTGGACCGAGGACGCCCGGTGGGTGCTGGAAGAGGGCCGCGACGTCGTCGGTCGCGACGCCATCGTGGCGCTCTGGACGACGTCGATCGCCAAGTACGCCCGAGGTGGTCCAGCTGTACCTGGCCTGCACGTACGACGTCGACGGCGACACGGCCACCGGGCGCTGTGAGTTGCAGGAGCTCAACGTCGTCGCCGACGGGTCCCGTGCGATGCTCGCCGGTCACTACCGCGACGAGTACCGCCGCACACCCGACGGCTGGCGGTTCACGAGCCGCCGGCTCACGAAGTACTACCAGGGCCCCGCGGATCTCCTGCCACATTGGTGAGCCCAGGCAACGTAAGCCCGCGGCGTGGGCTCACCGAGGACCCGAGCGCCGGCACCGACCGCACCTGCGGTGGAGCCGCCACTCCACCGCAGGCGCAGGACCGTGTTTCCCGTCAGAGACTCAGGCGACGACCGGCATGCCGGTGATTTCGTCGACGTTGGTGGGCAGGGGCACTTTGCGGGGTCGGCCGCGACCCCGCTTCCGGTTGACGACCTTGCCTTCGAAGAGGAACTCGCCGCCCCACACCCCGTACGGCTCGCTGCGCTCCAACGCCTGGCCGAGGCACAGTTCGCGGACGCTGCACTTGGCGCAGATCGCCTTCGCCCGGGTCATGTCGACCGGGTTCTCGGAGAAGAACAAACCGGTGTACGACGACCGAGGGTCGGCGCATCGCGCCCGCTTGGAGATCACCGTTTCGATCGGCTCGCTCGCTCGCGCCTCAGCCGGCGTGAGGTCGTGTCGGCGGTCCGGCGCCGCTCTGCTGGTTCGCTCGCCGGCGCTGCGGAACGTGCGCAGGGCCATCGCGTAGGCGCGCACGTAGGTGAATGGGAGGTACCCGTCGCCGGCGTGACCCCACTCGACATCGCCCCACGAGTTGCGAACGATGAGGTAACCGCCTCCTGGAAAGGCAGCGTGTCGGCCGTAGCCGACGGCGACGACGGCGTGCCCGTCGGACAACCCGGTGCCCTTGCGGTCCGGCGGCGGCACGTCCATCGCGTCGACGCCGAGGATGTCCGACACCGCCGCCAGTTCGGCCGTCGGCCACCACCCGTAGAACGCCACCGGACGCCCATCGTCGAGCGCTTCGAGAACACGGGCGAGCTGCCGTCGGTCGCCGCCCGACCCCGAGTCGAATCCCTTGATCGAGTCCTCGACGAGCTCTTCGCTCCGGTTGCTCGCCGATGCCATCACGGACCGGCGGACGTACTCGACCGACCACCGCCACGGCGACAGCCCGCCGAGCCCGGCGACGTCGACTGCGGACTCGCGCAGGTCGACGATCGGGGCGACGTCCGTGCCGCTCGGCAACGGTCGTGCTGGGAGCGGGTACGCCTCCATGCGGACATCATCGACGACGACGTTCCGACCAGGTTTAGGTTTTGTTAAGGAGCGGGCGCTCGCAACGTGCCAGCGAGTGCCGGAAACGCCGCTGGTTCGAGTTCCAGCTCGCCCATCTTCGCGCTGTACAGGCGATAGGCCTGGCGAGCTTCGCCGTGGCGGCGCTGACACAGCAGCGAATTGATCAGTCCGAGGTGGGCGTCCTCGTCGTAGGGATCGACGTCGAGAATTCGCAACCAGAAGCGGATCGCCTCGCTGTACTCGTGGGCTTCGTCGGCGAGGCGGGCCAGCTCGAAGCAGGCGTCGACGAACGTGTGTTTGGCGAGGGCTCGCAGGCCGGCTGCCCAGTCGGCATAGGGATCATCGGCGCAGAACTCGCCGAGGTAGCGAGTCACGGCGTCGGCAAGCAACGCCCGAGCCGTCCGGCGATCGCCGCTGGCGAACGTCCGCCGGCCCTCGTCGGTGAGCGTGAGGAATCGCTCGACGTCGATGTCGACGTGGTCGCGCACGAGCCACACAGTGTCGTGGTCGGCGGCGACGAAGTGGTCCGGGCTCTGGCGCTTGAGCGGATCGAACACGTTGCGCACGGTGCTCAACAACACCGAGAGGCGCCGGGCCGACCGGTCTGGCTCGTCCGGCCACAGCAATTCCGTGACCTCGTCGCGCACCACCGGGGCGCCACGGCGGGCGACGAGCAGCTTGACCAGGTCGCGAGCCTTCCGCGAGCCCCACTCTTTGACGTCGACGGGTTCGCCGTCCCGGCTCACGCGGAAGCCGCCGAGCGTGGCGATGACGACCGATGACGTCACCCCCTCGCCGAGCTCGCGGCGGGCGTCGGCGAGGGCGCCCCATGCGCCGGCATGCTGGAGCTTCCGTTCGGCGCTCTGCACGAGCTGTTCGCGATGTCGGCCCGTCGTCGTGCGGGCGAGGGCGAGTTCGGCACGGGCCTCGCCGATCGGGTTGCCGAGCTCCTGCCACAGACGGCCCGCCTGCTGGGCGAAGGTCGCCGAGTCAACCGTGCCGAGGTGGGCGCGGAGCAACAAGGCCTCGGCGAGTGCCGGGCGGTCATGGCGATCGCCGGCAAGCTCTGTCGCCTTCCGCGTCCATTCGGCGGCGGCCTCGAGATCGCCCGCGTGGCAGGCGGCGTTGCCGGCGGCGATGTAAGCGTCGGCCATCCACAGCGCATGGTTCGCTTCGATCGCCCGGTGAGCCGCTTCGGAGCCACCGACCGGGTCGTCAGGGCCGAGGGCAGTGGCCAGCCCGATGTAGGCGGGGGCCATGCCCTGGGCGTCGCGTTCACTCCTGGCGATGCGGATCGCCTCGTTGAACAGGGCGATCGCCTCGCTGCGCTGACCGCGCAGCATCTGCACGCGGCCCATGTTGATGAGCGGGTAGAGGATGCGGTTGGAGGCCAGCCGGGTCCAGATCTCGTGAGCACGGCGCAGGTCGGCGAGTGCCAGGTCGAGGTCGCCGAGGGCGAGATAGGCCTCGCCGCGGTTGTTGTAGGCAAGCGACGAGAACGTGTCGGAGCCGGCCAGTTCAGCGGTCGCGATGGCGAGGTCCAACTCGGCCACCGCCTTGGCGTACTCGCCCTGCTCAGTGAACCTGCTGCCGCGATTGGTACGAATGCGCACGATCTGGGCGACGTCGCCGGCGCGCTCCGCGTGGCGCAGGGCGACCTCATAGAAATTTGCATTCGCCGGAAGGTCGCCCTGCAAGGCGGCGAGCATCGCCCGAGCGGTGTATGCCGCGGCGAGGGCACTGTGGTCGCCGCTGCGAGCGGCCAGATCGACAGCCGGCTCGGCGAAGCGGGCGCACCCGTCGGTGTCACCGCGTGCCCAGCAGATCACCGAGCGCAACGAGAGAAGGCGGGCCTCCGTCGCTGGATCGCGCCCGTCGAGGGAGATGGCGGCACATACCTCGTCGGCCTCGTCGAGTCGCCCGCGCAGGTACAACAGGATCGCCTGTTTGCGTGCTCTGGCGGCCGTTGGCTCACCGTGCTGCAGCTTCGCGTCGGCGTACAGCCGCAGCGCGTCGGTCCACTGGCCCCGCTGGAAGGCGAGGTCGCCGCGCAGCTCGATGAGTTGATGGTGAGGTCCCCCGCGCTCGGCGACTTCGAGTGCCGCGTCGAGGGCGTCGGGAGCGCTCAGCCAGTCGGGATGGTCGATCGCCAGGAGTACCTCACGGGCCCGCCGCGGATCGCCCACGTGGGCGCTGAGGACGAGGGCATTCTCCGGATCGCCCGCGTCGATCAGGGCCTGGATCGCCTCGTCGAGCAAGGTTGCGGGTGGCCTCGGCAACGCTCGACGGAGGAAGGGACCGCCGACGACGGACGTGCGCACGTGATCGGGGCGTCCGAGCACCGGTTCGAGGAAGATGCGCTGAGCCGTCAGTCGTTTGAGGGGTGCGGCGAGGTCGCTGCGCCCGATGTTGTCGAGCAGCGATGCCGAGAGCTCTGGCAGGTGAGCGGCGAGCACCAGCACGTCGAGCTCGGGGCGACTGAGCTTGGCGAGCACATCCTCGGCGAGGTAGTCGAACAAGATCGCGTCGGGGCTGAGGAGGTGTTCGATCAATGTCTCGCGGTCCAACGGCTCGCCTCGGCGGGCCGCTTCGACGGCGAGGTGGACGGCCAGCGGCCAGCCTCCCGTCGCGTTGACGATGTCGAGGACCGCCGCCTCGGCCGCCGGGTCGAGCTCGAAGTCAACGACGGCTTCGGGCCGCACGGCCAGATCCTCGGCGCCGATCCGGGCGACCTCGCCGGCCGCCCGCAGCCGGGCGATGCGCAGGTTGGGTTGCGTGCGACACGCCACCACGAGGTGCAAGGCGGGGGGCAGGCCGAGGATCAACGGTTCGAGGAACGACACCAGCGGATCGTCGTCGGCGACGTCGACATCGTCGAGGATGACCAGCGTGTCGGAGGTGACGGCCACCGCGGCGGGGTGCACACGGTGGTCGCCAAGGCGGTCAGCTGATCACGGTGATCCGGCGAATCCGGCACCGGATAGGCCGGCAGCGGATCGCCGCCATCGACGTCGCCCGCCTCGATCATGAGGGCGCCGACCAGGTCGCGGGCAAGGGCGAAGGAGGTCCACCCAGACGATGGCCGGCGCACCTCGATGCTCGGCATCGACCTCGCCAACCCGCGCAACATCGCCGACTTACCCCACCCGGCGCCGGCAACGACGAGCGTCAGTCGGTGACGCAGCGCCAGTTCTCCGAACGCCGACGGTGGCCCCGCCTGGACGTGCGACATGGTCGGCTGTCAAGCATATTTCGATTTCGCTACCGTTCCAGCAGTGCACAACAACCACCTGCTCGTCGAAGAGCGCATCGATCGGGAGCTCTACCAACGGATCCTGCCGCTCGTGCACCCCCACCGGGTGCCGATGAGCGTCGAGGCCGGACCCTCGCTCGACACCCTGCGCCCGCTGCCGGTGCCGTCGATGTGGGGGGCGCCGTGGGGCACGACGTGGTTCCGCTGCCACGGCGACGTGCCCCCTGAGTGGGCGTCGCGGCGCGTCGAGGCGATCGTCGACCTCGGATTTGCCGCCGACAGTCCAGGTTTCCAGTGCGAGGGCCTCGTGCGCGGCGCGCAGGGCGAACCGCTGCAGGGCATCCACCCGCGGCGCACAGCGGTACCGGTCGAAGCGGGTGGCGGCCCGGTCAACCTGATCATCGAGGCGGCCTCGAATCCGACGTTCCCGGGTTTCCGACCGTCACCGCTGGGCTCGCTCTCCACGGCGGGCGAGGCGCCGCTGTACGAGTTCACCCGTGCCGACCTCGTCGTCGTCGACGACGAGGCCGAGGCGATGCTCCACGACTTCAACGTGCTCAACAGCGTCATGCGCACGCTGGCTGTCACCGACCGGCGGCGGCCGCGGTTGCTCCAGGTGCTCGCCCGCGGGCTCGATGCGCTCGCCGGCGGAGCGACGCCTGCCGAAGCACGAGTGATCCTCGCCCCGGCGCTATCGACGTCGACCGCCGAACCGGCGCACACGGCCATCGCCACGGGCCACGCGCACATCGACACGGCGTGGCTGTGGCCGATGCGCGAGACCGTCCGCAAGTGCGTTCGCACGTTCGCCTCGGCGGTGGCGCTGATGGACGACGAGCCCAACTTCGTGTTCTCCTGCTCGCAGGCCCAGCAGTACGAGTGGGTGCGCGAGCGCGAGCCCGGCCTCTTCGACCGGATCGCCGCCAAGGTCGCCGCCGGCCAGTGGGTGCCGGTCGGGGGGATGTGGGTCGAGGCCGACATGAACCTCCCGTCGGGCGAGAGCATCGCCCGCCAGATCGTTCACGGTCAGCGCTGGTTCGCGGAACACTTCGGCGTGACGTGCACGGAGGTGTGGATCCCCGATGTGTTCGGGTACCCGGGCAGCCTGCCGCAGGTGTTCGCCGCCGGCGGGATGCGCCGCTTCGTGACCCAGAAGTTGTCGTGGAACCGCACCAATCGGTTCCCCCACCAGACGTTCTGGTGGGAGGGCATCGACGGCAGCCGGGTGCTCACGCACTTCCCGCCCGTCGACACGTATGGCGCCGAGATCACCCCGGCCGAGCTCAGCGAGTCGATGGAGCGGTTCACCGAGCACGGTTGGAGCAGCTACTCGTTGGTCCCGTTCGGCTATGGCGACGGTGGTGGGGGGCCGACCCGGGAGATGCTGGCGCGGGCTGCGCGCCTCGCCGACCTCGACCCGATGCCGCACGTCGAGCTCGGTTCGGCGGCGCGGTTCTTCGACCACGTCGAGGCCGAGGCGGCCGGCGGGGCACCGGTCCCGGCGTGGCGAGGTGAGCTGTACTTCGAGACCCACCGAGGGACGCTCACCAGCCAGCTGCGAACGAAGCTCGGCAACCGACGGTGCGAGCGGCTGCTGCGGGAGACCGAGTTGTGGGCTGCCACGGCGGCGATCGGCGGCGCCGACGTCGACGCCCACGAGCTCGATGAGACGTGGCGCGAGGTGCTCACCCAGCAGTTCCACGACATCCTCCCCGGTTCGTCGATCGCCTGGGTCCATGCCGACGCCGAGGAGGTGTTCGACCGCGTCGCCGCCGACCTCGAGCAACGCATCACCGCTCGCCTTGCCGACCTCGCACCGCTGGGCGGCGTCGTGGCCAACGCGGCGACGTTCGCGCGGAGTGAAGTCGTCGTCACCGCCGCCGCTCCGGGTGGCGACGGTCCCACCCAGCAACTACCCGACGGCAGGACGGCGGCGTTCGTCAGCGCGCCGGGACTCGGGCTGGCTGCGTTGACGGCCGCCGCGCTGCCGCCGAGCCGTGGCGAACGGGCGCCGCAGGTGGTCGTCACCGACCGCTCGATGTCCAACGGGTTGCTCGCCCTCAGCTGGGGACTCGATGGCAACCTCACGTCGGTCATCGATGTCGTCCGGGGCCGCGAGCTGATCCCGCCCGCGGCGGTGGCCGCCGAACTTGTGCTGGCTGTCGACCATCCCGTGCAGTACGACGCCTGGGACCTCGAGTCGTGGACGGTCGACGCCTCGGCCCCGGTCGGGCCTGCCGATTCGATCGAGGTCGAGGCCGCCGGACCGCTCGTCGGTATCGTCGCGGTTCGGCGCTCCTTCGGTCCGTCGACCGCAGAGATCCGCTACGTGCTGCGCGCCGGCTCAGAGCGCCTCGACATCGAGGTAGACCTCGATTGGCAGCACGACGAGCACCTACTGTCGATGCGCTTCCCGATCGACGTGCACGCCGACACGGCGACGTGTGGCATTCAGTTCGGAGCAGTTCGGCGGCCGACGCACGCCTCGACGTCATGGGATGCCGCCAAGTTCGAGGTGTGTGCCCATCGCTACGTCGACCTCGCCGAGCCCGACTTCGGCGTCGCTGTGCTCGACAATGGGCGTTATGGCCACGGGGTGCTCGGAGGCTCGATACGAGTCAGCCTGGCGAGGGCGGCGAAGTATCCCGATCCCGACGCCGACCACGGCCGTCACTCCGTGACGCTCGCCCTCCTGCCGCACGGGCCTGGCCTCGCCGACGTGGTCGCCGAGGCCGAGCGGCTGGAGTTACCGCTCCGTGTCGTCGATGGCGGCGGCGCGGGCGCCGGCGAGTTGCCGGCGCCGGTGGTCACGGTGACCGGCCGCGGCGTCGAGGTCGACGCCGTCAAGGTCGCCGATGACGGGAGTGGCGACGTCGTCGTCCGCCTGCACGAGGCCACCGGCAACCGGGTCGCGGCGACCGCCGCGCTCTCCGGGCGGATCGCCCAGGCGGCAGCCTGCGACCTGCTCGAGCAGCCGCAACGGCACTTCGAGGTCTCCGACGGGATCTGCGCGCTGACCCTGCGACCGTTCCAGCTGATGACCCTCCGCCTGACCCCGAGCGGTTGACCGTTCTGGGCGGCCTCCGATCCGTTTCCTGATCTGGGCGGTCTCCGGTCCGGATTCAGCGCTCTTGGCCGCCCAGATCGATGGTCGGCTAGGCGCCCCTGGCGTCGATCGCGGCCTGGTCGTAGGGCTCGATCATGATGCACTCCCCGGGGCACTCCTCTGCGGCCTCGACGGCCGAGTCGATGAGCGAGTCGGGAATCTGGGCGACGCCCTTGCCGCCGTCGGGTCCGTGCCCGGCGCCGTCGACACCGTCGAACACGATCGTCGCGCCGAAATGGCTGGCCTCTTCCTTGACGACCCACAACCCGTCGTCGCGGCCGACGAAGACGTCCGGGCAGATCTCCGAGCAGATCCCATCGCCGGTGCAGAGATCCTGGTCGATCCAGACCATCAGGGTGGTTGCCATGGGAACGAGGATACGCCGTGGCTCGTCGCCCCAACTGGAACGGCGCCGTATGATCGGATGCGCGACGATCGGACGGTGGTTTTCCCCGACCTCGACTCGGCTCCGTCCGTCACGATGCTCCAGCTCACCGACACGCACCTTTCGGCGCTCCAGGGAGTCCCGGCGTCGTTGCGCTGGTTGCTCGGCGAGATCGCCGCCGATCCGCCCGATCTCGTCGCGCTGACCGGCGACATCGTCTTCGAGGACCCCGACGACGTCGATGATCGACGCTTCGCGCGGAGCGTGTTCGCCGGGCTGCCGAGGCCCCTGCTGACGATCCCCGGCAATCACGATGTCGGCTTCTACGGCGACGACGACGCGCGCCCCCATCGGGTCGCCACGTTCGTCGAGACGTGGGGGAGCGATCGCTTCTCGATCGACATCGCCGGCTGGCGCGTCGTCGGGGTGAACTCCTACCTGCTCGGCGATCCCGACCACGACGGCTGGCTGGCCGACGTCGTCGACGTCGATCGGCCGGTCGCCGTGTTCTGCCACCAGCCGGTGGCCGACGAGACCAATGACGGTTGGGAGATGCCAGCCTTCGCGGTCGCGGCGTTCGACCGCGCCGTCGATCGCGCTGATGTACGTCTCGTCGCCTCAGGTCACCGTCACCGCTACGCCGATCGCGGCCGCGACGTGTGGGCACCCTCGACCTCGATCCCCGGCGATGACCGTGACACGTGGAGCGATCCGCGCCTCGGTGGCGTCGAGTTCACGTTCCGCAACGACGGAACGCTCACCCACCGCCTGATCCACGCCCCCGTGTGACCCTCGGGGTCACGACGTGAGGTGATCGAGGGCGACGGCGGCATACATCGCAATGCCGGTGGCCATCGCCTGCTCGTCGAACACGACGTGGTTGGAGTGGTTCGGCGCCGCGGTGGCGGGATCGACGCCGGGCGGCGTTGCACCGAGGAACATCATCGACCCGGGCACTCGTTGCAAGACGTAGCTGAAGTCCTCGGCACCCATGATCGGATGCGGCAACTCGACGACGTTGCCGCTCCCGGCGACGAGCTGGGCAAGGGCCAGTGCGTTGTCGGCGAACTTGCCGTCGTTGACGGTGACGGGATAGCCGTTCTCGATGTCGACGGATGCGGTCACCCCATGGGCGGCGGCGATGCCCTCGGCGACGCGGCTGATGTTGCCGTGGACCCGCGCCCGGGTGGTCTCGCTGACCGCCCGGATCGTCCCTTCGATGTGCGCCGTCTCAGGGATGATGTTGTCGGTCGTACCTGCGGCGATCCGTCCGACCGTGACGACGCACGGGTCGAACACGTCGATCGTGCGCGTCACCATCGTTTGCAGCGCCTGGACGATCTCGCAGGCGACGGGGATCGGGTCGACGGCACGGAACGGTTCGCTGGCGTGACCACCCTGGCCGGTGATCGTGATCAAGAGGGTGTCTGCGGACGCCATCGTCGGGCCGCCGCGTACGGTCAGCCACCCCGTCGGGAGCATCGACGTGATGTGCAAGGCGAACGCTCCGGTGACGGGTGACGGCGTGCCGTCGGCGAGCGGTGGGACGTCGAGGAGGCCCTCGTCGAGCATGAAGCGGGCGCCGTGCTCGCCCTCCTCGCCGGGCTGGAACATGAACAGGACACGGCCGGCGAGCTCGCCCGACCGCTCGGCAAGCAGACGGGCGGCGCCGGCGAGCATCGCCGTGTGCGTGTCGTGGCCGCATGCGTGCATCTGGTCGGCATGCTTCGACGAGAAGTCCAACCCGGTGTCCTCGCGGAGCGGTAGGGCGTCCATGTCGCCGCGCAACAACACGGTCGGGCCCGGCCGGCCACCGGTGAGCAGGGCGGCGACTCCGCTCGTGGTCTCGTGCACCGTCACATCGAGCGGCAGTGGCTCGATCGCTGCGAGCACCTGCTCCTGGGTGATCGGCAGGTCGTTGCCGACCTCCGGCCAACGATGCAAGGTGCGCCGCAGCTCGACCGCCCCGGCCAGCGCCCCGGTGGCTTCGTCACGCAACGCCTCGATGTCGATGCGCTCGCTCAGCTGATGGACGTCGTCGGCACTCATGGACGCGATCGTACGAAGGATTTCCCCTGCGCAGGTCAGCCGACGCCCAGGGGAGGCAGCACGGCGCACCAGGCGCCGGCCGACACCAGGAGGTCACGACGAATGCCCGCAGGAATGTACGGAGCCGATCCAGAACAGCTCACCGCCTTGGGCGGCAAGCTCGTGGCCCAGAACGAGTCGATCGCCGACATCCAGACCATCGTGTTCACGACCCTCGGCGGCACGACGTGGCAGGGCCCGGCTCGCGACAAGTTCGAGGCGGATTGGAACGACCAGTTCAACCCCGCCCTCAACGGGCTCAAGGACGCCTTCACCGCTGCCGGCAACGAGTGCACCCAGCGCGCTGCGTCCCTCGCCCAGGTGATGGGCGTCGTCGCGTAGATTTCGAGCGGGAAGCAAAGCCTTCCCGCTCGAGCTCGGCGCAGGCGGCCTGCGGCCGCACGAAGCATCTCAGCTGGTCGACCGGCAAGCCGGATCGGCCAGCGGCGGGGGGCTCCGGCAGAGCCTCTGCCCCCCGCACCCCCCGCCCGATCTTGCTGATGATCGCCCTACTCTGAGGGGGTGAAGGAGCTCGAGTTCACCGTCGAGCCGTTCGTCGAAGGCAACCCCGGGCCGCACGTGCGGGCGGCCGTCGCAGCGGTCGAGTCGCTCGGCGCAGCCGTCGAGTTCGGTCCGTTCGGAACGACCTGCCAGGCGCCGACGGCGGCGATGCCCGAGATCGTCGCCGCCGTCGTCAAGGAGGCCTTCGCCAACGGCGCCACCCACGTGTCCTTGCACGTCTCGGCAACCGACGAGCTGGAACCGTGACCGCGAACGTGTTGCTCGACGCCATCAAGCCGGTGCTCGACGCGGTCGGGGCGTCGCTCGTGCGACCCGAGGAGCGGCTGTCGTCCGACATCCCGCTCGTGTGGGACGGCGTGGTCGTCGCAGTTGTGCGCATGCCGCCGTTGCACGGTGCCCTCGACCGGCTCATCGAATCCGTCGAGTCGGATCTCGGCGGCCGCCTCGGCGAGTTGCCCCGCGAGGAGAAGCAACACGCCGTCCGCTTGCTCCACGAACGCGGTGCCTTCGTGCTGCGCAAAGCGGTCGACGACATCGCCGACCGGCTGAACGTCAGCCGGATCACCGTCTACAACTACCTCAACGCAATTACCCGATGACGTCGCGACGGTCCTACCACGGCCTGCGTGGCCGGGGAACGCAAGAGTGTCCAGATTCGAGGTGATCGGTGTCGACGCCGACGACACCCTGTGGCACAGCGAGGACTCGTTCCTCGCCGTGGAGGGGCGCTACGTCGAGCTGCTCACGCCGTACGTCGCCGACGGCGTCGACATCCGAGACGCGCTGCGGGCCACCGAGCGACGCCATTTGCCGATCTCCGGGTATGGCGTCAAGGCCTTCACGTTGTCGCTCGTCGAGTGCGCCATCACGGTGTCCCAGGGCAACGTCCCAGCGGACGTCGTCGGTGACGTGTTGGCCCTCGGCATGGGCATGCTCACCGAACCGGTGCGCCTCCTCGATGGGGTCGCCGAGGTCCTCGCCGACCTCGGCCGAGACCACCGCCTCGTGCTGATCACGAAGGGCGACCTCGTCCACCAGTCGCGCAAGCTCGAGTCGTCGGGGCTCGCCCACCACTTCAGCCACATCGACATCGTGATGGAGAAGGACGAGGCGACCTACCGGCGGATCCTCGACGACCTCGGCGTCGAGCCGGCCCGCTTCTGCATGATCGGCAACTCCGTGCGCAGCGACGTGCTCCCCGTCCTCGCCATCGGCGGCGACGCCGTCCACGTCGCCTACCACATCACCTGGGAGCACGAGCTCGTCGACCACGACGGCTCGATCGTCGCCGCCGAGACGCTGCGCGATGTGCCCGCCCTGCTGCGCTGAGGACCTCGCCAGCTACCGTCAGCGCCGATGGATCGCGACGAGTTCCTGGCGACGTTGCACGACTCCTCGACCGCCCTGCTCGTCGCCGCCCGCCGGGCCGATCCGCAGGCTGCCGTCCCGGGCTGCCCCGACTGGACGACCGCCGACCTCGTGTGGCACATCGGCGAGGTCCACGACTTCTGGGGCTGGGTCGTCCGTGAGCAATCGATCGCCCCGGATGCCTACGAGGATCCTGTGCGGCCAGGCGGCGACCTGCCCGTCGACGAGGCCTTCGCCGCCGTCGCCACGTTCGCCAGCGAACGGGCGGCCGAGCTGTACCGTGTCCTCGCCGACACGGATCCAGCGACGGCCGTGTGGACCTGGACGCCGCAACACGACGTCGCCTGGGTGACGCGGCGGATGGCCCACGAGACGGCCGTCCATCGCGTCGACGCCGAGCACGCCGCCGGAGTCGACCATCGCCTCGCCCCGGAGCTGGCTGCCGACGGGGTCGACGAGTTCCTCGAGTACTTCTTTCCCGTGGTCGCCGCCGACACGCCACAACTCGCCGGCAGCGTGCACCTGCACTGCACGGACGCCGACGGCGAGTGGACCGTGCGACCTGACGCCGACGGCGGCTGCACCGTGGCCCGCGACCACGCCAAGGCCGACGCCGCGCTGCGCGGCGACGCCCACGACCTGCTGATGGTCCTGTGGAGGCGATCACCGCTCGACCGCGTGACGGTGTTCGGCGACGTCGACCTGGCGACGGCGTTCGTCAACCGCCCGGGCAACGACTGACGTCGCCCGTGGCCGTCGAACTGGCGCTGACCTGCGTCGCCATCGCGGTCGTCGGCGCTGCTGTGCAAGGGGCGATCGGGCTCGGCTTCGGGCTCTTCTCGGCGCCGTTCCTGGCGCTCATCGACACGGACTTCATCCCCGGCGCGGTGCTCGTGGCGGTCCTGCCGCTGTCGACGTCCGTGGCCGTGCGCGCCTACCAGGATGTCGACCGCCGGAGCGCTGCCCTGGCCCTGACCGGCCGCGTCCCCGGCGTCGTCGCCGGCGCCGTCGTCGCCGCAGCAGTCAGCAGCCGCTTGCTCTCGATCGGGTTGGGCACCGCGGTGCTGATCGCCGTGGCGACCTCGATCTGGCTGCCATCGGTGCCCACAACGCCGGGCCTCACGGTGGGAGCCGGCGCCGTGTCCGGGTTCATGGGCACTGCCACGGGCGTCGGCGGGCCCCCGATGGCCCTGCTCTACCAGCGGGTCAGCCCACGGGTGGTGCGGGCCACGCTGAGCGCCTACTTCTCGGTGGGCACGGTGTTGTCGATCATCGCCCTCACGTTGGCCGGGGACCTGACGGCCCGGCAGTGGCGGCTCGGCGCGCTCCTCCTGCCCGGAGTCGTCATCGGGCTGGCGGTCTCACCGTGGTTGCGCCGCCACGTCGACGGCCCGCGGTTCCGGCCGATCCTGCTGGCAATCTGCGCCGCCTCGGCGGTGCTCCTGCTCGCCGAGCAGCTGTAGCCCTACAACTTGTGGAGGCGGACGCTGGTGACGCGGTGATCGGCGGCCTTGCACAAGATCAACGAGGCCCGTTCCCGCGTCGGCAGGATGTTCTCGCGCAGGTTGCGCCCGTTGATGTCGTGCCAGATCGACGTCGCCGTTTCCAGCGCTTCGGCGTCGCTGAGCGCGGCGAAGTGTCGGAAGAAGCTGTTGGGGTCCTTGAACACCGACTCGCGCAGGGCCATGAACCTGGCGATGAACCACGACAGGATGTCGGCCTCGTCGGCGTCGATGTAGATCGAGAAGTCGAAGTAGTCGCTGACGAACTCGGTGGCCGAGCTGCTGACCTGGAGGACGTTGAGCCCCTCGACGATGACGATGTCCGGTTGGCGAACGATCGTCTCCTCGTCCTCCAGCACGTCGTAGATCACGTGGCTGTACACGGGTGCCCGGACCTCGGTCGCGCCGCTCTTGAGGTCGCGCAGGAACGCCAGCAGGCGGCGGGTGTCGTAGCTCTCCGGAAACCCCTTGCGGGTCATCAGCCCCCGTTCGGTGAGCACGGCGTTGGGATAGAGGAAGCCGTCGGTGGTGACGAGGTCGACGTGGGGGTGGTCCGGCCAGCGTGACAGCAGGGCCTGGAGGATGCGGGCGAACGTGCTCTTGCCGACGGCGACGCTGCCGGCGACACCGATGATGTAGGGCACCCGCGGCGACATCGCCCCGAGGAACGTCGATGACACCCGGGCGAGATCCTGCGACGCGCTGACGCGCAGGTTGAGGAGGCGGGACAACGGGAGGTAGATGGCGGCGACCTCGTCGAGGTCGATGCGCTCGTTGATGCCGCGGAGCTTGTCGAGATCCTCTTGGCGCAGGGTCAACGGGGTGGCCGCCCGCAACGCCGCCCAGTCGTTGCGGTCGATCGTGACGTAGCGACTCTCCGCGCCTGGCATCGCCACCGACCATACGCTGCAGCCGTGACCGCCGCGCAACTGTCGTCGACAGCCGGCGAGGCGCGGCAACTCCGGCGCCGGCGCGGGTCGTATGCCACGCCGCGAGCTCTGGTCGAGCGGATCGTGGACGCCGTGATGCCAGCGATCGCCCCAGGTCAGCGTGTGTCGGTGCTCGACCCGGCGTGCGGCGACGGGCGGTTCCTCGCCGCCGCCGCCGAACACGTCGCCGCCGCCGGCGGGATCGCCAGGCTGCACGGCGTCGACGTCGACGCCGACGCCGTCGACGTGGCGCGCAACACGCTGGCCGGGCGTGGCGAGGTCGTCGTCGAGGTCGACGATGCGCTCGTCAAGGACTGGGGCGATGTCCACTACGACGTGGTCCTCGGCAACCCCCCGTTCCTGTCCCAGCTCGCGGCGGCGACCTCGCGCGGCCGCGCCAGCGCACGCGGCGGCGGCCCCTACGCCGACGCCGCCGCCGAGTTCCTCGTCCTCGCCGTCGGTCTCGCCAGGCCAGGCGGGGGACGCACCGGCCTGCTGCTGCCACAGTCGATCCTCGGGTCACGCGACGCCGGCCCGGTGCGGGCGCGGGTCGAGCAGCTCGCCGAGCCGATCTGGTCGTGGTGGTCGCCGCGGTTGCACTTCGACGCCGCGGTGTTCGTTTGTGCCGTCGGATTCGAGCGCCGGGCTCTTGGTCGATCACCCAGCGCAACTGCGAGCGAGCGAGCGCCAGCGAGTGAGCGGCCAGGAACGGCCTGCGTGGCCGGGGAACGCAATGACGGGAACCATCTCGATGTTGGCGGCGACCGCGATCCCGTGTGGACCGGAGTCATCACCCGGGCGATGGGTGTCCCCGAGCTGCCGGCCATCGCTACCTCCGGGTGCGTGGGCGATCGGGTCACCGTGACGGCGAACTTCCGCGACCAGTACTACGGCTTGATCCCGGCGGTCGGCGACCACCCCGCAGGTCCGCCGTTGGTCACGAGCGGGGCGATCGACCCCGCCCGCTGCCGTTGGGGTGAGCGGCCGGTCACGTTCAACCGCCGCCGTTTCGAGCGGCCGCGGGTCGACGTGTCGAAACTCGACGAGCGGATGCGCCGGTGGGCGAACCGGCTGGCCGTCCCCAAGGTGTTGATCGCCAACCAGACGCGCATCGTCGAATGCGTGGTCGACCGCCACGGCACGATGCTGCCCGCCGTCCCGGTGCTGACGGCGCGCCCGGTGACGCCGAGCGACGACGATGCCCTGTCGGAGGTGGCGGCCGTGCTGTCGTCGCCGTACGTCTCGGCGTGGCTGTGGCATGCCGCCGCCGGCACCGGTTTGTCGGCGCGCACGGTTCGGCTGCGCCCGGTGCTGGTCGCCGGCTTGCCGTGGCCGGGCGGCAGCCTCGAGCGGGCTGTCGCCGCGTACGACGGCGGCGATCTGGTGGACAGCGCCGAGGCCGTGCATCGGGCCTACGGGATCGGCGACGCCGAGAGCGAGGAACTGCTGCGGTGGTGGACCGCCCTGCGCACCCCGTGATCGCACGCTCGGCGGCGACCGCCGGCTGGTTGCTCGTCCTCATCGGTCTGCTTGCGGCCTGCGGCGACGATGGCGGCGACCGTCCCGAGGGGCTCAGCGCCGAGGGTCAGCGCGGCGCCGAACTCGCCGACGACAAGGGCTGCTCGGCGTGTCACCGCTCCGGCGCCGTCGGTCCACGATGGGAAGGGCTGTTCGGCTCGACGGTCGAGCTCGACGACGGCTCGACCGTCGTTGCCGACGAGGCCTATCTCACGCTGGCGATCACCGATCCGGGTGCTCAGACCGTCGCCGGCTTCGACGTGCAGATGCCGGACAACGACCTCGACGACGACGAGGTCGCCGCCCTCGTCGCCTACATCCGCGAGCTCGGTGAGGGCACGTCGGCAACGGGTGCTGGCGGATGACGAGGCGCTGGGCTGCCCTCGTCGCCGTCGTGTGTGCCGTGGTGACGGTCGCCGGCTGCGGGGACGATCGCGAGCTCGTCGGCCTCACTCGGGACCCGGAGCCGGTGGTCGATGTCACCGAAGTCCCCGACGTCAGCCGCGATGGTGAGCCGTTCAGATTCGTTGCTCCCGAGGACGGCCTGCTCGTCGTGTTCTTCGGCTACACGAACTGTCCGGACGTGTGCCCGACAACGCTGGCCCAGCTGCGCCGCGGGCTCGACGACCTCGATCCCGACGATGCGGAGCGGATCGACGCGGTGATGGTCAGCATCGACCCCGAGCGCGACCACGACGTGCTCGCCGACTACGTCGACAGCTTCGTCCCGGGGGCCCACGCCGTCGCCCTCGACGATGACGCGGTGCTCCAAGAGGTGGCCCTCGCGTTCGGGGTCAGCTATCAGGTGACGACCCGGCCGAACGGCGACGTCGACGTGGCGCACTCCGACACCGGGCTGTTCGCCGTCGATGACACCGGGACGCTCGTGCTCACCTGGCCGTACGGGTCGACGGGCGACGACCTCGCCGGCGACCTCGAGCAGCTGCTCGCCGAACGCGCATGAGGACGGCCTGCGCCGCGCTCGCGACGCTGGCGGTGCTCCTGCCCGCCGGGGTGGCCCACGCCGATCCAGCGGTGCCGACGGACTTCGCCACCGAGGTTGTCGGCGTCGAGCCGGCGACCCCGACGATCGAGGTGGGCGTCGTCGGCGGCGACTCGTTCGTCGAGCTGAGTGTCGAGCGCGGGACGGAAGTGGTCGTCCTCGGCTACTGGGGCGAGCCGTACTTGCGGTTCAACAGCGACGGCACCGTCGAGGAGAACCGCAGGTCGCCGACGGTTGCCGAGAACGAGAGTCGGTACGGCGGGTCGTCGTCGACCGGTGCCGGCGCCGACGGCGAGTCGCAGTGGGTCGCGGTAGCCACGGACGGCAGCTACGCGTGGCATGACCACCGCGCCCACTGGATGAGCTCCGAGCCGCCCGTCGGCACGCGAGGCGACGAGGTGCAGACGGGCGCCATCCCGTTGCAGGTCAACGGGTCCGACGTGCGTGTGTCCGTGGCGGTGGTGTGGCAGGAGGCGCCGTCGCGAGTCCCGCTCGTGGCCGGCGCGCTGATCGGCGGGTTCGCCGTGCTGATCGCGCTTTCGGCCCGGCACCGCATCGCCTGGGTGCTGGCGATCACCGGGGCGGCGGCGACCGGCATCGGCTGGTGGCAGGTCGCCTCGGTGCCTCCCGAGACGGGCCCGTCGTCGATCGCTTGGCTGCTCCCCGCGGTCGCCGCCGGTGTCGCGGTGGTCGCCATCACGCTGGGACGCTCGCTCGTGTCGCACGCCCTCGTCGCCCTCGCCGGAATGCAACTGGCGCTGTGGGCGTTCCTCCGCCGGGACGGCTTGGTGAAGGCGCTGCTCCCGACGGACGCCCCATTCTGGCTCGACCGCGGCGTCACCGCCGCGGCCGCCGTTGTCGGCTGCGCCGGTGTCGCGGCCGGCGTGCTCGGCATGCTCCGCCTCCCGGTCGCCGAGGGCTGAGCCGACCGCAGGGACGCGGCCGCGTGGCCGATGTCATGGTGGCTCGTGGCGTCGTCGCGTACCTTGATTCGTAGTGAACCGATGCGAGCGAGCGAGCGCTAGCGAGCGAGTGGCCAGCAACGGCCTGCGTGGCCGGGGAACGCAATGAACGTCTTCGAACACCGCCATCGGGTGGTGGTCGTCGGTGCCGGATTCGGCGGGTTGGCCGCCGCCAAGGGCCTGGCCAAGGCGCCCGTCGACGTCGACATCGTCGACGCCAACAACTTCCACCTGTTCCAACCGTTGCTGTATCAGGTCGCCACGGCCGGCCTCGACGCCGACGATGTCGCCTACGCGGTGCGCGGTGTGTTCCGCGGCCAGCGCAACGTCACCGTGCACATGGCGACGGTCACGGGCATCGACATCGACGCCAAGGTGGTGAGTGTCGACCGTGGCGACGGCACCGTCGACGAGCTGCCCTACGACACGCTGGTCGTGGCCGCCGGCGCCGTGTCGACGTCGTACGGCATCGACGGCGTCGAGGAGCACACGATCCCGCTCAAGGATCTCGACGACGCCCTCGACCTCCGCCTCGCCGTGCTGGAGCGCTTCGAGCGGGCGGCGATCGACCCGGCCAGCGTCGATCGCGGTGAGCTCAACGTCGTGTTGTCCGGCGGCGGTCCGACGGGCGTGGAGACCGCGGGGGCGATGATGGAGCTGTTCACCCGGGTGCTCGCCAAGGACTTTCCAAACGTCGACGTGCGGGCGGCGCGGGTCGTGCTCGTCGAGGCGGCGCCGCGGCTGCTCGGGGCGATGTCGAAGAAGTCGAGCGATCGTGCCGTTCACACGCTGTCACGCCGCGGCGTGGAGGTCCGCACCGGCGTCGGCGTGGCCAGGATCACGAGTGACGGCAATCGGAAGCTCGTGCACCTCACCGACGGCACGGTGCTGCCGGCCGGCGTGGTCGTGTGGGCGGCCGGGGTGCGGGCCAGTCCGCTCGCCGAGATGCTGGGCGTCGAGCTGACCAAGGGCGGGCGGATCGTCGTCGACTCCGATCTCACCGTCGCCGGACATCCCGAAATCTTCGCCGTCGGCGACATTGCCGCGTCACCGGCCCGCACCGTCGGCGGCACCGACGGCGCGGCGATCCTGCCGCAGGTCGCTCCGGTGGCGATCCAAGGTGGCCGCCACGCCGCCCGGGAGATCGTCCGGCGGCTGGCCGGGGCGCCGAGCAAGCCATTCCGATACCGCGACAAGGGCACGATGGCCACGATCGGCCGCAACGACGCCGTCACCGAGTTGCCCAAGGGCGTGCGCCTCTCCGGCCTGCTCGGCTGGTTGGCCTGGCTCGGCCTCCACCTCGTCTACCTGATCGGGTTCCGCAACCGGGCCAACGTGTTGCTCAACTGGGCCTGGAACTACGTCACCTTCGACCGTCACAGCCGCCTCGTCGCCGCCCGCGACGTCCGCCGCGCCCGCCAACGCGACCCACCACCCGCCGGCGAGGCTGGTGCATGACAACGGTGGCGGCCTGCCCAACCGATGGGTGTTTAGGGGACCGAATCGTCCCCTAAACACCCATCGGTCAGCGGTTCCACGGGGCGGTGGGCGACACGGCGCCGTCACCGCCCGTGAGCACGTCGAAGCCGTCGTCGGTGACGAGGATCGTGTGCTCGAACTGGGCGGTGCGCTTGCCGTCTGCAGTGACCGCCGTCCAGTCGTCGTCCCACATCCGGAACTGCCACGACCCGAGGCTGATCATCGGCTCGATGGTGAACGTCATGCCGGCGCGCATCGTCAGCGAATTGCGGGTGTCGTAGTAGTGCAGTACCTGGATGTCACCGTGGAACTCCTCGCCGATGCTGTGGCCGACGAATGCCCGGATCACCCCATAGCGGTACTTCTTGGCGTGCGTCTCGATCGCCTGGCCGATGTCGCTGAGCGGGCGGCCAGGCTTGACCGCCTCGATGCCGAGCCACATCGCTTCTTCGGTCACGCGCACGAGCTGCCGGCTCTGCGGGTCGACGTCGCCGACGAAGAACGTGGCGTTCGTGTCGCCGTGCACGCCATCGAAGTAGGCGGTGACGTCGAGGTTGACAATGTCACCGTTCTGCAGCGCCCGCGAATCGGGGATCCCGTGGCAGATCACCTCGTTGACCGACGTGCAAACGCTCTTCGGGTAACCGTTGTAGTTGAGCGGCGACGGATAGGAGTCGCGCTCGATGTACAGCTGATGGACGTAGGCGTCGATCTCCTCGGTCGTCACGCCCGGGGCGACCTTTTCGCCGGCCAGGCGGAGGATCTCGGCGGCCAGCTTGCCGGTCACGCGCATCCGCTCGATCGTCTCGGGTGGCTTGATCCGTGGCTCGTTCAGGTCGCGGACCTCGCCGCTATCGGCGTAGGGCGGCCGGTTGATGTGCGCCGGCACCGGGCGCATCGGGCTGACGAGACCCTGCAGCACGCGACCCTCGCTGCTGCGGTGGCAGCGCTTGTACTTGCGCCCGCTCCCGCACCAACATGGGTCGTTGGCATGGGGCAGCACCGCCGGTTGTTGGGTGTGCGGGGCCTGGACGACCGTCGTGGACTGCATCGCTTCCCAGGATAGGACAGCACCACCGTTCCGGCTCTCCGGCGTCGCCTGTGACGACTGTCGCCTTGACGTATTCCCATATCAGCATATAATGTCAGCATGGCTCGGTCAGCGACGACGACGGATGCATTCAACGCCGTCGCCGAGGCGAGCCGGCGTGAGCTCCTCGACGCGATCGGCGACGGGGAGGTCACGGTGGGCGAGCTCGTCGACCGGCTCGGCCTCAGCCAACCGCAGGTGTCCAAGCACCTCGGAGTGCTGCGGGCAGTCGGGCTCGTGCTCGTCCGCGCCGATGGGCGCCGACGGTGGTACCGGGTCAACGGTGCCGCCCTCAAGCCGATCCACGACTGGGCTCGCTCGTTCGAGCGCACCTGGAACACGCGGCTCGATCAGCTCGACGACCTGCTCGCCGAACTGCGGTCGAACCAACCACAACCCCCAACCCCCCAACCACCCACCACTGAAACGGAGCACCGCTCATGAGCACCACCACCGGAAACCGTCACGGGTCGGCAGTCGTCACCCTGCCGTCCGACACCGAGATCCTCATCACCCGCCAGTTCGACGCCCCGTCGGCACTCGTCTTCAAGGCGATCACCACGCCCGAGCTCGTCAAGCGCTGGTGGGGGTTCGACACATCGGTGTGGAAGGTCTGCGACATCGACCTCGAGGTCGGTGGATCGTGGCGCTACGTCATCGGCGAAGGCGACGAGGAGGTCGCCTTCCACGGCGTGTACCGGGAGATCGACGCACCACACCGGATCGTCTCGACGGAGGCCTTCGAAGGGCTCGTGGCGATGGGCATCACCGACGACCCGGACTCGGTGGCGTCGCTGAACACGGTGACCCTCGACGAGGTCGACGGCGTGACGACGATGTCGACGCTCGTCCAGCACGTCACCAAGGAGCACCGCGACGGCCACATCAACTCGGGCATGGAAGGCGGCATGCAGGTGTCGTTCGACCGCCTCGAGGACCTCGTCACCAACGCCGCGGCCTGACCTCGACCGGCGCATCGGCCGTCGCCTCACCAGTAGCGTGGCGGCCGATGCCCGGTCCAGCTGTCGCCGACGTGAGCCCGGCGCCGACCGACGAGGAAGCAGCGGCGATCGTCGCCGCCGTGGAATTGCTGTGGCCGAAACCCGCAGCTGATGACTGGTCGTCGCGCCGGCAGACGGCGTGGAAGTTCAGCGGGCGCTGGTGGAGCCAGCCGATCCCGCTACGCCGCGCCCGCCCATGGACCTAGCAAGCGACGCGTCCGCCGAGGCGGAGGCCACCCGTACGGAACTGACGACCGTGACGCCCGCCAGCGCCACGTTCCACCGCGCGACCGGCGCCGAGGTCGTCGACGGGCTCGAGCCGGCCACGGCGTACGAGCACTACGGCATCGCGTTCGAGACGCTCGCCATCCCTGCCGGCCGGCTGCGGTCCCGGTTCGCCACGGTCAACGACGTCCACTTCGGCGAGACCGAGGCCGGCCGCGTGGGCTCCAGCGAGCTCGGCCCGATCTTGCGCGTCGCACCGGGCGCCATGCCGTACCCGGACGTGATGAACCGAGCGGCGGTCGCCGAGCTGGTCGAGATCGACAGCGTCACGCCGTTCGCCGCGGTGATCGCCAAAGGCGACCTCACGTCGACGGGCCTCGATGACGAGTTCGCCGCCTTCGAGCGCTGCTATCGCCCGCCGTTCGGCGAGCGACTGTTCGCCGTTCGCGGCAACCACGACTGCATCGGCGGGCAGACGGCGTATGCGGGCGACCAGCAGATCGAGCTCGACGGCCTGACCATCGCCCTGCTCGACACGGCGGTGCCCGGACACGACCACGGCAGCGTGGGCGACGAGCAACTCGAGTGGCTGGACGCCGTCGCCGAAGCGGCGACCGACCCGATCGTCGTGATGGGACATCACCCCCAGCGCATCGGTTTCGACACCGAGCCTCCGGGGTTCTCGCTCACCGCCGATTCGAGCCGGGCCCTCGACGACGTGTTCGAGCGCCGGGCGGCGATCGTCGCCTACACGGCGGGACACACCCATCGCCATCGGGTGACGCGGGCCGGCGGCGGCCTGCCGAGCATCGAGGTCGGCTGTGTCAAGGACTTCCCGGGAACGTGGGCCGAGTACGAGGTCTACGACGGCGGAATCCTGCAGATCGTCCACCGCATCTCGTCGCCGGAAGCGCTGACGTGGAGCGATCGGTGTCGCGGGTTGTACGCCGATTTCGGCCTCGACTACACCACCTACGCCCTCGGTCGCCTCGACGAGCGCTGCCTGTTGATCCCCTACCGCTGACCGCCAGCACGATCGGTGAGCCCACCGTGCGGCTTCCTGCACGCTCCGCTCACCACTGCTGGTATCCGCGACGTTGTGACACCCCCTTGTCATGCTCTTGGACATGAACGTGATCGCTGTCACAGCCGTCGTCGCCGTGGCGCTCCTCGCCGTTGCCGGGATCGCCCTCGCCGTCGCGGCGTCGGCTCGGCGCTCGTTCTGCGTCGCCGTCGACGACCTCAACCAGCGGCACCTCGACGAGCGCGACGCAGCGGTCGCCGCCGCCCTGCGGCAGGTCGACGTGCTCAACCGCAGCCACCTCGACCAGGCGTCCGGCCGCCTGCAGGCCGGGCTCGACGCCAGCAAGGACGTCATCGGCGCCAACCTCGATGCGGTCCGGGCGGAGATGCGCGGCGAGCTCAACCGCCTCGGCGAGCTCGTCGCCGCCCTCGGCGACTCCAGCGCTGAGCGGTTCGGCCAGGTCGATGCGTCCCTGCGTAGCCATGCCGAGGTCGCCTCGACGCTGGCCAGCACCACGAAGTCGCTGCAGGAAGCGCTGGCCAACCCCCAAGCCCGGGGACAGTGGGGAGAGCGGATGGCCGAGGACGTGCTGCGCCTTTCCGGCTTCGTCGAGAACGTCAACTACCGCAAGCAGTCGCAGCTGCGCAGCGCCGGGGGAGAGGGCGCCAGCGGCCGCCCCGACTTCACGTTCGAGCTGCCCAAGGGCCACGTGCTGCACATGGACGTGAAGTTCCCCCTCGCCGCGTACCTCCGCTACCTCGCGGCCACCAACGACGTCGAGCGCGCCGAACACCTCAAGTCGTTCCTGCGTGACGTGCGGGCGAAGGTCAAGGACCTCGCCAAGCGCAACTACCACGAGGGCGCCGAGCGATCGGTCGACTACGTGCTGCTGTTCCTCCCCAACGAGCAGCTCACCGGGTTCATCCACGAGCACGACCCCGGCCTGCTCGACGACGCCCTCACGCAGCGGGTCGTGATGTGCTCGCCGCTCACGCTGTTCGCCTTCCTCGGCGTGATCCGCCAAGCGTTCGACAACTTCGTCGTCGAGCAGCGCAGCGTCGAGATCCTCGAGCTCGTCGGCCAGTTCGGCGTGCAATGGCGCAAGTACACGGCGTCCACCGACAAGCTCAAGCGGCACTTCGTATCGCTGCACAACGAGTTCGACGAGCTGACCACCACTCGTGAACGGGCACTCGACCGCTCCGTTCGCCAAATCGAAGGATTGCGCGATCAGCGCGAGCTGCCCGCCGACGACATCGCCCCGTTGCGGGCCGTCGGCGACGGCGGGTAGCGCGGCCATGCCAACCCGGTAAGACTCCAGCTGTCATGTCGCAGCCAGAGCTCGACTTCGGGCCGTCCGAGGACGCATCCGCCGACCTCCAGCCAGAGGGCACGTTCACCGTCAGCCAGCTCGCCGACCTGATCAACAACCGTCTGCGGGCCGGGTTCGACGACGGCGTGTGGGTGCGTGGCGAGATCCAAGGCTGGAGCTCACGAGGGCCGCACGCCTACTTCACGCTTGCCGACGACCAGACCGAGACAAAGGCGGTCGTGCAGGTCGCCTTCTTTGCTCCCCAGCGCGAGCGTCTGCGCCGCCTGCTCGAGCGGCACCGACTCGTGCTCGGTGACGGGATGAAGGTCCGCATCCACGGCTACCTCGACTTCTACGCGCCCACTGGCCGACTGAGCCTGAAGATGGGCGGGATCGATCCTCGCTTCACGCTCGGTGACCTCGCCCAGCAGCGCGACCAGGTGCTCCGCCGCCTCGTCGCCGCCGGGCATCTCGACCGCAACAAGCGCCACCCGCTCGGCGCGGTGCCGCTGCGCATCGGGGTCGTCACGAGCGTGGGCAGCGCCGCCTGGCACGACTTCGAGAACGAGCTGCGCAGCAGCAACGTCGGGTTTCGCCTCACGGTGTGCGACGTCCGTGTGCAGGGCGACCGCGCCGTGGCGATGGTCGCCCGCGGCGTCGAACTGCTGGCGAGGCGCCCCCTCGATGCCGTCGTCGTCATTCGTGGTGGCGGTTCCCGCAATGAGCTGGCCGTGTTCGACGCCGAGGAGATTGCCATGGCGATCGCCAACGCTGCCTTGCCGGTGCTCACCGGGCTCGGCCACGAGGTCGATCGCAGCATCGCCGACGAGGTCGCCCACCGCTCGTTCAAGACACCGACGGCTTGCGCCCAGTTCCTCGTGCAGTCTGCGCGGGACTACCTCGGGCGCGCCGAGCGGGCGTACGCGGCGGCAGTCGAGCGGGCTCGCGAGCGACTCGACGGCGCCGAACAACGCCTCGGCGACCGTGCCCATCGCATCGCCCGCCGCACCCATGCCGCTGTCGGCCGTGCCGACGAAGGTCTCAAGTCGCGGGAATCCGCCCTACGTCGCGGTGCGTTGCGCCAACTCGCCGGAGCGGAGCGCCGGCTGGCCGTCGCCTCGTCGCGTTTGGTCGTGCGCCCCGGGCAGGTGCTCGCTGCCGAGCAACGCCACGTCGACGCGCTCGCGGCCCGAGCGCGGACGCTCGACCCGGTGGCGATGCTCGAACGCGGTTGGACGATCACGCGTGGCGCCGGCGGGGTGATCCTGCGGTCGTCCATGGCGGTGGTCGACGGCGACGAGATCGAGACACAGTTCGCCGACGGTCGTCTGCGCAGCACGGCGACTGCCCGCACGGAGGAGGCCTTCTGATGACCGACACGACGGAGACATCGCCCGCCGACGAGCTCGGCTACGCCAGAGCGCTCGCGGAGTTGGAACAGATCCTCGGCGAGCTCGAGGCGAGCGACGTCGATGTCGACCAACTCGCCGACCGCGTCGCCAGGGCGACGACGCTGATCGACGTGTGCCGGCAGCGCATCGGCGCGGCGCGATCGCGCATCGACGAGGTCATCGCCGACCTCGATGGCCCACCGGCATCCGCTGACGCATGACGGTTCCCCGGCTGACCACCGCCTCGCCGCCAGCGAGCCTGTCGGCGATCGCGTCGAGGGTCACCGACCGGGTGGTCAGCTTCGTCGCCGCCGAGGGCCGGCGCTGGACAGCGCTCGACGCCGACTTGGCCGGGCCGTTCAACGAGATCCGCCGAATGGTCGAGGCCGGAGGCAAGCGCCTCCGCCCAGCGTTCTGCCAGTGGGGCTTCGTCGGCGCCGGAGGGTCCCCCGACGATCAACGCGTGGTCGACGCAGGGGCGGCGTTCGAACTGATGCATGCCTTCGCCCTGTTCCACGACGACGTGATGGACGACGCCTCGAGCCGTCGTGGCGAGTCGACGACGCATGCCGTGTACGCCGACACGCATCGACTGGCCGGCTGGTCGGGGGAGTCCCGCCGGTTCGGCGAGGGCGCGGCGATCCTCGTCGGCGACCTGGCGTTCGTGCTTGCCGACGAGCTCCTCGTCGGCGCTTCCGACCCCGTCTGGCGGATGTGGAACGAGTTGCGCACCGAGCTGAACATCGGACAGTTCCTCGACATCGTCGGCTCGGTGCGCGGCGAGCGACGGCATCGACCGCGCTGAGCGGATCGCTCGCTACAAGAGCGGCAAGTACACGATCGAGCGTCCATTGCATCTCGGTGCCCTGCTCGCTGCTCCGCAACGGGCCGACGAGCTGCTTCCCCAACTGTCCCGCTACGGATTACCGCTCGGCGACGCCTTCCAGATGCGCGACGACGTGATGGGTGTGTTCGGTGACACCGCGGTGACCGGCAAGCCGGTTGGCGGGGACCTCATCGAGGGCAAGCCGACCCCGTTGCTCGCCCGTGCCGTGGCCGGGGCGACGCCGGTCCAGCTCGCCGTGCTCGACCGAGTCGGGGCTCCCGACCTCGACGCCGACGACATCGCCGCGATCCAGCAAGTCATCGTCGACACCGGGGCGCTCGATCAGTTGGAGGCGGCAATCGAGCGTTTGAGCGACGAGGCGATCGATGCCCTGGCGACGATCGCCATCACCCAGGTCGCCCGCGACGAGCTGGTCGAGCTGGCCCGCTACGTGGTCGGCCGCGCCGGTTAGTGCCTACGATTCCCGCTCATGCGCGCGCACTGGTCGTCGCTGCCCGTGGTCGCCGCGATCGCAGCCATCGGAGTGGCCGCCTGTTCCAACGATGATGACCCGCAGAGCGGCCCGACGCTCCCTCCGATTGCCACGTCGTCGACGACGTCCACGACCGTCGCAACGGCGACGACGCTGCCGCAGTACTACGAGGTGAAGCGCGGCGACACGCTGACGTTGATCGCCGCCGCCTATTCGATTCCCGTCCAGGCGCTCATGGACGCCAACGAGGTCACCGACCCCGACGACATCCAAGCGGGGCAGTTCCTGGTCATCCCCCGCCGAGAGGACATCGTCGCCGTTCAGCTACCGCCGACCGTGCCCGGCCAGACCCCGCCGCCGATGCCCACCGTGGCCGGTGCGACGACCGTCGCCCCGACGACCACCGCTGCACCCTGAGGGTGCACCGGTCGCGGCCGGACCGGCCCCTAGGCTGGCGGCCCATGAGCTCGTTCTGGCCGACCGCTGACCACTGGAGCACGCAGATCCCGCTGGCCACGCCGCACCCGCGGCTCGCCGCCCTTGACGAATCGGGATTCGTCGCGCTCACTGACGCCGAGTTCGAGGTGCCACCCGAGCAGTACCTCGCCCTCGAGTACATGGAGTGGAAGAGCGGCGGCGACACGAACTTCGCGCCGATCGCCTCGGCGGACGGCGAGCTCGACTGCCGTGGATTCTGGGACAAGGGCAAGACGGACAAGGACGCCATCTGGACCTCGAACGCCGCGATCGTCCCGGGGGTGCGTGACTACGTGGAGTCGGTCGGCGCCAACTTCGGCCGGGTGCGGATCATCAAGCTCGAGCCGCAGTCGCGTGACGAGGCGATCCGCTCGATCCACCGTGACGACAACAATCGCTTCAACCCCGACGACGAAGGTTGGGTGGTGCGCTCGTGGGTCGAGCTCACCGACAACCCGGACAGCTACATGCTGCTGATGGACACAGGACCCGACGGTCTCCCCGATCGAGACACCGAGCGGCAGGTGCCCCTGCACCTCGGCGCCCGCTTCCTCGTCGACACCCAACGCCTCTGGCACGTCGTCGTGCACACCGGCGACGCCCCCCGCTACGCGCTGATCACCAGCTTCGAGTCCGGCCCGGCCCTGGAGCGCTGGGTAGAGACGCAACGCGCGCCAGTGCCCGCGGCCTGACGCGATCGCGAATCTGTCGATCGTCGCGCGACGTTCGGCGCGGCGGCGCTAGGTTGTCGCCGCTCCTCGCTTGGCGGCATTCGACTCGGCGGAGTCGATACGGAGCACCGAGGCGGCACGGCGATGGAGTGATCACCCGCGTGGCGGCGTCGCGGTGCGAGTCCCGTCGCGGGGAGCCAGTGTGAACGTGAGTCGGTTCGAGCGACCGCCGCACGGACGGACTCGCGAGCGGGCCCGGGAGTCGACGCCCGGGCCCGACACTGCGGCCGGCCGAGAAATCCTCGACCATGCGTTGCGCGACGACCACGGCCGTGTACATTGCCGACGACTCTCGTTGCGGCGGTAACAGAACTCGATCTCGAGTTCGGCGCGAGGGCACTAAAGGCGGAACTCATGAAACTGGCGGGTAACCGGCTGCGCTTCGGCGCGGCTGCACTTCTGACAATGGCTGGTGTGGCCCTGGCGGTGCCGAACCTTGCGTCGGCGCACAACAGCGCCTTGCGGCCTACTGGCGACGATGGGGTCGGCATCTCATCCGACAACGACAACCATCCCTGCAGCCCTCGGGCACAAGGCGACATCAAGGCGGGCGAGGCGACTTCGGTCGGCGGCGTCGTCTGGATCAAGAGCGGCAGCGCTGGCGACAACCACGGCCACTACTCGTTCGGCTACCAGGACGCCGGATACGTCATCCCGGCGCAGATCGACGTGGCTGGCAAAATGAAGAACACGTCGCACGCCGACGTGTGCGCCACGCCGTCCAAAGAAGTGACCCCGTTACCGCCGACGCTGAATCCTCCCACCTGTGTCGCTGGCGGCTCGCTTGTCATCCCGGCTCAGCCAGCGGGTGTGAGCATCACGCCTGGTGTCGGTACCCACACCGCTCCGGCTGACTACGAAGTGGTTGTGACGCCGCTGGCGGGATACGTCTTCCCGGACGGCTTCGACACCAACTTCGACAGCCCCTACCACGTGCTCCCGGCAACCGGCTACCAGAGCAACGACCCGCAGTCACCTTGCCACAGGCCACCGGACGACTTCGATAAGCGCATCGATGAGGGTGTCTGCGACGGCCCCGGTGACGGATCGGCCACGAGGACGGTGTTCCACACGGACTTCACCTACGTCCTCGATTCGAACTCCCAATGGGTGCGCACCCAGGACGGCGACGAGTACGTCGTCAGCACCTTGGAACGTGCGCTGACGGAGAAGGAACTGGAGAACTGCCGCCCGGAGAACCCGCCGTCCGACGAGATCACCGAGGACACCGGCTCAGCCGAGTGCGGTGACACAACGCTGGAGACTCGTACCACGGTCACGCACTACACGTACGAGTACAACGCCGCCACGCTGACTTGGGACAAGGTGCTCGCAGGCACCGCCGAGATCAGCTTCGGTGAGCGTGAACTGACGGATGAGGAAGTCGCCGCGCTGACCGACCAGTGTGTGACGAATCCTGGCGAGCCAACTCAGAGTGACCCCTGCGGTCCCGGGAACGCCGCGTGGGATGTTCCGTCTGACACCGAGACCATTGATTGGGAGTTGGTGAATGGTGAACTGGTCGCCACCGCTGTTGGTGGGTACAAGTTCGGCAACGGCGAAACTGCCATCAACTACGGACTGCCTGCTGAGTCCGGCGAAGAGTGCCCCGCGCCCAACGCCGAGGTCGTGTGCACCAGCACCGGCCCCGACTACGTGTCGTGGCAGTTGACGAACACTGGTGAGGTCGCCATCGTCTCGCCCGTCGCGCTCGCCCCAGGTGAGTCGGCGGTCATCGAGTCGCTGCGGGGCGAAGAGGGCAGCGTGACTGTCGCCGTGTTGTTCGCTGACCAATCGCCCAGTGAGTTCGTCGGTTCGGGTGACGGTTGCGTGTTCACACCTCCGGTGACCACCCAGCCACCGGACACCACGGCCCCGCCGACCGAAACGACGCAGCCGCCGGTGACGACGGACCCGACGACTCCAACGGAGCCACCGACGACGCCGGGACCGTCCGGCCTGAGCATCTCTGCGATCGGGCCGGTGTGTCTCAGGGATGCGCCGTACATCGAAGTCACGTTCGGCAATCAGCCGGAGTTCAACGGCCGCCCCGCGGCGATCACGTTCATCGACCTCGATGGCAACAGCGTCGGCACCGACACGGCCACCTACCAGGCCGGTTCGACGGTGCGGTTCGTCTACCCCGGAGCTTCCGTCGACGGCGCCGGCAACCCGACCGACTGGCCGGGCTGGATGCTGGTCGACGGCCACTGGGTGGTCGACCCGTCCGACGCACGGCTTCGTGATGGCCTCACGGTGGTCATCGAGGTGAACCCGACGGCAACCGCAACGGTGAGCTATCCGCCGGCGACGGCGGCGTGCGCCAACCCGCAGACGACGCCCGACCCGGCTCCCAGCACTACTGTCCCTGCCCCAGCCGGCCGACTGCCCCAGACTGGCGCTTCGACCGGTGTGCTGGCGATGGTCGCCGCAGCCTTCCTGCTGGCCGGCGGCGGGGCGATCTTCGCCACCCGTCGCTCGGGGGCGAACGGCTGATCGGAGGGCCGCAGCGGCGGCAGTAGCCCTTCGGAACTGGCAACCCCCGGGACTTCGGTCCCGGGGGTTGCCGTCGATCAGGGGCGGGTGAGCCGGGCCCCGGGGCCGACGCCGAGGTCGTCGAGTTCACCGGCCGGCACCTCGAGGGCCAGCAGGTATGGCTCGTCAGGGGCGTACCGCTCGCAGGCGGCGGCGGTCGGCTCGAGGCACGGCGCCATCTCGGCGCTGCCGACAAACGTGCCGTCGGCGGCGAAGAAGGCGATGTCCAACGGCATCGGCGTCTGCCACATGTAGAAGCGGCCGACACCCTCGGTATCGAAGACGAACAACATCCCGGAGGCGCCTCCGAGATCCGTCACCTCCATCAAGCCGCGCCCGCGCTCGTCGGTCGAGTCGGCGACCCACACGCTCGCCGTCTGCTGTCCTCCGTCCGCCGTGGTGATCGTCACGCCCTCGCGGTCGAAGCCGACCGGTACGACGGCCTCCACCGGCAGGCTCGTCGCCGTGGCCCCGCCGTCGTCACCGCACCCCGCCAGCGCCCACCACACCGCGGCGAGCACGACCTGCCTGCTCAGCGCGAGGCCTGCTTGTCGCGATGCGCCACGGCGAGCTCGGCGATCTCGCGCACGATGCGCGACAGGTCGAAGTCGGTTGGCGTGTAGACCTTGGCCACCCCGGCGGCGAGGAGCCGGGAACGGTCCGCCTCAGGGATGATCCCGCCGACGACGACGGGGGCGTCGATGCCATAGCTGGCGAGCCGATCGATGACGTCGGGAACGAGTTCGAGGTGCGAGCCCGACAGGATCGACAGACCGATCACGTCGACGTCCTCGTCGCGTGCCGATGCAGCGACCTGCTCGGTGGTCAGGCGAATCCCGGAGTAGATGACCTCGATGCCAGCATCACGAGCAGCGACAGCGATCTGCTCGGCGCCGTTGGAGTGGCCGTCGAGCCCCGGCTTCGCCACGAGCAGTCGCGGCGGGCCATCGGGAAGCGACCGCACCCAGTCGGCGACTTGGCCCAGACCGGTATGGCCACCGGTTGCCCCGGCCACACCGGTCGGTCCGCGATACTCGCCGAACACCTCGCGCATGACCGCGCCCCATTCGCCGGTGGTCCCGCCAGCGCGGGCGAGGGCAATCGACGCTGGCATCACGTTCGCCGCGGTCTCGGCCGCTCGGCGCAACTCGGCGAGCGCCGCGCTGACGGCAGGGCGATCACGTTCCGCCCGCCATTGGCTGATGCCGGCGACGGCTGCGGCCTCGACATCGGGGTCGACGCGCAGGATCGCCTCGTCGCCCCCGAGCGGCGACAGCTCGCTTTCCGTGAATTGGTTGACCCCGACGACGATCTGGTCACCCGACTCGATCCGTCGTGTGCGCTCGGCCATCGACGCGACAAGTCGCGACTTCAACGTCTCGACGGCGTCGAACGCGCCGCCCATCGCCAAGATCTCTTCGAGCTCGGCCCACGCGTGATCACAGAGCTCGGACGTGCGTGCCTCGACGACGACGGAGCCGTCGAAAATGTCGTCGTACTCGAGGATGTCGCTCTCGTAGGCGAGCACCTGTTGCATGCGCAACGACCACTGTTGATCCCACGGGCGTGGCAACCCAAGCGCTTCGTTCCACGCCGGCAGCTGGATGCTGCGCGCCCTCGCCGACCGCGACAACGTGACGGCGAGCATCTCGAGGACGATCCGTTGCACGTTGTTCTCCGGCTGTGACTCGGTGAGCCCGAGGCTGTTGACCTGCACCCCGTAGCGGAACCGCAGGGCCTTGTCGTCCGTGACCCCGTAGCGTTCCCGGCCGATGCGTTCCCACAGCACGCCGAAGGCGCGCAGCTTGCAGATCTCCTCGATGAAGCGAATCCCGGCATTGACGAAGAAGGAGATCGATCCGTACACCCGGGCAAACTGCTCGGGCGGCACCTGACCCGACTCGATCACGGCGTCGAGCACGCCGACGGCGGTGGCCAAGGAGAAGGCCAGCTCCTGCACCGGCGTCGCGCCCGCCTCTTGCAGGTGATACGAGCAAACGTTGATCGGGTTCCACTGCGGAGCGTTGGCCGCACACCAGGCGACCATGTCGACGGTCAAGCGGCGCGACGGACCGGGCGGGAAGATGTAGGTGCCGCGCGACAGGTACTCCTTGACGATGTCGTTCTGCGTCGTCCCCCGCAGCACGCTCGGGTCGACGCCCTGTTCGGCCGCATTGGCGACGTACAACGCCAGCAACCACGCCGCCGTGGCGTTGATCGTCATCGACGTGTTCATCTGCGCCGGCGGGATGCCGTCGAGCAGTGTGCGCATGTCGCCGAGATGGCTGATCGGCACGCCGACCTTGCCGACCTCGCCGCGGGCCATCGGCGAGTCGGGGTCGTATCCGGTCTGTGTCGGGAGGTCGAACGCGACGGACAGACCGGTCTGGCCCTTGGCCAGGTTCGTGCGGTACAGGGCGTTGGACGCCGCCGCCGTGGAGTGCCCGGAGTACGTGCGCATGATCCACGGGGAGTCGCGTCGACCGGCGTTCCCGACCCACTCGGTCACTGGTCGGCCACCTCGGTGACGGCGTCGGCGAGGCGCCGAAGGTAGTCCTCGCGATCGATGGCGACGGCGCCGAGCGAGACGAGGTGCGGCGTCAGCCATTGCACGTCGAGCAACCTCGCCCCGGTCACGTTGAGCCAGTCGACGAGACCGACGAGGGCGACCTTGGAGGCGTCCCGAGCATGGTGAAACATTGCCTCTCCGGCGAAGAACGAGCCGAGGCGGACGCCGTAGAGGCCGCCGACGAGCGTCCCGCGCTCGTCGAAGCACTCGAACGAATGCGCCCAGCCGAGTTCGTGCAGCCGGCGGTAGGCGCGCACGAAAGCCGGGTTGATCCACGACCCAGGGCGACGCGGGTCGGCGCAGTGCACGATGACGTCGGCGAACTCGGTGTCACAGCGGACGTCGTAGCGACCCACGCTGCGCCGTAGTGACCGGCTGACGACGAGCCCATCGAGGGGGATGATCGCCCGAGGGTCCGGCGAGAACCACGCCAACCGGCGCCGACCGAACGGCATCGGGAACAGGCCACGGCGATAGGCCTGCAACAGCGTCCCAGGTTCGAGGTCGCCGCCGACGCCAGCGATCCCGTCGCGATCGGCGGTGCGCGGCGATGGCAGCTCCCACCGGGTGGGCGGCGGTTCGACGGGTCGGCGTCGCTCCGGCTGCTGCATGGGCGACCAGCATGTCGTCGTGGAATCTCCGTTCCACTGCGTTCCCCGGCCACGCAGGCCACAGCTGGCCGCTCCCTCCGCTGGCGCTCCGGTCGCTCGCAACTGAGTATTAGTACCGATAGAAGCCGTGGCCCGACTTGCGACCGAGCTGGCCGGCGGCGACCTTGCGGCGCAGCGTCGGAGCTGGGACGTCGCCGGGATCGCCAGTCTCGGCATGGAGCGCCTCGAGGATGGCGACCGACGTGTCGAGGCCGACGAGGTCGAGGAGGGCGAACGGACCCATCGGGAAGTTGCACCCGCCGCACATGGCCGTGTCGATGTCGTCGACCGACGCCGTTCCATGCTCGTACATCCGCACGGCGTTGTTGAGGTAGGGGAACAGCAGGGCGTTGACCACGAACCCGGCCCGGTCGAGGACCTCGATGGCGTCCTTGCCGCAGGTCGTGGCGAACGCCATCGCCGACTTGATCGTGTCGTCGTTCGCCGTGATCGGGCGGACCACCTCGACGAGTCGCATCTGTGGCGCCGGGTTGAAGAAGTGGATGCCGCACACTTGGTCGGGCCGTTGAGTCGCCATCGCCAACTCGACGACCGGGAGGGTCGAGGTGTTCGTTGCCAGGATTCCGTCCGGCTTGACGATCTGGTCGAGCTCGGCGAACAGCTCACGCTTGGTGGCGAGGTCCTCGACGATGCTCTCGATGACGAGGTCGCACGACGACAGCTGGCCGAGGTGGTCGGTGGCCCTGATCCGCCCGAGGAGTTCGTCGCCTTCGCTGACGCAGAGGGCGTCCTTGGCGACCTGCCGTTGGATGCTCGCCGCGACCGTGGCGACGACGGCAGCTGCGCCGGCTCGCGTGCGTGACCGGGCGACGACGTGATACCCCGACCTCGCCACGACCTCGACGAGCCCGGCGCCCATCACGCCCGAACCGATGATGCCGACGATGTCCACCTCGGCCATGCCGAGATCGTAGTTACCCACGGGTAACCTGTCGAGCCGCCCCGGCGCCCCGGCTACCGTGCCGGCGATGAGCGGATCGGGAGTCCTCGTGTTCTGTGGCGGAGGGGCGTTCGAGGGCAACGACGACCTCGACCGCCGGCTGCTCGCCGAGGTCGGCGCTGAACGGGTCGTGATGCTGCCGACGGCGGATGCCTTCGAGGAGCCGGCGGCCTTGGTGACCACCGCAACGGCTTGGGCCGAGCGCCTCGACGTCGAACTGGAAGCGCTGATGGTGCTCCAGCGACACGACGCGGACGACGACGGGGCGGCTCGGGTCATCGACGGCGCAGCGGCCGTGTACCTGGCGGGCGACTCGTCGATGCACCTGCGCAGTGTGCTCAAGGACACCGCGGTGTTCGCCGCCTTGGAGCGGTTGGTCGAGCGCGGCGGCCTGGTCGTCGCCATCGGACCGTCAGCCGCCGCGCTGTGCGACCCGATGTTCGACGTCCGCGGCGGCGGGTTCACCCTCGGGCTCGGCCTGGAGGCCGGCGTGGCGATCATCCCCGAGAGCGAGCAGTGGAGCGACGAGGCGCTCGCCAGAACGCGCTCGCTCGCAACGACACCGATCATCGTGCTGCCGACGGGATCGGCCGCCGTGTCCCGAGGCGGGCAGTGGGAGCTGATCGGCGAGGCCGTCGCCAGCGACGGCCTCCTCTAGGAGGCCTCGAGGTCCTTGTTCTCCGGGACGAATTGGCTGGCGATGAACCTGGCCCCCTGAGGATCCTTGAGCACCACCGTCTTCGACCACGGCGCATCGAACGGCCCGACAACGACCTCGCCGCCGAGCTCGCGCGTCTTCGCCGCCGTGTCGTCGGCGTTGTCGACGCCGAACGTGACGCCCCAATTTGCCGCCGTTTCAGCTTCCTCGTCGGCGATCGGGTTGAGCGCGGCGACGACGTCGATGAAGCCTTCCGGAGCGCCGAACTGCGCGAACCGCTCGCGAGCGCCGGGGGTGATCTCCTCGAGGTGGTCGCCATACCCGGGCAGCGTCCACATCGGGCCAGCGGGCAAGGAAAGTAGCTGCCAGCCGAACACCGCCCCGTAGAACGCCGCCGCTGCCTCGGGGTCTCGGGTGGTGAGCACGTTGAAGTTCAATGAGCCGTGCTCGTTGACGATCCGCGCGCCCTTGTGACGGTTCGCTTGCCAAACGCAGAAGGTGGCACCTTCCGGATCCGTGAGCACGGCCATGCGACCGGAGTCCGTGACGTCGAACGGCTCCATCAGCACCGCACCGCCTGCGTCGCGGGCCGCGGCCACCGACTCATCGGCGTTCGCCACCCAGACGTAGGTGTTCCACGTCGCGACCTGCGGGGCGCCGGCGGGGATCGCTCCGCCGACCGCCGCCACGTCGCCACCCCGCAGGCGGCCGATGAAGTACGCCTCCGGTGACCCGTCGGGCGCGACGTTCTCGAACTCCCACCCGAACAGTCCGCTGTAGAACGGCAGGACCGCCTGTGGATCGGGGTGGCTGGTGTCGATCCAGCACGGCACACCGGGGATGTATCCGTCTCGTTCGGCCATCGGGCACGCTCCAGTCTGTTCAGGTTGTCGACGTCGGGGTCGTGGTGTCGATCACCCCGGTGCTCGCCGACGGCTCGGTCGAATCGACGATTGCGGCGGGACTTGTCGAGGCCGGCGGGTCGTCGTCGCCCCCGTCGTCGCCACCGCCGGCGATGACGGCGAGCAGCACGGCGATGAGCAGCACGGCAGCGATGGCCGCCCCGATCAGCACCGCGCGCCGTGTCATCGATCTGCGCTTTTCCTGTTTCGCCAGCTCATCTTTCTGCAGCTGACGGTTGGCCTTCTGACGCTCCCGACGTTCGGTTCCCACGGCCGGGGAACACTACTGCCGAACCGCCGTTGTCCGGCTCGACCGGATCGGCATCGATACGCTGCGATCATGGCGATCGTGAGGATGTTCGCATCGGCGCGGACGGCCGCCGGACGGTCTCACGACGACCTGCCGGGCGCAACCGTCGGCGAGGTGCTCGACGCGGCGAGGCAGCGGTACGGCGCCGTCTTCACGGATGTCCTCGAGACGTGCCGGATCTGGGTCAATGGCGAACCGGCGGCATCGACGACGAGGGTTGACGCGCGTGACGAGGTCGCCATCTTGCCGCCGGTGTCGGGGGGATCGTGATGTCGGGCGATCCTTCCGCCGCCCAGTCGATGCCCCTCGACGAGCTGCGTCGGCGACGAGCCGAGCTGCAAGCGGTCGACGACGCCGTGTCGTACGTGCGGCGGGTGGCCCACGGGCGCGCTGACCTCGCTCGCGACGCCATCGGGCGGTCGAGCGACGACAGCGACCCGACCCCCGTGTACGCCCGCCGCGACCTGCACGGCGAGCTGCGCGAGGTGCTCGCCGACCACCTCCTCGGTGACGACGCCCGGCCCCCGCGGCCAGCCGAGGACCACAGCGACCATCCGCTCGCCGTCGAGCTCGACGAGCTGTGCGCGGCCAACGGGTTCAGCCGCCTCGACCGACTGACCCGCGGGGAGCTCGAGCAGCTGATCGCCGCCCTCGATGCCTTTGAGCAACGGGTCTCTGCGCAACGGCGGGCGGTCTACGACGAGCTCGACGCGCTCACCGAGGAGCTCGTCGTGCGCCTCCGCGCCGAGCAGACGGAGCCGGAGTGAGCAACCCACGACAGGAGCTTCAACACCGGCTTGTGGAGCTCGGTGAGTTCATCCGCACCCAACGGGAGACCGCCAGCATGTCGGTGCGCCGCCTCGCCGAGGCCGCCGGTGTGTCGAACCCCTACCTGTCACAGATCGAGCGCGGGTTGCGGCGGCCCTCGGCGGAGATCCTCCAGCAGCTCGCCCAGGCGCTGAAGATCAGCGTCGAGGCGATGTACGTACGAGCCGGCCTGCTCGGGGACGACGAGGGCGGCGAACCGAGCGTGCGCGAGGCGATCGGGCGAGACCCGGCGCTGACGGCAGAGCAGAAACAGGCTCTGCTCGGCGTGTACGAGAGCTTCGTGAGATAGCCGATCGGCCCTCCGCTCGCCCGCAGGGGAATGTTGAGCGGATCGGTAATGTTTCACGTTGTTGTGCCGAAGGTCGCCTTGATCTCTCTCCACACGTCCCCGCTCGTGCAGCCAGGTTCCGGCGACAGCGGTGGGATGAACGTGTACGTGCGCGAGGTGGCGTCGGCGCTCGCCCAAGCCGGCGTCGACTGTACGACCTACACCCGTGCCGACCGGCCCGGCCTGCCGGCCGAAGTGTTGGTCGAGCCGGGGCACTCGGTCGTCCACGTGCCAGCCGGCGCCTACGACCTCCCCAAGGAAGCGCTCGCCGACCAGGTCGATGTGTTCGCCGACCGCGTTGCCGAGCACCTCGAAGCCTCCGGCGGCGCCGACGTGATCCACGGCAACTACTGGCTGAGCGGCGTTGCAGGTCATCGCCTCAAGCATCGCTTCGACGTGCCCCTCGTCTCCACCTTCCACACCCTCGCTCGCGTCAAGGCGGAGGGCGGCGACCTCGAGCCGGACTGGCGCGAGCGTGCCGAGGCCGAGGTCATCGGCTGCAGCGACGCCATCTGCGTCAGCTGCCCGGAAGAGGAGCGCCAGTTCCGCCGCCTGTATGGAGATCCCCACGGTGTCATCGAGACGGTGCCGCCGGCCGTCGAGCATGCCTTCTTCGCCCCCGGCAATCGCGGCGGGGCGCGGCGCGCCGTCGGCCTGCCCGCCGACCGCCCGATCGTCCTGTACGTCGGTCGCATCCAGCCGCTCAAGGGTCCCGACCTGGCCGTCCGGGCCCTCGCTGCGATGCCCCGGAACGATGCCATGCTCGTCATCGTCGGTGGCGCCAGCGGCAGTGACGGTCTCGCCGAGGAGGTGGCGACGCGTGCCCTGGCGGCCGAGCTCGGCGTCGCCGATCGCGTCGTCTTCGTGGAGCCCAAGCCGCACCACCTGCTGTCGAGCTATTACCGCGCTGCCGATGTGGTGGTCGTGCCGAGCCGTAGTGAGAGCTTCGGTCTCGTCGCGCTGGAAGCGGCGGCATGCGGCATCCCCGTGGTGGCCAGCGCGGTGGGCGGTTTGCTCAACGTCGTCCACGACGGCGTCACGGGCGTGCTCGTCGAGGGACGTCAACCAGAGCGCTTCGCCCGCGCCCTGTCGCAGGTGATCGACGATCCGCTCGGCGCCGCGGCGATGGGCGCGGCCGCCGCCGTGCGGGCCAGGCACTTCACGTGGAGCCTCACCGCCGCCCGCTTGCGCCGCCTGTATGCCGACCTCGTCGAGCAGCGCACCCTCGTGGCCTGCTGACGTCGCCCTACGATCGGGGCCGGTGAGCGACCTCTACGACGATGCCGCCCTCACCGAACTGGAAGCACAGATCGGTCGATGGCTGGCGGCGTTCGCCGATGCCACACCCACGGTGCGGGCGATCGACCGGGCCGATGGCGACGGGCGGCGGTGGTTCGTGCGCATGGCGGGGGAGGACAAGGACGTCATCACCGTGTGGCTCACCCTCGGCCAGCGCACGCTGCGCTACGAGACGTACGTGATGCCTGCGCCGGAGGAGAACGCCGCCCTGCTGTACGAGCACCTGCTGCGCCGCAACGAACGCCTCGTGGGCGCCCACTTCTCGATCGGCATCGAGGACGCTGTGTTCCTGCGCGGCGAGCTTCCGCTGGCGGCGGTCACCGCCGACGAGCTCGATCGGGCGATCGGCACCCTCTACGCCACGGTGGAGCAGGTCTTCGGCGGCCTCCTGCGCATCGGCTTCGCCGGCCGGTTCCCCTGACCCAGACGATTGGATTTCCCTCTGGCCGGCCCGGCGACGCCCAGGGGAGGTGTCCGGGTCGCTCGCCTATCGGGGATGTCGGGTCCTTGCGGCGGCCCGGACAGCGCCACGGGTACGTTTGCTCGATGGCTCAAGGCACGTTCGATCTCGTCATCGTCGGCGGTGGCAACATGGGCGCCGCCCTCGCCGAAGGATTGCTGGCCGGGGGCATCGTGGCGGCCGACCAGCTGGCTGTCGCCGAGGCGCTGGGCGATCGCCGCACGCAACTCGTCGACCTGCTGCCCGGCGTGCACGTGGCCGACACTGTCCCGCCGACCGCTGCGGCGGTCCTCGCCGTGAAGCCGCCCGACGTGCCCGACGCAGCGGCCGCGGCAGTCGCGGGTGGTGCCCGACGCCTCTTGTCGATCGCCGCCGGGGTGACGACTCGCCAGATCGAGCGTGCCGCAGGTGGCGTCACGCCCGACCCGGTGGCGGTGATCAGGGCGATGCCGAACACGCCGGCCCTCGTCGGACAGGGCGCCTCGGCCATCAGCGGCGGGTCGTCGGCGACCGACCAGGACCTCGCCTGGGCCGAGGCGGTCCTCGGGGGGGTCGGGCTCGTGGTGCGTGTGGCCGAATCGCAGCTCGACGCCGTGACCGGGCTCAGCGGGTCAGGCCCGGCCTACGTGTTCTTGGTGGCCGAAGCGCTGATCGCCGCGGCCGTCGACGTCGGGTTGGACCCCGACCTCGCCGCCACGCTGACGACGCAGCTGCTCGTCGGCTCTGCAGCACTGCTCGCCGAGCGCGGCGACCCGGCAGCGCTGCGGGTGATGGTCACGTCGCCGGGAGGGACAACCGCCGCCGGGCTTCGGGTGCTCGACGAACGGGAGGTACGGAACGCTTTCCGCGAGGCGGTCGCGGCGGCGACCGCACGCAGCCGCGAGCTGTCGCCGGACCACTGACGGCAGGCCCCACCAGCGTCAGATGCGCATCAGGGCGATCACGCCGGCGACGAGGATCAAGGCAAGGAGCAGGGCAATCGTCAGCGTCGTCGCCGGTCGCATGGCGCCGACGCTACCGGCGACGGGTGAGCTCGACGCCTGTCGCCGGCGACGCGGTGTCGTCGTTCCCGGCGGCCCGAAGTTGAACGGCGTCACCTGGTCCGAGGGCCAGTTCGGCGGCCGCTGAGCGGCGATCGAGGGCCAGGGCGTACATGCCCTGACTGTCCAGCACGAGACCGACCGTGCCCGTCGCCAGGTCGCCGAACGTGGCGACCAGCCGAGCGCTGCGTCGCTCGTCGCCACAGATGACGGTGACCACGCCGTCCCGGTCCCCGTCGTCGAGGGCGGCAAGTTCGTCAGGCCCGACGTTCAGTTGGCAGTTCCCGAAGCGATCGACCCACAGCACCTCGGCGTGGATCCCGTCCGCCTCGGTCCGCGGCAGGGCGATCATCCCGGGCACGAGCAGGGCGCTGTCGAGCGACGAGCCGAGGTCGTCGAGATCGACGCCGTTGCACAGGTGGGCTGCCGCTGGAGCGAACACGTCCCGGCCGGCGAAGGTCGCTCCCGGTGCCTCGAGGTGATAACCGGCGTTGTCGAGCTCGACGGCCCGGGTCGCCCCGCCGGCGAGGGCGACGGCCGGGGCGAGCAGGCCGTTGTCCGGGCCGACGAGCACACCGGCGCCGTCGGCGACCTCGACGGCGATCGCCTTGCGGCTCGTGCCGACTCCGGGATCGACGACTGCGACGACGACCCCATCGGGGAGGTATGGAATGGCCCGGGCCAGCGCCAGCGATCCGCCGCGCACATCGAAGGGGCGGACGCCGTGGGTGAGGTCGACCACCGTCACGTGCGGGGCGAGGTCGCGGATCACCGACTTGACGACGCCGACGAACTCGTCGTCCAGGCCGTAGTCGGTGAGCAAGCTGACCGTTTCGTAGCGACGCCCCACGTCGAGCAACCTACTGGCGCGTCGGCGTGGTCGCCCCCGGTCGCGACAAGGGCTGATGCCAACCCCCCGATGGCACCAGCCCAAGTCGGCGCTGCCAGGCGAACCCGGCGCGTCTCAACGGGTGGGAGCCTACGCCGCGATTGAGCATGCGAAAAGTGTCACAATCAAATTTCATTTCAGGAGCGGCCGCCAGGCGGCTGCACGCAAACTGGGGGTTTCGTGAACCTGGCCGAGATGATCGAGGGGCACGCCGGCGACAGTGTCGCGATCATCGGCCGCAACCGGGCGACGACCTATGCCGAGCTGGCCGATCTGGTCGGGCGCGCCCGCGGCGGGTTCCGCGCCGAGGGCATCGCCGACGGCGATCGGGTCGTCATCGTGTGCAGCAACGGGGTGCCGTTTGTCGTCGCCTACCTGGCCCTGCTCGGCATCGGTGCGGTGGCCGTCCCGCTCAACCCGACAAGCCCGGCGGGTGAATTGGCCCGCGAGATCGAGACGGTCGGAGCGATCGGCGCCGTCGTCGACCGCGCCGGGTCGGCCGCCTGGCGGGACCTCGACGGTGCCTCGATTCCGACGATTCGCACGGTGATCGCTGCCGATGCCGCCGAGCTCCCAGGTGCCGTGGCGGCGTCCCAGGTGATGGCGGCGGATCCGGTTCCCGTGGTCGACGTCCGGCCGGAGCAGCTCGCCGCCCTGCTGTTCACGAGCGGCACGGCCGGCGCCCCGCGTGCCGCGATGCTCACTCATGGCAGCATGCGGGCCAACCTCGACCAAGCGCGATCGGGCCGCGAGCACCTCGCTCCGGGCGATGTCGCCTACGGCGTGATTCCGCTGTACCACGTGTACGGGCTCAACGTCGTGCTCGGCCAGACCCTGTTGTCCGGCGCGACGTTGCTGCTCGTGCAGCGCTTCGACCCGGCAACGGCGATCGAGTCGATCGCCGAACGGGGCGTCACGGTGCTCTTCGGGGCGCCGCCCTTATGGGTGGCGTTCAGCCAGTTCGCGGAGGCGCCGGAGAATTCCTTCTCATCGATCCGGATCGCCTCGTCGGGGGCCTCCAAGCTCCCCGTCGCCGTGGCCGAATCGTTGGAGCAGCGCTTCGGGCTCGTCGTCGCCGAGGGCTATGGGCTCACCGAGGCGTCGCCCGTGGTCACGTCGTCCGCAGGGCTGCAACCGCGTCACGGGTCGGTCGGCGTCGTGCTCGACGGAATCGACCTGCGCATCGTCGACGAGGACGGCGACGATGTCCTCGTCGGCGACGCCGGTGAGCTGTGGGTACGTGGACCGAACGTTTTCGCTGGCTACCTCGATGATCCGGCCGCCACGGAGCGCGTCCTCACCGCCGATGGCTGGCTGCGCACCGGTGACCTCGGCTACTGCGACGAGGACGGCTTCGTGTACCTCGTCGACCGCGCCAAGGACCTCATCATCGTCTCGGGCTTCAACGTCTTCCCTGCCGAGGTCGAAGAGGTCCTGCTCAGCCACCCAGGCGTGGCCGAGGCGGGTGTCGTCGGCGTCCCGCACCCACACACCGGCGAGGCGGTCAAGGCCTTCGTCGTCGTGGTCGACGGGGCCGACCTCGACGAGGAGACGCTCATCGATCACGCCCGCCTCCAGCTGGCCCGCTACAAGTGCCCGGCCAAAGTCGTGATCGTCGACGAGCTCCCCCGCAACGCCGCCGGCAAGCTGCTGCGCCGCGCCCTCGACGTCTCGAACCACTGACTGGCTTGTGAATTCGCGCACGAGCGGCGTATGGTCATTGGCAATGGGTGCGAGCGGACGGCGCATTCCCGAGGCGACGGTTGCTCGTCTACCCGATTATCTGCGCCTGCTCACGGAGTCGCTCGACGCCGGCGTCGTCAACCTTTCGTCGGAGGAACTCGCTGACCTCGCCGGGGTCAATGCCGCGAAGGTCCGCAAGGACCTCAGCTACCTCGGCACCTATGGCGTCCGCGGCGTGGGTTACGACGTCGAGTACCTCATCTACCAGTTCCGCCGCGAGCTGGGCCTCGACCACGACTGGCCGGTCGTCATCGTCGGCGCCGGCAACCTCGGCCAGGCGCTTGCCGGCTACGGCGGCTTCCGCGAGCGCGGCTACCCGGTCGCCGGCATCGTCGACGTCGACCCGGCGAAGGTGGGGACGAAGATCGGCGAGATCGAGGTCCGCCCGGTCACCGAGCTGGCGGCGATCGTGCGGCGCTGCCACGTGTCGATCGGCGTCGTCGCCACGCCGGCCCCGGCTGCGCAGCTCGCCGCCGACCGCCTCGTCGCGGCTGGGATCTCGAGCATCCTCAACTTCGCCGCCGTGCTGCTCACCGTCCCATCGACCGTCAGCGTGCGCAAGGTCGACCTCGCCGTCGAACTGCAGATCCTCAGCTACTACGAGCAGCGCCGCGCGGCCGCGGCCCTGGCCACGCCACGGGCCCAGCTCGCCCACGGCGGGTAGGCTGGTCACACATGTCGATCGTCGTCATCGGTGTGAACCATCGCACTGCGCCGCTTGCTGTGCTCGAGCGGCTGGCCATCGCTCCCGACGATGTCGCCAAGTCGGTCGCCGGGCTCGCCCAGCGCGACACGATCCGCGAGGTCGCCATCTTGTCGACCTGTGGTCGCACCGAGGTCTACCTCGTCGCCGAGCGGTTCCACGGGGCATACGCCGACGTCACCGAGTTCCTCGCCACCGTCGGCCACCTGTCGCTCAACGAGCTGCACCCTCATCTGCTGGCGCTGCACGACGACGCCGCGGCGACCCACCTGTTCAAGGTCGCCGCCGGCCTCGACTCGTTCGTGCTCGGTGAGAGCGAGATTCTCGGCCAGGTGCGCTCGGCGTGGCAGATCGCCGGGGAAGCCGGTGGCGTGAGCTCGACTCTCGATCTGCTGTTCCGCCACGCATTGCGCACGGGCAAGCGGGCCCGCTCCGAGACGGCCATCGGGCGTGGCACCGCGTCGATCAGCCAGGCCGCGGTCGAGCTCGCCGCCGATCGCTTCGACACGCTCGCTGGGCAGCACGTGCTCGTCGTCGGCGCCGGTGACCTGGGCGCCGGCGTCGCCACGTCGCTGCGCAAGGCCGGGGCGACGAACATCACGGTGGTCAACCGCAGCGTCGACCGCGGGCATCAGCTCGCCGCGGCGATCGACGGTGGCGTGGCTGACTTCGGCGAGCTGCCCGACGCGATCGCCGGAAGCGACGTCGTGCTCACGTGCGTTGCGGGCTCCGAGGGCCTGATCACCGCCGACACGCTGGCGTCGTGGAAGGGCGGCATGCTGCTCATCGTCGACATCGCCTTGCCCCGCAACGTCGACCGCGCCGTCGCCGGGCTGGCTGGCGTGACGGTGCTCGACCTCGACGACGTGAGGGCCTGGGCCGAGCGCGGGCGCGCCGCTCGGGCCGCAGAAGCAGACCGGGTGCGCGACATCGTCGCCGACCAACTCGAGCACTTCCTCCTCGACGCGACGGCGCGGCAGGCGGCGCCCCTCGTCGCCCGCCTCCACGATCGCGCCGAGCAGATCCGCAGCGCCGAGGTGCAGCGCTTCTCATCGCGTCTCGGAGAACTCGGTGCGGAGCACCACGAAGCCGTCGAGGCGCTGACCAAGTCGATCGTCGCCAAACTGCTGCACCAACCGTCGGTGCGGCTGCGTCACGACGCCGGCACGCCTCAGGGTGAACGCAACGCCGCCGCCGTCAGCGAACTCTTCGACCTCGGCTCACGCTGACGAGTGACGGTGGCGGCACCGCTCCGCCTGGCGACCCGCGCCAGCCCGCAGGCCAGAACCCAGGCTGAGGTCGTCGCCGCGGCGATCACGGCGGTCGCTCGGCGGCCGACGGAGTTGGTCTTCGTGGAGACGACGGGAGACCGCAAGCAGCAGGTGCCGCTGCACACGATCGGCGGCCAGGGCGTATTCGTCAAGGAGGTCCAGCAAGCCGTGCTCGACGGTCGCGCCGATGCCGCCGTGCACTCCGCCAAAGACCTCCCGAGCGAGTCTCCTGACGAGTTGTGCCTCGCCGCATTTTGCGCCAGGCGCGATGCTGCCGACGCCCTCGTCGGATTGCCGCTCGCCGGACTCGACGCCGGCGCCGTCGTGGCGACCGGCTCGGTGCGCCGCCACGCTCAGCTCGCCGCAGTTCGCCCGGATCTTCGATTCGTCGAGCTGCGCGGCAACATCGCCCGGCGCCTCGAGCAGGTGCCCGACGGTGGGGCGATCGTCATCGCCGTGGCGGCCCTCGAGGTGCTCGGCCTGACCGCACGCATCGCCGAGCGCCTCGACCCCACCGTCTTCGTCCCGGCGGTCGGCCAAGGGTGCGTCGCCGTGGAGTGCCGGGCCGACGACGCTGCGACGCGCAGCGTGCTCGCCACCGTCGACGATCCGTCGACTCGGTTCGCCGTGACCACCGAACGCTCCTTCCTCGCCGAGCTGGGCGCCGGCTGTACGTTGCCGCTCGGCGGCTATTGCGTCGACGGGATGCTGCATGCGTTCCTTGCCAGCGAGCAACCAATTGGCACGCCGGCCTTCCGCGAGACGATCGTCGTACCCGACGACCTTGACGGCGCCGCCTCGCGCGCCGCGGACCTCGCCAGGCGGGCCCGGGCGTTCGTCGGTCGATGACGTGGTGAATCACGTCCTCGCTGGGCGCACCGTGGTCGTGACACGTCCGTCGCCAGGGACCCTTGCCGCCCGCCTCGCCGCCGAAGGGGCGACTGTCGCCCACGTCCCGTTGATCGCCATCGGACCGCCCGACGACGGCGGGGCGGCGCTTCGCGGCGCTCTCGACGCGCTTGGCAACTTCGACTGGTTGGTGGTCACCTCGGCGAACGGCGCAGCGGCGGTCGGCGACGCTGTCGTCCGTGTACCCGACGTCCGCCTCGCAGCGGTCGGGCGGGCCACGGCCGCGGCGCTCGAAGGGCGCGCCGGTCGGCCGGTCGACCTCGTTCCGCCGGAGGCCAACAGCGACGGGCTGCTAGCGGTCTTCCCGTCATCGCCGACGCGAGTGCTGCTTGCCCAGGCGGACCGCGCCGGCGAGCGCCTCGCTGTCGGGTTACGGGCGGCGGGACACGACGTCACGGCCGTCGAGGCCTATACGACTCGCCCGCTGGCGCCCGACGCGGTGCAGCTCGAGGTGCTTGCCGGAGCGGACGCCGTCGTGGTGGCCAGCGGCTCGGCCGTGGAGGCGTGGTCAACGGCCGTTTCGTCGCGGTGGTCGGCGGTAGCCGCAGCCGTCGTCACGATCGGACGTCGCACCGCCGTGGTCGCGGCGGCCCACGACCTCCCCGTCGCCGCCGTTGCTGACGAGCCCACCGACGACGCGGTCGTCGCTGCGGTCGTCGCCGCACTGCCCGTACGATGAACCCGATGGCTGACTTTCCGGTCTCCAGGCTCCGCCGCTTGCGCACCACACCGGCGCTGCGCGACCTCGTCGCCGAGACGACCGTGCGGACTGCCGACCTGATCGCCCCGCTGTTCGTGCGCCAAGGGATCGCCGAGGCACAGCCGATTCGGTCGCTGCCCGGCGTCGTGCAGCACACCCGGGAGAGCCTGCGCAAAGAGGTTGCCGAGCTGGCCGCCCTCGGCGTCAAGGGCATCGTGCTGTTCGGCGTGCCGGCCCACAAGGACGCCTCCGGGAGCGGCGCCTACGACCCCGACGGCATCGCCCAGCTGGCCCTCGCCGACCTGCGCGACGACGTCGGCGACGAGGTCGTGCTGATCGCTGACCTGTGCATCGACGAGTACACCGACCACGGCCACTGCGGGGTGCTCGATGCTCGTGGCCGCGTCGACAACGACGCCACCTTGGAGATCTACGCCAAGGTCGCTGTCGCCCAAGCCGCGGCCGGCGCCGCCGTCGTCGCTCCGAGCGGGATGATGGACGGGCAGGTCGCCCGCATTCGCCAGGCGCTCGACGCCGAGGGTTTCACGGACGTGGCGATCCTCGCCTACGCGGCGAAGTTCGCCAGCGCGCTGTACGGGCCGTTCCGAGACGCCGTCGACGTGACGATCGTCGGTGGCGGCGACCGCAAGGGCCATCAGCAGGATTGGCGCAACGGCGGCGAGGCCTTGCGCGAGATCGACGCCGACATCGCCGAGGGCGCCGACCTCGTGATGATCAAGCCGGCGCTGGCGTATCTCGACATCATCGCCGCCGCCCGCCGCCGGGTCGCGGTGCCGTTGGCGGCGTATCACGTGAGCGGCGAGTACGCGATGGTCAAAGCCGCCGCCGCCAATGGGTGGATCGATCACGACGCGGTGGCCCTCGAGCACCTCACGGCGATCAAGCGAGCCGGTGCCGACATCATCCTCACGTACTTCACCAGATGGTTCGCCGAGGGTCCCGGTCGTTCGTGACCGCGATTCCGTACTGCGATCCTGACGCCTGCCTCGCCGCCGGATGTGACCCGGTGGTGTGCACCGGACAGGGTGTCCCGTCGAACCACGCCATGTTCGCCCGCTCGGTGGCGGCGATCCCCGGCGGGGTCAACTCGTCGATTCGCGCCTTCAAGGCGGTCGGTGGAGAGCCCTACGTCGTTGCTCGCGCGGCGGGCCCGTACGTCTTCGACGTCGAGGGTCGCCGGTACATCGATCTCGTGCAGAGCTATGGGGCGGTGATCCTTGGCCACGCTCACCCGGCGGTCACCGCAGCGGTCCGCACGGCCGTCGGCGATGGCACCTCGTACGGGGCGCCGACACCACGCGAGATGAAGCTCGCTCTGGAGATCACGGGCCGCGTCGCGAGCTGTGAACAGGCCCGCCTGATGAACTCGGGGACGGAGGCGACGAGCACGGTCGTGCGGCTCGCCCGCGGCTTCACCGGGCGGGACCGGATCGTGTCCTTTCACGGCAACTTCCACGGAGCCACCGATGCCCTGCTCGCCGCCGGGGGCAGCGGGGTCGCCACGCTGGGGATCCCCGGGACGGCCGGAGTGCCCGCCGGGGCGGTCGCCGAGACGCTCGTCGTCCCGTACAACCAGGTGCCCCAACTCGACGAGTCGGTTGCCGCCGTCATCGTCGAGCCGATCGCCGCCAACATGGGTGTCGTCGCCCCGCAGCCCGGCTTCCTCGAGGGCCTGCGCGACGAGTGCGATCGGGTCGGAGCGCTGCTCGTCTTCGACGAGGTGATCACCGGGTTCCGCATCGATCCCGGCGGAGCCCAGGCCAAGTACGACGTGACCCCCGACCTGACGGCGTTCGGCAAGGTGATCGGCGGCGGCCTGCCGATTGGGGCGATCGGTGGGCGGCGCGACGTGATGGAGACGCTCACCCCGCTCGGCGCCGTCTTCCATGCCGGCACGCTGGCGGGCAACCCGCTGGCCACCGCCGCTGGGCTCGCCGCCCTCGGCGAGCTGACCGCGGATGTCTACATCGAGCTTGCGGCCCGTGCCCGGCGGTTGGCCGCGCTGTTGCGCGACGCCTGCGCGGCAGCCGGCTTCGCGGCCTCCTTCCCGGTCGTCGGCACGCTGGTCGGCATCGTGTGCGGCGACGTCCCGGCGCCGGTCGACTTCGACGGTGCCCGGCGAACCGACGAGCGGGCGTACGCGGCGTTCTTCCAGGCGATGCTCGCCGAGGGGGTAGCGATGGCGCCGGGCGCCTACGAAGCGATCTTCGTCGGGCTCGGCCACGACGATGCCGTGATCGAGGAGATCGGCGACGCCGCCGGGCGGGCTGCCCGGAACGCCGCGGCGGCCACCGGTACCCTGGGCTGAATGCGGCAGGTCCTCTCGTGGCGGTTCGTCGCCGCGCTGGTCGCTGTCTGCGCCTTCGCCCTCGTCGTCTACATCCTCGGTTCGCGACAGGGGGGCTCCGGGGCCGCCAGCGCCGACGACGCCGACGTCCGGCGGATGGACTTCATCTCGCTCGTCGCCTCGATCGACGCCGACGGGTTCGCGATGACCGCCAACGACACGGTCAGCGGCAACCTCACGCTGACGATGCCGAACGGGCAGAACGTCACCGTGTTCCCGGGCACGCCCGGCGTCGTGCAGTGCGAGAACCTGACCGAGTCGTACCAATGCGCCGTGCTTGGCCAGTCACTGGGTGACACGATCGTGTGGTTCGCCCTGATGCCGATGCGCGGCGCCGAATTCCGCTTCGAGCTGCCAGCGATCGTCGAACTGGAGGACGGCTTTGCCCGCCTCGTGAACGGCTGGGAGGTGCCCTACGCCCAGGTCATCGATCGCACCGAGTGCGACCCCGACTCGGCGTCGTTCGCCGACTTCCTCGACGAGCACGGCACCGAGTTCGTCTCGATCTACGACCTCAGCGAACAAGCCATCGTCGCAGTGGCCTGCTAGCCCCGACCGGCCAACACGTCCTCCCCGGCCTCTGCCTCCACACCCCCGTCGAAGAGGTCGCCATCCAGGTAGGCGCGCTCGGCGCGGGTCAGGAACTCGCCGAGGATCCGGTTGAACGTCGTGGCGTGCTCGATCATCAGGCCGTGTGCCGCGCCGCTGATGACGACGAGCTCGGCGGTCGGGATCGCCTCGGCGAGCTCCTCGCTGTCACCACGAGGCGTGAGGATGTCCTGATTGCCGACGACGACGAGGGTCGGAACCGAAATCGTCGCCAGCATCTCGGCGAGCGACTCGTCAGCGGCGAGGATCGCTTTGACCTGGGCGGCGAACGCCTCGGTCGACCGACCGAATCCGAGCGGACCGAGCCAGCCGACGACGGGTACGAGTCGGCGGAACGACCGCGGTCCGATCACCCACCGGGCGGCATGCCCGGCCATCGTTCCCATGCCGTGACGCTGGGCGTCCCATGCCCACGACTGCAACAGCTCTTTGCGCCACGGCTGGTTGCTACACGACGTGCAGACGAGCGTCAGCGAACGAACTCGTTGCGGCCAGAGGACGGCGATGAGCTGGGCGATGGCGCCGCCCATCGACGCCCCGACGACGTGGGCCTGTTCGACTCCGACCTCGTCGAGCACCGCGACGGCGTCGCCAGCCATTTGGCGCAGGTCGTAGTCGCCGCTCGGCTTGTCGCTGCGCCCGGCACCCCGGTTGTCGATGGCGATCACGCGGTATCTCAGGGAGAAGACGAGCCGCTGTAGGTCCCAGCCGTGCTTGTCCATGCCGAGGCCCTGGATCAGCAGCAGGGGCGGGGCCGACGACCGTCCTGTCACCCGGTAGTGGATTCGGCAGCCGTCATCCGTGCGCACGTAGGACACGTCAGCTGCCGCCCGACGGCCACGGCAGCCAGTCCAGCGGGGTCCCCGTATGGGCGCCCCCGAACGCCTCGAGCATCGCGGCGATCTCGGTCTCGGCGAGCCCAGCCAGTTCGACCTCACCCAGCGGCCCGCGGCGACGCCGACGCGTCGTGAGCGCAGGGGCGACCTCGATCCGCGCGGTGCGCGACGAATCCGACGCCAGAACGGCCGCCGGAAACACCGGCACGCGCCGCTCGACGGCTGGGCCGAGCAGCGCCGGGTCGCACGTGCCGACCTGACGGGAGTCCAGCGTGGCGGAGAGACCGACGACGAGCAGCTCCCCGTGGCGCAAGGCCCCGACGATCTCATCGGGGCGGGCCAGCAGCCCCCCGAGGCGACGGGCCAGGGCGCCCAGCGGGGCGGTGTCGGGACGCCCCACGAAGCGCACGGGGCGCCCGATCGCCGCGCTCAGCGTCACGGCCACCCACCATTGGGTGAGACGGAAGCGCCGAGTGTTCACGACGACGACGGCAGGCCGGTGGACCGGGAGCAGCTCGAGGCCGCCGGTCACCGTTTTCCAGCGGACGCTCGTGAGCTGCTCGGCGACGCGGACGAACGAGTCGTCACGGCCCCACTCGTCGATGCTCCAGGACGCCAGGAAGCGACTCGACGCGGCCTGGGTGATCGACTGCAGCGTGGCCACCGGTGTGGACAGGCCGCGGCGCGGCAGCTCGATGACGTCTCCCATCAGGCCACCTGCCGGGTCGCCGGCTGGCGGATCACCGATGGCCAGGCATAGAGCTTGTCGATGACCTCGACGGTCGTCAGCGCTGGCGTGAAACCGACGAGCTCGCCCATCCGCCCGTTGTCCGCAAGACGACCGCGGTGGAGGGTCTCCAGGACGTGGTCGGGAATCGGTGCGCCGGCGACGCCGCTCACCAGCTTGGCGAGGCGCCAGTCCGGCCCGACGAGCGGGACCGGGATGCGTCCGCCGCGGCGGATCGCCTGCAGCGCCGTGATCGCCCCGTCGGCGAGCACGTTGACCGGCTCGTCGAGGCGGCGCTCGGCAGCCGAAACGAACGCCCGCGCACCCTCGACGTCCTCGACGACGGCGAACGGCGGGTCGGCGAGCAGGCTGAACGGCACGAAGGGCTGGCGCAACAGGCGCCCGAGCGGGCTCGGTACGTGCGGTCCGAGCACGCTCCCGAGGCGCACTGCGGCGACCGGCACGCCGATGCGCAGCCCGATGTCGCGGGCGGTGACTTCGATCTCGGCCAGCGAACGGCCGAAGTCGCACGTCGGCGCGATCGCCGCCGACTCGTCGGGCCGTGTTGGGGCGCCGTGGGCGCGGCCGTACACCTCGATGCCGCTGCGCACGACGATCGACTCCAGCGCCGGGCATTCCGCCGCTGCACCGAGCGTCGAGCTCGCCGCCTCCGAGGTCAGCGCTCGCGCCGTCTTCGGGTTGGCCCGGCTGAACGGCTCCCACACCGACAGGTGCACGATGACGTGCGGGTTGAAGCGCTCGACGAGGGCCAGGATGCGATCGTGGTCGTACGGCGACGCGAGGTGGAACTCGGCCCGCTTGAGCCGGCGCCGTGGTGGATCGGTGTCGATCCCGAGCATCTCGCCGACCCACGCTTCACGTTCGAGGTGGGCGGCGACGCGCGAGCCGAGGTCGCCTCCCATTCCGCTGACGAGGATCCGCCGTCCAGGTCGTGCGGTCATCGAGGTCCCCGTGGAACCACCGCCATCGGGCTGACGCTACCTGACGGTGGTGCCGGCGCCAGTGACCGGCGGGGCGGTCAGCGCAGCTTGGTGGCGTTGAGGATGATGCTGCGGGCGAACGGGTCGAGCTGGCGAGACGCGATCCGCTCGGTGATCGTGATCGCCTTGGTGTCGTCGTCGACAAGGCCGGCCCAGCGGATGTAGCCGCCCATCACGCCGACGATGCGGTCGCCGACCTCTTCGCCGTGGACGATCACCTTGGTACCGCTCTTGAGCAGCTCGTGCAGCTCGCGGTAGAACGCCCGCAGCCAACTGTCGACGTCGTCGACGTTGAACGGGCGGTGCCGGGACGCGACGCCGAGCTCGTCGTAGTTGTGCAGGTTGTGCGGCGCCGGGATCAGCGAGATCACACACCCGAACCCGTTCTCGCGGATCCAGATGATCTCCTCCTGGCGGCGGACACGCCGGTGGTTCTCGCCGTAGCCGCCGGGGCGCTCGCAAATCGCCAGCTTGTCCGTGAGGATCCAGGTGAAATGGCGGGGCTTGATGCCGAGGGCCCACCGGCCGCGCAGTCGGGTGGCCATCGTCAACGAGTCGGTGACGCGACGAGCGTCCCGATCTCATCCCACGGACTGCCCATACCGTTGGACGAGGTTACTGCCCTGCGGGCGTCCTTGCTCGGGGGTCGGCTTCGATGATTTCGAGGCGCTGCCGGTGGCGTTCCAGGCGTCGTCCCTCGCCGAGGTCGCACGCCTTGGCGGCGCCGTACGCCACGTCCATCGCCCGGTCGATGGTCGCGGCGTCCGGCGGGTATCGACCGAGGCCGATCCACGCCCGCAGGGCGCGGCGAGCGAGCGCCGGATCGGCGGCACCGATCGCCACGGCATCTGTCGGGTCGATCGCCTCGGCGAGGTGATCGAGCAGGCGATTGTCGTCGCGGAGGATGTCGGCCGTGCGCACGAGCAGCGGGACGAGGTCGCGGTTGGCGATGTCGGTGAGGAGCGGCACGGCCTCGTGACGAATGCGGTTGCGCACGAACCGGCGATCGGCGTTGCTCGGATCGTCGACTGGGTCGATCCCGGCGGCGTCGCACAAGGCCCTCGTCTCGGCGCGGCGCAGCCCCAGCAACGGCTTCGTGGGGCCTGGCTGGATCGCTGCCAGCCCGCTCGCCCCGGCGCCGCGCAGCAGGTTGATGAGCACCGTTTCGGCCTGGTCGTCAGCGGTGTGCCCGGTGAGCACGTCGGCCGGCAAGGCGGCCAATCTGGCGGAACGGGCGCGACCCTCGAGATTGCCGCCGCGGCCGACCTCGACAACCCTGCGTTCGAACGCGACGCCCACCTGGTGGGCGATGTGCGCGGCGTGGTCGGCTTCCGTGGCCGAGGTCGGGCGCAGGGCGTGATCGACGTGGATCGCGGTGATGTCGAGCCCGGCGGCGACGGCGAGGACGATCAGCGTCGTCGAATCAGCACCGCCGGAGAAGGCGCAGGTGACGGCTGTGCCGGCGGGTGGGAACGTGCAGCGCGGGAGGAGCGCCTCGACGAGCCGATCGCCGCCGGCCATCACTCCAACTGCTGGTGCTTGCGACTCGGATACTTCAGGGCGGTGACGTTCTTCAGGTAGCCGACGACGAGGCCGACGACGGTCAACACGCCAACGATCACGAGGATCACGGCGACCCACCAGAACCAGATGTTCGCGGCGACCATGGTCAGCGATGGTACTCAGCGTGGCGCCGATCGGCGGTGCTGCGTCCGGGTGTCAGGGGGCTCGTCTCAGGCGGGTTCGTCCGTGAGGCTCTGGCGGATGCGCTCGGCAAGACCGGGGGGCAGCGTCTCGTTGGCGCACTTGGCGGCGATGATCTGACGCAGCTCGGCTTGGAAGTCGTACGTGTGGAAGCACTCCATGCAGGCGTGGAGGTGGTCGAGGACCTCTTGGTGCTGGTCCTCGGACAGCTCGCCGTCGAGAAACATCTCCAACTCGCTGAGGGTTTGTCGGCAATCTTCCATGGCTCAGGTGCGGCTCGCGTCGGCAGCCGGCGGTGGCGCGAAGCCGTGGGCTTCGGCGTACTGGTACAACGACTTCTGCATCGCCTTTCTTCCCCGGTGGAGTCGAGACATCACGGTACCGATCGGGATGTCGAGCATCTCAGCGATCTCCTTGTAGGAGAAACCCTGCACATCGGCGAGCAGCACCGGGAGACGGAACGACTCGGGAAGATCGTCGAGCGCCTGCTTGACGTCGGTATCGGCGATCAGGTCGAACAGCTGGTCCTCGGCGGAGCGGCTCGCCGCGGCGGCTTCGATCGCCCCGAGCCGTCGGTACAGGTAGAGGTCCTCGACATCGGCGAGGTCGGTCTCTTGGGGTCGCCGCTGGCGCGCTCGGTAGAGGTTGATGTACGTGTTCGTGAGGATGCGGAACAGCCAGGCGCGCAGGTTCGTGCCGGCGGTGAAGTTGCCGTAGCCGCGGTAGCCGCGCAGATAGGTCTCCTGCATGAGGTCGGCGGCGTCGGCCTCGTTACGGGTCATCCGCAATGCCGCGGCGTACAGCTGAGGGGCGAACTCCATGGCGTCACGCTCGAACGTCGCGGGGTCGGCCACGACTCGGCACCGTAACCCGTCAGCGTCTGCGACGACCGGCGACTATGTCGATCGCGGGCGGCCGTCGTGTCGTTGGCATGGTTGGCACCACCAACGTCGCCAACGAGACCAAAGCGTTCAAGCCGCACCATTCGTTTCCGTCAGCGGGACATCGCCGCCACGGCGTCGGCGTAGAGGTCGCTCAGCAGACGTGCCGTCGGGTCCTCGAGCACTGCCGACGGCGGTCTCGGCGCTGGTCGTGGCTCGATGACGGGCAGCTGCGGAAGCGGCGCCGGGGAGTCGAGCATGCCGGCGAGGACATCGACTCGGGCTGGGGCCCCGCCGACGGCACGCCCCCGGCGGGGGAGACGGATGGCGCCGTGCCGCGGCCGGTCGCCGGTCGCCGACTGCCGTCCGCCAACGGATGAGCAGCCCTGGCTCGATGTTCGTCTCGTCGGCGAGCACGAGGAGCACGGCGACGGCGTGCTTGCAGAGCATGCCGGGGAACCCGCCGGCATCGGGGCAACTGCACGACACGGACAGCTCGTCACGTCCGGGAATGAGCATCGTCATCGAAGCCAGAGCGGCAGGGTCGGCGCGCTCGATTTCGTCGGCCGGCGCCGGATCGGCGACGAGGAGGACCTCGTAGGGATCGCGGCGGCTCCCCAGGACGAGCCCCGAGACCACCTCGGGCCGGGTATCGATCTCGATCACCGCTCCGTCGCGGGCGTAGGCCTTGGCCCGTGAATAGCGGCCCGGGTCGGACAGCTCGGCGGCGAGGGCGCGCAACATGGTGGCGACCAGCCGGCCCGGTTGGTTTCCGAAGCTTCGGCGCGGTCGGCTCATGACGTCGCCGCGCCCGTCAGGGCCGAGGTGTCGAGGCGCACGAGCTCACGCAGCTCCGACGTCGACAACTCGGAGAGCCACGCTTCGCCGTGGCCGATCACGAGGTCGGCGAGGGCCTGCTTGTCGTCGATCAACTTGGCGATGCGTTCCTCCACCGTGCCCTCGCACACCAGCTTGTGGACGAGGACGGTCTGGCCTTGGCCGATCCGCCAGGCCCGGTCGGTGGCCTGGTTCTCGACCGCCGGGTTCCACCACCGGTCGTAGTGGATCACCTGGCTCGCCGCGGTGAGGTTGAGCCCGGTGCCGCCGGCCTTCAGCGACACGAGCAGCAACGGTGGCCCTGCGCCGGCCTGGAACTCGGTGACAACCCGGTCGCGCCCCGACTTGGACGTCGCCCCGCGCAGGAACGGAACGGACCACCCGTATCTCTCGGCGAGGTGCCGGCGCAGCAGCACACCCATCTCGACGAACTGGGTGAACACGAGCGCCCGCTCACCGACATCCACCAACTCGTCGACGAGTTCCTCGAAGCGGATCAGCTTGCCCGACCGGCCGTGAAGTCGTGACCCGTCACCGAGGGCGTGGGCCGGATGGTTGCAGATCTGCTTGAGCTTGGTGAGGGCGGCGAGGACGATCGAGCGCCGCTTCATCCCTTCGTGCTGACCGGCCTCCTCGAGCAGCTCGTCGACGACTTTCTGATAGAGGACCGCCTGCTCGCGGGTGAGCCCGGCCCAGGCGACCTGCTCGATCTTGTCCGGCAGCTCGGGAACCAGCTGGCGGTCGGCCTTCGAGCGGCGCAGCACGAACGGCTGGGTGAGCGCCCGCAGCGCGGCGGCGGCCTCTGCGGCGACCTCACCGTCGTCGCCACGCTCGATCGGCTTGGAGTAGCGGTGGCGGAACTTCTCGCGTGACCCGAGCATGCCCGGGTTGGCCCAATCGAGGATCGCCCACAGCTCGGACAGACGGTTCTCGACGGGGGTGCCGGTGAGGGCGATGCGCTGGCCGGCGGACAGCTTGCGCACGGCGCGGGCAGAACGGGTCGCCGGATTCTTGACGAACTGCGCCTCGTCGAGCACGACGGTCGACCAGGCAACCTCGGCGAGGACGTCGAGGTCGCGGGTGACCAGACCATAGGTGGTGACCACCAGATCGCTGGCCGCTAGCACCGCCGCCGGTTCGCCGTCATCGTCGCCGTTGACAGCGTGGCGTTGAGCGCCGTGGTGCACCGTGACGGACATCGACGGCGTGAAACGTCGGGTCTCGGTCTCCCAGTTGTGGACGACGGAGAGGGGACACACGACGAGGTGCGGACCAGGTCGGTCGACGAGGTGGGCGAGGGTGGTCGCCGTCTTTCCGAGCCCCATGTCGTCGGCGAGGCAACCGCCGAGGCCGAGGCGTTCGAGGAATCGCAGCCAGCTGAGGCCGCGGCGTTGGTAGGGCCGCAGCTCGCCGGTGAACGATGCCGGTTCGACCTCCTCGTGCAGCGTCGTGTCGGGCAGCCCTCCGAGGAGCAGCCCAGACCATGCCGCCGAGACGACGTGACCGTCAGCAGTGTCGAGATCGGGATTCTCATCCACTCCGAGGTCGTCTCCCGCCGCGGCTGCCTCGGCGGCGAGTTGGAGCATCGCCATCGGGTTCTGGCGCCCCTCGGCGTTGGCGGCGGCGAGCTGCTCGATCTGGTCGAGGTAGGCGTCATGCCTGGCGCGCACCTTGCGCAAGGCGGCGGGATCGATGCGCACCCAACGGTGGCCGACGTGCAGCAACGACGCTCCGCTCTGCTCGGCGCGGGCCAGCTCGGCCGCCGAGATCGCCGACGCCCCGCGTTCGTCGCTGGCGGTGAGGGTCCAGCGCACGATCGTGTCCCGGTTGAAGCCCGCCGCCCGGTCGCTCGCCGGCGACGGTGATGCCCGGCCGCGCACGGCCACCGTCGCCCGCACGAGATGTTCGGGGCCGATCAGCTCGATGCCGTGACGCTCGAGGGCGGCGGGCGCCTGTTCGAGGAACTCATCGGCAGCGTCGACGTCGAGCTCGACGGCGGCTGGGCGGTCCAATTCGGCGAGCGCTTGGAGTACGTCGACGTTGGCTGCGGCGAGCGCGGCCAGCTCGGCGACGGCGGACTCGAGGCTGGCCAGCCGGTGAGCTCCGCCGGCGACCTCGATGGCCAGCGGATTGCCGTCCCACACGTCGACGGCACTGCACCACCGCCCGGGGTCGTCCTCGTCGACGAGCTCGAGGTCGACGCGCCACGGGTCGAGGCGGTCGTCCGGGACGACGAGCCGGAGGCGCCTGACCAGTACGGGCCCGCCGCGGGCCCGTTCGCCGAGGCGCCGGACGATGTCGGCGACCGGGCCGACGGCGTCGGCATGGGCGGCTTGCGTCGTCCGCACGCGGGGGTCCTGGCTCGTGAGGGCGCGGAAGACGAGCCTGCAAACGGCGGTCGTTGCCGAACGACCGCGAGGTACCACGGGTTCCCACCCGGCCCGCTGCAGGTGGGCGCGGGCGGCGTTGTCGACGAACTGTCGGAAGATCGATCCGGTGCACCGCCGGCGCGTGTCGAGGTCGCTCGCCGGCACGTCGGACAAGCAGATCGGCGGCATCGTTGCCGCCAGCGCGTCGAGGAACGCCTCGGTCGTCGCGTCGAGAGTCGGCTCCCAGTGCACGTCGGCGACGGCATGCGGACCGTCGAAGGCGCCGCGGTCGGCCGATGTCGTGATGAACGGGCAGACGGCGCCGGCCGTGACCACTCGATCGGCGAACGTGGCGATGGCGCCGAACCAGCGCACCGAGTCGCTGTCGACGTTGGCGGCGCGCAGCCAGTCGAGCCCGGCGACGGCATCGAGGCGCACCGACACCGGGCGCAGCCGTTCGCCCGACGGGGTGACGACGTCGAGCGAAGAGTGAAAGCCATGGTGCGACGGCGAATTCGACCTGCCGGACGAGGGGAACCCGCCGACGAGCCAGAACGGAGGCATCGTCTGCACCCCGTCCCAGCCCCACACGTGCACGGCGTCGCGCTGCCAGGTAGCGACGACGCGAGCGGCGGGAGGCATCGCCTCGACCCTAACGACCCCCTGTCACAACCCGGGCGACCCCACGCCTCGTTCTGGGCGGCCTCCGATCCATTTCCCGATCTGGGCGGCCGGCGGTCCGCTTTCCGGACGTTTGGCCGCCCAGTTACCGACGTGACCGACGGACGCGATCATCGCCGGAGACGAGACCGCCTGTGGGTCACGACGTCGCTGCACGCTACGTGGAGCCGGAGCGGGGAATCGAACCCCGGACCTTTTCATTACGAGTGAAATGCTCTGCCGACTGAGCTACTCCGGCGGGCGACCGAGTGTACCGGCGTCTTTGCCAGCGTGTCCGCCGCCTGCCGGGCCGAAGAAGGGAAGTACAGGGCTGACATGACAAGCGCCGCCTGAGGCCGGTCAGCGGAGCTCGAACGAGTCGACGAACGCCGTTGCCGCGGTGCGGGAGGACACCCCGCCGTCGGTGTAGGCGAGCCGATACAGCTGATCGGCCGTGCGGGCGAGCAGCATTTCGGTGGTGTCCCCGGACGTGTCGTTGTCGGCATCGGCCAGCGTGAACCGCACACCCGGCGCCCCGTCGAGCGTCATCACCTCGGAGTCCACCACGGTGGCGCCCGCCCGCTCGGCCTCGATCTGCGGGGCGGTCGCGGGGTCCCAGGTGAATGCCGCCGGCAACTCGGTGACCCGGGCGCTCAGCGTGTCGTCACCGACGACGGCGGAGTACTCGGCGTAGGCGAAGCCGTCTTCCGACGAAGCGCGCAGCGTCACGTCGGCGCGCTCGGGGAACTCGACCGACCAGCGTCCGTCGAAGGACACGATCACTCCGCCAGGGATCGTCGTCGTCGTCGTCGTCGTCGCTGCCGAGGTTGTCGACGCCGAGGCCGACGTCGTCGTCGAGGACGTCGTGGTTGTCGACGCCGCTGCCGTCGTCGTGGTCGACGGTGGGGGCGGGGCGGGCAGTGGTTCGAAGCGCGCCGTGTAGGACTCCACGAATTGGCGGGCACGATCGGCATCGTCGCCCCCGGCGTCCGTGTACACGATGTAGCTGACGTCGCCGGGGCGCACGACCGCCACGCCGTACAGCACGGCCCGCTTGCCGTCGACGAGTGTGATGCGTGAGATGAAGGAGGCCGCCGGCAGCGGCCCGAGCCGCGTCGGCGTGTTGGCGAGCACCTCGACGTCGTCGCCGGATCCGTCGAGGAACAGCATCACCCGCTCCGCGGCGGTCGCCCCGGGCGCCGCCCCGAACGCTGTGGGCGGCAGCACGAACACCGTCTCGGAGTCCTCCTCGACGTTGACGAGATAGCTCGTCGTCGTGCCAGCTGGGTCCATCGTGACGGCCGGTACGCCGTCGAACTGCACCTCGAACGTGCCGTGCGGATCCGTGAACGGCTCGCCGGACGGGACCGTCGACGCCACGAAGGCGACGGCGATCCCGGCCACCCGCACTGTCGATGACCCGATCACGGCGACGGAGTCAATCACTCCGTAGCGGTCAATGGAGCGCGCCGGCCGCGGGCCTCGAGGATGAGGTGCTTGGCGGCGCCCACCAGCGGTGTGGCGACGAGGGCACCCGGAATGCCGGCCACCGCCCCTCCGATCAGCGCCGCGACCATCGTCGTCGGAGGAGTCAGGTCCACGGACCGGCCGATCACCGCCGGCTGGATGACGTGGTTCTCGATCGTCATGTAGGCGACGAAGAGGCCCCCGGCGATGATCGCCGTGGACACGCTCTCGGTGAGCGCCAGGGCGACGAACACAACGCCGCCGAGGGCTCCGCCGATCTGCGGGATGAGGTCCGTGAGCATCGCCCAGACAGCTGCCAGCGGGGCGAGCGGCACGCCGAGCAGCAAACCGACGGTGAGGACGAACAGGCCCATCATCACGGCGACGGTCAGCGAGCCGCCCACGTAGCTCCCGAGCGTTTCGTAGACGACCCGACCGACCTCGTCGGCTTGGGCGCGACGCTGCGGGCTGAGCAGTCGTCGGAAGCGACTCGCCAGGTTCTCGCCGTCGACGAGCACGGCCACCGCAACGACGGCGACGACAGCGATGCTGACAACGCCGCTGAGCAATGACCGAGCCGATTCCTCCAGGCGTTCGTCGGTGAACTGCTCGGGCAGATCGGCGACCCACCGCTCGGCGCGGTCGACGAGGCCCTGGTCGCGGACCCACCCACCGACGAGCGGGAGTCGTTCGAGCTCGCCGACGGTCTCGGGAAACTGCCCGGAGAACTGCCGCACCTCGGCGACGGCGCGCGGCGCGAGGACGGTGACAACCAATGCCGCGACGCCCACGACGACCGCTGCGACACCGACGACCGCAACGCCTCGCCGGACGTGCAGCCGCTCGGTCAACGTGGTGACCACCGAGTCGAGAGCCAGGGCGATGAGCACGCCGAGGCCGATCCTCGTGAGCATCGTCGCCGAGTTGTCCAGCACGGCGAGGACAGCGAGGACACCGAGCACGCCGACGACCGTGGCCAGAAAGGTGATCCCGTCGAGGCGGAATCGAGGGGCGAAGCGGGTGGCCGGCGACTGCTCGAGCACGAGCGGTGACGACTCACCATCATCAGCCGAGGTGCTCACGGTTTGATGATGGCATGCCCTCGCGCTGTAGTTGCGTGATCCCGCATCCCAGACTGGCGAGGAGCTTCTCGGTAGCGTTCGCCCATGGCCCGGATCGCTGGCCGTGGTGGCGATGAGTGACGGCGCGGCACCCGCGAGCCGACAGATGCCCGTTCGACTCGTCCGCTTCACGCCGGGCGCGGCAGCGGTCGTCACGGCAGGAGTCGTCACCGCCTTCTTCGTGCGCAACGCGTTCGTCTCCGCCCATCAGATCGTCGGGTGGATCGTGGCCTGCTCGCTCGTCGCCTTGCTCATCGACCCGCTGGTCAACCTGCTGCAGCGCCACCTGCCCCGGGCGTTGAGCATCGTCGTGGTCATCGTGACCCTGGCCGCGGTTGTCGTCGGCGTCGTGGCGGGGATCACTCGTGAACTGCTCGGCTCGCTCGACGATCTCGAGGAGGCCGCTCCGCGAGCCGCCAGAGGGTTGGAGGAGCAATACGACTGGGCGGCCGACATTGACGTCACGTCACGCGTTGCCGACCTCGTCGATCGGATCAACGACGCTGTGCGCAGCGAGACGATCGGAGCCACGTTCGGGCGGCTGCCGACGTTCCTCGTCACCGGCGTGCTGATGCTCTTCCTGCTCGGGTTCGGTCGGCGCTACGTGCTCGGGCTGCTCGGTCAGTTCGACAATCTCGAGCGGCGCCAGACCGTCCGCCGGGTGCTGTTCATCGGCGCCCGCCGCGGCCGCTTCTACCTTCTGATGACGATCGGCCATTCGCTGGTCAATGGCGTGATCGTCGGGCTTACCGCGTGGCTGCTCGATGTCCCTGCCCCGTTCAGCCTCGGATTCGCGGTCGCTCTGATGACGGCGATCCCGCTGATCGGCGTCGTCGTCGGAGGGACACCGGCGTTGCTGTTGGCGTTCGGCTCGAGCAGTTGGGCCGTCGGCGTGACGATGCTCGCCCTGCTCGTCTCGCTGCAGGCAGTCGAGATCCTCATCGTGCGACCGTGGGTGGACTGGCGTTCGGTCCGTGTCGGGACGACGGTGGCGGTCGTTGCCGTCCTCGTCGCCTTCGATCTGTACGGCATCGGTGCGGCCATGTGCGCGTTTGCCCTTTCGGCGATCGCGCTGGCGGCGCTCGACGTGTACGGGGCGAGTCGGGACGAGGAGCCCGCCTCCTCGACCGTCTAGCCTCCCCCTCGTGAAGCGCTCGTCGAGGGCAAGTGTCGTCTTCGTCGCCGGTTGCGTCCTTGCCGCTGGCTGCGCCAACGACGGACCACAGGCTCTCGGGGTCGATCCGACGAGCCCGCCCACCGAGCCCGCATCCACCGACCAGGCGGCCCTGCCGACGGCGACGATCGAGGTGCAGGCGATCGACAACACGTTCCGACCACAACAAGTCGAGGTGGCTCCTGGCACCGAAGTCGTGTGGGTCAACGTCGGGCGCAACGAGCATGACGTGCTGTCGGACTTCGGGTTCGGTGTCGCCCCGGCCGACTTCCAGCCTGGCGACGAGTACCGATACGTGTTCACCGAGCCGGGCGAGTATCCGTACTACTGCACGATCCATGGCACGCACGACATCGGGATGATCGGCACGGTCATCGTCACGGACACGGCGTGAGGAAGGTGCCGCCTAGAGTCGTCACGTGAGCGCACGTACCCGCACCATCGTCGCCGTCGTCGGAGTTCTGGCGGTGCTCGGGCCAGTTCCGGTGGGGGCGGCCGGCCGCCCGGACACCGTGCCCGAGGCGACCGGCGGGGCGACGATCGAGGTGCCGGCCGATCATGCGACGATCCAAGAGGCCGTCGACGCCGCCGCCGAAGGCGACCTCATCCTCGTCGCTCCCGGCGTGTACAACGAAGCCGTCAACGTCACGACACCGGACCTGACGATCCGCGGTCTCGATCGCAATGAGGTGATCCTCGACGGCGAGTTCGAGCTCGACAACGGGATCCGCGTGCTCGGTGCCGGCGGTGTCGCCGTCGAGAACATGACGGCCCGCAACTACACGTTCAACGGCTTCTTCTGGACCGGGGTCGACGGGTACCGAGGTTCGTACCTCACCGCCTACCGCAACGGCGACTACGGGCTGTACGCCTTCGACTCGGTGAACGGCCTGTTCGAGCACTCCTACGCCGCCGGCAGCCCCGATGCCGGGTTGTACATCGGGCAGTGCTACCCGTGTGACGCCGTGATCGACGACGTCCACGCCGAGCACAACGGGCTCGGTTACTCCGGCACCAACTCGGGCGGCAACCTGCTGATCGTCAACTCGCGGTTCAACAACAACCGGGCCGGCATCGTGCCCAACTCGGGCAGCTACGAGCTGTGCTATCCGCAGCGCGAGACGACGATCGTGGGCAACCTCATCTACTCCAACAACCAGGGCGACACCCCGGCCATCGACGACGCGATCGTGGCGATGGGCAACGGCGTCCTCATCTCGGGAGGAGTGCGCAACACCATCTCGCGCAATCGTGTCTGGGACCACGACGTCGCCGGCATCGCCCTCGCTCCGTTCCCCGAGGAGCAGGCGCTCGATGACCAACCCGGCCCGGAGGAGTGGGACACCCCCTGTGCCGACACGAAGGACGATCCGGTGAGCACGGCGCCGCCGGAGTCGCTCCTGTGGGATGCCTACCAGAATGTCGTCACCGACAATGTCGTCGAGGACAGCCGGATCGCCGACATCGCCGTCGGCTCGATTGTTGACCCGGCGACCCTGGGCAATTGCTTCGCGGGCAACACGTTCGCCACGTCGGCACCGATCGATGTCGAGGCCCTCGCCCCCTGCGAGGGAGAGGGTGCGGGCGACTGGACCGCGGGTGCGCTCGATCTCGGCGCCCGCATCGCCGCTGCCGAGAGCGCCCCGCCGAGTGTCGATTACGCGGAGGCCGAGTTGCCCGAGCTGGAACCCCTGGAGAACCTGCCCGACGCCGCGACGGCGCCGGCGGCGCCGGCCACCGACATGCCCCCGACGGTCGACGTCGACGCCATCGTCGTCCCGGAGGCGCCCACGGAGTGACCGCCTTTCACCCGGCGGCCGTCGTCGCGGCGATCGCTGGCTCGTTGACCCTGCTCGCCCCGATCCCCGAGGCTGTGGCGGCGGGGCCGCAGGGACGGGTCGGCCAGTTCGTCGTCGAGTGCGGGTGGTCGCACTCGACGTTCGACGACCCGATCGTCCATCCCGGCCACTCGGGAGCGAGCCACCGTCACGACTTCTTCGGCAATTCGTCGACGTCGGCCACGTCGACCTACGAGGAGCTGCTCGACGCGTCGACGACCTGTCAACAGCGGCTCGACACCGCCGCCTACTGGGCACCGTCGCTGCTCTCCGCCGACGGAACGCCCGTGGTTCCGATCTCGGCGACGGCGTACTACCGCGCCGGCCTTGGCATCGATCCGTCGACCGTCGAGGCCTACCCGCCTGACCTCCGAATGCTGGGTGGAGGCGACGAGGCGAGTGCCGGCTGGACGTGCCGCGCCGGAAGCGAGCGGTCGGTGATGCCGCCCGGGTGCGCGGCGACGGCCGGTCTGCGCCTGGCCGTCGTGTTCCCGGACTGCTGGGACGGGATCCACACCGACAGCGCCGACCATCGTGCTCACGTCGCGACGAGTGCTGGCGGCTGCCCGGCGAGCCATCCCGTACCGATCCCGGTTCTCGAGCTCGTCATCGACTACGGCCCGGTCGATCCGCGCCGGCTGGCGCTCTCGTCCGGATCGGTGTCGTCTGCCCACGCCGACTTCTGGAATGCCTGGGACCAGGTCAAGCTGGAAACCGAGGTCGAATTGTGCCTGCGCCGCCAGCAGGTGTGTGCCGTCAGCAGCGGCTGAGCGACGCAGACGCTGACCACGGCCGCCTCACCCTGGCGGAAGCGCTGGCAACGACCACAGCAACGACTGCAGCATCAGCGTCTCGTTGGGGTTGTGCTCGAACGATTCGAGCGTGGCGTTGATGCGATGGACGGCGGCGATCACGCCGTCGTCGTGGGCAGCGGTGCCGTCGACGAGGGCGTCGCGGTACGTCGCGGCGATCGCCGCCAGGCCGCTGCGCAGTTCGTCCGTTCGATGCCGACGCAACTCTCGTTTGTGCCGGGCCTCGACGGCCGCTCGGCCGCTACCCCGAGTACCAAGGCGTTGCTCTCGCTCGTCCAATCGAGCCAGCTCGTCGGTCTGCCGAGCGATCAGTGGAGCCGCCGCCGCCTCGATGCGCGCCAGCAGTTCGCCCGTGGCCGAGACGACCGTGGCCCCGGTGCCGTCGAGCGTTCGCGGCAGGTCGGCGAACGCCCGCCGGCGCTCCGTGAACTGCGGATCGGCGGCGAGCAGGCGCGCTCTCGTGAGGTCGCCACCTGCAGCGCCGGCGGCCTGTCTTGCGTGGCTCGGTTCGCCGCCCTCGGCGACAAGCGCGTCCGCAAGCGCTTCAGCGGCGATCGGTCCGAACTCGACGCGCACGCAACGCGATGCGATCGTGACGAGGTCGACCGGCACGAAGTCGGCGACGACGATGAAGTGAGTCGAAGCGGGCGGCTCCTCGATCGTCTTCAGCAAGCGACCCGCACCGACGGCATTGAGCAGGTGGAACTCATGGAGGATGAGCACCTTGCGGTCGCCTTCGACCGGCGACAGTGCTGCTTGGCGGACGATCTCGGCGGCTTGCTCGGCGGAGATCGCCGGCCCCACGCGAGCGACCTCGCGGACGTCAGGGTGCTCGCCGCTGAGCACCAGCCTGGCATCGCGGCCGTCGGCCGCTTCACTGCCGGTCAGCACGACCGCGGCGAAGGCCCGGGCCGCTTCCTCTTTCGTCGATCCGGGCGGTCCGACGAACAGGTAGGCGTGCACCGGCGAGCGAGCGGCGCGCCGCAGAGCCTCGACGGCGCGGTCCTGGCCGACGACGCCGGACCAGATCGCACGGTCGTCAGGTTCGGCGGTCATCGTCTGCGAGTCGCTGGCGGACAGCATCCAGCACGTTGGCGGCGACGTGCTCCTTGGCGCCGTCGGACGTGACGACGATCCAGTGCTGCGGATCGCTCGCGGCGAGCTGGCGGTAACCGTCGAGAACCCGCTCGTGGAACGCCTCCCCGGCGCGTTCGAAACGGTCGAGCTGTCGACCCGTGAGGCGGCCGGCAACGACGTCGGGGCGCGCCTCGATGTAGACGACGAGCGACGGCCACACGCCCTGCACTGCCCAGTCGTTGAGCCGGCGTAGCTCGGCGAGGTCGAGTTCGCGGCCGTAGCCCTGGTAGGCGAGCGTCGAGTAGACGCTGCGATCGCTGACCACCGTCCTGCCGGCACGAAGCGCCGGGATCACGACCTCGGCGAGATGCTGGGCCCGGTCGGCGGCGGCGATCAACGCCTCGGCACGGGCATCGAGCTCGACGACGTCGTTGTCGTGGAGGATCTGGCGCAGGCGGCTGCCGATCGCGGTGCCGCCGGTCTCCTGGGTGAGCACAGCGTCGAGCGAGGCGGCGAGCATGGCCGCCTGGGTGGACTTGCCGCTGCCCTCCGCCCCTTCCAAGACGATGTACGGCGGCAGCGTCACTCCTGCGGGTCTTTCTTGGCCGCCGATCTCTTGGAAGGCGACTTCTTGGCGGGCGACTTCCTGGCCCGGCTCGCCTTTTTCGCCGGACCGCCCTTCGCAGCTACCTGTTCGCGGCGCACGGCGAGCAGCTCGAAGGCCCGCTCCGGCGTCATCTCCTCGATCCGGTCGCCCCGCCCGATCGAGGCGTTGGTCTCGCCGTCGGTGACGTACACACCGAATCGTCCGTCCCTGGCGACGACCGGACGGCTCGTGACGGGATCGTCGCCGAACTCACGCAACGGACCGCGGGCCGCCGGGTTGCGGGCACCACGCTTGTAGACCTTCGGAGCGGCGAGCAGCGCCAGCGCCTCGTCGAGGGTGACCGTGAGCAGACGTTCCTCGCTGTCGAGCGAGCGGAACTCCTTGCCCTTCTGCACGTAGGGGCCGTGTGGACCGTTGCGGGCGAGGATCGGTTCACCGTCAGCCGGGTCGGTGCCGACCGTGCGCGGCAGGCTGAGCAACGATTCGGCGTCGGCAATCGTGAGGTGCTCGAGCGACATCGACTTGAACAGACTGGCCATCTTCGGCTTTTCGAGGCCCGGCGGCGGCGCGTCCGGCGTGCCGAGCTGGACGTACGGGCCGTAGCGGCCGTTCTTGGCGAACACGGGGAGGCCATCGAGCTCGCCGATCGGCTCGTCGGCCTTCGGGGCGGCGAGCAGCGAGAGGGCGTGCTCGATCGTCAGTTCGTCGGGTGGCAGGTCGTCGGGGACGCCGGCGGTGTCGTCGCCCCGCTTCACGTAGGGGCCATAACGTCCCGGCTTCACGACGACGAGCTGGCCGTCGGCATCGTGGCCGATCGGGAAGGTGTTGATCGCTGCGGCGTCGATGCTGTCGAGGTTCTCCTCGACGAGTCGCTTGAGCCCGGGCAGGGCGTCGTCGCTCGTCGGATCCGCGCCGAAGTAGAACTCGTGGAGCCACACGTCCTTCTTCTGCTGGCCGGCGGCGATGGCGTCGAGGTCCGTCTCCACCTTCGCCGTGAAGGCGTAGTCGACGAGCTCGTCGAAGTGCTGTTCGAGCAGGCCGACGACGGCGAAGGCCGTCCACGTCGGGACGAGTGCCTGGCCCTTCTTCCACACATAGCCGCGGTCCTGCACGGTCTGGATGATCGACGCCCACGTCGACGGACGGCCGATGCCGAGCTCTTCGAGCCGCTTGACGAGTGACGCCTCGGTGTAGCGCGGCGGGGCGGTGGTCGCGTGACCACGCGGCTCCAACTCGTCGACAGGAACGGTGTCGCCGCTTGCCAGCTGCGGCAGCAGCTCGTCGCGTTCGACAGCCGCAGTGGCGTCGTCGCCCTCGTCGCGGGCCTCGACGTACACCTGCCGGTAGCCCGGGAACGTGATGGTCGTCCCCGACGCGGAGAACTCGGCGTCCCGGTTGTCGGTCGCCGTGGCACCGATGCGCACCGTGACGGTATGGCCGGTGGCGTCGGCCATCTGGCTCGCCAAGGTGCGCTGCCAGACGAGGCGGTAGAGGGCCAGCTCGTGGCCGTTCAGCTCGCCGGCAACCTGTTGCGGCGAGCGCAACGGGGTCGTCGGGCGGATCGCCTCGTGGGCTTCCTGGGCGTTCTTCACCCGCGACGTGTACCGGCGCGGGGACGGCGACAGGAAGTTGGCGCCGTACTCGTTGGTCACGGCAGCGCGCACCGCCTGGAGCGCCTCGTCGGACAACACGACGGCGTCGGTGCGCATGTAGGTGATGTAGCCACGCTCGTAGAGACCCTGGGCGACGCGCATCACCTGCGACGAGGACCAGCGCAGCTGACGCCCACCCTCTTGCTGGAGGGTCGACGTCATGAACGGGGCCTTGGGCTGCGATCGGTAGGGCTTGTCCTCGACGTTGCGCACGGTGAACGTGGCCGGCTCGAGTGCCGTCGCCAGCGATCGCGCCGTCGGCTCGTCGAGGGCGACGGCATCGCCGACCAAGCGACCAGACGAGTCGAAGTCCTTGCCGGTGGCGACGCGCTGCCCGTCGACCGCCACGAGAGTGGCGGTGAACGACGGTGACGTTCCCGTCGTCAGCTCGATGTCCCAGTAACCAGCGGCGACGAAGGCGATGCGCTCTCGCTCGCGCTCGACGATCAGACGGACCGCCGGGCTCTGCACACGGCCTGCCGACAGACCGCGATTGACCCGCCGCCACAGCACGGGGGAGACCTCGTAGCCGTAAAGACGATCGAGGATGCGGCGCGTCTCGGCGGCGTCGACAAGGCCGTAGTCGATGCCCCGCGGGTTGCTCACGGCGTGATCGATGGCCGTCGCCGTGATCTCGTGGAAGACCATCCGCTTCACCGGCACCTTCGGCTTGAGGTGTTCGAGGAGGTGCCAGCTGATCGCTTCACCCTCGCGGTCCTCGTCCGTCGCGAGGTACAACTCGCTGGCGTCCTTCAGCGCTACCCGCAGCTCCTTGACCACCTGGGCGCCGCGCTCGGTGAGCTCGTAGGTCGGCTTGAAGCCGTTGTCGACGTCGACCGCCAGCCCCTTCGACGGGAGGTCGGCGACGTGGCCCACCGAGGCGCGCACGTCGTAGGTGTCGCCGAGGAACTTGGAGATCGTCTTGGCCTTCGCCGGTGACTCGACGACGACGAGTGGTCTGCTCACTGGGACGCGGAGGTTATCCAGCGCCGCCCGTCGCGGCGCGTTCCTTCAGCTCGCTGGCCCGAATCGCAGCGGCGCGAGACGGTCAGCCGATCTTGGTGGGTTCCTCGCGTTGCAGCTCGGCCAGCTCGGTATCGAGGTCGGGCGGCGCTTCGATGTGGACGCGCGGCAAGATCCGATCGAGCCAGCGTGGGATCCACCAGTTGCGGTCCCCGAGCAGTTCCATCGTCGCCGGCACCAGCAACATTCGCACGATCGTGGCGTCGATCAGCACGGCGATCGACAGGCCGAGACCGAAGAGCTTGACGACCCGGTCGGCCTCGCCGATGAAGCTGCCGAACACGACGACCATGATCGCCGCGGCTGCGGTGATCACGCGGGCGGTCTGGGCCAACCCGTCGGCAACCGAGGCCCGGCTGTCGCCGGTGCGATCCCACTCCTCTCGCACCCGGGAGAGCAGGAACACCTCGTAGTCCATCGACAGGCCGAAGACGATGGCAAACAGCATCATCGGCACGAACGGCTCGATCGGTGCCCCTTCGATGTCGAGCAGCCCACCGCCCCAGCCCCACTGGAACACGGCGACGACGACGCCGTAGGCCGCGCCGATCGAGAGCAGGTTCATGATCACCGCCTTGAGCGGCACCAACAGTGATCGGAACACGACCATCAGGAGGAGGAAGGAAAGGCCGAGCACGGCAGCGAGGAAGTACGGCAGACGCTCGGACAAATAATCGGTGAAATCGACGCCGATCGCCACTCCGCCGGTAACCGCGACGTCGAGGCCGGTACCCGCGGTCGCAGCTGGGAGCACCTCGTCGCGCAACTGGTTGACGAGATCGGTAGTCGCCTCGTCCTGTGGTGCCGTCTCGGGAACGACCCGCCACAGCACTGCAGTCGATTCGTCGTTGATGATCGGGTCGCTGACGAAGCGGACACTCGGCTCAATGGCATCGGTGACCGTTTGCAGGTCCGCCGGGTCCGTGCCGGCTGGCAACTCGGCGGCGAGGCTGATCGGGCCGTTGAATCCCGGTCCGAACCCATCGGCGAGCAGGTCGTAGGCCTGGCGGGTGGTGGTGTCTTCGGGGTAGTTGCCCTCGTCGGAGAAGCCGAGGCGCAGCCCGAAGATCGGCAGCGCCAGGGCGATCAGGAGCGCGGCGCCAACCAGTACCGCCGTCCACGGACGGTGCTGGACGACGCGGCTCCAGCGATACGCGAGGGTCTCCCGCAGCGGCCGACGCTCCCGTTCGAGCACCGGCTTGCGCAGCGAGGAGACGGCGAAGCTGGCCAACAGCACGACGACAGCCACCGGCAACGTGACCACGATCAGCGCCGGGATCCCCAAGCCCACTCCGACCAAGGCGACAGCGACCAGCAAGGCGGCGATGAGCCCACGCCGTCTCGTCAGTTCGACCCGTTCACCGGCGAACCCGAGCAGCGCAGGGAGCAGAGTGAGCGAGGCGAGCAGGGTCAACGCCACGACGACAGCCATGCCGATCGCCATTCCCGATACGAAGCCCAGCTGCATGATCAGCATGCCCAGCAGCGAGATGACGACGGTCGAGCCGGCGAACACGACGGCCCGCCCGGCGGTGTTCATGGCGATCAGCGTCGACTGCTCGATGCTGTGACCGGTGTGCAGGTTCTCCCGGAACCGGGTGACGATGAACAAGGCGTAGTCGATGCCCACGCCGAGACCGATCATGATCCCGATCGTCGACGTGAACTCCGGCATGTTCATGACGTTGGAGAGAAGACCGGTGATGATCGAGCCCGACACGATGCCGGCGAGGGCGACCCCGATCGGCAGTCCCATCGCCAGCACGGAACCGAAGGCGATGATCAAGATCACGATCGCGAAGCCAAGCCCGAGCGCCTCCGACGACGGAACCTCGAACTCGGCGAAGGCCATCCCCCCGAGCTCGATACGCACGTCTTCGGACTCCGGCATCGCTGCGCGGATGTCGTCGCCGATCAGCACCGTGTCCTCGAACGAGGCGTCTGACGGCGCCTCGAACGACGCGTAGGCGATCTTGCCGGCGTCCTCGCCGCTCTCGGAGATCTGGCCCTCGTTGCCCTCCTCGTACGGGCTGGTCAGCGACTGGATGCCGTCGATCGCGGCGACCTCTTCGAGGAACGGCTCGATCACCGCGCGAACCTCTGGGTCCTCGATCCCGCTGTCCGCCTCGAAGACGAGGTTGCCGATCTGGCCGGCGCCCTGCCCACCGAACTGCTCATCGAGGATGTCGACCCCCCGCTTGCTCTCTACGTCGGGCAGCGTGAAGTCGGAGCTGTAGCCGGAACCGACCGCCCCCATCAGCGCTCCGAGGACCACGATTCCGATGGCCCACAACAGCACGACCCGACGCCGGCGTCGGAAGCACACCTCGGCGAGGCGTTTCAACATGGCATGTCCTTTCGGGGTTCGGGGGGACGGACAGCCCCGACCAAAGTCATCGCGGCTCGCGACCCACCAATTCTCTACCCCACTCGTCCATATCGGCTAGTGGCGGTTGTCACGGCAGGTGGTGTCGCCGTAGAGAGACGAACGAGGACGAGCAGACGTGACATAGTCGGTGTCGTCCAGCAATCGCGAGGGGTCCCGGCCCGTTCGATGGCTACCGTCGCCAATCGTGATGGCAGCCGCGCCCGAGTCGCTCGGTTGGGGCGACGACTTCCAATCGTCGTGGGAGGCCCTTGGTTCCCCGGGGTCGCCTGCCCGTGTCTGCCGGATCGACCGCGGTTGGAGCACGCTGTTGGTGCCGGCTGGCGCCGAAGGGCCAACGCGGGTTCGCAACATCGGTGCCGAGGTCGCGGTCGGCGACTGGGTGGTGGCGTCGGCGGACGGCGAACGGGTCGAGCACGTGCTCGAGCGACGTTCGGCGTTGGTGCGCCGTGCGTCGTTCGAGGGTGCCCGCGCGATCGCCCATGCCCTGGCGGCGAACATCGACGTCGTCTTTCTCTGTCACTCCTTCGCCGTGGCACCGAATCAGCGTCGCCTGGAGCGTGAGTTGGTGTTGGCGTTCGACAGCGGCGCCGAGCCCGTCGTTCTGCTCACCAAGGGAGATCTCGTCGCCGATCCGGAACCGGCGCGTCGGGAGCTCCAGGAGGTCGCCCTCGGCGTCCCGGTGTTGGTGTCGAGCGGTCGGGCGGACGGCGGGCTCGACGAGCTGTGCCGCGAGCTCGGCCCGGGACGAACGGTCGTCTTCCTCGGTTCCAGCGGCGTTGGCAAGTCGACACTCGTCAACGCCCTGCTCGGCGAGCAGCGCCAAGCGACCACGGAGGTGCGCGGTGATCACCGTGGCCGGCACACCACGGTGGCCGCCGAACTGCTGCGCGTGCCAGACGACGGCGGCTGGCTGATCGACACGCCGGGGGTGCGCACCTTGTCGTTGTGGCTGTCGGGGCGAGGCATCGAGGCGGCGTTCTCCGACGTCTTCGAGCTGATGGACCAGTGCCGGTTCCGCGACTGCAAACACGACCAGGAGCCGGGCTGCGCCGTCCGCCTGGCGATCGAGGAGGGACGCCTCGATCCCGAGCGCTTCGACAACCTCGAACGCCTCGTCGCCGAGGAAGCGGCCCTGGAGGAGGAACAGCGCGCCCAGGAGCGTCTCGCCGACCGCCGCCGCCGCCCACCCCCCGAGGCCTCCGAGTCCGACTGACCCGAGTGGACTAGGACGGCGCTGCGGTGAGCGACGTCGTCACGGTGATCGCGCGGTCGAAGCCGGTGAGCGCGAGGCGCTGGCGGAGGGCGTCGTCGGTGGTGACGACGACGAGCTCGCCACTGCCGCGACGAGCCCGCCCGGCCGCACCGAGGAGCACACCGAGGGCGACGTCGTCGACGGCGTCGACGCCTTGCAGGTCGACGCAGATCGTGCTGGCCGGGTGATCGATGATCCCGCTCGACAGCGCCATGTGCAGCGCCGGAACGCTCGACAGGTCGAGTGTCCCGGTCAGCGAGATGACGGGGCGTCCGGCGACGATGCTCGTGCTCACCCCCAAGCGCATCGCCCCACGGTAGTTCCGGAAACGTCGCGTCAGGGTGGCTCCCACGCCATCGCCGCCGTCGCTTCCAGCGTGACGTCGCCGATCGCCACGCCCACGAGGGCGACGTCGGTGACGTTGACGTAGCGGACGCGAACTCGCACCATCTCGCCGGCGACGCTCACCGACACATCGATCGGGGACAGCGATGTGACCCGGTGTGCCGCGGCGGAGGCGGCGCCGCGCGGATCGGCGGACACCGCCGCCGCGCGGGCCGCCTCGCGGGCGACGTACTCGATGGCCAGCTGGTCGCGGGCGACGACGGCGACCTGCAGCACCGCGACGACGAACACCACGACCACGGGCAGGATGAGGGCGAGCTCGACGACGGCTTGGCCCTGTTCGTCTCGGCGGATGCGCAACGCCGCTCGCTCAGACCTTGTCGATGACAGAGTCGATCACGCTGTTGAACAAGCGGGCGACCTTGGCGGCACCGCCTCCGGCTGTCGCCCAGGCGACCACGAGCATGGCGACGAGGGCGGCGGCGAGCAACACGAGGGCGTACTCGGTGGTTGCCTGGCCGCGGTCGTCGCGCCAGCGCGATCGTGCGGATGATGGTCGGGTGGCGAACGGATCGGTGAGCACCAACACGGCGAGGTGAAGGCGGGCGAACAACTGATACATGACATCTCGATTCGGTTCTCGTGGCCGGACCGGCCTGGAGGTCTGCTGGATGGGGTCACGGCGGCGAGCCGCGCACCGTCGAGAGGGCGCCGAGCACGGCCGGCGCGATGGCGAGGAGGACGAACGAGGGCAGCGTGCAGGCCACGAGGGGAAACGACAGCCGGACGGGGAGTCGCCGTGCCGCCGCCTCTCCGGCGCGGCGCCGCTCGGCGTTGGCCTCGTGCGTGAGGCGATCGAGAACCGGGGCGAGCGGCAGCCCGTCACGAACGGCGGCGCCGAGCGCCGTCACCAGGGCCACCGCGCTGTGCCCACATTGGGCGCTCAACTCGGCGAGGGCCTCGGCGAAGCCGGCGCCGCGGTGCAGCCGTTGCTCGGTGGACTGGAACGCTCGTCGCACGGGCGCCGGGGCCAAGCGTGCGAGCTCGGTCACTGCCTGGGCCGGCGTCAGTCCGGCGTGTAGGCACATCACGATCAGCTCGATGACGTCAGGCATCGCCGCGTCGATCGCCCGCTGTGATGCCCGACGTTCGCGGTGACGGCGCGCCGCCACTGCCCCGACGACGCACGCGCCGCCGACGACCGTGAGGCCGAGCCCGATGACCGCGGTTGCGGTCACGACCCCGATCGCCACGATGGCGACGACACGGTGCCGATCGGGGCGGCGGCGTTCACGACCGTCAGCCGGAGCAACCTCCTGGTCGCGTGCCACCGGCCGTCTGACGAAGGGTCGTCGCCGGGCACCCAGGACGAGCACCGACGTCGCTGCTGCGCCGCCGGCCAGCATGGTCGCGGCGCTCACTGCGGCCGTCCGATGATCCGGCGCATCCACAGCGCTCCGGCGCCGTTGAGCACGGCGCCGAGCAGCACCACGGCGGCGCCGGCCGGTGTGCCGAGGGCGGCGCGAACCTTGGCGTCGGTGGTGGTGAGGATCGCCAGCAGGGCGATCGGCACGAGTGTGAGGACGCGGGCCGACAGCTGCGCTTGGGCGCTCTGGGCGCGTTGTTCGGCGGCGACGGCGTCACGGGCACGCAGGGCGGCCGCCGCCCGTTCCAGTGGCGCCGCCGCCGGCCCGCCGAAGCGGGCGCAGGAGCGAAGCACGGTGAACGCCAACCCGGCCGCACTCACGGGGTCGACGTCGGTGGCATCGAGGGCGGTGACGAGCGAGTCGCCGCGATTGACGGCTCTGGCCACGGGCACGATGAGTCGAGACATCGTCGACTCGGTCGCCGCGCTGTCGGCCACCGCAGTTGTCAACGAGCTGCCGCTGCGCAACGACCTCGCGACCTGTTCGCACCAGGTGGCGACCTCATCGAGCGCCGGTTCGTTGGCTCGGCGCAGGAATCGCACGGACCACGATGATCGCCGCGACCCAGCGGCGACCAGCACGCGGCCGCGGGGGAGTCGGCCGGCGATCGGCGCGGCGAGCACGGCGGCGGTGAGCGAGGAGGCGACGGCCGCACCGACCAGGTCGAGGGTCATCGGCATCCGGTCACCCGCGATCGCCGGAACTGACCCGCTCGCTCGTCGCCGTCGACGATCGGTCGCGTCGCCGGCATGCCGTCGAGATCGGTCACCTCGGCGATCTCCACGATTCGGCGTCCGCCACCGGGGAGCCGGACGACATGGACGACGGCGTCGATGCACCGCACGAGGTGGTCGCGCACGGCCCGCAGCGGCCACGCCGGAGCGGCCTGGACGACGAGCGTTTCGAGGCGATGCAGGGCGTCGAGCGCGCTGTTGGCGTGACACGTCGACCACGATCCGTCGTGACCGGTGTTCAAGGCCTGGACGAGCCCGAGCACCTCCCGGCCGCGCACCTCGCCGACGACAAGTCGGTCTGGCCGTAGTCGCAACGCCGTGTGCAGCAGCTGCTCCACGGAGATCGCCGGCAGGCCGTCGTTGCTCGCCGGGCGGGCCTCCAGGCGGACGACGTGGTCGGCCATCGGTGCCAGCTCGGACGTGTCCTCGAGCAGCACGATCCGCTCGCCGGGCTGGGTCAGCCCGAGCAAGCTGGACAGCAGCGACGTCTTGCCCGACGAGGTCGCCCCAGAGATCACCGCGTTGCAGCGACGCTCGATCAACTCACCGAGCGCCTCGTTGGCCGCCCTGCCCCCGAAGGCGGTCAACGGCAGCGGTTGGGCGCGGAAGCGCCGGAGCGACAGGATCGTCCCATCGACGCTGATCGGTGAGACCACCGCGCAGACTCGCGTGCCGTCGCCCAGCCGGGCGTCGACGATCGGGGTCGTGCGGTCGAGGCGCCGGCCGAGTGGCGCGAGGATCCGCTCGATCACCACGGCGAGATCGCCGGCGGCCATCCGGCCGCGCCGCTCGAGCTGACCGGCACGCTCCACCCAGATCTCGCCGCCCCCGTTCACGAGCACCTCGTCGACGGCGGGGTCGCGGATCAGCGCGTCGAGCGCACCGAGGCCGTCGAGGCGGGCGACGGCCGCGCCGACGAGTCGTTCGCGTTCGACGGCATCGGCGAGCGGGGCGAGCCTGCGTACGTGCTCTCGAACGGCAAACTCGGCGCTGCCGGGCTCGCCCTGTGCTGCCCGGCACAAGGCATCCACGAGTCGCTCGTCGGCGTCGTCGTCGTTGAGCATCGACGGGGTGCTCATGCGGCGACCTTGAGGGCTTCCAGCGACTTGCGCATCGAGCCGGGCAAGCGCGCCGCCAGTAGCCCGGCGTCGACGGCTCGGGCGATCGCCGGGTCGATGGGGACCGTGGCGACCACCGGCGCTCCGATCGACCTGATGACGTCGGCGGTGGTCAGGCTGCGGGCGTGCTCGGCGACGAGCACGATGCCGTCGGGCCGCGGAAGGCGACTGGCCCGCAACAGCGCGAGATAGCACGCCCGGGTGACGAGCAGGCCGCGGACGTGCTCGCCGAGCAGCGCGGCCGGCGGTGCTCCGCAGCCGGCGTCGACGACGACATCGAGCGGCGACGTGGCGAGGTAGGCGCGTAGTGCCGACCATCGTTCGGCGTCCTTGGCGATCGCCGACGGCCCGCGCGGGACGAGGCGTGTCGACCGCGAGACGTCGACGGCCAGGTCGAGGACGGATCGCTCGGGTGCCTCCGAAGCGAACCAATCACTGAGGCCCTGCCCGCTCGGTTCGGGAAGGCCGAGGGCGGCGGGTAGTTCGCCGTCGAGATCGATCAACAGCGAGTGAGACGCGGCGTTGAGGGCGAGCGCCGCGGCGACGACGGTCGTACCGCTTCCTCCCTTTGCCGACCAACAGACGGTGAGCGTCATCGTGACCTCCCGGGTGGGCGCCGAGAACGGCGCGCCGGTCATCCGGGGTATGTCGGTGAGGCGACGCTAGGGCGGCCGCCGCCGATTGCCAACGCGACACCGAGATGGGCGACCGGTCATCTGCCGCGTCCCCGATCTTTGGTCGATGTGCCGACGTTGGCGTCGGGAAATCGACCAATGAACCGGAGGCCGCCCAGAACGGGAGAACGGATGTTGAACGTCCTCCGATGCAAGCGACGAGGCGCCAGCCGAGGAGCGGCCATCAACGGCCTGCGTGGCCGGGGAACGCAATGAACGGCTAGAAGCCGCTGCAGCAGTACGGCGCTTCGGGGACGGCGAACAAGGCGTCGGCGAGCGGCACGGCGGAGGGGTTGCGCACGTCGGCGCGCCCGACGGCGGCGAGCGAGCTCCACGGGGTACCGCCGAGGTACGCCGCGGCCAGCTCCCGGACGTCGACGACGAGATCGGCGTCTGCTCCGTCAGCGAGCCGCTTGGCGCCCGTCGCCGAGACGCTCCAAGCACCCGTGTTCAGCGGGAGCAGCGGATCGTCGACGCGGATCGTCACTGCGGCGTCGACATCGGCATAGCGCCGTGCCGTCAACGCTGCGTCCACGTCGAGGACGCGGAGCCATTGTTCGTCGAACAGCCACTGCTGGCGGTACGCCCGCGCGTCGGCGACGGCGAGCTGGATGCTGTCGTCGACGGGACGTTCCTCGGCGAACCACTCATCGACAAGATCGACGTTGCAGAGGTACTCCCACAGGGCCAGCTCGACTGCCGGCGTCGCGCCCCAGAGGTCGTACACCTCACCGGTGCCGCGTGGAGGTGTCGATCGTTGCTCGACCCACTTCACGCCGTAGTGCACGAACCCGTCGTCGGTTCCGTCGGCGGAGCGGTGCACGGCGACGTACTCGGCGTCGCCGCCCAGATCGATCGCCTTTTCGAAGTAGCGCTGCCACATCCATGCCGGCCTGCGCAGGATGCCGGGCCGCCGAGCGACACGGTCGTAGATGGGGGTCGCCGTCGCGATGATCTCGTCGGGAGCGAGCAGCCGCATCGAGCCGCCCGGCGCGGCGCCCGTGACCGGGAGCGCGCTCTGCGTCGTGATCGTCGCCTCGGCACAACGTCCGGCGAGTCCGAAGCCGAACCGTTGGTAGATGCGCGTCTCGCTGGCCCGCAGGCTGGCGAGCACCTGGCCGCGAGCGGCTGCCTCGGACAGCAGGCGAACCATCAGTTCGCGCATCACACCCCGACGTCGGTGCGTGCTCAGCACGCCGACCCGTGTGACGCCACTCGTCGGTAACCACGCGCCGCCCGGGATGAGCGTGTCGAACCGGAAGCCGGCGACGTGACCGATGCAGCGACCGCCGTCCCACGCCGACAGCGAATCGGAGCCCTCCCACGACGCGAGGCGATCGGGCTTGCCCCAATCCTCGTCGTTGGTCGGCGCATGCATCAATGCCGCGCTCACCACAGCGCTTGCGGCGCGGAAGTCGTCGGGTCCGGTGACCCGAATCTCGATGCCGTCCATTCCGGCATGGTCGCAGGTCAGCTACCGACCCGGCGGGCGGGTTTCCCATCTGCGAGCATCGCGGCATGGAGTGGCACCTCGCCCAAGTCAACATCGGCCGCCTCAGGGCGCCGATCGACGATCCACTGATCGCCGAGTTCAAGGACGCCCTCGACCAGATCAACGCGTTGGCGGACTGCTCGCCAGGCTTCGTGTGGCGTTTGCAGACCGCCGAGGGCAACGCCACGGCACTGCATCCGGTGGAGGACGACGAGTTGGTTGCCATCAACATGTCGGTGTGGGAGTCGGTCGAGGCACTCGCCGACTACGTGTATCGATCCGACCACACCGCGTTCTTACGCCGGCGACGTGAGTGGTTCGAGCGCTACGGCACGGCGTACCTCGTGCTGTGGTGGGTCCCCGCCGGACACCTCCCGTCGATCGACGAGGCGTTCGCCCGCCTCGCCGATCTCGAGGCGCACGGACCCACCCAAGCCGCGTTTACGTTCGCCAAGCGATTCGCGCCGCCCGGTGCAGGTGCCGAGTCCGTCGTCGACGAGCGAGACGCCTGCCCGGCCTGACGGAGGGCAGATCTAGACGGCGAGCAGGTCGCGAGCGCCGGTGTCGCTCGACGGGTGGCGCAACTTGCTCATCGCCCGCGCCTCGATCTGGCGGATGCGCTCGCGCGTGAGGTTGAAGTGCTCGCCGACCTCTTCGAGCGTGCGTGGCTCGCCGCGGTCGAGGCCGAAGCGCAGCTTGAGGATCTCCCGCTCGCGATCGTCGAGCGGCGCCAGCAGGCGGGCGATCTCCTCCGGCAGCAGCGCCGTGGCGGCGACCTCGAAGGGCGACTCGGCGGAGCGATCCTCGACGACATCGCCGAGTTCGGCATCTCCGTCCTCGCGCAACGGCTCGGACAACGACAACGGCTCGGCGGCGAAGCGCAACGCCTCGGTGACCTTGTCCTCGGGCATCTCGACCTCGCGGGCGAGCTCGGCCAGGGTGGCCGGGCGGCCGTACTTCAGCTCCAGCCGGGAGCGCGCCTTCTGCAAGCGGGCCAGCGTGTCGCCGGCGTGGACCGGCAGGCGGATCGTGCGTCCCGTGTTGGCGATGCCGCGGGTGATCGCCTGGCGGATCCACCACGTGGCGTACGTCGAGAACTTGAACCCCTTGCGCCAGTCGAACTTCTCGACGGCGTGCATCAAGCCGAGGTTGCCCTCCTGGATGAGATCGAGCAGCGGCAACCCCGAAGCCTGGTACTTCTTGGCGATCGAGACGACAAGGCGCAGGTTCGACTGCACGAACTGACGCTCGGCCTCCTCGCCGTGGCGCGCTGTGCGGCGCAGCTCGCGACGGCGCGACGCGGCGGCGTCCTTTCCGCCGTTGTCGAGCGCCTCGATCGCTTGCTTGCCGGCTTCGATCGCCTGGGCGAGGCGGACTTCGTCGTCCTTGGTCAACAACGTGTACTGGCCGATGTCCGTGAGGTACAACCGAACGAGATCTTCGTCATCGCGGTCAACGCGATCTTTGGCCACCACGGCTCCTTCTCCTACCAACGCTGCGGCTGGCTGTCGAGGTTTTCTCCCGTCCCCACGGGCTGAGATGGCGCCACGATACCGAGGGAGTGGTCATGGCCAACCCGGCTGGACTTTCGCGTCGTCGATCTGCTTCGGCAGTACGATATTTCCTGGTCGACACCAGAGCGGTGGCGCCACGTTGGAGGATGAACCCGATGCAGAACGCGATCCTGAACGAGAAGCGGCTCGCCGAGGCGCAGGCCGGGTGGGCCGCGCCGACGCCGCCGAGCCCGGGCGGGCAGGTCTGGGCACCGCCGACGTCTCCGGCCGGCGCTCCGGCCGCGCCGGTCACCGACGGCCCCGTGTCGACGTGGAGCGGTGCGATGACGGTCGGCGGCACGATCAAGCGGACAGGGTTCCTCTTCGTCCTGTTGCTGGCCGCCGCCGTAGCCGGCTGGCGAGCCGTGCCCGCCCCCGAGGTGGATCCGCTCACCGACACGATCTCCTACGGCTTCCCGGGCATCGCCCTCGTCGGCGTCGCCATCGGTTTCGTCGCCGTGATCCTGCTGATGTTCAAGCCGCAGCTGGCGAAGTACGTCGCCCCGGTGTACGCCATCGGCCAGGGGTTCGCGGTCGGCGCCATCTCGGCGTACTACGAACAACTCTGGAACGGGATCGTCCTGCAGGCGGCCGGTGCGACGCTCGGCGTGTTCGCCGTCATGCTGCTGCTCTACCAGACCCGGATCATCAAGGTCACCGAGAAGTTCCGCCGGGTGGTCGTGCTCGCCACGATCGGCGTGATGGCCTTCTACCTCGTGTCGTTCGTGTTCGCCCTGTTCGGTGCCGACATCACGTTCCTGCGGGAACCGAGCCTCCTCGGAATCGGTTTCAGCATCCTCGTCGCCGGCCTCGCCGCCCTCAACCTCACGCTCGACTTCGACTTCATCGAGCGGGGCACGAAGGCCGGCCTGGCCAAGGACTTCGAGTGGTACGCCGGGTTCGGGCTGCTGGTCACGATCGTCTGGCTGTACCTCGAGCTGCTGCGCCTGTTCGCCCTGCTGCAGGGTCGCGACTGACCAAACTCGCCGAGGCCGCGGTGGCCGCGGCCATCGGCGCCGCCCTCGCCGGGGCGGCGTGGTCACTGGTCGATCTGACGATTGCCGCAGCGATCGTCGGCGGCTGCAACGGGGCGATCGCCGGTTGGCATCGGATCTATCGGTGGCGGGCGTTGGCCGGCGTGGCGGCGTTCGTGCTCGACTCGACCTGGGCGCTGATCACCACGGCCGGGGCGCTGGTCGTGCACGCCGTGGCCGTCGCCCAACGGACACCGGGCAATTATGCCGCCTCGCTCAGCGAGCGCCGCGACCGTCACGTCTACGTCAAGGGCTTGACGTTTCGTCGCGGCTTCCTGACGACGATCGGCAACGTGGTCAGCGGTGCCGGACGTTCCCGTCCGAATCGAGTGGTCGACGCTCACGAAAACGTCCACGTCTGGCAGGCCCGCTGGTTCGGCCCGCTGTATCCGCTGATGTACGGCGCCTGGACAGTGCTCGGTGCCGTCGCCGGTCTGATCGCCTGGGTGGTCTCCGGTCGTCACGACCCGCTCGGCCGGGTCGTCGAGGCGTGGTCGTACTACCGCAACCCGTTCGAGTGGTGGGCATACAGCCGCGAAGGCCGCTGGCCGCCGCCGCGAGCGCTCGCCGTCCACGTCTGGACGCGCCCCATCGGAGTGTCACGAGCTGGGGAACTCGACACGTAGCACTCCATCAGCAGGAAACACTCCAACCTCGGTGGTGAGGTCGGCGCCGACGAGGTCGAGCACGCGAGCCGTCGGTCCGTCGAGCAGGGGATCGATCGCGTCGCGATGCTCGCCCACAGCGGCTTCCAGAGCCGGCAACACCGACTCGCGCAGCGCGGCGATCGCCTCCTCGGACGTCCTGACGTCGGCAAGCGCGGCACGCAACGGCTCGATCCACGCATCGACGTCGTCACCGGTGTCGGCGAGCCAGTCGACCGCCGGCAGCCGATCCCGCCACAACTCGGCGTGCCACGCGTGACGATGACACCACGTCCCGAACAACCGCTTGACGGAGGGATCGGGCAACTCCCGCGCCCACCGGCCGAGTGTCTCGAAGAGCAGCTCCTCGACGGCGATCCACCGCCGCGCCCACTGGGCGAGTTGGTCGATGGATTGAAAGGCGCCCGCGCTCATGAGCGCCAGCTCAGCTCGGCGGCACCGAGCTCGGTCGCCGGAGCCGCCCCACAGCGGTACTCCAGCAGCATCTCGCGCCACGGGCCATGGGCCTCCAGCTTGCCGAGGATCGCGCTGACGCCCCACACGACGCGATCGAGGATCACGTAGCTCGGCGGCATGTTCAACTTGGCGATGACGTCGGCGTAGGGGCCCGAGATGTCGGCGACGCGGCCAAGCGTGCGGCGCATCCAGTCGCGGGTGAACGTGAACTCGTCCTCGAGGTACGGCCGGTACGGCGTCGACACGTAGTCGTAGACCCGCTGGGGATCTAGCCCGTGGTCGGGCGTGAGAAACTCGGCGGTCTCCATCGCTGCCACCAGCGCTTGCGGGTCGCGGTCGACCACGATGGCGTCGAGCGACGGCTCGAGGCGTTGCCACTCGCCATGGTCCCACCGCTTGACGAGGCCGAAGTCGAGGAACGTGACGCTGCCGTCACGGTGGAAGCGGTAGTTGCCGGGATGGGGGTCACCGTTGAACACGCCGATGCGGTGGATCGAGTGCTGGGCGAAGCGCCAGATCACTTCTGCGGCGCGCTGCTTGGTCGGCGTCGAGGCCGTGCTCACGAACTGGTCCCATGACAACCCGTCGACCCACTCCGTGGTCAGCACCTTCGCCGTCGAGAACTCGGGTGCCAGCGTCGGGATGCGCACCCATGGATGACCGGCGAAGCGCCCGGCGAACTCGGCGATGTTCGCTGCTTCACGGCGGTAGTCGAGCTCCTCGCGCATTCGCAGGCGCAGCTCGTCGACGAGGGCGCGGGCGTCGAGACCGTTGAGGGCGAGCGCCGAGAACACGGCATAGATCACCTCGGCGGCGTCGAGGTCTTCCTCGATCGCCTCGGCGACGCCGGGAAACTGGACTTTGACCGCGAGCTCACGGTCGTCGGCGTCGCGGGCCCGGTGGACCTGGCCGATGCTCGCCGCAGCCACCGGCATGTCCTCCCACGCCGCGAACACCCGCTCCGGTGCCGCGCCGAGTTCGCTCTCGATGACCTCGGCGGCGAGCGTGGGGGCCATCGGCGCGGCGTCGGCCTGCAACGCGGCGAGCGCCTGCTGGGCCTCGTCAGGGAGTCCCTCGGCGATGAAGCTGACCATCTGGCCGACCTTCATCAGCACGCCCTTCATCTGCCCCAGCTCGTTGGCGACGTCCGCCGCCGTGCGGATCGCGAACTGGGCGTCGAGCTCGGCGCGCCGCTCGGCGGGCGTGATCATCCGTTTCGCCCGGGTGGTGGCGAAGCGGCCCGCGTTGCGTGCGGTGAGCTTCCACATCCGCCTCGTGCGCCAACTGGTCACGGCGGCGACCTTGCGCCGCAGCAGCGCCGCAGCGGCGCCGGCCCCGAGGCCACCGGTGACGATCGCGGCGATCCTGGTTCGGTTCATCCAGGCGACGAGTCGGTGGGCGGCGGGGCGGCTCGCCGGGCCGTCGGGTCGGCGGCGAGCAGCTCGTCCGGAAGGGGGACACCGGAGACTTCGTCGGTCCAGTAGGTCCCGTCCTCCAGCCGCTCGAGGGCCCGCTCGACGCCCGCCAGGTCGTCGGCGATCTCATCGAGGTCCGGCCCCGCCGGCTTCTCGTTGCTCATCGCTTGCTCCGCGTCCGCTGACTCCGACACCGCTCGGAAATCTACCCGCGGTCGCCCGTAGAGTCTGGGCGCTGTCCTACTCTGCTTTCATGGCGTTCCCCGGCCACACCACCTTCTGCCCGCGCCGTTGATGACCGCTCGTTCGCTGGCGCTCACTCGCTCGCACGGCGCTTCATGACCAGTCCGCCACGACGACGCAGCGCCGGGCGCTGGCGTGACCTGCCCGCCGCCGTGCTCCTGCTGGCACCCTCGTTCGCCCTCTTGTCGGTGTTCGTTCTCTACCCGCTGGGACGGGCGGTCTGGCTCGGTCGGCAGCGTTGCGACTCGCAGGGCAACAACTGTCGCACGAGCGGGTGGGATCAGTACCTCGATGTCGTGCGCAGCAACGAGTTCCGCGAAGCGGTCGTCGTGACGTTCAAGTTCGCCCTGATCACCGTGCCGATCGGCCTCGCCCTGGGTATCGGCTTGGCCGCCCTCGCCGACAAGTACGTGCGCGGCATCGGCGTCTTCCGCGCCGTCTTCTCGTCGACCATCGCCACGTCGGTGGCCGTCGCCAGCCTGATGTGGTACTTCCTGCTCCAGCCGAGCGTCGGGGTGCTTTCGAACCTCGACTGGCTCCAAGACCTGTTCCCGGTCATCAAGCGTCCCGGGCTGCTCCGCGACGAGGGCACCGCCCTCCCCTCGGTCGCCGCATCGAGCATCTGGGCGAGCCTCGGCTTCACGTTCATCCTCGTCACCGCTGGGCTCCAAGCGATCCCCCGTGACCTCCACGAAGCGGCGGCGATCGACGGCGCCGGCGGCGCCCGCCGCTTCTGGTCGATCACCCTGCCGCTGCTCGGCCCGACCCTGCTGTTCGTGGTCGTCGTGCTGACGACGCGGGCGTTCCAGGCCTACGGCGAGATGGACCTGCTCACCGACGGTGGCCCGCGGGTTCGACGACGGTCGTCACCTACCTCACGTACGGATTGCAGTCACCGATCCGCGACGACGCCGGGCTGCAGTCGACCGTTGCCGTGCTGCTGTTCCTGATGCTCTTGGCGCTGACCGCGGTGCAGCTGCGGGCGGTCGGTCGGCGGGTGTTCTATGCCTGACGCGACGCCCGCCCGAGCGCCGTGGGAGCGCAGCACGCGGGTCGGACAGATCGGTCGCTACGCGCTGCTCGCGCTGATCGCGTTCATCGTCCTGTTCCCCATCTACACGACGGTGGTCGCCGCCCTGAAGCCGGGCAACCGGGTGCTCGTCAACCCGCTGGTTCCAGACTCGTTCACCCTCGACACGTTCCGCGAGGCGTGGAGCGAGGCGCGCCTCGGGCGCTACCTGGGCAACTCGTTCATCGTCGCCACGGCCGTCACGATCGGTCAGGTCGTCACCTCGCTGCTCGCCGCCTACGCCTTCGCCATGCTGCGCTTCCCCGGCCGCAACGTGCTGTTCGTCGCGTTTCTCGCGACGATGCTCGTACCCCTCGAGGCCACCCTCGTGATCAACCGCCAGACCGTCGACGCCCTCGGCTGGCTGAACTCCTACCAGGGCCTTGTCGTGCCGTTCTTGGCGAGTGCCTTCGGCGTGTTCCTCCTGCGCCAAGCCCTGCTGGCGCTGCCCAAGGACCTGCGCGATGCGGCGCTCATCGACGGCGTCGGCCACCTCGGGTTCATTCGTCACGTCGCCATGCCGTTGCTGCGACCGACGCTCGGCGCACTGGCGTTGTTCACGTTCCTCGGCACCTGGAACGCCTATCTGTGGCCCAATCTGATCACCGACAACGAGGACTGGAACACCGTGCAGATCGGATTGCGCCAGCTCAAGGCGCAGACCCTCGACGCTCCCAACCTGGTGATGGCCGGCACGATCATCGCCGCGATCCCGATCGCTGTCGTGCTGTTGATCTTTCAGCGACAATTGATCCGCGGCCTCACGGCAGGCGCGGTGAAGGGTTAACCATGAGCAACCGACCGACAAGGCGACTGTTCGCCGCCAGCGCATGCCTGACCCTCGCCGCCTGCGCCTCGGGGCAGTCGATCCTCCAGGCCGGCAACGACGCCACGACGTCGACCAAGCCGGTGGCACCATCGACGACTGCCGGGGCGCCGGGACCGCCGACGACGATCTGTCTCGTTCAGCCGTGTGCGACGACGACGACCACCGCCGGCGCCGGCCCGACCGGTCTCGAGCGCGGCGCCCGGCGTGACGATGGTGATGGCCGGCAACCCCGACTTCGCGGCGTGCCCCGTGGACGCCCTGGAAGCGATCGACGAGCCGGTGCGGATCACGTTCTGGCACGCCATGCAGTCGGCCCAGGGCGACGCTCTCACCGACCTCACCAACCTCTACAACGCCAGCCAGGACCGCGTCGTCGTCGAGCTGCAGAATCAGAACGGCTACGAGGAGCTGATCGACAAGTACTTCCTGGCGAGCTCCGATGACCGCCCCCACGTCGTGCAGATGCCCGAGTACATGCTCCAGCAGATCGCCGACGCCAACACGGTGATCACGACCTCGGCATGCGTGCAGGCCGGTGGCTACGACATCTCACCGTTCCTGCCGCGGGCGATGTTCGCCTACCAGACCGGCGGCGTGCAGTGGGGCATGCCGCTGAACATCTCCACCCCGGTGCTCTACTACAACAAGGCGATGTTCGAGGAAGCAGGCCTCGACCCGGAGCGCCCACCGATCACCCTCGACGAGCTGCGTGACTACTCGCAGCAGATCGTCGACTCCGGGGCGGCGACCTACGGCATCGCCGTCGACTCGGGGGTCAACTCCGGCGGAGCGTGGTTCCTCGAGCAGTGGTTCGCCCGCGCCGGGCTGCCCTACGCCGACAACGACAACGGGCGCACCGCCCGGGCGACACAGGTGCTGTTCGACACGCCGGAGGCCGTGGAGATGTTGACGTTCGCCCAGCAGTTGGAGGCCGACGGGCTGGCGCTCTATGTCGGCGAGGATCCACGGGGCGTCGACGGGCTGCTGGCGATGGCCGACCAAGAGCAGCCCGCCGCGATGACGATCGCCTCGTCCGGAGCCCTCGGTGGGGTGCTCGACTTCGTCGAGGGCGGGGCGATCGAGGGGATCACGTCGGCGGAGATCGGTGTCGGGCCGATGCCAGGCCCGAGCGAGACACCGAGCGCGACCATCGGTGGGGCGGCGCTGTACATCACGCGCGACCTCGGGGACGCCGAGGCGGCCGGGGCCTGGGACTACATCCAGTATCTCGTCACCGCCGAGGCGCAGTCGTTCTGGGCTGCGGAGAGCGGCTACGCGCCGGTGCGTGCCGACGCCACGGAGATCGAACCGTTGGTGTCGATCTACGCCGACGACCCACGTTTCCGCGTCCCCTACGACCAGGTCAACTTCGACGCCGACGACTTCACCGCCGTCGGGCCCGTGCTCGGCCCGATGCGTCAGGTGCGCCAGGCCACGGCGCAGATGATGGCGGCGATCTACGAGGGCGAGGACGTCCAACCGTCGCTCACCGCCGCCGCCGACCAGGCCAACCTGTTGATCATCGACTACGACAACCGCAACTGACTCCGGTTGGCTCGAGTCAGGGCGACCGGTCCGCAGGTGGAGGTGCTGGAAGCGGAAGCGGTCGCCGCGGTACAGCGAACGCACGAACTCCACCGGCCGGCCGGATGCGTCGCGGGTGCTGCGGGTCAGCAGGAGCATCGGTGTCGCCGCGTCGGTGCCGAGGAGGCGGGCAGCAGCCGGCGGGGCGAGGACGGTCTCGATGGTCTCGTCGGCTCCGGCCGGGACGACTCCGTAGCGGGACTCGAGGAGGGCGTACAACGAGACGTCGGCCGACAACTCGTTGCCGATGTCGGAGAACCTCGCGTGGTCGAGGTACACCGTCTCGACGGCCATCGGTTCGTCGTCTGCGTAGCGCAGCCGCTCGACGCGGACGACCGCCGACCCGGCGTCGACGTCGAGTTGCTCGGCGACCTCGGGCTCGGCATCGACGACGGCGACGTCGACGACCTGCGATCCGGGGCGTCGGCCCTGGGCCTCCATGGCGCTGGTATACGACGACAGTCGCATCGGCTGGGTCACCTTCGGCGGAGCCACGAACGTCCCACGGCCCTGCTGGCGGACGATCCGGCCCTCGACGGCGAGGTCGTGGAGCGCCTGGCGCACGGTCGTGCGCGACACGTTGAACTGCTGGCTGAGCGCCCGCTCCGGCGCTACCGGCGTTCCCGGCGGCATCCCATCGACCTGCGCCCGCAGCCACTGGCGCAGCTCGTAGTACTTCGGTGCAGTGGCCTGCACGACTACTTCGACGACCCGGCGATAGCGGACGGCCTCGGCGGCCGGGGTGTCGTCGCCTTCGATGGACAGTGACTGACGCTCGGTCGTGCCGTCGCAGGCCCACCCGACGCGTTCGTAGAACTGTCGCGCCGCCCAGTTGTCGGTGACGACCCACAACGTCGCGACGGAGTGGCCGGTGGAGGCGAACCGCCGGATCGCCTCGTCGAGCAGGCGCCGTCCGATGCCGTGGCGATGGAGGTCGGGATCGACGTGCAACGCGTAGACGTGCGCCGTGCCCGGCTCCGCGTTGGCATCATCGCTCGGACCGATGTAGGCGAACCCGACGACGCCTTCGTCGAGCCGGGCCACGATCACCTCGCGGCCGTCGTCCGCCCCGAGACGCTGGCGCCAGACGGCGAGCTCGACAGCGCGGTGGATCGGCGGGATGGACGGGTAGGTGATGGCGAACGACCGGGCGTGGAGCGCTCCGATCGCCTCGGCGTCCGCGGGCGTCGCGGTGTCGACGATGATGGGACCGACCATTTGACGTCGAGGGTACTGTCGTCTAGACCAGTGGTCTAGACCAATCCGCGTGGGGGAAGGGGTTCAACCATGAGATGCGCGACACGCTTCGGGACGGCGGGGTTGCTCGCCATGACCGCCGTCGTCGGGACGGCGTGGAGTGGCGCCGCGGGCGCCACGACCACGCCGGAGGCGTCGACGGAGACACTCGTCGTCGGCCGCACCGGCGACGTCGACAACCTCGACCCGCAGCTCGCCACCGCCTTTCAGACGATCGACGCGCTCGAGTTGATCTTCGATTCATTGACCGAGCTGGCCCCCGACTTGACCGTCCAGCCGGGTCTGGCAACCGAATGGTCGTACAACGAGGACGGCACCGAGCTGACGTTCACATTGCGCGAGGGCGTGACGTTCCACGACGGCACGGAGCTGACGTCGGAGGACGTCGTCGCCTCCCTCGAGCGCATCCTCGACGAGGAGACGGGTGCCGCAACACGCGGCTTCCTGCTGTCGATCGAAGAGGTCACCGCGCCTGATGACCTCACCGTGGTCCTCAGCCTGTCGACCGCCGATGCCACGCTGCCGTCTGCGCTGAGCCGCGTCGGTACGTCGATCCTGTCGGCTGATGACATCACCGCCGAAACGGTCGGAACGGAACCGAACGGCACCGGTGCCTTCGCCTTCGGAGAATGGACCCAGGGACAGCAGTTCGACGTCGTGGCCAACGAGGCGTACTGGGGTGACGGCCCGAACGTCGCTGGGATCAGCATCCGAGTCGTACCTGACGATCAGTCGCTGCTCGCCGCCTTGCAGGCCGGCGAAGTCGACCTCGGGGTGGTCACCAACCCGGCGGTGGTCGAGCAGGTGTCCGAGCCGCTCGTGCTCGAACGCACCGAGACGCTCGGCTACTTCCCGTTCTTCCTCAACAGCTCGCGCGGCCCGCTGCAGGAGCGGGAGGTGCGCCAGGCGATCTCCTGCGCCATCGACCGCCAGGAGCTGATCGACACCGCGCTGCTCGGTGAAGGGGTGCCGACGGGGCCGTTCGTGGAAGGCGACTACGCCACCGATCCCTACGACGGGCTGCCCTGCGACGGCCCCGACCCGGACCTCGCCCGCCAACTGCTCGCCGACGGCGGCTATCCCGACGGCTTCTCGATCGAGACGATCATCATCACCGGGGAGAGCGAGACGAACATCAACATCGCCCAGAACCTGCAGGCCCAGCTCGCAGACGTCGGCGTCGATCTCGAGCTCGTGCAGCTGGAGACGAACGTCTACGTCGACCGCTGGCTCGCCGCCGACTTCGACTCGGCGCTGTCCGAGAACAACTCCAACCCGGACCCGCACTCGACGTACTCCCGGTACTTCATCTCCGGCGCCAACTTCGAGAACGTCGGCGGGCTGACCTCGCCAAGCATGTGTGACGCCGCACCGACGTCGTCGGCACCTTCCCCAACGGAGCCGCCATCCTCCGCCTCGTCCGTGCCGTGCCCGCGCGTGCAGGAGCTCGACGAGCTGTTCGCCCAGGGTCTGGCGACACCGACCCCGAAGCCCGAGTGCCGATCTACGCCGAGATCTCGCGCATCCTGCTCGAAGAGTCGCCGTGGGTGTGGCTGTACCAGGGCTACCGCTACCAGGTCCTGTCGCCCGACGTTCAAGGCTTCGTGCCCCATCCGACCGGTTCGCTGGCGTCGCTGCGGGAAGTCACGCTGGCGTCCGGCTGAGGGTCTGGGCGGTGCCCAGGAGTGGAGGGGTCTGGGCGGTGCCCAGGAGTGGAAGGGTCTGGGCGGTGCCCAGGAGTCGCGGAGCGGACGTGGACCGCGTCCGTGCCGTCATCCAGACCGCGGTCGACGCCGGAGTCGTGCCGGGGGCGGTGGCCCACGTCCGCCATCGGGGCGACGTGTCGTTCCATGAGGCGTTCGGGTCGGCGAGCCTCGTCCCGCCGGCCCGGCCGATGCTCCCGGACACGGTGTTCGACCTCGCTTCGCTCACCAAGCCGCTCGTCGGCGCCGGCGTCACCCTGGCGCTCGCCGATCGCGGCTGCTTCTCGCTCGACGAGGAGGTCACCGTCTGGTTGCCAGAGCTGGAGCAGTTCCGCGCCAAGGGGGTCACGCTGCGGCGCCTCCTCGCCCATAGCGCCGGGGTCACGGGATGGCGCCCGGTGTACGCCGGAGCCGTCGGCATCGACGAGTTCGTCCGGGCGATCGGCGCGCTGGGCCTGGCCGCCGCGCCGGGCTCGCGGTTCGAGTACAGCGATCTCGGGTTCATCCTCCTCGGGGCGGTCCTCGTCCGCGCCGGCGGGCAGAGCCTTCCCGAGCTCGCCCGCCAGCTGCTCTTCGAGCCCTGCGGCCTGACCCGCACCGGCTACGTCCCCGCCGGCCCCGAGGACGAGTTCGCCGTCACCGAGGAGGGCAACGCCTTCGAGCGACGGATGGCCGAGTGGGCGGGACTCGACTTCGGCGGCTGGCGCACGACGTTCCGCCCGGGTGAGGTCAACGACGGCAACGCCCACTATGGCCTCGGCGGGGTCAGCGCCCACGCCGGACTGTTCTCGACCGCCGAGGACGTTGGCACGCTGGGGGAGATGTGGCTGCGCCGCGGCGCTCATGAGGATCGCCAGGTCATCTCGACGGCCGCCGTCGACCTCGCCACCTCCGACCAGCTTCCCCCGGGACCGGCGCGCCGCGGCCTCGGTTGGGATCTGTGCCGGCGCGGTGGTCCGCCGCTCGAGGAGATCCGCCGCGCCGACGCCGGGTTCTTCCCGCCGGTGGCCTCGCCGTTCACCCCACGATCGTCCGGTGAGTTGCTCAGCGAATCGGCGTTCGGGCACACCGGGTTCACCGGGACGTCGATGTGGATCGATCCGGAACTCGACCTCGTCGCCGTGCTGCTGACCAACGCGACCCACCCGCGCGTCGACCTCGACAAGCCGGTCAACGCCCTGCGGGCGCGATTCGCCAACGCCGTCGTGGCTGCATGCTCCGCCGGTGCGTTCCCCGGCCTCGCAGGCCGTTGATGACCGCTCCCTCGTTGGCGGTCGGCCGCTCGCACCGGTACTGGTTGCTCGAGTGCTCCGGTACCTGATTCACCGATTGGCGGAAGCCGTGCTCACGCTGTTCGGCGTCGCCGTGCTCGTGTTCATCGTGATGCGCGTGCTGCCGGGCGACGAGGTCACCGCCCGCCTCGGCATCGAGTCGGGCACCCTCACCGACGCCCAGCGCGAGGCGCTGGAGCGCTACTACGGGCTCGACCAACCCCTGTTCAGGCAGTTCTTCTCGTGGTTGGGCAGCGTGCTCACCGGCAACTTCGGCGTCTCCGTGACGAGCGGCCAGCCGGTGCGCAGCCAGATCGCCGAGGCGCTTCCCGTGACGATCGAGCTGGCCATCCTGGCGACCCTCATCGGCGGCCTCCTCGGCGTCGCCATCGGCGTGTTCGCCGCCTCCCGGGTCAACCACTTCGGCGACGTCGCCGGGCAGGGCTTCGGTCTCCTCGGGCTGGGTATCCCGAACTTCGTCGTCGGCTCGACGATCATCGCCGTGCTGGCGACGAACTTCTCGTACTTCCCGTCGGCGGCTCGCTACGTCGGCTTCTTCGAGTCACCGGCCGAGAACCTCCAGCAGCAGTTCTGGCCGGCGGTGACGCTGGCCCTGGGCCTCGCCGCAGCGGTGATGCGCACGACCCGCTCGGCATTCCTCGAGTCCGCCTCGCAGGACTTCGTGCGCACCGCCAAAGGCAAGGGATTGACGGCGCGGCGAATTCGCTGGCGGCACGTGCTGCACAACTCGTCGATCCCGATCGTGACGATCGTCGGCATCCAATTCGGCTACCTGCTCGGCGGAACGGTCATCATCGAGGAGATCTTCGCCCTTCCGGGAATGGGCCGGCTGGTCCTCACGGGCATCGCCCAACGCGAGTACGCCGTCGTGCAGAGCAGCGTGCTCGTCATCGCCGCCCTGTTCGTCGTCGTCAACGTGATGGTCGACCTGATCTACACGCGCATCGACCCGCGGGTGAAGCTGACATGAGTGAGAGCGCGCTCGCAGTTGGAGTGCCGGTCGAGTCCGCCGCCCCGGCGGCTGGCCGCGGTCGGCTGCGCCGGCTGTGGTCGTCACCTGCCGGCGTCGTGGGCTTCGTCATCGTCGCCGTGCTCGTCGTCATCTCGATCGCCGCCGCCCTCGGACTCACGCCCTACCCGCCGCTGGAGCAGAACGTCGCCGATCGTTTCGCTCCACCGTCGACGTCGCACTGGATGGGCACCGATCAGTTCGGCCGCGATGTCGCGTCGCGGGTCATGGAAGGGATCCTCGCCTCGTTGCGCATCTCCGTGGTCGCTGTCGCCATCGCCGCGACGATCGGTTCGGCCGCCGGGATCGCCGCCGGCTTCTTCGGTGGATGGACAGACCGCGGCGTCGGACTCGTCACCAACATCATGTTTGCCTTCCCGGCGATCCTTCTCGCCCTTGCTGTCGTCACCGCCCTCGGACGAGGCTGGACGAACACGGTCATCGCCATCGCCGTCGTCTACACGCCGATCTTCGTACGCGTCGCCAGGGGCCCGGTGCTCACTGTCCGCGAGCTCGACTTCGTCAAGGCCGGCAGGGTGCTCGGCTTCGGCCGCACCCGCCTGCTGCTGCGCCACGTACTGCCCAACGTCACCGCCCCGCTCGTCGTGCAGGTGGCCCTCGCCCTGTCGTGGGCGATCCTCACCGAATCGGCGCTCAGCTTCCTCGGCCTCGGCACGCAGCCGCCGGACCCCTCGCTCGGGTTGATGGTGAGTGAGGCCCGGACGCTGGTGTCGCGGGGCTGGTGGCTGATGGCGGCACCGGCGGCGGCGATCGTCCTCGCCGTGGTCGGTCTCAACCTGCTCGGTGACGGTCTCCGCGATGCCCTCGATCCAACCCGCGCCCAAGGACGCTGAACCCGACATGGACCAACGAGACGTGAACCACCCTGACCTGGCGAGCCTCGTCACCGAACGGCACCGCACCGACCTCGCCGATCTGGACCTGCGCAGCACCGCCGACCTCGTGACCCTGATGGCCGACGACCAGGCGTTGGCCGTCGCCGCCGTCAACGCCAACGGCGACCGCATCGCCGCGGCGATCGACGCCATCGTCGAGCGGCTGCGCCGCGGCGGGCGCCTGATCTATACCGGAGCCGGGACCGCCGGGCGGATGGGCGTGCTCGACGCCGCAGAGTGCCCTCCGACGTTCAACACCGATCGCGTCGTCGGCGTGATGGCTGGAAGCGCGGCGGCCCTCGAACGGTCACGGGAAGCGGCCGAGGACGACGCCGCGGCCGGGGCCGCCGATCTGGCGGCGCTCGCCGTCTCCGGCGACGATGCGGTCGTCGGGATCGCCGCGTCCGGCCGCACTCCGTACACCATCGGGGCGGTGCGTCACGCCGCCAGTGTCGGCGCGGTGACGGTCGGCATCTCGTCCAATCCGAGTGCTGAGCTGAGCGGCGTCGTCGACCATCCGATCGAGCTCGTCAGCGGGCCGGAGGTGATCACCGGTTCCACTCGGCTCAAGGCGGGCACCGCCCAGAAGGTCGTGCTCAACATCATCTCGACGGTCGCCATGGTCCGCCTCGGCAAGACGTTCGGCAACCTGATGGTCGACATGCGGGCGACCAACGCCAAGCTCCGCGATCGAGCACGACGGATCGTCGTCACCGCCACCGGCGCTTCGCCGGAGTCCGCCGCGACGGCGCTCGACGCGGTGGGCGGGGACGTCAAGGCGGCGATCGTGTCGCTGCTCGCGGGTGTCGACGCCGACACGGCCATCGATCTCCTCGGCGCCGCCGACGGCGACGTGCGCGCCGCCCTGGGGCAGCGATGAGGATTCTGGGGATGATCAGCGGCACGTCGATGGACGGCATCGACGTCGCCGTCGCCGACCTGCAGTTCGTCGGCGACACGGTGGAGCTACGTCCTCTCGGGGCGACGACCAACGAGTACCCGCCGGAGTTGCGTGCGGCGCTCGGTGACGTGCTGCCGCCGGCGACGACGACGGCCTCCGAGATCTGCAGGCTCGACACGTTCGTCGGCCAGACGTTCGCCGAGGTGGCCCAGGCGGCCATCGAGCGCTTCGCCGGGGGCACCGTCGACCTCGTCGTCTCGCACGGTCAGACGGTCTTCCACTGGGTCGATTCCGAGGGCCGGGCGCGCGGCGGCTTGCAGCTCGGTCAGCCGGCATGGATCGCCGAAGCGACGGGCGCTCCGGTCGTCGCAGACGTGCGGGCGCGCGACATCGCAGCCGGCGGGCATGGCGCACCCTTGGCCAGCACACTCGACGAGCTGCTGCTCGGCGGGTCGGCCGAGGTCGCCGGGGCGCTCAACCTCGGCGGGATCGCCAACATCACGATCGTCGCCCGCGGGGCGCCCACCATGGCCTTCGACATCGGTCCCGCCAACGCCTTGATCGACGCCGCGGTCAGCGAGGCGAGTGGCGGCGCCGAGGCCTTCGACGTCGACGGCACCCGCGCCCGCAGGGGAAGCGTCGACACCGCACTGTTGGAGCGGCTGCTCGCCGATCCCTTTTACCGCCGGCCACCACCGAAGTCGACGGGCAAGGAGCTGTTCCACGCCGCCTACCTGTTCGAGCACGTGGCCGCCCTGGGGACCATCGACCCCGACGACATCGTCGCCACGGCGACCGCGCTCACGGCGATCACCGTCGCCGACGTTTGCCGCGAGTTCGGCGTCGAGCGGTTGGTCGCATCCGGTGGCGGCGTCGACAACCCGGCGTTGATGGAGCGGCTCGGCGCCGAGCTGCCGAACGTCGTGATCGCCACGATCGACGACTATGGGATTCCCGCCGGGGCCAAGGAGGCCTACCTGTTCGCCCTCATCGGCTTCCTCACGGTGCACGAGCTGCCCGGCAGCGTGGCCTCGGCCACCGGGGCGGCCGAACCGGCGGTGCTCGGCTGCCTGCTGCCCGGTCGGAACGGATTCCCGACGATCACTCGGCGAACGTCGCCGCCGACACGCCTCATCGTCACGTGAGCGACGCAGTGCTCTCCGTTCGTGGACTGACCACGGTGCTGCACCTCGACGGCGGGCCGGTGACCATCGTCGACAGCGTCGACTTCGACGTCCGGGCCGGCGAAACGGTCGCCCTCGTCGGCGAGTCGGGATGCGGTAAGTCGTTGACGATGCTGTCGGTGATGGGTCTCCATCCGGTGCCACCGGCTGAGATCGTCGCCGGCCAGGTGCTCCTCGACGGTCGCGACGTGCTGGCGATGGACATCGCCGGCCAGCGTGCCGTTCGCGGCGCCGAGATGGCGATGGTTTACCAGGACCCGATGACGTCGCTGAACCCGTTGATGCGCGTGGGCGAACAGATCGCCGAGGTTCTGCGGGCCCATGGAAAGACGCGCAAGGAGGCCGACTCACGCACGGTCGAGGTGCTCGCCGACGTCGGCATCCCGCAGCCGGCGCGGGCGGCGCGCGCTTACCCCCACGAGTTCTCCGGAGGGATGCGCCAGCGGGTCGTCATCGCCATGGCCCTCGCCCTGCGGCCCAAGGTGCTGATCGCCGACGAGCCGACCACTGCCCTCGACGTGACGATCCAGCAGCAGATCATCGCCCTCGTCGCCCGGCTCCGCGAGCAGCTGGCGATGGGCGTCGTGTGGGTGACCCACGATCTCGGGGTCGTCGCCCGGGTGGCCCAGCGGGTGCTCGTGATGTACGCCGGACACGTCGTCGAGGAGGGACCAGCGGCGGCCGTCTTCGCCGCTCCCGAACATCCCTACACCGCCGGTCTGCTGGCGGCGATCCCTCCCGTGAAAGGCGTCGAGCGCCACCCGCTGCGGCAGATCTCAGGGGCCCCGCCTGACCCGTCGAGGATGCCCGACGGGTGTCCCTTCGCACCGCGGTGCCCGTTCGTCGTCGAGCGCTGCCGAGTGGAGATGCCGCCGCTCACCGACCGCCCCGTCAGCCGCGCCGCCTGTTGGGTCGATCCCGCCGACTGGAACGGCCTGCGTGGCCCGGGAGCGCCATGAAGGGCTGGCGTGAGGGGCGCGTGACGATGCGAGTGAGCGAGCGCTAGCGAGTGAACGGCCAGCATCGGCCTGCGTGGCCGGGGAACGCAATGAACGGCCCGCCGCTGCTCGTCGCCACCGATGTGACCCGCCAGTACCCGGTGCGCGGCACCCGCCAGGTGCTCACGGCGGTGGCCGGCGTGTCGCTCACCCTGCGGCGCGGCGAGACGCTCGGGATCGTCGGGGAGTCGGGCTGCGGGAAATCGACGCTCGCCCGCCTGCTCGTCCGCCTCGAAGCCCCGACCTCCGGGCGCATCGAGCTCGATGGTCGTGACGTCACGGCGCTCGGGCACGGCGCGCTCGCCGAGTTCCGGCGCCGCGTGCAGATGGTTTTCCAGGACCCCTACGCCTCGCTCAACCCACGGGTCACGGTCGGTCGCACGCTCGACGAGGTCCTCGTCGTGCACCGTCTCGGAAGCCGTGAGGACCGGCGCCGGCGGGTCGCCGAGCTGCTCGACCTCGTCGGGTTGGCGGCGAGGTTCGCCGGGCGCTATCCGCACCAGCTGTCGGGCGGCCAGCGCCAGCGCGTCGGGTATCGCCCGGGCTCTCGCCGTCGGCCCGGAGATCGTCGTCCTCGACGAACCGCTGTCGGCGCTCGACGTGTCCGTGCAGTCGGGGATCATGAACCTGCTCACGGAGCTGCGTGACGAGCTGGGCGTCGCCTACGTCTTCATCTCCCACGACCTCGGCATGGTGCGCCATCTCTCCGATCGCATCGCCGTGATGTATCTCGGCCGGATCGTCGAGCTCGGCCCGTGGGCGGCCGGTGTCCGACGATCCGCGGCACCCGTACACGCGGGCGTTGCAGGAGGCCGTGCCGATCGCCGATCCGGCGGTGGAGGCGACGCGTCACGTCGAGACGTTGACCGGCGAAGTCCCCGACCCTGCGAACCCTCCGGCAGGTTGCCCGTTCAACCCCCGATGCGGGCTCGCCGAGGAGGTCTGTCGGGAGGTCCGTCCGGAGCTCGTGGACCTGGGGGGTGCCCACGAGGTCGCCTGCCATGTCGCGGTTCGTGAACGAGTCGCACCTCGCGAGCCACCGAGCGCTAGCGAGGGAGCGGCCAGCAGCGGCCTGCGTGGCCGGGGAACGCAATGAACGTGTCGGAGATCGGCCTCGTCGAGCGACGAAGGGGATGATGGCGACGCCGCCGGCCTTCGAGCCGGACCCCGGAATGGGGCTGCTCGGGCTCTATGACGTCGCGTTGCCCCAGGTCTACGGCTACTTGCTGCCGCGTTGTGGAAGCCGGACTCTCGCCGAGGACCTCACCGCCGAGTCGTTCCTCGCCGCCGTGGCGGCCACGCGCAAGCCGGACCCGCCGGCCCTGAGCATCCCCTGGCTGATCGGCGTCGCCCGCCACAAGCTCGTCGACCACTGGCGACGGCGGGAGCGCGAGGAGCGCAACCTGCATCTGGCCTACGACAGTGAGCCGGCGAGCGATGATCCGTGGGACGAGCGGCTCGACGCCCTCCGGGCACGCGAGGTGCTCTCGTCGCTCGCTCCGCATCATCGGGTGGCGTTGACATTGCGCTACGTCGACGGCCTGCCCGTCTCCGAGGTCGCCGAGCATCTCGGCCGCACGGTGCACGCCACCGAAGCGGTGCTCGTGCGCGCCCGTCGGGCATTCCGCCTTCGATACGAGGAGGAAGAGGGGGCTGGCGATGACTGATGCCTTCGACGTCCTCGGGACGCCGGTCGAGCCGATCGATCCCGACCCGGCCTTCGCCGCCCGCCTGCGTTCCCAACTGCAGGATGCGCTGCTGTCCACGACCACCCAAGGAGGAGAAACCCGCATGAGTGACATCCAGGTCCACGAGACCGACGACTTCAGCGTCACCGACGCAGGCGACGATGTCGCCTGGCCGCCGGCGCTCACGCCGTACATCTCGGTGCGCGGTGCCCGTCAGGCGATCGACTGGTACACCGAGGTGTTCGCCGCCCGCCTCCGTGGCGGGCTCTACGAGGGACCGGACGGCTCGATCGGCCACGCCGAGCTGGCCCTCGGGGACGCCGTCCTGATGATCTCGGACCCCTGGCTGGAGGGCGGCATCGACGCCCCCGAGCCGGGCCGGTCGCACAGCCACTCGCTGCATCTGCAGGTCGATGATGTCGATGCCACCGTCCGACGAGCGGCCGACGAAGGCGCCGAGATCATCCGCCAACCAGCCGACGAGCCCTATGGCCGGGTCGCCGCGTTGCTCGACCCGTTCGGCCACCGCTGGATGCTCAACCAGCCGCCGCCCTCGGCGAGTCGTGTTGCCCACGGCGACGTCGGCTACCTCACCCTGTCGGTCCCCGACGACGAGCGGGCCAAGGCCTTCTACGGCGCCGTGCTCGGTTGGAAGTTCACGCCCGGTGGGGTTCCGCGGGGGTGGCAGGTCGAGGGCCGGACGCCGCACATGGGCATGCACGGCGACGCCGGTCAGCCGGGCGGGGCGACGCTGTGTTACCGGGTGGCCGACATGGCGGCGGCCATCGAGCGGGTCCGCTCGGCGGGCGGCGAGGCCAACGAGCCGGAGTCGAAGCCCTACGGCCTGCTCGCCTACTGCACCGACGACCAGGGCATCGAGTTCCAACTCTGGCAACCCACCGACTGACCGCCGGCCAAGAAGCTCTGTGTAAGCAGGTAAGCCCGCAGAGGGCTTACATGCTTACACAGACGGGGCTTGCCGGCGGCGGGTGCTGGAGGCCGCGAAGACGACGGCGAACATCGTCGCGCCGACGAGCACGATCGTCGGGCCCGACTGCACGTCGAGGTGGTAGCTGAGGTTCATTCCCACGAAGCCGGTCAGCGCCCCGATGGCGGTGGCCACGAACAGCATGCGGTGGAACGAGTCGGTGAGCATCCGGGCCACCGTCGCCGGGATGACGATGCTGGCGGCCACGAGCGTGGCGCCGAGGATCTGCATCGTGGCGAGGATCGTCACGGCGAGGACGAGCATCAGCATGGCATCGACGCGGGCGGTGTTCAGTCCAGTGGCCTGGGCCACGTCGGGGTCGAACGTCGTGAACAGCAATGGCCGGTAGGCGAAGAACACGACAGCGGCCACGAACACGGCGACGACGAGGATCGCCACGACGTCGCTGTTGTCCACGCCGAGGATGCTGCCGAACAGGGCGGCGTCGAAGCTGTCGCCGCGCCGGCCGAAGATCGCGAAGAGGGCCAGGCCGAGGGCGAACGAGGCGGTCGTGATCACGCCGATCGCGGCGTCGGCGCCGATTGTCCGCCGCCTCGTGACACCGCCGATCAACAACGCCGAGGCGACACCCCAGACGCCGGCACCGAGCACGAAGTTGACGCCGAGCAGGGCACTGGCGGCAAACCCGCCGAAGATGGCGTGGGACAGGCCGTGGCCGATGTAGCTCATCCCCTTGAGCACCACGAACACACCGACAAGGCCGCACAACGCGCCGGCGAACGTGGCGACGATCACGCCGTTCCTGAAGAACTCGAACTCGTACGGCTGCAGCAGCTCGGTCATCTCAAGCGCTCTCGCGTCGGAGCGGGATGACCTCGGCACCGACATGGCGGTGCGAGTCGACGACGACGGGCATCCCGGCGTGCTCGAGCACGTCGATCGGGGCGCCGAACGTCCGCTCGAGGATCTCGGGGGTCAGCACGGTCCGCGGCGGGCCGGACCCGATGATCTCGGTGTTCAGGCACACCAGGTGGGGGAGGTGGGCGGCGATGCCGTTGAGGTCGTGCGTCGTGAGCACGATCGCCAGACCGTCCCCGTAGAGGTCGCCGAGCAGATGGAGGATCTCGTGGCGAGTTCGGAAGTCGACGCCCGACGTCGGCTCGTCGAGGAGCAACAACTGCGGGCGGCTGAGCAGCGCCCGGGCGACGAACACTCGCTGCTGCTGGCCGCCGGACAGCTGACGGATGTGGCGGTCGGCAAGGCCGGCGATCTCCAGACGCTCGAGCACGTCGACGACCTCGGCCCGCTCGGCACGACTGCGCCACGGCCAGACCCGGCCGCTGGTCCGGGCCATCAAGACGCACTCGCTGACCGTCACCGGGAAGTTCCAGTTGACGGTCTCCACCTGGGGCACGTAGCCGACACGCAGCCCGGGGAGGCGATGGACCGTGCCGGAGCTCGGCGGCTGCGTGCCGAGCACCGTTCGCAGCAGGGTCGTCTTGCCGGACCCGGATGGTCCGACGATCCCGACAAACTGGCCGGCGGCGACGCGCAGACTGACGTCGCGCAGCGCCGGCGAGTCACCGTAGGCGCACGACACCCGCTCAACGCGAACCAGTTCGGTCGAGTCGGCCGCCGTGATCACTGGGGGTACGTCGCCTCGTCCGGGGCGACGTTGCGGGCCTCGACAGCCTCCAACGCCGATGCGTCACCGCCCAGTGCCGTGACCATCGTGATGTAGTCGAACAGCATCAACCCGATCCACGAGTGCTCCGGGTCACCCGGCTCGCCCGGCAGGTCGTCGTCGCGCAGCACGTCGACGTAGTCGACCCCGGCTTCGCGGCCGATCTGTTCGAGCACCGGGCTCGGGAAGACCTCGGAGCCGAAGATCGCCGGCACACCCTCGGCCTCTACCTGCTCGATCAGCTCGGCCACCTCGCGTGGCGTGGGGTCGTCGAAGTCCGACACCTGGATCGCCCCGATCACGTCCCAGGCGTAGTCCTCGGCGAAGTAGGCGTAGGCGTCGTGGTAGGTGAGCAGCTTGCGCACCGGCACCGTGGCGAACGACTCGCGCATCGCGGCGTCGAGCTCGTCGATCAGCGTGGCGAAGGCGTCGTAGTTGGCGGCGTAGTAGTCGGCGTTGTCCGGGTCGCGTGCAGACAGGTCGTCGCGCACGATCTCGGCATAGCGCCGCGCCATCGGCGGGTTCGTCCAGAGGTGCGGATTGGGCTTGCCGCCGTCCTCCGGGAACGAGAAGTCGTAGAGGTACTGGTCCTCGGTGATCGTCTGCTCGCCGAGCTCGACGATCTCGGCGTCGTCGGCGAGGTTGGCCTCGGCGAGCTCGCGTGTCGGCTCCTCGAGTTGCAGGCCGTTGAGGTAGATCACGTCGGCGGTGGAGAGCAGCTCGGCAACGCTCGGCTGCGGTTCGAACGTGTGCGAGTTGGTGCCCTCCGGCACGATGCCCTCGATGTCGGCCCGGTCGCCGACGATGTTGGCCACGATGTTGGTGATCGGAGCAACGGTGGTGGCGACGAGCAGACGATCGTCGTCGTCCGCCGCCGCTGAGGTGCCGTGGATCGGCCCACCGATGCCGGCCAGGGCGAGCGCGATGGCGCCGACGATCATGCGCACCGCGGCAACCTTACTGCAACGAGCTCCTTGATGCGAACGACTTGCATCAAGGAACGATTCGCAACGGTGCGGCGTTCAGTAGCCTCGTGATGGTGCTGGCTGCCGAGGACATCGTCGAGCGCCTGCGGCGCAGCGGTGGGCGGATGACCCGGCCACGTCGCCTGGTCATCGACGCCCTCGCACGCGGGCCAGGACACCACCTCACGGCCGCCGACATCATCACCGCCGTGCGCGCCGACGACCCCGAGTTCTACGAGAGCACGGTGTACCGAACGCTCGACGTGCTCGTCGAGCTTGGCATCGTCGAACGAGTCCAGTTGGGGCCCGGCGGTGCAGTGTTCCACCTGCCGCACCAGCCCCACCACCATCTCGTGTGCCAGCGTTGCGGTGACGTGATCGAGATTCCCGCCACGTTGCTCGACGAGCTCGCTGCCCAGATCCGCGACGAGCACGGGTTCCGGCTGCGGCCGTCGGCGTCGACACTGGTCGGATCGTGCGCCACCTGCGAGGCCGCGGAAGTGGCGAGTCGCTGACAGGAAGTGGCGCTGCACGGCGGAGTGTTCGAAGCGGACCGCCCGCTGGATGTCACCGACGACGGAGACGGACACCACGGATTGACGCTGACTGCCCGGGATAGGGTCGGGCGCCTATGGCATCCGCTTCCACGTTCCCCCCGCTCGACGGCTCTGCGCCCAAGACCCAGAAGTTCTCGGCCGCCCCCGAGCTCGGCATCGACCCCGCCAAGCGCTACACGGCGACCATCGACACGTCGCTCGGCGAGCTCGTCGTGGCCCTCGACGCCGCCAGCGCCCCGCAGACGGTCAACAACTTCGTGTTCCTCGCCCTCCACCACTACTACGACGGTGTCATCTTCCACCGCATCATCAACGGGTTCATGTGCCAGGGCGGCGACCCGACCGGAACCGGCACGGGCGGTCCCGGCTACCGCTTCAACGACGAGCTGCCCAAGCCCGGCCGCTACGAGATCGGCTCGGTGGCGATGGCCAACGCCGGGCCACACACCAACGGCAGCCAGTTCTTCATCGTGTCCGGCTCGAGCGGCGTCGGCCTGCCGCCGCTGTACAGCCTGTTCGGCAAGGTGGTCAAGGGTCTCGACGTCGTCGAGGCGATGCAGCGGGTCAGCACCGACTCGCGGGACCGCCCCCACGACGACGTCGTCATCAACTCGGTGACGATCTCCGAGTCAGATGACTGAGGGCGCGCCTCTCCGGTCGTACCGCCATCGTCTCCGGGGCGAGTCGCGGAATCGGCGCGGCGATCGCCCGGTCGCTCGATGCGGCGGGCGCCCGCGTGGCGCTGCTCGCTCGTAGCAAGGACCAACTGGACGAGGTCGCCGCCACGCTGACCAACGACCCCGTCGTCGTCGTCGCCGACCTCGGTACCGTCGACGGACCGGCCGCCGCCGCCGAGCAGGCGATCGCCGCGTTCGACGGGCGTGTCGACGTGCTCGTCAACAACGCCGGCGCGGCCCTCCGCAAGCCGAGCGAGGAGCTCACCGCCGATGAGATCCAGCGGGTCCTCGACGTCAACGTCCGCGGCGTGCTGCTGCTCACCGTCGCCGTGCTGCCGGCAATGCTCGCCGCCGGAACGGGCTCGATCGTGTCGCTCAGCTCGATCAGCGGTCGCCGGGGCACACCCCGGCGCGCCGTCTACGCCGCCAGCAAAGCCGCCATCGATGGGATGACGAGGGGCCTGGCGATGGAGTACGGGCCGCGAGGCATCCGGGCCAACGCCGTCGCCCCCGGTGTCGTGCCGACCGACCTCTGGGTCGAGCACCTGGCCAAGCCCGGCGTCGCCGATGCCGTGCTGGCGACGATCCCGACGCGCCGGCTCACCGACGCCGACGAGGTCGCTGACGTGGTCACGTTCCTGGCGTCCGATGCGTCGCGGTCGATCACCGGCGAAACGATCTCCACCGACGGGGGGATGTTCGCCACCCTCAACATCTATCCAACGGTGTGAGTTTGAGGACGGGTTCTGTCCACAAGCAGTGCAATCGTGGCCGCCGTGACGAACCGCGCTCCTGATCGAAGATGACCGTCACTCGCCTGTCCGCTGATGCCGCCCGGCGCACCGCCCTCGCCGCCCAGGGTTTCACCCGCCCGCGCCCGACGGGTCGAGTGACTCGCCAGCACCTTCGCCGGGTGTTCGACGACATCGGGCTGATCCAGGTCGACTCGGTCAACGTGCTCGTGCGCAGCCAGGAGCTTCCGCTGTTCGCCCGGCTCGGAGCGCACCCCCGCACCTTGATTCCCGACGCCGTCGCCGCCGGCGAGCTGTTCGAATACTGGGCGCACGTCGCCTCGATCGTGCCGACGAAACACCTCCCACTGTTCCGGTGGCGGATGGCGGCGATGGGTGCCGGTCGCTACGCACGGCACTTCACGCAGCGCCGTCCGGGGATGTTGGACAACGTGCTCGACCAGGTCCGCGCTCGCGGGCCGATCGCCATCGGCGACGTCGAAGGACGTGTCCGCAATCCCGGGACGTGGTGGAACTGGGATGACGCCAAGCTTGCCCTGGAGATCCTCTTCGACCAGGGCGTCGTGGGCGTCACCCGGCGCCCGAACGACTTCGCTCGGATGTACGACCTCATCGAGCGCGTCGTCCCCGCTGAGGTGCTCGGCGCTCCGCCGATCCCGGAACATGAGGCCCGGCGGCAGATCTTGCTGCTCGCCGCCCGCTCGCTCGGCGTCGCCACGCTCAGGGATCTCTGTGACTACTACCGAGTCAACGCGACGACCCACAAGCCGATCGTCGAAGAGCTGGTGGCCGACGGCTCGCTGATCCCCGTCGAGGTCGACGGCTGGAAGAAGCCGGCGTTCCTGCATCCGGACGCTTCAGCGCCCCGACGGGTCACCGGACGAGCGTTGTTGACGCCGTTCGACTCGCTGATCTGGTTCCGCGAACGGACCGAGCGCCTCTTCCGGTTCAACTACCGGATCGAGATCTATGTTCCGAAGCCGAAACGGATCTACGGCTATTACGTGCTCCCGTTCCTGCTTAACGGTCAATTGGTCGGGCGTGTCGACCTCAAAGCCGACCGTGGCGCGGGGGTCTTGCAGGCCCAGGCGACCTGGATCGAAGACGACCTCGACAACCCCATCGACCGTCCGGCAATCGCAGAACAGCTCGCCGCCGAGCTCGCCGAGATGGCTGCGTGGCTGGGTCTCGACGGAGGCGTCGTCGCCGCCGCGCGGGGCAATCTCGCCAAGGATCTACTCGGTGCGCCTAACGTGATGCCGATTGTCGAACCCGACGCGTAGCGCACCCCCCGGCGACGAGGAACCAGCCAGCGACGCGCCGCAACCGTTGCGAGTAGCAACCGGGGCGGTGGCCGAGCCCGTTGGCCCCACGAGCGCGCCCAGCGATCGGCGTATGCCGCGGTGGGTCATCCCGGCAACCATCATCTTCTGGGTCGGCGCCCTCGGCGCCCTCGTGGCCCGGGCGGTGTGGGCGCGCCTCGACGACCTCGTCGTACTCCTGGCGATCTCCCTGTTCCTGTCGCTGGCCATCGAGCCCGGCGTCAATCGACTCTCCCGGCGTGGCTGGCGGCGCGGTTCGTCCACGGCGCTGATCCTGTTCGGTGTCGTGCTCATCTTCCTCTTGTTCGTGGCGGCGATCGGCACCCTTGTCGGTTCGCAGATCGCCGAGCTGCTGACCAACACCGAGCGTTACATCAGTCGCACCGTGAATTTCCTCAACGACACGTTCGGCTTCAACATCAACGCCCAAGAGGCGATCGATGCCTTCAACGATCCCGACGGCGCCGTGCAGCAGTTCATCCAGGATCAGCAGGACGACGCCCTGGCCCTGTCGGTCGCCGCCCTCGGCTGGCTGTTGCAGCTGTTCTCGGTGATCCTGTTCACGTTCTACCTCGTCGCCGACGGGCCGCGGCTGCGTCGGGCGATCTGCGCACGGCTCACGCCGGACCATCAGGAACGTGTGCTGCAGACGTGGGAACTGGCGAGCACGAAGACGGGCGGCTACCTGTACTCCCGCGCCCTGCTGGCGCTGTTGTCGACGGTGTTCCACTGGATCGTCTTCCAGTCCGTCGGCACCGCCGCCCCGATCGCCCTGGCCCTGTGGGTCGGCATCGTCAGCCAGTTCCTGCCCGTCGTCGGGACGTACATCGCCGGCATCCTGCCGGTGGTCATCACGTTCCTCGACTCACCGCTCAAGGCGCTCATCGTGCTGATCGCCATCGTCCTCTACCAGCAGATCGAGAACTACGTCTTCGCCCCGCGCATCACCGCTCGCACGATGCAGTTGCACCCGGCGCTGGCGTTCGGGTCGGCGCTCGCCGGGGCCGCCCTGCTCGGCGCCGTCGGCGCCGTGCTCGCCCTGCCGGCGGCGGCGATGGCCCAGGCCCTCGTGTCGGAGCTGGGGACTCGGCATGTCGTCGTCGACAGCCACCTGACCACTGTCGTCCCACCGCGCCCTCGGCGGCGGTTTGGCCACTGGTTCGGACTCGACGACGACCAGAGCCCGGCCCGTCGTGGCTGGAAGCGTCATTGATGCTGCCCGGAGCGGTCGTGCCGCTTGCCGAGACCACCCGCAGCGGGGTCGTCGAGTCGGTGCACTTCGGCGTGGTCGTCGCCATCGGCACCGACGGGATGTCCGCCTGGTCGGCCGGCGATGTGCACACCGACGTCTACCCTCGATCGGCGCTCAAGCCGCTACAGGCCCAGGCGATGGTCGACGTCGGGTTCACCGCCGAACCTGACGAGCTCGCCGTCGCGAGCGCCAGCCACAACGGCGAGCCGGCCCACCTCGAGGTCGTGCTGCGCATCCTCGCCAAGGCGGGCCTCAGCGAAGACGCCCTCGCCAACACCCCGGCGTTGCCCCTCTCTCCGCCCGTGGCTGCTGACGTGCTGCGCGCCGGCGGGCGGCCGACGCCGCTACTGCAGAACTGCAGCGGCAAGCACGCCGCGATGCTGTCGACCTGCGTCGCCAACGGTTGGGAGATCGACGGCTACCTCGACGTCGACCACCCCGTGCAGAAGCGGATCGACGCCTACATCGCCGAGGCGGCGGGCGGGGTCAGCCACACCGGCATCGACGGTTGTGGTGCGCCGACGGCGATGGTCACGCTGGTCGGGCTGGTAGCCGCCGTGCGGTCGTTGGCGATCCAACGAACTGCGGTGTACGAGGCGATGTGCCGGAACCCGTACCTCGTCGCCGGCACCGGACGGGAGGACACCGCGCTGATGCGGGCCGTGCCCGGCGTGATCGCCAAGGGCGGCGCCGAAGGGGTCCACGTCGTTGCCCATCCCGATGGTCGGGCGGTTGCCGTCAAGATCGCCGACGGGTCAGAGCGGGCGCGGGTGCCGGTGATGCTCGCGGCGATGCGATCGCTCGGTTTCCACGTCGACGACGTGCCGGTGCCACCGATCCTCGGCCACGGCCGCCCCGTCGGCGAAGTCCGCTCGCTGGTCGGCGACCCGGCCTAACCGTTCCCGATCTGGGCGGCCTGCGGTCCACTTCTCGATCTGGGCGGCGTCCGGTCCGGATTCCCGACGTTTGGCCGCCCAGTTCGCTAGTACGCCGGCGGGGCCCCCCCGATGCGGTCGAACTTCGGGGGCCGGCGCTCGAGGTACGACTGCACGCCCTCTTGAAAGTCGGCCCGTCCGAAGCTCTCGACCATCAGCCGCTCGGCCTCTGCGCCGGCCTCGCCGAGCCCGCGATGGAGGTCGAGGTACACCTGCCGCTTGATCACGGCGATCGACGTCGGCGAGCAGTGCTCGGCGAGATCGACGAGGTACTGGCGGACGGACGGCAGCAGCTCGTCCGGCTCGGTGGCCCGGTTGACCAGCCCGATGCGGTCGGCCTCAGCGGCCTTGACCTTGCGCGCCGAGAACAACAGATCGAGGGCGTGGGCAGGGCCGACGAGTCGAGAGAGCTGCCAGGCGATGCCCCACTCGGCGATCAGCCCGCGCTGGGCGAACGCCGTCGTGACGACCGCAGCCGTGCTCATCCAACGCAGATCGCAGGCCAGCGCCACCGGCACGCCCATTCCGGCGACCGGGCCGTTGATCGCCGCGATCACCGGCTTGGCCATCGACATCGGGTAGGTGTACGTGCCCCGCAAATCGGTACCAGCATCGGGGTCTCCCGGCGTGACGACGTTGGCGTCGATGATCTTGGCGGCGGCCTGCTCGCGTGAAGCGGCGTCCGCGTTGGGGTCGGTGACCGAGGCGAGCATGCCCAAGTCGGCACCGGCGCACCAGCCCCGGCCCGCTCCGGTGATCACGATGCCCACCACGGCGGGGTCGCGCTCGGCCTCGCCGAGGGCGGCGGCGACCTCGTGGCCCATCCGTGCTGTCCAGGCGTTGAGCTGGTCGGGGCGGTTGAGCGTGATCGTGGCGACCGGGTCGTCGACCTCGTAGAGAATCTGCTCGAAGGCGGTGGTCATCCCCGTGTTGTAGCCGGGCGGCGCGCCGTTCGACGCAGTGGGACACCCGTTCGGCGAGCCCTCAGACGTTCGCGGCGGGCGACGCGCTGGTCACGCCCGGTGCCCCCCAGGGCAGAGGGAAGCGACGTGCTCTCGTCGGCACCCGCATGTCGCGTGGGCGAGCGGGAACTGAACTTCGGTTCGTGGCGTACATCGTGTCCCCTGGACACTCGGCGGGGACAGGTGAACCAGGCGCTCGAGCGCGGCCCGCAGGGGTCGCTTTCGCGGCGGCCAGGCTGCACGTTCTGTCGCCCTTCGTCCGTCGCGTCCCGACGCTGTGCTCCGTGCGTTTGGCCGTCAAGCAGTTCTCCACGAACTCGGTTCATCGGGAACCCGTCGGCTTCGCCCACATCCGCGCTGCCGCCCCTTGACAGTTGCGCAACGATCCATAATGCTGGCGAGGCGATGAGAATATTCAGTAGTGAATGGATATTCGATGATGCTGGAGTTTGACGCTCGGGGAGGCGCTCAATGGCGTGAGTTTCGTCGTTCGCTCTCCACCGAGTCGGCGAGCGGACGGACGTTGCTGCTGGAGCGGCGGGCTCGGGAAAAGCGCCGACACATCATCGAGATGATCGCCGGCGCACACCTCGGCCACATCGGCGGCGATTTGTCGGTCACCGACATCCTGACGGCTCTCTATGACGCGGTGCTCGATATCGATCCCGCCGACCCGGACCGCGAAGACCGTGATCGACTGGTTCTCTCCAAGGGGCATTGCGCTGCCGCGCTGTACACGTCGCTGGCGATGTGCGGCTATTTCTCTACCGACGAACTCGCGACGTTTATGAAGCCGCTATCCGCACTCAATGGCCACCCGAACCGCACCAAGGTTCCCGGTGTCGAGACGAACACCGGTCCGCTCGGCCATGGTCTGCCGTACGCAGTCGGAGCTGCACTCGGCCAACGCTTGCGCGGCAATCGGTCTCGCGTGTTCGTGATCGTCGGAGACGGCGAGTTGCAGGAAGGCAGCAACTGGGAGGCGCTGATGGCCGCCGGACACGCCCACCTGGACAACCTGTTCGTCGTCGTCGACCGCAATCGCCTGCAGCAGGGCGATCGCACCGAGAGCACGAACGCGCTCGATCCACTCGCCGACAAGCTGGCAGCGTTCGGGTTGGAGGTTCGCGAAGTCGACGGCCACGACTACGCCGCCCTGATCGATGCGTTCGGCCCATCGACGTCCGGTCACCCGGTCGGCGTGATCGCCCACACGATCAAGGGTCGAGGCGTGTCGTTCATGGAAGATCGAGTCGAGTGGCACCACAAGGTGCCGAGCGACGAACAGGTCACCCAGGCCTTGGCGGAACTGCGATGACAAGCCCGACCGACACAGTGAGCACCGCCGACGTCGCAATCGCGGCGCCTGCCTTCGACAACCGCGATGCGTTCTCCGAGACGTTGACCGAGATGGCCCGAGCCGACAAGCGCATCGTGGCCGTCTGCAACGACTCGGTCGGTTCGAGCAAGCTGGTCGCCTTCCGCGCCGAGTTCCCCGATCGGCTGATCAACGTCGGGATTGCCGAGCAGAACATGATCGGTGTCGGCGCCGGCCTGGCCGCCTCCGGTTTCATCCCGTTCGTGTGCGGCGCTGCACCCTTCCTCACCGGACGGGGTCTCGAGCAGATCAAAGCCGATGTCGCCTATAGCCAGCACGCCGTGATCCTCTGCGGCATGAGCCCGGGCTTCGCCTACGGCGAGCTCGGCCCGACCCACCATTCGATCGAAGACCTGTCGTGGCTGCGCGCCCTGCCCGGCCTCGACATCGTGGTTCCCGCGGACCGTCATCAGACCCGCCGGGCGGTCGAGTTGGTTGCCGCCGCCCCGCGACCGACGTACATCCGGGTCGGCCGGTTCCCGGTGCCCGACGTGAGTGCACCCGATGGCGCGTTCGAGCGAGGACGGATGATCACCGCCCGGGCCGGCAGTGACGCGACGGTGATCGCGGCCGGCACGATGGTCTCGCGGGCGCTCACCGCCGCCACCAATCTCGCCGCCGAGAGCATCGACGTCCGCGTCCTCGACGCTGCGTGGATCGCTCCGTTCGATCGTGACGCGGTGATCGCAGCGGCGACCGAGACGGCCGGCATCGTCACCGCCGAGGAAGCTGTCGTGTCCGGCGGCCTTGGCGCCGCGGTGGCCGGGATCGTGGCCGCGCTCGGTGCCGATGTGCGGCGTCCGGTCATCAGCCTCGGGATCGACGGCGAGTTCGCTCCAACAGGAGACACGGCGTTCCTGCTCGAATATTTCGGTCTGACGGTCAACGGGATCGCGGCAGCGGTCCGGCAGGCACTCGGCCGTGGCTGAACGTGCCCCGCTGGTCGTCGGGGTCGACCAGGGCACGAGCTCGACGAAAGCCGTGCTTGTTGACACCGCCGGCACGGTCCTGCGCCGTGCCTCGGTGCCTGTCGATGTGACGTATCCGCAACCAGGCTGGGTGGAGCAGGACCCCGAGCAACTCGAGACGTCCGTGTTCACCGCCATCGCCGAGATCGTGGATGGCCTCGACGATGCCCGCGACGGCGCCGTTGTCGCCCTCGGTGTCAGCGCCCAGCGTGAGTCGGCGATCGTGTGGGAACGAGCGTCGGGCAAGGCGCTCGGGCCGGTGCTCGGCTGGCAGGACCGCCGCACCCAGGATGTCGCCGCAAGGCTGACCGCCGATGGAGTTGCCGAAGAAGTGCGATCGATCACCGGTCTACCCCTCGATCCGATGTTCTCGGCGCTCAAGTTCGGATGGTTGCTCGACGCGATCGATCCCGATCGTCGCCGCAGCCGCAACGGCGAGATCGCCGTCGGCACCGTCGATGCCTGGATCCTCGCCGCACTGACCGGACACCATCGCGTCGAGGCCGGCAACGCCAGTCGCACCCAGCTGCTCGATCTCGCGTCGGTGCGGTGGTCGGAGCGTCTCTGCGAGTTGTTCGGCGTTCCGACCGCCACCCTGCCCGAGGTCGTCGCGTCCGACGCGCCGGTCACGATCACCGCTGGGCCGCTCGCCGGCGTGCCGGTGGCCGCCGTGCTGGCCGACTCGCATGCCGCCACCTACGCACACGGCATCCGCACGCCCGGCCGCATCAAGGCCACGTACGGAACGGGCAGCTCGATCATGGCCCTGTCCGACGGCGTCAGTGGCTCCACCGACACGGGCCTCGTCGAGACGATCGCCTGGCAGATCGGCACGACGTCCTACGCACTCGAGGGCAACATCCTCGCCACCGGAGCAACCGTCCGGTGGATGGCCGAGCTGCTCGGCTGCACTCCGGGCGAACTCCACGAGCTCGCGGCGACTGTCACCACACCGTCCGAGGTGACCGTCGTCCCCGCCTTCTCTGGCCTCGGTGCGCCGTGGTGGGACCCGGCGGCGCGCGGTCTGATCGCCAACCTCGATCTCGCCACGGGGCGCGTCGACCTTGCCCGGGCGGCGTTCGAATCGATCGCCCAGCAGATCGAGGACGTCGTCGAAGCGGTCGTCACCGCAACCGGGACCGACGTCGAGACCATCGCCGCGGACGGTGGGCCGAGCGCCAACGACTGGTTGATGCAGTTGCAGGCCGACACGAGCCAGCGCGCTGTCGTGCGTTCCGCAGCAGCGGACCTCTCGGCGCTCGGCGTCGCCGACCTCGCGGCCACGAGCGTCGGCACTCGCCCGGCGTCTGCCGACCCGCTCAGTTCGGTCGGCGCCCGATTCGAACCCGGCAGCGCGGCCGACGCGAGACGGCGACGACGTGTCTGGGCGGACGCGCTCGCCCGCGCCCGGACCACCCCGGCTGCCCAAGGGGGATCGACGTGACCGAGACCGCCACGACCGGCGAGGCCGCCCCCACTCCCGATCCCGCACAGCGGATCGGCGCTGCCAGCACGGCAGCCGGGGCCCGTCCGACATCCCGTCTCCGACCGTGGATGGTCTGGACGGGCCTGCTCGTCGTCTTCCTCGTCGCCGCCGGGCTGACGACCGAGCGGGTGAGCACGAACGAGGACTCGGCCGAGGGCGAGGTGGCGACCGGGCCGGCGGCGTATGTCGACGAGCGGTGGGAGAGCGAGATTCTGCCCGCCTTGACGGACGACGCCACCGACCTTGGCACGGTCCTCGCCGCGCTCGACGCGGATGCCGATGCCGCCAACGAACAGTACGGCACGTCACCGGGAGCCGGCAGTGCCTACAGCTTCGCGGTCACTGGCACCGGCGTCGCCGGACCGGTCGACGGTGTCGTCGTGCCGGTCACCGTCGACGGTGTCAGCGGCGACTTCGAGGTCGTCCTCCAGGTCGGCCCGGCGATCACCGGCACGGCGTTGCGCGACGCCAGCGGACTCATCACGTTCGACGACTTCATCAACCAGCTCGAGTACCAGAACGTCGCCAACGAGCTGAACAACCGGGTCAAGGTCGACCCACTGGGCGAGATCGACCTGGAAACCATCGAGGGTTCGGCAGTGACGTTTACCGGTGCCTTCACGGCCACGACGACCGGGCTGGTTTCGATCGTCCCAGTCGAACTGGAGGTCGAGTGACCGTCGTCGATGCCGCTGTGACGACCGCCGATGCGGCGTCGTCGGTCGTGCTGCGCGCCGTCGACATCACGAAGAGCTTCGACGGCCTACTCGCCCTCAAAGGCGTCAACTTCGAGATCCGCGCCGGCGCCGTCACCGTCCTGTTCGGTGAGAACGGTGCCGGCAAGTCGACGCTGATGAAGATCCTCGCCGGCGTGTACGGCCCGACGACCGGCCACCTCGAGTTCGACGGTGAGCAGGTGGCGTTCAAGTCGACGACCGACGCCGCTGCTCACGGCATCGCGATCATCCACCAAGAGCTCAGCCTGTGCCCCAACCTGTCGGTACGCGACAACATTTTCCTCGGCCGCGAAGTCCGCACGCATCGGTTCTTCGTCGACGACGCCGCCGAGGAGACGGCGAGCTCCGAGTTGCTCGCCAGGCTCGAGGAGCGAATCCCGCCGAAGCTGCTCGTCGAAGACCTGCGCCTCGGCCAGCAGCAGGTCGTCGAGATCGCCCGCGCCCTCGCCGGCGAGGCCCGCGTGCTGATCATGGACGAACCGACGTCGGCGCTCAGCGCCAGCGAGGTCGAGGTGCTCTTCGGCGTCATCCACGAGCTGACCGACGCTGGTGTCGCCGTTGTCTACATCTCCCACCACCTCGAAGAGGCGCTGGAGATCGCCGACCACGTCGTCGTGTTTCGAGACGGCGAGCTCGTCGATCAGGCGCCGGCCGCTGAGGTCGACATCGAGTGGGTGATCTCGCGCATGGTCGGCCGTGAGGCGCACGAGCTTGCCCTCGACTTCGGAGCCGCACTCGGCGACCCCGTGCTCTCACTTCGTGGCGTCGAGGTCGTCGATCCCGCGAACCCGGCCCGCCTCGCCGTGGCCGGCGTCTCGCTCGACGTGCGGGCCGGCGAGCTCGTCTGCTTGTACGGCTTGATGGGTGCCGGACGCACCGAACTGCTCGAGGCGGTCGCCGGCAAGCTGCCCGTCGCCCGCGGGACGGTGACCCTCGAAGGCCGGACGTTGAGCGACGAGTCGATCGGCGAGCGCATCGACCTCGGCCTCGCCCTCGTGCCCGAGGACCGTCAGCGCGACGGCCTCGTGCAGACGATGTCGGTCGGTCACAACTTGTCGCTGGCCAGCCTGCTCTCGTTCGTGCGCCACCGGCTCACGTCGTCGCAGGTCGAGCGCGCCGCCGTGAAGCGATCAATGGCCGAGATGCGGGTCAAGGCTGCTGGGCCGCAGGCGCCGATCACCTCGCTTTCCGGCGGGAATCAGCAGAAGGTCGTCATCGGCCGGTCGTTGATGACGAAGCCGCGAGCATTGCTGCTCGACGAGCCGACTCGGGGCATTGACGTCGGCGCCAAGTCGGAGATCTTCTCGCTGATGGCGGACGAGGCGAGCCGTGGCTTGGCCGTTCTCTTCGCGACGTCGGAGATCCACGAAGCGCTGACGATGTCGAACCGCATCATCGTGCTGTCCAAAGGCAGCATCGTCGGGCAGTTCGACCCGCGTACCGCGACCAAGGACGAGGTGATGATCGCCTCCGGGGAGGCTGAGGTCGACGCCAGCGGCAACGTCACCCATCCGGGGTCCGACGACAAGGCGGACCAGGCATGAACACCACGCTCGAGCGGCCGGCGCCGCAAACGACCGCCGTCGGCGGCAGCACCAGCCGGCTTCCGAGCCGGTTCGACGTCTTGCAACTGCTGCTCCGCGGCAGCGCATTCATCGCCCTGATCTTCCTGATCATCGTGTTCGCGTTGCAGACCGACACGTACCTCAGCTCGTCGAACCTGATCACGATGACGAAGCACGTCGCGATCAACGCCATCCTGGCGCTGGGGATGCTGCTCGTGATCTTGAAGGGTGGCATCGACCTGTCCGTCGGCTCGATCGTCGGTCTGTCCGGAGTCGTCGCCGCGCAGCTGCTCAAGGGCGTCGAGATCGGCATGTTCGACGTCATCCTGTTTCCGCCGGTGTGGGTGATCGTCATCGTGTCGCTGCTCGTCGGCACGTTCGTCGGCGTCGTCAACGGCCTACTCGTCACGCGCTTCAGTGTCGCTCCCTTCATCGCCACACTCGGCACCTTGTACATGGCGCGCGGGGCCGCCCTGTTGATCACGGACGGCGAGACCGAGTCGATCCTGCGTGGTGAACCCGAACTGGGCAACACCGGATTCCCCAGGATCGGCGGCGGTCGGATTCTCGAGCTGCCGATGGGCATCTGGATCATGGTCGTGTTCGCGATCGTGATCGCCGTCGTGCTGCGCAAGACGCCGTTTGGGCGCTGGCTGTATGCGTCGGGCGGCAACGAGAACGCCGCCAAACTCGCCGGCGTACCGGTGAGGCGGGTCACTCGATACGTCTACATGATCTCGGGATTCTGCGCCGCGACGGCGGGTCTGATCATGGCGTCGGAGCTCGACAGCGCTCCACCCTCGCTGGGTGAGTCGTTCGAGCTCAACGCGATCGCCGCCGTCGTCATCGGCGGGGCGTCGCTCTCCGGCGGGCGCGGCACCGTCCAAGGCGTGCTGATCGGCGCCCTCGTCATCGGATTCCTATCCGACGGCCTGGTGCTCGTCGGTGTCAGCTCGTTCTGGCAACTCGTCATCAAGGGCGCGGTGATCGTCCTCGCCGTGATGATCGACCAGGCCCAAGAGCGCATGAAGCGCGCTCAAGCAGCGGCGATGGCGGTGCGCGCTGCCGGCGTCGCGCCAGCCCCGGCGCCCATGTAACCGGGTTCGAGATCTCCACAACCACCACCACAAGGGGGAATCACCACCATGTTGAACATCCGCACGAGAAGCGGCCGGCGCCGACTCGCTGTCGCCACAGCCGGACTCGCTCTGGCCTTGTCTGGGTCCGGTCTCGCCGAGGCGACGACCGAGCCTGCGGCGGGCGAGGGCCTGATCGCCATCATCACTCCAGCCCACGACAATCCGTTCTTCAAGGCTGAGGCCGACGCTGCTCAGGCACAGGCCGAGGCACTCGGGTACGAAACGAGCGTGTCGACCCACGACGACGACCCGAACCGACAAAGCGAGCTGATCGACGCCGCGATCAACCAAGACGCCGCTGCGATCATCCTCGACAACGCCGGCGCCGACGCCTCGATCGCTCCGGTCCAGCGCGCCGCCGACGCGGGCATTCCGGTGTTCCTGATCGACCGCGAGATCAACGCAACCGGCATCGCGACCGCCCAGATCGTCGCCAACAACGCCCAGGGCATGTCCGCGGTAGCGCAGGAATTCGCCACCGCGCTCGGCGGTGAGGGAACGTACATCGAGCTCACCGGCAAGGAGTCAGATACGAACGCAGGCGTTCGGTCGGCGGCCGTCGCCAGTGTGCTCGATCAGTACCCGGACCTCGAGCGGGTCGCTCAGGAGACCGCGAACTGGAGCCAGGACGAGGCCTTCACCAAGGTTGAGACGCTGCTCCAGCAGCACCCCGACGTCAACGGAATCATCGCCGGCAACGACACGATGGCACTCGGCGCCGTCGCCGCCGTCGAGGCCGCTGGTCTCCTCGACCAGATCACGATCGCCGGCTTCGACGGCAGCCCCGACGCCGTGCAGGCAATCAAGGACGGCAAGCTGCTCGCCACCGGCCTGCAGCCGGCCGTGCTGATCTCGGAGTTGGCGGTGCAGCAGGCCCACGAGCTGATCAGCACCGGCGCGCTCGACGTACCCGAGAAGCAGTCGATCGACTGCATCCTCATCACGGCCGAGAACGCCGACCAGTACACCCTGTTCGCGCTCGACGGGGAGTCGGAAGGCTCGACACCGTCGGAATCAGTTGTGACGACAGAGTCGGGAGGTTCAACACCGTCGGACTCCGCAGCGACCACCGAGTCTGCCGACGACTCGAGCGTCCGCGACCACCGAGGGCTGAACCCCGCGCCGGCCGAGGGGAGCGATCCCCTCGGCCGGCCCACACGCACCGTGTCCGCCCACTTCAGAGGAGGATTCCAGCCATGTCAACGCCCGTGTTCGGAGCCGGCATCTGGCACTTCGCCGCCTACGTCGACCGCTACGCCACCGACGGCTACGCGCCGCCGCGCACCATCGTCGAGGCGATCGACCTTGCCGGGCAGGTCGGCGACCTGTCCGTCGTCGACCTCAACTTCCCGTTCTTCGGAGCAGGTGTCGAGCTCGCCGACGTCGACGAGGCGCTCGCCCGCAACAACCTCGGAGTCATCGGGATCACGCCGGAGATCTACACGCGAGTGTTCGCCAAGGGGGCGTTCACGAACCCCGACTCAGGAGTGCGCCGTCGGGCGATCGAACTCGTCAACGAGGCGGCCGGAATGGTGCGCCACTTCGGCGCCCAGTACGTCAAGCTGTGGCCAGGCCAGGACGGCTGGGACTACCCGTTCCAGGTCGACCACCACACGCTCTGGCAGCACTCGCTCGACGGCGTCGGTGAGCTGGCGTCGCAACACACCGACTTGAAGTTCGTGATCGAGTACAAGCCGCGTGAGCCGCGGGTGAAGATGAGCTTCGATTCGGTCGCCCGCACGTTGCTCGGCATCGAGAAGCTCGGCCTGCCGAACGTCGGCATCCTGCTCGACTTCGGCCATTCGCTCTACGGCGGCGAATCACCCGCCGATGCCGCCCAACTGGCGATCGACTACGGCCGCCTGTTCGGCATGGACGTCAACGACAACCTACGCGGCTGGGACGACGACCTCATCGCCGGCACCGTTCACCCGATCGAGTTGTTCGAGTTCTTCTACACGTTGCGCAAGAACGGGTGGGAGGGCGTCTGGCAGCTCGACCAGTTCCCGTTCCGCGAGGACAGCGTCGAGGCGGCACGTGCGGCGATCGAGTTCCTCAAGGCCGTCGATGGTGCCCTCGACGCCCTCGACGTCGAGGCGCTTCAGGAGGCGCAGGCCGCCCACGATGCGGTGCGCGCCCACCGGCTCGTGCGCCAAGCCCTGTTCTCGTCGATGTAGGACGGCAAGAGACGTCGTCAAGGAGGATGCGCTCATTGGCCGCGACGTGAGCGGCCGTGGCGTTGCGATGTGGCCCAGCCAGCACGGTTATCGATCGGCAGACTCGGATTGGCCGGCGTGGAGAGCCAGTTTGGCGTACAGATCTTCGAGGAGCAGACGCGAGTCCACGTTCGTGTACACCCTGATGGGGCGGCCGTTCGGGTTGGCCGCGTATTCACCGGAGTCACGAATTCGTGGGCACGGCATTGTCACGTGGGCGCTTGAGGCGCTGTCGGGATGGAAGGAAGACTGAAGGGCGGTCAACAGCACGAGCGGGCTGTCGCCGAGGATGTACGTCTCGCCAAGGTGCACTCCGTGTTCAGCCGCCATGCTGGCGGTCGCTCCGAGCGACTGGAACAGGTGGCGGCCGAGCGCTCCGTGCGGCGCCATCCTTGCGAGCACCTCGGCGCGAGACGCCATCACGGTGCGGTACAGGTTTCTCGGGACTTGCCAGATCGCGATGTCCGAATCGTTGAACACGACCTGTGCAGCGATGGGGTCGATCTCGAGGTTGTATTCCATCGCTCCCTGTTCGGGTGGGCGTTCACGATGTCCCTGGTGTTCGCTTCCACCGATCCAGACCAGCGTCACTCGTGGTCCGATTCGTGGTTCGGTGAGCCAGGCGCTGGCAATCTGAGTGAGGCCCGCGCCGCAGGTCACATAGAGGGGAAGGCTGGTGTCCTCGCGCAGCGCGGCAGCGATGATGGAGTCGACGGCGGTACTTGCGATGGGCGTGGCGTGATCGTCGAGGGCACCGGTTGAGCCGGCGAGTACGGGGAAGTCACCGGTGCGCCCGGTGAGTCCAACGATCGTTTGGGCTTCGCCGACTGCTCGTTCCGGCGTTGCGTCCCGACCGTCTCCTCCGCGCGCCTGGGAGCCGATCACGGCGGTCACTTCGACGCTCGGACTGAGCAGGAGTTGGGCCAGCTCGATGAGTCCGTCGGGGTCGCCGCCGTAGTCGTTGTCGGTGATCACGCGGGATCGTGGTGCGATGCGTTCGACTGGCCAGCTCTCGTTGGTCATGCCATCGGACCGGGTCAATCGAGGAGCCGAGTCGCGGTGGCTCGGTCGGTGATGAGGTGACTGACGAGGTTTCCGGTCAGGGCACCCTTGATTGCTGTCGTCTTGCGTTCACCGCCGGCGACCGCGATCGAACGGGGTATCTGTTGGAGCTGGTCGAGCGTCAGGCCGATGACGCGTCCGTCGAGCTCGGTTGTCGTCGGTTGGCCGTGCTGGTCGAAGAAGCGCAGACAGATGTCCCCGACACCTCCGGCTCGTGTGACGACGGTGAGCTCGTCGTCGGAGAAGACGTTGCCGCTGCGGGCAAGCAATGGGGATGGCTGCGCGGTCCCGATGCCGACGAGGGCAACGGTGATGTCGGGGAACAGCTTCAGCACGCGTTGGACGTGTTCGTCTCCTGCGAGGAATACGCGGGCCTCTGGAGACCCGACGACTCCGGGCACTGGTAGCAGGATCGGTTCGCCGCTGAGCAGATCGGCCAGGCGT
>CAVYYX010000013.1:0-234750 GCA_963772825.1 Ilumatobacteraceae bacterium | reverse complement strand
CCGTGGCCACGAGCTCACCGAGACGATCGAGCAGCGCACGGGCCACACGGACCCCGACCCGGACGCGTTCACCATCGCTGACGTCGAGCAGGGCACGCTCGACCTGCCGACTCACATGCCAGGCGATCCGATCCGAAGCATCAGCGCTGTTCAGCGGTCGTTCGTCGACCGGCAACCGCTCCGCCAACTCATCCAGCTGAGCTCGCAACCCCTCCGTGATGAGTAGCTCGTACAGACCCGGCCCCAGCTCCGCCACGGCCCGACGCTACGCGTTGGGTGCAGCCCGTAGGGCAACCGCGTGGTACCAGCGAGGATGCCCAGGAACCCGTCTCCCATCGCCGCCGACAGGCCGGTGAGGACCGGGGCTGCGTGGAACGGTCGGCTGGGTGGCGCAGGAATGCCCGCTGGGGAGTGGGCCGGAGCGGCTGGCATCATGACTCGATGGCCGAGCCCGTGCGGAATCGACGCTCGACGGTCGATCTCGATGACGAGGACGTCCGGGGCGCGATCGAGCGGATGGCCGGCCGTCATTTCGATCGGGGCCGCGACGCGCAGCATGTCTACGACACCTTGACGTGGGGCGAGGGCGCCGAGCCGGATCGATCAGGCTGGCGTCCAGCGATGGCTGTGGTACGAGCTGCCGACCAAGTACATGACCGACGAGCCCGGCTACATGACACGCCTCGCCGCCGTCGCCGCCGAGCTGTTCGACGAGCTGGGACTCGACGCCTACGCCGAGATCTGCCGCTCGCAGGTCACGGCCGGCGTGCACGCTGCGTTCGATCGCTCCCGAGATGACGGGTTCGCGGCCATGCGCAAGGCGCTCGCGTCGTCGGGGATCGACCCGCCCGATCTCGACTCGTTCGCGTGGGGCCAGGTGATGGGCACCGAGGAGGCGATGGCGCGCGCGGCGGCGGAGGGCGCCTTGGAGGAGGCGATCGCGGATGGCGAGCTCGTCGTCGGTGGCCGGGGCTGGCGGGCCCGTCAGCGGGTGGTCACCGAGCGGGTCCTCGGCAGCGACCATCCGAGTCAGCCCGGGCAGACGTGGCGGACGGCGGTCGTCACCGAACGGATCGGCACCTGGGTCGACGCGGCGTCGATGCGTTCGGCGGATCTCGGTCGGCGCCGAGCGCGCCTGAGCAAGCGGCTGCTGCATCCGATCCTGCCGCCACCCGACGTGGCCGAGCATCTGGCGCCGCTGACGTGGCTGCTGGACGTCTTCGGCGACGAGCAGGCGCTGACGCAGGCCGGCTACCTGAACACGGCGTTCGTGCTGACCGTGCACGCGCACCGTCCCTGGGAGGACCCCTTCCCGACGGACCGGCCACCCCGGACCGAGACCGACGAGATCACACTGCATCGTCTGCGTGGGTTCCTGGAGACGGCCGGGGCGCTGCGCAAGCGTCGCGGCGTGTTGCAGCGCACCCAGCGGGGCGGGGCGATGGCGACCGATCCGGCCGTCGCCTGGGTGGCCCTCGTCGAGCGGCTCGGGTCGAACCCGTGGAACCGCTTCGTGACCGAGACCTGTGGTCTGGTGCTGCTTGATGCCAACGGACCGCTGCCCGAGAAGGAGGTCACGGCAGCGGTCGTGGGCATGGCGGGCGAAGCAGGCTGGCGAACCTCAGGCGACCGAGATGCCGACCCGTCGGCGCGTGATGTGGCCTGGGCGTTCAGCGACAGCCGCACCCTGCTCACGTTGTTCGGCCTGCTCGACGTGGACGGCGATTGGGGCGATCGCCGCTATCGCCTCACGCCGGCAGGGGAGACGACGATGCTGGCGATGCTGCGTGCCACGGCCACCGGACCTCGTGAACGTCCGTGGTGAACGCCGATCCCCCGAAGCGCATACAACGGTTCGGGCCTGAGACGTGGGAGGAGATCGGGGGACGGGGCTGGTCCCTTTGGGACCTGTGGTTCTGCGTCGTCGCGACACTCGACCACGACGGCGACCTCGACGCCCTCGCCGACACGTTCATCGACGCGCTGCGCTCGCACGGCAACCACGATCGGGGCGCCAACGAGGCCAAGCTCAGCCACCTGACCGATCTGCGTGCCCGGCTTCGTGACGCCGACCTGGTCGCTGCTGACCTCGCTGGTCCGGACCTGCTCGCCGACCAGAAGACCACCCGGCGGGCGCGTGAGAAGGTCACCGGCCGCGTCAGCCTGGAAGGCCGCGCGTGCACGCCGGCGATGGTCGACACTCCGCGCCGCCTCCTGCAGCAGCGTGCCCGTTTCGGGCATTGGTCGAGCTTCCCGTCGGACCCGGCGCGATTCTTCGAGCGATTCCGACCTGCCGTCGATCGCAAGGGCTTCGTCACCAAGGGCAAGTCCTTCGCCATCGCCTCGCGCCTGACGCGGCGTCTCGCCGACCTCGACGGACCGCGCCGCACCCTGCCCGATCGGCTCGCTCTCTACCGGGCGTTCCACACGGCGGGACTCGAGCTGGCCGACGCCGCCGACGACAGCTACGGTGTCATCGGGCAGGCTCGCACCGAGGCGTGGCTCACCTACCTCGACATCGACTGGCGCACCGCCGGAATCGATCCGAATCCGTATTGGCAGGACCTCTGTGAGCTGCTGGTCTGGGAGCCGTACGCCGTCGACCACGGGAACGAGACCGCATGGTTCTCCTCGGCTCGACGTGGCGACGTCGACATGATCGAGGCGATCCTGCTCGCCTCGAGTCCGAGCATCGCCGTGTCGTGCTGGACTACGAAGCCGACGCCGCCCTCGAAGCGCTCGCCGACCTCTACCTGGCAACCAAGACCCGAGATCGCTACGTCGACGCTGCCCACCGTCTCGGCTCTCGCTCGTGGCGCCACGTCGAGGCGATGGCCACCTCGCAGTGGTCGTCAGGAGATCGCGATGGGGCGATCGCGGTGTTCCGAGCCGCCGATCAGCCCGGTTGGCATCGCGATCACCTGCGCGCGAGGTGTCTCGCCTTGACCGGCGTCGACCTCGCGACGGACAACGCGTCCACGGACCGATGACGCCGTTTCCTTCGTGGCAGGAGACCTTCTTGGCGCTGCATCGGGCGGCGACCCTGGAGGAGTTGTGGACTGTCCTGCTCGGTCCGCACGGCATTCGGAGCTCCAGCGCATGGGAGGAGCCCTTCGTCCTGTTCCGACGGTTCCACGCCGACGACTCCGAGCATGCGGCGACCACGGTCGCCCTGCTGTGCACGGATCACCGCTGGCGCAAGGGCGTCAACCGACTGATCGACCATCTCGCCGGATCCGAAGTTCTCGACGATGTCGCTCGTGATCAGCTCTCGGACTGGTTCCTCGGCGATGCGCTCGCGGTGTCGGCACCCCGCCGGTGGTTCCCCGAGTCCCTCCTGGTGGAGCTGTCGGCGACGCCGGACCCACCGGCTGCGACGTTGCAGCTCACCGTTGCCGACCGAAGCAGGGCCGATGAGCACGCATGGGTGATCGCTCAACGGTCGATCTGGCCACCCTTGCGCCGCTGGGCGGCTTGCCACGCCGTCGAGCGGAGTCCGGCTCGGTGGGCCGCGCTGCTGACGCACGCCGGTGTGCTCGACGCGCGAGACGGCGCCGCGATGGCCGCAGGGGTGATGGACGCCGCCGCGGCGATCGCGGAGGGTGCACGCCTCGACGTCGTGGAAACAGGCCTGGCGTGGGGATCCGGCTCCGTGCGGCTGGCCGCGCTACCGAGACTCGCCGAGCTCCATGGCGCGGAAGTGGCAATGAACCGGGCGGTCGGCGATCCGTCGGCCAAGGTACGAGCTTGGGCAGCGAAGGCGGCGTCGCGCCTGCCGGTGACCCCGGCCGAAAGTCGAGACCCGAGCGACAGCGAGGCCGAGGTGGACCCATCGATCGGCCCGGGCTCGCAGCGGACAGAGCCGCCGACGCTGTTCGACATCTGAGGCATGGCTACCCCGTCGGAGGGGCCATCGCCCAAGAGCGTTGACTTCTGAAGTAGTTCAGATATCGTCTCGGACATGCGAGTTGTCGAACGTCCCTTCTCCGAGTTCTTGCGCCAGCCCAACGAGGTCGTCGCCGAGCTCGAGGAGCACGACGTCGTACTCCGTCGCCGCAACGCACCGTCTCTCCGGCTCAGCGACGCGAGCCGCGACGACGAGCGCGCCCAGGCTTTCGACGCGCTCGCACGGCTGCTCCGCAACCTGCTCGCGCACAGCCCGGCCGGGCTCGTTGACGCCGTCAATGACGTCTTCCCGTGGGCGACGCTCCTGCCCAAGCGCGATCGGGCGGCCTTCGTCGACGAGCTGGGCCGCACGCTCGTCGCCGCCTCGGCCCTCGACAGCTACGCGCCGGTCGCACAGCTCCTGCAAGAGTGGCGCGCAACGGCAGAGGTCCACGCCGACCCACGACTTGCCCGTCGCCTGCGCACCGCCATCGTCGCCGACGGCGACCCGGTCGTGGCGCCGGAGGCCTGACCCACGGTGCCAAAGCGGAAGGAACGGGTAGCTCCTCCGCCCGCGCCCGGAGGTTGGGAGTTCCGGTACGCGACGAGCGACGCGGTCAAAGGATGGGACCAGGTCTGCTCCGCTGCGCCCGCCAACGCTCGCGTCGCCTGGGAGCGGATCACCACCGACCCCAGGCAGCGGGACAGCCGCCAGCACCCGCTCAAGGGATCGCTCGGTTCTCGCACCGTGAACGGGGAGGAGCTGGAGCAGTGGCAATACGAGGTCACCGCCGGCGGGCGCGTCTGGTACTGCATCGACGACGACCGCAGGACCGTCTGGATGACCGATGCCCACGTCGGCCACCCGAAGACGACCGAGTAGCAGCGCCCGTCGCGGCAACCCCGGACGAGCCGGCTCGAGGGTATGTCGCTTGTCCGCGATTTGTCAGCAGTTTGTCCGCGAACGGGCTGAAACCCGGCAACACAGGGCATCACGAGACAGCACCGAGGACCGCCGGAAATGCGCTCTGAACAGGCCTAACGCACATTGGCCACGACGCAGCGAGAGTCCGCGACCCGGAGTTCAAGTCCCCCCTCCGACACGATTGACCCGGCAACTGCCCAGCTCATTGGACGCTGCGGGCCCTCGCTACGGGCCAGGCACTATCGATCTGGGCGGCCTGCGGTCCAAATCGTGATCTGGGCGGCTTTCGGTCCGGATTCCGGCCATTTGGCCGCCCAGATCGAGAAATGGACCGAAGGCCGCCCAGTCTGAATCAGGCGACCCGTCGCACCGCCAGGCACCAGCACCCAGCTCGACTCGGGGTCGGAGGCTTAGGCCTGGTCTGCGTCCAGTTCGGCCGCGACCTCGGCTTCGTCGCCGAGTTCGATCCCGAACGCGACCAGCTCCTCGAGCGTGAGTGAACGGTGTCCGAGCACCACGCCACCGGCATCGCGTACCGCATCGCGCAGCGGCACCGCCCACAGGTGCTCGATCGCCAGCACGAGCGCCGAGCTGCCATCGGGCAAGTCATCCACCAATGCCGCCGCCAACACTTCAGCCGCCGTCGGCGCGTCGGCATCGATGGACGCCCCGAGCACGGCCCCGGCCTCGGCGCCTTCGGCGCCGGCGACACCCAGCCCGATGAGCGCACCAACCGCCGCGCGCAGCTCGCCCCGTTGCTCATCGTCGAGGTCGGACACGCTCAGCACCGAGACGTCCTCGCCGTCACGAATCACGAATACTGCGTCGATGATCCTGATCTGTCCGACGTCACTGAGACGTGCCAGTTCCTCGGCGATGCGACCCTCGAAGAGATCGCTGTCCGGAAAGCCGATCACGAATGCTTGGACGGGTCCGATGGTCATATGGTGTTCTCCTGTTCGGGTGCGCTGGCAACGGAACCCTGTTCGGGAACGATCTGGTCGCCAGGCGTTGAGGTGGGCTCGCCCCATTGTCGTTGGGCAGATTTAGCTTCGCATCACACAGATAGGGTGAATCCTCGAACACCTCGCCCGTCCCACCGATGGGTGGTTAGGGGACCGAACCGTCCCCGAAACACCCATCGGTCGCCGCGTCCTGGGGCGTCAGCCGGTCAGGCCACCCGGTATCGCCGGCGGAGGTCGGCGGGAGTCGCTCCCGAGGTGCGCAGTCCGTACGTCCAGTCCGGCTGCTTGCCCAGGTGGTGGTCGTCGACGACGGCCGATCCGTCGCAGAGGTCAGCGAGCTCGGCGATGTAGATAGGAGCGGCTCCCGGCGCGGCGCCGCTGAGGTGCGCTTCGAACTCGTCGCGGAAGTTGTCGAGGATGCTCGCCAGCACGGTCTCCTGCTGGATCCCTAGGTTGCATCGTGCGCCATAGGCGACCGTGTTGATGCGATGCTCGATCTCGTCGAAGTCGGTCGCCGCCGCGTTGGAGGCCGCCAGCCGGGCCAGCAGTTCGTACAGCGTCGTCCCGTCGGTCTTGCACGGCGTGCACTGGCCGCACGACTCGATGGACAGGAAGCGGGCGACCCCGGCCGCCACGGCGACCATGTCGGTTGGTTCAGCGAAGACCATGAACCCGGCCGACCCGAGGCCGCAGCCGATGCCCTTCATCCCCTCGTGGCTGACGGGAACGTCGAGTTGATCGCCGAGGATCAGGGGGTTGGCGACGCCGCTCAGCACGGCCTTCACCGGCGTCCCTGGGACGGCTCCACCACCGAGATGGTCGAGGACGTGCCGCAACGGCGTGCCCATCGGGAACTCGCCGACGTCGTCGCGCTGGAGCTGGCCCGTGACGGTGCACACGACGGTGCCAGCGGAACCCGGCGTGCCGACGGCGTCGAACCAATGGGCGCCGCGGGCGACGATCTGGGGCACGTTGGCGATCGTCTCCACGTTGTTGACCAAGGCGGGACCGTCGCCGACCGGCCGCCACGGGTCGTGGCCACGCAGGCCGACGCGGAACGGCGGCACGACCCGCGGAAACGGGCCACGGCCGTCGATCGTCTCGAGCAACGCCGTCTCCTCACCGTAGAGGTACTCGTCGGGGCCCTCGAACACGGAGCAACGGATCGTGTCCGGAAGAACGTTGGCGGCGCGCATCTCGTCGAGCGCCGCACGCGTACGGGCCACCTCGCCGGCGAACGAGTGCTTGAGGGCGATGATCACCCGATCGGCGTGCACGGCGCGTGCCGCCACGAACGCGCCCTCGACGACTTGGTAGGGGTTGCGGCGCAGGATGCTGCGGTCCTTGAACGTTCCCGGCTCGCCTTCGGCGCCGTTGACGACCACCGTCGAGGGGCTCGTGCCGAGGGCGTTGGTCGCGACCGTCTGCCACTTGCGCCCCGTCGGGAAGCCTGCGCCGCCGCGCCCGCGCAGACCGGCGTCGAGGATGCTGTCGATGATCTCCGACGGATGACGTTCGGCGGCCGCCCGCAGTCCGGCGAGCCCGCCGACAGCGCGGTACTCGTCGAGCGAGGTGATCGTCGTCGGGTGGAGCACGCGAGCGCTCCCGGCGGGCACCTCGCGGTCGATGGTGCGGCACGGAGCCCTGCGGGTGCGAGGTGGCGGTGGTCGCCGTGGTGGGCGCGTGGGCGCGTGGGTCGAGATGGTCGAGGTCATTGGAGCTCCGGGGGGTGAGGGGTACGGGGAGGGGAGGGTCAGCGAGTGCGGGCGAAGCGGGCGGTGGCGAGGCTGGCGAAGATGACGACGATGGCCGCACACCAGGCCAGGCTCGCGGCGACCCAGTAGCCCGTGCTGTGCCCGACACCAGCGACGTCGGGCCCGCCGAGCATGAGGCTGCGGACGGCGTTGACGAGCACGGTCACCGGCTGGTTCTCGGCGACCGGTTGCATCCAGCCGGGCAGCGTGTCGCTCGGCACGTAGGCGCTGGACACGAACGTCAGCGGGATGACAACCAGCGTGGCCATGCCCTGGGCGCCCTGGGCGTTGCCGGCGATCAATCCGACAGTGATGAACACCCAGGTGAACACGTACGTGGCCACGAGGATCAGGGCCAAGGCGGCGAGCACCGAGGGGGCGTCTGCGTGGGTGCGAAAGCCGACGGCGAATCCGAGGGCGATCGTCACGAGCATGCTCCAGGAGATCAGCGCAGTGTCGGCCAGCGAGCGGCCGACCATCACCGCGGACCGTGGGATCGGCAGCGAGCGCAGTCGGTCGTAGACGCCTGACGCGGCGTCCTCGGCGACGCCAGCCGGGGCGTTCATCCCCGTCCACAGGATCGTCGTGACGAGGAACCCGGGGACGAGGAAGTCGACGTAGTCGACCGGCCCGGCCGGATCGATGGCGCCGCCGAAGATGTAGCGGAACATGAACAGGAACAGGGCGCCGAGGATCGTGCCCATCAGCAGCACCTGCGGCGTGCGGAAGAACTGCAACAGCGTCCGCCGCGTCGTCTGGCCCGCCGCCGACAGGTAGCCGGCGCCGGACGTCGGCAACTCTGGCGGGACGTCGACGTCCGGCGTCCTTGAGGTGGTCGTGGTCATGTCGTTCTCCATGGCGTCAGGCGGCGTCCGCCCGCAACTGGGCGGCGTCGTCGTGGTCGGGGGGCACGAGGTGTTGTCCGGTGAGGGCGAGGAAGACCTCGTCGAGGGTGGGTCGACGCAAGCCGATGTCGTCGATGGCGATGCCGCGCTCGTCGAGCAGGCGGACGACCGTTGTCAACCGCTCAGCACCGCCGACCACCGGCGCTGACGCCCGTTGCGTGTCCAGGTCGGACCTCGGCGTGTCGGCGGCGACGGCGGCGAGCACCTCCTCCACGGCTGGGAGGTCGCCGGCAGCGCGCGGCCGAACCTCGACGACGTCGCGCCCGGCGCGGTCCTTGAGCTCGTCCGGCGCGCCGGCAGCGACAACGCGGCCGTGGTCGACGATCACCACCTGGCGGGCCAGACGATCCGCCTCCTCGAGGTACTGCGTGGTGAGCAGGACGTCGGTGCCATCGGCGACGAGGTCGCGGATGGCGTCCCACAGCTCGATGCGGCTGCGCGGGTCGAGGCCGGTCGTCGGCTCGTCGAGCAGCAGCAGCCGAGGCCGCCCGACGAGGCTGGCTCCGAGGTCGAGGCGGCGACGCATCCCGCCGGAGTACGTGCGGACCAAACGGTCACCGGCATCGCCGAGGTTCAGACGCTCGAGCAGATCGGTGGACGCCGTGCGGGCGGCTCGGCGGTCGAGCCCGAAGAGTCTGGCGATCAACTGGAGGTTCTCGAGTCCGGTCATCGCCGGCTCGACCGATGCGGATTGGCCGGCCAGACCGATCACCTGGCGGACCCGCCGCGGATCGGCCGCTGCATCGATGCCGGCGATTCGCAACTCGCCCTCGTCCGGGCGCAGCAGTGTGGCGACGGCACTGACGAATGTGGTCTTGCCGGCGCCGTTCGGTCCGAGCAGCGCTGTGACCTGGCCGGAGGGGGCGACGAGGTCGAGCCCATCGAGGGCGCGAACCGTTCCGAAGTTCTTGATGAGGCCTCGAGCCTCGATAATCGGGGGCATGGAGCAGACGACGAGCGACGGGATCCAATCGTGACATCAGCCGCCGGATGTCACATCGCGGGCCGCCCGATCGTCTTGTCCTCATGAATCGCGACGAGTCAAGCGAACTGGAGACGGCGTTCGGGGAGGCCTGGCGCGAGCATCGCCGGTACGTCCTCGATGTTGCGCTGCGCATGCTCGGCGACCTCGGTGAGGCCGAAGACGTCGTCCAGGAGGCGTTCATCCGGCTGGAGCGCACCGGCCTCGACGAGATCGACGACGTGCGGGCGTGGCTGCTCACCGTCGTCAGCCGCCTGTGCCTCGATCAGCTTCGGTCGGCCCGGCGCCAGCGCCAGGAGCCGCTCGACGACGGCACCGACGGTCCAGCAGTGCTCGACCGCATCGCCTCCAGCGCGGCAGTCGATCCCGCCGATCGCGTCACACTCGACGATTCGGTGCGCCTCGCGTTGACGGTCATGCTCGAGCGACTCACCCCGGCCGAGCGGACCGCGTTCGTGCTGCACGACGTCTTCCAGCTCTCCTTCGACGACATCGCCGGCATCGTCGGTCGATCTGCCGAGGCCTGTCGACAGCTCGCCAGCCGCGCCCGGCGCCATCTGGGCAGCGACGGCGACCCCGCCCGGTTCGTCGTGGCGACGGCCGACCAGCACGACGCCGCCACGGCCTTCATCACGGCGGCGTCCACCGGCAACCTCGACGGTCTCCTCGCGGTGCTCGATCCCGACGTCGACGGCGACGTCGACCTGGGCGGCGGCAAGCGCGGTGGGGCGCTCGGTGGCCGCGGCGGCCCGGGCTGGGTCACCCGTGTCGCCCGTGGAGTGCTCCGTTACATCGGACCGCGGGCAGGTGTGACGCTGGTGTCACTGCCGACCGGCCCGCAGCCCAGCATCCTCGCTCTTCGCAACGACGAAGCGGTGGCGGTGCTCACGCTCACGGTGCGCAACCGACGGATCGAACACATCGACGTTCTCGCCGACCCCGCGAGGCTGGCGTCGATCACCGCCGCCCTCGGCGGCTGACGTCGAGAAGCAGGCGATCTGCGCTCGTAAACGCTGCGAACCCGTCGCGCTGTCCGAGCGACTCGGCCATCTCCACCGGCGTCACATCCATTCAGATGCCGCCACCTCGCGATCCGTTGCACGATCGTTGCGCGCACGCGGCGGCCAGTCAACGCGCCACGATGAGTACTCGAGATGGAAGATGACCGGGACATCGAAGCAATGGAGTCGACGATCGCCGCACCGCACCCCGCTCCGCACCGGCCGGGCGCCTTCACGCCACCGCCGGGAGCGTGCGACGCGCACTGCCACATCTTTGGCCCGGCCGCCCGCTTCCCGTTCGCCGCCGACCGCACCTATACGCCTCCCGATGCCGGGCTCGAGCAATTCGTCGAGCTACACGCGCGCCTCGGCCTGTCGCGCGCCGTGTTCGTCCAGGCGAGCTGCCACGGCACCGACAACTCGGCGATGGTCGATGCGCTGATTCGTGGCGCCGGCCGCTACGCAGGCGTCGCCATGATCGACGGCTCGGCTGACGAGCGATTGATCGGCGATCTCCACGACGCCGGCGTGCGTGGCGCCCGGTTCAACTTCGTCGCCCACCTCGGTGGCGCACCGTCGATGGAGGAATTCTGGAGCGTCGTGCACCGCATCACCCCGTTCGGCTGGCACCTCGTCCTGCACTTCGACGCCGTCGACCTGCCAGGCGCTACCGACCTCCTCGACCGCCTCACCATCCCGTTCGTCATCGACCACATGGCTCGGGTCGACGCGGCGGCCGGCCTCGACCAAGCCCCGTTCGCCGTCCTGTGCGAACTCCTCGATGACGAGCGGGCGTGGGTCAAGATCTCCGGAGCCGAGCGACTCTCCGCCACCGGCCCGCCGAGCTACGCCGACGTCGTCCCCTACGCCAGGGCGCTCATCGCCGCCGCCCCGCAACGCATCCTGTGGGGCACCGACTGGCCACACCCGAACGTGCGGCAGATGCCTGACGATGGCGATCTCGTCGACCTCCTCGCCGCCTTCGCCCCGAACGAGGTCGACCGCAACATGATCCTCGTCGACAACCCGGCACGGCTCTACGACTTCGCCTGATCGGGTACAACCGGAACGCCGTCGTGCGCAGCGACGCGCAGCGATTCGATCGTCGCCCTGGTCATCAGCGGCTCGATGCCGAGCGAGTCGAGCATCTCGGCGCTCGCCTCCATCTCGTGGACCCGGCGTCGCGCATGGACGCCGGTGCCGTGCACCAGCCGCCGTAACAGCGCCTCGTCCGCCGACTCGAACTCGGCGACGAGATCGCTCCACAGCCAGTCGCTCAATCCAGCCCTCTCCGCGGCGCGCAGCGCCTCGATGACGACGGACGCGAGTCCCTTCATCGTCACGCTGCGCAGCAGCTTGCGCGTCGATGCCGCGCCCGCCCGCTCGCCCACCAGCTCGACCGGCGCGCCGAGCGAACGCATCGCCGCCCCGTACCGTTCGGCGCCGGCTCCGGACGCGAGCGATGGCGTGCCCAGCCCACGGCCTGGCACCGGCGCCATCGAGCGCGACGTCGACGAACGATCGGTCGGCCGCAGCCGCTGCGGCGGCGCGTGCGGCCTTGGCGTCGGGTGCGCTGGTGGACAGGTCGGCGACGAGGCAGTCGGCGGGCAGGTGGGCGACGATCCTGTCGAACACGTCAGCGGCCTGCGGGGCACCGGTCACGATGAGGACGATGTCGGCGTCGGCCACTGCAGCGGCCGCGTCTGGGGAACGCGCCACTCCCTCGGGCGTCGCCACCGGTGCTGGATCGAACCCCGTCACGTCGACCCCAGCGGTGCTCAGGTCGGCAGCAAGCAGGGCACCGGCCTCGCCGAGTCCGAAGACCGTGACGTGCACCGCGTCATTCCTCGGCGGCGTCGACGTACTCGACGCCGAGTTGGGCCAGCTTGTCGCGGAGGCCATAGAGATCGACGCCCAACTCGCCGGCGACGAGTCGACGACGGGTCTCGTCCTCCTTGGCGATACGGGCGGCCGACTGTGCTGCTGCCCACTGCGCCTCGTCGCGGGGCACGACGACCACGCCGTCGTCGTCTGCGCAGACCACGTCACCGGGAGCGACAGACACGGCGCCGAGCACGATCGGCACGTTCACCGATCCGGGAGACGCCTTCACCGTGCCCTGGCAGGAGACGTGGCGTGACCACACCGCAAAGCCGAGCTCACGCAACTCGTGAGTGTCGCGAACGCCGGCGTCGATCACCAGGCCGCGCACCCCGCGGGCCATCAGCGAGCTGGCGAGCAGTTCGCCGAACATCCCGTGGGTCGAAGGTGCCGTGTTCGTGACGACGAGGACGTCGCCTTCCGAACACACCTCGACAGCGGCATGGATCATCAGGTTGTCGCCCGGATGGCTGGACACGGTCACCGCCGAACCCGCCAGCCGCACACCTTGCTGGATCGGCCGGAGGTCGGCACCGACGAAGCCGCGGCGACCGATCGCTTCGTGGACGGTAGATGTCCCGGCGGCCCCCAGCGCCGCGACGACTTCCGGCGCGGCGCGTGCAATGCGGCGGACGACGACGTGGCGATGGTCGATCACGGCCTCCCAGACTCGCGCGGTTGGCCGGCGATACGGTCGTCGGCGTGATCATCGACTGCCACGGCCACTACACCACGGCGCCGGCCCAGCTCGGCGAGTACCGCGATCGACAGCGGGCAGCAGTCGAAGCCGATCCGCAGCACGTCGGGGACAAGGGTGTCGTGGCGATCTCGGACGACGAGATCCGCGGCAGTCTCGAGAACGCCCAGGTGCGGCTGCAGCAGGAGCGTGGCATCGACCTCACGCTGTTCTCGCCGCGGGCGAGCTGGATGGGTCACCATCTCGGGAATGCGCACACGAGCCGATTCTGGACGGAGCACTGCAACGAGCTGATCCGGCGGGTCTGCGACCTGTACCCGGAGCGCTTCGCCCCGGTTTGCCAGCTTCCGCAGTCGCCGGGGACGCCGATCGCGTCGTCGGTCGCCGAGCTGCGGCGGTGTGTGGAGGAGATGGGATTCGTCGGGTGCAACCTCAACCCCGACCCGAGCGGCGGGGCATGGGACGGGCCGCCGTTGCCCGACCGCTACTGGTACCCGCTGTACGAAGCGCTCGTCGAGCTCGACGTTCCGGCGATGATTCACGTCAGCGCGTCCTGCAATCCGAACTTTCACACGACGACGTCGCACTACCTCGGCGCCGACACGACCGCATTCACCCAGCTGCTCACGTCGACCTTGTTCGCTGACTTCCCCGGACTGCGCCTCGTCATTCCCCACGGCGGGGGAGCGGTGCCCTACCACTGGGGGCGCTTCCGCGGCATCGCCCAGGATCTCGGGCTGCCGCCGCTCGACGAGGCGGTGCTCGGCAACGTCTGGTTCGACACGTGCGTCTACCACCAGGCGGGCATCGACCTGCTGGTGCGGGTGGTCCCCACCGAGAACATCCTGTTCGCTTCGGAGATGCTCGGCGCGGTGCGCGGCGTCGACCCCGAGACCGGGCACGCTTTCGACGACACCCGGTGCTACCTCGACGCCGCCGAGCTCACCGACGTCGAGCGTCAGCAGATCTACGCGGGTAACGCCCGCCGGGTCTTCCCGCGCCTCGCCGCGTGACGATCTGGGTGGCCTCTGGTTCATTGGTCGAGTTCCGGACGGCAACGTCATCACCGCAACCAACGTTCGCGAGTCAGGCGGCTCCCCAGACGGTGTCGGCCGTCTCGACCACCCTGGCCAGCTTGGCCCACTGCTCGTCGGCGGTCAGCGCGTTGCCTTCGACGGTGCTCGCGAAACCGCACTGCGGGCTGAGGCAGAGCTGGTCGAGGGGCACGTAGGCGGCCGCTTCGTCGATGCGCGTGGCGAGCGCATCGACCGACTCGAGCTCGGGGCGCTTGCTCGTGACGAGCCCGAGCACCACCGTCTTGTCGGCGGGAACGAAGCGCAACGGGGCGAAGTCCCCGGAGCGCTCGTCGTCGTACTCCAGGAAATAGGCGTCGACGTCGAGCTCGTTGAAGAGCACTTCGGCGACCGGTTCGTAGCCGCCCTCGGCGAACCACGTGCTGCGGTAATTGCCGCGGCAGAGGTGGATGCCGACGACCAGATCGTCGGGGCGCCCGACGATCACGGCGTTGATCAGCTCGGCGTAGGCGTGGGGGAGTTGGTCGGGGTCTTCGCCGCGCTCGACCGCGCCAGCCCGCATCACCGGGTCGCACAGATACGCCAGATTGGTGTCGTCGAGTTGCACGTAACGGCAACCGGCCGAGTACAGGGCGTCGATTTCGGCGCGGTAGCACGCCGCGAGATCGACGAAGAACTTCTCCAGGTCCGGGTAGGCATCGAGGTCGATCGCCGCCCGACCGCCGCGAAAGTGGACCATCGTCGGCGACGGGATCGACACCTTCGGCGTCTGGGTGGTGACCGACGCGAGATATCGGAAGTCGTCGACCTGGATGTCGCGCACGTGGCGCAGCGGCCCGACGACCGACAGCTTCGGCGGTGTCAGATGCACCGTCGTGGCCGCGTCCGAGCTGGCGGCGATGCTGCCCGTGACGGCGACGCCCTCGAGCTGCTGCAAGAAGTCGAGGTGAAACCAGGTGCGCCGGAACTCGCCGTCGGTGATGCTGCGCATTCCGAGTCCCTCGAGCGTGTGCACCGCCTCGGCGATCGCCGCATCCTCGACCTTCCGCAATTCGGTCGCCGAGATCTGACCGGCTGCGCACGCAGCCCTGCCCTCGTGCACGGCGGCCGGACGCAGCAAGCTGCCGACGTGATCGGCACGGAACGGCGGATCTACCTTGGACACGATCGACCTCCTCGAACTGCTTCGGTGAGCCCATTAGATCGAACACGGTCAAGCGTGTCCGAATCGAGAGACCCTCGAAGCGTCGACGCAAGTCTCAGACGCAGTGCTCGAGATGGTGAGCGAACGTCCGAGACAAGTTCGCCGACAAGCCGCCCTGCGTCAGCGTGCACACCCCGAGCCCCGGACCAAGACGGCATTCGTCTACGGCTGAACGCGTGTGCTCAGCTCCACGTGACGCGCTGCGCAGCCCGCCACCGATCGAGGACGTCGGCGCGTCCTCTCGCCTCGACCTCGTCGCCGCGGTTCCACAGGGCGAGATAGAGCGCGGCGCTCGTCCCGGAGATGACCGCGTTCACCTCGTCGATGCGGTCGGCCGGGTCGCCCGGGTCGACCGTCAGCCGTTCGGCGACCTGGACGATCCAGCACCGCTCGCTGTCGCTCGGACACACCGCGATCGTGTACTCGTCGCCGTCGAACAACTTCGATCGCCCACGGGTGAAGAAGCCGCGCAACAGCTCGTCGACTCCGTCGATGGCCAGCGTCGGGGCGATGCCAGCTTCGCTCGCCGTCGGTTGCCGGCCGAGCACCGCGGCGAGGGCGTCGATCATGTGGATCGTCGTCTCGTGAGCCTGGCGCCGGGCCCAGAAGTCACGTGGCGCCGGCGCGTCCTTGAGAAACGTCATCGCCTCGAGATCCGGCGCCGCGTCATGGAACGTGGCGAGCAGGGCGCCGTGACCGTCGCGGTAGTAGCCGACGAGGTCGTCGACGGTGGTCCGGATCTCGGTTTGGCTGGGAATGACGTCAGGGTCGTCGCCGCGGACGTGGGCGGCCGCCCAACGGTGGACCATCGCCTGGTGGGCCACGAGTGCATCGGTGGTCCAGGCCGGGCACGTCGGCACTGCGACGTCCAATCCGGCTTCGAGGGCGAGCTCGGCAAGTCGTCCACCGCTGGCTTCGAGCGCCTCGAGATGCTCGGAGAACGTCAGCGATGTCGGCACGCGTTTCATCCTGCCAGCTGCGATCACTCCTTGACGGCGCCACTGGTGAGACCGCCCACAATCTGTCGCTCAGCGAGGGCGTAGAAGAGCAGGGCCGGCACCATCGCCAGCGTGGTGTACGCGAGCACCCGGGCATAGTCGGTGGAGTACTGCGTCGAGATGTTGTTGACGCCGATCGGCAGCGTGTGCTCGCTCGGGTCAACCAGCACGAGCAACGGCAGGAAGAAGGCGTTCCAACTGCTGACGATCGTGATCACGGCAATCGTGCTGAGCACCGGCCGTGACAGCGGAAGCATGATCGACCAGTAGAGGCGGAACGGCCCGCAGCCGTCGATCGCGGCGGCGTCCTGTACCTCCTTCGGTATCGCCCGGAAGAACGGTCGCATCACGATGATCGCGATCGGCAGCCCGAATGCGGCCTGTGGGAAGGCGACGCCGAGCGGGTGGCTGAGCAGGCCGACCTGGCGCAGCACGATGAACAGCGGAGTGATGGCGACCGCGATCGGGAACAACAGACCGAGGGTGAACAGGCCGTAGACGAGCTCGCGGCCCTTGAAGGTGTAGCGGGCGATCACGTAGGCCGCCAACGAAGCGGTAGGCAGCACGAGGGCGACCGTCAGCAGGGCGATGACCGTGCTGTTGCGGACCTGGCGCCAGAACGTCGGGTCGGTGAGAATCGAGCGGTAGTTCTCCCAGATCCACGGGTCCGGCAGGCCGACCGGGTCCGCCGCCAGCTGCAGGCTGGTGCGGAAACCGCCGAGGATCGAGAACGTCAGCGGGATGATCACGACGGCGAGCACGATCAACGCCACCAGATAGAGCCCGAGGCTCGTCAGCGTGCGCCGGCTAACCAACGAGACCAGTCCCTCGGAGGTCGCGGCGCATGGCGAAGCGCTGGTAGGCGAGGGCGATCACGAGGCAGAGCGCGAAGATCACAATCGACACCGCGCTGGCGTAGCCGAACAGGCTCTTGCGGAACTGCTCGTAGAGGTAGGTCGCCATCGTCGACGAGGCGCCGATCGGGCCGCCCCTGGTGGTGACCCAGACCATGTCGAACAGTTGCAGGGCACCGATGATCGACAGGAACACCGACACGCGGATCGTCGGGCCGAGCAGCGGGAGCGTCACGTGGCGGAAGCGCTGCCAGGCGGTCGCCCCGTCGACGAGGGCGGCCTCACCGAGTTCCTTGGGGATCTGCTGGAGGCCGGCGAGCAGGAGGATCATGTGGAAGCCGAAGTACTTCCAGGAGATCACGAAGAACAGGCTGTAGAGGACGATGTCGGGATCGGCGAGCCACTCGTGGATCAAACCTTCGGCGCCGATCGCCGTGAGGCTTTGGTCGAGCAGGCCGTTGGGTCGCAGGATCTGTCGCCACACGACGCCGGTGACGACCTCGGACAGGATGTACGGGGCGAAGAACATCGTGCGTAGGACGGCCCGCCCGGGGAGCTTGACGTTGAGCAGCAGGGCCAAGCCGAGGGCGAAGGGGATCTGCAGCAGCAGCGACAGGCCGATGATGATCCCGTTGTGCTTGATGGCGTCGCGGAAGAGCTGATCGGAGAAGGCCCGCTGGAAGTTGTCGATTCCGATGAAGTCGGTGAGCGGTTCGAGCCCGTTCCAGTCGTACAGGCTGTAGCGGGTGCTCTGGACGATCGGGTAGACGAGAAACGTGAGATAGAGGGCGAGCGCGGGAAGCAGGAAGACGACGATCGACGGCCAGGAGATGCCGCGGGTGATTCGACTGTTCTTCGACGCTCGCGCGGGTCGCTGCTGCGGCCGGCGCACTTGATGCGTCAGACGGCGCGGCAGGAAGGGGGGTCGAGGTCGTCACAGGATCAGATTCGCGTGTGGTGGGAGGTCAGAGCCCCCCACCACATGTTCGCGATCATCTCGTTGGCGGGTCAGCCTCCGGCGGCTGCCGTGATCGCCGCGGCTGCGTCCTCTGGCGTTGTCTCACCGGCGAACAGCAACGCTGTCTGGTCGTTCACCGCGGCACCGGTCTCGGCCGTGAAGAACTGGTCGAGGAACTGCTGGTGGAACGTCGCGCCGTTGAGCGCGTCGAGGATGTCCTGCATCACCGGGCCATCTGCAGCCGGAGCTTCGGCGATGGCGGCGGTGGCCTCGATGTTCGCGGGGATCCCGCTTCCGGCCGTCGCCCACGTCCGCTGGTTCTCAACGTCGGTGAGGAAGCCGAGGAACTCGACGGTCTCGGGTGGAGCATCCTTGCCGACGATGAAGCCGTCGACTCCTCCGAAGCCGTCGGTCGGCAGGCCGGCGCCACCTTCGACCTCGGGGAACGGGAACCACCCGACGCGGAATGGCAACGCGGTCTCCGGCTCCTCCGAGAGGCCCGCGTAGTTCCGGAACGCGCCGAGCGCCCATTGCCCCATCACGTCCATCGCCGCGCCCTGGCTGGCCATCACGCCGGCTTCGCCGTCGGGAGCGTCCCACGCGGCACCGAGGAAGCCGTCCTGGAACGGCTCCATGGCGACCAGCTCGGCGACGTGCTCGCCGGCCTCGACGACGGCGGGGACGTTGAAGTTGTTGTCGGCAGCGATCTGGTTCATCACGTCGGCCCCGCCGAGGCGGACCATCAGGTACGAGTACCAGAAGTGCGCCGGCCACTTGTCGCCGGCGCCGACGGCGATCGGCGTGATGTCGGCGTCCTTGAGCGTCTGGACGACCTCGAGCAGCTCGCTCCAGGTCGTCGGCGTCTCCGTGATGCCGGCCTGCTCGAACAGGTCGACGTTGTACCAGACGCCGACGAGGCTCTGGTTGTACGGCAGGCCGTACTGCACGCCGTCGATGTTGTAGGGACTGGCCGCGCCGGCGGCGAGGGCATCGATGTAGGGGGCCGCCGCTTCGGTGATGTCCTGCACGGCGCCGGCGTTGACCTGGTCGAGCAGCACGCCGCCGCCCCACGACTGGAACAGGTCGGGGACGTCACCGGCCTGGATGTTGGTCTGGATCGCCGGCTTGAAGGTCTCGTTGTTCATCACCGTGATGTTGATCGTGACGTTCGGGTGCTCGGCCATGAAGGCGTCGGCCATCGCCTGCCAGTTGCTCATTCCGGGATCGGCGTCCTGGATGTGCCACCAATCGATCTCGACCTGCTCGCCGGACGCTGATGCCCCCGACGTGGCAAGCCCGGCGGATGCCCCGACGAGGGTGAGGGCACCGAGGAGTAGCCCGAAACGGGCGCGGGTGCGTTGCATGGATCAGATCCCCCTTGTTTGACCTAGCTGACTGACTCGTGGAGAGCCTGGCACACGTCGCGGCGCGGTGTCAATCGTTATCGATAACGTTCTCGACACCGTTCTTCATGCATGACTATGCTCGGCCGCCATGCCGCAGCGCCGCGTGACGATCGGGGACGTCGCCGACGGCCGCGGGGGTGTCGGTGGCCACCGTTTCCAAGGTGATCAACGACCGCTATGGCGTCGCCGCCGCGACGTCGAGCCGGGTCAAGGCGGTGATCAGCGACCTGGGCTACGAGTCGAGCCTGATCGCCCGCAGCCTGCGCAGCCACCGCACTCAACGTGCTCGGGATCCTCGTCGCCGACATCGAGCCGTTCAGTGCCGAACTGCTCAAGGGGGCGGCGCGGGCGATCAAGACGTCGGGCTACGAGCTGATCGTGTACTCCGGCAGCGGCCACGGCGTCGAGCACGCCGGCTGGGAGCGCCGCAACGTGTCGCGCCTGAGTGGCACGCTGACCGACGGGATCATCCTCGTCACGCCGACCGTCGACGACGTCGGGGAAGGGGGACTGATCGTCGCCGTCGACCCGCACACCGGTGCCTCGACGATGCCCAACGTCCACGCCGACAACCTGGCGGGGGCGATCACCGCCACCGAGCATCTCATCGGCCTCGGTCACCGGCGGATCGGCTTCCTCGCCGGCCGTCCCGATCTCGACTCGGCCCGGCTGCGCGAGCAGGGCTATCACGACGCCCTCGCCACCGCCGGCATCGACGTCGGACCCGACCTCGTACCGCGTCGGCGGGTACGAGCTCGAAACGTCGGTCGAGCCGGCCCGCCAGTTGCTCGAGCTCGCCGACCCGCCGACGGCGATCTTCGCGGCCAACGACCTCTCGGCGATCCAGACGATGAACGTCGCCCGCTCGCTCGGGCTGTCGGTGCCCGACGACGTCTCGGTGATCGGCTTCGACAACATTCCGGAGTCGGCGCTGACCGATCCGCCACTGACGACGATCGACCAGTCGATCCAGACGATGGGAGAAGAAGCCGTGCGACTGCTCGTCGATCTGCTCAACGGGGTCACCGACCGGCCTCAACAGGTCGTGCTGCCGACGAAGCTCGTCGTTCGCCAGTCGTGCCGCGAGTTGGGACGCGACGCATGAGCACCGTGGACAGAGCGATCGTCGCCTCCGACGCCCCGTATCGCGACCCTGCGCTGCCCATCGCCGAGCGCGTCGCCGACCTGCTCGCTCGGATGACGGTGGAGGAGAAGGTCGCCCAGCTGGGCAGCGCCTGGGTGTTCCAGCTCGCCGACGGGTCGGCGCTCGACGCGGACAAGGGCGCCGAGCTGCTGGCGCCACGGCATCGGCCAGGTCACGCGGATCTCCGGGGCCAGCAGCCTGGCGCCGCGTGACGCTGCGGTGTTGGCCAATGCCATCCAGCATCATCTCGTCGCGGAGACCCGCTTGGGCATCCCGGCCATCGTCCACGAGGAGATCTGCTCGGGATTGATGTCGCGCGATTCGACGATCTTCCCGCAGGCGATTGGGCTCGCCAGCACGTGGCAGCCCGAGCTCGCCGCCGCCCTCGCCGACGCCGTGCGCATCCAGATGCGGGCGATGGGCGCCCACCAAGGACTCTCCCCGGTGCTCGACATCTGCCGCGACCCGCGCTGGGGACGCACCGAGGAGACGTTCGGAGAGGATCCGTACCTCGTTGCTCGGATGGGTGTCTCGTTCGTCAGCGGCTTGCAGGGTGACGACCTCAGCGAGGGCGTCGTCGCCACCGCCAAGCACTTCGTCGGGTACGGCGCGTCGGAAGGTGGGCTCAACTGGGCCCCCTCCCATCTCGGCGCTCGCGAACTCGGCGACGTCTATCTGTATCCGTTCGAGGCAGCGGTGCGATCCGCCGGGCTGCGCTCCGTGATGAACGCGTACAGCGAGCTCGACGGCGTTCCGGCCGCCGCCGACCGAAACCTGTTGACGGGCGTGCTGCGTGACGAGTGGGGATTCGTCGGTTGCGTGGTGGCCGACTACTTCTCGGTCCGTCAGCTCGCCGACTATCACCGCCTTGCGCCCGACACCGTCGAAGCCGCGGCGATGGCCCTCGAGGCCGGGCTCGATGTCGAGCTGCCGGGCACGGATTGCTATGGCGCGCCGCTGCTCGAGGCGATCGGTGCCGGCCGCGTTGCGACCTCGACCGTCGATGTTGCGGTCGGGCGCGTGCTCACCACGAAGTTCGAGCTCGGGCTGTTCGAGCGGCCGTTCGTCGAGCCGGATGGCGTCGCTGCCGTAACGGCGACGACCGAGCACCGCCGTCTCGCCGCCGACATCGCCCGCAAGTCGCTCGTGCTGTTGCGCAACGACGGCATCCTTCCGTTGGCGCCGGCCGTGCGGTCGGTGGCGGTGATCGGACCGAACGCCGATCAGGCTCGCCATCTGGTCGGCGACTACACCTACCCCGTCCACGTCGAGTCGCTGAAGGAGCTGCTGCGCAGCGGGCGCAACGTCTTCGCCATCCCGCTCGACGACGAGGCGTCCCTCGAGCCCGTCACCGTCAACGCGCCGATCGGTGCTCGATGCGATCGACGAGCGCCTCGACCAAGACGTCAGATTCGCCGAGGGGTGCGACGTCAACAGCCCATCTCGCGACGGATTCGCCGAAGCCGTCGAGCTGGCCGCCGACTGCGACGTCGCCGTGCTGGTGATGGGCGACAAGGCCGGGCTGACCGACGACTGCACGTCCGGAGAGAGCCGTGATGTCTCGTCGCTCGATCTGCCAGGGGTCCAGGAGGAACTCGTTCGCGCCGTGCTCGACACGGGGACGCCGGTGGTCCTCGTGCTCGTCGCCGGACGACCGATCGGCAGCGCCGACCTGCACGAGCGGTGCGCGGCGGTGCTGATGGCCTGGCTGCCCGGCGAGGAGGGTGCCGGCGCGGTCGCCGACGTGTTGGTCGGGTGTGGCCAATCCGGGGGGGAAGCTGCCGATCACGTATCCCCGGTCGTCCGGACAGATCCCCACCTATTACGGCCACAAGCTCTCCGGGGGCCGTTCGCACTGGAAGGGCGACTACGTCGATTCGCCGGCGGCGCCGCTGTATCCGTTCGGCCACGGGTCGAGCTACACGACGTTCATGTTGTCCGATGCCGTCACGGCAGACCGCGACGTGTCATGGAACGGGGTGATCACCACGTCGGTGACGGTCACCAACACCGGCGATCGCGACGGTGACGAAGTCGTCCAGCTCTACGTCCGCGACCCGGCGGCGAGCGTCACGCGGCCGGTGCTCGAGCTGAAGGGATTCGTGCGCGTCGGGCTCGCTGCCGGCGACTCACGACGGGTCACCTTCGGCACTCCGGTCGGCCAGCTCGGGTTCCACGATCGGGACCTCGCCTACGTCGTCGAGCCGGGGACGATCGACGTGTTCGTCGGTACCTCATGCGTCGACCTTGTCGAAGCGGGAACCGTCACGGTGGTGGCCGATTCTCCCGACCCGCCGAGCAAAGCTTTCGACGGCACCGTGACCGTCGCGTGATCGATCTGCGAGGATGAACGCAATGACCGAGTTTTTCGACGAGATCAACGAGCCAATCTCCTACGAGGGGCCCGACAGCGACAACCCGCTGGCGTTCCACTGGTACGACGCCGACCGAGTCGTGGCCGGCCGGCGGATGGAGGAGCACCTGCGCTTCGCGGTGTGTTACTGGCACTCGTTCAATTGGGATGGCTTCGACATCTTCGGAGCGGGGACGCTCGACCGACCGTGGCACCCGACGTTCGCCCCGACCGCCGATCCGATCGAAGCGGCGAAGCAGAAGATGGACGCCGCCTTCGAGTTCTTCGTCAAGCTCGGCGTGCCGTTCTACTGCTTCCATGACCACGACATCGCTCCCGAGGGCGCCTCGTTCAAGGAGTCGGCGGCGTTGCTCGACGAGATGGTCGACGTCGCGGCCGAACACCAGCAACGCACCGGCGTCGAGCTGTTGTGGGGGACGGCGAACCTGTTCTCCCATCCGCGTTACCAGGCCGGTGCGTCGACCAATCCGGACCCCGAGCTGTTCGCCTACGCGGCGGCCCAGGTCGCCCACTGCCTGGAGGCCACGCACCGGCTCGGCGGCCACAACTACGTGCTGTGGGGTGGCCGCGAGGGCTACGACACGCTGCTCAACACCGACCTGCGCAAGGAGCTCGACCAGCTCGCTCGGTTCCTGACGATGGTCGTCGAGCACAAGCAGCGCATCGGCTTCGGCGGGACGATCCTCCTCGAACCGAAGCCGTGCGAACCGACCAAGCACCAGTACGACTACGACGTCGCCACGGTCCACGCCTTCCTGCAGCGCTACGACCTGGCCGACGAGATCAAGGTCAACATCGAGGTCAACCACGCCACCCTCTCGGGACACGACTTCGCCCACGAGGTCGCCACGGCGGTGAACGCCGGGATCTTCGGGTCGATCGACGCCAACTCCGGCGACGACCGGCTCGGCTGGGACCTCGACCGCTTCCCTGGCTCGGTCGAGCAGATGACCCTCGGAATGGTCGAGGTCCTGCGCGGCGGCGGGTTCACCACCGGCGGGCTGAACTTCGACACCAAGCTGCGCCGCCAGTCGATCGATCGCGTCGACCTGTTCCACGGCCACATCGGCGGGATGGACACGATGGCCCGGGCGTTGCTGTGCGCCGACGCGGTGCTCGGGGAGCTCGACGCCAACCGCGCCGCCCGCTACGCAGGTTGGGAGGGCGAGCTCGGCCGGTCGATCCTCGACGGCTCGACCGACCTCGCCGCGCTGCACGAGCGGGCGTTGGACACCGGCGAGCCGACACGCGTGTCCGGCGGCCAGGAGCGCCTCGAGAACCTCGTCAACCGCCACATCGCCCGCGTCCGCTAGAGCTGTCGTGACCCTCGTCGCCGGCGTCGACTCGTCGACCAGCGCAACCAAGGTCGAGATCCGCGACGTCGACAGCGGCGAGGTTGTCGGGCGGGGAGCGGCACCGCACCCTCCGACCCAGCCGCCGCGCTCCGAGCAGGATCCTGCCGAATGGTGGGCGGCGTTCGAGTCGGCGTGGGAGCAGGCCGGCTCGCCGGAAGTCGCGGCGATCAGCGTGGGCGGGCAACAGCACGGGATGGTCGCCCTCGACGAGCAACGCGAAGTGATCCGCCCCGCCAAGCTGTGGAACGACACGGAGTCGGCGCCCGACGCAGCGTCGTTGATCGAGCGGTTGCCGGGCGGTCGGCAGGGTTGGGCAGATGCATGTGGTGTCGTGCCGGTGGCGAGCTTCACGATCACCAAGCTGGCGTGGCTGGCGCGCAACGAGCCGGAGGCCTTCGTCCGCCTCGCCCACGTGGTGCTGCCCCACGATTGGCTGACGTTCCGGCTGACCGGCTCGTTGACCACGGATCGCGGCGACGCGTCAGGTACCGGATACTGGTCGGCGGCCTCGGGCTCGTACCGGCCGGAGCTGCTCGCCCTCGTCGACGCCGACCGAGATTGGTCGGGGGCCGTACCCACCGTGCTCGGCCCGGGCGACGCGGCGGGCGAGTGGAATGGAGCGAGTCGTCGGACCAGGGACGGGCGACAACATGGCCGGGGCGCTCGGCGTCGGGCTGCGTTCTGGCGATGTGGCGGTGTCGATCGGGACGTCGGGAACCGTCTACTCGGTCTGTGATTCTCCAGCGACCGACCCTTCAGGCATCGTCGCCGGCTTCGCCGACGCCACCGGGCGGTACCTCCCGCTGGTCGTGCACGCTCAACGCCACGAAGGTCACCGACGCAGCGGCGAGGTTGCTCGGCGTCGATCATGCGGCGTTCGACGAGTTGGTGTTCGCCGCGCCGCCAGGCGCTGGTGGCCTCACGCTGCTGCCGTACCTCGATGGCGAGCGAACCCCCGACCGGCCCTCGGCGACAGGGGTGCTCAGTGGCGTGCGCAGCGACGTCAGCCGCGAGCAGCTCGCGAGGGCGGCGGTCGAGGGAGTCATCTGCGGATTGCTCGACGGGCTGGACGCGCTGGCGGCGTTTGCCCCGGCCGACGGCCGCCTGATCCTCGTCGGCGGTGGCGCTCGTTCACGGGCCTATCGCCAGGTCCTCGCCGACCTCAGTGGGCGGGCGGTGCTCGTGCCGCGGTCCGACGAGCAGGTCGCCACCGGGGCGTGCGTGCAGGCCGCCGCCGTGGCCACGGGCGCCGACCCCAACGACGTGGCCGACCGGTGGAAGCTCAGCGACGGCGACGTCGTCGAGCCTGGCCCGGCGACGTCGGCGGCCGACGACGTCCGTGCTGCCTACGCGTTGTTGCGAGACTCGATTGGTGAGCCCAGCGTGCAGAAAACTGTCTCGTCCGCTCACCACTAGTGCCGAAGCGGGGTGCCACGCGTTGACCACATGGGTGTGACACCCCCTCCCTACGATGGCGTACATGAGTTCGGTCGGGGGATTCGTGCGGTACGTGGAGGGCGATCTGCCCGATGACGGCACCTTGCTGGACGCCTTCGTCAAGCTGCTCGTTGCCGAGCCGGAGGAGAAGAACCGCGACGGGTTGGATGGCTTGGTGCGTCGGTCGTTGCGGTTGCGTGGCTGGCTCGACTCGCTCGACGCGCGGATCGCCGTGCGGGCGGCCCGTCTGGCTTCCGAGGGTCGCTCGGCCGATGCCGCGACGGTGCTCGCCGGTGGTGGGCGACGCGCCAAGCGAGACGCGGACGCGGCGGCTGAGCGTGGCACGGTGTGCGAGCGGATGCCTGACGTCGGCGCGGCACTGGCCGATGGGACGTTGACGGCCGGTCACGTCGATGCGCTCGCCAAGGCTGCCCGCCTGCTCGATGACGACGGCAGGGGGCGGATGGCCGAGCACCAGCAGTCGCTCGTCAACGCCGCGGCATCGATGACGCCGGAGCAGTTCGATCGTGAGTGTCAAGGTCTGGCCCGTAATCTCAGCGGCGATGACGGGCTGTCGCGGCACGAACGGTTGCGCCGCGATCGCAACGTGCGACGGTGGGTCGACAAACACACAGGGATGTGCAACACGTCGCTGTCGCTCGATCCGTTGGCCGATGCCAAGGTGTGGTCGGCGATCAATGCCGCGGTGGCGACCGCCCGCAACACCGAACAGAGCGATGACGACCGCACCTGGGACCAGTTGCAGGCGGACGTCGTCGTCGAGCTGATCACCGGGGCGCGGTCATCCGGTGATGAGCGGGTGCCGGAGGTCTCGGTGCTCATCGACTACCAGACGTGGCTCGACGGGTTTCGCAGTGCGGCGACCTGTGAGACCTCCGACGGCCAACCGTTGCCGGTCGCATCCGTGCGTCGTTTGTGCTGCGAAGCGAACATCGTGCCCATCGTGCTCGGCGGTGCCGGTGAGGTGCTCGACGTCGGCCGTCAAAGCCGACTCGCCACTCGCGCCCAGCGCCGTGCGCTGCGGGCGATGTATCGCACGTGCGCTCATCCGAGCTGCACCGTGCCGTTCGACTCGTGCCGGATCCATCACGTCATCTACTGGCAGGGCGGCGGGCCATCGGACTTGGACAACATGGTCCCGGTTTGCGAGCGCCATCATCACCTCGTCCACGAGGGCGGTTGGACGCTGGAGCTGTTCCCCGATCGGCGCACCACGTGGCGAACTCCCGATGGCGCGGTGTACTTCGACGGGATGACGATCGATCGCGTGGTCGGAGACGTGGCCGCGTCGTCGGCGCCGCAGCGGACGTGTCGAACGGATGGGCCTGGCCGTCGTCGAGCGACAGCAGCCACGGTGGCGGAGGAGCTGAGCTTGACCCTCGCCGAGGTCTGCAGCCGTGCTCCGCCGTAGCGTCGACGTCGGCGGTCGGCGGCGAGGGCGAGGGTCGGCGAGTGAGAGGATCACCGGGTGAGCGAGCCGACTGATCTCACGCAGTGCACGGCGACCGAGCTGCTCGACCTGTATCGACGGCGCGCGACGTCGCCGGTCGACGTGATCGCGGCCGTGCTCGAGCGCATCGAGCGTCTCGACACAGTGCTCAACTGCTTCGTCCTCGTCGATGCCGATTCGGCGCTCGCCGCGGCGCGAGCGAGCGAGCAGCGCTGGCAGTCGGGCGATCCCGCGGGTCCGCTCGACGGGGTGCCGGTGTCGATCAAGGACCTCGTCCTCACCCGCGGGTGGCCGACGTTGCGCGGCAGCCACACGGTCGACCCCGATCAGGCGTGGGACGTCGACGCCCCGGTCACGGCCCGCTTGCGGGAGTCGGGGGCGGTGCTGTTCGGTAAGACGACGACACCGGAGTTCGGCTGCAAGGGCGAGACCAATTCGCCGATGACGGGGATCACCCGCAATCCGTGGGACCCGACGAGGACGCCTGGCGGGTCCTCGGGCGGCACGGCAGCGGCGGTCGCCGCCGGGCTCGGCCCGCTCAGCGTGGGGACGGATGGGGCCGGATCGGTGCGCATCCCGGCCGCGTTCTGCGGCAACTTCGGCCTGAAGCCGAGCTTCGGGCGGGTTCCGCTCTACCCGCCCTCGCCATTCGGCACGGTCTCGCACGTTGGCCCGCACGCGATGAGCGTCACGGACGCGGCGTTGATGCTCAACGTGATGCAGCGTCCCGATGCACGGGACTGGGCCTCGTTGCCTCCGACGGACGTCGATCACCTCGTCGCGATCGACGACGGCATTGCCGGGCTGCGTGTGGCGTATTCGCCGACCCTCGGATACGCGCCCAACGTCGATCCGGAGGTCGCCGCAGCCGTCGACGAGGCAGTCGCGGCGCTCGCCGAGCTCGGCGCAGAGGTCGAGGCGGTCGATCCCGGGTTCGACGATCCGCTGGAGATCACCACCGGGCTGTGGTTCAGCGGAGCGTGGACGCTGTGGAACCAGCTGAGCACTGACCAGCAAGCCGTCACCGACCCCGACTTCGCCGCCGAAGCGCGGCTCGGCGAGCCGTTGAGCAACCTCGAGGTGCAGCGGCTCCAGTTGCGGCGTAGCGAGCTCGGCTCGAGGATGCGCCAGTTCATGCAGCGCTACGACGTGCTCGTCACCCCCGCTGTTGCCGTGCCCGCCTTCGAGGCCCGGCCGGCCGGACACACGCCACTCGATCCCGACGCGATGCTCGGCTGGACGCCGTTCTCCTATCCCTTCAACCTCACCCAGCAGCCGGCCTGCACGATCCCGTGTGGCCTGACGAGCGCCGGCCTGCCGATCGGTCTGCAACTCGTCGGCCGAATGTTCGCCGACTCGCTGGTGCTCCGCGCCGCACGGGCGTACGAGACGGTGCGACCGCTTCTCCGTCCGGCGCTGGGTTAGTCGGGTTGTTGCTGCTGGAGCGGTCGACGACGTGACCAGTGTCGACGCTCCGTGAGGCTCCGTGTTACAGGCTCCGCTCGAAATTCATTCGGATTCATGTGTCGAAGCCCACGCCGACCCGGTCGAGCACGCGGAGCCACAGCCCTCGCCGGCCGGTGACGTCCTGGCTGATCAACGCCCGCTTGGTGAGCTGAATGACCAGCCACCGCAACGGCTCCGGTGGGAACGGCACGGGCTGGCGACGTCACCAGGGACAGATCGGTGCGCGGCGTCGGGCGTCCCAGCAACAGGTCGAGGGCGGCGAGTGCGCCGAACCGGCTGGCGCCGACTCCGAGCCCGGTGAACCCGACGGCCCAGCCGATCCGTCCGCCGGCGGCGGTGTGGATCGTCGGCGTGAACCTGCTCGTCGAGTCGACGGCGCCACCCCATGCATGGCTGATCGCCGTGCCCTCGAGCGCCGGATGGACGGTGAGCAGGTGCCGGTAGAGCAGGGCGTGCACGGCGGTGTCGTGCTCGTAGCTGGCGTCGACCCGTCCACCGAAATGGTAGGTCGCCTCCCAGCCGCCGAAGAGAATGCGTCGGTCTGGCGTCGGCCGGTAGTAGTGGAACTGATTGCCGGCGTCGGTGATCCCGGCGGGCTCGCGCCAGCCGATCTCGTTCCACGTCGAGGCGGCGAGTGGCTCGGTGGCGATCACGTGGTCGTAGACGGGCGCCACGAAGGCGCGCAGGCGGCGTAGCAACGGTGGCGCCGAGTTCGTGCACAGCAGCACCCGTCGAGCCCGCACTTCTGGCCGATTGACGAACGAGACCACAACCTCGTCCCCGCGGCGGCGGAGACCGATGACGTGCGAGCGTTCGGCGATCGTCGCACCCGCCCCCTCGGCCAGTCCGGCGAGCCGTGCGGTGAGGCGAACGGGATCGCACAGGCCGTTCGCCGAGCGCAGGTGATAGCCGCCCAGATAGCTCGTCGAACCGAGCCTGCGCCGGATCTCCTCATCGTTGAGTTGCTCGGCGTCCTCACCGTAGGAGCGCAGCATCGTCACGGTTGCGGCGATCTCGGCAACCTCGTGCGGGCGGGTCGCCACGGTGTACTTGCCGACCGGCTCGATGATCGGCCCGTCGCCAGCGACACCATCGACGCCAGCGACACCGACGTCGTTGACGAGACGGACCGTGTCGTCCCAGAGTCGACGTTGGATGTCGAGGATCGCCGGCATCTCGTCCGGCCAGCGGGCGTGACCGTTGGCGATCCCGTGGGTGATCGACGCGTTGATGAATCCCCCGCACCGTCCGGTCGCCCCGGAGCCGACCGTCGCGCTGTCGACGACCGTCACGGCGTGGCCTTGGCGAGCGGCTTCGAACGCTGCCCAGAGACCCGTCAGACCGGCACCGACGACGAGGACATCGACCGCCGCCCGCTCGACCGGTGGACGAGCCGGGAGGAGATCGGGGCGATCGAGCCACAACGAGATCGGGCGGGCCGCGGCGACGACCTGCTCGGCGCCGAGCAGGACTACACCACCTGTTCGAGGCGGTCGGCGGCGAGGGCGATGCCGTCGCGGGCCCGCACCGCGGCGCCGATGTCGGCAACGCGCCGACGCAGGTCGACATCTGCGAGCAAGCCGTCGACGGCATCGAACAGCTCGTGATCCTCGAACGCGTAGGTCGGCAGTCGCTTCCCGATGCCCAGTTCGTCGACGCGTTGGGCGTTGTCGTACTGGTCCCAGAACAGCGGAAGCACGATCATCGGTTTGCCGAAATGAACGCTCTCCGTCGTCGTGTTGTTGCCGCCGTGCGTGATCACGAGATCGACCTGGGGCAACACCGAGGTCTGCGGCACCTGCGCCGCGCCGCACATGTTCGACGGCAGCTCGTACTCGTCGGCGAGCGGCCCCTTGCTGACGACGAAGCGGTGCCGGCTGGACCCGAGAAGGTCGACGAGCCTGCGCATCAAGTCGATGTCTGCCGAACCCAACGAGCCGAGCGACAGGTACACGAGTGCGCTGTCCGGAGCCGCGCCGAAACCTGGCGAGCGCAGGCGTTCGGGCAGCTCGAACTCGGCATCGGTGGTTCGCACCGAGGAGTCGAGGCGCTGCCACGCTGCCCCTAGCGGCCGTCGCGACGTGTAGTCGAGCTCCGTGGGGTACAGGTACAGATTGAGGTGCTCGCTGACGTGGATGAAGTCGAGGTCGGGAAGCGGTGGCGCGCCAACGCTGCGGACCCACTCGTCGTAGCCCATCCACAGATCGCGGTGGGTCCGCGCGTACTCCGACCGAAACTCGTCCCATCCGCTCCGGTCGTTGCTCGGGTAGCCGCTGAACACCGGTGGCACGTCTGGTCCGCGCACCTCCAGCGGATTGCAGGACATCACTCGTACGAACGGCACGCCGGCGGTGAGCAGCGCCGGGAAGCAGTTCACGTTGTCCTCGACGATGACGTCAGGTCGGTTGCGAGAGATGATCTCGGTGAGTTGGTCGTGGCTGTACCTGGCACCGTCGATCAGCGCCTGCCAGGTCGGTCGGACGAACGACTCGAGTTGCTCGATCGTCGGCTTGCGGAACTCCGGAGCGGTCTCTCTGATGAAGTCGGTCCAGAACTGCCCGGCATCAGCGTCACCGTCGTTCTGATCCGGCGAGGGAGCGAGGTCGACGAGATCCTCGACGAAGCCGAGCGGCTCGAGGCGGCCGGCCCACGATGACTCGGCGGCGAACACGACGCGGTGCCCCCGTTGGCGCAGCAGGTTGCCGATCCCGATGCAGTTGTTGGTCGGGCCGTAGGCGCTCTCGGGCATGAACAGGAAGGTCTTCAACGTGTCCTTCTCCCGCTGGTGCTCGTTCCGCTGCGCGACCGCTTGGCGGGTGCCGTCGGCTTGTCGGCGACGGGGACCCCGGAGTCACCGGCGCCCCATCCGTAGGCCATCTTGTGGATCTCGAGGATGAGGAACGACTCGGTCGACTGCACGCCGGCGACCGACTGCAGCGCGCCGACGAGGACGTTCTGGAAGTGGGCGGTGTCGCGGCACACCAATTCGACGAAGACGTCGTACTGCCCGGCCACGGCAGCGACGTAGCTCGTCTCGGGGACCTTGGCGATGGCGGCACAGACGTCGCCGAGCGACCCGGGCGTGACCCTGAGGCCGACCAGAGCCATCAGGTCGAAGCCGAGCTTGAGCGGGTCGGCGATGCCGACGACCTGCAGGATCCCGGCCCGCTCCATCCGTTGGGTCCGGTAGCGGACGACCGATTCGGCGACGCCCAACTCCTCGGCGATCGACGAGAACGTCCGCCGTCCGTCGGCCTGGAGGGCGGCGACGACGCTGCGGTCGATGTGGTCCAGCGACGAGAGGGTCGACGCGACACTACCGGCCTCGTCCTCGCTCGATTCGACGGGAGCATGTCGACTCCGCAAGTTCAGCGCCTTACGCTTGCGGATTTCGTCAACATGATTAGTATGCGTAGCGCGTCGAGCGAACGAGGTCAAGGGATCTCGGGGGACTGGAGGAACGGATGGGGACGATCGGAACGCGGCGAGCAATCACCGGTGGGGCCGCAATGGCGATGCTTGGGGCGATGCTGATTCCGTCGCTCGCGGCAGCGACCGGTGACACGACAGAGCCCCCGGCGGACCCGCCGGCGACGATGCCCGACCTGTCGGGCCAGTCGCTGACGATCTCCAACTGGGATGCCTACACGCCCGAAGGTTTGATCCCCGGATTCGAGGAGGCGACGGGCGCTTCGGTCGAGTTGACGACCCATGCCACCAACGAGGAGATCGTCGCCAAGCTCCTGCAGGGCGGGGGAGAGGGCTACGACATCGCCTTCGTGTCGGCGCAGTTCGCCCAGCAACTCGAAGCCGCCGGCCTGCTCCTCGACATCGATCCGGAGCAAATCCCCAACCTCGCCCACCTCGCCCCCGAAGCGTTCGAGCTCGACTCCGACCCGGGACTGACGTTCTCGGTGCCCTACACCTGGGGCACCACCGGGCTGTGCTACCGCAGCGATCTCGTCACCGAGGCGCCGACGAGCTGGATGGACCTTCTCGAGCCGAGCGAGGAGCTCGACGGCAAGGTGACGATGATGGCCACCGACCGGTGGTTGCTGCTGCCGGCCCAAAAGGCCCTCGGGTTCTCGGCCAACACGACCGATCCCGAGGAGCTCGAGCAGGTGACCGACCTGCTGATCGAGGCCAAGGACCACCTGCTGGCCTACGACGACACGACGTTCTACAGCCGGCTGGTGAGCGGCGAAGCAAGCCTCGTCGAGGCGTGGGACGGCTGGTGCAACTACGGCATCGCCGAGAATCCGGACATCGAGTTCGTCATCCCCGAGGAGGGCAGCGACCTCTTCGTCGACACGATGGTGATCCTCAACACGACCGAGAGCCCCGAAGCGGCCCACGCCTTCATCAACTGGGTGCTGGCCCCCGAGAACCACGCCCAGGTGGCCGAGCTCGTGCTCTACAAGGTGCCCAACCCCGACGCGATGGCGATGCTCGACCCCGCGTTGCTCGAGCAGTTCCCGAACCTGGCGATGACGCCGGCCGAGCTGCTCGAGGAGGAACAGCTCGTCGACATCGGGGAGGCCACCCTTGACTACACCGACATCGTCGCCGAGGTCACCAGTAGTTAGCGTTCCCGGCCACGCAGGCCGCCCACTCGCTGCCGCTCGTTCGCATCGGTGAGGATCCTCTGGTGACCTTCGGTCGGCGAACTCGACGCCCGGGCAACAAGGTCGAACGCATCGCCCTGCTCGGGCCGGGGTTGCTCTACGCCGCCGCCCTCATCGCCGTACCGCTCGTCCTGCTCGTCGTCTACGCCTTCCTCACCGCCAAGCGCTTCGGCGACGTCGGTCGTCCGTTCACCACCGACAACGTCCAGCGGCTCACCGAACCTGTCTACCGCAGCGTCGTGTTCACCTCGGTGCGCCTGGCGCTGATCGCCACGATGATCGCCCTGCTGATCGGCTACCCGGCGGCCTACGCCATCACCAAGTTGTCCCGCCGCTGGCGCACCGTGGCGCTGATCGCCGTGGTCCTGCCGTTCTGGACGAACTTCCTCATTCGCACGTACGCCTGGATCGTCCTACTCAACAACGAGGGACTGATCAACAAGCTTGCCCGCAGCGCCGGGTTGGTCGACACGCCGATGACGTTGATGAACAACGAGCCGGCGATCGTCCTCGGGCTCGTCTACGCCTATCTCCCGCTGATGATCCTGCCGCTGTACGCGGCCCTCGAACGCCTCGATCCGGAGATCGTCGAAGCCGCCGGCAACCTCGGCGCTGGCGCATTCACCCGTTTCCGTACGGTGATCTTTCCGCTCACCGCCCAGGGGGCGATCACGGGATCGCTGTTCGTGTTCATCCCCAGCCTGGGAAATTTTGTCGTACCGGAACTGCTCGGCGGCGGCAAGACGAGCACGCTCGGAACGCTCGCCCGCGACCAGTTCCTGAAAGCCCAGAACTGGCCGTTCGGCTCGACGATCGCCCTCGTCGTGCTCGTCCTCGTGGTCGTCATCGTGATCGCCCAGAACGTTGTCGTGAAGCGCTGGAGCCCGGGTAGCTCATGAGCAAGGGGCTGCGCATCCATCTGGCCCTCGTCTACGGCTTCTTGTTCTTGCCGATCGCCGTGCTCGTCGTGCTCTCGTTCAACCGTTCCGGATTGCCAACGTCGTGGGGAGGCTTCAGTACGAAGTGGTACGGGGAACTGGCCCGTAACGAGGAGATGCGTGAGGGCCTGCGCAATACCATGATCGTGGCCATCGGGGCGACGATCGTGGCGACGGTGCTCGGCACGTTGCTCGCCGTCGGGATGCAGCGCTACGTCCGCAGCCGAACGGTCGAGGTGATGATCCTCGCACCGGCGGTGCTCCCAGACATCGTTCTCGCCGTCGGCCTGCTCACCCTCTACACATTTCTCGGCACGACGCTCGGCCTGCACAGCGTGCTCCTGTCGCATGCCCTGTTCTGCATGGCCTTCGTCACCGCCGTCGTGCGCGCCCGCCTGCAAAGCGTCGATCCGTCGCTCGAGGAGGCCGCCCGCGACCTCGGGTCGAGCCGGCTCGGGTCGTTCGTTCGCATCACCCTGCCCTCGCTGGCACCGGGGATCGTCGCCGGAGCGCTGTTGGCGTTCACCCTGTCGCTCGATGAGTTCGTCATCGCCTTCTTCACCAACGGTCCGACGACACCGACCTTGCCCCAGGTCATCTACGCCAACGTGCGCTTCGGCGTGAAGCCCGACGTCAACGCCCTGGCGAGCGTGCTGCTCCTCGTGTCGACGATCGCGGTGCTCACTGCTCAGCGCCTCACCCGCCTCGTCCGATGACCGCCGCCGGAAGCAGTCGCCCGCTCGTTCGCCTCACCGGTGTGACGCGCCGCTTCGGCGACGTCGTCGCCGTCGACGGCGTGTCGTTCGACATCACCGAGAACGAGTTCTTCGCCCTCCTCGGTCCCAGTGGCTGCGGCAAGACGACGGTGCTGCGGATCCTCGCAGGCCTCGACCAACCCGACGACGGCTCGATCTCGTTGGACGGCGAGGATCTGCTGGCGATGCCGGTGCACCGTCGCCCGGTCAATCTGATGTTTCAGTCCTATGCCTTGTTCCCCCACCTCACCGTCGCCAAGAACATCGCCTACGGGCTGGAGCGCGAGCGGCGTCCGCGCAGCGAGATCCGCAAGCGGGTCGGCGAGGTGCTCGACGTCGTCGGTCTGCAAGCCGTCGCGGCGCGCAAGCCGGCGCAGCTCTCGGGCGGTCAGCGCCAGCGCGTCGCCCTGGCCAGGGCGATCGTCAAGCGCCCCAAGTTGCTGCTCCTCGACGAACCGCTGGCGGCCCTCGACCGCAAGATCCGCGGACAGATGCAAACCGAGCTGAAGCGGCTCCAGCACGACGTCGGGATCACCTTCGTCGTCGTCACCCACGACCAGGACGAGGCGATGTCGATGGCCGACCGCATCGCCGTGATGAACGTCGGGCGGATCGAGCAACTGGCATCGCCGGCGGTGCTCTACGAGCGCCCGGTGAGCCGGTTCGTCGCCGACTTCATCGGGTCGACGAACCTGCTCGACGGCACCGTCGTTGACGGGGCGATCGTGCTGGCGTCCGGCACGCGGGTTCCCGCCGACGTGGCGAGCCGCGCCGACGGGGCGCCCGTCGCCGCGTCGCTACGCCCGGAACTGATCCGCTTCGATGCGACGACCGCTGGAACAGACTTGACGAGTGTCGCCGGGACCGTCGCCGACGTGCAGTTCTTCGGTGGCACGAGCCACGTGCTCGTCGACGTCGCCGGATTCGATCGGCCGATCGTCGCCACGAGTGTTGGACCGTCGCCTCGCCGAGCGGGCGACGAGGTGACGTTGTCGTGGTCGGCCCGTGACCTCGTCGTCGTCGACGGCGACCTCGAGGGCATCGCCGAGTCAGCTTCCCCATCGTCCGCTGAGCAAGGAGGGCAATGAGCTCGTCCACGATCACTCGCATCCTCGTCGACCCGGCCAGTGGTGTGCCGATCGGCGAGGTCGCAGACACGTCGCTCGCTGACCTCGACCGTGTCGTCACGCGCAGCGCAACGGCGCAGCGAACGTGGGCGACCGCGCTGCCCGCCGCAGCGCTCGTTGGCGTTGCTCCGACTGGCGGATCTCGTCGAGGCTGAAGCCGACGGCCTCTCGCGCCTGGAGGTTGCCGAGACGGGCAAGCCGTGGGCCGTGATGCGCGACGGCGAGCTGCCCTTCGCCGTCGACAACCTGCGGTTCTTCGCTGCCGCGGCGCGATCGCTCGACGGCAGCGCGGCAGGCATCGTGAGCGACGGCTACACGTCGATGTTGCTGCGCCGGCCCGCTGGGCTGGTCGCCGCGATCACGCCGTGGAACTTCCCGCTGGTCATGGCCGTGTGGAAGGCGGGGGCTGCACTGGCCGCTGGGTGCAGCGTCGTGCTCAAGCCGGCGCCGGCGACGCCGTCGACGTCCAAGCGCCTTGCCGAGCTGGCCATCGAGGCGGGAGTGCCAGCCGACGTGTTCAGCGTCGTCACCGGCGACGCCGAAGTCGGCGAAGCGCTGGTCACCCACGACCGGACTGACATGGTCACGGTCACCGGCTCGACGGCGACCGGACGTCGTGTGATGGCCGCGGCGGCGCGGCGGCCGACGAGAGTGCACCTCGAGTTGGGCGGCAAGGCTCCGTTCGTGGTGTTCGCCGACGCCGATGTGCCGGCGGTGGCTGCGGCGGCGGCGCTGGCAGCGACGTACAACACCGGCCAGGACTGCACGGCGGCGACCCGCGTCTACGCCGAGGCGTCGGTGGCCGACGAGCTTGTCGAGGCGATTCGCGCCGAGATGGACGCGATCAGCCTCGGCGGGCCCGACGAAGGTGCCGACATCGGTCCACTGATCTCCCAAGCGCACCGCGAGCGGGTCAGCGGATTCGTCGAGCGGGCGCGGGCCGACGGCGCCGAGGTCGTGCGCGGCGGCAGGTCGCCGGATCGTCCGGGGTGGTTCTTCGAGCCGACGCTCGTGACCGGCGACGCGCCAGGACAGCGAGCTCGTCCAGGACGAAGTGTTCGGCCCGGTGCTCACCGTCGTGCCGTTCGAGTCCGAAGACGAAGCCGTCGGCCTGGCCAACGACACGGCCTACGGCTTGGCGTCGTCCGTGTGGACACCACGCGTCGATCGGGCACTTCGCGTCGCCCACCGCATCGAAGCCGGCGTCACGTGGATCAACGATCACCTGCCGATCGCCAGCGAGATGCCTCATGGCGGTCGACGATCCTCTGGCTTCGGCAAGGACATGGGCCACGAATCGGTGCTCGAGTTCACCGTCGGGCACCATGTGATGGTCAAACACTCCGAGCCGGCGCCACGCAGCGGATTCCGCCCGGCATGAACCCGGGCGCCTCGGCCGCGCTCGCCCGGCGGGTCGCTGGGGGGCTGGTGGCTGACGGCGCGACGGAACTCCCGATCACCGTCGATCAGACCAATCACAGCGTCGTCGTCGGCGAGTCGGTCGTCGTCAAGTGGCTGCGGTCGCCCGCCCCGCCGCCTCACCGGGGCGCCCAGGTGCTCGCCCACCTCGCCGCTGTCGGCTTCGACGAGATACCGGCGTTCCTCGGGGCGCCCGAAGTCGACGGCTTGGTGGTGGCGGTGCTCAGTGCCTACGTTCCCGGGTCACGCGATGGTTGGGACTGGTACGTCGACGAGCTGACCATCGCCTTCGAGCGTGGCGACATCTCGCGGCCGATTGCGACGGCGACTCGCATCGGGGCGTTGGCCGCTCGTCTGCACCGAGCGCTGTCGACGCCGTCGACGGTCCTGCCAGAACCCTGTGGTCGAGCCACTTGCGATGACGAGTACCGACGCGGCAGGGAGTTGCTCGATGAGGCGGTGCGGGTGACGCCGGGCGCCGCCGGCGAGCGGCTCGCGGCGCGGGCGGCACGCCTCGGCGACGACATCGAGACCCTCCACGCCGTCGGGGCGATCGACATCCAGCCGATCCACGGCGATCTCCACGTCGGGCAGTTGCTGCGCGGCGGCCAGTCCGACGGAGAGATCCTCGTCACCGACTTCGATGGCGACCCGGTCACGGCGCCGGGCGACGTTGGCCGGGATGGTGTCGAGCGTCGCTCAGCGATGGTCGACCTCGCGTCCCTCGTGCAGAGCGTCGACCACGTGGCCAGGGTCGTCGCCCGATGGCGACCGGATCTCGCCGAGCAGGTCGGTCCCTTCGTCGCCGGGGCGAGCGACCGGGTCGTCGAGGCGTACGCCGAACTGGGGACCGTCGACGAACGCGTGCTCAAACCGTTGCGGGCGATCCAGGAGCTCCACGAGCTCGTCTACGCCGCTCAGGTCCTGCCCCGCTGGCGCTACGCGCCCGACGCTGCGCTGGCCTCGTTGTACCCGTGACCTGGATCCCCGAGCGGCTGCTCGAAGATGTCGAGGCCAAGCCGGCAATGCTGCGCGCCTTGGCCAACACGCTGCGGGCCGGGACTGTTTGGCCCGACGTCGGGCGCCCGGCCGCCGTCCTGCTGATCGGCATCGGCTCGTCGCGCTTTGCCGCCGAGGTCGCCGCCCGGAGGATGCGTGCGGCGGGCATCGCCGCCACTGCCGAGAGCTCCTCGATCGCCGCGTTGCCGCAGATCGCCGACGACACGCTCGTCGTGGTGATCTCGGCCGGCGGCTCGTCCCCCGAGACGCTCGCCGTCGCCGGCGCCCTCTCTCCGTCAGCGGCGGTCGCCATCATCAATGCGCCGACCAGCGCCCTCGCCGGGGTCGTCGACTGCGCGGTGCCGATGGACGCCGGCGAGGAGGTCAGCGGTGTGGCGTCGAAGACGTTCACGGCGACCTTGCTCCGACTGCTCGAGCTGGAGGCGTTGCTCGGCGGGGCCGGGGACAATCTCGGCGCCCTCGCCGACAGCGCGGACGCTGCCGCCGCTGCAGTCGATGACCTCCTCGGTCGGCGCGACGGCTGGCTCGGAGCGATGGCCGAGGCGCTGGTCGGTCCCGACGGAACGTGGCTGCTGTCACCGCTCGAACGGTGGTCCTCGGCGATGCAGGGCGCACTGATGCTCCGCGAGGTTCCTCGTCGCTTGGCGGTCGGGTGCGAGACCGGCGAATGGAGCCACGTCGACGTGTACCTCACGCTGCCGCTCGACTACCGCGCCCTCGTGTTCGTCGGCTCGCCGTGGGATGAGCAGGCGGCCGACTGGCTGCGCCAGCGCGGAGCGACGTACTGGGCCGTCGGCGGGGAGCTGGGCGGGGCCGCCGGCGCCGTGCGCTACGACGCCGATGAGGATCCGACGGTGGCCCTCCTCGCCGAGGTGACGGTCGCCGAGCTGCTCGCGGTCGAGGTGGTCAGGCGACGCTGAGGAACGGTTCCCAGGCGGGGTGGCGATCGCGCAGGGCGGCGGCGACCAGCGCCGTGCGCGACGGGATGAACGGTGCGCGTTTCAACGACCAGCCGTGGAGGTGATGCATCTGCTCGAGGGTGCGATGCGACTTGGTCCCATTGTGGGCCCGACAGGCGGCCACGACGTTGAGCCACGAGTCGTCGCCGCCCAGCGAGCGGGGGAGGAGGTGATCGACGGAGTCACCTCGCCGACTGCACGGCTGACCGCCGATCACGAACTGGCAGAGGTGCCCGTCACGCAGCCTGACCCGTCGCGGCGAGTAGCTCGGCGGTCGCAGCTCGCACGGGTGCAGGACACCGAGGCGGGCGACGACCGACGGGATCTCGACGGTCAGCGACGGAGAGTGCATGACGGTGGCGATCTCCTCCGACGCCGGAACGGCGCGGTTCATGACGAGCAGCTCGCAGGCGCGCTCAGCGTCGATGACCCGATCGATCCGCCAGGCGGCGTCGAGCAGCAGGACTGGTGCGGCCACGAGTCCAAACGTTACGACAGTTCTGGGTGAACTGAAGATATGCGCCAGATGGCGACGAAAAGCCAAGCTAGAGCGCTACTTCTGTCGAGGTCTCTGCCGTCAATAACACAGGAGTAACACAGCGCGACACGAGCGCGTCGTCAGATCGCCGCGGCGAACGCCTCGTGCAACCGGATACCTGAGGACATCGCCGGTTCCCGCTCGACTGCCACCACCACCACCACCACCCACCCGCCGAGACACGAGCTCGACCCGTTGGCTGGCCAGAAGGCCGCCGCGCACACCGAAGGTCACCCTGTCGCCGACCTCGAAGTCGAGGGCATCGTCGAGGCACCCCATTCGCACCGAGCATCCCGCGCACGTCTTCGACGCCTGCGCGCTGAGTTCGGGCCAACGTTCGGCGGCGTAGAACCATCGCGTCGGCTTGCCGATGCAGGCGGCGTGATCACGCCATAGGTGGCGTTGCACGTGCCACTCGTTGGTCATCGGCGCCCAACGGTAGTGCTAACCGTAGGCAGCGTGTCGCTTCACACGGCTTGCAGCGCGTCGTAGAATCGTGGTGAGCGCCAAAGAGGTCCCGATGGTGCTCCACGCTCGTCGTCGCCGATTGTTGGCGGCGCGGCGGGCGGGAGCGCCTACTTCGGCAAGGAGCCCACGGAAGCCGAGGCGTTCATCAAGGCGGGGCTGCAAGCCGCCGGCCTGCCGCCGATACAGAGCGGGCTATTGGCGAACAACGACGCCCGCGCCAAGGCCATTGGGATCAGTTGATGACCGAGTCCGAGGCGCGGATCGCCGAGCAACGTCCGCACGAGAAGCCGGCCGAGCCCACGAAGTCGGCAATTCATTCGCGATGGACTTCGCGCCGGGCGAGCTCGTGCCGCGGCCGCCGCGCAAGCCCGCGCCGATGCGGCGCCGAAGGTTCGGAGGTCGTGGAAGTGACGATGTCGGCAAAGATGATCGAGCAGATTCGGATCAGCGGTAAGGGCAACTACGTGGTCAGTCGTGGTGCTGCTCGGCTCCCGGGGCCGATGCGACGTGGGCGCTACGTCGATCCCCGTGGGTTGGTGGACGGTGGTGACGTGGCACAAGCCACCACGGGCAAGCGATGAGCACCGTCGAGAACGTGGACGAAAGCGTCGAGACCGTCGAGGGACCGTCGGTCATCAACGACGAGCTCGTGCGCTCGCTGGCGTTGAAGTTGGACCTATTCGTCAAGATCGGCCGCGAGGTACCGCTGACCAACTTGAAGCGGTCCGGCTACCTGGCCGATGTCGTCGAAAGCCTCGGCTGGTCGGAAGCGGAGAGGACGATCCCCGAAGTCGGCTTTTTCCTTGGCCGGCTTCGGGCGCGCTGGAGGACATCGTCGCCGGGGCGTAGAGAGAGACATCGGGCGCCTGTTTCGAGCGCTCGCCAGCCAACGCCGATCGGCAGATCTGGCGTGTCACGAGCGAGTATGTCGAGTGGCGTGGGACGACGCCCCGCGCTTCCAACCTCTTGACCGCGACGTGCCGCGGGCGATCGCCGTTCAGCGTTCGATGTACTCAGTGTCCTCGAGGAACTCCACCCGCACGGACGACAGATCGACTCCGTCAGCGGCCATCACGTCCTGCAGACCCGGAGCGGAGAAGGCGGCGTTCGCCGCCTCCCGCGACTCGAACACCTCGGTGACTGCAACCAGGTTGGGGTCGTCCTCGCCGCGCCAGATATGCGCGGACTTGATGCCGATCGTGCTCTCCAACGCATCGTTGTAGCGAGGTCGCCACGCCTCGTAATCGGCAACTCGGAACAGAATGAGTGCGGTCGTCACGAGTCGCGAAACTACTCCCACATGGCCCGCGCTGAGACTGACGAGCCAATCACTCTGCGATGCAACACCAATAGCGCTGAACGGCAGGTAGGTGCGGACACCGGAGTGTTGTGGCGGCCCGCCGATCGTGGTGTCGCGCTTCCTCAGGTCGTTGATGGTGGCTCGGTCACGACGGTGACGTTGACCGTGTAGTCGAACGGAACGTTGTCGTACCCGTATATCCGCAACATCCGATCAGTCGGTCAGTGACGTCGTGGTCGGTGGTGCTGTCGAGGCATCGAGCAAGGCCCGGATGTGGTCGAGCACGATGGCGGGCTGGTCGACGTGGATGAAGTGGCCGCTGTCGGCGACGACGACGAGCTGCCCGCGTGTGGACAGTTCGGCCCAAGCCCGTTGACCTTGCTGCCAGACATCGTCCAGGTGCGCTGCGCTCGCGGCATCGACACCGAGTTCCTCCATATTGAGGTCCGCATGGGTCGCTGCGGTGAGGACCACGATCGGCATCGCACCGAGCGAGCCGATCGTGGCGATCTCGGCGAACGACCCGGGAAAGTCGATTCGTTCCGGATTGTTGTCCGGGTCCATGCGCGAAGCGCAGTCAGCGACCGCAGCGCAAACGGCCTCGGGAAATCCGGGTGGGGTGGCGTCGACCAGCACCACACCGACAACGTCATCGGCAAACATCGAGGCGAAGGCGACGGCTTCGCCGCCACCGAGTGAATGCCCGACGACCACGTACGGCCCCGCCTCGCCCACCGCTTCGAGCACGGCGTGAAGTCGGTCGGCCCGACCGGCGAACGTCTGGACCGTGGGCGGAGGATCGCTCTGCCCGATGCCGAGGTGAGAGTAGTAGCAGACACGGGCATCTGCGCTCAACAAACCTGCCGGAACTCTCCATGTTGCGCCGGGATCACCGCCCCCGGGAATGATCACGACCGTCACATCACCAGAACCGATGCAACGGATGTGCGTCCTGGCATCGTCGATCAATACCTCCTCATCGACGATGCCCACCGGACCCTCCTCCGGCGGCGAGGAGACACTGGCGGACCCACTTGCGTCTGTCCCGATGGTCTCCGTGGTCGCTGGAGTTGATGGCGGTGTCGTCGCGCCGCTCGATCCGGCAACCGCCAAAGCGGCGAGCAGCGAGATCGACACACTGACCGCAAGCAACGCGGGAGCACGCAGTCGAGACATCATTCCCTCTCAACCAATGTGTCTGGGTTTCGCTGAACCGGCCACGACCGTAACGACGCGCTCCGCCGTCGTCACTCGAATAGTCGGCGACCGGCCCGTGGATGACCGCCAGTTCGTGAAGCACAGACCCCAATTCGATCGAGCGCGGAATGCCCGATCAGGAGCGGCCGGACCGAACGCCGATCGTCAGTTCTGTGTGCGTCTGTCGAGTACGGCGGCGGCGATCTTCGGTGGCGCGACGCGTCCGTCAGATGATCACCAATCTCCGTCGGCCCGGCCCAGCTCTGCGCCTCTGGCTCAGGCGTGGTGAAACCGTGACCGAAAGAGGTGATACAGCCCGATCAGCAGGGGGATGAGGGCAAAGAACGGGAGCAGCTGAGCGTCGTGCGTGCCTTCCTCGTTCGTTGCCTCGACAAGCCACCACATGCCGAACATCGCGGCGAGCATGATCGTGCCGCCAATTATCCAGAAAATGCCTGAGCGTCTCTCCTGATCAGCGGCTCGAGACTTCATAACAGCCTTCCCTTCAGGACCTCACGATCTCAGTGTGAGTCGCCGACCGGCCCTCCGCCAGAGGCGAAGGTCACGTGGCCCGTGGTCGGTGCTGACCCGTTCCGAATGCCCGCTCCAGAGCGGCCCCACGCCAACACCAAGCGGCAGATATGAGCAATCCAAGTTAGGACCTACGCCTCTAGGCGGTGCTCGAACTCCGATAGATGCTGGAGTTTGGAGGAGTGCGTCGAAGGAGTGTCGCATGACTCGAAGTCACGGGACAACCACCATTGAAAGAGAGATCTCGCAGGCGGCACCTAGCGTTGACACTCAGTCGGATCGTGTAGCTGCGGAGGGTCCTTCGCGTGCTCATGCACGGAGTCGCAACGTCGCCGCGATCGGGACGTGGTTGGGAACGAGCACTTGGCCGGCGTACGGCGCGGCGGGGATCACCGCCGCGTATGGATTACTCAAGGCCTACTGGGTGTTCGGCGGCACTGCCCTTTGGTCCATAGCTCCGCTTCCAACAGAGTTGATCGACAAGCTGCGATCGCACACCGCCCCAACGTGGTTTCTGATTGCAGATGCCATCAGCCTGGTGCTCGCCGTCGTGGGCGTCTTGTTCGCCCTGGCGACGGTGCGCCCACGGCGATGGCTGCCGGTATGGCTGGTCCGATGGACGCTGTGGCCGCTCGCCACGTTCATGGTGCTGCGCGGGATGTTGGGGATCATCGGTGACGTGCAACAGATTGCTTCTGGTGAGACTGGTGCGCTCACCCACACGGCCCTGTGGGATCTGGCCTTGTGGGCGCCGTTGTTCCTGATCTGGGGTCTGCTGTGGGCAGCGACTGCACTGACATATACCCGCCGCGTCCGCACAACCAGAGAACGGGTCGCATAGGCGCGCCACCGCGTACCGTCGTCGACAATACCTGCGTGCATGCTCGCTGCAAGCCGCACCGATTGCCCTGATGGAGGATGTGAGGCACGACGAGGCGGTGTTCCGTAGCGTCGGGGGTCTGGTCGGGTGTGTCTCGTGAATGCCCTGCCGCCGTGAGGTTGGCTTTTGAGCGAAGCGACCGATCCGGCCAGATCCTGTCGCGGTGTGGCTCGGAAGAGGAACGGCATTGACACGTATCAGGTGTGCCCACTGCGGCGAACCAACACGAGCACAGGGAGCACAACATGTTCATCATCGGGATCGACCCGCACAAGGGGTCGCACACGGCGGTCGCTGTCGACCGTTCCGAAATCGGTCGTTGACACGATTCGTGTCGACGCTGATCGACATCAGCGAGGCCGGCTGTTGGAGTGGGCGACACGCTTCGAGCCGCGCACCTGGGCCGTCGAGGGGGCGACGGGGATGGGGGCGCTGCTCGCCCAGCAGCTCGTCGGCGTCGGCGAGCACGTCGTCGATGTGCCAGCGAAGTTGTCGGCGCGGGTGCGCCTGCTCGAGCGTGGCCGGATCGACAAGACCGATCCCAACGATGCCCGGTCGGCGGCGATCGTGGCGTGGCGCACCCCGGCGCTCAACGTCGTTGCTTCGAGTGATGAGCACACGGTCGTGTTGCGCCTGTTGGCCGATCGTGATCATCAGATCACCGCTCAGCGGACCCGTTCGATCTGCCGGTTGCACGCCTTGCTGTGCCTGCTCATCGAGGGCGGCACCGGCCGCTCGTTGACCGTCGCCCGAGCGGAAGAACTGCTGGCCAGCGTGCACGTCGATGGGCCGATCACGATCGAGCGGATCGCCACGGCACGGCAACTGCTCGACGAAGTCGGCGCCCTCGACGCAGCCCGTGTCGAGGTCCGCCGACGCCACATCACGGCGATTGAGGCGTCGAAGACGACGGTCACCGAGGTGTACGGGATCGGACCGTTGATGGCGGCGATCATCGTCGGCCGGACCGGTGACGTCCGCCGCTTCCCGAGCGCCGGGCACTTCGCCCGCCACAACGGCACGGCACCGATCGAAGCATCGTCAGGACCGACCAAGCGACACCGGTTGAACCCTCGCGGAGACCGCCAGTTGAACCACGCCATGCACATGGCCGCCGTCACCCAAGTCCGCAACGACACCCCCGGCCGGGCCTACTACCTTCGCAAGCAAGCCGAGGGCAAGACCCGCAAAGAAGCACTGCGCGCCCTCAAGCGACGGATCAGCGACGCCGTCTACCAACGCCTCGTCGCCGACACTCACCGCTGACAGCGTCGTCGAGCTCGATCGGCCTACCACCAGTGGGCTCGGGAGGACAACGCGAGGACGTCTCTGAATCCGGCGTGACCGGCATTGCACCTCACCTGACCCGGCTCTTCGGAACGGTCACTCCCGAACCCGAGACCACGCTAACTCTCGACCGCCGCCGGCCTCACCGCGGCCGGCCGCGACGCGCCCCAGAAGCCGACAACGACCCCCTTGACACAAAGAGGATTCGTTGAGGCGTTCGTACCCGCGCCACCGCCCATCCCCGCCACCGGTCTCGACGTCGCCGGGAGACGATCTATGCTCGCCGCCAGCGGTCGCTGTCGACCACAAGGCAGTGTTGGTCCGGCGACAAGTGACGGCCCCGCCGGCAGGGCGGGGGCCGTTGCGCGTCTATGCCGACATGTGATGGGGAACCGGTGCCGTTGCTGTACCCCAGGTCGGCGGATGCCGGGGGGCATCGACACCGGTTCAACCCGGTGGGACCAGTGCTCGGGGCAAAGCGGACGGCGGGATCCCCGGTGCCACCAACCACCGATTCCTCACCAAGCGTTTCAGAGCAGACCGAAACCTTCAAATTCATTGGCCCGATGCGTGGTCGCGCCGTACTCTGCGCCGACCCGATGGCGGTTTGACGGCAGATGTGGTGGGGGCGGGTCCTGGCGGAGGGCTCCCCGCCCCCACCGAGGTCGGTGCCCGTCCCGGCTCCTTCCGAGGCGGGCGCTGACAGGTCGGAGATCCTGTCCCGTTCGCACCGGTTCGGCCCGTCACGGCCCACCCACGACGATCCGCGCCAACTCGTTGAGTGCCCGTCGCGCGCCCGTCCACAACGGCCCAAGCTCGTCGAGGATGCGGGCGATGGCGGCCCGCTCGGCGAGCAGCGTGGCGCAGGCATCGAGCAGCCGTTCGGTGTCGGCGCGAAGTCAGCAGCCACCGATGGCCAAGGAGCGGCGCAGGTGGTCGACGTCCTCAGGTACCATCGACGGTGATGTTAGCGAACTGGTGTTCGACGCCTCCAGCTTGTGCGCCGGCGTCTATGATGTCTCGGCGACCTGACCTCGACGAGCGGTGCTCCCGAGGGTGCCCACCCCACCCATTGGCCGTGAGGACCGCTCAGGAAAGGGCGGCGGTTATCACCTCGCAGAACAGTGCGAAGTCGCTATCAGCCTCGGGGTGTGGACCACTGTTGACGAGAATCTCTGTGGAGATGAGATCGCCGGTGTCGAGATCGACGGTGTCGGCGAACGTGATCAGTCCGGCGTCGCGGACGATGACCGGTCCCTGCGGCGTTCTGATCTTCTCCGGTAGACCCTTGAAGGTGTAGACGAAGGTGATTGTCCCAGCCGCCTCGTCGATGGTTCCTTCCGTGTCGGAGTACTGCTGCGCAAACTGGATGACGACGGATTTGCCGTTGTCTGCGGTCAAGGTCTGCGTTCCGGACGACGTCGACGTGAACCGCTCGAAGTTGCCTTCGTTGTCGAAGAACACGTGGTCGGTGAAGCGGCCCTGGACGTGGACGTCGACGATGATCCCGCAGACGTCCTGGTTCTCGAACGTGTCGTCGAAATGGCCGTGAGTTACTTCCGGCGGGTCGGCGTGCGCGACCGCCGGAGCAGCAAGGGCCACCGTGGCGGCCACCATCGAGGTGATGAACAGTTTGGGTCGGCGCATCTGAGTCCCCCTCTCGCCGAGCGGTCAGTTCCGAGATTCGGGACCGCCGGCGGCCAGTCTTCGCAGCATCGACGGCGCCGACAAGGGAATATCGACTTCTTATCGGACGGTTGACACGCAATCCCCGAGCACGTCGATCAATCGACGGGTGACGTCGTCGGCGATCGTCGGGTCGAGCTGATCGAGTGAACGTAGGCTGGGTTGCCGAGTGCGGCAGCCGATCCGCGTGACCATCTGGCGCTCCTCGACGGTGGTGTCGTCACCGACAAACGAGTGGAGGACGAGCTCGACCAGTTCGGCGCCGACGACACCCAGGACGTCACGAGACGAGCACTCGAAGCCGGGCTCGTCGGGGTTGTCGATAACACAGAAGTAACACAGCGCGTCGGTAAACAGGGGTAAACGGTGGCCATTGATGGCACAAGGAAACCGCAGGTCACCGGCTGCTTTTTAGTCATCGCCGCAGGTAACGAAACCGCTCAGGACAGTTCTGGGTGAATTGCCCGGAGGGCGGCGAGCGCCGAGCCCCTCGCCCCGGCCATGTCGAGGTCGGCGACCACCGCGAACTGGGCCACGGCCCGTTGCTCGTCGCGCAGTCCGGTGGCGTTGCGAACGCCCTCGAGGAACCAGTCGCGGAAGTGCGCCGCCGACTCGACGACGCCTCCGCCGACGAAGTAGGCGTCCGGGTCGGTGTAGTTGGAGGCAATCGTGAACATCCGTCCGATCGCCGCGGCCTGTTGGGCGAAGATCCGCAACGCCATCTCGTCGCCGTCCTCCCCATAGGCGCGTACGGCGCGGCCCGCAGCGCTCGGCGATCTCGCCGCGAGCTCGGCGAGCGGGTGGTCTGGGTATCGGGCGATCCAGTAGCGCAGAAGGTTCCGTTCGATGCCGCTCAACGAGGCGACCGATTCGAGATCGCCGGAAAGGCCGCAGTTGCAGGTCGGGATCGGTTGATCCGGTTCGAGGAGGCCGTCCATCGGGATCGGCACGTGGCCGAACTCGCCGGCCATTCCCGCCGCACCGCGCACGATCGCGCCGCGCTCGACAACCCCGCCCCCGAGCCCGGTGCCGACCACCGCGGCAACCGACGAGCGATGCGGCGAGTCGACGCCGAAGAGGTGCTCGTGGGCGTACAAGGCGGCGGCGTTGCCGTCGTTGTTGTAGAGCACGGGCACGCCGAGACGTGACTCGGCGGCCGAGCGGATGTCGTAGCCGCGCCACGCCGGCTGCTGGAAGTTCGTCGAGCCCTTCGACGAGATGACACCCGTGGCGCTAGCCGGGCCGGGTGTGTCAAGTCCGACGGCGAGCACGACCGCGTCGGCGACGCCGCCGGCGTCGAGGGCGACCTTCGTCGCCGTGACGATGGCGTCGAGGGCGGCGTCGGGACCGTCGCCGACGAGGCTGGGGACCTCGGCCATGTGATCGACGAGAAACGTGCCGTCGAGGGCGACGACCGTGGCGTTGGTCTTCGTGCCTCCGACGTCGATGCCCACGACGACGGCGCGACGCAGCTCACTCATCGCGGAACGCCATGAACGTCATTGAACCCGTGCTCCGACACAGCGACGAGGCGCCAGCCGAGGAGCGCCCAGCAACGGCCTGCGTGGCCGGGGAACGCAATCCTCAGTGGGGCAGCTCGTGCGGTTCGATCCCGGCGACGACCTCGGCGTGCGTCGGGTGATCGTGGAGGATGTGGTCCTTGACCTCGTTGTGGTAGCTGAAGACGAGGTCGCAGTACGGGCACTGCCGGTTGTCGTCCATCACCACCAGTTGTCGCGCATTGGCGCTCGGTGTTCAAGCACTCGCTCCGCGACTCGCTGAAATCGATCACGCCCGGAGTCGGACGGTGCGCGAGCGGTCGAACTCGGTGGACTCGTGCAGGGCGACCTCGACGAGGCCCTCGACCTCGGCTTCGAGCTCCCGCCAGAGCTGGCGGACGATCTCCTCGACCGTCGGCTCGCGATCCCAGACGAGTGGTGTGTAGCTCTGCCAGACACCGACGTCCTCGTCGGTGAGGTAGTGCCCGACCCAATGCCCGACGTGGTGCTGGAGCAGTCGCTCGAGGTCGTCCGCCGGGATCACCTTGTCGACGTCGGCTGGGCCTTCGACGGTTGCCTCGACGGTCCAGGCGTGGGAGTGGATCAGACCGTCGACGCGGTGCGCCCAGCGGGCCTGGATTGCGGCGGTCATCGTCAGCTTCACAGACCGACGCCGTCGTCGATGAACTCGTTGGTGTAGAGCTGCTCGGCGGTCAGGTCATCGGGCACTTCGAGACCGGCGTCACGCACCTGCTGGAGCAGTGTTTCGACGCGCGCCGGGTCGAGGTTGCCGATCACGTCGTCGGGCCCGTTGCCGGTCAGGCCGAGCTCGGCCTGCGTCGCCACGGAGAACTCGGCGAGTTCGGGCGTGTAGACCCAGAACGAGTCGTAGCGCTCGACGATGTCGACGATCGCTGCGTTCGTGCGGGCCGGATCGGTGACGAACTCGACCGCCGAGCGCTGGACCACCGGCACGAAGACTTCGAGGCAGGCACGCAGCGTCTCGAGATCGTCGGGCCTGATGGCCAGCGTCTGCGAGTACGTCTGGAAGCCGGCGTCGTGGATCAGCTCGTAGTCGACGGGACGCAACCAGTCCTCGTAGACCTCCTCGTACAGGAAGGGTTCCGACGAGACAAAGCCCTGCTGGGCAATCGATCCGCCCTCGGAGATGAAGCGCGACGGTCCGCCGTCGTAGGACGGATCGACTTGGTCCTCGGAGAGTACGCCCATCGCGGCGAGCACGGTCGTGAACGTCTGCCCGCCGAACGCGTTGATCGTGATGTCCTGCTCGCCGAGGTCGGCGATCGACGTGATCTCGGGGTACGTCTCGGGGTCCCACATGATCATCAGCGGGCTGATCTCCAGCGGCGCGACGACCGACATCAGCGGGGTGTTCTCCCAGGCGAGGATCTGTCCATCGGTCGTTCCGAAGGCCAACGTGATGGCGTCGTCGGTGTACGTCAACGTCTCGACGTCGCCGCTCCCGGCGGCGCCACCGGCGCGAATCTCGATGTCGACGCCGGTCGGCTGTCCTTCCGAGATCAGCGAGCCGGTCACCATCTTGTTGTCGACGTCGACCTCGTAGTCGTCGCCGAGCAGGTTGTACACGGCGCCATATTCCGACTCGGGGAACCAGTCGGTCTGGATGACGATCGTCTCCGGGCACACGCCGGCGAGATCGACCGGCTCGCCGTCCGGTTGCGTCGTCGCCTGGGTCGCGGCCGGTAGCGACAGCGACGACGGCGGCGGCGAGTAGTCCGGCCGCTGCTCGTTGGTTGCTCATGGGAGGCTCCTGGGGGTCACGGTGGCTCAGCGGCCGCCGCCTGATTTCGAGTCGTACCACTTCCCGATCACGGCGTTCTGTAGGGCGCCGAACGACAAGAACACCGCGATCCCGAGTAGGGACGACATGATGACAGCCGCGAGCAGTTGTTCGCCATAGTTCGTGTTCGACGAGTAGAGGCGGATCAACTGCCCGAGGCCGCGGTCACCGAGGCCGAAGAAGAAGTCACCGACGATGGCCCCGATCACGGACAGCCCGGCAGCGATGCGCAGCCCGGCGAACATCGCCGGCAGGGCACTCGGGAACATCACCTTGGTGAGCCGGGTCCAGCGACCGCCTCGGTGGAGGGTGATCAGGTCATGCAGGCCGGGATCGGCCGACAGCAACCCGAACAGGGTGTTGAGCACGATCGGGAAGAACGAGATGATCACGCACACGAGGACGCGAGCCCGCCAGTCCGTCCCGAACCAGAACTGGATCATCGGCACGAGAGCGAGGATCGGGATCGCCTGCAGCGTCACGAGGAACGGGAACCACGCCCGTTCGATGATCTTGGCCTGACTCATCAGCACGGCGATGGCGACGCCGAGGACGATCGAGACCGCGAGACCAACCGTGGCCACCCGGACGCTCGACCACAAGCCGTCGAGGATCTCGGCGAAGTTGTTTCCGTCGAGGAAGCCCTCGCGTACGACCTCGTGCGGCGGGTGCAGGAGGAACCGTCGGCGCGGGTCGAGGACGACGTAGGAGACGAAGTACCACACGCCGACCAGCAGCGCGAGTACGACCAACGGCGGCACGACCGCCGAGACGGTCCTGCGCACCACGGTCGGGCGCGGTTCGCTGCGGACGACCGGTGCCTCGACGACCACCGGCGCCGCCGCCGTCGGCCGGCGGGGTCAGGAAGGCTCATGGCCGGCTCGCAGGGCGTGGGACACCTCGGAGCTGATCGCTCCGAAGTGGGCATCGAAGCGCAGGTCGGGATCGCGGGGGTAGGCGAACGGCACAGCGATCTCGGCGACGATGCGGCCGGGCCGTGGCGACATCACCAGGACGCGAGTGCTCAGGAACACCGCTTCTGAGATCGAGTGGGTGATGAACAGTCCGGCGAACTGCTGCTGCTCGAAGAGGCGCAGGGTCTCCTCGTTGAGACGTTCCCTGGTGATCTCGTCGACCGCCCCGAACGGTTCGTCGAACAGCATGATCGGTGGTTGCAGCGTCAGCGTCCGGGCCAGCGAGCAACGCATCCGCATCCCGCCCGACAACGACCTTGGGTAGTGGTCCTCGAAGCCGGTGAGTCCCGACGAGGTCGATCGCCCGTTGGGCCGCCAGCCTGCGCTCGTCACGCCGCAGGCCGTGCAGCTCGGCGAGCAGCTCGACGTTGCCGCGGACCGTGCGCCAGGGCATCAACGTCGGATCCTGGAAGACGTAGCCGATCCCTCGACGATCGATGTCGATCGATCCGCCCGTCGGTTCGAGCAAGCCCGATGCGATCCGCAACAGCGTCGACTTGCCGCAGCCGGACGGACCGACGACAGCGACGAACTCGCCGCCGGCGACGCTGAACGTGGCGTCAGCGACGGCCTCGGTGCCGTCCGGAAACGTCATCGCGACGTGCTCGAACGAGAGTCCCTCCGCAGCGTCGGTCGCGGCCCGACCGGGCGCTGCGGAGGATCTCGTCACTCAGGCCACGATGTCAAATGAGGTGTCGATCGACAAGTTCGTCGTGCCCTCGGGAAAGCCCTCGCTCATGAAGACCGTGACGTCTTGGAGCTCGCCACCGACGAGATCGAAGTAGCCCTCGGCCGGATCCGACTCGGGGTCGATCGTGTAGCTCGTGCTCGCGAGACCGGCCTCGAACTGCGGGAACGCCTCGGCGTAGGCGATGGGCACGGAGTAGCGATTCGACAGACGAAGCGTGATGTCGCCACCGAAGTTGGACGTCGTGAGGTCGGCGCCTTCCACCGGCAGCCCCTCGATCAGCGGCATCCCCGCGGGCCAACCGCTGTACATCTGCACGACGGCGGGGTCGAGGCCGTAGTCGATCTCGAGCTGGACGTAGTCGGTCTGGGTGGACGAAGTCTCGTCGACGATGATCACGGTGAGCTCATCTTGGTCCGACGTCGGCTGGCCCATCTCGTAGGTGAGCACGCGGATCTGGCGGGTGTCCTCGTTGCGCACCTCGTCGCCGATCTGCACGTAGCCGGCGGCGGGGAGCGCTGACTGATAGAGGGTGATCAACTCGGGGGCGGGCACATCGGTGGTCAGCAGCTGGGTCGCCGAGTAGTACGAGAAGCTCGGATCTTCCGTGTCGGGGTAGTAGAACACGTTGAACTCCTGGACCACCGAGGCGTCCGGCGTGGGGACTCCGGGGGGCACGGAGGCGACGAACGGGATCAGCTCGCCGACGACGTCGGTGGAGGGACCGAACACGCCGACGACGGCGGTCTGGATCTGCTCGATGGTGGCGTTCGCCGGGAGCACCCCGGCAGCGCTGGCCACGGTGGTCGTCGCGGCCCGGCGGCGGCGGTGGTCGGCGCCCTGCGGCGGTCGTCGTCGGCCCGGCGGCAGCGGTGGTCGGCGCCCCTGCGGCGGTGGTCGGCGCGGCTGCCGTCGTGGTCGGTGCGGGAGCGGTGGTCGGCGGAGCCGTGGTGGTCGCGGCGCCGGGCTCGGCGGCCGCCCCGGCGGTGCCGAAGGTGACGACGGAGATGCCTACGGCAGCGAGCACGGCAGAGGTACGGAGGAGGGAAGGGCGCACGCGGCGAAATCCTTTCGATGTTTGCTGGCGGACGGCCGACAGGGTAGTCGGCACGGCGACATCTACGACGGTGGAGGTGGCCGTCAGGTTCCGCACTCTGGGCGGCCAGCGGAGTCTCAACGGTCCCACCCGAGTTCCGGAGCGTGCTGCTGGGGGCCTTGCCGCACTCGGGCGCGCTCGAGCACTCGGGCGACTACCGATCGGCGCCCCCGTGGCTAGATCGTCACGGACGCGGACAGCGTCAACGTCGCCGAGCCGGAATCGTCGGCGCCGACCTCGACGCCCACGTCGTCCATCGCGAGGTGGTGCAACGCGAGCGTCGTGCCGGTTCCCGGGTCGCTGTCGGCGTCGAGGGAGAAGCCGCCCGCTGGCAACGCCGAGCGCAGCGCCGCGGCAAGCTCGTCGGGCGTGTATCCGCTCACGGCGAACTGCGTGGTCAAGGTGAGCGTCAGGTCACCGGATCCCGGATCCGTGGCCACGTCGATGGACGCCGCCAGCGGCGTCGACGCCTGGACCAGTGGCATGCCGGCTGCCCACCCCGTGAAGGCGTTGAGCACGTCGGCACCGATCGAGTCGGTGATCGTCAGCTCGATGTCGGTCGGGTCGCCCTCGTCGACGACGACCTCGACGCCGGCACCGTCGAGCGTCGAGTTGGGGTTCTCGAAGCGCAGCTCGCGGGACGTTTCGTTGCCCTCGGGAGCACCGCTGTCGGCGACCGGGGTGAACCCGGCGGCGGACAGCGTCGCCTGGAAGAAAACGACCGCATCCTCGGCGGTGGCATCGCTGCTGAACGTCGCCGTGGCCACGAACTGTTGATTGGACGCGTCGTAGACGACGGAGAACTGGCGGATCGACGAGCCGTCCGGGGAGAGGATCCCTTCTGGAACGTCGGCGACCACGGACAGCTCGCTGGCGACATCGCCGGTAGCTCCGATCACGTTGTTGACGACCGGGAAGAACTGCGGCAGCGACGCCTGGGCGGGTACGCCGATGCCAGTCGTCGAGGATCCGGACGTCGCCGGTCCAGCGGTCGTCGACGGCAGTGTGGGGATCGTCTTGTCCGGGCTGCGATCGTCGATCGATGTGGCGTCCGCCAGTGTCGTACCAGCGATCGCCGTGACCGTCGACAGCACGATGGCGGCGGCGGCCAACCGCGGCGCGGTCACTCGTCGTCGCCTCGCCGACGGTGCGACGAGCTCGCCGGCTCCGCGCCCGGGGTTCCATACAGCGCGTGGCGCAGCTGCGCCCTGCCGTCGTGGATGCGCGACTTGACGGTGCCGACGGGGATGTCGAGCAGCTCGGCGATGTCGGAGTACTCGAGCTCGCACAGATCGCGCAGGAACACCGGCTCGACGAGCCGGTTGTCGAGCTTCTCGGCGGCGTCGAGGACGTCGATCCGGGCACCGGCAATGACGCTCGGTGTCGAGCCGCCGGCGGCGAGGTCAGGTGGTGCTTCGAGCACGCTGCGGCGTCGCTTCAGCTTGCGATACGTGTCGATCGACGCGTTGGTGGTCAGCTGGTACATCCACGTGGTGAACTTCGAGCGCCCCTCGAACGTGCCGACGCGGCGGGCGATGGCGAGCAGGGAGTCCTGGGCTGCCTCTTCGGCGTCGAGTGGGTTGGGCAGAAATCGCCGGCACCGGGCGAGGATCAGGGGGCGGGCCCCGACGAGCAACTTGTCGAGGGCCGCCGCGTCTCCACCAGCGGCCTGACGGCCGAGGGTCTCGATCTCTTCGAAGTCCACCCCAAACTCTCCTAGATTCGGCCGCGTGCCCGACGGTCAACTGATTGGACCCTACCGACTGGAGCGTGTCCTGGGCACCGGTTCGTTCGCCACCGTGTGGCTGGCCTTCGACGACGTGCTCGACCGCAAGGTGGCCGTCAAGATCCTCGCCGACAACTGGAGTCGGGACCACGACGTGCGTCGGCGCTTCCTCGCCGAAGCGAGAGTGCTGCTGACGGTGGAGAGCCCGCGGATCGTGCGCGGCTTCCACATGGGCGAGACACCCGACGGCCAGCCCTACCTGGTGATGGCCTACGCCGACCGGGGCACCGTCGGCGACCGCATCGAGCAACGCCGCCGGGAGGGTCGCTGCTTCGATGCCCGGGAGACCGTGGGAATCGCCACCGAGGTGGCCTACGCCCTCGTCGATGTCCACGCCAGCGGCCACCTGCATCGTGATGTGAAGCCGACCAACGTGCTCATCCGCTCGTCGTCGACGCAGCGCAACATCCCCGGCCTGGCCGCCGACGAGACGGTGGTGCTGGGAGACTTCGGGCTCGCCCGCGGACTCGACCAGTCGGCGCTGACGATGGTCGCAGGGTCGCCCGGCTATGTCGCTCCCGAACAGGCGGCGGGCCTCACCCAGCTCGACCGGCGAGCCGACCTGTACCCGGTCGGGCGGATGATGCTGGAGATGCTCGCCGGCGACCCCGGCGGGCGGGCGACGACGATGGCCGGGGCGGCGACCGAGCAGGTCGACGTGGCCGAACTGCTCGGAACCGTCCCGAGCGGGCCCGGGGCGCCGAGCAAGGCGCTGGTCGATCTGATCACCCGGCTCGTGGCGAGCAACCCCGACGAACGCCCGAGCTCGGCGGAAGAGGTCGCGGCGACCCTCGTCGGGATCGCCGGCGCAGCCGTCGCCACCGGCAAGGCAGGCAAGCCGCCGCCGATCGTCCCGCCATCGTCACCGCCCTTGACGTCGCCCGGCGGCGGTGCGGCAGGATCTGCGTTGACCGGCACGCAACTCGCCGCCGCACCGCGGCGAGCGTCGAGCTGGTGGCGTCGGCCTGGCGCCATCGTCGCCGGAACACTCGTCGCGCTGGCGGCGCTCGTGGCGCTCGTCGTGGCGCTGACGCGAGATGGCGACGGCGGCGGTTCGACAACGTCGTCCACCGCCGCGCCCCGAGTGCTGGCGCCCGTCACGTCGGCCAGTCCGGAGACCGTTGGGCCGGCAAGCAGTGCCGCCGCAGCACCGACAGAGCCGGTGAACACGCAGCCAGTCGAACCCGCCCTGCTCGTGCTCCCCGACGGAGCGTTCTCGCCAGACGTGTTGAGCACCGGCCCGGCGGACCCTGACCATCAAGACGGCAACATCTTGATGGACGCCGCGGCGTTCGCCGCCGCGCTGCTCGTGGCCAACCCGGACTGGAGCGGCGAAGTACCCGAGCCGAACGCCGACGGCACTCTCGACTTCGAGCTGACGGGCTCCGGGCGCACGGCCAACGTTCACGTCGAACCGATCGCTCCGACGAGCGGGGCCGAGATCGTCGGCTTCACGATCGAGTACACGTGAACCAACGGGTACCGATGAACGACACGGTGAACCTCACTCCGGCGGGGCTCGACCGCGACGCCGTCGTCGCCGTCGCCCGCCGCGGTGCCAAGGTTGCCATCAGCGTCCAAGCGCGATCGGCGCTCGAGGCCAGCGCCCGGCTCGTCGAGGCGCACGCCGCTGCGCCGGATCCGGTGTACGGGGTGTCGACTGGATTCGGTTCGCTGGCCACGACGGTGATCCCGCCCGAGCGCCGCGAGGAACTGCAGCGTGCCCTGATCCGTTCCCACGCCGCCGGGATGGGCCCGCCCGTCGAGGACGAGGTCGTGCGGGCGATGATGCTGTTGCGGGCGCGCTCGCTGGCGCTGGGGTACTCCGGGGTCCGTCCGGTGGTCGTCGAGCGGATCGTCGAGCTGCTCAACGCGTCGATCACCCCGGCGGTGCCGGAGCACGGCTCCCTCGGAGCGAGCGGCGACCTGGCCCCGCTCGCCCACGTCGCCCTCGCGCTGATCGGCGAGGGCGAGTGCGCGGCCGCCGCCGCGGCGGCTGGGATCTCGCCGATCACGCTACGGGCGAAGGAGGGCCTCGCCCTGATCAACGGCACCGACGGGATGCTCGGCATGCTCGTTCTCGCCCTCGCCGACCTCGACGTGCTGTTGCGCACGGCAGACGTCACCGCGGCGATGTCGATCGAGGCGCTGATGGGCACGGACAGGGCCTTCGCCGCAGACCTCATGGCCCTGCGGCCACACGCCGGGCAGACCGCATCGGCAGCCAACCTGCGGGCGCTGCTCGACGGCAGCGCCATCGTCGCCAGCCACCGCACGGGCGACCCGCGGGTGCAGGACGCCTACTCGTTGCGGTGCACACCGCAGGTGCACGGTGCGGCGCGCGATGCGGCGACCAACGCGGTCGCGGTGGCCGACATCGAACTGCGGTCGGCGATCGACAACCCGACGGTGATGCCCGACGGACGGGTCGAGTCGTGCGGCCACTTCCACGGCGCCCCGGTCGCCCTGCAGTGTGACTTCCTGGCCGTCGCCGTGGCCGAGGTCGGGTCGATCGCCGAGCGCCGCACCGATCGGTTGCTCGATCAAACCCGGTCGCACGGACTGCCGCCGTTCCTCGTCGAGGACGCCGGCGTCAACTCGGGGTTGATGATCGTGCAGTACACCCAGGCGGCGATGGTCGCCGAGAACCGTCAACTCGCCGCGCCGGCCAGCGTCGAGTCGATCCCGACGTCTGCGATGCAGGAAGATCACGTCTCGATGGGCTGGAACGCCGCCCGCCAACTGCGCAGAGCGGTCGCCAACCTCGGTCGCATCCTGGCCTGCGAGCTCGTGTGTGCCGGCCGAGGTCTCGACCTTCGCGCTCCGTTGCGCCCGTCCGGCGCAACGGCGGCCGCCCTCGCCGCGCTGCGCGACGCTGGGGTGCCCGGACCCGGCCCGGACCGTTGGCAGTCGCCCGAGTTGGCGATTGCCGAGTCGTTGGTGATGTCCGGCGCGCTGGTCGCCGCGGCGGAGTCGGCGGTCGGTCCCCTGGTCGGGATCGACGGCGGCGGGCAGCGATGACGGCATCGGGGCCGCGACCGGTTACTGCGCCGCGTGGTCGCAAGTTGTCGTGCCGGAGTTGGCAGACAGAAGCCCCGCTGCGGATGCTGATGAACAACCTCGATCCGGACGTCGCCGAGGATCCCGACCAGCTCGTGGTCTACGGCGGCACCGGCCGTGCGGTTCGTTCGTGGGCCGCCTTCGACACCATCGTCGCAACCCTCCGCGATCTTGCCGACGACGAGACCCTCCTCGTGCAATCGGGCAAGCCGGTCGGCGTGTTCCGCACCAACGAGTGGGCGCCGCGAGTGCTCCTCGCCAACTCCAACCTCGTGCCCGACTGGGCGAACTGGACGGAGTTCCGGCGCCTCGAGTCGCTGGGCCTCACGATGTACGGGCAGATGACGGCCGGCTCATGGATCTACATCGGAACGCAGGGCATCCTCCAGGGCACCTACGAGTGTTTCGCCGAGATCGCGAGGCGTCGTTTCGGCGGCTCGCTCGCCGGGACGATCACGGTCACCGCCGGCCTCGGCGGGATGGGCGGCGCCCAGCCGTTGGCGATCACGATGAACGGTGGGGTGGCGCTGTGCATCGACGTCGACCAGAACCGCATCGCTCGGCGGGTCGAGCACCGCTATCTCGACGAGGTCGCCGACTCCGTCGATGACGCCGTGGCTCGGTGTATCGCTGCCCGCGACGCGCGCCGGGCGCTCTCGGTAGGTGTCGTCGGCAACGCGGCGATCGTCCTGCCGGCGCTCGTCGACGGCGACTTTCCCGCCGACATCGTGACCGACCAGACGAGCGCTCACGACCCGTTGTCGTACGTACCCGCCGACCTCACCGTCGAAGCCACTGCAGAGCTCGCCAGTCACGACCCGGACGAGCTCGTCCGCCGGGCCCGGCTGTCGATGGCGACGCACTGTGCGGCGATGGTCGCCTACGCCGACAAGGGTGCCGAGGTCTTCGACTACGGGAACAGCTTGCGCACGGAAGCCGCCCTCGGTGGATTCGACCGGGCGTTCGACTATCCCGGCTTTCTGCCCGCCTACATCAGACCGCTGTTCTGTGAGGGCAAGGGACCGTTCCGCTGGGTCGCTCTGTCCGGCGACCCCGCCGACATCGCCGCTACCGACCGCGCCGTGCTCGAGCAGTTCCCCGACGATGAGGGCCTGCACCGGTGGATCGCCCTGGCCGGGGCGCGGGTGGCAGTTCAGGGTCTCCCGGCGCGGATCTGCTGGCTCGGCTACGGCGAGCGCCACCTCCTCGGTCTGCGCTTCAACGAGATGGTCCGAAGTGGCGAGGTTTCCGCCCCGATCGTCATCGGCCGCGATCACCTCGACTCAGGCTCGGTGGCGTCGCCCTACCGCGAGACCGAGGCGATGGCCGACGGATCCGACGCGATCGCCGACTGGCCGCTGCTCAACGCCCTCATCAACACGGCCAGTGGAGCGACGTGGGTGAGCATCCACCACGGCGGGGGCGTCGGCATCGGACGCTCGATCCACGCCGGGATGGTGTGTGTCGCCGATGGCACCGACCTCGCCGACGCCAAGCTCGAGCGGGTGCTCACCAACGACCCGGGGATGGGCGTGATCCGCCACGCCGACGCCGGCTACGAGCGCGCCCGCCAGGTCGCCACCGAGCGCGGCGTACGGATCCCGATGGAGCAGCCGTAGATGAGCAATGAGTGGATGGACCACCCGTTGTTCCCGGTGCTCTGGGAGGCAGGTCGATGACCGTTCGCGAGATCTTGACGGTCGGTCACCCGGTGCTCCGCCAACGGGCTGCCGAGGTCGACCCTGCAGAGCTGCGGACTGCCGAGCTCCAAGGGCTGATCGCCGACCTCATCGACACGATGCGCCACGCCAACGGCGCGGGGATTGCGGCCAACCAGATCGGCGTACCCCGAAGGGTCGCCGTGATCGAGGTCAACGACAATCCTCGGTACCCGTACAAGCCCGCCATTCCGCTGACGATCGTCGTCAATCCGGTGATCGAGCCGCTCGACGACGAGCTCGTCGAGATCAACGAAGGCTGCCTGTCGGTGCCCAACCTGCGCGGGTCGGTGCACCGCCACGTCAACGTGCGTGTCCGCTCACTCGACGAGCACGGCACGGCGCGCGACGAGATCAAGCGGGGGCTGACGGCAGGCACCTACCAGCACGAGTGCGACCACCTCGATGGCCGGCTGTTCCTCGATCGGGTCACCGATCCGACGACGTTCACCACGTGGGAACAATTCGAGCGGTACCACCGCGCGGCTTTCGTCGAGCGGATCACGAGGTTCGTCGAACGCGTCGGCTCGTGACCGAGACGTACTGGTGCGAACACGCGTGGTTGGGCGGCGAAGGCGTCGCCACCGGGGTGCTGCTCACCGTCGCCGACGGTGTGATCGCCGCTGTCGAACCAGGAGCTGACGCATCGCCGCGCGAGGCGACACGGCTCGGCGGACTGACGCTGCCGGGGTTCGCCAACACCCACAGCCATTCGTTCCATCGTGCCCTGCGTGGGCGCACCCACTCCGACGGCGGCACGTTCTGGTCGTGGCGCGAGCGGATGTACGAGCTGGCTGCGGTCCTCGACCCCGACCCCTTCGAGGCATTGGCGGCGGCGACGTTCGCCGAGATGGTCCTCGCCGGTTACACCGTGGTGGGCGAGTTCCACTATCTGCACCACGACCGGCATGGCGTTTCGTACGCCGACCCCAACGAACTCGGGCACCGGGTCGTCGCTGCGGCGAGGCAGGCCGGGATCCGGCTCACGCTGTTGGACACCTGTTATCTCCATGGGGGCTTCGGCACCGAGCCGAATTCGGTGCAGCGAAGGTTCAGCGACGGCAATGCGCCGCACTGGATCAACCGCGCTGGCGACCTCGTCGATACGCCGACGTGCCGTGTCGGAGCTGCGATCCATTCGGTGCGCGCCGTCGATCCGGAGTCGATCCGGACCGTCGCGACGTGGGCCGCCGACCGCGATCTGCCGATTCACGCCCACGTCTCCGAGCAGCCGCGGGAGAACGCCGACTGCCTCGCCGCCTACGGCGCCACGCCGATCGGGGTGCTCGACGACGCCGGGGCGTTGAGCGAGCGGTTCACTGCCGTGCACGCGACGCACGTCGGCGACGACGACATCGCAACGCTGGCGAGCCACCGATCGTGCTGCTGCATCTGCCCGACAACCGAACGAGAGCTGGCCGACGGGATCGGGCCGACGGCCCGCCTCCGCCACGCCGGAGTCAAGCTGTGCATCGGGTCGGACTCCCAGGCGGTGATCGACCCGTTCGAGGAGACGAGAGCCGTCGAGCTCAACGAGCGTCTGAGTTCGCTCCGTCGCGGCAATCACCAGCCGGACGAGCTGCTGACAGCGGCGACAAGCTCGGGCTACGCGAGTCTCGGATGGACCGGCGGAGGCAGCTTGGCCGTCGGTTCACTCGCCGACTTCGTGACCGTCGGTTTCGACAGTCCGCGCCTCGCCGGCTCCGACCATGACGATCCGCTGGGCGCCGCAGTATTCGCCGGCGCTTCGACTGACGTTCGTCACGTCGTCGTCGGCGGCGAGGTCGTCGTCAGCGATGGCGTGCATGAGCGCGTTGACGTCACGGCCGCGCTCGGCGAGTCGATCACCGCGGCCTGGGCGGCGGTCCGATGAGCTCGACGGTGATCGGGGGGATCGGGCGGCTGTACACCCACGACGAGAGCCTCGGTCGAGGTCCGACCGGCGAGCTCGAGGATGCGTGGGTGGTGACCGCCGGCACCGAGGTCGTCGAGGTCGGCACCGGGGCACCGCCGACAGCCGACGTCGCCATCGACGCCGGCGGCCGGTGCGTGCTGCCGGGCTTCGTCGACAGCCACAGCCATCTCGTATTCGCCGGCGATCGCTCGGCGGAGTTCGCCGCCAGGATGGCTGGGGCTCCTTACTCGGCGGGAGGCATCGCCACCACGGTGGTGGCTACCCGGATGGCCAGTGACGACGAGCTGCGCGGTCGTGCAGCAGCGTTGCTCGCCGAGGCTCATCGCTCGGGGACCACGACGATCGAGATCAAGTCCGGCTACGGCTTGGCGACCAAGGACGAGGAGCGATCGGTGCGAGTGGCCGCCGAGTTGACCTCGGAGACCACGTTCCTCGGCGCCCACGTCGTTCCCGACGAGTACGCCGGGCGGGCCGACGACTACGTCGCCCTCGTCTGCGGTGAGATGCTCGATCGGTGCGCGCCCCATGCCCGGTGGATCGACGCGTTCTGCGAGCGCGGCGCGTTCTCGCCCGAGCAGTGCCGCGCCGTGCTCGAGGCAGGGGCGCGGGTCGGCCTCGGGCTGCGCCTGCACGCCAATCAGTTGGGCCCCGGCGACGGCGTGCGACTCGGGGTCGAGCTGGGCTGCGCATCGGTGGACCATTGCACGTACCTCGGCGACCGGGACGTCGACGCACTGGCCGGCAGCTCGACCGTGGCGACGTTCCTCCCGGCGACCGACTTCTCCACCCGCCAGCCGTACCCCGATGCTCGACGGGTGCTCGACGCCGGAGTCACCGTCGCCCTTGCCGCCAACTGCAACCCGGGTTCCAGCTACACGACGTCGATGCCGTTCTGCATCGCCCTCGCCGTGCGTGACCTCGGGATGACCCCGGACGAGGCGCTCCTGGCAGCCACGGTCGGCGGTGCCTCCGCCCTGCGGCGTGACGACATCGGCTCGCTGGCGCCGGGCAAGCGTGCCGACCTCACCGTCCTCGAGGCTCGGTCGGCGATCGACTTCGTGTACCGCCCGGGTGTGCCGATCGTGGCGCTGACGATGGTCGACGGGACCATCGTCCACCGCACTTTGTAGGTGGATAGGGTCGACGGGCAATGAGTATCGACCAGATCTCCAATGATTTCGTGGGCGAGGTCGCCGCCCTCAGCCCGCTCGCCGCCGTCTACCTCGGTCTGTCGAGCGACCGGTTGCTCGACGATCTCTCACCAGACGGGCTGGCGGAGCAGGTCGATGTCGCCCGGCGCGCCCTGCAAGCGGCTGCCGAGCAGCCCATCGAGTCGGACGCCGATCGGGTTGCCGTCGACGTGTTCACCGAGCGACTCCAGCTGCACCTCGATCGCTACGAGGCCGGTGACTTCCACTCGGAGCTCAACGTCATCGCCTCGCCGGTCCAGTCGCTGCGCATGCTGTTCGACCTGCTCCCCAAAGGCACCGACGACGACTATGCCGACGTCGCCAAGCGGATGCGAGCGCTTCCGGAGGCGTTCGCCGGATACCGCGAGAGCCTGCGCGAGGGCGTTCGCATGGGTCGGGTGGCGGCGGTCCGCCAAGTCGACAAGTGCGCCGAGCAGTGCGACGCCTACGCCGGGACGAACGGTGGGGAGGGATACTTCAGAGGGTTGGCCACCGGGGCCGAGCGCACCGGCGCGCTCGGTGAGGAGTTGGCGGCGGCAGCCACGGTCGCCGACGCCTCGTACGCCGAGTTCGCGTCGTTCCTCCGCGACGAACTGCGCGCCGAGGCGCCGCAGAAGGACGCCGTTGGCCACGAGCCCTACGCCCTGGCGTCGCGCGACTTCCTCGGGGCGACGGTCGACCTCGACGAGACGTACCGCTGGGGGTGGGATGAGTTCCTCGGCCTGGAGGCCGAGCTGATCGAGGTGGGGGAGCGAATCCGACCGGACGCAGCACCGCGGGAGGTCGCCGATCGACTCGACGAGGACTCTCGCTATCAGGTCACGGGCACGGATGGATTACAGCGGTGGATGCAACAGCTTTCCGACGACGCCATCGCCGAGCTGAGCCGCACGCATTTCGACGTCCCCGACGAGATCCGCACGTTGGACTGCAAGATCGCCCCACCGGGCGGGACGGTCGGTGCCTACTACACCGGCCCGAGCAACGACCTCTCGCGCCCCGGTGCGATGTGGTGGTCGGTGGAACCCGGTCGCGAGGTGTTCTCGACGTGGCGGGAAACGACCACGGTGTACCACGAGGGAGTTCCCGGCCATCACCTGCAGATCGCCACGTCGGTGTACCAACGCGACTCGCTGAACGACTTCCAGCGATTGATCGCCGGCACGAGTGGCCACGCCGAAGGATGGGCGTTGTACGCCGAGCGTCTGATGCGCGAGCTCGGCTACCTCGACGACGACCCGATCCTGCTCGGCATGCTCGACGCCCAGTTGTTCCGGGCTGCCCGCGTCGTGATCGACATCGGCATGCACCTCGAGCTGGAGATCCCCGCTGGGACCGGATTTCACGAAGGCGAGCGGTGGACGCCGGACCTCGGTCTCGAGTTCCTGTTGACGCGCACGATCAGCGAGCCCAAGCACTCCGCCGACGAGATCGACCGCTACCTCGGCTGGCCCGGGCAGGCGCCGAGCTACAAGGTCGGCGAGCGGGTGTGGATCGAAGGTCGCGACGCGGCGCGGGCTCGTCACGGCGAGGCGTTCGATCCCAAGGCCTTCCACACCAAGGCGCTGCAGTTCGGGGGGATGGGCCTCGACCCCCTGGCGGCACTCCTCGCCACGATCTGAGCGTTTCGACCACTTGCGCTCGCTCGGTGGAGACGAGGCTGGGTCCGACCTGCGCCTGGGCTGCGGTACCGCTCCGTCGGGGAGCCCGAGGGGCGGTAGCCCCTCGGTTAGGCGGCATCAGGCGAGCTTGCTCGCCGCCGCCAGAGATTGGGTGCGGCGAAGCCGCTCAACGAGCTCGACCGAACGGAGCGAGCGAGCGCAGCGAGCGACGCGAGTGAGGTCGAAACCCACTAGCGCGAATGTCCTCGTGGTGGCGGATGACCTCGTCGAGGATGAAGCGCAGGAAGGCCTCCGTGAAGGCCGGGTCGAGTCCCGATTCGGCGGCGAGCCCCCGAAGCCTGACGACCTGTTCGGCTTCGCGCTCGGGATCCATCGCCGGGAGCCCGACCTCCGCCTTGTGGCGCCCGACCGCCTGGGTGATCTTGAACCGCTCGGCGAGGAGGTGGACGAGGGCCGCGTCGATGTTGTCGATGCTCGCTCGGTACGAGCGCAACTGGTCATCGATCGGCGTCGTCACGATCGGGGAGTGCCTCGCTGGCCGGCGCGATCGGAGCTGCCGAGCAGGGCGGCGAGCGCTTCGTCGACGCGTGAGAGGTCGTCGCGAGGCTCGGCAACGAGCCGGCTCAGGTAGGTGATCGCCACCTCGTCGCGTTCGATCGCCCCGCTGTCCGTGTCGGACGGGGCGAGGATCGTGTCTCCGTACTCCATGCGGATGGCGTAGCAGCCTTCGGTGCCGGCGATCGGGTCGAGACGTGCCGACGTGATGGCCCGCGGCGGCGTCGCTGCCACCGAGGCGTGGCGCCAGCCGCGAATCTCGTCGACGTGCAGGTTCGGCACGTTGATGTTGACGACGACCGGCTCACTCGGCGGCGTGGCGACGAGCTCGGCGACGACGACAGCGGCGACGTCGGCGGCGGTCTGCCAGTGCTGGTCGAGAATCATCTCGTCCCAGCCCTGTCCTTCGACACCGAAGCCGGCGACGGCTTGGCTGACGGCAACGCCGCTGGCGCTGCCGTTGCGCGCCGTCAGCGCCGCCCCGACCGTTCCGGAGTGGTAGACGGCGCGTCCGACGTTGGCGCCTGGGTTGATACCCGAAACGACGAGGTCGATCGGCCCGAACACCCCGAAGCGGGCGAACATCGTGCACAACGCCGGCGATCCGTTGACGCACCACGCTTCCTCGACGCCCTCGATCGTCGTGGTGCGTGCCTGCGGCTTGATCAGGTGCAGCGGACCGACGCCAGCCCCGGCGCCGGAGTGCTCGACCTCCGGGGCGACGACGACGACGTCGCCATGCTTGCGGATCGTCCTGGCCAACACGTGCAGCCCGATCGAGGCGATGCCGTCGTCGTTCGTGACGAGGATCCGGGTCATCGATTCACACCGTTCCTTGCGTTCCGATCGGCTCGGCGGAGCGCACGTAGCCGAGCAGCGGAGTCGCGCGAACGCGCGCCCGCGCTCCTTGGGGCACCGCAGTCCGCTCGTTGGCGAGCCACGCAGACACCCGGTCCGAGCTGCCATCGTCGACGGCGACGAAGAGCGAGTAGCGGTCGCGCTTGGCAAGTGGCCCGAGCAGCCATGGATACGGCACGACCCGCTGCGGGCGGCGGGCGCGCACGACGAGACCTCGGCGCTCGATCGTGGCGAACAGGTCGAAGGCACCGGCGACGACGAGCCACAACGTCCACAGCAACGGCACGAGCAGCGCCGCAGCAATACCGGTGGCAACGTTGTGGATGATGTCTTCCTGGTCGGCGAAGTTGTCGTCGATGAGCTCGCCGAGCGTGTAGCCCTTGGCGATGTCGAGGAGCAGACGCTGGAGCAAGACGATCCCGATGCCGACCGCGAGTCCGACCATCAGGACACGCACCGGGTGCCGGCCGAAGCCGGGGCGGAACGGGTAACGCACCCGGACGGCGTGCCACGGGCCGTTGGCGTTGCTCCATGCCGTGCGGTCGTCCTCGGGGACCACCGGCAGTTCGGCGCTCGCCCGCTCGGCGAGCCCGAGGGCGGCCGCGTAGCCGAGCGCGCGGCTGGTGTTCGAGGCGACGACGCTCGACGCCCCTTCGAAGCCGCGGGGTTCCATCCAGGCGCGCAACGACATCCAATGGGCGGCCCGTTGAAGGCCGGCGTCGGTGGGCCGCTGGACCTGTGACATCACTCGTTTGATCACCTGCCAGGCAACGATCAAGACGGCGAGGGCGACGACAAAGGCCGCCGCCCGCGACGCCAGCGATTCGTCGACGGCCGTGTCGTCACCGCCGCGAACCGACCGCCACAGCTGCCATCCGGCGATGCCAACCATCGCGGTCGGGACGACGAGTAGCAACGGGTTCCATCGTCGCCGGCAGAGCCCGGCGCGTCGGGCTTCGGCGGTCACGGCGGCGGTGAAGCGGCGCCACCAGTTGCGTTTGAGGCGCAGCCCAGCAATCTCGATGCCGGCACCGGTCACCCCGTTGACGGCCCCCGCGGTCAGGCGGTGTACGTGGTTGAGGACCTGTTGCTCGTAGCCGGCCAACACGTCGCCCTGGGCACCGTGCCCGTCGGGGAGCACGATCACCTCGTCGTCCACGGCGACGACGCGGAGCCAGCCACGAGCGGCCAGATCGAACAACGTGGCGACCGCCGCGTTGGGGGTGACCGCGAAACCGTTGGTGAGCAGGCTGGCGACCGCCGGTGTCTCCGGGCCGATCTCGGAGGACTCACCGTCGGCGACGATGCGCGGTGGCCTGAGCAGTCGAGTGACGACGACCAGGTACGCGGCTGCGCCGAGCGTCAGCACGGCGGCGAGCAGTAGGGGACCGCGGGCGGGTTCGGTGAGGAACGCGAGCATCGTCACGCCGGGGGGCACACACGTCATCTTGGCACGACGCACTGGTACCCTCGCAGCGCTCATGACAGGCGGATCTGCAACTACACAGGCTTCCAAGATCGGAGTGGTCGGCGCCGGGTACGTCGGGCTCACAACGGCGGCGTGCCTCGCCCACCTCGGCCACCAGGTCGTGTGCGCCGACGTCGACACCGAACGTGTCGACCGCTTGCGCCGCGGGGAGATCCCGATCGTCGAGGAGGGTCTCGCCGAGATCGTCGCCGCGACGCTCGCCAACGGAACGCTCACGTTCGAGGTTGGGGCCGCTCGCGCCGCGGTCGACGCCGACGTCGTCTTCCTCTGCGTTCCCACGCCGCAAGGACCAGACGGCGGGGCCGACCTGCGCTACATCGAGGGCGCCGCGGCAGAGATTGCCGACGCACTTCGTCCCGGGGCGCTCGTGGTCAACAAGTCGACGGTGCCCGTCGGCTCCACGCGTGCAGTCGAGGATGTGCTCCACCGGCCTGATGTCGCCGTCGTGTCCAACCCGGAGTTTCTCCGCGAGGGCACGGCAGTCGGCGACTTCCTGCATCCCGACCGGGTCGTCATCGGCGCCGACGACCGGGCCGCCGGGGAGCGGCTCGCCGACGTCTACGCCCCGCTCGACGCGTCGGTGTTGATCACCGATCCGGCGTCGGCGGAGACGATCAAGTACGCGGCCAACGGGTTCCTGGCGATGAAAGTGTCCTTCGTCAACGCCATCGCCGCGATGTGCGAGGCGGTCGGGGCCAATGTCGACGACGTTGTCGAGGGGATCGGCTCGGACCAGCGGATCGGGCGATCGTTCCTCAAGCCGGGCCCGGGTTGGGGCGGCAGCTGCTTCCCCAAGGACTCCAAGGCGCTCGTCAAGCTCGCCGCCGACTACGGGTACGACTTCACGATGATGAAGGGCGTCATCGACGTCAACGACGAGCAGCGTCGGCGGATGGTCGGCAAGGTTCGCACCGCCCTCGGTGCCGGCCCCGGGGGTGGGCTGCGCGGGGCACTCGTCGCCGTCCTCGGGTTGACGTTCAAGGCGGGCACCGACGACCTGCGTGACTCGCCGAGCCTGACGATGGTCCGCAGTCTGCTGGCGAGTGGGGCGACGGTGCGGGCATTCGATCCGACGGTCGGCGACCGGGTGGAAGGGGCCAAGGCGGTCACGTTGGAGGGGATCGAGCTCGTCGGCGACCCGTTCCGAGCGGCCCGCGGCGCCCGCGTCCTCGTCATCGCCACGGAGTGGCCCGAGTTCGCCAAACTCGACCTCGCCGCGATCGCCGCGACGATGGCCGACGACGCCGTCATCGTCGACACCCGCAACCTGCTCGACCCGGCTGCGGTGCGCGCCGCCGGTCTGGGCTACGACGGCGTCGGCCGCCCCTAAGTCCGCCGCTTACGATTCCGACGTGCCGAGGATCGTTGTCACGGGGGGAGCGGGGTTTCTCGGGTCGCACCTGTGTCGGGCGCTGCTCGAGCGCGGCGACGAGGTCGTCGCCATCGACAACCTGATCACCGGCGCGGCGGAGAACGTCGAGGGCCTCTTCGGCCAGCGCGGCTTCACGTTTCACCACCACGACGTGAGCACCTACCTGTGGGTCCCGGGCAAGGTCGACGCCGTGATGCACCTCGCCAGCCCGGCGTCGCCCGCCGACTTCGAGCGGATCCCGATCCAGATCCTCAAGGTCGGCGGTCTCGGTACCCACAACGGGCTGGGGCTGGCCCACGCCAAGCAGGCAACGTTCTTCCTCGCATCCACGTCGGAGGTCTACGGCGACCCGCTCGTCCACCCCCAGCCGGAGACCTACTGGGGCAACGTCAACCCGATCGGCCCGCGCGGCGTGTACGACGAGGCGAAGCGCTACGCCGAGGCGATGACGATGGCCTATCACCGCCACCATGGCCTCGACGTGCGGATCGTTCGCATCTTCAACACGTTCGGTCCGCAGATGCGGCCCGACGACGGGCGGGCGGTGTCCAACTTCATGGTCCAGGCGTTGCGTGGCGATCCGATCACGATCTACGGCGACGGCAGCCAGACCCGTTCGTTCACCTACGTCGACGACGAGATACGCGGGTTCCTCGCGCTCCTCGACTCCGACGTCTCGACACCGGTGAACATCGGCAACCCCGAGGAGCACACGATCAACCAGCTCGCCGAGATGACCTTGGAGGTCACCGGCTCGGCGTCCACGATCACCTACGTGCCGTTGCCGGTCGACGATCCGGCGCAGCGCCAGCCGGACATCACCCGCGCCCGCCAGCTGCTCGGGTGGGAACCGACCGTCGGGCTCCGCGAGGGCCTGCAGCGCACCGCCGAGTACTTCCGCGCCGTCGTGTGACGACCGATGGGGCCGCGCGGTCCGCTTCCCGGCCGCTAGCGGCCGAACATCGTCATCCACTGGTCTTTGGAGGACGGCTTGAACACGTAGTTCTGCTCGCGGATCGACGACATCGTGGCGCTCGAGGGAAGTGAGTAGCGGTGTCCCGGAAACACGACCGTGCCGTCGGGGAGAGCGGCGAGGCGTTGCAGACTGTCGTACATCGCCGCCGCGTCGCTGCCGGGGAGGTCGGTCCGTCCGCACCCATCGAGAAACAGCGTGTCGCCCGACACGAGCCGGCCGTCGACGAGTAGGCACTGGCTGCCGGGGGTGTGACCGGGCGTGTGCAGCAGCTCGACATCGATCGCACCGACCCGCACGACGTCGCCGGGCTGGTGGGCGGTCAGCTCGTCGGGCGACACCCCGATCGTCCGCGACACCCACGGCGCCTCGGCTGCCTGCACGTGGACCGGGACGTCGACGTGTTCGAGCAGGGCGGGGACCCCCTCGATCGTGTGGCCGACCATCGACCCGCCGATGTGATCCGGGTGGTAGTGCGAAGCGATCACGCCGATGACGCTCATCCCATCGGCAGCGACCGCGGCGAGCAGCTCGGCGACGGCGTACGCCGGATCGACGAGGACGCACTCGCCCGTCGTGCGGTCACCGACGGCGTACACGAAGTTGACCATCTGGACCGCGAGTGGATCGTCGGCGGCGAAGTCGCGACCGCTGAGGAGCTGGCGGAAGTACAGCCGCTCGTCGCCCGCCGTCATTGCGTTCCTCGGCGACGTAGGCCGACCGTGGTGGTCCTCACGACTTGCACCCTACGCTGGCCGCGTGAGCAGTCAGCTGCCGCTCGAACGGCTCCAAGCCGGTCAGCCGATCGTCGTCGGCGGCGATCGCTACGTGACGGTGAGCGACCAGCTGGCGGCCGCGTTCCAAGCCGGTGACCGTCTCGTGGTTGTCGCCGACACCGGCGATCTGTTGCACATCCCGGCAGCTGAACACGCCGCTGCGACGGCCGCCGTGGACGCCGCGGCTGGCGCGTTCGATGCGCTCCGCACGGTCAGCGACGAGCAGATCACCGCGTTTTTCGGCACCTTCGCCGATCGTCTCGCGGACCGCGCCGCGGTCGCCCTGATCCGCGACGCCAACCGGCGCGACGTCGCCACCGCGGCAGCGGCTGGGCGGTCGACGACCCGCCTCACGCTTTCCGAGCGGATGCTCGACGAGATGGTCGCCGGGCTCCGCGGCTGGGAGCGCTCTCCGCTGCGCCGTGACGTGAGCATCGCTGAGGTCGATCACGCTGTGTGGACGGTGGAGGCGCGGCGCGCCCCGCTCGGCGTCGTCGCCTTCGTGTTCGAAGGGCGCCCGAACGTCTTCGCCGACGCCGCGGGTGTGGTGCGCACCGGGAACACGGTGGTGATGCGGATCGGCTCTGATGCCCTGGGCACCGCCGAGGCGATCGTCGAGCACGCCGTCGTCCCGGCGCTGGCGGCGAGCGGATTGCCGGAGGCGACGATGTCACTGGTCCGGTCGCGCTCCGCGCTGCCGGCTGGGCGCTGTTCGGCGACCGTCGTCTGGCGCTCGCTGTCGCCCGTGGTTCGGGGGCGGCGGTGAGTCAGCTCGGCGCCGTCGCTCGCCAGGCCGGCATCGCGGTGAGCGCCCACGGCACGGGCGGGGCGTGGTTGGTGGCCGGCCTCGGCGCCGATGCAGATCGATTCACCGCGAGCGTGGTCAACTCGCTCGACCGCAAGGTCTGCAACACGCTCAACGTTTGCTGCATCCCCGCCGCTCGGGCAACCGAGTTGGTGCCCCGCTTCCTCGGCGCCTTCGACGACGCCGCCGCCGCCCTCGAAACTTCGGGCCGCCTGCATGTCGATGCCGCCGCCGAGTCCTACGTTCCCGCCGAACGGCTCGCCACGAAGGTGACGATCCGGCGCGCCGACGGCGATCACATCGAGCCGGCGGTGACCCTTGTCGACCGCCGCGACCTCGGCACGGAGTGGGAGTGGGAGGGCTCGCCTGAAGTCACCCTCGTCGTCACCGAATCGGTCGACGAGGCGGTCGATCTGTTCAACGCCTACAGCCCGCGCTTCATCGCGACGCTGATCAGCGACGACCGCGACGAGCACGAGCGGTTCTACGCCACCGTCGACGCCCCGTTCGTGGGCGACGGGTTCACCCGCTGGGTCGACGGCCAGTATGCCCTGGCGACTCCTGAGCTGGGCCTCTCCAACTGGCAGTTCGGGCGTCTGCTCGGTCGCGGTGGCGTGCTCTCCGGGGACTCGATCCACACGATCCGCCACCGGGCGACGATCGACGACGCTTCGCTGCGCCGCTGAGTCACCGGGCCTCGCTCAACGACCGATGAACGTGTCGACGAGCTTGGTCCACGCCGCCGCCCGCGCTTCGCTGTACGGACCGCTGCCGGCCTCTGCGTGGTCGGCCCGCGCCGCGGCTGCGGCGACGAGCCGCACACCGAGCCAGCGCGCCGGCTCGGGTTCCCACCGTCGGGAGCGATGCCCGACCCACGGCAGGCGGGTGAGGTCGGACCGCCGTTCGAGGATCAGGTCGGCGAGCGTCCGTCCGGCGAGGTTCGCCGTTGCCACGCCGTCACCGACGTAGCCGCCGGCGCTGGCGACGCCCGTGACCCGGTCGTAGGTGACGTGGGGATGCCAGTCGCGTGGGGCCGCCAAGGCGCCACCCCAATGGAACGGGAAGTCGATGTCTCCGAGCGCCGGGAACAGCTCGGTGACCGTCCGCCGCAGCGCCGACCGAACGCCGTCGTCCGTGTCGAAGCGATCGGCGACCCTCGAGCCGAAGTGATACGGCGCCCCCCGCCCGCCGAACGCCATCCGCCCATCGGCGGTGCGTTGGCCGTAGACGACGACGTGGGTGGCGACGGTGAACGTCTCCCGGTGGGCGAGGCCGATCGCCGCCCACTGCGCATCGTTCAGGGGCTCCGAGCCGATCATCATCGAGTAGATCGGCAACACGTCGCGGCGTCGGCCGGGAAGCTGGCTGGTGTAGGCCTCCGTGGCGACGACAACGGCGTCCGCCCGGATCGTTCCCGCCGTCGTCGTCACCCGACGGGGCTGGACGTCGACGACGTCGACGCCCTCGACGATGCGCGCTCCGAGTCGCGCTGCCGCGGCGGCGATGGCGCGAGCGAGGCGCAGCGGATGGACGGCCGCGCAGTGCGGCGTGAACATCGCCCCGACGAGGCCCGCAGGGTGGATCCGGGCGGCGGCTTCGGAATCCTCGAGGAGCCGCACGTCGTCCGTCCCGAACCCGAAGCGACGCGCCTCGGCGACGGCCGACTCGATGCGTCGCATCTGGGCGGGGTTGCGAGCGACGGTCAGCGTCCCGCCGTTGTGGAACTGGGTGTCGCGTCCGTTCGCCGCGCTGGACGCCGCGAACCGTCCGACGTCGTCGACCGTCGTGATCATCGCCCGTTGCCAGTCGATCGCCGCCCCCCGGCCATGACGCCGTTCGAGGGCGGTGAGGCTGATGGGCAGGAGCGCCGAGCACCATCCCCCGTTGCGCCCGCTGGCGCCGAAGCCGACGTGGTGCCGTTCGACGACGATGATGCGCATCGCCGGCTCGGCCTCGAGCAGCGCCAGCGCCGTCCAGAGGCCGGTGTACCCCGCCCCGACGATCGCCACGTCGACGTCGAGGCTGATGTCGAGGCGGTGCTCGAACGAAACGTCGTGTGGAGCGGTCGCTTGCCACAAACCCTGGCCAGGCACTGTGCGCCTACGCTACGCCGATGATTTCCCCGCCGGTGGGCTCGTTCAGCCCACCGAGCAGCGCTCCGGCCGGCTGGTATCCGGACCCGTACGGCGGCGGTTTTGCCCGCTATTACGACGGCTACCAATGGACGCCGTACGTCGCCCCTTCCGCACACGTGCGCCGAGCGGCCCCGCAGGAGGCGCCGCCGCACCCAGAGCTGCCGATCTCGTTCGCCATCGGGGCAATCGTGATCCTCGCTGCGTCGCTGATCGCCAGCCGTGAGCTGCTCGACGCGCTGATCGACCACGACTGGAACATCGTCGTCTACATGGCGATCGCCGTCGCCGTCGGCTACGGGCCGTCGATCGTGTGGATGTGGTTTGCCAGCCGGCGCTGGGGGACCGGCCACGTGCTCAGCGACCTCGGTGTGCGGTTCCGTTGGGTCGACCTCGGCTGGGGACCACTCATCTGGATCGGCACGGTCGCCGCGATGGGCGTCGCCGTCGGCTTGATGCGCTTGCTCGACGTTCCCTACCGCGGCAACCTCGACGTCGACAACGGCAGCCCGTTCGAGCGCGACAACACCTCGATCGTGGCGTTGCTGGTGTCCGCGGTGGTCTTCGCGCCGATCGTCGAGGAGGCGCTGTTTCGCGGGGCCGTGCTGCGCGGTCTCCTCTCGAAGATGGCGGCGGTGTGGGCGATCGCCATCCAGGCGGTTCTGTTCGGGGCTGCCCACTTCGATCCCGACTTCGGCCGTGAGAGCATCGGGCTGATCATCGCCCTCAGCGTCGCCGGTGCCGGATTCGGCCTGGCCAGCTACCTGCTGCGGCGCCTCGGACCGGTGATGATCGCCCACGCCGTGATGAACGCCGTGGCCATCACGGTGGTGCTGAACTCGTGAGAGGTCGGTACTGCTGGCACCTCGGATGCGAGCGACGAGGCGCCAGCCGAGGAGCGGCCAAGAGCGGCCTGCGTGGCCGGGGAACGCAATGACGGTGATCTCGGAGGTGTTGCATCTCGCCCTCGAACGGGCACGGTGGCTCGGCGCAATCGGGCCAGACACGAAACGGGGCCGCCGCTTCGGAGCGTTCGGTGATCGCAGCGTGATCTGCTTCCCTCCGGCGACGATCCTCAACGAGCGCTTCATCCACATCGGCGAGCACACGATGATCGGTCCGCACATCACACTGTCGGCGGGCATGGTCGCCGGCCAGGCGTGCCTCACCGACCAGGTGGTGCGCATCGGCGACCGTTGCCTGCTCGGGCGCGGGAGCGCTGTCGTCGGCCACCTCTCGATCGAGATCGACGACGACGTGTGGACCGGCCACAACGTGTACATCACCGACCAGAACCACGGGTACGAGGATCTCGATCTGCCGATTTCGCGGCAGGCGATGCCGGAGCGCCCGGTGCGAATCGGTGCCGGTTCGTGGCTCGGTCACGGCACGGTCGTGCTCCCCGGGGCGACGATCGGGCGCCACGTGGTGATCGGCGCCAACAGCGTCGTGCGCGGCGAGATCCCGCCCTACTGCGTCGCCGCCGGCAACCCGGCCCAGGTCGTCAAGCGGATTGGTGAGCCCAGCGTGCAGAAATCTGCACGCTCCGCTCACCATTGACGTGGCGATCCGTCCGGCCGACGCAGGCCGCTGGCAGCCGCTCCTCGGCTGGCGCCTCGTCGCTTGCATCGGCGGACGTGTGAGCAACTGTTGTCGTCAGTTGGCGAGGTCGTGTGGCGGGGCGCAGCTGGGCATCTCGTTGTCGCCGGCGAACTGCTCGAGCTTCTCGCTGATCGGGATGCCATCCACCGCCGCCTCCGTGAACGGCTCGTTGGCGCCCAGCCGCAACCGTTCGCTGAACGCCCGCCGGTTCTCCAGGTAGATGCGATAGTCCGCCTCCCACAGCGGCACGATCTCCATCCCCTTGGCGTCAGCCGGGCGGACCGCCGTCACGTCGTCGAGCATCGACTCGACGATGTCGGTCGCTTCGTCGACGATGTCGGCGCGTTCGGCGAGCATCGCCGGATCGTCCCCGACGACTCGCTCGTCGACGAGTAGCTCGCGCTCGGCGGTGGCGACGTCACAGATCGACTCGGCACGTAGAGCCCACTGCCGGTCGTCGATCTTGTTGACCGCCTCCTTCGACGCGAAGAACAGCGCCCACACCCAGAACGCGGCCAGCCCGGCGACAGCTGCAACGATGACGATTCGCCAGAACTTCACGCACCGGCCTCGGCAGGGGTCGGGCGATAGCAGACCGCCAGCTGGGCGGCTCCCGACCCGACTCCCAGGAGGGCGGCGACGATCGCCCCGCTCCAACCGGTCCACTCGATGTCGAAGGCGTTGTCGAGGCTGAACCTCCCTGGCCCGGACGTCGCCACCGCCCAGGCCACGACGGCTACGGCGGCCACGTACTCCCATCCGCCTTGAGTGATCATGAATCCGTTGTTGCGATGGACGACCCAAAACGCCACGGTCATCACGCCGATCATCCCTGCCGCCGCCAGCGGTGTCAGCAGCCCGGCGGCGAACAGCAACCCGGCGCCGATCTCCGTCCCCGCTGCCAAGCGGGCCTGGAGATTCGGCCACTTCATGCCGATCGACTGGAACCACCCAGCCGTACCGGCCAACCGCCCGCCGGCGAACACCTTGTTGTAGCCGTGGACGGCGAAGCCCACGCCGAACGCCAAGCGCAGGACGAGCAGGGCGGTGTCGAGCTGATCTTCCATCGCGTGGACGGTATCGCCCGGTAGACAGGAGTAAATGGAGTCGGCTGCCGATCACCCGCGCGAGGGGCGGTTCGCCCGCAGCGCCGGGATGGTGCTGGCGATGGTCAAGCTCCATCGACGCCCATTCATCGTCGCCGTCATCGGTGCCGCGATCTTCGCCATGTGCACCGTCTTGTCGAGCATCGCCGTGCAGTGGGTGACGGACAACGTCATCATGCCGCGCTTCGAGGAAGGCGATGTGGCGGTGTCGACGGTCGTCGCCGGCGTCACGTTCCTCGGCGCGGTGGGCGTCGTGCGCGCCGGAGGTGTCGTCGTTCGCCGCGTGTTCGCCGGGATCACCCAGTTCAGGGTCGGCGCGACGTTGTCGAGCAGCGTCGTCGACCGGCTCGTGCGGCAGCCGATCTCGTGGCACCAACGACGGCCCGACGGCGACCTCGTCGGCCGGGCCGCCGTCGACACCGACACGGCGATCGCCGTGCTGGCACCGATCCCATACTCGACGGGGACGGTGCTGATGATCGTGCTCTCCACGGTGTGGTTGCTGGTGACCGACCACGTGCTCGGGGCGGTGGCGATCGCCGTCTTCCCGCTGCTGCTGGCGACGAACGTCGTCTACCAGCGGCGCGTCGACCGCCATTTCGACGCCGCCCAGGCGGAGCTCGGGCGACTGTCGGCGAGCGTTCACGAGAGCTTTGAGGGCGTCCAGCTCGTCAAGGCCTACGGCGCCGAGCAGCGCGAGACGGAGCGGCTGTCGGAGATCGCCGGCCGGGTGCGTGACTCGCGGGTCCGTGCCGTGTACCTGCGCGGCACGTTCGACGCCGCACTCGACGTGCTCCCGTCGCTCGCCAACGTGGCCATCGTCGTGCTCGGCGCCTACCGGGTGCGGAGTGGCGATCTCACCGTCGGCGAGCTGACCAGCTTCATCTACCTGTTCACCCTGCTCGTCTTCCCCCTACGACTGATCGGGTACGTCCTGTCGTCGATGCCGTTCTCCTTGTCGGGCTGGACGCGCGTGCGAGAGGTGCTCGACGAGGCGATCGAAGCGGACCCTTTGGACGCCATTCTGTCCGCCCCGTCGGGTGTCGGCTTGCAGCTCGACGACATCTCGTTCACGTTCGCCGGCGAGTCTGCCCCTGCCGTGCGGGGACGTCTCGCTCACCGTGCCGACCGGCAGGATCGTCGCCGTCGTCGGGCCCACGGGCGCCGGCAAGAGCACGCTCGTCGAACTCGCCGGCGGGCTCGTCGCTCCCGACAGCGGAACCGTGGAAACGAGCCCGGGAGGGCGGTCGCTGGTCTTCCAGGAGGCGTTCCTGTTCGCCGGCTCGATCCGCGACAACGTGGCGATGGACGGCACGTTCGACGACGAGCAGACGTGGCAGTCACTGCGCATGGCGCGCGCTGCCGACTTCGTCGCCGACCTCCCTGACGGGCTCGACACGATCGTCGGGGAGCGGGGCGTCAGCCTGAGCGGTGGTCAACGCCAACGGATCGCCTTGGCGAGGGCGCTCGTGAGAGAGCCATCGTTGCTCCTCCTGGATGACACGACGTCGGCGCTCGACCCGGCGACCGAGCGGGCCGTGCTCGCCAACCTGCGTGGGGCGCTCGCCGGGACCACCGTCTTGATGGTGGCGAGCCGGCCCTCGACGATCGCCCTCGCCGACGACGTGGTCTATGTCGAACGGGGAACCGTCGTCGATCACGGGACGCATGGCGACCTGATGTCGCGCAGCGCTTCGTATCGCGAGCTGGTCGAGGCGTTCGAATCCGATCGCGCCGGAGTGTCCGCGGGCACCGTCGTGGGGGTCGGCGGTGACTGACGTTGTTGTCGAGCCGAGCGGACGGTTCTCGACGCCGCCGCCGCGCTTCTCGGCGGTGCACACGATCGGGCGCGGCTTGGAGGAGGCGCCGATCCTGCGCCAGGGCCTCGGCATCACGTGGCTGCTGGCGATCGTCGGCGCCGTCGGCCGGGTCGTTGTCCCGATCCTGCTGCAGCAGGCGATCGACAAAGGCATCGTCGGCGAGGAGAACGTGCGTGTCGGCTTCGTCGCCGTTCTCGGCCTGATCGCGGCCGGCGCGCTGATCATCTCGGGGGTCGCCCAGCGCTACGCGGTCGTCCGTCTCGGCATGCGCAGCGAGGAGGCCCTGTTTCACCTGCGCGGCCGGTTGATCGGCCACATCCACCGCTTGAGCCTCGCCGATCACAACGAAGAGCGCCGTGGCGCACTCGTCGCCCGCGTGACCAGCGACATCGAGACGCTCGCCCAGTTCTTCCAATGGGGCGGGATGACCTGGCTGCTCAACGGCCCGCTGATGCTGATGGTCGGCGCCGTGATGCTGGCCTACGACTGGGTGCTGGCGCTCGTCGCCTTCGCCCTGGCCGCCCCGCTGGCGATCGTCCTGCGCGTCGTCCAGCGCCACCTCGTCGCTGCCTACGAGACCGCCCGCGAGCGCAACGGCGAGATGATGGGGGCGATCGGCGAGGTGGTCGGCGGCGCCGAGACGATCCGGGCCTACGACGCCGGGGAGGCGTTCGGAACCAAAGCCGTGGCGACGGTCGACCGTCGCAAGTCGGCGCAGATTCGTGCCGGGGTGATCGGATCGTTGCTGTTCCCGTCCGGCGAGCTGTTCTCCGTGCTCACCGTGTGTGGCGTGATCGTCATCGGTGTCGCCCGCGGCCCGGCGAGCGGGCTGACGGCCGGGGCGATGATCGGGTTCGTCTTCCTCACCTACCGGTTTCTCGAGCCGATCGCCGAGTTCACCGAAGTGCTCGACCAGACCCAGACGGCGGTCGCCGGTCTCCGTCGGGTGCTCGGGGTGCTGGATATGGAGACCGGTCCGCCGCACACCGACCAACCGGTGGCGCTGCCTCCCGGCGAGCTCGACATCGCCGTGCGGAACGTGACGTTCGCCTACCCGACGCGTGGCATCACGACGTCGCTCGACGAGGCCGTGCTGCGCGAGGTCGACGTGACGATCCCGGCCGGTCAGCAGGTCGCCCTTGTCGGCGCGACCGGTTCCGGCAAGACGACGCTTGGGCGCCTGATCGCCCGCTTCGCCGATCCGACCGTCGGCGAGTTGTACCTCGGCGGGGTTCCGCTGCAGTGCGTGGCCAACGACGAGCTGCGCCAGCGCCTCGTCGTCGTTTCCCAGGAGCCGTTCCTGTTCGACGACAGCGTCGCCGCCAACGTCGGGTTCGCCAAGCCCGGAACGTCGTTCCCCGACATCGAGGCGATGGTTCGCCGGCTCGGCTTGGAGGACTGGGTCGACACGCTCAGCGACGGGCTGTTGACGACGGTCGGCGAGCGCGGCGAGAACCTGTCGGCGGGGGAGCGCCAGCTCGTGGCCATCCTCCGGGCGGGGATCGCCGATCCGGACGTCCTCGTCCTCGACGAGGCGACGTCGTCGGTCGACGCGCTCACGGAGGTGCGTATCTCGCGGGCGTTGACCCGGCTCGCCGAGGGGCGCACGACGATCGCCATCGCCCACCGCCTGTCGACGGCGGCCCGCGCCGACCGGGTGCTCGTGCTCGACGAGGGCGTGCTCGTCGAGGACGGCACGCACGACGAGCTGGTCGGTGCCGGCGGCGTCTACCGCCGGTTGTACGACGCCTGGATGGTGGCCACCAGCGTCCACGACGGCGTCCTGACCACCACCGATTGACGTTCTGGGCGGCCTACGGTCCACCAGTCGATCTGGGAGGCCTGCGGTCCGGTTTCCTGGCGTTTGGCCGCCCGGTTACAGGTCGAAGCCGAACGGGAGGGGACCGGTGATGTCGACGACCTCGCAGGTCACGCTCGACGATGAGTCGCCGAGCTCGGCGCTGTCCGTGGCCCCGAATGGCACGGGACTTCCCGGACCGACGTCATCGAGCTCGATCACGACGCGCTGGCGGTTCGACGACGTGCCGGCCTCGACGATGATCCGGTAATCGCTGGAGCGATCCCCGTGGTTGACGATCGTGCCCTCGATCCGGATCGCGCCATCGCTCGCCGCGCAGCGATCGACGGAGACGGTCGCCCGCGGCGGGTCGACGAACTCGTTGACGGCGTCGTTGACCACGACGGTGAGGACGAGACCTAGTCCGGCGATGGCGATCCCGGCGACGCCGGTGATCACGCCGGCGATGGCAAAGGCTCGCGGGTTGCCCCTGCGGCGCAGGACGATCGTTCCGAAGATGATCGCCAGCACTGCGCACACCAGCCCGACGGCGAACAACACCGGCATCCACCCGATCGTCACGCTGACGATCCCGAGCACCATCGCCGCCGTCGCTCGCCCGTCCCGCCGCTGCCGTGGAGGGCCGGAGGGGTCCACGAAGCGCAGTCCCGACGCACTCACATCGGCAGTCCATGCCTCGCCATTGAAGTAGCGGAACTCGAAGCGCGCCGTCGGGTCGGGATGCCAACCGGCCGGCGAACGCGGCGTTGGCGGGCCCACGGGCGGCGAGCCTACGGCGGCGTTCGGCGGAGGGGATCCGCCCGCCGTACTGTTTGCGTCAGCCCGTGACCGAAATCTGGTCGTTGAGCTGTCGCAAATCGACCGGCGCGGCGAGCTGGGCGGGCGTCCAGCGCCGTGCAGTCGCCGATGGTTGCCGCAAGCAGTTCGCGCAGCACATCGTCGCGGTCGGGACCGCAGCTCTCGGCGATCCCCCCCACGGCGAGCAGGACGATGCTCGGGGCGCTGCGCCGATGGAACCGCGCCGTCGGTACCGGGCGGTCACCGCAGTACTGCCGGGCCCACCGCTCGGCCGACGGCACGGATGTCAGCGTCTCCCGCCCGACGTCGGACAGCGACGTGACCGGGCGTCCATCGAGCTCGGCGAGGACCCGTTCACTCGTCAGCAGGCCGACGGCCAGGGCGCGCTGGTGCTCGTAACTCACGACGGGCAGGGCGGTCACAGCGGCCCGCCGGGCGATCACCGCGTTCCACCGCGGATCGTCGCTCGTCAGCCCGATCACCGAGGGGATCAGACCGGCCAGCTGCTGGCGTGCGCCGTCCGATGTGTTGTCGTTGACCAGCCGGGCGACGGCGGACAGCAGCGGGTGGGTGCAGCGGGGGTGGTCGCTCCACTGCTCGCCGGCGAGATACGACGCGAACTCCATGAAGCACGCCCCCTTGCGTGGCGAGCGATGCTTGCCCCTGGTCAGCATCGGCACGAGTGTGGGAGTTGCTGTGGTCATGGCACGCCTCCACGGCGGGATCCGTCGACTCCAGTCTGCCCCATGTGGGCCACCCTTGTCACCGCCGTAATCTGACGTTCTTGACTCTTTCGCCGAGGCAGTACCGGGCGGTCACGGTGGCCGCCCTCGCCGCCATCTGCGCGATCATCGTCACCGGCGCCGCCGTGCGGCTCACCGGATCCGGTCTCGGCTGCGCCGACTGGCCGGCGTGCAGCAGCAGCAAGTTCATCGACGTCTCGTCGCGGCACGCGGCGATCGAGCAGATCAACCGCCTGTTCACCGGCCTCGTCAGCCTCGCGGTGATCGCTGCCGTGCTCGGGTCATTCCTCCGCGTGCCCCGCCGCCGTGACCTCACGTGGCTGTCGCTCGGCCTCGTGGCCGGGGTCATCGCCCAGATCGGGCTGGGCGGCGTCACGGTGCTCGTCGACCTCCATCCGGCGGCGGTCCAGGGCCACATGCTGTTGTCGTTGATCCTCGTCGCCAACGCTGTCGTACTCGTTCGCCGGGCGTCCGAGCCCGACGACGGCGTGGCGGTGCGCCCCGTCTCGCCCGAGATCAGCCGGCACGTGATCGGCATCGCCGCGCTGACCGTCGTCGCCCTCGTCACCGGCACCGTCGTCACCGGCGCCGGGCCGCACGCCGGCGACGAGGAAGCGAGGCGCTTCGGCGTGGCGATCGCCGACGCGGCGCGGGTGCATGGCACAAGCGTCGTGATCACGGTACTCGCCGTGCTGGTCCTCGCCTGGCGGCTGAGGCGGCGGCCGACCGAGCGGACGGAGGTGGCCGAGTGGGTCTCGGCCTGGATCGTCATCGCCCTGCTCCAGGGGGCGATCGGCTACGTCCAGTACTTCAACGAGGTGCCTGCGCTGCTCGTCGGCGTACACGTGTTCGGGGCCACCGTGCTGTGGGCGACCACCGTGGCGCTGGTGTTGCGGACGCTGCCGGCACGTCGGCCGGCGCCGGTCGACGCCGCCGTCCAACTTCACTCGGCGACTGCGGCGGCGACGTCCTGAGCCGTTGAACGGAGACAGAAGTCACGCGTTAAGGTACCGCCACCCACGAAGACCGGGTAATCCGGCCCGTCATGAACTGGGGGGAGTTACAACCGATGCAACGATCAAGATCACGCCGCGGCGTTGCGGTGATGGTCCTGGGGGCGGCGCTCGTCGCGGTAGCCCAGGGAACCACTTCTGCCACAACCGTCCCTGGCGACGAACCAACTGGCACCGGCGGCGGCTGAGGTCGTCCGCTGTGGCTTTGCGCCCAGCGACACGACGAACGGCGACATCGCCGGGTTCAGCGGCACCACTCCGTACAGCGAGGGGACACCGGAGTTCTTCGAGAACCTGTGCGGCGTCGACCCGAACCTCGCGGACTTCAACTACGCGCCCGAGGCCTACGACGCCGTGACGGTCATCGCCCTGGCGGTCGAGGTGGCCCAGACGGACGGCATCGCGTACGCCAGCGAGATCAACGGCGTCACTCGGGACGGCACGAAGTGCACGTCGTTCGCCGAGTGCCGCGATCTCATCGCTGCCGGCGAGGACATCGACTACGACGGGGTCTCTGGTCCGCTCGAGTTCGACGGCAACGGCGAACCGACGATCGCCAGCTACGGCCTGCTGAAGATGGCTGACAACAACCGCATCGACCCGACGCTCACCGAGTTCATCGTGGTCGAGGGCGAAGGGCAGTTCCCCGAGGACGTCCCGGTCGAGGGCACCCGCGAGGGTGATGGCGTGCTGACGATCGGTTCGCTGCTGCCCCAGACCGGTTCGCTGGCGTTCCTCGGACCACCCGAGTTCGCCGGTGTCGACCTTGCCGTGCAGGACATCAACGCGGCCGGCGGTGTGCTCGGCGCTGACGTCGTCAACATCCCGGGTGACTCCGGCGACACGACGACGAACCAGGCCGACCAGACGACCGACCGGTTGCTGGCAGAGAACGTCGACGCGATCGTCGGCGCCGCCTCGTCGAGCGTCACGCTGACCGTGATCGACAAGATCACGGCTGCCGGGGTGACGATGTTCTCGCCGGCCAACACGTCGACCGAGCTGTCCGACTACCCGGACGGTGGTCTGTACTTCCGTACCGCGCCGCCCGACATCTACCAGGGTGACGTGCTCGGCCAGTTCGTGATCAACGACGGCAACCAGTCGGTGGCGATCATGAACCTCAACGACAGCTACGGCAACAGCCTGGGTGATCAGGCGACGGCGACGATCGAAGCCTCCGGGGGTGAGGTCGTCGAGCGGGTCGTGTACGACCCGGCAGCGGCATCGTTCGACAGCGAAGTCGGACAGCTTGCCGCCGCCGATGCCGACGCGATCATCCTCATCGGCTTCAACGAGTCGTCGCGGATCCTGCGGTCGATGGTCGAGCAGGGCGTCGGCCCGCGCGACGTCCCCGTCTACGGCTCCGACGGCAACATCGGCAACGCCCTTGGCGTTGACTTCGACGCCGGTAACTGAACCTTCAACTTCCACGAGGAAGCCCGGGCCGACGGCCCGGGCTTCTTCGCGTCTGTGTCAGCGTGTAAGCCGGATACGGGCATGCATGCTGACACAGACGGCTGCGGGCCGGGGAGTTGCGTCAGCGTCAGACGCGGGCGAGCGTGCCGAGGTACAGCTCGATGACCCTGGGGTCGCCGAGCAGCTCGCGGCCGGTACCGGTGTAGGCGTTGCGGCCCTGGTCCAAGACGTACCCGCGGTGGCACACCTGCAGGCACCGGCGGGCGTTCTGCTCGACCATCAAGATCGCCACGCCCGTGTCGTTGATCAACTTGCAGCGCAGGAACACCTCGTCCTGAAGCATCGGCGAGAGCCCGGCGGACGGCTCGTCGAGCAGCAGCAAGGACGGGTCGAGCATCAGCGCTCGGCCCATCGCCACCATCTGGCGTTCACCGCCCGAGAGCGACCCGGCGCGCTGGTCGGCCCGTTCGAGCAGGCGTGGGAACAGCCCGGTGACCACCTCGTAGCGCGCGTCGAACTGCTTCGGCTTGAGGAAGCATCCCATCTCGAGGTTTTCCCGAACCGTCAGAGTCTGGAACACGTTCTTGTTCTGGGGCACGAACCCGACGCCGCGCTGCACGAGCTTGTGGGCCGGCTGGCCGGTGATGTCGTCGCCGTGCAGGCGCACGACACCTGAGCGGACGGCGACGAGGCCGAGCACCGCCTTGAGGAACGTCGATTTGCCCGCACCGTTGGGGCCGATGATCCCGACGAACTCACCAGGGGCGACGGTGAGGTTGCAGCCGTTGAGGATGTTGACCTCGGGCACGTAGCCGGCGACGAGGTCGGTGGCGTCGATCACCGCGGAAGTCACTGGGGGTCGCGCGACGGCGGTCATTCGGTCGGCTCCTCGGTCGCCCACCCAGTCGTCCTGGTGGGCCTCGGCGATCTGTTGGATCGTGTCGACGCCGAGCTCGTCGGCGTCGAGACCGAGCTCGCTCGATCGCCGTTTGCTCGTCCATCGCCCCGATGTCGACGTCGTGGTGGGCGCCGAGGTAGGCGTCGATGACCGCCTGGTTGCCGGAGATCTGCGACGCCGTCCCCTCGGCGATCAGCCGGCCCTCGGCCATCACGAGGACCCAGTCGCTGATCTCGTGGACCATGTCCATGTCGTGCTCGACGAAGAGCACGGTCCGCCCCTCGGCCTTGAGCTGGTGGATGTGGTTGAGCAGGCTCTGCTTGAGCGCCGGGTTGACGCCGGCCATCGGCTCGTCGAGCATGATCAGCCTGGGGTCGGTCATCAAGGCGCGGGCCATCTCCAGCAGTTTGCGCTGGCCCCCGGAGAGGTTGCCGGCGAACTCGTCGCGCATGTGATCGAGCCGGAAGCGTTCGAGTAGCTCGTCGGCACGCGCGGTGTTGTCGCGCTCCTGGTTGGCCCACGGGAACCACCACGGCGCCGCCCACACCCGTTCGCCCAGCTGGCCGGTGGCCCCGAGGCGCATGTTCTGCATCACCGAGAGACGGGCGAGTGCCTTGGTCAGCTGGAACGTGCGCACCATGCCGAGGCGGGCCAGCTTGTGGGGCGCACGGCCGGCGACCGGCACGCCGTCGAACGACCACTGCCCGTGGTTGGCGTCGTCGAAACCGGTCAGCAGATTGAAGAACGTCGTCTTGCCGGCACCGTTCGGGCCGATCAGCGCGGTGATCTCGTTGCGTTGCACCTCGGCGTGGTCGACGTCGACGGCGACGAGACCGCCGAACGCCCGGCGCACCGAATCGACGACGAGGATCGGGTCGGCCTTGGCGGCGCCAGGCTGCGCGTCCGGGACGTTGCCGATCTCCGTCGGCACGAGGTCAGCGGACATCGAAGACCTGCTCCCTGCGGTCGCCGAAGATGCCTTGCGGCCGGAATACCACGAGCAAGGCGAGCACGACGCCGGCAATGATGAACTTGACCTGGCTGTAGTTGCTCGTGTCGACGAGCCAGCCGGGGAGCTTGTCGTTGCGTGTCGCCTGGTTCAGCACGTTGTCGACGAACTGGATCACGAAGAAGAAGATGACCGTCCCGATGATCGGTCCTTTCACCCGGCCGAGCCCGCCGATGATGATGATCGTAAAGGCGAAGAACGTGAGGTTGGTGGCGTACTGGCCCGGCGTTGCTGCCTGCGTCTGGGCGGCGAACATCACTCCGCCGAGCGACCCGATGAGCCCGCCGAGCACGAGGCTCTGCATCTTGAACCACACGACGTTCTTGCCGAGCGCACGAGCGGCGTCCTCGTCCTCACGGATGCTCTTCAGGACGCGCCCCCATGGGCTGCGCATCAACGCCCACACGAGCAGGCTGATCACGGCGACGAGCGACCAGCCGAGGACCATCATGAACAGTCGGTAGCCGTCGAAGGGTTGTCTCCCGAGCCTGAAACGGTCGTCGTTGACCCAGGGGTTGAGGTCCTGGAAGAAGCCGGTCCAGCCCTGTTTGCCGTCGCTGCCGCCGGTGAGCCACGTGAACCGTGTCGTGTTGACGAAGTAACGGATGATCTCGGCGGCGGCGATCGTGACGATCGCCAAGTAGTCGGCGCGCAGGCGTAGTGTCGGCAGCCCGAGGAGCAACGACAGGGCGATCGAGGCGACGAGCACTACCGGCAGCGCGGCATACCACGGCCAGTCGTACTCGGCGATCGGGATGGCGAAGGCGTAGGCGCCGACAGCGGCGAACCCCGCTTGGCCGAAGTTGAGCAGCCCGGTGTAGCCGACGTGCACGTTGAGTCCGACGGCGATCAAGCAGTACGCCGCCGCCGCCGCGTTGATCGACGTGTACACCGCGTTCCAGAAGATCAGCTCCCAGTCCACGGTCGCACCCTCTCGTTACGCTCGGTCATCCGATCCGCTCCTTGCTGCCGAGGATCCCCTGCGGACGAATGAGCAGGATGATGATCAGAGCGAGCAGCGCCCCGACGTTCTTCATGTCGTTGGCGTTGGGGACGACCCAGGTCCACAGCTCGACGAAGATCCCGATCACCAGGGAACCGACGAGGGCGCCGAACGGGTTGCCGAGCCCGCCGAGGGTGATCGCCGCGAACATCAACAGCAGAAGTGAGAAGCCCATGTCCCACCTGATGCCGAACTCGAGGCCGTACATCACACCGCCGAGACCGGCGAGCGCCCCACCGAGCACCCACACGAGCAGGATCACCCGGTCGGAATCGATGCCGCTCGACGATGCCAGGTCGGGGTTGTCCGATACCGCCCGGATCGCCTTGCCGAACCGCGCCCGGAGCAGGAACATGGCGACGCCGATGATCACGAAGCCCGAGATGCCCATGATCCACAGCGACCGTGGGGCGAAGTCGATCGGCCCGATCTCGAAGAGGTCGCGCTGCAGTGTGTACTGCCCGTATTGCACGAAGGCGCCGCCGACCAAGAAGAGGTAGACGTGGCGGACGGCCAAGGCGATGCCGATCGACACGATCATCATCGACGTGAGGCTCGTGCCGCGGTGCCGCAACGGTCGCCACACGCTCACCTCGAACAAGCCTCCGGCGATGGCGGTGACGATCACCGCGGCAATTGCCGCGGTGATCAGCGGCCAAGACGCCCAGCTGCGGTTGAACCCATAGGCGACCAACGCGCCAAGGGTCACCATCTCGCCGTGGGCGAAGTTCGACAGGCCGGTCGTTCCGTAGATCAGCGACAGTCCGATCGACGTGATGGCGATGATCATCGCCAGCTTGAACCCGTTGGCGAGGGTCTGGGGGAGCTGGCTGATCTTGCTCTCCGCCTGGCGCAGGTCCTCGCCGAGGAAGAACGCCTGCGTGATGTCACTGTTGGCGGGAGATGTCGCGAGCTGAAGGAGTCCTCACCCTCCGCCACGGTCGAAACCCTCGGGTAGCGAGTCGGTGTCGATCGAGATCACGTACGTGCCAGGATCGACGATGCCGATGTCGACGGTGCCGTCCTCACCAGTGACGCCCTCGGCGATCGGCTCGCCCGCCTCGGACTCCACGGTGATGCGGACATCCGGGACTCCTTCGCGGACCTCTTCGCCGTCCTCGCCGAGATACTCGTTGTTGACTCGGAGGTGAAGCGTCTGAGCAGCGTCGTCGTCCTCCTGGGCGGCGACGGAGCCGAGAGCCGAAGAGGAGGAACGCGAACGGGGCGAGCAGCAAAATGAGCACACCACCGCGCCGGAACGCGCCGCCCGATCTCCCCCAAGTCATGTTGCGCAGAGGGTACGACGTCGCGCCGTCCTCGTCCAACGGCCGGCCGGGGCCAAACTGTCGTGGTGATCTCGCCGACCGAGGCGCTACGCCTGCTGGGATTGTCGGACGATGCCGACGCCGACGACGTCCGCGCCGCCCGTCGGCGACTGGCCAAGCACAGCCATCCAGATCTCGACGGTGGCGATGCGGAGGCGATGCGGTTGCTCAACGAGGCGGTCGAGATCGCCCTCGCCCAACTCGCTGTGAGCGGTGAGCGGCCCAGAGCCGCGCACCGCTGCACAAAGCGCGGGGCGCCCGGCCGCCACCGGACGTGTCGCCCACGACATCGCGTCGTTCGTCGATCGAGGCGCTCCCCGTGGTGGCCTTCGAGGCACTCCTTGTCGTCACGTCGTGGATCGGCGAGGTCGTCGTCGACGAACCGCCCTACCAGCTCGACGTACTCGTGCTCGACCCGCTGCGTTGCTGGTGCCGGCTCGATCTCGTTCCCGACGCCGGCGCGAGCACGGTCAGCCTGACGATCGCCGCCCTGCCGGACGAGCCGCTGCCCGACATCGACGACGTTCGCGACCTGTGGGTCGCGTCGCTCAATCGCCTCGGGAGATGACCCGACGTTCAGGTGCGCCCGATGGGGCGCGTCAGGCGCCGTGGATCCGTTACCGGCTGGCGGTCCACAGCTCGTCGATGATCCGGCCGACGATGCCCCCTGCGTCGACCTGGTCGTTGTTGGTGAGAACGACCAACGTGTCGCCGGTGGCGGGGGTGTAGACAGCGGTGCTGTCGTAGCCGTCGGTGCGCGATGATGTCACTGACGGTGCAGCCCCGCCCCCGCCGACGTAGTACATCTGCGTGCCATCAGGGGCGACGAAGCCGCCGATCCCGAGGCCGTAGCCCTCGGGTGAGAGGGTGGTGATCTCGGCGAGTGATTCGGCGGACACCAGCTCGCCGTCGAACAGACCGCCCAGGAACGTCGCCAGCTCACCGGTGGTGGAGAACGCAACGGCGGGCCAAAACCTCGACGCGAACGAGGCATAGGGCTGGGCGGGGTCACCTTCGATCCCGGGCGTCCCTGACCAACCAGCGGCGAGGCCGTCCGGGATCGGTGCGTCGCCGGTGTCGATGGCGGTCACCTCCAGCCCGAGTGGTTCGGTGACCCGCTGACGAAGCACGGTGTTGAGATCGGTGCCTTCGATCTCTTCGATCAGCTGACCCAACAAGTTGAAGTTGACCGCGGCGTATTGCCGTAGCAGCCCCGGAGGGCTCGCGAACGAATCCTCGAGGTAGCTGAGCACCTCATCCGGCGTGAAGACACGTGCCGGATCTGCCAACGCGTCGGCGAGCAGTTCTGGCGCGCGGTCGATTTGCGGAAGTCCGCTCTGGTGGCTGAGGAGCTGGCGGACGGTTACGTCTCCACCGATCACAGCGTCAGGCAGGTAGGTCGACAGCGGTTCATCGAGCTCGATGCGGCCCTCCTCGACGAGTTGCATCACCAACGCGGCGATGAACATCGATGACACATCACCCGTTCGGAACGGCGTGTCGGCGGTGATCGGATCACCATTGACGTTGGCATCGCCGATGACCGCCGTTGTCGACTCCCCATCACGGATCGACAACACGGCGACCCCGCCGTCACGATCACCGAGCGCGTCAACGAGCACAGCGTCCAGCGCATCCGCCGACGATGACTCGGACGGGGATGACGTGGCGCTCGTCTCGTCGGGCGTTGTCGCCGCCGCGGCCGCCGTATCGGCGACCGCCAGAACCGTCAAGAGCAGAGCAGTCAGTCCGGGAGCGAACAGAGCGCGTAAACGAAGTCGAGACACGACCTTCCCCTCTCAATCCTGCCTGGGATCCCCTGGACCTGCCGCGACCGTATCGACGGCCCGCCGCGGAGTCAGTCGAATACTCGACGAACTTCGCCCGATCGCCTCAGACGGGCGATTTCTCCCGACCGAGTGCTCCTGTCAATCGGTCATCGGGGCCGGGCCGGCAGACGCACGCACCGTGAACGTCGGAATGAGAACGTGGTCGCGGGCGCCGTCGTCCTCATGGTCGATGGCGAGATCGACGGCGAGCGCCGCCATCTCGGTGATCGGGTTGTGCACGGTGGTGAGCGGCGGCGCCGTGTACGTCGCGAGCGGAATGTCGTCGAAGCCGACGATCGACACGCGAGCGGGAACGGCGATGCCGCGGCTGTGGGCGGCGTGGAGCGCGCCGAGGGCGAGCAGATCGGTCGCCGTGACGACGGCCGTCGGCGGAGCTGGCGTCGCCGCCAGCTCGCCGAAGGCATCGGCGCCGGCAGCCGGGTCGTTGACCGCGGGCACGACGTGGGCATCGTCCGGTGGCATCCCCAGCTCGCGGAGGCGCTCGACGAACGCCGTCCGCCGTTCGCGCAGGTCGCCGTGCGACCCGCCGCCGATGAAGCCGAAGCGGCGATGGCCGAGCGCGACGAGATGGTCGACGGCGAGACGGACGCCGACCCGGTTGTCGACGTTGACGGTGTCGACTCCGGGGAGGGCGGTGCCCTGCCAGAGCGCGACGACGGGAACGGTGGCGGCGGCGAGGTCGTCGAGCAGCCGCGGCTGGTCGCGCATGTCGCCGAACACGATGATTGCGTCGCAGTGGCGGGTCTCGAGCAGGCCGTGCAGCTCGATCGCCTCGTCGGCGAGCCCGTGGGCACTGCCGAGCACGACGTTGTAGTTGCGCTCGCGGGCGCGCGTCGACACCGCTTCCACCCCAGGGGCGAAGAACGGGTCGGAGATCTCGCGGACGATGATCCCGAGCAGCATCGTCTTCGCCCCGCGCAGACCACGGGCGAGCGGGTTGGGCCGGTAGCCGAGCCGGTTGGCGACGTCGAGCACGCGCTGTCGTGTCACGGCGGCGATCGGCACCGTGGTGACGGCGTCGTTGAGGATCCGCGAGACGGTCGACTGCGACACGCCGGCGGCGCGGGCGATGTCCTGCATCGTCGCGGCGTGGTCGGGAGCCGGCGGGCCCCCGCTCGTCAGGTCCCCCGAACCGGCATACGGTTGACAGCATAGCAATGGCTGCATAGCATTGCAGTCCTGGCGAAGTGGCGCCTATGGGGGAGGGACCAATGAAATTGCATCGTGCACTACTGGCGCTCGTGTTCGGCGCGGGCATCGTGATCGCCGGCGGGATCACGACCTCGGCGACGACCGTGCCACCACCCGACTCGGCACCGCCGGAGGAGGCGGCGCCGGCGACCGTGCCGACCGAGTGGGATGTCGAGGCGACCGGGACCTGCGACGGCGGCCCGATGGAGATGTGGGAGCGCTCCGGCGGCAACGCCCCGATGGTCGACGCCCTCGTCGCCGCCTGGAACCAGGTCTATCCCGACTGCCAGATCAACCTGACCTACATCGAGCACGCCGAGATGGTGCCGCAGCTGGCCCGGGGGATCGCCACCGGCGACGTGCCCGACCTGATGGGCCTGGACTTGATCTACGGCCCGCAGTTCACGTCCGCCGGCCAACTCGAGGACATCACCGACCTGATCGGTGACGATCCGTTGGCCGCCAACATCGTCGAGGGCCACCGCACCGTTGCCACGTGGGACGATCGGCTCTACGGCGTGCCGCTGTACGCCGACGTCTCGCTGCTGTTCTGGAACAGGGCTCTGTTCGAGCAGGCCGGGCTCGACCCCGAGGTGCCGCCGACCAACCTGCAGGAGATCCACGACATGGCGGCGGCGATCAACGACCCGGACAACGGCGTCTACGGCTACTACCTGGCGGGCAACTGCGCCGGGTGCAACATCTTCACCTTCGCCCCGTTGATCTGGGCGTCTGGCGGCACGATCGAGCCGGCCGAGTGTGGCGACGAGGCGCTCGTCGGCGACAGCATCCCGACCGTGCTCGAGTGGGCGCGGATGATGCACCAGGAGGGTCTCATCGACCCCGCCGCCCAGGCGGAGACCGGCGAGACCTTCGCCAAGGTGTTCGGCTCGGGCAACGTCGGGATCATGGGCACCGGCAACTTCAACGTCGCCCTGGCGAAGCAGCAGAACCCCGACATCGACCTCGGCGTCACCCTGCTCCCCGGACTGGAGTCCGGCCAGACGGCCTCCTTCGCCGGCGGCGACATCGTGACGGTGCCGAAGGGCTCCGAGCGGCTCGAGGACGCCGTCGAGTTCATGAAGTTCATCCTCTCCGACCAGGTCCAGGAGAACGTGTACATGGGGCTGGGCAACCTGCCCACCCGCAGCGACGTCGAGCCCGTCTACGACGACCCGGACGTCGCCGACACGCTCCAGGCGCTGCCGATCGCCCAGACGCCGTTCACGCTGAAGTTCTTCGAGATGATCAACTCGCCGCAGAGCCCGTGGCTGCAGATGCTCCAGCGGGTGTACTACACCGACGAGCCGATCGAGGAGATCATCGCCGACACGAAGGCGCAAATGGAGGAGATCTTCTGCGAGGGAGCGGAGGCTCCCGCGACGACCGGCTGAGCAGCAGCAGCGCCTGAATTCGGATGCAGGCGAGGACGAAGCGGAAGTTGGCCGGCGTCGCCTACGTGGCGCCGGCCCTCCTCTTCGTCCTCGCCTTCACCGTGTACCCGTTCGTGCGCATGTTCCGGATCTCGCTGACCGACGAGTCGCTGCTCGTCCCCGCCGAGTACGTCGGGCTCGACAACTTCCGCGACGCCCTCGACGACGACCAGTTCTGGGGGGCGTTCCGGTTCACGCTGAAGTACACGGTGCTGCTCACCCCGATCCTGATGATCGGCGGCTACCTCCTCGCCCTGCTGCTGGCGACGAACACGGGCGTGCGCCGGTTCACCCGCGCCGTGGTGTTCATCCCGGTGGTGATCGGTCTCGGCGCCTCCAGCCTGCTGTGGTACTGGCTGTTCAGCCCCCGCTACGGGCTGATCAACGCCGCCTCGAGGACCTCGGGATCATCGACGAGCCGATCCTGTGGCTCGGGGTCAACCCCAACACCTCGCTGTGGGCGATCATCGTGTCGATCACGTGGAAGGTGATCGGGTTCGGGATGATCCTGTTCGTCGCCGCCATCCAGGCCGTCCCGAAAGAGGTCAACGAGGCGGCGCTCGTCGACGGGGCGAACGCCTGGCAGCGGACGATTCGGGTGACCTTGCCGCTGACGATGCGCACGGTGCTGCTCGTCACCCTGATCAGCGTCATCGGCTCACTGCTCGCCTTCGACCAGTTCTTCCTGATGACCGCCGGCCAGCCGCTGAACCAGACCGCCACCTCGGTGTTCTACATCTACCTCAACACCTTCCCGTTCCTGAAGCTCGGCTACGGGGCCGCCCTGTCGCTGATGCTCGCCGGGTTCATCCTCATCTTCACGGTCACCCAGATGGTGCTGAGCCGGAGGAGCGCGCGATGACGCCGCGCGACGGGGCCGCTACCTGTCGGCGCTGTGCTGCGTGACGCTGTGCACCGTGATGCTGCTGCCGCTGCTCGCCTCGGTGCTGGCGTCGGTGAAGCCGACGGAGGAGGCGGCCGAGGTCCCGCCGACCTACTTGCCCCACGGGTTCAGCCTCGACGCCTACCGTCGGCTGTGGAACTACCAGGACGGGCTGCCGACCTACCTCATCAACAGTCTCGGCACGGCGGGGTTGACGGTGCTGTTCACGCTCGTGCTCACGGTGCTCGCCGGCTACGGCCTGGCCCGCTTCCCGGTCCCGTTCAAGGAGCCGGTGTTCGTCGTGCTCCTGCTCGCCCTGATCATCCCCTACCAGGCGCTGCTGACCCCGTTGTTCCTGATGTTCTCCGACCTCGGACTGACCAACTCGCTGGTCGGGCTGGCGATCGTGCACACGGCGATCCAGCTGCCGTTCAGCCTCTACGTCATGCGCAACAGCTTCGAGGCGGTGCCGAGGGAGCTGGAGGAGGCGGCGATGATCGACGGCGCCGGTTCGCTGCAGATCCTGCGGCGGATCTTCCTCCCGGCCGTCGTCCCGGCGATCATCACGGTCGTCCTGTTCGCGTTCATCATGTCGTGGAACGAGTTCCTCGGCGCCCTCGTGATGATGACCGACGGGTCGAAGTTCACCCTTCCGCTGATCCTCGCCAACGCCCGCACGGCGACGTCGCTCGGGGGCACGGACTGGTCGATGCTGCAAGCCGGGATCACGATCTCGATCGTTCCCGTGTGTCGTCGTGTACCTGCTGCTGCAGCGCTACTTCGTGTCGGGGCTGCTCACGGGAGCAGTGAAATGACGTCGACGGCACTTCCGGTCCCACCGAGTCGTGGCACGCTGCGGCCGCTCGGCCTCGACGAGGTCGAGATCACCGGCGGCGAGTGGGCGCAGCGCCAGCAGGTCAACTCCGACGCCACGCTGGCGCACTGCCAGGGCTGGATGGAGCGGCTCGGCTGGATCGGCCAACTTCACGCACGCCGCCGACGGCACGATCGCCGGCAACCACCAGGGGATGATGTTCGCCGACTCCGACGTGTACAAGCTGATGGAGGCGATGGCCTGGGAGGTCGGCCGCTCCGGGTCGGCGGACGCCGACGCGCCGCTTCGGCGAGCTGACGGCGGTGATCGCCCCGGCCCAGGAGGCCGACGGCTACCTCAACACCGTGTTCGGGCGCGCCCGGCCAGCCGCCGCGCTACAGCGACCTGGAGTGGGGCCACGAGCTGTACAACGACGGCCACCTGTTGCAGGCGGCGGTGGCGCGGGCCAGGACGGTGGGATCCGACGAGTTCGTCGCCATCGCCAGGCGGGTCGCCGACCACGTGTGCGACACGTTCGCCGACGGGGGGATCGAGCGCGTCGGCGGTCACCCGGAGATCGAGCTCGGGCTCGTCGAGCTCGCCCGCCAGACCGGAGAGCAGCGCTACCTCGACCAGGCGGCGACGTTCGTCCGGCGGCGCGGCACCGGGACGCTCGGCGAGATCCCGTTCGGGCAGGCGTACTTCCAGGACGACGTCCCGATCCGCGACGCCGCCGTGTTCCGCGGCCACGCCGTGCGGGCGATGTACCTCGCCGCCGGCGCCGTCGACGTCGCGGTCGAGACCGGCGACGACGAGCTGCTCGACGCGCTTGATCGCCCAGTGGGAGGCGACGCTCGCCCGCCGGACGTACCTCACCGGCGGGATGGGTTCGACGCACACCGGCGAGGCGTTCGGCGACGACTTCATGCTGCCCCCGGACCGGGCCTACTCGGAGACGTGTGCCGGCATCGGCTCGGTGATGCTGGCGTGGCGGCTGCTGCTGGCCACCGGCGAGACCCGCTTCGCCGACCTCATCGAGCGCACGCTGTACAACGTCGTGGCCACGTCGCCGGCCCCCGACGGCCGGCACTTCTTCTACGCCAACCCGCTGCACCAGCGTGTTCCCGGGCAGGTGCCGAGCGACGACGTCGAGAGCAAGCGGGCGTCGTCGAGCCTGCGCGAGCCGTGGTTCCTCGTGGCCTGCTGCCCGACGAACGTCGCCCGCACGCTCGCCAGCCTCGCCGGCTACCTGGCCACCGCCGACGACGGCGGGATCCAGATCCACCAGTACGCCGACAGCCGGATCGCCACGACGCTCGACGGTGGCCGTCGGGTCGGCGTCGAGGTCGCCACCGGCTACCCCGACGACGGGACGGTCGTGGTGCGCGTGACGGAGACCGACGGCCAGCCGTGGTCGCTCACCCTCCGGGTCCCGCCGTGGGCGACGGTGCCGAGGTGGCCGACGGCGACCGGCGAGCGGCCGGTCACCCCCGGCACCGTCGTCGTCGAACGGCCGTTCCGGTCGGGCGACGAGGTCACGCTGCGCGCTGCCGTTGACGCCGCGCTGGACGCTGCCCGACCCGCGGATCGACGCGATCCGCGGATGCGTCGCCGTCGAGCGTGGACCGCTCGTGCTGTGCGCCGAGTCGGTCGACCTGCCCGAGCAGCGCCACGTCGACCTGCTTCGCGTCGACACCTCGGTGCCGCCCGCGGACCGCGACGGCTCGGTGGTCGTCGCCGCCCGGTTCCTCGATCCGGCCGATGACGGCTGGCCGTACGGCGCTGCCGCCGACGTTGCCGTGCCGGTGGCCTCGGATGACGTCGAGGTCCCCCTCGTCGCCTACAACCAGTGGGCCAACCGCGGCCCATCGACGATGCGCGTCTGGCTCCCCGACCGATGTCGACGAGCGCTCGCGCAGCAGCGGCACGTGCGTGGCCGGGGAACGCAGATTAACGGGGCGGCGGCTTTCTGGAGGCGGTCGCGGATGGCGTGGCCGAGGCCGATCGGCGGCGGCAGCACGGCGATCACGTCGGTGCAGCCGTCGGCATCGGCGTCGCGGAGCTCGGCATAGAGGTTGCGGGCGTAGCGCACGAGGTCGTCGGTGCCGTCGATCACCCGGACCTCGATCCCGGTGGCTCCCAGGCGGCTCGCCGCGGCGGTGGCGTCGATCGGCCGATCGACGAGGTGCACCCGAGCCCGCGGGGCATAGTGCGACGCCACCATCCCCGCCGCTCGTGACGGCCCGCTCGGCGAAGCGATGGGCGTCCCGATCAGTTCGGCAACGGTCTCCGTCGGGATGCCTCCGGGGCGCAGGATCTGCGGTGGGTCGACGGTGCAGTCGACGATCGTGCTCTCCACGCCCACCGGGCTCGGACCGCCGTCGAGGATGACGTCCGTCGCCGGATCGAGCAGAGCTCCGAGCTCGTCGAGCACGTGCCCGACGGTCGTCGGACTCACCGCGCCGTAGCGGTTCGCCGACGGGGCCGCCAGCCCGCCGCCGGTGCGCGCCAGGACCTGGAGAGTCGCCGGGTGGGCCGGGACCCGGACGCCAACGGTGTCCCGACCTCCGGTGACGGCGTCGGGGACGCGCGACGACCGGTGCAGGAGCAGCGTCAGCGGACCCGGCCAGCACGTCTCGGCGAGCACCTCGGCGTGGACCGGAACGTCGTCGACCCACCGGGCGAGGTCGTCGGCGGCGCCGACGTGGACGATCAGCGGGTGGGTCGGCGGCCGGCCCTTGACCTCGAAGATGCGGGCGACGGCGGCCGGCTGCTCGGCGTCGGCCGCCAGCCCGTAGACCGTCTCGGTGGGCACGACCGCCAGCCCACCGGCGGCGATGCACGTCGGCGACGCGCTCGACGTCCTTGGTGACCAGCCCGTCAGCACCCACGAGCCGAGCGTACGACCGCCCCCACCCGAGCCGTTCTGGGCGGCCTCCGGTCCGTTTTCCGATCCGGGCGGCCTCCGGTCCGGGTTTGAGGCTGTTGGCCGCCCAGAACGCAGAAATTCCCGACGGCGCTGTTCCGTTTCGGGCGTGACGGCGCGCCCAGGGAGGGTATGAAGCTGCAACTCCTCGAATCGTTCATCTGCGCTCACCACGGTCTCGTCACGCTCGATGCCGTGCGTGAGGCGGGGCTCTCCAAGACCACCTGGAACCGCGCTCTCAACGACGGCCGTCTCACGCTGATCCATCCTGGCGTCGCCGGCGTCGTCGGGTCGGCCCGGACCAAGGAACAATCGATCGCCGCGGCGGTGCTCGCCGCCGGGCCTGGGGCGATGGCCTCCCACCGCTCTGCGATCTTTCTGTGGGACATCCCGCGACCGACCGATGATCCGCCCGAGCTGATCCTCCCCCGGCGCTCGCGGCAGGCGACGCTCGACGGCGTCGTCGTCCATCGTCCACGCGACCTCCGAGATCTCGGCGCCGTGATGAGACGTGGCATTCCGACCGCGAAGCTGCTTCGTGCGCTCTGCGATCTCGGTGCCGTAGACCCCGCCGGCGTCCACCCGGCGGTCGGGTACGTCGTCACCAACCGGTTGGCATCGCCCAACTCGATCTACACGGCGATCCGCATGCACGGGCGCCGTGGCCGCCCGGGGGTGCCGGCACTGCGTGACGCTCTCGAAGACTGGATGATCGATGGCAAGTTCCTCGACAGCGAACTGGAGCGGCGGATGAAGCGCCTCGTGAAGCACCACAAGCTGCCGTCGATCGAGTTCCATCCCATCATCTGCGGCTACGAGATCGACTTCCGCGTCGTCGGGACGGCGATCCTGCTCGAGTGCGACGGTTGGGAGTTCCACGACAAACAGCGCCATCGCTTCGAGAGCGACCGTCGCCGTCGCAACGAACTCACCGCTGCCGGATGGATCGTCGTCAACTTCACCTGGGCGATGCTCACCCGGCAGCCGCAGTGGGTAGCGACGATCATCGGCCGGGCGCTCACCAACTGGTCGACGCTGCCGGTGCCCGACATAGCGTGATCTGGGCGGCCAAACGCCCGTAAAACGGACCGCAGGCCGCCCGGATCGGGAAACGGACCGGAGGCCGCCCAGAAGGGGAAGGCCTAGCCTGGATCGGTCATGCGGTTGCTCCACCCCGAACCCGGCTACGACCTGACGTACGACGACGTGTTCATGGTCCCCAACCTCTCGTCGGTCGGTTCGCGGCTCGACGTCGACCTCACGACGACCGATGGGATCGGCACCACCCTCCCTGTCGTCGTCGCCAACATGACTGCCGTCGCCGGCCGACGGATGGCCGAAACCGTCGCCCGCCGCGGCGGTCTGACCGTGCTGCCCCAGGACATCCCGCTCGACGTCGTCGGCTCCGTCGTCGACTACGTCAAGAGCCGCCACCCGCTGTACGAGACGGCGATCACGCTGTCGCCCCACCACACGATCGGCGACGCCCTTGCGCTGATCCACAAGCGGGCCCACGGAGCGGTCGTCGTCGTCGACGAAGGCGGCGCGCCGCTCGGCGTGTTCACCGAGCGGGATTCTGCCGGGTACGACCGGTTCACCCAGTTGCACGCCGCCGTGAGCCGCGACGTGATCACCGTGCCCGACGGGATCGAGGCGGTTGCCGCCTTCGAGCTGCTCACGGCGCAGCGGCGTTCGCTCGCCCCGGTGGTCGACGACGAGGGACGGCTGATCGGCGTCATCACCCGCGACGGTGCGCTGCGATCGACGATCTACCGACCCGCCGTCGATGCCGAGGGTCGCCTGATGCTCGCCGTCGCCGTCGGGATCAACGGCGCCTCGACCGGCGACGGCGTCGACGTCAAGGCCAAAGCACTGCGCGAGATGGGCGTCGACGTCCTCGTCATCGACACCGCCCACGGCCACCAGCACCGCACGCTGCGCACGGTCGAGGCCGTTCGCAGCGTCGCCCCCGAGACCCCGATCGTCGCCGGCAACGTCGTCACCGCTACAGGAACTCGCCAGCTCGTCGAAGCCGGCGCCAACATCGTCAAGGTCGGCGTCGGACCCGGGGCAATGTGCACGACCCGGGTGATGACCGGCGTCGGTCGCCCGCAGTTCTCTGCAGTCGTCGAATGCGCCGCCGAGGCCCGCTCGCTCGGCGCCCACGTGTGGGCTGACGGCGGAATCCGCTACCCCCGCGATATCGCCCTGGCGCTCGCCGGCGGAGCGGCCAACGTGATGTTCGGGTCGTGGCTCGCCGGGACCTTCGAATCGGCGGCGGACATCCAACGCGACGCCGACGGTCGGCTGTACAAGGAGAGCTTCGGGATGGCGTCGCACCGCGCCGTCAAGAACCGCAACCGCGCCGACGACCCCCTCGAGCTCGCCCGCAAGGAGCTCTTCGAGGAGGGGATCAGCACCGCCAAGATGTACCTCGATCCAGAGCGCCCGGGCGTCGAGGACATCCTCGACCAGATCGTCGCCGGAGTTCGTTCGGCGTGCACCTACGCCGGAGCGGCCTCGCTCGGTGAGTTCGCCGAGCGCGCCGTGGTCGGCGTGCAGAGCCTGGCCGGGTATCGCGAGGGTTTGCCACACGGGGCGCTGGGGGATCGTTGAAGGAAGCGATCCCCGCCGAACTGCTGATCGCCATCGACGGCCCCGCCGGGGCCGGCAAGAGCACGGTTGGCCGAGCGCTCGCCGCGCGCCTCGGCCTGCAGTACCTCGACACCGGGGCGATGTACCGGGCGGTGGGCTGTGCGGCCCTGCGCAGAGGAATCCCCGTCACCGACGAGGAGGCTGTGGCCCAGCTCGCCCGCACGATCGACCTGAGCGTGTCCGACGAAGGTGTGTTCGTCGATGGGGAGGATGTCACGACCGAGATCCGCGGGCGCGAGGTGACCACCGTCGTCAGTTCGGTCGCAGCGAACCCGGGCGTGCGTACCGAGCTGCGTGCCCGCCAGCGGGCATGGGCCCACGACCACGGCGGCGGCGTCATCGAAGGCCGCGATATCGGCACCGTGGTGTTCCCGGATGCCGCCCTCAAGCTGTTCGTCACCGCCTCGCCGCAGGAGCGCGCCGCCCGCCGAGTGCGCGAGATCGGCGGCAACGTCGAGGACGTCGCCGCCTCGATCGCCGAACGCGATCGTCGGGACATGAGCCGCCTCGACGGCCCGCTGCGCCCCGACGGCGGCGCCGTCGTCGTCGACACCACCGGCATCCCGATCGACGACGTCGTCGACTCGATCGTCGGCATGCTCGCGTGACGCACTCGTTCCTCGCCGGCAATGGGGCGTGCAGCCGGGCGTTCTACGCCGTGATGCGCGCGCTCGTCGCCGTGGTGACGACGGGGCTCACGCGGCTGACGATCGAGGGTCGCCAGAACCTGCCGTCCACCGGCGGGTTCGTCCTCGCCCCCGTGCACCGCTCGTACATCGACACCCCGATCTCCTCGTGCCTGACTCGCCGACGGCTGCGGTTCATGGGCAAGGACACCCTGTGGCGGTACCGCTGGTCCGGATGGCTGCTGTCCGCCCTCGGCGGGTTCCCGGTCACCCGGGGCAGCGCTGACCGTGAAGCGCTGCGCAGGTGCGTTGCCGTGCTCGAAGCCGGCGAGCCTGTGGTCCTCTACCCGGAAGGGGAACGCAAGTCGGGTCCCACGGTGCATCCGCTGTTCGACGGCGCGGTGTACGTCGCTCTGCGCGCCGGCGTGCCGATCGTGCCCGTCGGCATCGGCGGCTCGGAGCGGGTGATGCCCAAGGGCGCCCGGTTCCTCCATCCGCACAGGGTCCACGTCATCGTCGGTTCACCGATCGCCTCGCCGCCGCCCGCCACCTCCGGCCGGGTGCCCCGTTCGACGATCCGCCGGCACAGCGACGAACTTCACGCCACCCTCCAGGAACTGTTCGACGCCGCCCAGCAGCGCGTCGGGCTGCCGGCTGGGCCCGGCCGTCAGCTCCAGTAGGCGGCGAGGGCGGCGACGAGGTGCACCGGGTCGGCGGCCCCGCACAACTCACGTGCCGAGTGCATCGACAACTGCGGTACGCCGACGTCGACCGTGGCGATCCCCAGCCGCGTCGCCGTGAGCGGCCCGATCGTCGACCCGCACGGCATGTTGTTGCGAGCGACGAACGTCTGCACCGGGACGCCTGCCTTCTCGCAGCACGACCGGAACAGGGCCGCCGTCGCTGGATCGGTGGCGTAGCGCTGGTTGGCGTTGACCTTGATCGCCGGACCGTGGTTGACCAATGGGGCATGGCTCGGGTCATGGCGCTCGGCGTAATTGGGATGGATGGCGTGGGCGTTGTCGGCCGAGACGCAACTCGACGAGGCGAACACCCTGCGAACGTCGTCGACAGAGCTGACCCCCGACCCGGCGAGCAAGCGCTCGAGAACATCGGCCAGCAACGGTCCTGAGGCCCCGCTGATCGACCCCGAACCGACCTCTTCGTGGTCGAACAGCGCCGCCACGCTGACCTGTGGGCCGGGCTCAGCGTCGACGAGGGCGGAGATCGCCGCCCAGCACGACACCTGGTTGTCGAGCCGGCCGCTGGAGATCAGCGACCGATCGGCGCCGAGCACGGCGGCAGGTTGCACGTCGTAGAGGCAGAGATCCCAGAACGCCGGGGCGGCGCCGGCGCGCTCGCCGAGCCAGACGGCGAAGTCGGCGGCGGACGGCAGTTCGCCGGTCGCCCAGACCGGGCGTAACTGAACGTGTCGATCGAGCACCAGGCCGCGGTCGTTGACCTCGCGGTCGAGATGGATGGCCAGCTGCGGGACGCGGGCCACGGGCTCGCGGATGTCGACCAGCGTCGACGTGCCGTCGTCGGCGACGACCCGGCCGGCGATGCCCAGGTCGCGGTCGAGCCAGCTGTTGAGCAGCACGCCTCCGTACACCTCGACGCCGAGCAACCTCCAGTTGGCGACGCCCTGATCGGCATGCGGATGGACGCGCAGACACGGCGAGTCGGTGTGCGCCCCGACGATGCGGACTGCGTTCGGGCGGCCGTCGGCGAGGCGCCAGGCGACGAGGGCCGCGCCCCGCCGGGTGAACCCGGCAGACGGAGGTGAAGCCCACGGCTCGGTCTCGGCGAGCTCGCTGAATCCGGCGGCGCCGAGCCGGTCGGCGGCCGTCTGGGCCGCATGCCACGGCGATGGCGAGGAATCGAGGTGGTCGAGCAACTCCTGCACGCGCCCATTCAATCGAGTAGAGAATGACTGTGGGCGAACGGGGAGGTAGCGGTTGACGCGGAGGACGAAGATCGTGGCGACGATCGGGCCGGCCTCGGAGGACCCGGCGGCACTGGAGAAGGTGATCCGGGCGGGCGCCGATGTCTGTCGGCTGAACCTCAGCCACGGGCCGATCGACGAGCATCTCGCCAGGTTGCAGGTGGTGCGTGAGGTCAGTGCGACCGTCGGACGTCACGTCGCGGTGATGGCCGACCTGCCCGGGCCCAAGGTCCGCGCTGGATCGTTCTCCGACGGTGGCGTCGATCTCCTGCCCACCGCCCACGTTCGGCTCGTCGCCGGCGACGAGGAGAGCACCGCCGAGCAGATCTTCGTGGACTACCCCGACTTGCTCACGCAGGTCGACGTCGGCGAACGAGTCGTGCTCGGTGACGGGGAGATCTCGATGCGGGTCATCGACAAGACCACCGGTGCGCTCGTTGCTGAGGTCGAGTCGGGTGGTCGGACGCAGGGTCGCCCTGGGGTGCACCTGGCGTGCGAGCGGTTCGCCTTGCACGCTCCGACCGCCGAGGATCTCCAGCTCGCCGAGTCGGTGGCCGCCGCCGGCGCCGATTACATCGCCTTGTCCTTCGTCCGCCAGGCGCGCGATGTCGACGAGCTCCGCGGCGTCATCGGTGATCGATCGCAGATCGTCGCCAAGATCGAGACGGCGGCGGCGCTCAGCAACCTCGCCGGGATCACCGCTGCTGCCGACGCCGTGATGGTGGCCCGCGGCGATCTCGGCATCGATTGCCCCCTCGAGGACGTCCCGCACCTGCAGAAGCGGATCATCCGCCACTGCGTGGAGGAGGGCACTCCCGTCGTCACCGCGACCCAGATGCTGGAGTCGATGATCGTCGCCCCGGCACCGACACGCGCCGAGGTCAGCGACGTTGCCAACGCCGTGTTCGACGGCACCGATGCCTTGATGTTGTCCGCCGAGACGGCGATCGGGCACGATCCGGCATTGGTCGTCGCGACGATGTCGCGGATCGCGGCGCGCGCCGAGAGCGAGGCCAGCTACCGGCAGTGGGCCAACCACCTCGGTCGAATTCAGCAGCGCCAGGCGAGCGACGTTCGCGATCGGATCACGCAGTCGATCACCCACGCCGCATGGCAGGCGGCCGATGACGTCGGGGCTGCGGCGATCCTGTGCTGCACGCGGTCGGGTCGGACCGCCCGATCGATGGCCCGGTTCCGCCCGCCGGCGCGGTTGCTCGGCCTCTCGCCGGACCGCCGGACGCTCGACGCGCTGGCGCTGTCATGGGGCGTGGAGTCGGTGGAGATGGAGGAGTCGGTCTCGACCGACGAGATGGTCTGGTTCGCCGTCGAGCACGCCGTCACCGGCGGGTTCATCGCCAGCGGCGACACGGTCGTCGTGATCGCCGGGGCGCCCGACCGACTCAGCGGGGCGGCCGCCGACGTGATGCGCATCGTGCGTGCGCAGTGATGTGGAAGCCCGCGTTCGGATGCGAGCGACGAGGCGCTAGCCGAGGAGCGTCGAGCAGCGGCCTGCGCGGCCGGGGAACGCATTGAACGCGATTTGGTCACACGAGGCGGGAGCTGCCGAGGCGCCGCTGATCGCCCTCGTCCACGGGGCGATGGATCGCTCGGCGGCGATGGTCCTGCTGTCGCGGCGTCTCGACGAGCAGTTCCGCGTGCTGCGCTACGACCGCCGGGGCTACGCCCGCTCGCATGGCGCCGGCGGACCGTTCACGATCGATGCCCACGTCGCCGATCTCGTCGCCCTCGTCGACGGTCGCCCGGCCGTCGTGTTCGGGCACAGCTACGGCGGCAACATCGCCCTGGCGTTGGCAGAGCGTCACCCCGAGCTGGTTCGTGCGGTGGTCGTGTACGAGGTGCCCCTGTCGTGGCTGTCGTGGTGGCCCGGGAGCACCGGCCGGCGCGGCGAAGCCACGCACGGATCTCCGGCGGATGCCGCCGAGCAGTTCATGCGCCGAATGATCGGTGACGACAAGTTGGGCGGCGCTTCCCGAGTCGACCCAGGAGGCGCGGCGAGCAGAGGGGGTGGCGTTCGTCGACGAGATCGTCGACCTCGGTGCCAGACCGCCGTGGCAGGCCGAGAGCATCGGTGCGCGGGTCGTGGTGATGTACGGCTCGCTGACCCGGGAGCACCACCGCGATGGCTGCCACTACCTCGCCGAGCTGCTCTCCGACCGCCCTCCGATCGCCATCGACGGGGCTCGTCACAACGGGCCGTTCACGCATCCCGAGCAGGTGGCCGCGCCGATCCGCGCCCTCGCCGCACCGACGTGACTCAGCCGACGAGAGTCGTCGTAGTCGTCGCCGCACCGTCGGGAGTCGTCAACGTGACCCTCCCCGGCACGGTGACGTCCTGGCCGAAGAACGTGCAGGTCGTGTCGGGCATCGCGGCGGCGTCGACCGTCTGCTGCACCTCGTCGGCGCAGGCGGTCAGCTCGGCACGTTGCGACCAGGCCAAGCCGGCGATGGCCAACAGGATCACGACGGTGAAGACCTTCTTGACGACCTCCTTGACGACCCACACGGCGAGCAGGGCGAGCACGACCGCCACGGAGACCGTCCACAGGCTGGTGTTCTTGGCGGTTTCGAACTCGAAGGCGAGGACGGCGTCCACGGCAGTCAACTTAGGTGCGCTGGGTACCCTGGATCGCGTATGGCCGAGGAGCGTCCGATCACGATGTCGCCGGGCGGTTTGCCGTCGACGGTGTTGCCCGAAGCGGATCCCGTGGCCCGAGCGCGCCTGGCGGCCGCGTTGGCGTCACCCTCGGCACAGCGTCGCGACGCGGTGGCCGCCGTTGTCGCCGACCATCCGCGATACCTCGCCGCCTGGGCGGCACTCGGCGACACCGGTCGCGACACGGTCGAGCGCTATGCCGCGTACCGCGTCGGGTATCACCGCGGTCTCGACGCGTTGCGGGCGAGCGGCTGGCGGGGGTCGGGGTACGTACGCTGGGCAGAGCCGACGAACGCCGGCTTCCTCAGCTGCCTGAGCGGCCTCCAGGAGATGGCCGCGGAAATCGGTGAGACGGACGAGGCCGAGCGCTGCGGGCAGTTCCTCCAGCAGCTCGACCCGGCCGGTCCGGCTCGGTGACGACGGCCTCGGGACGCACCGGTGGCGCCGTGCTGTGCGGCGGGGCGAGCCGCCGGTTCGGCCGTGACAAGGCGTTGGTCGAGATCGATGGCCGACCGATGGCCGAGCACGTCGGCATCGTGCTGGAAGGCGCCGGTTGCCACCCGGTGGTGTTCGTGGGTGGTGCCGGCGACCGTCTGGCGGCCTCGACGGGCCGGGAGTTCGTGCCCGACACGTGGCCGGGTGAAGGCCCGCTCGGCGGCGTGATCGACGCCCTGGCCTGGTTCGGACAACGTGGATTCGAGGCGGTGATGGTCGCGGCGTGCGACCTGCCCGGCCTGTCCGAGGAGGCCGTTCGAGCCGTGGCGACCAGCGAGGGAGCTGCCGTCGCCGTCGCCGAGCGCTGGCACCCTGCGCTCGGGCGTTGGCCGGTAGCCGCGTTGGACCAGGTGGAAGCGATGTTCGCGGCAGGGGTGCGGTCCTTACGCGCCGCGCTCGAGGCCCTCGGCGCAGATCCCGTCGCCGTCGATGCCGCCAGCGTGCACAACGTCAATCGTCCATGTGACCTGAGTAGCGACGGGTTGGGCGATTAACCTCTGCGACGTGCCGATTTCCGAGATCGAAGTCGCCGCGCTCGCCGATCGGGTCGCCGAGGGTGCCCTGGTCATCGACGTGCGCGAGCCCGATGAGTACGAAGCCGGCCACGTTCCGGGCGCCCTGCTGATCCCGCTGGCCACGGTTCCCGATCACCTCGACCGGTTCAGGGCGGATCAGCCGACCTACGTGATCTGCAAGTCCGGCGGGCGCAGTATGCGGGCCTGCGAGATCGCTGCCGACGAGGGCTACGACGTCGTCAACGTCACGGGCGGAACCGGCGCGTGGATCGACTCGGGGCGCGACGTCGTGATCGGCAGCACACCACAGTGACGTTCCGTTGGGTCGACGATGAGATCGACTTCCTCGATCTCATCGACCAACTCATCCTCGAGCCGAGGTACGCCCTCGACACCGAGTTCCATCGCGAGCGCACCTACTTTCCCCGCCTTGCGCTGGTGCAGGTCGGCTGGCCCGGCGGTATCGCCCTCATCGACCCGCTCGCCATCGACCCCGGGCTGTTCACCAAGTTGTTCGAATCCGACGCAGTCGCCGTGCTGCACGCCGCCCAACAGGATCTCGACGTGCTGTCGCACGCCGTTGGCGGTGTGCCGCGGGTGATCTACGACACGCAGGTGGCGGCCGGCTTCATCGGCTATGCGACACCGTCGTTGGTCGAGCTGGTACGCGGCGAGCTGGGCCAGAGCCCGGCGAAGGGCGATCGCCTCACCGACTGGCTACACCGGCCGTTGACCGCCGACCAGAAGGACTACGCCGCCGCAGACGTCCGGTACCTCCTCGATCTCCAGGACCACATCGACGCCAAGCTGATCGATCGCGGACGACTCGCCTGGGCCGTCGAGGCCTTCGACGAACTGCGGACCCGCCCGACCGGTCGCACGGCCCCGGAGGACGCCTGGGCACGGCTGAAGGACGCCAGGACCCTCCGGCCCCGGTCGCGAGCGGTCGCCCAGGCGGTCGCCGCGTGGCGCGAACGTGAGGCCCAGGCGCTGGACATCCCGGTCCGTCAAGTGCTGCCGGATCTGGCGGTCCTGGGCATCGCCCAGCGACAGCCCGCCGACATCGTCGAGCTCGGCCAATGCCGCGGCGTCGACGACCGACACCGGCGCGGACGGATCGGCAACGAGCTCGTCGCCGTGGTCGAGGCGGCCAAGGATGCCCCGCCGCCGAAGGTCGGCAACGGCGGCGACGAGCTCGACCGGTCGTTGCGCCCGGCACTCACGCTCATCTCTGCGTGGGTCAGCCAGGTGGCTCGCACCGAGCAGGTCGACACTGCCCTGCTGGCGACGCGCAGCGATCTCGTCGCCCTGCTCTCCGGCGACGCCGAGGCTCGGCTGCACAGCGGGTGGCGGGCCGAGCTGGTGGGCGAGGGGATCGAACGGCTGTTGGGTGGTGCGGTCGGACTGACGTTCGACGGCCGCGGCGGATTGCGCCTGATCGAGGTCGCTGGGCAACCCGGGCGATGACGCTGGCACCAGCGCCCACCCGGTAGAATGCCATCAATGTCAATTTCCTAGTTGGTTGGGAGCCCTGCGTGAAGAAGGGTCGTCATCGCCGCTTCGAAGAAGCGCGAAAGCTGAAGCAATCGGGACCTGGGGCGTTCGACCTCGGATTCGGCGATCGTGGCCAGAGCGCCACGACGACGAGCGATGGAGAGGTATCGGAGGAGGACGAGTACGCGGCGATTGCCGAGCGTTACGGCGTGGAGTTCGAAGACGACGCCGACGACGAGGAGTGACGGCGACGGGGAACTGCAACCGGGGTCGGTAGCGCTGGTGAGCGCTGCTCTTCGAGGGCGCTGACGAGCCGGTCGTAGATCGGCTCACCGATGAGCTCGACGATCTCATCGCGTACCGAGATGTACACCGGCTCGTTGCCGTTGTACGCCTCCGGGGTTTCGGTGCACCACCAATGGAACTCGTCGCCACCATCGCCCCAGTCGTGGCGCTTCCAGTCGCGCAGTCGGGACGTGACGTGACCGTTCTCGTCGGTCGAGTGCTCGAGGCGCAGCGGGACCTGCCAGCAAACGTTCGGCTTCCAGTCGAGCGGGCGCTCGCCGGCCTCGAGCGCCGCCACGTGCAGCGCGCATCCAGCGCCTTGCGGTGAGCCGGGGCGGTTCAAGAAGATGCAGGCGTCATCGACGAGGCGGGTCGTCGTGACCGGCTCGCCGGCCTCCGTGTCATCCCCGGCGGCGAGAAATCCGGCGTCGACCGCCTCGTCGTAGAACTGCATGTGCCGCGGTTGCAGGCGGACGAACTGCTTGACGACGCTGGCCACATCGTCCTCGTCGACGAAGTGGGCGCCGTAGCTGCAGCACCCTTGCTCCATCTCCGCCGCGTCAGCATCGAGCACCCCCTTGCACCCGGCGCCGAAGATGCAGTGGTAGCTCGAGCGCAGGAACGTCGCGTCGAACACCCACGTCCGCTGCTCCTCGGGGTCCTCGAACGACACCCACTCCCGCACTTCCAACCCCTGCACACCCCGATCGTACGACCGATGGGTGTTTAGGGGACGGAACAGTCCCCTAAACACCCATCGGTCAGGAGGCGACGGCGGTTCGCGGGACGATCGTGCGGTTGATGACATCGACGACGTCATCGGCGAGTTCGGTGAGGTGGACCCACGTGAACCGCAGAACGCGGTACCCGTGGGCGACGGCCTCGTTGTCGCGCCACCGATCGCGATCGAAGCCCTCATACCGCGCGTGCCAGCGCCGACCATCGGCTTCGACGATGATCCGATGGTCCGGCAGCAAGAAGTCGACCCGTCCTGGAGCACTCGATCGCCACGGCAACGCGGCCTGACGAACGACCTTCGGTGCGGTCGGCAGGCGCCCGAGCACTGCCGCGAGCATCGCCTCGAGCTCGCTCTCCGGGGGTGCCCACGCAGCGCTTCGGCGCTCGAGCACCAGAGGTCGGATCCGTGGTAGTCCCGGACGGCGCGCTCCGGAGTAGAACGCGAGACGTTCGTCGAGGTCGGCCACGGTGATGCGCTTGCCGAGCAAGGAGTCGTCGATGGCCCGTTCCAGGCGCCAGACGTTGATCCGTGGAGCGACGTCGAACAACGTCTGGGCGATTGTCGTGACACGAATTCCTTCGACCACGGTGAGCGCCGCGCCGGCGTAGCGGTGCACCGTCGCGAACGGATGGCTGCAGTACGAGTTCACGGGGGCCAGCACCTCCACACGGCCAGCACGGAACCCCGGCAGCTCGTGCAACGCCGCAGCCGCCAGCCCGGCGATCGCCGCGTCGTCGATGGACAGCTCGGCGATCTTGCACTGGCGCTTCCAGGTCCCTGCGCTCTGGAGCAACGCGTACACCGCCGGAACCGGACGAAGCCAATCCTTGTCCTGCAGGCGTCGCTTCACGAACCGCTCGCTCGCGCCAAGGTCGAATGCCTGCTGCCTGCTGAAGACGCCGAACTGTCGTGCAGCAAGCGCACCGATGCGTTGGTCGATCTCCGTGTACCTCATCGTTGGTTCCCTTCCTGTCGCGTCGGGTTCCCCGCAAACAGTCGAGCAGAGGGGTGTCGCAGTCGCCGTTCCAGCAACCGATGGGTGTTTAGGGGACCGTTCCGTCCCCAGAACACCCATCGGTCGTCGGGGTGGGGGTCCGTACACTGGGGTTGTGGTTCAACCTCCGCGCCGTGCCGACGACATCCGTCAGTCGTTCATCGACTTCTTCGTGGCGCGCGACCACACCCTCGTGCCGTCGGCGAGCCTCGTGCCCCAGGATCCCACGCTGCTGTTCAACGTCGCCGGGATGGTGCCGTTCAAGCCCTACTTCCTCGGCGACGAGAAGCCTCCGTACAAGCGGGCGGTCAGCGCCCAGAAGTGCGTGCGGGCGGGGGGCAAGCACAACGACCTCGACGAGGTGGGGCGGACGAAGCGCCATCTCGTGTTCTTCGAGATGCTCGGCAACTTCAGCTTTGGCGACTACTTCAAGGAGTTCATCATCCCGGCGAGCTGGGAGCTGGTCACCGAGGTGTGGGGGCTCGACGCCGACCGGCTGTGGGTCACCGTCCACGAGTCCGACGACGTCGCCGAGCAGATCTGGCACGACGCCGTCGGCGTGCCGATGGACCGGATCCAGCGCCTCGGCGACGAGGACAACTTCTGGCAGGCGGGCGAGACGGGTCCGTGCGGCCCCGACAGCGAGATCTTCATCGACCGCGGTCCCGAGTTCGGACCCGACGGCGGTCCTGCCGCCGACAAGCACGGCGACCGCTTCCTCGAGTTCTGGAACCTCGTGTTCATGCAGTACGACCGTGACGACACCGGCACGTTGACGCCGCTGCCGAACCCGTCGATCGACACCGGCGCCGGACTCGAGCGGGTGCTCACCGTGGTCCAGGGAGTGGACTCGCTGTGGGAGACCGACCTGATGCGGCCGCTGATCGACAAGGCCACCGAGCTCACCGGGCGCGCCTACACGCCCGGGGACTACGACGACCGCGACAGTTTCGCCATCCGCGTCCTCGCCGAGCACGCCCGCTCGACGGCGATGCTCGTCGCCGACGGCGTGTTCCCAAGCAACGAGAACCGCGGCTACGTGCTGCGCCGGATCATCCGCCGGGCCGTGCGCTACGCCTATCTCCTCGGGACCGAGCGCCTCGTGATGCCCGACCTGGCCAGCGTGGCCATCGACGTGATGGGCAACGCCTACCCCGACGTGGCCCGACAGCGTGACTACATCGTCGGCGTGCTGACCAAGGAGGAGGAGAACTTTCGTCACACGCTGCGCAACGGCCTGTCGATCCTCGAGCGCGAGCTCGGCGACGGTAACGGTGACGGCGCGGTCACTGACCACACCCTTTCCGGCTCGACGGCGTTCGCCCTCCACGACACCTACGGCTTCCCGCTCGAGCTGACCCAGGAGATCGCCTCCGAACGCGGCGTCGAGGTCGACCTCGCCGGGTTCCAGACCGAGATGGCCGAGCAGCGCCGGCGGGCCAAGGCAGCGCGCGGTGTCCATCGAGAGCATGCCAACGTCGATGCCTACCGACGGATCGTCGAGGAACACGGGGTCACGGCGTTCGTCGGCTACGTCACCGACACCTCCGAGAGCCAGGTGCTCGATGTGCTCGACGTGGAGGGCGCCGACGTGGACTCCGAACTGGTCGAGATCTTCGTCGACCAGACACCGTTCTACGCCGAGAGCGGTGGTCAAGTCGGCGACACCGGCACGATCGTCACCGAAACCGGCACTGCCGAAGTCATCGACACGACGTTCGCCCTCCCCAACCTGCGCCGCCACACGGCGCGCCTCGTCGACGGCACGATCACCCCCGGCCAGACAGCGACGGCGTCGATCGACGTCGAGCGGCGCGACTCGATCCGCCGCAACCACACGGCCACCCACCTCGTCCACCACGCCCTCCGTGAGGTCCTCGGTGAGCACGTCAAGCAGGCTGGATCGCTGGTCGCCCCCGACCGCCTGCGCTTCGACTTCTCGCACTACGCGCCGGTGAGCGCCGACGAGATCACGCGCATCGAGAACCTGGCGAACCGAGAGACGCTTGCGAACACGCCGGTCCGCGCCTTCGAGACCTCCAAGGACGAAGCCGAGCAGCTCGGGGCGATCGCCTTCTTCGGTGAGAAGTACGGCGACGTCGTGCGGGTCCTCGAAGCGGGCAGCTCGGTCGAGCTCTGCGGCGGCACGCACGTCAGCGCGACCGGCGACATCGGCACGATCAAGATCGTCAGCGAAGGGTCGATCGGATCGAACCTGCGACGCATCGAAGCGGTCACCGGCACCGGCTCCGTCGCCCTGCTGCAGCGCGACGAGCGCCTGCTCGGTGAGATCGCCGGCCTCGTCGGAACGCCGGGCGACGCCACCGGCGGCGTTCTGCGCAAGCTCGACGAGCTGCGCGCCCTGGCCGACGAGAACAAGCAGCTGCGCGCCCGCCTCGCCCGCACCCAGGCGAGCGAGGTGGCCAACGGCGCGGTCGACGGCGTCGTCCTCCGGCGCATCGACGGACTGGCGCCGAACGACCTCCGCGAGCTGGCGATCGCCGTGCGCAACGCCCCGGACGTCGACGTCGTCGTGCTCGCCGGCGAGACCTCTACGGGCGGTGTGTCGCTCGCCGCGGCGGTCACGCCCGGTTCGCCGTTCGAGGCGGCCGCCCTGATCCGCGACGCCGCGAAAGCGGTCGGCGGTGGCGGCGGCGGCAAGGGTGACGTCGCCACGGCCGGTGGCAAGGACCCGGCCGGAATCGACCAGGCCCTCGAACTGGCCCGTGAGGCGGTGGCCCTCGCTCGTGGCGAGCAGGCGCCGGCCGACGCCGACAGCTAGTGCGTGTCCTCGCCCTCGATCTCGGCACCAAGCGCATCGGCGTGGCGGTCAGCGACCTCACCGGCACCGTGGCATCGCCGCTCACCGTGTTGCAGCGGTCCAAGTCGCGCCGCCACGACCACCAGCGAATCGCCGCCCTCGTCGGCGAGGAGCAGGCCGAGTTGGTCGTCGTCGGCCTGCCGCTCAGCCTGTCCGGTGACGAGGGTCCAGCGGCCCGGGCCGCCCTGAACGAGGCGAAGACCCTCGCTACGCTGGTCGGGGTGCCGATCGAGACGTTTGACGAGCGGCTCACCACGGTTACCGCCGAACGGGCGCTCACCGAGGCGGGCCTGCGCGGCCCGGCTCGCCGCCAGGTGGTCGACAAGGTCGCCGCGGCGGTCATCCTCCAGGCGTTTCTCGATCGCCGCGCCGGGGCGGCACGATGAACACCCGCCAGCGGGGGCGCCCGGATGTCGGCGACCTCGACGATCTCGAGGTGCTCGAGACCTATGACTGGCACGATGACCCCTGGGACGCCTCGCTCGGCGTGGGTGAGGTCGAACCGGTCCGTCGACAGACGCGCGCCGCCAAGTGGGTCGGCTACGGCGCGCTGGCCCTCGCCAACCTGCTGATCATCGTGGGTGGGGTCTACGGCTGGTGGTACATCCGCCAAGCCAACGCACCCGGTGAGGTGAGTGGTCCCGTCGAGTTCGTGATCGCTGAGGGTGAGGACCTCGGGACGCTGAGCGAACGGCTGGAGGCCGAGGGGATCGTCGAGAACGCCTCGTTCTTCGAGGGCTACGTCGCCGATCACGGCGGGCTGACCGTCACGCCGGGCTACTACCGCCTGCCCACCGGCGATCACGTCGGCAACGTGCTCGCCCGCCTACGAACGTCGCCCGAGGAGACGTTCATCGAGATCACCTTTCCAGAAGGCTTCACGCTGCGCCAGATGGGTGCCCGGCTCGCTGCCGAGTTGCCACAGTTCTCGGCGGACGAGTTCCTCGCTGCGGCCAGCGACGAGACGATTCCGGCGACCTACCGTCCGTCGGGCGTGCAGAGCCTGGAGGGCCTGCTGTTCCCGGCGACGTACCGCGTGTCGAACGCCGACAGCGAGCGCCAGGTCGTCACCCGGATGGTGGAACAGATGGAGCGCGTCGGCGCCCAGGAGGAGATCGAAGCTGGTCCCACTGGGGTAGCCGCCGACTACAACCCGTATCAGCTCCTGACGATCGCCTCGATGATCGAGCGGGAGGCGAAGACCGAGGAAGACCGCCCGATGATCGCTCGTGTGATCTACAACCGGCTGGGCATCAACATGCCCTTGCAGATCGACGCCACGCACATCTACAACGTGCCAGCCGACGAGCTCGAGCCCGATGGCGCGATCACCCGCCTGCGCGAGGTGGACACACCGTGGAACACGTTCACCAACACCGGTTTGCCGGCGACTCCGATCGCCAGCCCGGGCCGGGCGTCGATCGAAGCGGCGCTCCATCCCGCTCCGAACCCGAGCCCGGGCAGCGCAGAGTGCGCCGGCTTGCCGGCCGATCAGTGCCAGTGGCTGTACTACGTGATCGCTGACGAGCAGGGCAACCACGCCTTCTCGGTGACGGCCGAGCAGTTCGAGGCCGATCGACAAGCCGCCGCCGACGCCGGTTTGTTGTAACCGTGAACGTCGCTGCGCTGATCGGGTCGCCGGTCGCCCACTCGTTGTCGCCGGTCATCCACCAAGCGGCCTTCGACGCCGCCGACATCGACTGGCGCTACGTCGCCTTCGACGTGGCCGCCGGGCGGGCTGACGAGGCGTTGGCGGCGATGCGGGTGCTCGGCATCCGTGGGTTGTCGGTCACGACACCGCACAAGCAGCAAGTCGCCGAGTGCGTCGACGTTCTTGCGCCGGCCGCCGCCGCCCTGCGCTCGGTCAACACCGTCGTCATCGACTCGCAGGGCCGGCTCGTCGGGCACAGCACCGACGGCCACGGTTTCGTCGCCGCTCTGCACGCCGAGGGCATCGACGTCAGCGGGATGCACGTCGCCCTGCTCGGTGCCGGCGCAGCGGCGCGCAGCCTGGTCGCCGCCCTCGACGACGCCGGCGCGGCGTCGATCGTCGTGCGCAACCGGACGCGCAGCAAGATCGCCGATGTCGTCGCCCTCGCTCCGTCGACCACCAGGGCTGCCGCCGAGGACCCCGGTCCCGAACTCCGCGCCGCCGGATTGCTCGTCAACGCCACCTCGGTCGGCTTCGGCACCGACGAGATCCCGCTCGACCCGGCACTCCTTCGTCCCGAGCAGCTCGTGGCCGACCTCGTCTATCACCCGCTCGACACCGCCCTGCTGCGCGCCGCTCGCGACGTCGGGGCGCGCACGTTCGACGGGCTCGGGATGCTCGTCCAGCAAGCTGCCCTCCAGCAGCAGCTGTGGGGCATCGAGCCTCCCGACGTCGGCGTGATGCGCGCAGCCGCCGAGGCCGAACTCGCTCGCCGCCCCGTGCCGGCGGGGCGTTAGCGTTCCGCCGGTGCTGAGGTTCCTGACTGCGGGAGAGTCCCACGGCCAGGGTCTCGTCGTCATCATCGAGGGGTTGCCTGCCGGCCTGGCGGTCACCGTCGAAGACATCCAGGGGGACCTGGCCCGCCGCCGCCTGGGCTACGGGCGCGGCCCGCGGCAACGCTTCGAGGCCGACGAGCTGACGCTCATCGGTGGCATCCGACACGGTCGCACGCTGGGGTCGCCGGTCGCCGTCGAGGTCGCCAACACGGAGTGGAAGCGCAGCGACAAATGGCATGCCGAGATGTCGCCGGCGCCCGGCGCCACCGCTGCGCCGCTCACCCAAGTGCGGCCGGGCCACGCCGATCTCGCCGGCATGCAGAAGTACGGCTTCACGGACGCCCGTGACGTGCTCGAGCGGGCGAGCGCCCGCGAGACCGCCGCCCGCGTCGCCGCCGGCGCCGTCGCCAAGCTGCTGCTGCGCACGATCGGCATCGAGATCATCTCGCACGTCGTGCAGCTGGGCGCGGTGCGCACGAGCGGGCGACGCCCGACACCAGCGGACCTCGACGCCGTCGACGAATCCCCCGTGCGCTGCTTCGATCCCGACGGCACGGCGGCGATGGTCGGCGAGATCAAGGCGGCCGCCAAGGACGGCGATTCGCTCGGCGGGGTGGTCGAGGTGCTCGCCTACGGGGTGCCCGTCGGGCTGGGCAGCCACGTCCACTGGGACCGCAAGCTCGACGGCCTGCTCGCCCAGGCCGTGATGAGCATCCAGGCGGTCAAGGGCGTCGAGATCGGCGATGGCTTCGACGTTGCCGCCCGGCGGGGCAGCGTCGCTCACGACGCCATCAGGTGGGACGTCGACGAGGGTGCCTACCGCCGCGACACGACGCTCGCCGGTGGTGTCGAAGGGGGGATGTCGACGGGGGAGCTGGTCGTCGTGCGGGCGGCCATGAAGCCGCTGGCGACGCTCAACGTGCCCGTGCTCGAGACGGTGGACACGGCGACGAAGGAGGCCACCGTCTCGTTCAAGGAGCGCACCGACGTCACGGCCGTGCCGGCGATGGGCGTCGTCGCCGAGACGATGGTCGCCCTCGTCCTGGCGACCGAAGCGCTGCGCAAGTTCGGCGGTGACTCCGTCGACGAGTTCGCCGCGCAACGCCGAGGCGTTCCGAGCAACCTTGCCGTGAGGACCGTCACGGTGGCGCTGGGTGACCGGCGCTATGACGTTCACGTCGGCGCCGGGGCAGTCGACCGGCTGCCCGAGCTGCTCCCGCCACGGGCCAAGCGGATCGCTGTGGTGAGTCAGGCGGGGATCCCGTTCGCCGACTCCGTCAAGGCGCTGCTCGGCGAGCGCACGATCGTGCGCATCGACATCGGCACCGGTGAGGAGAGCAAGTCGCTGGTCACCGTCGAGCACGTCACCCGAGCGTTCGCCGGCATCGGCTTGACTCGCGACGACGTCGTCGTGGCCGTCGGCGGGGGAATGGTCACCGACGTCGCCGGATTCGCCGCTGCCGTGTGGCACCGCGGCGTGGCGGTGGTCAACGTGGCCACGTCGTTGCTGGCGATGGTCGATGCCGCCGTCGGCGGCAAGACCGCCGTCAACCTGCCCGAGGGCAAGAACCTCGTCGGGGCGTTCTGGCAACCGTGCGGGGTGATCTGCGACACCGAGGCGCTGGCAACGCTGCCGCCCCGCGAGCGACGCTCCGGGGACGGCGAGATGGCCAAGTACCACTTCCTCACGGGCGATGACCTCGACGGCTTGCCGCTCGACGAGCGGGTGGCCCGCTGCGTCGAGATCAAGGCGGCGTTCGTCGCCGCCGACGAACGCGAGGACGGCCGACGGGCGCTGCTCAACTACGGGCACACGCTCGCCCACGCCTTGGAGATCGCCACGGGCCACTCGTTGACCCACGGCGAGGCCGTGGGCATCGGCCTCGTCTACGCCGCCGAGCTGGCAGCCACACTCGGGCGCATCGATGCGGACCGAGTGGCCGTCCACCGCGCCGTCGTTGGGGGAACGTATGACTTGCCCACAGGGATCCCGGCGGGGATCGACTCCGAGCAGCTGCTCACCTTGATGGGGCGCGACAAGAAGGCCCGTGACGGCTTGACGTTCGTGCTCGACGGCCCACGCGGTGTGGAAGTCGTTGCGCCGGTGGCCGCCGACGCCGCGAGCGCCGCGCTGGCGGCGCTGCGCTGAGCCGACTCGGTACGGTGGGCGCGTGCAGCCCGAACTCCCTTCGTCCGACCTCGTCGCTCGCGTCGCCGCCGTGCGTGCGGCCCTCGACGGTCGGACGATGGTTCTCTCGCACAGCACGAACATCCGGTGGCTCACCGGGTTCGGCGGCTCGCTCGGATGGATCGTGATCGGTCCGGAGCGGTTCGTGCTCGTCACGGACGGGCGTTACCGCGACCGTGCAGCTGCCGATCTCGCCGCCGGCGGCCTCGACGCAGAGCTCGAGGTGCGCTTGAAGCGCCCAGAGCTGGTCGACGCCGTGGTCGCAGCCGCTGATGGTCAGCCGGTGGTCGCCGAGGCCGAGCATCTCAGCCACGCGTCGTGGACCGCATTGGCCGAGCGCCTCGACCTCCAGCCAGCGGGCGGCGTCGTCGAACAGCTCCGTCGCACGAAGGACGCCGGCGAGCTGGCGCGCATGGCTCGCGCCGCGCAGATCGCCGACGACACGCTGGCCGCCGTCGTGCCGATGCTGTCCGAGCGGCCGACCGAAGCCGACGTGCGCGACGAGCTGGAGTACCGCATGCGCCGCAACGGGGCTGACGGTCCGAGTTACGACACGATCGTGGCCAGCGGGCCGCAGCTCGCCGCCCGACCCCACCACCAAACGTCACGACGCACGATCGTCGCCGACGACACGGTGATCATCGACGTCGGGGCGCTCGTCGACGGCTACCACTCCGACATGACGCGCACGTTCGTCATCGGCGAGGTGAGCGCCGAGCAGCAGGAGATCTACGAGCTCGTCCTCCAGGCCCAGCTCGCCGGGCTCGCCGCCCTCCACCCTGGGGTCCCGACCGCCGACGTCGACGAGGCGTGCCGAGCCGTGTTCCGTGAGGCCGGCTACGACGACCTGTTCATCCACGGCACCGGCCACGGTGTCGGCCTCGACATCCACGAGGAGCCGTTCGCCGCCGCCACCTCGACGGCCGTGCTCGTCGAGGGGGACGTGGTGACCGTCGAGCCTGGCCTCTATCGTGACGGCTTCGGCGGCGTCCGCATCGAGGACCTCGTCTCCGTCACCGCCGCTGGCGGTGCCACGCTCACCAAACTTCCGAAAGACTCGCCGTGCCCGCGATCACCACAAACGACCTGAAGAACGGCATCACGCTGAACCTCGACAACGGCCTCTACCAAGTCGTCGAGTTCCAGCACGTGAAGCCCGGCAAGGGTGGCGCCTTCGTGCGCACGAAACTGCGCAACGTGCGTACCGGTTCCGTCCTCGAGCGCACGTTCAACGCCGGCATCCGAGTCGAGCAAGCGATCGTCGACCGCCAAGACATGCAGTTCCTGTATCGCGACGGTGACGATTACGTGTTCATGAACACGTCGACCTACGACCAACTGCACGTCCGTCCGACCCAGCTCGGCGACGCCGCCTCGTACCTCGTCGAGGGTGCCGTGGCCCAGATCGCCCAGCACGACGGCGACATCATCGGTGTCGAGATCCCCGCTTCGGTCGAGCTGTCCGTCGCCGTCACAGAGCCGGGCGTGCAGGGCGATCGGGTGTCGGGAGCGCGCAAGTCCGCCGAGCTGGAGACCGGCAAGACGGTGCAGGTGCCGCTGTTCGTCAACGTCGGCGACAAGGTGCGCGTCGACACGAGGTCCGGCGAGTACATCACGCGGGTCTGATGAACGAGCGCGCCGATCGCCGTTCGGACGCCCGTGAGCGGGCGCTGTACGCCCTCTACGAAGCGTCGGTGAAGGGCATCGAACCGGCAGCGGTGCTCGCCGCCCACGTCGTCGCCCCCGACGAGCTGACCGCGCTGCTCGTCACCGGAGTCGCCGAGCACCGCGACCGGCTGGACGCGGCGATCGACGCCAAGGCTCAAGGCTGGAGCCTCGAGCGGATGCCCGTGCTCGACCTCAACGTCCTGCGGCTCGGCGCCTTCGAGCTCGCCGAGCGGCCGGACGTACCGGTTGCCGTCGTCATCGACGAGGCGGTCGTCCTCGCCAAGCGGTTCTCCACCGACAACAGCGGCCGCTTCGTCAACGGTGTGCTGGCGGCGCTGGCGCCAGAGCTGCGCCAGGAGAGCGCGGGGACCGCCGACGGTTGAGCGACCAGCGCGCCGACCTCGCCGACGGTTTGCGTCAGCCGGGTGACTCACAACCGGTCGGCGAGCTGACACAAACGGTGGTGGCGGTCGAGCGGGGGTTGGCGAAGCCGCGACGACGCCCGGCCCGCCAGTTCGCCTCCGAGACCGTCGACCTCGGACGCGAGTTGGTCGGTTTGGTCCGGACGCACTCGGCGCCGATCTGCCTCGTCGTGACGATCATCGGGATCGTCATCTGGGCGACGGTCTTCTCCGTACTGGGCGTGCGCAACCACCGCAACTTCGGCACGTGGGCGTACGACATGGCGATCTACGACCAGGCGATGTGGCTCGTGTCGCAGGGCGGCTCGACGTTCATGACGGTCCGCGGCCTCGACGTGTGGGGGCACCATGTCAACCTCGTGGCGTACCTGCTTGCGCCGTTCTACCGCCTCGGCGCCGGGCCGGAGTTCCTGTACATCGTGCAGAATGTGTCGATCGCCATCGGCGCCCTGCCGGTGTACCTGATCGCCAAGCATCGCTTCGGCAAGCCGGCATTGGGCTTGATGTTCGCCGTCGCCTACCTGCTCTACGCCCCGGCGCAATGGGTCGCCTGGGTCAACTTCCATCCCGAGGCGTTGGTCATCACCCCGTTCCTGTTCGCCTGGTACTTCTATTTGCGCCGCTGGCTCGCCTGGTTCTGGATCGCCGTCGGGACCGTCCTGATCATGCGCGAGGACGCGGCTCTCGCGGTGATGATGATGGGCGTCGTCCTACTGCTCACCGACCGGCGCAGCGCGACCCGCCGGGCCGACCTCCGCACGGCGGCGATGACGGTCGCTGTCGGTTTCGCCTGGTACGTCATCGCCACCCAGATCGTCATCCCGCACTTCAACAACGGCGAGCCGCCGTTCTACATGAGCTGGTTCTTCGCCCACTACGGGGGCACCTTCTTCGGGATCGTCGAGACGATCCTGCGGCACCCCGATCGGCTGGTGAGCGACGCCACACAGCCCGACCGCATCCGCTTCTACCGCGACCTCACCCTTCCCCTCGGCGGGTTTGCGGTGCTTTCGCCCGTGCACCTGCTGATGGCGGCGCCCACGATGCTGGCGAGCATCATCGGGTCGTCGCCGTTCGCCCGACAGATCCGCTACCAGTACACCTCGATCATGATCGCCCCGATCCTCATCGCCTCGATCGAGGGGGCCCGCTGGCTGTGGAAGTTCGCTCGGGCGCGGGTGTTCCTGGCCCTCTGGCTGCTGGCCTGTGTGTACGTCACCAACGTGGCGTGGTCACCGTCGCCGATCGGCAACGCCTACGGCGTCTGGCGGCGTGACGACGCCCACGCCGAGGCGCTGCGCGACGCCGTGGCGGTGGTCCCCGACGACGCCGCCGTGTCGTCATCGTTCAACATCGGACCGCACCTCTCTCGGCGTCGAGCGTCGTACGACTGGCCCAATCCGTTCTGGCCGGCGTACTGGGGCCAGAGCGGCACGGACTGCGGGATGCTCCCCAGCCCGTCCGAGATCGACTACCTCGCCCTCGACCTCAACTACTACCAGGGTGACGGGGCGCTGTACCCGGAGGAGGGGCCGTTCATCGACTCGCTGATCGCCGAGGACGGCGAGTTCGAGGTGATCTTCGAAGAGGACAACGTGATCGTTGCCCGAAGGGTGAAACCAGGTCCCGACGGCGTGCCACTGCCCCCGAACTGCCCGGGAACCAACCCGCTCGCCCCGGTTGCCTAGCGGTCAGCTCTCCTCGGATTCGCCGGCCGGTGGCTGCGCTCGCTCGGCGACGAGGATCCCCGCCTCGTCGGACACGACCTCGAACTCGCCGCTGGCGAGTAGCTCGTCGATCAGCACCTCTTCACGACCGTCGGGAACGTGGGTCGTCCGGTCGACCACGATCCAGTCGATCTCGGCGGGGACGTGGTCGTGGTCCGGGTCGTGCGGGGCTGCGCCAGCGACTCCCCAGTTGAGCGGATACCACGGATTGGGGAACGTGTAGATCTGCTCCCGGTGGCTGAGGTGCGGGACGATGTTGTACGTCGCCGAAACGGCCGCATCGGACGGCACGGCGTCGACCGCCGCCTCCAACTCCGACTGGCGAGCGTTGCCGGCCAGCGGCCAGTACCCGTTGCGGTACTGCGTGCTGATCGGCGACATGCCCCAGGCCACCGACGTCGCCAACGCCGAAGCAGCGACGAGCCCGACGGCGCAGCGGCGCCACGGCAGGGACCGCAGTCGAGCGACCCCGTCGACGCTGGCGAGGGCGACGAACGTGACGATGATCGCCGCGTAGTGGAACTGGATGCTCCAGAAGAAGTTGAGGTTGGTCAGGATGTTGGCGAAGAACTGGGGGACTGCCGGCACCAGCAGCAGCGGGGCGAGCAGGGACGTGAAACCCCACGGGGCGAGCAGATCTCGGGCGTAGCCGAGGGCGTCGTTGTTGTCGAGCCGATCGAGGACCATCGTCGGGTTGGTGAACGTCGTCTTGATCAGCTCGGCCGGAGAGTCACCCAGCTCGCCGTAGAAGATCCCGGCGTGGTTCGTCCCCCCATTGAACGCCGGCATGGCGATGCCGTAGGCGAAGAGGAACCAGGCAGCCCCGACGGCGATCGTCATCACGCCGAGGCGCCGTTGTTTGCGCACGAGCAGGACGATCCCCATGCCGATCACGGCCAGGGCGATGTCCTCTTTCCACGTGAGGGCGGCGATGAGGAAGACCCAGTACCACACGTGGCGTCGGCGTGTCGCCATCAACCAGGTCATCAGGAGGAACGGGATCGCCATCGTCTCTGGGTGCCAGGCCTCCCAGCACAGCCATTGCACCGTCGGGTTGAGCAGCCAGGCGATGCCGAACGTCAGCGCCAGCCACTCGTTGCCCAGTCGATCGCGGGCGTAGAGGAACAGCGGAACGGCTGAGAGGGCGAGGGCGGCCGTCTGCAGCAGGTTGAGCAGCTGCGGGCCGCCACCGAGCCAGTACAGCGGGGCGACCGCGAAGTACGCCAGCGTGAAGTGGTGCCCGAGCACGGGCATGCCGCTGACGGTGATGAACCCCTTGCCGTTGGAGAGCAGCCAGATCGCCTGGTCGTGGTGACCCATGTCGAAGTCGAACGTGGCGAAGCGATCGTGGCGTTGCCAGATCAGCCGGCCGAAGACGACGAACCACACGATGATGGCGAGGGCGAGGACGACGACCGCCGGCTCGGCCCGAACACGATCGACGACTCCGCGCAGACGGTCTGCCGGCGTCCTCGCCGGGGTAACGGGGGTCGCCTCGTCCTCCGGCGTGTCGATCGGGGCTTCCTCGTCGGCGATCAGCTGGTCGAGCTGATCCGACTCAGCGGTGACGCTGGAGGCGGTGTCCGGTCGCGCTGCGGTCTCCGCCATGCCCGGCCGACTGTACCGGGCAAACCCGGCGAGCTGGGTTAGAGTGCTGGCGAACCGACGACCGTCAAGCGGGTCCCGTGAGGCCCGTACGGGAGGATTCGATGAACGACGTGCCAGCGGGCAAGCAGGTCCTTGGCGCCGACGATGTGCGCCGAGCGCTGACCCGCATCGCTCACGAGATCTCCGAGCGCAATCACGGCCTCGACGGCGTCGTGCTGATCGGCCTGCAGCGCGGCGGGACGTGGGTCGCCGAATCCTTGGCCGCCGAGTTGGAGCGCTTCGAGCACGCCGTTCCGGTCGGTTCGATCGACGTCACCTTCTACCGCGACGACATCGGGATGCGACCGACGTCGCCGGCCGCCCGCAACGAGTTGCCGGTGCCGATCGACGCCGCGACGGTGGTCCTCGTCGACGACGTGCTGTTCACCGGACGCACCGTGCGTGCCGCCCTCGACGCGCTCAGCGACTACGGGCGCCCCCGCGCCGTGCAGCTCGCCGTGCTCGTCGACCGCGGCCACCGCGAGCTCCCGATCCGGCCCGACTACGTCGGCAAGAACCTGCCGACGAGCCTCGAGGAGGAAGTCGTGGCAAATTGCGACGGAGTTCTGTTGAAGTGATCCACCGATGCGAGCGACGAGGCGCTAGCCGAGGAGCGGCTACAAGCGGCCTGCGTGGCCGGGGAACGCAGAGATGAAGCACCTACGGTCGATCGGCGAGATCGGGGTCGAGGCGGTACATCGGCTCCTCGACCTCACCGACCACATGGTCGATGTCAACGCCCGGCCCAACCCGAAGGTTCCGGCGCTGCGCGGACGCACCGTCTGCAACATGTTCTTCGAGGACTCGACGCGAACCCGGCTGTCGTTCGAGACGGCGGCCAAGCGACTGTCCGCCGACGTGATGACGTTCACCGCCGGATCGTCGAGCGTCAACAAGGGCGAGAGCCTCCGTGACACGATCGAGACGGTGGCGGCGATGGGCGTCGACGCCTTCGTGATCCGCCACAAGTCGAGCGGCGTACCGTGGCAGGTGGAGCGCTGGACGACCGCCAGCATCGTCAACGGCGGCGACGGCTGGCACGCCCATCCGACCCAGGCGCTGCTCGACGCCTACACCGTGCGCAGCGCGCTCGCCCGAACCGGCGGGCTCGACGGTCTGCGCGTCGCGATCGTCGGCGACATCCGCCACTCCCGCGTGGCGCGCAGCAACATCGAGATCTTCTCGATGCTCGGTGCCGACGTCACCCTCGTCGCCCCGCTCACCCTGCTACCTCCAGCACCGCTGGCCGCGGCGAGCGACGACCTCGACAGCGTGATCGGCGACGTGGACGTGCTCTACCTGCTGCGCATGCAACGGGAGCGCATCGCCGACGCCGTCGTCCCGAGCATCCGCGAGTACAGCGCCCGCTTCGGGCTGACCCCGGCCCGCGCCGCTCGTCTACCCAAGAGCGCTCTCGTCATGCACCCCGGACCGATGAACCGGGGCATCGAGATCGCGGTCGATCCCGCCGAGCTTCCCGGCGCGGTGATCACCAAGCAGGTGAGCAACGGTGTCGCCGTGCGGATGGCCGTGCTCTTCGATCTCCTCGCGTCCGGGACTCTCGAGTGACGCTCCTCATCTCGGGCGGAACCGTCGTCGATCGCGACGGGGAGCGACGCGCCGACGTCCTCGTCGACGGCGACGTCATCGCCGCCGTCGGCCTGGACATCGCCGCAGAGGCATCGATGACGACGCTCGATGCCAGCGGGTGCTACGTGGCTCCCGGGTTCGTCGACCTCCACGCCCACCTCCGCGAACCGGGCCGCGAAGATGCCGAGACGATCGAGACCGGCAGCCGGGCCGCCGCCCTCGGCGGCTACACGGCGGTGGTGGCGATGCCCAACACCGACCCACCTGCCGATGCGCGCAGCGTTGTCGAGTTCGTCCGCGACGCCGGCGGGCGAGCGGGACTCTGCGACGTGTACCCGAGCGGGACGATCACCATCGGCCGCGCCGGCGAGCAACTCGCCCCGTTCGGCGAGCTGGCAGAGGCCGGCGTCCACCTGTTCACCGACGACGGATCCGGTGTGCAGAACCCCCTGCTGATGCGCCGGGCGATGGAGTACGCCGTCGGCCTCGACGTCGTCCTCGCCCAGCATTGCGAGGTCAGTGCCCTCACCGCTGGTGCCGTGATGCACGAGGGGCAGTGCTGCAGCGAGCTCGGCCTTCCGGGCTGGCCAGCACTCGCCGAGGAGCTGATGGTCCACCGTGACCTCGAGCTGTCGCGGCTCACCGGCGCGCCGGTCCACCTCCTGCACCTCTCCACTGCGGGAAGCGTCGAGCTCGTGCGCCGGGCCAAGGACGCCGGCGTCCGCGCCACGGCGGAGGTCACACCGCACCATCTCAGCCTCACCGACGAGGCGCTTCGCGGCTACGACGCCCGTCTTCAAGGTCAATCCGCCGCTGCGGACGAAGGCGGATGTCGAGGCGCTCATCGAGGCCGTCGTCGACGGGACGATCGACGCCATCGCCACCGACCATGCTCCACACCCGGCAGCCGACAAGGAGCATCCCCTCGACGAGGCGCCACCTGGGATGGTCGGGCTCGAGACGGCGTTCGGGGTCTGCTTGCCGATCCTCACCGACGCCGGCATGACGATCTCCGAAATCGTCGCGGCGTTGACGTGGAAGCCGGCGGCGATCGCCGGCATCGCCGATCGACACGGCGGACCGATCGCCGCCGAGCGACCGGCCAACCTCGTGGTGTTCGACGCCGCCGAGGCGTGGGAGGTCGTCCCGGCGAAGCTGGCGAGCCGCAGCCACAACTCCCCGTTCACCGGTCGAGCACTGCGCGGCCGGGTCCGTCACACGGTCCTCGACGGGCGCCCGACCGTGGTCGACGGGGTCGCGCAACGATGATCGGACTCCGTCGGCCTTCGCTCAGCAACGGCCTGCGTGGCCGGGGAACGCTATGGATGAACATACACTGCAACGCATGATTATGCGTCCGGGCGTTCTGGTGCTCGCCGACGGCTCGGTGTTCCACGGCGACCTGTTCGGCGCCGAGCAGGTGGTTGCCGCAGGAGAAGTCGTCTTCAACACGGCCCTCAGCGGCTACCAGGAGGTGCTCACCGACCCGAGCTACGCCGGCCAGATCGTCACGTTCACCAACCCGCACATCGGCAACTACGGGGTCAACGCCGCCGATTTCGAGTCCCGTGGGCTGTTCTGCAGGGGTGTCGTCGTCCGCGACCTTGCTCGCAGGTCACTCCAATCGGCGGGCAGAGGGAGATCTCGATGCGCTGCTGGGCGACCACGGCATCGCCGGGATCACCGGCATCGACACCCGCCGCCTCACCCGCCTGATCCGCACGACCGGCGCAGTCCCCGGTGCCTTCGGTCCAGCAGAGGACCTCGACGCGGTGCGGGCCGCGGCGGCGGCAGAGCCAGGCACCGACGGGATCGACCTCGTCGCCACCGTCACGGCGGCCGAGCCGTACACGGTGCCCGCTGTCAACGGCGCGCGGCGCCACATCGTCGCCTACGACTACGGCATCAAACGCACGATCCTGCGCCACCTCGCCACGCTGGGGACGGTCGACGTCGTGCCGGCGACGACACCCGCCGACGAAGCGCTGGCTCGCCAACCCGACGGCATCTTCCTGTCCAATGGACCAGGCGATCCGGCGTGCGTCGCCGAGGCCACCGACATCATCGCCGAGCTGCTCGGCTCGCCGGTCCCGGTGTTCGGCATCTGCCTCGGCCATCAGCTGCTCGCCGCAGCGCTTGGCGGGACGAACGTCAAGCTGCCGTTCGGGCACCACGGCGCCAACCACCCGGTGCAGGACCTCGCCACGGGGAAGATCGAGATCACCAGCCAGAACCACAACTTCGCGGTGGCCGCCGACGGGCTCGGCCTCGATCGCCACGGTCACCCACCTCAACCTCAACGATGGGGTCTGCGAGGGACTCGAGGCGATCCACGCCAACGCCTTCTCCGTGCAGCACCACCCCGAGGCCGGTCCCGGGCCGCACGACAGCGCCTACCTGTTCGAGCGCTTCGCCGAGCGGATGGCCGGGAGCGACGTCGCTGATGCCGCGGCGCGACGACCTCACGTCGGTGCTCGTCATCGGCTCCGGCCCGATCGTCATCGGCCAAGCGTGTGAGTTCGACTACTCCGGCACGCAGGCGTGCCGGGTGCTGCGCGAGCAGGGCTACCGGGTCATCCTCGTCAACTCCAACCCGGCGACGATCATGACCGACCCGGACTTCGCCGACCGCACCTACGTCGAGCCGCTCACGGCGCCCGTGCTGGCGGCGATCATCGAACGCGAGCGGCCCGACGCGGTGTTGCCGACGCTCGGCGGGCAGACCGGGCTGAACCTCGCTATGGAGCTGTTCCGCGCCGGCGTCATCGGCGTCCCCGGAACGCCGGAGATGCTCGGTGCCGACGCCACGGCGATCGCCACGGCGGAAGACCGTGAGCAGTTCAAGGCGGCGATGGTCGGCATCGGCCTCGACGTGCCGGCGTCCGGCAGCGCCCACTCGATCGACGAGGCCCTCGATGTCGTCGCCGAGATCGGGCTGCCGGCGATCATCCGTCCCGCCTACATCCTCGGTGGACGGGGGACCGGGATCGCAACGACGGCCGAGGAGTTCCACCGTCTCGCCGCGGCCGGGCTGGCCGCCAGCCCGATCGGCGAGATCCTCATCGAGCAGTCGATCGCCGGGTGGAAGGAGTTCGAGCTGGAGGTGATGCGCGATCGCGCCGACAACTGCGTGATCATCTGCTCGATCGAGAACGTCGACCCGATGGGCGTGCACACGGGCGACTCGATCACCGTCGCTCCGGCCCAGACGCTCAGCGACGTCGAGTACCAGGAGATGCGCAACGCCGCCTTCGCCTGCATCCGGCGCGTCGGCGTCGAGACGGGCGGCTCGAACGTGCAGTTCGCCCTCGATCCCGACACCGGTCGCCAGGTGATCATCGAGATGAATCCGCGTGTGTCGCGTTCGTCGGCGCTGGCCTCCAAGGCGACGGGTTTTCCGATCGCCAAGATCGCCACGTTGCTCGCCGTCGGTTACACGCTCGACGAGATCCCCAACGACATCACCCGTCAGACCCCGGCGTGCTTCGAGCCGTCGATCGACTACGTCGTCACGAAGGTGCCGCGGTGGGCGTTCGAGAAGCTGCCGGGCACGAGCGGCGTGCTCGGCACCCAGATGCAGTCGGTCGGCGAGGTGATGGCGATCGGGCGGACGTTCCCGGAGAGCCTGCAGAAGGCGCTGCGCTCGCTCGAGCAGGGCCGCCTCGGACTCAACGCAGACCCCGCCGAGGGCCAGCTCGCCGGCCAGTCCACGGCCGGGCTGCTGGCGGCCATCGGCACGCCGACTCCGGAGCGGATCTTTCAGGTCGCCGAGCTGATCCGCCGAGGCGTGACCGTCGACCAGGTCCACGCCGCCTGCCGCATCGACCCCTGGTTCCTCGACCAGATCGCCCGCATCGTCGACGAGCGCGAGGTGCTCGACGCGGCCGGAGGGACAGATGGGTTGGACACCAGGTCGTGGCGGCGGGCCAAGCAGCTCGGGTTCAGCGACGCCCAGCTCGCTCATCTGTGGCGCACCGACGTTGCCGCCGTGCGCGAGGCGCGAGAGGCGGCGGGTGTGCTGCCGACGTACAAGACCGTCGATACGTGCGCCGCCGAGTTCGCCGCTCTCACGCCGTACCACTACTCGACGTGGGAGGACGAGGACGAGGTCCGGCCGTCGGACCGTCCTCGGGTGGTGATCCTCGGCTCGGGTCCGAATCGGATCGGCCAGGGGATCGAGTTCGACTACTGCTGCGTGCACGCCAGCTTTGCGCTGTCGGAGGCGGGGTACGAGACGGTGATGGTCAACTGCAATCCGGAGACGGTGTCGACCGACTACGACACCTCGGATCGCCTGTACTTCGAGCCGTTGACCGCCGAGGACGTACAGAACGTGATCGCCGCCGAGACGGCGGCGGCCGGCGGGGTGGCTCCCAAGGTCATCGTCGCCCTCGGCGGGCAGACCCCGTTGAAGCTCGCCGCCGGGATCCCCGCCGAGCTCGTCGCCGGGACGACCGCTGAGTCGATCGATGCCGCCGAGGACCGCGAGAAGTGGAGTCGTCTCTGCCACGACCTGGGCATCCCCCAGCCGCCCGGTGGTACGGCGGTCGATCTCGACCAGGCGCTCGCCGTCGCCGCCGACGTGGGCTACCCGGTGCTCGTCCGCCCGAGCTACGTGCTCGGCGGCCGGGCGATGCGCATCGTCCATGACGAGGGCCAGTTGCGAGCGGCGATGGACGAGCTCGCCGGGCACGGCAGCCTTGGCCGGGAAGGCGGGCTGTCGGCGGACCGTCCGGTGCTCATCGACCGGTTCCTCGACGATGCCGTGGAGGTCGACGTCGACGCGGTTCGCGACCATGCCGGCGAGGTGCTGATCGGTGGGGTGATGGAGCACGTCGAGGAAGCAGGGGTGCATTCGGGGGACTCGGCGTGTGCGATACCGCCGCCATCGCTGGTGCCCTGGGTGATCGAGGTGATCAAGGCCTACACGGCGGCGATCGCCGCCCGCCTCGATGTCCGCGGGCTGCTCAACGTGCAATACGCCGTGCGCGGCACGACGGTCTTCGTGATCGAGGCCAACCCGCGGGCCAGCCGCACGGTGCCGTTCGTCGCCAAGGCCACTGGGGTCCCGCTCGCCAAGGTGGCGACGCGGGTGATGCTCGGGGCGACGCTCGCCGAACTGCGCGAGGAGGGGCTGCTGCGCCGGTCCGTGCTCGATGGAGACGACGCGGCGGAGATCGTTGCCGTCAAGGAGGCCGTCTTGCCGTTCTCCCGGTTCCCGGACGTCGACCCGGCGCTCGGTCCGGAGATGCGCTCGACGGGCGAGGTGATGGGGATCGACGTGACGTTCGGGCGGGCGTTCCACAAGGCCGAGCTGGCCGCCGGGACGGTGCTCGAGCCCCGCGGCACGGTGTTCCTGTCGCTCGCCGATCGCGACAAACCAGCTGGGCTGGTCGTCGCCAAGCGCCTGCGCCAACTGGAGATGGGCATCGTCGCCACGAAGGGGACCGCCGACTATCTCGCCGGGTTCGGCGAGCCCGTCGACGACGTCATCGCCAAGGTCTCCGAGGTGACGGGTGGCGGCGAGGACAAGACCGCCGTCGATCTCATCGCCTCGGGTGACGTGACGTTCGTCGTCAACACGCCCCAGGGCAGCGGCGGCCGCTCCGATGGCGAGGAGATTCGCAAGGCAGCCGTGGTGCACAGCGTGGCGTGCGTGACCACGATCAGCGCGGCGCTCGCCGCCGTGCAGGGTCTCCTCGAGCAGCGTGGCCAACCCCTCTCGGTGCGCTCACTCCAGGAACTGCATGCGCGGTGAACGACGGCGCGAGTTGCGAGTGACGAGGCGCCAGCCGAGGAGCGGCCGGAACGGCCTGCGTGGCCGGGGAACGCAATGAGCGACAGGCAGATGGCCCGTCATCGCTCATCGCCCGTACGGATTGGGTCCGTGACGCTGAAGAACCCGGTGATGACGGCGTCGGGGACCGCCGGCTACGGCACCGAGCTGGCGGCCTCGTTCGACCTCGCCGAGCTGGGGGCCGTGGTCGTCAAGTCGCTCGCCGCCTTCGAGTGGCCGGGCAACCCGGCCCCCCGGCTGCGACCGACGGCGGCCGGGATGTTGAATTCGGTCGGGCTGCAGGGCCCTGGCGTCGCCCACTGGCTGACCCACACGCTTCCCGACCTGCTGCGCAGTGGCGCCACCGTGGTCGCCAGCGTGTGGGGCCGTTCCGTCGCGGAGTATCGAGCGGCGGGGGAGCTGCTGGCCGGCGCTCCTGACGGTGTGGTCGCTGTGGAGATCAACCTGTCGTGCCCCAATGTGCACGGCTCGCAGGTCTTTGCCCACGACCCGCAGCTGTCGGCCGACGTCATCGCCGCCGTGGCGAGCGTCGCCGAGCGGCCCGTGTGGGCCAAGCTGAGCCCGAACACCGATCGCGTCGTCGAGGTGGCCGTCGCCGCACGCGACGCGGGGGCCGAAGCGGTGACCTGCATCAACACGCTGCTCGGACTGGCCTACGACCCCGAGACGAAGCGACCCGCACTCGGCGGCGGGGGTGGCGGGCTCTCCGGCCCGGCGATCCACCCCGTGGCGGTCCGCGTCGTGCGCGAGGTGGCCGCCGCCCTGCCAGGATTCGCCGTGATCGGTGTCGGGGGCATCGCCACGCCGTGGGACGCCTCCGAGTTCCTGCTGGCGGGCGCCACCGCCGTGCAGGTCGGCACGGCGACGTTTCATGATCCGCGTGCTCCACTGCACATCCTGCGTGGCCTCGCCGAACTCGGCTGAACATGTGTTCGGAGGACATTCGGCATATCCCCAGTTCACGGCGCCGGCAGCGCTAGCGTTCGGCGCATGGCTACACCTCCGACACTGACGCCTGAACAGCGGGCAGCCGCTCTCGAAAAGGCGAAAGAGGCCCGCGCAGCTCGCGCCGACATCAAGGCCCGCCTGAAGATGGGTTCGATGTCGCTGAAATCAGCGCTGGACTCCGACGACAACAACGTCGGCAAGCTGAAGGTCAAGTCGATGCTGGAGTCACTGCCCGGCGTCGGCAAGGTCAAGGCACAAAAGGTGATGGACGAGATCGGCATCGCCGACAACCGTCGCATCCAGGGTCTCGGCTCGCAGCAGCGCCAGGCCTTGCTCGAAGCCCTCGGGTGAGCCCGGGCACGTCAGCGCGTACGCCGCTCACCATCATCATCTCCGGACCGGGAGGCGTCGGCAAGAGCACGATCGCCAACCGGCTCGTAAGTCGTGATCCAGGGCTGTGGTTGTCACGGTCCTGGACCACGCGCGACCGCCGAGCGGGTGAATCCGCCTCGGCGTATCACTTCGTCACCCACGACGAGTTCCGCCAGCACATCGCCGACGGTGGCTTCCTGGAGTGGACGGAGTTCCTCGGCAACCTCTACGGCACGCCACTGCCGGAGCCTGTCGCCGGCAGCGACGTGGTGCTCGAGATCGAGGTCGACGGCGCCCAGCAGGTCAAAGCGCAGCGCCCGCAGGCGATCCTCATCTTCGTCCTGCCGCCGACGCGCACGGAGCAGGAGCGGCGGCTACGCCAGCGCGGCGATCGTGAGGACAAGGTCGCCGATCGACTGCGCAAGGCGGAGAGCGAGGAGCCGGTGGGTCTCGAGCTCGCCGATCACGTGCTGGTCAACGACGACCTCGACGAGACGATCGACGAGCTGTTGCGGATCATCGATGGGGCCCGCACGCCGTCCCGATAAACTTCCCCGACCGCCGGACTGCTCGCTGCCCGGACCTTCGACCTCCAGGAATGGATCAACGTCACCCATGGAACGCTCGCACGACACGATGATGACCCCACCGATCGAGGGGCTGCTCGATCGAGTCGAGTCGAAGTTCGGCCTCGTCACCCTTGCCGCGCGCCGGGCGCGGAACATCAACGCCTACTTCAACCAGCTCGGTGACGGGCTCGGCCAAATGATCCCGCCGCAGGTTTCCTCGGTGTCGCGCAAGCCATTGAGCATCGGGTTCGAGGAGATCGCCGCCGACAAGATCGTCTGGGCGGAGCCGCAGCCTCCGGCCGAGGACGATGCCGCGGCCGCCGGCGACGACGCCGAGGCCGAGCTCGATCCCGCCTGATCGCCGCCCCGTCCGTCACCACCACCACCACCACCACCAACAACTCAAGGAAGCACTGATGTCCCGCTGGACCTTCACCTCGGAAAGCGTGACCGAGGGTCATCCGGACAAGATGGCCGACCAGATCAGCGACTCCGTCCTCGACGCAATCCTGTCGGAGGACCCCGACGGGCGTGTTGCGTGCGAGACGTTGTTGACGACCGGACTGTGCGTCGTGGCTGGAGAGATCACGACGTCGGCCTACGTCGACATCCCCAAGCTCGCCCGCGAGACGATCAAGAGCATCGGCTACGACGACGCGCTCTACGGCTTCGACGGTGGCACCTGTGGTGTGATCGTGTCGATCGACGAGCAGTCCCCCGACATCGGCCAGGGCGTCGACAAGTCCGAGGAGCTGCGCGCCGGAGAAGCGGGCGAGGATCCCCTCGACGCCCAGGGCGCCGGCGACCAGGGGATGATGTTCGGGTTCGCCTGCGACGAGACCCCGGATCTCATGCCGTTGCCGATCTGGACCGCCCACCGCCTCGCCGAGCGGCTCGCCGAGGTGCGCAAGTCGGGCCAGGTGCCCTACCTGCGCCCGGATGGCAAAACGCAGGTGACGTTCGAGTACGAGGACGGAATTCCGGTGGCCCTCAAGGCCGTGCTCATCTCCACACAGCACCAGGACGGCGTCGATCGCGACACGGTGATCCGCCCCGATCTCATCGAGCAGGTCATCCAGCCGACGATCCCCGAGCAGTTCGCCGACGATTCCTACGAGGTCTTCATCAACCCGACCGGGACGTTCGTGCTCGGCGGACCGCACGCCGACTGTGGCCTCACCGGGCGCAAGATCATCGTCGACACGTACGGCGGCATGGGTCGCCACGGCGGCGGCGCGTTCAGCGGTAAGGACCCGAGCAAGGTGGACCGATCTGCGGCCTACGCGGCCCGTTGGGTCGCCAAGCACGTCGTCGCCTCCGGGGCGGCGACCCGCTGCGAGGTGCAGGTGGCCTACGCCATCGGCGTCGCCCATCCGGTGAGCGTGCTCGTCGAGACGTTCGGCACGAGCGCCGTCGACCCCGAGCTGATCTCCAAGAGCGTCCCGGCGGTGTTCGACCTGCGTCCTGGGGCGATCATCCGCGACCTCGAGCTGAAGCGGCCGATCTACCGCGCCACGGCCGCCTATGGGCACTTCGGACGCAGCCTGCCGCAGTTCACGTGGGAGCACGCCACCCGCCTCGACGACTTCAAGGCCGCCGTCGGCCTGTAGGAGCTTCGACCACGGCTCCCACATCTGGGGAAGATCCGTGTCACTTCGAGTTCTGGGGAAATCCCGTGTCAGACGCTGACACGAATCCTGCCCAGATCGCGAGCGGGCGAGTCGTTCGGGTGCTTCCTGACGTCACGGGCCTCGACAAGCAGTTCGACTATCTCGTTCCTGACGAGCTTGCCGACAACCTGACCGTCGGATCGATCGTCCGCGTGCCATTGCACGGGCGGCGCGTGCGCGGCTGGGTGACGGAGATCGACCCGTCGTCGGATGTCGACGCCGGACGCCTCCAGCCGATCGCCAGGTTCTCGTCGATCGGTCCGGCTGCCGAGCTGATCGACCTTGCCAGCTGGGCGTCGGTGCGCTGGGCGGCCGGACGGCTGCGACCACTGCTCGTCGCCGCCAGCCCACCGACGAACGTCCGGGCGTTGCCGGCGCCTGTCCGTGGCCGAGCCGACCCCCCCGCCGGTACGGTCGCCCGCCGCGCCGCTGAGCTGCTGGACTCCGGTGGGGGCTTGCTGGTCCTGCCGCCGGCGGTCTCGCCGCTCGACGCCATCGTCGTCGCGGCCGTTCTCGGTCGGACACTTGCCGCGATGCCGACCGTCGGGCGCGCCGAGGCGATGGCGGCCGCCCTGACTCGTCGCGGCTTGCGCGTCGCCGTCGTGCCGAGACAGTGGGCACTCGCCGCGGCGGGTGTCGACGTCGTGATCGGGGCACGTGGGGCGGCCTGGGCGCCGTGTCCCGAGTTGGGCGTCGCCGTCGTGATCGACGAGCACGACGAGACGTTGCAGGAGCAGCGCAACCCGACCTGGCACGCCCGTGACGTGATCATCGAGCGCGCCCGGCGGGCCGGTGCTCCGGTGCTGTTGACGTCACCGAGTCCGACGGTCTCTGGTGCGGCTGGAGTGGACGGCAGTCTCGCCCGCCTGGCGGTCGACGAGGAACGGGCCGGATGGCCGATCGTCGAGATCGTCGACCGCAGCGACGAGGAGCCGTGGCGCACGTCGCTGCTGTCCTCTGCCCTCATCGGCGTCCTCCGCGACCGGAATCGCCGGGTGGTCTGCGTGCACAACACCACGGGGCGGGCGCGGATCCTGGCGTGCCGAACGTGCCGGGCGCTGTTGCGCTGCACCCGTTGCGAGGCGGCGGTCGGTCTCGACGACGACGGTCAGTTGGTCTGTCGTCGTTGCGGTGCGAGGCGCCCGGCGGTGTGTCAGGAGTGCGGCGGTTCGGGTTTCTCCAACCTGCGCCCCGGCGTCACCCGTCTCCGCGAGGAGCTCGAGGCGGCGGCCCAGCGCCCGGTTGCCGCCGTCACCGCAGCGGACGCGGTCCCGCTGCCGGCCGCCGATGTGTACGTCGGGACCGAGGCGGTGCTCCATCGGGTCGAGGCCGCCGATGTCGTCGCCTTCTTGGACTTCGATCGCGAGCTGCTGGCGCCGCGGTACCGCGCCGGCGAGCAGGCGATGACGCTGCTCACCAAGGCGGCCAGGCTGCTCGGACCGCGACGGCGCGGCGGACGGTTGATGGTGCAGACGTTCCTGCCCCATCACGACGTCATCCAGGCTGCCCTGCTCGCCGACCCCGCCCGGCTGCTCGACGCAGAACGTCGGCGCCGTGAGTTGCTCGACCTGCCGCCGGCTGCGGCGCTCGCCAGCGTGAGTGGCCGGGGGAGCGACGAGGTCGCCAGGCAGCTCCGGGTCGTGGACGGGTTCACCGTCGGCGGTGATGCCGACGACTACCTCGTCAGCGCACCGTCGTGGGACCAGCTCGGCCGGGCCATCATCGACGCCGATCGCCCGAAGGGCTCACGGGTCCGCGTCGCCGTCGACCCGCCGAGGGCCTGACGCCACCGAGAGCAGTCGGTAGCCCTTCGACGAGGCGAGCCGCTCGGTCGGCCAGCCGTGGTCGGTGAGCCAGCGCTGCAGCGAATCGGCGCCGAGGTGCTTCTGCACGACGAGGATCGTCGACCCGGTCGGCGTCATGCGCCCCAGCCACGACGCGAGCAGTTCGTGCAGCTGCGCCTTGCCGATGCGGATCGGTGGGTTCGACCAGATCAGGTCGAACCTCAGCGCTGAATCGACGGCGTCCGGCGCCACGACCTCGACGTTGGGCAGGCCGTTGCGGAGGGCATTGGCCGCGCAGAGCCGGCGAGCACGCTCGTTGGTGTCGATGGCGATCACCTGGCTGCCCGGTGCTCGGCGGGCCAGGGTCAAGGCGATCGCCCCGGCGCCGCACCCGAGGTCGAGGAACACGCCGGTCGCCGGCGGCGATGGCGCTTGGCGGAGGAGCAGCTCGGTGCCCGTGTCGAGGCGCCCGTGGCTGAACACGCCGCGGTCCGTTCGGAGGTGCAGCGGCGGATCGACGAGGTCGATCACGACCTCGCGTTCGTCCGAGGCGACGCTCGGTTGCTCGGAGAAGTAGTGACTCATGCCTCGTCGGTAGCCTGACATCATGAGTGCCGCGATTCGCGTCTTCGGAGACCCCGTGCTCAAGACCAAGGCCGCCCCGGTCGCCGACATCGACGGCAAGGCCGTGCGGCTGGTCGACGACATGTTCGACTCGTTGTACGACTGCGGCAACGGCTTGGCGCTCGCCGCTCCCCAGATCGGCGTGCAGAAGCAGGTCGTCGTGTGGGACCTCGGCGACGACCCCCAGGTCATCTTCAATCCCGAGATCGTCGACGCCGACGGCGAGTGGGTCTACGAGGAGGGCTGCCTGTCGATCCCCGGCCTGTACGTCGAGCTGGCCCGGCCCAAGACGGTGCTCGTCCGCGGCGTCGATCTCGACGGCAACCCCCTCGAGCGCGAGGCCGACGAGCTCGAGGCACGGATGTTCCAGCACGAGCTCGACCACCTCAACGGTGTGCTGATGTTCGATCGCATGACACCCGATCAACGCCGCGACGCGATGGTCGAGTACCGCCGGATCAGCGAGCAGAGCGCCCAGCCGGCACGGAACGGCGAGCGTCGGCGCCTGCGCTTGCGCTGACGACGTGCCATCGGTCCCCAAGCGCCTCGTCTACCTCGGTAGCCCCGAGGCGGCCGTGGCGCCGTTGCGCGCCCTGCACGCCGCCGGCCACGACATTGTCCTCGTCGTCAGCCAGCCGGATCGTCGGCGGGGGCGTGGGGGAGCGACGTCACCGAGCCCCGTGAAGGCGGCGGCGCTCGAGCTCGGCGTGCCGGTCACCGAGCGCATCGACGACGTCGTCGAGTCCGGCGCCGAGCTCGGCGTCGTCGTGGCCTATGGCCGGCTGATCCGGCCACACGTCCTCGCCGCCGTGCCGATGGTCAACCTGCACTTCAGCCTGCTGCCGCGCTGGCGCGGTGCGGCGCCGGTCGAGCGGGCGATCCTCGCCGGCGACACGGTCACCGGGGTGTGCGTCATGGACGTCGCCACCGAGCTCGATGTCGGTGACGTCTACGCGGTGGCCGAGGTGCCGATCGGGGACACGACGACCGCCGACCAGCTGCGCGGCAGGCTCGTCGACGTCGGCACAAGAATGCTTGTCGACGTGCTCGACGGGAATCTCCCGCAGCCGACGCCGCAGACCGGCGAGACGACCTACGCCGAGAAGCTGCGGCCCGAGGAGTGGCAGCTCGACTGGTCCGAGCCGGCGGTCGTGCTGTACCGGTGGGTGCGCGCCGGCCGGGCGTGGACGACGTTCCGCGGCAAGCGCCTCGGCGTCCGCGCCGCTCGTTTGGGTCAGCTCGATGACCAGGATGCGGTCGAGGGGCTGACGCAAACAGCAGGCGAGCTGGTCGACGCCAAACGGGGTGCGGTGGTCACCGGTGCTGGAACCATGGAGCTCGCCGAGGTCCAACCCGAGGGCAGGCCCTCGATGTCGTGGGCCGACTTCGCCAACGGCGCCCAGCCGCGATCGGGCGAACTGCTCGTGTAGGGTGCGCCCGCTCCCCAGGTGACGCGGACGGCTATCGTGCGCCGCCGTGGGGACGGCATCGCTGCACGCCAAGGTGTTGACGGTCAGCGACGGTGTCGTCGCCGGCACGCGTGAGGACACCAGTGGCGCGGCGCTCGTCGAGCAGCTGACGGCGGCCGGGTTCGACGTCGTTGCCCACGAGGTGACGGCGGACGGGAGCAACGAAGTCGCCACGGCATTGACGGGGCTGAGCGAGGGCTTCGCCGGGCTGATCGTCACCACCGGAGGCACCGGCTTCGCGCCCCGTGACCAGACTCCCGAGGGCACCCGCGCCGTCATCGATCGCGAAGCGCCCGGGCTGGCGGAGGCGATGCGACTCGTCAGCCCGCACGGCCGGCTGTCCCGCGGCGTCGCAGGAATTCGCGGTGCGACGATCATCTGCAACACCCCGGGGTCGCCGAACGGCTGCGTCGAACAACTCGGGGCGATCCTCGAAGTGCTCCCTCACGCCCTGCGGCTGCTCCACGACCAGCCGGTCGACCATCGATGACGACGAGCGGCGCGGCTCGACGGCGAACTGGGCGGCCGAGCGGCCGGATTCCGGACCGCAAGCCGCCCAGATCGTCAAGTGGACCGAAGGCCGCCCAGAACGAGAACGGGGAGCCGCGTCTGGGGGCGTTAGCGTCGTTGTGATGCTGCGGATCGTGTTGCCCAAGGGGTCGTTGGAGCGGGCCACGCTGGAGCTGTTCGAAGCTGCCGACCTCGGGGTCGTGCGGTCGTCGTCGGTCGCCTACCGCGCCTCGATCGACGACCCGCGGATCGACGAGGTGCGCATCCTGCGCCCGCAAGAGATCCCCGTGTACGTCGCCGAGGGACTGTTCGACGTCGGGATCACCGGTCGCGACTGGGTCGAGGAGACCGCCAGCGACGTCGTCACGCTCGGCGAGCTGCGCTACTCGAAGGCGACCTCGGAGCCGATCAAGCTCGTCGTCGCCGTTGCCGACGATTCGCCGATCACCTCCGTCAAGGAGTTGCCAGCCGGCGTCCGGGTGTCCACCGAGTACCCGGAGCTGACCCGGCGCTACTTCGCCGGCCTCGGCATCGATGCAGACGTCCGGCTGAGCTACGGAGCGAGCGAGGCGAAGGTCCCCGACATCGCCGACTGTGTGGTCGAGATCACCGAGACGGGCCGGGCGTTGCGGGCCGCCGGCCTGCGGATCGTCGACACGGTGCTCGTCAGCTACACCGAGGTGATCGCCAATCCGCAGGCGCATGCCGACCTCGACAAGCGCCACGCGATGGGTCAGCTGATGACGCTGCTCAATGGTGCTCTCGATGCGCGGACCAAGGTGCTCGTCAAGCTCAACGTCTCCGCCGACCGGTACGGGGCCGTGCTCGCCGTGCTTCCCTCGGCGAAGTCGCCCACCGTCTCCGAGCTCGCCGGCGGAGCAGGCTTCGCCATCGAAAGTGTCGTCGACAAGCGCACGATCAACCTGCTGATCCCCGCCCTGCGAGACGCCGGAGCCACGGACCTGCTGGAGATCCCGATCTCCAAGATCGTGCCGTGACGCGGGGTCACGTCTCCGCGTTCGACGAGGCGAGCGGCCTGGGCGTTGTCACCGGCAGCGACGGCACAGCACTCCAGTTTCATTGCGTCGAGATCGCCGATGGAACACGGAAGATCGATGTTGGTACCGACGTCGAGTACGACGTCCTGCCCAAACTCGGTCAGGTCGAGGCGCGCCGGATCCGCCCGACGCCGCCCACGTGACCCGTCTCGACGACGAGATCACGGCCGTCATCGCGTCGCTTGCGCGGGGAGAGGTCGTCAGTTACGGCGACGTCGCCCACGACGCCGGTCGTCCAGGGGCAGCGCGGGCCGTCGGCGCCCTGCTTTCGAGCACCGACGTCGATCTGCCGTGGTGGCGCGTGGTCCGCGCCGACGGGCGGATCGTCACCGCCAAGGCGAGCCGCCAAGCGGCGCTACTGCGCGCTGAAGGTGTGGTGGTCCGCGACGGGCGGGTGGTTGCCGCTCCCGTCGGGCGCTTCGCCGGCTGACGGCACGAGAAGTCTTCAGCCGATGCCGGGGAGCATCGTGATCCCGCTACAAGCGATGCCGAGCATGTGCACCACGGGGGCGCCGTCGATCCACGTGATCGTCACGGTCGAGTCACTCTGCGGTCTCGGAGTCGCCGGCTTCAGCCGACGCTTCGACGGCATCGTCCTCCGCAGCGCCGTCCGCACTGTCGCCCACCGCCGCCGCCGATTTCACGCTGACGAAGGCCATGCGGATGTTCGCCAAAGCGTCGCGCAGCGTCGGGGCGTCGGACCCGAGACGGTCACCGAGCCCCTCGACGAGGCTGCCGACGGCGTCGATCGCCAACGAGGCACCCGGCAGGTTCGGTGGCGTCGCCGACAGGTGGATCGCCGCCAGCTCGTAGAGCCCCATCACGTGATTGGTGACGACGACCTCGGCGGGCACCTCGGCGAGACGGCGGCGAGCGTCCTCGATGGCCGCTTCGGCGTCGCCGAGCACGGTCTGTGCGTCGTCGACCTCATTCCGTTCCCCGGCCACGGAGGCCGCGGCTGGCCGCTCGCTCGCTGGCGCTCGTTCGCTCGCATCTGATGCGGGTTCGGGCCCCGTGGTCTCGTCGGACGTGGAATCCTCCGGCACCTGGGCTACCCTAACGGGGCCATATCGAAGCGAAGTGGGGGCGACCCCCACCCGGCCACCACGACGTGCGTGCGCCCGGGTCCTACGGCTCGGCTGGGCGGTGTGCTCAGATCAGCTCCGCGGGTTTCGCGTCGAGCTGACACGAAGTAGCAACCGACCACAAGGAGCGATCAGCCATTGCACAGGGGTGAACAGCCATAGCCGCGCCACAACGCGCAGAGCACCGGATCAACGACCGCATCCGTGCCCGTGAGGTCCGCCTCATCGGCCCGGACGGCGACCAACTCGGGATCAAGACAGTTCCCGACGCGCTTCGCCTGGCCAAAGAGCAAGACCTCGACCTCGTCGAGGTGGCGCCGATGGCCAACCCACCGGTGTGCCGGATCATGGACTACGGGAAGTTCCGCTACGAGGAAGCCCAGAAGGCCAAGGAATCTCGCAGGAAATCGGCGAACGTCTCCATCAAGGAGGTCAAGTTCAAGCCGAAGATCGGGCGTGGCGACTTCGACACGAAGGTGCGCAAGATCGACCAGTTCCTCAACGAAGGCCACAAGGTCAAGGTGACGATGCAGTTCCGGGGCCGGGAGATGGCTCACCCGGAGCTCGGCTCGAAGATCCTCGACGACGTGCTGGACATCGTTGGCGAGCACGTCAAGGTCGAGACGCAGGCCCGCCTCGAGGGGCGCAACATGTCGATGGTCCTGGCTCCCGACCGAAAGCCGATCCCCAAGGGCCAGGACGAGACCGCTGACGGCGAACCCCCAGCGATCACCGAAGCGGTCCAACCCGAATCCCAAGCCGGCGAGCACGCAACCAGCCTGATCCGCATCCACGACGAGCATCCACCGACCCGGAGCACACGACATGCCGAAGATGAAGACCTCGAAAACCGCCGCCAAGCGGTTCAAGACCACGGGCAGTGGACGGCTACGCCGCGCCCAGCAGATGAACCAGCACAAGTTCTACGAGAAGACCAACCCGCAGAAGCGGCGCGTGAAGGCCGATGCCGACGTGAGCTCGGCCGACCTGCCCAAGATCAAGCGTCTCCTGGGTGAGCGCTGACCGACCCAGACGACGTAAAGGAGAAGAGCTGACATGGCACGCGTAAAGCGCGGCGTCACCGCCAGGAACCGCCACAAGAAGGTTCTCGAGCAGGCCAAGGGCTACTACGGCAACAAGAGCCGGTCGTTCCGGGCGGCCAACGAACAGGTCATGCGCAGTGGCCAGTACGCGTTCCGCGATCGTCGGGCCCGTAAGGGCGAGTTCCGCCGCCTGTGGATCCAGCGGATCAACGCCGGCTGTCGCCAGCACGATCTGTCCTACAGCCGGTTCATCGCCGGGCTGACGACCGCTGGGGTGGTCGTCGACCGCCGGATCCTCGCCGAGCTGGCGGTCTCCGACCCGGCCGCCTTCGGCAGCCTCGTGGAAACGGCGAAGGCGGCTCTCTGAGCCACCAGCCCGAGCTGGGCTTCACGAACCCCAAGGTTCAACGACTGCGGCGCCTGATCGGGCGCCGTAGTTCGCGTCTGGAGGAGAACGCCTTCGTCGTCGAAGGACGCCTGCTGATCTCCGAGGCGCAGTGCGCCGGGTGGCGCATCGAGTCGCAGTTCGTGGCGCCCGGTGAGCAACCCGTCGACTCGTCGAGCGCCCTCTACGCCCTGGCGCCGGGTGTCGCCGATCGTGTCTCCGACCTCGAGACACCCCCCGGGTTGTTCGCCGTGGTCGCCAGGAACGCCCCGGACCCGGCGGTGTTGACGGCTGCCGACTTCGCCGTTGTCGCGGACCGCGTCAGCGAGCCGGGCAATCTCGGCACGATCATCCGCTCGGCGGAGGCCGCCGGCGCCGACGTTGTCGTCGTCACGCCCGGCACCGTCGACGAGACCAACCCGAAGGTGCTTCGAGCGTCGGCGGGCGCACTGTTCAACGTTCCGGTCGTGGCGAGCACGCTTGCCGACGTCGCGGCGGCCGGGCTCCGGTTGATCGGGTCGTCATCACATCGGGGCACCGCGCATGTCACCGCCGACTGGAGCGGGCGGATCGCCATCGTCGCCGGCAACGAGGCCGCTGGGCTGACTGAGGAGTCGCAGGTCGACGAGTGGGTCCGCATCGAGCACCGTGGGCGGGCCGAGAGCCTCAACGTGGCGATGGCGACGACGGTGCTGTGTTTCGAGGCGCTGCGCCATCGCCGAGCCGGCGGCTCACCGACGGAGCAGTGACCGAGGCGCCGAACGACCGAGCGCGCCCGGCGGTGCCGCTCGAGTGGCTGGCGCTTGCCGCGGCGCTGGCGCCGTTCGTCGTCGCCATCGTCAGGGCCGCCGTCAAGGACTGGTTCCCGGTCGGCGACGCGGCCTACTTCACGGTGCGCTCCGCCGACGTGCTGACCGCTCATCATCCGCTCGTCGGAGCGTGGTCCTCGGGCTCGGCGGTCGTCGGCGTTCCTGTGAACAACCTCGGCCCGTTGCAACTCGACGTGCTCGCCCCGTTCACGAAGTTGTCACCGGATCTCGGGACGGCGATCGGCTCGGCGTTGATCAACGCGGCGAGTGTCGCGATGGTATGGCTGGCCGCCCGACGGCTGTTCCGGCCGGCCGTCGTCGTGTTCGTGATGGCGGCCACGACGCTGCTTGTGGCGTCGCTCGGCCTGTCTTGGCTGATCGATGCGCGGCAGCAGAACGCTCTCGTGCTGCCGTTGTACGCCTTGCTGTGGTTGAGCGCGGCGATGTGGGCGGGCGTGGGCATCGCCGTCCCGATCGCCGTGGTGCTCGCCAGCCTCGTCCTCCAGACCCACTTCACGTACGGCTACCCAGCCGGGATCGTGCTGCTCGCCGGGCTCGTCGGATTCGTGCTGGCGACGTGGGCGTCGCGGGCTGCCTGGAAGCGCATCGCGACCTGGTCACTCGTGCTCGGGGCGTTGTGTTGGCTGCAGCCGTTGATCGACCAGTTTGCCGGCACCGGCAATCTCGGAGACGTGCTCGGCCCTGCCCGCGAGCGCCCGGGTGCCGGCATCGAGGTGGGAGTCCAGGTGCTCGCCGGCGCCGCCCTCGTGCCGCCGTTCTGGTTGCCGGCCGTCGATGCGCACGTTCCTGCTTCCCGCCGACGGGATCAGCCTGCCCGGGGCCGTCCTCGCTGTCGTCGTGTGGTTGCTCGTCGCCGGCGGCGTCGCCGTGCTCGGCTGGCGTGCCGCGGTCGCCGGCCGCCAAGGCGTGCGGGTCTCGCCGGCGTCATCGCCATCGTCGCCGGCCTGGTCGCCGCGACGAGGATCCCGATCTCGTCGTTCGGTCTCGTGCCGCAGAACTACTACTGGGCGTGGTCGCTCGCCGGATTCGTGTCGATCGCCGTCGTCGCCGGAGCTTGCTCGTTGCCGATCGTCGTCCAGTCGCTCCGTATCGGGTCATCGGCGCAACGCCGGGCCGTCCTCGCCGGGCTCGCCTTGGTGACGATGGCCGTCGCCGTGTGGCCCCGCTATCCGGTTGCGTCGGTCGCCGCCGACGAGGTCGAGGCGCAGCGCGTCGGCCGGCCACTGCGCGCCCAGCTCGCCGCGGCGATCGCCGCCGGTGTCGTCCCGGACCGACGTCGAAGTCGACTCGTCGCGGGCCTTCTTCGGCAACGACCATCCGTACGTCATGCTCGCCGAGCTTGCAGCGCGCCGGGATCGAGTTCGGCTTCGTGCCCGAGAGCCGCAACCTCGACCGCTTCGGCGAGTCGCGGTGCGTCGAGGCTGGCCGCTATCAGCGCCTCGCTGCTCATCGCCGGAGCCGATCCCGAGCTGGCGCCCGGGTCGGTGATCGTTGCCGAGGTCGTCGGCATCAGCGACGAGGAACTGGCCGAGTACGTCACCTTGCAGGAGCGCTTCGGAGACTTGCTGCGCGACGGCGCCATCGACGTCGACGGCCTGGCCCACGCCGACGTCGCCGCCGGTCCGGTCGGCGAGCTGGACGCGGTGCTGGCGAGTCCTGACTCGCCGGCGACGGGGCTCGCCCGCCATCTCGACGGCTGGCGGCGATCCGGGATCGTCTCGATCCCGGCGGCCGTCGGCGAGGACTTCGCGCACTGGCTGCAGCTCGAGCAACGATCGTCGGCTGACTACCAGACGATCGTGCTGGAGCAACCGAGTGCGCCCGACAATCGGGCCTGCTGATATCGTCGGCAGCCGTGAGATGGCGCGCCAGCAGGCGATTTCCCCGCCCCGGGTGATCCCGGGGACGGTGACGACCACTGCACACGCGCCGCGCTTCGAGCTCATCCGGGGAACCCTGTTGACCCCCTCATCAACCCCGCGAAAGAGAGACTCGTGATCGACGACATTCACGCCGCCCGGTCGGCGGCGCTCGAACAGATCGCCGCGGCCGCCACGCTCGACGACATCGCCCGCCTCGACCAGGACCTGCTCGGCAAGCGTGGCCCACTGGCCGTGCTGAAGAGCTCACTCGGCGGCGTGTCCGACCTCGACGAGCGCAAGGCCGCGGGGCGGGCGCTCAACGCCGCCACCGAGGCGGTCACCGAAGCGCTCGGCGAACGCCGCCGAGCACTCGCCGCGGCAGCGCTGGACACCCGCATCGCCGGCGAACGACTCGACCTCACCGAATACCTCGAGGCGCCACGCCGCGGCCACAGCCATCCGGTGACCCAGGCCTGGGAGCGGCTCGAGGACGTCTTCGTCGGCCTCGGATTCACCGTCGCCGAGGGCCCCGAGGTGGAGACCGACTGGTACAACTTCGAGGCGCTGAACATGCCCGCGAGCCATCCGGCGCGCACCGAGTTCGACACGATGTTCGTCGATCACGGCGGTGCTCCGCCCGGAACGACGGTGCTGCGGACGCACACGTCGCCGATGCAGATCCGGGCGATGCTGGCGAGCCCCCCACCGTTGTACCTCGTCGCCCCTGGCCGGGTGTTCCGACGGGATACGCCCGACGCGACGCACATGCCGGTGTTCCACCAGATCGAGGGCCTCGTCATCGACCGTGACATCAACCTCGGCCACTTGGCGGGGACGATCGAGGCGTTCACCAAGGCGTACTTCGGTGAGGGGTTCACCAGCCGCCTGCGACCGAGCTACTTCCAGTTCACCGAGCCATCCGGGGAGTTCGACATCCGCCGGCCAGACGGCCGCTGGCTGGAGCTCGGTGGATGCGGCATGGTCCACCCCAACGTGTTGCGCGCTGGCGGTATCGACCCCGAGGAATGGAGTGGATTCGCCTTCGGGTTCGGCATCGACCGGATGGCCAAGGAGCGCCACGCCATCGACGACCTCCGGGAGATGTTCACCGGAGACATCCGCTTCGCGGAGCAGTTCTGATCATGAAGCTCTCCCTGAATTGGCTGCGGGACTACGCGCCGTTCCCTGACGACGACCAACTGATTGCCGACACGCTCAACGGCCTGGGCATCGAGGTCAGCGACGTCCACCACGTCGGCGGTGTCTCCGGCGTGGTCACGGCCCGGGTGGTGCGTGTCGAACGGCACCCCGACGCCGCCAAGGTGATCCGGGTCTGGGTCGACAAGGGCGACGGCGTGGAGCATCACGTGTGGTGCGGCGCGTCGAACTTCGAACCTGGTGACGTCGTCCCCCTGGCAACCGTCGGCACGGCGATGCCGGACGGTCGCACGATCGGGTCGCGAGGCATCCTCGGCATCCCGTCGGACGGCATGCTCTGTTCGGCGCACGAGCTGGGGCTCGGCAGCGACCACAGCGGCATCCTCGTGCTGCCTTCCGACGCGCCCCTCGGGGTGCCCTATGGGGACGTCACCGGCCTCGTCGACGACGTCGTGTTCGACGTCGACGTCACCCGTAACCGCCCAGATGCCTTCGGCCACGTCGGTGTCGCCCGCGATCTGGCCGCCAAGCTGGGTTTGTCGTTCACCCCGCCGCGGCCCGCGTCGCCACCGGTCGGCAGCCCAGCCGACGCCACGGTCGAGATCGGCGCGGGGGAGCGCTGCGGCCGGTTCACGCTGACTGTGCTGTCCGGGATCGTCGTCGCCCCGAGCGCCCCGTGGATGGCCGCCCGGCTGGCGGCCGTCGGTCAGCGACCGATCAACAACGTCGTCGACGTCAGCAACTACGTGATGCTCGAGCTCAACCAGCCGAACCACGCCTACGACCTGGCGACCCTCGGTGGGGGAGGGATCCGAGTGCGCTCGGCCACCGACGGCGAGCAGCTGACGACGCTCGATGGGATGACCCGTTCACTGACGTCGGGTGAGTTGCTGATCTGCGACGCCCTCGACGTACCCATCGGCCTCGCCGGGATCATGGGTGGCGAGCACACCGAGATCGGCCCGACGACGTCGACGGTGGCTCTCGAGTTCGCGTGGTTCGAGCCGATCGGGATCGCGTCCAGCGTGAACCGCACCGCATTGCGCAGCGACGCGTCGGCGCGCTGGGAACGCGGCGTCGACCCCTACGGGATCGACACGGCGATCGCCAGGTTCGTCGAGCTGCTCGGCGAAACGTGTCCCGGCCTCGTCGTGCACGCCGGGGCAGTCGATGCCAGGGCCGAGTCACTGCCGTCCCGATCGCGGCATACCCGGGTGCGGGTCAGCCAGGTCAACCGGATCATCGGCGTCGACTTCTCCGGCGCCGAGGTGGCCGGCTTGCTCGACCCGATCGGATTCACGGTGACCGGCGATGACCCAGAGGCCCTCACCGTCGACTTGCCGAGCTGGCGCCCCGATGCGACTTCGGAGATCGACGTCGTCGAGGAGGTGGCGCGGCACTACGGCTACGAGAACGTCCCCAAGCGTGTGCCGCTGTCGCCGCTGCACGGCCACCTCAGCGCCGTCCAGCTGCGCCGCCGGCAGGTTCGCCAGGTTCTGTTGGGGTTGGGCATCTCCGAGGTGATGCCATCGCCGTTCCTGTCCGTCGACGAGCTGCGCTGGGCAGGTTTGGAAGGCGAGGTGCTGCGGATCACCAACCCGCTCGTTGCCGACGAGGACGTGCTGCGCCCGTCGCTGCGCGCCGGTCTGTTGCGCGCCGTCGCGTTCAACGAGGCCCACCGCCACCCGGGCGTGGCGCTGTACGAGATCGGTCACGTCTACCCACCGGGCCCCGGCGAGCTCCCCGACGAACGGGAGATGCTCGGCGTCGTCCTCGCCGGCGCCGAGGCCCCGGCAGCGATCGCCGTGTGGCGCGAGCTGGCGGCGGCGCTCGACGCCGGGGCGCGGATCGACCAGCAGCGCGTGCCGGCGGGGCTCCATCCGACGCGTTCGGCGACGCTGGTCGCCGGCCGATCGGCAATCGGCGCCGTCGGGGAGATCGCCCCTGGCGTGCTCGACTCCTACGGGATCACCCAGCGAGTGGCGATCCTCGAGGTCGACCTGTCCGTGCTCCTGGCCACCGAGCCCAAGCCCGCCCGCTGGAAGCCGACGAGCCGGCATCCGTCGAGCGATCTCGACCTGGCGTTCACGCTCGACGAGGAGATTCCCGCAGAGAAGTTGGAGAAGGCGATCCGCCAGGGGGCCGGCAACCTGCTCGTCGGCATCGAGCTGTTCGACACCTACCGCGGCAGCGGCGTCGCCGACGGCACCCGGAGCCTGGCCTATCGCCTGCGGCTGCAGGCCGCCGACCGCACGCTCACCGACGCCGACACGGCCACCGTCGTCGCCCAGGTCACCGCCGCCGCCACCAAGCTCGGCGCCACCCTCCGCTCCTGATTGGAGTGTTTGCTGCCGATGGAGTGTCACGTGCTGGGAAACGCAGCACGTGAAACTCCGTCAGCACGAAACACTCCAACGGCGGCGGTCAGTTCCAGGCGAGGTCGTCGGGGGCTTCGGCGAGCCAGCCGAGGCGACCTGGCTGGCGGCGCAGGACGCGACGCCAGAGGGCCTCGGGATCGTCGGTGAACACGTCGGACGACTCCGAGTCGACGACGATCCACGATCCGGACTCGATCTCCGCCTCGAGCTGGCCGGGCTCCCACCCCGCGTAGCCACGGAACACCCGCAGGGCGTTGATCTGGCCGATCACGAGCGCCGGGTCGGCAGCGAGATCGGCGGAGGCGATGTCGCCGGTGAGCGGCGCGAGATAGCTGTCGTCGTCCGTCGAGCCCGCCGTCACGCGGTGCTCGAGGCGGGCGAGGGCGATCAGCGCATCTGGCTCTACCGGCCCGCCGGCGAAAACGGTCGACGGCGCCGACTGAGCAGTGACCCAGCCTTCCAGCGGGTCGACGAGCTCTTCGCCGCTCGGCCGGTTGAGCACGAGCCCGAGGGCGCCTTCGTCGTGGTGCTCGACCATGTAGACGACGGAGCGGTCGAAGTTCGGATCGTCGAGCATCGGCGTCGCCACGAGGAGACGTCCCCGTGTCGGAGCCGGTCCCGGTAGCACATCGCCAGTGTACGCGTGGCGGCCCGTCGGTGTCTCTCACCGACCGAGGCGACCGAGGCGACCGATTGCATGTTCATGCAGCAAGATGTATGATCATGCGTCATGGTTCGGGTCGGAGTCATCGGCGCCTCGGGATACACCGGCGTGGAGTTGCTGCGCCTGTTGTCGGCGCACCCCGACGTCGAGCTCGCCGTCGCCACCGCCGACAGCAACGCCGGGACGATGGCATCGCAACTCGCCCCATCGTTGTCGGCAGCGTTCCCACACCTCGAGTTCCAACCGTTCGACGTTGAGGCCATCCGGGCGGCCGGACTCGATCTCGTTTTCCTCGGCCTCCCACACCAAGCCGCACTCGCCCTCGTCCCCGAGCTCGTCGACCACGTCGGCTGCGTCGTCGACCTCTCGGCGGCGTTCCGGTTACGCGACGCGAGCGCCTATCCGCGCTGGTACGGGTTCACCCACGATGAGCCTGAGCTGCTCGGACGCGCTGTCTACGGTTTGCCAGAGCGCACTCGCGCCGAGCTTCCTGGCGCCCGGCTCGTCGCGACGCCGGGGTGCTACGTGACGGCGGCGACGCTGGCCCTCGCCCCGCTGCTCGACGCCGGGCTGATCGACCGCACTGGGATCATCGTCGACGCCGCCAGCGGCGTGTCGGGCGCCGGTCGCTCGCTGACCCACGGCACGGCGTTCTGCGCTGTCGACGAGAACTTCGCCGCCTACGGGCTGCTCGACCACCGGCACACCCCCGAGATCGAGCAGAACCTGAGCGCCCCTGGCAGGCAGGCATCGGTGCTCTTCACCCCGCACCTCGCCCCGATGAGCCGGGGAATCCTGGCGACGTGCTACGCCCGTCCGGTCGACGCCGAGCTGAGCACCGAACGGCTCCTCGACGAGCTGACCAAGGCATACCGCGACGAGCCGTTCGTCGTCGTCACCGCCGAGTCGCCGTCCACCAAGGCGGCCCAGGGATCGAACGTCGCCTTCGTCACGGCGCGCTTCGACGCCCGCACGAACACCGTCGTCGTGCTCTGCGCCCTCGACAACCTCACCAAGGGCGCGTCCGGTGGCGCCGTGCAGGCCGCCAACGTCGCCCTCGGTCTCGACGAGACCGCCGGCTTGCCGAGGGTAGGGCTCACACCGTGAAGTCGGAGATGTTGGAGTCGAACCAAGCCCGCACCCGGGAGCGGGCCGACGTCCTCGTCGAGGCGTTGCCCTACATCCGCCGGTTCGCCGGCAAGACCGTCGTCGTCAAGTACGGCGGCAACGCCATCGCCGGGACGTCCGAGCACGACGCCCTCGACGTCTTCGCCCAGGACATCGTGCTGATGCGCCTCGTCGGCATGCACCCGGTCGTCATCCACGGCGGCGGCCCGCAAATCTCGGCGCTGATGGGTCGCCTCGGCAAGTCTGCCGAGTTCCGCGACGGGCTGCGCGTGACCGACGCCGAGACCGTCGACATCGCCAGGATGGTCCTCGTCGGGCAGGTCAACCCGCAACTCGTCGCGGCGATCAACGCCCACGGCAACTACGCCGTCGGCGTCAGCGGCGGCGACGCCGGGCTGCTGCGGGCGACCAAGCGCGACGGCGACCTCGGCTTCGTCGGCAACGTCGACGCCGTCAACCCGCGCATCCTCGAGGGGCTGCTCGCCGACGAGTTCATCCCCGTGGTGGCGACGATCGGCACCGACGAAGCGGGCCAGGCCTACAACATCAACGCCGACACCGTCGCCGCGGCGATCGCCGAGTCGCTCGGCGCCGAGAAGCTCGTCTATCTCACCGACGTCGAGGGATTGCGCAGCGACCTCGAAGACGCCGCCACGCTGATCCACCAAACGACGGCCGACGAGCTCGAGCAGCTCATTGCCAGCGGCGTCATCACGGGCGGGATGATCCCCAAGGTCACCAGCTGCATCCACGCTGTGCGCCACGGCGTGCGCCGCGCCCACATCCTCGACGGAAGGGTCCCCCACGTGCTGCTGCTGGAGATCTTCACCGACGAGGGCATCGGCACCGTGATCGATGGAGGCAGTCGTGTCTAACGTGTTTTCGGCGGTCGGTCTCGCCGAGTCGCCGTTCATGCCCGTCTTCCCGGCACCGCAGCGGATGTTCGTCCGCGGCCGGGGAACCGAGCTGTTCGATGCCGACGGCCGGCGCTACCTCGACTTCCTGTCGGGGATCGCGGTCACGTCGCTCGGTCACGCCAATCCGGCGGTGGCCGCGGCGATCTCGGCGCAGGCCAGCGAACTGCTGCACGTCAGCAACTACTTCGCCAACCCCCAGGCGATCGCCGCAGCGGTGGCCGTCGACGAACTGCTCGCCGACGCCACGGGAAGCCACGGACGAGTGTTCTTCGCCAACAGCGGAGCCGAGTCGATCGAGTGCGCGATCAAGCTCGCCCGCAAGCACGGCGGTCGGGGACGCCATACGGTTGTCAGCGCCTTTGGCAGCTTCCACGGCCGCACGCTTGCCGCCCTCGCGGCCACCGGCCAGCCGACCAAACACGAGCCATTCCAACCGATGCCCGAGGGCTTCCGCCACGTCGCCTGGGGCGATGTCGACGCCATCACGGCAGCGGTCGACGGAACGGTCGCGGCGGTGCTCATCGAGCCGATTCTCGGTGAAGGTGGCGTGCATCCAGCGCCACCGGGCTATCTCGCGGCGATCCGCCGGCTGTGCGACGAGACCGGAGCGCTGATGATCGTCGACGAGATCCAGACCGGCCTGGCCCGCACCGGCCGGTGGTTCGGCTTCGAGCACGACGGCGTGGCGCCAGACGTCGTGACGTTGGCCAAAGCGCTCGGCAACGGCATGCCGATCGGCGCCTGCTGGGCTCGCGACGAGGTCGCCGCGGTGTTCGAGCCGGGCGACCACGGCAGCACGTACAGCGCCACGGCGATCGCCACGTCGGCGGTCAACGCGGTGATCGCCGAGATGCGCCGGATCGACGCGCCGGACCTGGCGGCCAAGCGTGGGGAGCGGCTGGCGACCGGATTGCAGACCATGCCTGGCATCGCCTCGGTGCGCGGCCGGGGACTGCTTCTCGGGGCCGAACTCGATGGTCGCCCCTCCGCCGACGCGGCCGGCCAGCTCCTCGACCACGGGCTGGTCGTCAACGCCGTCACGCCGACCGCCCTGCGCCTCGCCCCACCGATCACGGTCGCCGATGCGGAGATCGACGAAGCGCTGTCGACGCTGGCGGAGGTCCTCAGATGAGTTCAACAACCTCCACTCGCAACCTGCTGGACGTGACCGACCTGACCGCTGACGAGGTGGTCGCCGTGCTCGACCTCGCCCGCCGCGACCCGGCAGACCTCGGCCGGCCGCTCGACGGCCGCGGCGTGGCGATGATCTTCGAGAAGCCATCGACGCGCACCCGGCACTCGACCGAGATCGCCGTCGTCCAGCTCGGTGGTCACCCGGTGTACACCCGCGGCGAGGAAGTGGGCATCGACACTCGCGAGCCTGCAGAGGACGTCGTGCGGATCCTCGAGGGCTACCACGCGGTGATCGCCGCACGGGTCTTCGACCACGGCGTGCTCGTGCGCATGACGGCGGTCGCCGCGGTTCCGATCGTCAACCTGCTGTCCGACCGTGCCCACCCGCTGCAAGCGATCGCCGACGCCTTGACGATGGAGGACGAGCTCGGCTCGCTGAAGGGTCGCCGCGTGGCCTGGGTCGGCGATTACAACAACGTCGCCCGTTCGTTGACCGAGATCTCGACGATGCTCGGCGCCGAGATGGCGCTGGCCTGCCCGGCCGACTTCGGCCCAGACGACGTCGAGCTCGAACGACTCCAACTCGTCGGCGACGGTGCCGTCACGCTTCATCACCGACCCGTCGAGGCGGTCGGTGGCGCCGACGTCGTGCACTCCGACACGTGGGTGTCGATGGGGCAGGACGGTGAGAAATCTCAGCGCATCAGGGCGTTCGAGGGTTTCACGGTCGACGACTCGCTGATGGCGGCGGCCGCTCCGGAGGCGATCTTCATGCACTGCCTGCCCGCCTACCGCGGGCTCGAGGTTGCCGCCAGCGTGATCGACGGGCCGCGTAGCCGTGTGTTCCGCCAGGGTCACAACCGTCTCGATGCGGCGCGTGCCGCGCTCGCCTTCCTCGTCGGGACTCGGCCGTGAGCGTGAAACAGCGCCGGCAGCAGGCGATCGTCAGGCTGATCGGTCAGCATCCCGTCGGCAATCAGCCCCGACTCCTCGAGCTGCTCGGTCACGAGGGGGTGCGGACGACGCAGGCGACCGTGTCCCGCGATCTCGACGAGCTCGGCGTCATCAAGGTGCGCGCCGCGGGTGGCCAGACCGTGTACGCCCTGCCGGCGATCGAGACGGAGCGAATCGCCCCCTCCGATCAGCTCCGTCGGGTGCTCGGTGAGTGGGTCGCCGAGGTCGCCGTCTCCGGCAACATCGTCGTCGTGCGCACGCCTCCGGGCTGCGCCCACGTCGTCGCCTCGGCCCTCGATCGCAGCGCGATCCCGGGGCTGCTCGGCACGGTGGCCGGAGACGACACGATGATGTGCGTCGCGGCGGCGGGAACCGACGGCGATCGCCTCGCCGCCGACCTCGCGAGCTCGCCGGGTTCGACGGCCGGGGAACGCAATGAGCGGCCTGCGTGGCCGGGGAACGCAATGAGCGTGTTGTGGCACGGTCGCTTCGATCGCCCTCCGGCGGACAGTCTGATGGCGTTCACCTCGAGCCTGAACGTTGACCGGAAACTGTGGCGGGACGACCTCGCCGGCTCGCGTGCCCACGTGCGCGGCCTCGTCGCCGTCAGCCTGCTCGACGCTGCCGAGGGTGACGCGGTGCTCGCCGCCCTCGACACGGTCGAAACGGAGATGGCGAACGAGACGTTTGCCTTCGCCGAGTCCGACGAGGACATCCACACGGCGGTCGAACGTCGCGTCACCGAGCTTGCCGGTGACGCCGGCGCCAAGCTGCACACCGCCCGCAGCCGCAACGACCAGGTGGCCACGGATCTGCGACTGTGGTGCAAGCGTGAGCTCGCCGCCGTTGCCGCCAGCACGATGGCCCTCCAGCGTGTCCTGCTCGCCCGCGCCGAGCAGGACCCGACGAGCTACCTGCCGGGCTACACCCACCTGCAGCGGGCCCAGCCCGTCCTCTTGGCGCACCACCTCCTGGCCCATGGTTGGGCCCTCGGTCGCGACTTCGACCGGTTGGTCTCGACCATCGTGCGGCTCGACGTGTCACCGCTCGGCGCTGGGGCCTTGGCCGGCACGTCATTGCCGATCGACCCGGCGATCGCGGCCGCCGAGCTCGGATTTGCCAAGCCATTCGACAACTCACTCGACGCCGTCGGCGATCGCGACTTCGTCGCCGAGGCGCTGTTCGACCTCGCCCTGCTGGGGATCCACCTGTCGCGAATCGGCGAGGAGTTCGTGCTGTGGACGAGCGAGGAGTTCGGCTTCGCCCGCCTCGACGACGCCTACGCCACCGGGTCGTCGATGCTGCCGCAGAAGAAGAACCCGGACATCGCCGAGCTCGCCCGGGGGAAGGCCGGGCGCCTGATCGGCAACCTCACCGGCCTGCTGGCGACGCTCAAGGGCTTGCCGCTCGCCTACAACCGCGACCTGCAAGAGGACAAGGAGCCGCTGTTCGACGCGGTCAACCAGGTTTCCCTGGCGCTCGATGCGCTCTCCGGGATGATCGAGTCGGCGACGTTCGACACGGCCCGCATGTCCGCCGCCGCCGATGCGCCGACGATGGCCGCGACCGATCTCGCCGAGTGGCTCGTCGCCCGCGGCACGCCGTTCCGTGATGCCCACGCCATCGTCGGGAACCTCGTCCGCCGCCATCTCGACGAAGCGATCCCGTTGGGCGAGCTCGTCGCCGCCGAGCCGAGCTTGGGGCCGGAGGCCGCGTCACTCGTCGCCCCCGGCGTCGCCGTGGCACGGCGATCGTCGCCCGGCGGCGGCGGGCCGCACGCCCTCGGCGTCCAACTGGAGGCGTTCGGGGCGCTGCTCGACGCGCAAGGGCAGGCCCTCGTCGTGCCGAGCTGACGGTCGTCGCTGAATCGAGACCAATGGGCCGGCGCCCTGCGTGGTAGTCCAGTGCGATGTCGTACCGCCATTCGCTGCGCATCCGCTACGGCGAATGTGACATGCAAGGCATCGTGTTCAACGCTCACTACCTCGCCTACTGCGACGACGCCTTCGGCGCCTGGGTCGAGGCGGCGATGCCCGGGGCGATGGCTTTCGTCGGCAACGACGGCCCGTTCGACGTGGTCGTCAAGAAGGCGGTCGTCACGTGGCAGGGAGCCTTGCGGTTCGGCGAAACGGTGGATATCGACTGTTCCGTGGGGCGCTGGGGGAGGACGAGCTTCGACGTCGTCTTCGACGGCTCCGTGGCAGGCGGTGATCGGTTCGACGTGCTCGTCACGTACGTCAACGTGGCTCCGGGAACGCATACGCCGGCGCCGGTCGCCGACGCCGTCAAGTCAGCACTCGGTGGTTGAGCGTGGAGCACGGCATCCCGCTCGACGCCGGCCTGCGCGACTCGTATCTCGCCCGGCTCGGCTGGTCGGAGGTCCCGGCACCGACGGTCGACACGCTCTTCGCCCTGCACCGTGCCCACGTCGAGCGGATCGCCTACAACACGGTGTGGATCGCCCTCGGCGAACGACGCGCCATCGACCTGCGCTCCTCGCTCGGCTACATCACCGGCGGCACTGCTGGATACTGCTACCACCTCAACGGAGCGTTCTCGGTGCTGCTCGAATGGCTCGGATTCGACGTTCGGCGTCATCTCGGCGGCGTACAAGGCCACGCCAGCGCAGGCAGCACTCCGCCGCCCGCCGGGGCTGACGGCAACCACCTCGCGATGACGGCTGCCGGGCATCTCGTCGACGTAGGTCTCGGCGACGCTCTCTATGAGCCACTTCCGCTCGTTCCCGGTGACTATCTCCAGCAGCCCTTTCGGTTCGGACTCCGCCGGTCGGCCGCAAACCCCGGTGGCTGGCGCTTCGACCACGATCCGGCGGGTTCGTTCCTTGGGTTCGACGTGCGCGCCGGTCCGGTCCGCGAAGAGGAATTCTCCGCTCGCCACCAGTACCTGATGACCTCTCCCGAGTCCGGGTTCGTGCGGGTCGTGATGGCCCAACGACGCGACCGTGGGGGACTCGACTCGCTGACGGGCCGGGTCCTGCACCGCGTCGACGAAGGCGGGGATGCGAGTCGTCAGCTCGACGACATCGCCGAGTGGGAGGCCGTGCTCGTCGATGTCTTTGGACTCAGCCTCGACGGCATCGAGCCGGCAGCGCGCGAACGCGTGCTGGCAGCGGATCTGCGCCGATCACGACGCCGCCGCCGTCACCGCTGCCGCCGAGAGCGAGTGACGACGCTCAGCGCCAGTGCAGCCAGCGACCGTGTGGGTGGGCGTCGGCGACGTACCGCGCCTCACGGTGTCCGCCCCGCCAGCGCACCTCGACCACCGCAGTCGGCTGCTTGGGGCCGGACCGCGCCGGCGGCATCCCCGGCAGGTCAGGACACAGCGCCGGGCTTTCGACGATCACCCAGCTGAGGTCCCTCTCGAGGCCAGCGCGATCGAGGGCGGCAACGAACCGCTGGCGCTCGCCGTCAAGCAGGTAGTTCATCGCCCAACTCGTCGTCACGACCGGGTGACCCGACGCGGCGGCCTCCTGCACGAGATCGGCCACGGACTCGACGGCGTCGGCTCGGCGAACGTCGACCCCGACCTCGTTGGCGATCTCGATCGCCGCCTGGAGACGTTCGAAGCGCTCGACCTGATCCGGCCACACGCAGGCTTCCAACCACCTGGCCTGCGCCGGGTCACCGACGTCGAGCGGATTGCTGTCGATGCCGATGGCGGCAACGATCGACGGAACCGTGGCCGGAACCGGAACGTGGCCGCGCGTCGCGCACGTGATCGTCACGGCGGAACCGGACGCCAGCGCACCACCGGGGTCGTAGACGAAGTCGTAGTGGGGGATCAGCAGGTTCAGTCCAGCGCTCGCTCCGACGTCGACGTGGACGATGTCGCCAACCTCGCGACCGACGGTGGCGAGTGACGGGAGGAGCAGGGCGCTGCGCCCGATCTCATTGGTCTGCGTGTGGCGTGTCGACAGCAATTCGGTGAGCTCGCCGGACCGCTCGACGCAGAACGCCCGGAAGGCGTCGATCGCCGCCGTCCTGCCGGCTCCCGGTACCTCGGGCGGAAGCGGCAGATTGGGGTAGAAGCGAGCCAGCGGTGCTGCCGGGTCGCCGAGCAGCAGCCAGTGCACCGAGGCGAACAGCAGGACCGGGAGACGTTGCGACGGTGGCGCGCCGAGGAGGAGGCCGGCGAGCTGCGGGTCCTCGGCGATTCCTGCGGCGAGGTCTGCGTAGAGCGGGGCGTCGCTCGTCTTGGCGAAGTCGGCGAACAGCTGCTGGCAGGCGGCGACGGCGCGGCGATCGACCGTGGACACCGCCGCAACGTAGTGGATGCTCGGCGACGCGGCCGCTGTACGGTTCGGCTCGCATGGACCTGCTCGCCGATCTCCAAGCCCGTGGCCTGATCCACGACAGCACCGATCTGTCGGCCCTCGGGGCACGCCTGAATTCCGGACCGATCGGCGTGTATGTCGGCTTCGACCCAACCGCTGACTCGTTGCACGTCGGGCATCTCATGGGCCAACTCGGCCTGCGCCGCTTCCAACTGGCCGGACACCGGCCGTTTCCGCTGGCAGGGGGGGCGACCGGTGTGGTCGGCGACCCCGGCGGCCGGTCCGAGGAGCGCAACCTGCTCGATCGCGAGACACTCGAACGGAACCTCGCCGGGATCACCCCGCAGCTCGAACGGTTGCTCGATTTCGATGCCGGCGACCTTTCAGCGACCCTCGTCGACAATGCGACGTGGACCGCCGACGTCTCCCTGCTCGATTTCCTTCGCGATGTCGGCAAGCACATGACCGTCAACCAGATGATGGCCAAGGAGTCCGTCCGGTCGCGCCTCGACGGCGAGCACGGGATCTCGTTCACCGAGTTCAGCTACATGTTGTTGCAGGCCAACGATTTCCGACATCTTCACGACGAGTACGGCGTCGACTTGCAGATGGGCGGCTCCGACCAGTGGGGCAACATCACCGCCGGGATCGACCTGATCCGCAAGACCTCCGGAGGCACCGCCCACGGAGTGACGTGGCCGCTGCTGCTACGCAGCGACGGGCAGAAGTTCGGCAAGTCGACCGGCCCTGCGGTGTGGCTCTCGGCGCAGCGAACCAGTCCCTACCAGTTTCGCCAGTACTGGGTGCAGACCGACGACGCCGACATCGCCGAGCGCCTGTTGCGCTTCAGCATGCGGCCGGTCGCCGAGATCGAGGCGATCGTCGTCGACCACGAGTCGGCGCCGGAGCGCCGCGTCGCCCAACGGCACCTGGCGCGCGAGCTCACCGAGCTGGTTCACGGTCCTGACGCGGCCGATGCTGCCGACGCGGCCGCTGAGATCCTCTTCGGTGGCGATCCGACGACGGCATCGGCATCGGCGCTCGACGTCGTGCGCCAGGAAGTGCCGACCACCACGCTGTCGAGCGACAATCTCGGTGACCCGGTTGACCTGCTCGTGACGACCGGACTGGCCTCCTCGCGGAGCGACGCACGCCGGCTCCTCGAACAGCGCTCGACCAGGGCAAACGGTCGGCAACTGACCGTCGCCGACGACCTCTCCGAGGTGTCTCTGCTTGACGAGCGCTATCTGTTGTTGCGCAAGGGCAAGCACACGTATCACATGGTGGAGATTTCTCCCGCCGGAGGTTGACGCGGGTGACTCCGGTCGATAGCGTCTAACTCCGCTCCTGGGGCAGGTACATCCTGCTCACGGGGACCACAGGCACCGACGCCAACGCTTCGTGCGACTCGGCGAGTGCCGAGCTTCGGCTCCTTGAAAACGGAAGAGAAGACGAAACGCCAGTGCGGGCAGCGAGTCGTCGATCCTCGGGTGAACTTCGGTGAACCTGCGGACCGGAGGCGACGCTGTCTGTCAATTCTGTGGCCGGTTACCCAACCGGTCACAAACACAATCGAGCCGGTCCCACCGGCTCAAACAGGAGTCGGATCTCGAGCGGTTTAAGTATCGAGGTCCGAGTCTCTTCTAGACGGAGAGTTTGATCCTGGCTCAGGACGAACGCTGGCGGCGTGCTTAACACATGCAAGTCGAACGGGGTCCAATCATTCGCAAGAATGAGGACGACCTAGTGGCGAACGGGTGCGTAACACATGAGAAACCTATCCCAGTCTCTGGAATAACAAGTGGAAACACTTGCTAATACCGGATACCGCTGGATCACCGCATGGCGATCCAACGAAAGATTTATCGGATTGGGAGGGTCTCGTGGCCTATCAGCTTGTTGGCGAGGTAACGGCTCACCAAGGCTTCGACGGGTAGCTGGTCTGAGAGGATGATCAGCCACACTGGGACTGAGACACGGCCCAGACTCCTACGGGAGGCAGCAGTGGGGAATCTTGCACAATGGGCGCAAGCCTGATGCAGCAACGCCGCGTGCGGGAAGAAGGCCCTAGGGTTGTAAACCGCTTTCAGCAGGGAAGAAAATGACGGTACCTGTAGAAGAAGGTGCGGCCAACTACGTGCCAGCAGCCGCGGTGACACGTAGGCACCAAGCGTTGTCCGGATTTATTGGGCGTAAAGAGCTTGTAGGCGGTTCGGTAAGTCGGGTGTGAAACCTCTGGGCTCAACTCAGAGACGCCACCCGATACTGCTGTGACTAGAGTGTGGTAGGGGAGCGGGGAATTCCTGGTGTAGCGGTGAAATGCGCAGATATCAGGAGGAACACCAGTGGCGAAGGCGCCGCTCTGGGCCATAACTGACGCTGAGAAGCGAAAGCGTGGGTAGCAAACAGGATTAGATACCCTGGTAGTCCACGCCGTAAACGTTGGGCACTAGGTGTGGGTCTCAACCAACGAGATCCGCGCCGTCGCTAACGCATTAAGTGCCCCGCCTGGGGAGTACGGCCGCAAGGCTAAAACTCAAAGGAATTGACGGGGGCCCGCACAAGCAGCGGAGCGTGTTGCTTAATTCGATGTTACGCGAAGAACCTTACCTGGGTTTGACATGTAGGGAAAAGCTCTAGAGATAGGGTGTCCGTAAGGGCTCTACACAGGTGGTGCATGGCTGTCGTCAGCTCGTGTCGTGAGATGTTGGGTTAAGTCCCGCAACGAGCGCAACCCTTGTCCTATGTTGCCAGCGGGTAATGCCGGGGACTCGTAGGAGACTGCCGGGGTCAACTCGGAGGAAGGTGGGGACGACGTCAAGTCATCATGCCCCTTATGCCCAGGGCTGCAAACACGCTACAATGGCCGGTACAGAGGGCTGCGATCCCGCGAGGGTGAGCGAATCCCATAAAGCCGGTCTCAGTTCGGATTGGAGTCTGCAACTCGACTCCATGAAGCCGGAGTTGCTAGTAATCCCGGATCAGCACGCCGGGGTGAATACGTTCCCGGGCCTTGTACACACCGCCCGTCACACCACGAAAGTCGGCAACACCCGAAGCCGGTGGCCCAACCCTTTTGGGAGGGAGCCGTCGAAGGTGGGGTCGGTGATTGGGGTGAAGTCGTAACAAGGTAGCCGTACCGGAAGGTGCGGCTGGATCACCTCCTTTCTAAGGAGTCCATTCCACGTCGTTGGCGATCATGAGATCGCCCGGCGTTTGGACATCCCAGTTGGTGCACTGGTGGGTCGTCGCCGGCGATCGGCAGAGGTAGAGGTTTTCCTCCCTCGACCGAGAGCTCACGGCGACCACAGTCTTCTCTTCCGTTTTGAGGGAGTCGAATCCCTTGCGATGCGCCTCTGCGTCGAGCCCCGTCCGGGTTCCGCAAGCGCCGGCCGTCGCTCCTTGAGAACTGCAGAGCAAGCACGAGCATCTTATTCTTTCCGAGAATTTGAAGTATTTGTATTTCCAAGCTACTAAGAGCCAACGGTGGATGCCTTGGCGCCAAGAACCGATGAAGGACGTGAGTGACTGCGAAAAGCTGCGGGTAGCCGTCTACTAGGCATTGATCCGCAGATGTCCGAATGGGGAAACCCGGCACTCGTCATGGAGTGTCACCCCGGTCTGAACACATAGGACCGGAGGAGGGAACCAGGGGAATTGAAACATCTCAGTACCCTGAGGAAAGGAAAGCAACCGCGATTCCCTGAGTAGCGGCGAGCGAAAAGGGAAGAGACCAAACCTGAACAGTGCCAAGCCTGGTGGCGTTGCTGTTCGGGGGTAGTGGGATCGAGGAGGTACCGCACCAGAGGTACCACGGAGTTACCAAGTTGCTACGTAGGAGAACAGATCAGGAAAGTCTGGCCAGAGTGGGTAACAGCCCCGTATCCGAAACGTACGCAGCCTCCGCTTCGACATCCCAAGTAGCGCCGGGACCGTGAAAACTGGCGTGAATCTGCGGGGACCACCCCGTAAGTCTAAGTATTCCTTGGCGACCGATAGTGAACCAGTACCGTGAGGGAAAGGTGAAAAGTACCCCGGGAGGGGAGTGAAATAGTACCTGAAACCGTTGGTTTACAAACAGTCAGAGTGTCGTCACCTTCGGGTGGCCACGATGGCGTGCCTTTTGAAGAATGAGCCTGCGAGTTATGGTGTGTGGCAAGGTTAACCCGAAGTGGGGCAGCCGAAGCGAAAGCGAGTCTTAATAGGGCGTCCAGTCGCATGCTGTAGACCCGAAGCCAAGTGATCTATCCATGGCCAGGTTGAAGCGGAGGTAAGACTCCGTGGAGGACCGAACCCACGTCAGTTGAAAATGGCGGGGATGAGCTGTGGATAGGGGTGAAAGGCTAATCAAACTTGGCGATAGCTGGTTCTCCTCGAAATGCATCTAGGTGCAGCGTCATGTGTTCAGCATCGGAGGTAGAGCACTGGATGGGTACGGGGGCCTACAAGCTTACCAACCCCAGCCAAACTCCGAATGCCGATGCTCCAGAACATGGCAGTGAGACCACGGGGGATGAGCTTCGTTGGTCGAAAGGGAAACAGCCCAGATCATCAGCTAAGGCCCCTAATTCAGGACTAAGTGGAAAACGATGTGAGATTGCAGAGACAGCCAGGAGGTTGGCTTAGAAGCAGCCACCCTTGAAAGAGTGCGTAATAGCTCACTGGTCGAGTGATCTTGCGCGGACAATGTAACGGGGCTCAAGTCCTGAGCCGAAGCTATGGGCTTCTCCGCAAGGAGGAGCGGTAGAGGAGCGTCGATAGTGCAGCGAAGCATCGGTGTGAACCGGTGTGGAGCGCTATCGAGTGAGAATGCAGGCATGAGTAGCGAGAGAGGGGTGAGAAACCCCTCCGCCGAAAGCCCAAGGGTTCCTGGGGAAGGCTAATCCCCCCAGGGTGAGTCGGGAGCTAAGGCGAGGCCGAGAGGCGTAGTCGATGCACAACTGGTTGATATTCCAGTACCACCGTGTTCGCGCCAGGCCCAAGAGTCGCAACGTGGGGGCTGTTTCCTTCGGGAAGCGATCCTACCGAGCGTCTGGCGGGTAGCTGACGGGGGACGCAGGAGGATAGGTGATCCGGGGCGATGGTCGTCCCCGGGTAAGCATGTAGGGGGGTCCCGATGAGAGTTGGGGCCATAACTCTGAGATGTGATACCGAGGCTCTTTTGCCGAAGTCACTGATTCCATGCTGCCAAGAAAAGCCCTGCAGCGAGTTGACACGGTGCCCGTACCCCAAACCGACACAGGTGGGCGGGTAGAGAATACTCAGGCGATCGGGAGAACTATGGTTAAGGAACTCGGCAAATTGCCTCCGTAACTTCGGAAGAAGGAGGACCTCTTCTGGTGAAAGCCTTTACGGCTCGAGCTGGCGGGGGTGGCACAGAGCAGGGGGTAGCGACTGTTTACCAAAAACACAGCAGCGTGCGAAGCCGCAAGGCGCTGTATACGCTGTGACGCCTGCCCAATGCTGGAAGGTCACGGGGAACGGTTAGCCGCAAGGCGAAGCTGTGAACCTAAGCCCCAGTGAATGGCGGCGGTAACTATAACCGTCCTAAGGTAGCGAAATTCCTTGTCAGGTAAGTTCTGACCTGCACGAATGGCGTAACGACTTCCCCGCTGTCTCAACCATAGACCCGGCGAAATTGAAGTACGAGTAAAGATGCTCGTTAGCTGCGGAAGGACGAAAAGACCCCGTGGACCTTTACTATAACTTGGTGTTGAGTTTTGACCTGCATTGTGTAGGATAGGTGGGAGACTTGGAAGCATTGGCGCCAGCCAGTGTGGAGTCAACGTTGAAATACCACCCTGTGTATGTTGGAGCTCTAACTTCGGTCCGTGATCCGGATCAGGAACAGCGCCAGGCGGGTAGTTTGACTGGGGCGGTCGCCTCCTAAACTGTAACGGAGGCGCCCAAAGGTTCCCTCAGGCTGGTTGGCAATCAGCCGTCGAGTGCAATGACACAAGGGAGCTTGACTGCGAGACCTACAAGTCGAGCAGGTGCGAAAGCAGGGCATAGTGACCCGGCCATTGCTTGTGGAAGCGTGGTCGCTCAACGGATAAAAGGTACCCCGGGGATAACAGGCTAATCTTCCCCAAGAGTCCATATCGACGGGAAGGTTTGGCACCTCGATGTCGGCTCATCGCATCCTGGGGCTGAAGCAGGTCCCAAGGGTTGGGCTGTTCGCCCATTAAAGCGGTACGCGAGCTGGGTTCAGAACGTCGTGAGACAGTTCGGTCTCTATCCTCCGCAGCCGAAGGAATGTTGAGGAAGGCTGTCCCTAGTACGAGAGGACCGGGACGGACGTAGCTCTGGTGTGTCTGTTGTCCTGCCAAGGGCATGGCAGATTAGCCACCTACGGAAGGGATAACCGCTGAAAGCATCTAAGTGGGAAACCCGTTCCAAGATGAGCATTCCCATGCGGTAACGCAGTAAGGCCCGTGACGAGACCATCACGTTGATAGGCCGGAGGTGTACGCACAGCAATGTGTTTAGCCGACCGGTACTAATCGGCCGAGGGCTTGGATATAACTACGCTCGTGCTTGCTCTGGAGTCCTCGAGGTCGGCTACGGCCACCTCTTTGACAACTGATTTCGGTGGCCATAGCGACAGGGTCACACCCGTTCCCATCCCGAACACGGAAGTTAAGCCTGTCAGCGCCGATGGTACTTGGGGGTAGACCCCCTGGGAGAGTAGGACGCCGCCGGATTTCGCTGGAAGAGCGCCCTCGGTCCGCCGGGGGCGCTCTTTCGCGTCCGAGCTCAGCGTTCGAAGGTCGGGGTGATCGTGGCTCGGGCGAGGGTGTGCCCGAAGAGGTTGAAGCCGAGTACGGCGGGAGTGGCGTCGGCGGACACGTCGAGCGTCTCGACGTCGACGGCGTGGACGACGATGAAGTAGCGGTGCGCACCGTGCCCGGGGGGCGGCCCGGCGCCGACGTAGCCGGCGATGCCGGCGTCGTTCCGCAACTGCACCGCACCGTCGGGCAGTTCCCCGCGATCGCTGGCACCGGCCCCCGAGACGAGCTCGGTCACCGACACGGGCAGGTTGAACAGTGCCCAGTGCCAGAAGCCGCTGGCGGTTGGGGCATCCGGGTCGTACACGGTGACAGCGAAGCTCTTGGTCTCTGGCGGGAATCCCGACCAGGTCAGCTGCGGTGAAACGTCCTCGCCGCCGTCCACCCCGAAGACTGCGCTGGCGTGCTGCGCCGGCATCGTCGTACCGTCGGCAACGTCGCCGCTGAACACCTCGAAGGAGGGCACTTCCGGCAGGAACTGGTAGGGATCTGGCGGCAACGCACGTTCCATGGCGCGGACGTTACCTCGGCACGAAGACCATGTCGGCGCTCGTAGCATCGACTGCTATGCCCGAACGTCGCCCAGATCGTCGCGGGGGACGACCGGGCGGATCCCCGGCGCGGCGCCCCGGATCGGCGGGGCGCGGCCGTCGCCCCGACGCTCGCCCGCCGCGCAAGCTCACCGCTGCCCAGCAACGTGCTCGCGAAGTCGACGCCCGGCGCGGGCCGCGTGCACCACGGGACCCTGACGCCGAACGCCAGCGCATCGACGAACGGACCCTCGACGTGTGGATCGATGAAGGTGCCGCCGACGTGCGCGACGAGGCCGTGGGGGCAGCAGCACGGGCCGCGGCGGTCGGCAGCCGCCGCAAGCAAGTCCGACGCGTCGATCCTGGCATCAACGCCGACATCATCACTCAGGCCCGCGACAAGCGCCGCGGCCAGCAACTTGCCCTGCGCCTCGCCGACGCCGAGTACGCCCTCGATCGCGACCGGCTCGACGACGCCCGGCGGGCCATCACCCCGTTGCTGCGCGAGGTCCCTGGTGTCGCCGCCGTGCACGAGGTCGCCGGGCTCGTGAACTACCGACTTGGGAGGTGGCGTGACGCGGTCAAAGAGCTCGAGGCGGCGCAGGCCCTGAACCCGCGTGTCGACCTGCTGCCGGTCCTCGCCGACAGCTATCGGGCGCTCAAGCGATGGTCAGACGTCGATCGGATCTGGGCGACCGTCCGCGAGGCCTCACCGGCCCACGACGTGTTCGCCGAGGCGCGCATCGTCGCCGCCGGCGCGCAGGCCGACCAGGGCGACCTCCCAGGGGCGCTGCGAACGATGGCCAAGGTCGCTGCCCGGCCGCGTCGGGTGCGGCCTCATCACCTCCGTGAGTGGTACGTGCTCGGCGACCTTCACGACCGAGCAGGCGACCCGTTGGAGGCGGCACGCTGGTTCGTCCGTGTCGCCGCCCAGGACGCCGAGTTCGCCGACGTGCGCAACCGCCTCCGCGCCCTGGGTCGCTAGGTCCGCGCGATGCCCAGCCGACACTTCCGCGCCGGCGTCGTCGCCGTCATCACTCGGTCCGACGACGACATCCTGGCGTTCGAACGGGCTGACGTACCCGGCAGCTGGCAGCTTCCCCAAGGCGGGATCGAGCCAGGTGAGGAAGCGCTCGACGCCGTGTGGCGGGAGGTCAACGAGGAGACCGGTCTCGGACCCGACGACGTGACCTTGGTCGGCGAGCACCCGGACTGGGTGCCGTATGAGTGGCCGCCCGATGTCCGCGCCGGCCGCAAGGGAATCGGACAGGTGCAGCGTTGGTTCACGTTCCGCGTCGTGGACGAGGCCGTGGTGCCGCGACCGGACGGTTCGGAGTTCACAGCGTGGCGATGGGTCGATCGCCAGTGGTTGATCGACAACGTCCCTCCCTTCAGGGAGCCGGCCTACCGGCGCGTGCTGCTGGAATGAGCAGCAACGGTCAGACCCTGTTCGACGACGCAGCCGCCGACCGGCTCCGACGTCAGGCGCCGCTCGCGGCCCGGCTCCGCCCGCGGACGATCGACGACGTCGTCGGTCAACCCCACCTGCTCGGACCGGACAAACCGCTGCGCCGGCTGGTCGAGACGGACACGATGTCGTCGGTCCTCCTGTGGGGTCCGCCCGGCACCGGAAAGACGACGCTCGCCCTCGCCGTCGCCGGCACGACGGCTCGAGAGTTCGAGCAGCTCTCCGCCGTCACGGCCGGCGTCAAGGACGTCCGGGACGTGATCGAACGGGCCCGCCGCCGACTCGGTGAGCACGGTCGCGGCACGATCCTGTTTCTCGACGAGATCCACCGCTTCAACAAGGCCCAGCAAGATGCCTTGCTCCCGGCCGTCGAGGACGGCACGCTCACGCTGATCGGAGCGACCACCGAGAACCCGTTCTTCGAGGTCAACCCGCCACTGCGCAGCCGTTCCACGCTGTTCCGACTCGAGCCGCTCGACCCGCACAGCCTCGCCACCCTCGCCCGACGCGGCCTCGACGCGCTGCAGGCCTCGGCGGAACCCGCGGCGATCGATCTGATCGTCGAGCGGGCGGGCGGCGATGGCCGCCAGGTCCTCACCTCGGTGGAAGTCGCCGCCGCCCTCGCCCACCCCCACGCGATCGCCCTCACCCACGCCGAGGCGGCGCTGTCGACGAGCGCAGTCCGCTACGGCCGAGACGACCACTACGACGTGATCAGCGCGTTCATCAAGTCGATGCGGGGGTCGGACCCCGACGCCGCCGTGTACTGGCTCGCTCGGATGCTCGAAGCGGGCGAGGATCCGCGCTTCATCGCCAGGCGGATGGTGATCTTCGCCAGCGAGGACGTCGGGATGGCCGACCCGCAGGCGCTCGTCGTGGCGGTCGCCGCCGCCCACGCCCTGGAGTTCGTCGGCCTGCCGGAGGCCCAACTGAACCTGTCCCAGGCCGTCATCCACCTCGCCACCGCGGCCAAGAGCAATGCCAGCGCGCTCGCCGTCTGGAATGCTCGGGCCGACGTCGCCGCCGGAGCCCTCGGCGAAGTCCCCGCTCACCTCCGCGACGCCCACTACCGCGGCGCTGTCGAAATCGGCCACGGCGTCGGCTACCAGTATCCGCATGACCACAACGGTGGCGCCATCGACCAGCACTATCTCCCTGACGAACTGGTCGGTCGCACGTGGTACCACCCCGCCGACAGCGAGCGTCACGCAGCCGACGATGAGGACTACCCTCGGTGACGTGAGCGCCGGAGAGTTTGCCCTCATCGTCGGTGCCGTGCTGTGCGTCCTGGCCTTTGCCGCTCTCGTCGTCACGCTGGTACGCGTCCGCGACACCGTCGCCCTCCTGCGCGACGAGGTCGTCTCCCTGCGCACCGAGAGCTCCCAGGTCATCGGCGAACTGCGGGAGTCAACGGCATCGGCCGCCGAGGCCGTGGCGACCGCCCGTGCCGACCTCGATCGTTTCGATCACCTCCTCGGCTCGGCCGAGGCGATCAGCTCGGTCGTCGGGCGCGGCAACCGAGTGGGTCGGGCTGCCCTGTCGGCGCCGATGATCAAGGCCGCCGGCATCGCCACGGGCACGAGCCGAGCCGTCCGGCGATTGCGGAGTGAGTCGTGATTCGGCGAGTCGTGTGGTTCGTCGGCGGGGTCGCCACCGGGGCCGCCAGTGCCGGATATGCCAAGCGCAAAGTCATCTCAGCCGCCAACCGGATGCGTCCCTCGAACGTCGCCCATTCGGCGACGACAGCGCTGCGGCGCGGCGGTCGACGGGTCACCGGGGCCGTTCACGAGGGAGTCACTGCCGCTCGGCGGCGCGAGGACGAGCTGAGGGCGGAACGCGACGGGAGATTGGTCCGCCTGCGCGACCATCTCGCCGACGGTGACGAGGTGCTCGTCGACGGCGAGATCGTCGAACCGGGCCGCGTGATCCTCATGCGCCGTCCCGATCGCTCGACCCGCCGATGACCGCCACGGCCACCGTTGTCGAGGAGCTCCGCACAGCGCTTGGTGCCGCACGGGTTCGCGACGCCGGTGCCGAGCTGTCGCTGTATCGCCGCGACGCCGGGCACATGGCCGGGGTCGCCGCTGTCGTCTGCTTCCCGGTCACGACCGCCGAGGTTGCGGCGTGCGTGCGGATCACCGCTTCCGCCGGCCTTCCCTTCGTCGCCCGCGGCTCCGGAACCGGCTTGGCGGGTGGGGCCGTGCCGCCGGACGGAGCGGTGGTCATCTCACTCACGAAGATGAACCGCATTCGCTCCGTCGATCCGACCGCCCGGCGGGCGTGGGTCGAGCCGGGGGTGCTCAACCTCGACCTCAGCCGCGCCGTCGCGGTTCACGACCTGCACTTTGCCCCCGACCCGAGCAGCCAGCAGACGTGCACGATCGGCGGCAACGTGGCGAACAACTCGGGTGGCCCGCATTGCCTTGCTGAAGGGGTCACGGCCAGCCACATCGTGGCCCTCGAGGTCGTGCTACCCGATGGGGCGGTGACCGTGCTGGGCGGCGAGGACCCCGAGCCCGCTGGGTACGACCTGCGCGGGGCGTTCGTCGGCAGCGAGGGGATGTGCGGCATCGCCACGGCGATCTGTGTGCGGCTGACCCAGAACCCGCCGGTCGTCCGCACGATGCTCCTCGATTTCGACGACGTCGAGTCCGGGGCCTCCACCGTGAGCGACATCATCGCCGCCGGCATCGTCCCAGCGGCGATGGAGATGATGGACCGCCTCTGCCTGCAGGCCGTCGAGGCCTACATCCATGCCGGCCTGCCCGTCGACGCGGCCACCGCGTTGCTCATCGAAGTCGTCGGCCTACCCGCTGCCGTCGATGGGGCGACGGAGGCGATCGTGGCGATCGCCGAGCGCCGCGGGGTCGGCGGCGTGCGCATCGCGGCCGACGAGGCGGAGCGGGCTCTGCTGTGGAAGGGGCGCAAGTCAGCGTTCGGGGCGATCGCCAGGATCAAGCCGAACTACTACCTGCACGACACCGTCGTGCCGCGCCGCGAGCTGCCCGGCGTCCTCGCCCAGGTGTACGACATCGCCGCCCGCTTCGAGCTCGAGGTGCTCAACGTGTTTCATGCCGGTGACGGGAACCTGCACCCGCTGTTGCTGTTCGACGAGCGCGAGCCCGGGGTGATGGAACGCGTCCTCGCCGCCGGCGACGCCATCGTCTCGGCGTCCGTGGCCGCCGGCGGGGTGCTCAGCGGCGAGCACGGCATCGGCCTCGAAAAGCGCGACCTGATGCCGTTGATGTTCAGTGCGGTCGACCTCGACGCCCAATCGGCCTTGCGTCGGGCGTTCGACCCCGACGAGCGCGCCAACCCGGGCAAGGTGCTCCCGAGCCCGGCACGGTGCGCCGACGTGCAGTCGATCCCCGCCGGCGCCTGGGTCTGAAGCAGCGTGGACCTCAGCGGGTTCGCCGATGAGGTCGGCGCGAGCGGCGAGGTCACGATCACCGGCGCCGCGACTCGCGGGGGACCGGTCGCCGGCGTGCGGGTCGTGCGGCCGCCGACGGGAATCGACTGGCTCCGCGGCGACGAGATGACGGTGTGCTGCGGGGCGGGGACGCTCGTCGCCGACCTCGACGAGGCGCTCGCCGCCGTCGGGCAGTGTGTGGCGATCCCTCCATCGGGAACCGTCGGCGGGGCGCTGGCGGTGGGCCGCAGCGGGCTGCGCAGGCTCGGGTACGGACCGATCCGCGACATCTTGCTGCAAGCCCGCTACGTGTCGGCGGCCGGTGAGGTGGTCAAGGCGGGCGGCCCGACGGTGAAGAACGTCAGTGGATTCGATCTGTGCCGATTGCTCGTCGGGTCCTACGGCACGCTCGGGTTCCTCGGCGAGGTCATCCTGCGGACGCGCCCACGGGCTCGCTTCGAGCAGTGGTTCGTGACGACGGCTGACCCGATCGAGACGTTTCGCCGCCTGTACCGACCGACGTCGGTGCTCTGGGACGGCACCACGACGTGGGTCCTCCTCGAGGGACATCCCGATGACGTGGCGTCGAGCGCCGCGGCGTGTGCACTTGGAGAAGCCGACGGGCCGCCGGACCTGCCGACCGGCGGACGATGGTCGATCTCGCCGTCTGACGTACCCGCCATGCGTGGCACGTTCGTCGCCGAGGTGGGGGTCGGCGTCGTGCACCACGCCGACCCGCAACCTGCGGTGGAGGCAAGCGCCGCCGTCGTCGAGCTGAACCGGCGGATCAAGCACAATTTCGATCCGACTGGCCGTCTCAACCCCGGGGTCGATGTGCTCGCTCGGCCCTGACCATTGGAGCGTTTGCTGAGGGGCGTGTCGGCACGTGACACTCCAATGCAGCAAACACTCCAATCAAGAGATGCCGCTGTGGCGGAACGTGATCGAGATGCGTGCCCCGGCGCCGCGCTGTTTCGGGACGCAATGCTGCCAACGGTGCTGGCAGGCCCCGCCCATCACGAGCAAGTCGCCTGCACCGAGCTCGTAGGAGATCGAGCGCCCGCCGTCGCGCGGCCGCAGGCGGAACGGGCGACGGGCGCCCAGGCTGACGATGGCGATGTTCGACTCGGGGAGTCGGGGACCGCGGAGATCGCCGTGCCACGCCACCGAGTCGTTGCCGTCGCGATACCAATTGAACCCGATCGTGTCGAAGCGCACGCCGTAGTTGTCGCTGAGCGCCCGGCGGGCTTCGGCCAGCACCGGTAGAGGTTCGCCCGTTCCCGACGCGACGCTCCACCATGACGTCAGCCGGGGCTCCGGGAGGCGCCGCTCGTACATCGTGACGGTGCGTTGCTCCCAGTCGAGCGCTTCCTCGAGGGCGCTGAACGTGTCGTCGGCGCCGGCCAGCCAGTCGGGAGCGAAGTCGATCCAACAACGCTCGTCGAGCGCCCGGCGGCCGAGCCGGGCGAAGGTCTCATCGACACCGGTCTGGGTGTCGCCGAACAGCGATCCCTGGAACATGCGTTCGATGCTATCGCGCTCACCTACAACACGCGCCGCAGGATCGCTTCCTTCCATCGTTTGTACGGCGGGTAGATGACGCTGGGATCGGGCTTCGTCGCCTTGACCAGCACCGCCCGGCGGTGGGAGAGGCGATCGAAGCCGGCTTCACCGTGGTAGGCGCCGATCCCGCTGGCGCCAACGCCACCGAAGGGCAGGTCAGGGACGCCGAGGTGGATCATCGTGTGGTTGACGGCCACGCCACCTGACCGCGTGCGCTCGATGACCCGCTCTGCGGTCGGGGTGTCCTCGGTGAACACGTACAGCGCCAACGGGTGCGGTCTGGCGCTGATGAACGTCACCGCCTCGTCGAGGCTGTCGACGGCGAGCACCGGCAAGATCGGTCCGAAGATCTCCTCGGACATCACTGCGGCGCCAGGGTCGACCCCGGCGAGCACGGTCGGCGCGACGTAGCGGGTCGCCCGGTCACTTCCACCGCCGGTGACCACAGCCTCGTAGCCGCCGGCGTCGAGCAGGCCGGTGAGCCGGTCGAAGTGCCGGTCGTTGACGATCCGCCCGAAGTCCGGCGAGGTCTTCGGGTTCTCGCCGTAGAAGTCGTGGACGGCGCGCAGCACGGCACCGAGCAGCCGGTCCTCGACCGACCGGACGACGAGCACGTAGTCGGGTGCGACACACGTCTGGCCGGCGTTCGTGAAGCGGCCCCAGACGATCCGCCGGGCGGCGACGTCGATGTCTGCGTCGGCGGCGACGATCGCCGGACTCTTGCCGCCGAGCTCGAGCGTCACCGGAGTCAGGTGCTCGGCCGCCGCCCGCATGACGATGCGGGCGACTTCGCCACCGCCCGTGTAGAGGATGTGGTCGAACCGCTCGGCAAGCAGCGCGGTCGTCTGCTCGGCGCCGCCTTCGACGACTTGCACCAAACGTCCGTCGAGATACTTGGGCACCAGCTCGGCGATCAGCGTCGAGGTCGCCGGTGCCGCCTCCGACGGCTTGAGGATCGCCGTGTTCCCCGCACTGAGGGCGCCGACGAGCGGGGCGAAGGTCAGGTGCACGGGGTAGTTCCATGGGGCGACGATGAGCACGACGCCGAGCGGTTGGCGTACGACGCGGGCGTTGCCGGGACGCAGGGTGAGCGGGACCCGTACCCGAGTCGGCTGCATCCACTGGCCGAGATGCTCGATGGCGTGCTCGACCTCGCCGACGACGAACGACGTCTCGGTGGCGTAGGACTCGACTGGGGACTTGCCGAGGTCGGCGGCGAGGGCGTCGCTGATCCGGCGCGTCATTTTCCTCGAGCAGCCGCTTGAGCTGGCGCAGCTGAGTGACTCGGGCCTCCTCGCTCGCCAGCAGACCGGCGGCCGCGCCAGCGCGCACGCGGCTGACGAGCTCGGCGATCTCGGACAACTCGGCCACGGTTGCGAGACTACGTCGGTGACGGTCGATCATACGGTGAGGCGATCGATACGGTGGGGCGCGATGTCGCAGTCGGTCGTGAGCACCTCGTCGCCGCTGCGACTCGACGACGCCGAGTTGGCGCAGTGCGTGAGCTGCGGGCTGTGCTTGCCGCACTGTCCGACGTATCGGGCGACCGGCGAGGAGGGGCTCTCGCCACGCGGGCGGATCGACGCGATGCGCTCGGTGCAGTGGCGCGACGCCGCGATCGACGACGACTTCGTGCGGTTCATGGAGACGTGCGTGCAGTGCCGCGGGTGTGAGCCGGCGTGCCCGAGTGGCGTGCCGTTCGGCAGGTTGATCGAGGGCACCAAGCATGCCCTGGCGACGTCGCAGCGTGTCACGACGCGGCCCCAACGGCTCGCCTTGAAGCTGCTGACCCATCATCGGTTGCTGCTCGCCGGCTCGACGGTGCTGGCCCTCGCTCAGCGCCTCCGCCTCGTGCCCCGGCGTTTCGGCCTGCCCAGACTGTCGGTGCGCCGGGGGCCGCGTGGGGGCACGGCGAACGGCACGGTGTGGCTGTTCACGGGCTGCGTGATGGACGCCTGGTCGCGCGCCACGCATCGGTCGACGGACGCCGTGCTGACAGCGACGGGTGCGGACGTGGCGTGGTCTCCGTCGGGTGCCCCGTGCTGCGGCGCGCTTGCATGCCCACGCCGGGCTGCTCGACGACGCCAGGGCGCTCGCCGCTCGCGTGATCGCGGCCATGCCCGGGGACGAGCCCGTGCTCGTCAACTCCGCTGGATGCGGCGCGGCGATGAAGGACTACGGGCACCTCGTCGGCACGCCGGATGCCGAAGCCTTCGCCGCCAGGGTGCGCGACGTCCACGAGTGGCTCGCCGCGCACGGCGACGCCCTGCCGGTCGCGACGCAGCCCCGTCGAGCCGTGATCGTCCAGGATCCATGTCACCTGCGCCACGTACAGCGGGCCGAGGGCGCAGTTCGTCGGGTCCTGGCGCCGTACGTCGACGTCGTCGAGCTCGACGACGAGGGTCTGTGCTGCGGCGCCGGCGGGGCCTATTCGGCGTTGCAGCCCGAGCTGGCGGCGGCGATCCGCGAGCGCAAGCTGGCGTCGATCGAGCGGGCGCGGCAACGCAGCGGGGCGTCGATCGTCGCCTCGGCGAACCCAGGCTGTGCGATGCACCTCGGCGCGGCAGGGGTCGACACGCGACACCCGATGGACCTCGTCGCCGAGGCGATCGGCGTGCCCAAGTGAATGCGTATGGCGACATCGCCGGACGGTTGCGCGAGATCGCCGGCGAGCTCGATGACGCCGCCTTCGACGTGCTCAACCGGGCCGTCGCCGACGGCGAGACGCTGCGCCCGGTCGAGGACAAGACGCTGACCCAAGCGCGCCGTGCGCGTCGAGAAGGCCGCCACCCTCCTGGAAAAGCTCGACGAAGACCCGTCTGCGTAAGCGTGTAAGCCCGATACCGGCGTACACGCCTACCCAGAGCTGGTGGGAGCGAAGCTGTTGAGTACGTCGATCATCGCCCGCAGGTCGCCGTACTTGTGCTTGGCGAACTGGAAGCGGATGCGCGCCATCTCCAGACGGTCGGCGTGGCGGACCTCGACGGGGAGCGGTCCGGTGCGCTCGATGCGCCCCGACGAGACGAGCTGGCCGAACGTGTCGTTGAGCGCAGCGAGCTCCGCGTCGGTGGGCGCCGACCGCAGGCGGATGACCGCCTGGTTGCCGACGTAGCGGATCGAGTCGTAGTTGGCATAGAACCGCTCGATCTCGCGGCACGCCTCCTCGCTCGAGTCGGTGACGAAGTAGAGGTGGGTGTCCGGCGCCGACACGAGGTTGCGGGTGACGAGCTGGGTGCGGATCAGCTCGTCGACCGATCCCCAGAACGAGTCGCCTTCGGTGTCCAGGAAGATGATGGGCACCGGCAGGCCCTTGCCGGTCTGTGTCAGTGTCAGCAGCTCGAACGTCTCGTCGAGCGTGCCGAATCCGCCGGGCAGGCACACGAATGCCCGCGACTCCTTCACGAGAATCAACTTGCGGGTGAAGAAGTACTTCATGCTGACGTACTTCTCGTCGCCGGCGATCACCGGGTTGGCACCTTGCTCGAACGGTAGGCGGATCGACACGCCGATCGAGCGCGCCCTGCCCGGCACCCTCCATCGCCGCCTGCATGATGCCCGGGCCGGCGCCGGTGACGACCATCCAGCCGCGCTCGGCGAGCAGCCGGGCGATGTCGGTCGCTTGCGAATAGAGCGGATCGTTGGTGGCCGTGCGCGCCGAGCCGAACACCGTCACCTTCGGCACGTCGCGATACGGGGCGAACACCGAGAAGGCCTCACGCATCTCGGCGAGGGCGGCGGCGGCGATCTTCAGGTCGAGCGTCTCGGGTCGGTCCCCGATCAGCCCGATCGCCGATTCCAGCATCTCCCGCGCCAGCCGCCCGTCGGTGGCGGTGTCGACCGACTCGAGCGCCGCCGCCACCATTGCGGAGATCGAATCCGGTAGACCTGTGCTCATGCCGGACCGATCGTACGAGGCCGAGGGTCCCGGCGCTGGCCGTAGCGTGTGGTCGCGTCGGGTCGCTGGCCCCATGATCGGCGTCGTGGCGACGGGAGCCGGGCTGGCGGTCGGAGAGCTCCTCGTCGGGGCGATCGAAGGAGCGGTCTCACCTGTCGTTGCCGTCGGCAACAAGGTCATCGATCTCGTCCCCCTGCCGCTCAAGAACTGGGCGGTCGAGACGTTCGGCACGTCCGACAAGGTCGTCCTCGTCGTGACGACACTCGCCATCCTGTTCATCGCGGGGATCGTGATCGGGACTCTCGCCGTGACAGGCCGGCGCACGAGCGCTCTGATCGGCACGGCGGTGGTCGGGCTCGTCGGGGTGGCCGCCGTGCTGACCCGGCCCGACCCGACCGTCGCCGAGGTTGTCCCGATCGTCGTCGGCACGCTCGTGTCCGGCGGGGTGCTCTGGTGGCTGGCACCACCGACAACCGTCGCGGTGGACGTCGCCGCGCCGCCATCGCATGCGGTTGCCACGGTCGGGGTGACCGACGAGTTCTCCCGATCGAACCGGCGCCCGCCATCATCCCGGGATCGGGTGTCGCCGATCGTCGCGTCTTCCTGCTGCGCAGCGTCGGTGTGGCGTCGCTCGCTGTCGTCACAGGCGGCGTCGGGCGGATGTTGCAACGTCGCTACGACGTCGGGGAGGAGCGTGCCGCCATCGCCCTGCCGTCGGTCGCCGAACAACGCCCGGCCGCCGTGCTTCCGCCGAACGCCGATCTCGACGTCGAGGGACTGTCGGCGTTCGTGACACCCAACGCCGACTTCTACCGGATCGACACGGCACTGGTCGTTCCGCAGATCTCCACGGATGGCTGGCGTCTTCGGATCCACGGGATGGTCGACCGTGAGTTGGAGTTGACGTTCGACGACCTGTTGGCCCGCGATCAGATCGAGGCGTACGTCACCTTGGCGTGCGTGTCCAACCCTGTCGGCGGGCCCTACGTCGGCAATGCCCTTTGGCAGGGCGTGCGCCTCGCCGAGCTGCTCGCCGAGGTCGGCGTCGACCCGGCGTCGACTCAGCTGCTCAGCACCTCGGCGGATGGCTGGACGTGCGGCACTCCAGTGTCCTCGCTCACCGATGGGCGCAACGCGATGCTCGCCGTCGCCATGAACGGCGAGCCGTTGCCTGCCGAGCACGGCTACCCGGTGCGGATGGTCGTGCCCGGCGAGTACGGCTACGTGTCGGCGACGAAGTGGCTCGTCGACATGGAGTTCACAACTTGGGATGCGGCCACCGCCTACTGGGTTCCACGAGGGTGGTCGCAGGAGGCGCCGATGAAGACGATGACGCGCATCGAGGTGCCCGAGCACGATGCGTCGGTGCCGAGCGTGGCGCGGTACAGGTCGCCGGAACCGCATATGCCGTGCACCGCGGCATCTCGGCCGTCGAGGTGCGAGTCGACGGTGGCGAGTGGGTGCGCGCTGACCTCGGCGGGGTCCCGTCGCCGGACACCTGGCGCAAGTGGTCGACGTCGATCGACGTCGACACCGGCGAGCACACCATCGAAGCGCGGGCCACTGACGGACTGGGCTCGGTGCAGACCGCCGAGATCGCCGACGTCGCCCCGAATGGCGCCAGCGGCTACGCCGTCATCGACCTCACCGCCGAGTAGCGACCACCCCGACCCTACGGGAAGTCGAGATCGACCCAGACGGCAGCGTGATCGGAGGCGGCGTGTACCGACTCGGTGATCTCCGGGTAGATCTCCCAATCCTCGGGCGCGTTCTGGTTCGTCGGCCTTCCCCACAGACCGCGCCGGAACACACCGCCGCGGGTGACCCTGGCGGCCAGCTCCGGTGACAGGAAGATGTAGTCGAGGCGATCGCGGAGCCCACACGACTGCCACGTTCCTGGCCGCGGACCGACGTCGAACTGCGGCAGGCCGAAGGCGTCGACGAGGCCGAGGGCCGGGCGGAACAGGGCCTCCAACGAGGGATGCCCACCGCCGGTGTCGGGACCGCGATTGAAGTCGCCGACCATCGCGATGAACGTCGCCCCGTCGCGGCGCAGGCGCCGGTAGATCGCCGCCAGGCGCGTCGACTGTCGCGTCCGCAGATCGTCGGGCGGCTCGTCGCCAGTGCGCGACTGCGACTTGAGGTGGTTCACGATCACGAACAGCTCTTCGGCTCCGCAACGGACGCTGAACACCGGTGCGTCGCGCGAGAACAGGCGGTTGTCGCGCCGCATCACGTTCGGGTTGCGCGTGTCGCGGTCATCGACGTGGCTCTCGATCTCGACGATCGGCCGGCTGGCAGTCGTCAACAAGCCGACGTCGATGCCCCGGAGGTCGTTGCCATCGACGAGCATCACGTGGCGGTAGCGGTTGGCGAGCATCGACTCGTTGAAGCGCACGAGCGACGGCCGGTGCTCGGCTTCGATGACGGCGAGCACCCCTGCGGCGAGATCCTTGATCACCTTTGCCGTCATGCGGATCGCCACCTCGTCGACCGGCTCGACGACCAGCTCGAGCCATCCGATCCAATCGGCCCTGCCGGCTGCGACGATCTCGATGCCCGTCGCCCTCCGCTCGACCATGAAATCGCCGCGGTTCTCCCGCAGGATCGCCAACTGTGCCGCCTGGTTCGGCTGGCGGATCAGTCGACCGTCGCTACTCGCCCGGGTGATGACCTTCAGCGTCTCGAGGTCGCCAAGCATCTGGCGCTTGTCGGACTGCCGGTAGAAGCGACGTTGGGCCGTGCGGTTGAACCGCTCGAAGGCGGCGAGCTGGGGTCGCCCTTCCTCCCACGTCGTGGTGTTCAGCACCTTGGCGCGAGCGAACAGGTTCTCGACGTTGAACGACGCCAGGCGCATGGCCGACACTCTCGCGCCGATCGCCGCGAGGGCGCGCCGGATATCTACAGCAGTGCTCACTCGACGGGTGACCAGTCGGGCGCGCTCTCCCAGAGCGACGTGGTGGTGAGCTGGCTGAGGTCGGTGCCGTCGGTGCGCATGACGTACAGGTCGGGCGTTTGCCCGACCGGTCCCCGTGTCCGATCTGGGCGGCCAAAGCGCCAGAAAGCGGACCGGAGGCCGCCCGGAACGGCAAATGGACCGGAGGCCGCCCAGAACGGCGCTGGTTATTGGTCGGCGCGGAGTTCGGCGACCTTGGCGTCGAGGGCGTCGATCAGGCTCGAGAAGCTCTTCTCGAAGCTGGCCACGCCTTCGCGTTCGAGCTGGGCGGCGACGTCGTCCAGATCGATGCCGACGTCGGAGAGCGCCTGCCACGTCGCCTCGGCCTCGTCGACGCCGTGGTCCACCGTGCGAGCGAGCGTGCCGTGGTCGTTGAACGCCTCGATCGTGGCGTCGGGCATCGTGTTGACGGTGAACGGGCCGATCAACTGGTCGACGTACATCGTGTCGGGGTAGGCGTCGTTCTTCGTCGACGTGCTCGCCCACAACGGGCGCTGGACCTTGGCGCCGCGGGCCGCCAGCGCCTCCCAGCGCTCCCCGCTGAACGACTCCTCGAACAGCCTGTAGGCGAGCTTGCCCTGGGCGACGGCCGCCTTGCCGCGCAGCGCTAGTGCCTCGGGGGTGCCGATCTGCTCGAGGCGCCGATCGACCTCGGTGTCGACGCGGGAGATGAAGAAGCTGGCGACGCTGGAGACGGTTCCCAGCTCGGTGCCTTCCTGGGTAGCGAACGCCTCGAGCCCGTCGAGGTAGGCGCCGATCACCTCGGCGTAGCGGTCGAGGCTGAAGATCAGCGTGACGTTGGTGTTGCGTCCCTCGGAGATCATCGTGCGGATCGGGCCGACACCTCCGGCGGTCGCCGGGATCTTGACCATCACGTTGCGCCGGGCGATGCGCTCGTGAAGCTCCCGTGCCGCTTGCTCCGTTCCCGCCTCGTCGTGGGCGAGGTCGGGGGCGACCTCCACGCTGACGAAACCGTCGGCGCCGCCCGACTCCTCGTAGACCGGTTCCAGAACCTCGGCGGCGCCGGCGATGTCCTGGAGGACCATCGTCCAGTAGTCGGCGACGGTGGAGTGCTCGTCGAGGGCCAGCGTGCGGAACTGCTCGTCGTAGTCCGCGGCGCCCTCGATGGCCTTTTGGAAGATCGTCGGGTTGGACGTCAAGCCGCGGATTCCCTGGTCTCGAAGCTCGACGAGCTGTCCCGACGTGAGGTAGCCGCGCCGCAGGTTGTCGAGCCACGGGCTCTGGTCGAACTCCTCGTACAGGCGGATCAGTCGGTTCATGCCTCCATGCTACGACTGGCTCACAACGAGCGCCCGGGCTCGGCGCACGACGTGGTCGACGTTGATGCCTAGCTCGTCGAGGACCACGTCACCGGGAGCGCTGGCGCCGAAGCGATCGATGCCGATCGAGTCGTCGGCGAATCGCTCCCAACCGAACGTCGTGGCCGCCTCGACGGACAGCACCGGAACGCCTGCCGGGAACAGTTCGTCGCGGAAGGCGGCAGCCTGCATCGCCAGGCGGTCCCACGACGGCAGGCTGACGACCCTTGTGGCGGGGCCATCGGCGCCAAGTTGCTCGGCCGCCTCGATGGCGACCGCCACCTCGCTGCCGGTGGCGACGATGACGAGCTGGGGCGGTCCGTCGGTGTCACGAACGATGCCGGCGCCGCGGCCGACTGCCGCGCCGTCGGTGCACACGGGAATGCCCTGGCGGGACAGTACGAGGGCCGTCGGCCCGTCGTGGCCGACGGCGGCCTTCCACGCCTCCACGGTCTCGTTGGCATCCGCTGGGCGGATCACCTGCAGCCCGGGGATCGCCCGCAAGCGTGGCGACGTGTTCGACGGGCTGATGGGTCGGTCCATCCTCGCCGACCCCCACGGAGTCGTGGGTGAACACGAACACGACCTTGGCTCGGGACAGCGCGGCCAGGCGGACCGGCGGGCGCATGTAATCGAGGAAGACGAAGAACGTCCCGCCCACCGGCAGGATGCCGCCGTGGCGGGCCATCCCGACCATCGTCGACCCCATCGCGTGCTCGCGGACGCCGTAGTAGGTCTGCCGCCCACCCGGTGTCTCGGCGGTCTGTTGCTCGGCGTCGGGGAGCTTCGTGCCGGTATTGCCGGTGAGGTCGGCGGCGCCTGACACCAGTCCGGGGAACGAGTCGACGCACGCTGCGAGGACCTTGCCGATCGCCTGGCGGGTAGCCACCTTCTCGCCCTGCTCGAACGACGGCAGGGCGGCGTCCCAACCTGCGACGCCGGTCCCGTGCCAAGCCGCATCCCACGCGGCGCGCTCTTCGGCGTCGATCGCGTCGAGCGACTTTTGCCACCGCTCGTAGTCGGCGGCACACCGTTCTGCCGCGGTCTCCCGGTAGGACTCGACGACGTCCGGGGGCAACCAGAACGGCTCGTCCGGGATGCCCAGCACGGCCTTCGTCGCCGTGACGTCCTCGGCCGTGAAGGGGTTGCCGTGGGCCTCGTGGTGGTCGGTCCACTTCGGCGAGGGGGAGCCGACGTGGGAGCGCAGGATGAGCAGGCTCGGGCGGTCCTCGACCGCTTTGGCGGCGAGCAGTGCCTCCTCCAGGGCGTCGCAGTCGTCGGCGATCTCGCCGAGGTACTCGACGTGCCAGCCGTAGGCCTCGAAGCGCTGGCCGACGTCGTCGGTGGTGGCCAACTGGGTGGGGCCGTCGATCGTGATCCGGTTGTCATCGAACACGACGTTGAGGCGACCCAACCCGAGATGGCCGGCGAGCGACGCGGCCTCGTGGCTGATGCCCTCCATCAGACAGCCGTCGCCGGCGATCGCCCAGGTGTGGTGATCGACCAGACCGGTGCCGAAGCGGGCGCGCAGGAATCGCTCGGCGATCGCCATGCCGACGGCGTTGGCGAACCCCTGGCCGAGCGGTCCGGTCGTCGCCTCGATGCCGGGAGTGTGGCCGGCCTCGGGGTGCCCCGGCGTGCGCGACCCGAACGAGCGAAAGGCCCTGAGGTCGTCGAGCTCGAGCCCGTAGCCGGAGAGGTACAGCAGCGAGTACTGGAGGATCGAGGCGTGACCGTTGGAGAGCACGAAGCGGTCGCGGTCCGGCCACTCCGGATCGGTGGGGTGGTGGCGCATCACACGGCTGTAGAGCACGTGGCCAAGGGGAGCGAGGGCCATCGCCGTGCCCTGGTGGCCGCTCTTGGCGTGCAGTGGCGCGTCCATGGCCAGGCCACGAATCAACTTGATGGCGTCCGTCTCGAGGTCGGTGGGGAGTGTCGCAGGCATCACACCTGACCCTATTCCCGGTGGCGGCAAACGATGACCCGACTGCACCTTGGAGGGCAAGATTGAGCGATGAGCGGTCCAGTCCGCGCCGAGGATCTCGCCACCGTCGAGGCGGCGCCGACGCCACCGACCGGGCCAGCGGTCGAACTGACGCCGAGCCGGCTAGCCCAGGTGGGAACGACAACCGTTCGCCGCGCCCTTCCGACGCGCCGGCGGCGCACCGTCGGGCCATGGTGCTTCCTCGATCACGCTCTCGAGGAGCTCGTCGGCAACGGCGATCTCGGGTTGCAGGTCGGACCGCACCCGCACATCGGTTTGCAGACCGTGACCTGGCTGATCTCCGGTGAGGTCGTGCACCGTGACAGCCTCGGCTCCGAGCAGGTGATCAGACCCGGCGAACTCAACGTGATGTCGGCCGGCCGCGGCGTCGCCCATGCCGAGGAGACTCCGTCGAGCTTCCGCGGCCGCCTGCACGGGACGCAGCTGTGGGTCGCCCAGCCGGACCTGACACGCAATGGCCCAGCGGCGTTCGAACACCACGACGAGCTCCCTCAGGTCGAGCTGGCGGCGGCCACGGCAACCGTCATGATCGGCGGACTCGCCGGCACCGAGTCACCTGCGCGCCGGGACACCGACCTGATCGGCGTCGAGCTCGTCCTCCGCCCGGGCCGCAGTGTCGTCCCCGTGCAGCCCGAACACGAGCACGCCATCGTGTTGATCGATGGCGTCGTCACCCTCGGTGAGCACGTCGTCGAGACGGACCACCTCGCCTATCTCGGGAGTGGGCGCGACGAGCTCGTGATCATCGCCGACGACCGGGCGCGTGCGCTGCTCATCGGCGGAGCGCCTTTCGAGGCACCTCCCGTGATGTGGTGGAACTTCGTGGCCCGCGACCATCAGGAGATCGACGCCGCCTACGTCGACTGGCAGTCGGGCAACGACCGCTTCGGCGCGGTGACGTCGACGCTTGCCACGGTCCCTGCCCCTCCGCCGCCGTGGAGCCGTGCTTCGCTGCCGTTCCATCGGCGCTGAGCGGCGTACGACGCGGCCATCGGCAGTCCTGACGCCGTGAACCGGGCTGATGGCGAGTCAGCTCGAGGCTCAGTCGGCAGGGGGCAACAGCGTGAACGGCACCACGAGCCACGGCCCTTGGTCGATCCGGCAGTGGGCGAAGACCTGCCCGTAGTCGGCGAACTCCAGCTCGCCGCGGACGAGCCGGTAGGTGAACTTGCCCGGTTCGACCGTGAACGGGCTGACGTTGCGGGCCACTTGATCGTCGTCGCTCGCCGGCGCGCCGGGATCGTCGGTGCGGCGGAAGACGACCTCGAACACGCCTTGACCGGGTTCGTCCGCGCGGCAGTAGATGAGGGCGACGAGGTGCGGTGCGATCGTCAGCGGGACCGGCGACGGAGCCGCCATCGAGAACATCGCCCCCGTCAGATCGATCCGCGTCGACGGCCCCGGTGCTTGGCGCATCTCGAAGTTCTCGACGAACAGCGCCGACACGATGTGCATCAGTCCAAGGTAGCGACAAGTTGCGAGCGACGAGGCGCCAGCCGAGGAGCGTCCAAGCGCGGCCTGCGTGGCCGGGGAACGCAGTGGGAGTTAGCGATGAGTTGCGAAATGCTGCTATGCCAGAAGACGCAAAGATCGACCGTCGAAAGGAACCGCCATGGCGTTCACGTTGCCCGAGCTCCCGTACGCGACCAATGCCCTCGAGCCGTACTTGTCTGCCGAAACGTTCGACTACCACTACGGCAAGCACCACAAGGCGTACGTCGACACGCTCAACCAGCTCGTCGGCGGCACTCCTGACGAGGACGCCAGTCTCGAGGACATCATCGGCAAGGCCGAGGGCAAGCTGTTCAACCAGGCCGCCCAGGTGTGGAACCACACGCTGTACTGGAACTCGATGGCTCCCGGCGGCGGGGGTGCGCCGAGCGGTGCCGCCGGCGACGCGGTCAACGAGCACTTCGGCAGCTACGACAAGTTCCGCGAGGACTTCAAGGCGGCCGCCACCGGTCAGTTCGGCTCAGGCTGGGCCTGGCTGACGTACGACAACGGCAAGCTGGCGATCTCGGCGACCGGCAACGCCGACCTCCCCCTGAAGCACGGCTCGAACGCCGTGCTCACGTGCGACGTGTGGGAGCACGCCTACTACATCGACTACCGCAACGCACGTCCGAACTATGTCGACGCGTTCCTCGACAACCTGATCAACTGGAACCTGCTGGAGCAGGCGCTCTAGCGGACGACATTTGGGCGCTGCGGCGGGCGGCGCCGGTCATCACCCGGAGGCGCGCGAGCCGCATCCACGTCAGGATCTTGATCAACCACCACCCGGGGTCGATCTCGTACCACGGTGGGAGAGCTTCGCCGCCGTCGGCTTGGCATGGTGGTTGTTGTGCAAGCCCTCGCCGGCGGTCACGAACGCCAGCCACTGCAGGTTGCCGGCGTTGTTGTCGTAGGGGCGGCGGCCGAAGTGGTGGCCGATCGCGTTCACGGCAGCCGAACCCGCCAGATTATAAGGTGGTGCTTGCGGTGCACGGCGACCCACTGGCACGGGCGGATCCCCGTCGTCACCCAGATGACGAACCGGAACACGTGCTCGGCGGGTGGTCGCAGCATCAGGGCGCGGTGGGCGAGCGCACGATGCAGGTACACGGTGGTCGCCAGGTTGGCGACCAGCGAAAGCGTGACACCGATGAGGATGGCCAGCACCACGGTTCGCATCCGCCCAGAAGAGCGGCTCTACCTACCGGTAGGTAGGGCGCAACAGTCGCTACGCTGACGATGGTGTCGCCCCCCCACGAGGACCTCCGCGAGGTCGCCGACGAGTCCTCGGACAATGCCCCCGCACGCACGACGCGCGAGTTGATCCTCGACGAGGCGGTCGCTTGCTTCGGCGCCAACGGCTACGAGGGCACCTCGCTCAACGACATCGCCGCCGGCGTCGGGATCCGCCGACCGAGCCTGCTGCATCACTTCTCCTCCAAAGAGGCGCTCTATGGCGAGGTCTTCGAGCGCCTGCTGTCGGACTGGTTCCGGCGCCTCGTCGTCGCCGTCGCTTCCACCGGGCAGGGCTGGGCGAAGGTCGAGCTCGTGCTCCACGCCGGATTCGACTACTTCGCCGACAACCCCGACTACGTCCGGCTCGTCCGCCGAGCCGCGATCGACGGCAGCGGCCACCTGACGATCGATCTCGCGTCGGTGCTCCGCCCGATGTTCGATCAGGCGGTCGCCTACTTCGAGGCCGAGATGGATGCCGGTACGTTCCGCCGCCTCGACGCCGAGCAGCTCTTGCTCACCGGCTACGGAGCGTTGCTCAGCTACTTCAGCGACGCCCCGTTTCTCGAAGGTCTGCTCGACATCGACCCGCTCGATCCACGCGCCCTCGAACGGCGTCGCGAACACGTCTTCGCGTTCTTCCGCGCTGCCCTCGTGCCCTGAGGCGCGCGGTTCAACTCGCTCGAAATCGGTAACTGAATGATCGCCGCGTCGTGACGCGGCCACAGTGCCGGCACCGCGCCGGTGCCAGACGAAAGGATCAACCAGTGCGCCGAATCGTCATGACCGGAGCCGCCCTCGCCGCCCTACTTCCGGCAGGCTTGGCCGCGGCGACCACCACGCCCGGAACCGAACCGCCAGGCATCGCGCCCGCCGACACCATGGAGCCGACGGCCTCCGAACCGGCGGCGGCCACCGAAACACCAGCGTCCGAGACAGCGCCGTCAGAGGCGGTGACGGTCTACGACGACTCCGGCAACGCTGTCGCCACGATCACGGTTATTGGCAGCGAGGTCGGCTGGGCCGACTACGAGGAGGGCGAGGACCCCGATGCCGGCAACGAGTACGTGCAGGTCTCGGTCAACGTTGCCAGTGAGATCACGGAGGGAACCTTCGGCGTCAGCGTCGACGACTTCATCCTCCAGAGTGCTCATGGGTTCGTGACCGACGCCGCTTCCGTCGCCAGCGCCGCGCAGGCCGAGAGCGACGAGGACATCACCACCGAGGCCGACCTCGCCAACGGCGAAACGGTCGATCTCGTGCTGACCTTCGAGGTGGTCGCGAGCGTCGGCCCGCAGTCCGTCTTCTACAGCCCCGAGGACGATCGTCTGGTCGACGTGGCCGAGCTCGGCTGACGGCCGGCCGTCAACCCGACGGCAGCCGTCCACCCACTGGCAGGCGGCGATCACCGGCTACCTTCGCGCCGGTGTCGCCGCGTGCCGATCAGTTCGCTGATGTCGACCCGGCAGCAGCGGCCCGCTGGCACAAGTTCGCCGCCAGCGGGCAGACGCTGTTTCCGCAGCTGCTCGGGCTCAGTGTCGAGGACGTGCGCGACGGCTACTGCCGCATGCGCATGCCGTTCCGTGCTGAACTGCTGCATGCCGGAGGCATCGTCCACGGAGGTGCCCTGGCCTCGTTGCTCGACTCCGTGCTCGTCCCGGCGATCGGCGTCACGCTCCCCGCTGGGGCGGTCTACTCGACCGTCGATCTCCACGTGCAGTTCGTCGACAGCCTGGTCGACGAGGACGCCGTGGCCGAAGGATGGATCGTGCGGCGTGGTCGGCGCACAGTGTTCGGCGAGAGCGAGGTGCGCGCCGCCAGCACCGAGCGGTTGATCGCCAAGGCGATCTCGACGTTCATCGTCCGGGCGTGACGGTGGCGACGCTGTCGGAGCGAGCGTCCAAGGACTTGCTGGGCGGCCTACGGCCTTCCGCTGGCGCCGGAGCGGATCGCCCCCGACGCGGAGGCCGCAGCTGCGGCCGCCGCCGAGCTCGGCTATCCGGTCGTGCTCAAGTTGAGCGGCGAGGGCATCGCCCACAAGAGCGAGCGCGGCCTCGTTCGCCTCGGCCTCGCCGACCCAACCGCCGTGCACGAGGCAGCCACGTCGCTGCTCGGTTCCGTGCAGTCCGGTGATGGCGAGGTCGAGTTGCTCGTCGCCCCGATGATCCGCGGGATGCGCGAGCTGATCGCCGGGGCCTTACGCGATCCGCAGTTCGGGCCGACCGTGATGCTCGGAATCGGCGGCGTGCTCGCCGAAGCGATCGGTGACGTCGTGTTCCGCCCGGCCCCCGTCGACACGGGCATGGCGCACCGGATGATCTCCGACCTTCGGACGAGTGCCCTGTTCGGCCCGTTCCGCGGCGAGGCGGCGGTGGATCGTGACGCACTAGCGTCGGCGCTCGTAGCCCTCGGCCGGGTGATCGCCGAACGCGACGACGTGGCGAGCGTCGACGTCAACCCGCTGATCATCGACGCCGACGGCTCTCCAGTCGCCGTCGACGCGCTGGTCGAGATGCGCCCCGCGGACATGGAGAGCCCGGCGCATCATCGCCGCCGACCGCGGCCTTCTGCCGAGCAGTTCGCCGCCCTCTTCGAGCCGCGGGGTGTCGTCGTGGCCGGGGCGTCCAGCCATCCAGGAAAGTTTGGGTTCGTCTCCCTGCACAACGTGCTGGCCGCCGGGTATGCCGGAGCCGTCTTCGGCACCAACCTCAACGGCGACGAGGTGCTCGGCGTTCAGACGGCTGCCGACGTCACGGAGCTGCCCGACGGACTGGTCGACCTCGTGTTCGTGTGCACGCCGCCGGTCGCCAACCGCGCCCTCCTCGAAGCGTGTGCCGGAAAGGGGATCAAGGCCGCATTCGTGACATCCGCCGGTTACGGCGAAGCGGGATCTGCCGGCAAACTCGCCGAGGACGAGCTGATCGCCGTCGCCGACGAGGTGGGCATCCTCCTCGCCGGGCCGAACGGCCAGGGTGTCGTCAGCACGCCGGCGTCGCTGTGTGCCCAGATCGTCGCGCCGTACCCGCCTCCCGGGCGCATCGCCGTCGCCAGCCAGAGCGGCAACTTCGTGTCCAGCTTCCTCAACCTCGCCAGGGCGACGGGCGTCGGAATCTCGCGCGCCGTCTCGGCGGGCAACGCCGCGGCGGTGTCGATCGCCGACTACCTCTCGTACTACGCCGACGACCCGGCGACGGATGTCAGCCTGGCCTATCTCGAAGGGATCTCCGACGGACGGACGCTGTTCGACCAGCTCGCCGCCGCGGCTCGGAGCAAGCCGCTCGTGCTGCTGAAGGGCGGTGCCACGGCTGGGGGAGCACGCGCCGCGGCGAGCCACACCGGAGCGCTCGCCGCCGACGACAAGGTGTTCGACGGCGAGTGCCGGGCCGCCGGCGTCACCCGGGCGGCGACGCGTCGAGGAGGCGTTCGAGGCGGCGGCCACGTTCGCCACCCAGCCAGCACCCCGCGGCCCACGGGTGGCCGTCGTCACGAGCGCTGGCGGCTGGGGCGTCGTCACCGCCGACGCGATCACGAGGGATCGCGACCTCCAGCTGATCGAGCTCCCTGCGGACCTCCTGGCGGCAATCGACGAGCTGCTGCCTGCACGGTGGAGTCGCAGCAACCCGATTGACTGTGCCGGCGGCGAGACGCGTGACACGATTCCCGAGGTGCTCCGGTTGGTGACCGAACACGAGTCCGTCGACGCTGTCGTCCTGCTCGGTATCGGCATCCAGTCGAACCAGGGCCGGATGATGCGTGACGGCCCCTTCTTCCCAGACCATGGCCTCGGGCGGATCGTCGAGTTTCACGAGCGCCAGGACACCCGCTACGCCCGGGCGGCGGCCGAGCTGAGCGAGTCGACCGGCAAGCCGGTGCTCGTCGCCACCGAGCTCGCCGTCGCCGACCCAGACAATCCCGGCCCGGCGACCGTGCGGGCATCAGGACGGCTGTGTTACGCCAGCGGCAATCGGGCCGTGACCGCCCTCGGACATCTGTGGCGCGATGCCGAGCGACGCCGTGTCCTCGCCCGCCCGCCGCACCCGGCCGACGGAACGCGGTGAGCCGGAGCACCACGGCGGCCTCGCCGTTCGTCGTCCTGGCCGCCGTCGTCCTGCTCCCGGCCCTCGCCCTGTTCGGTCTGTGGCGCTACGCAGCCGGCCAGGACGGCGCGCCCGTCGAGTCGTTGCCCCCGACGACGAGCACACCGGCCGCCACGGCAGCGCCAACCCCGGTGCTGAACACGCCGCTCCTGTCGTTCCGCCGGGTCCCCGGACTGATCGCCCGCGACCTCAACGACGACAGCTTTGCCGCGGCGGTCGGCTCGTTTGCGGGGACCCTCGACCCCACCTCGTGCGTCGTGGTCCAACTCGACGGTGACGAGGTCGGCGCCCACAACCCCGACCTGCCGGTGATCCCGGCGAGCAACCAGAAGCTGCTCGTCGCTGCGGCGGCCCTCGAGGTGCTCGGCTCGGAGCATGTGTTCACGACGGAGGTACGCGGCGCGCCGGTGACTGGCGGGGTGGTGTCCGGGGACCTCTACCTCGTCGGCGGCGGCGACCCGTTATTGACGACGGACGACTACCCGGCAGAGATGATCAATGGCTACCCGGTGCTCAACGCCACGTCGTTGAACTCGCTCGCCGATGCAGTGGCGGCCGCGGGGGTCACGCGCATCGACGGAAACCTCGTCGGCGACGGGTCGCGGTACGACGACGAATGGTTCCACCCGAGCTGGCCGGACGACCTCCACGTCACCGAGGCCGGACCGCTCGATGCCCTGCTCGTCAACGACGCTCGCTTCCTCACCGACGACTGGCAGGTGGCCAACGACCCCAACGCCGGTGCCGCCGAGGAGCTCGGTCGCCTCCTCGAAGAGCGCGGGATCACGATCGGCGGTGAGGTCACCACCGGAACGGCGCCCGCCGACGCAGCCGTGGTCGCGTCGATCCAGTCCCAACCACTGCCGGCGGTCATCGCCGAGATGCAGGCATCGAGTGACAACAACACCGCAGAGCTGCTGCTCAAGGAGCTGGGGGTCGCGTCTGGCGGCAGCGGGACCACCGCCGCAGGGGCGGCGGCGACCCTCGCCGCGCTGGCCGAGATGGGGCTCGACACCACCGGGGTCATCGTCGACGACGGGTCGGGGTTGAGCAACGAGAACCGGGTCACGTGCCGGTTGCTCACGGGCATCCTCGAACGCTACGAGCCGGGCGATCGGTTTGCCGCCGGGCTGCCGGTGGCCGGTCAGGACGGCACCACGCTCAGCGACGTGTTCGTCGGCTCTGCCGTGGAGGGTCGCCTGCTCGGTAAGACCGGGACGTTGCACAACGAGCCCTACAACGCTGATCCTCCGGCGGTCAAGGCGCTGAGCGGCTACCTGCCGGTGGAGGGCGGCGGGACGATCGAGTACGCCCTGATCCTCAACAGCGTCGGCACGCTGCCAGAGCAGACGGTGTATCGGCCGATCTGGGATGCGTTCGCGGAGGTGCTCGCGGCGTACCCAGCTGGTCCAACCGCCGCCGAGCTCGGCCCGGGGTAGAGAATGGGGCGATGCGCGTGCCGATGTTCCCGCTCGGCAACGTCGTCTTGCCCGGCGAACTCCTGCCGCTCAACGTGTTCGAGCCTCGCTACCGCCAGCTCGTGCTCGATTGTCTCGCCGCCGACGTTCCGGAGTTCGGCGTGGTCCTCATCGAGCGGGGCAGCGAGGTCGGCGGCGGCGACGTCCGCACGTCGATCGGCACCGTCGCCCGCATCGTCCGCGTGGTGCCGCTCGGCAGCGGACGTTTCGAGATCGCCGCCGCTGGAATCCGTCGGGTCAGCGTGCTCGAGTGGCTCGCCGACAACCCGTATCCGCGCAGCGACGTCGAGGACTGGCCGGAAGGCGAGCCGGTCGACGGCGCCGCATTGCGACCGGCGCTCGAGCGCCTGATCGAGCGCATCGAGGAGACCCGACGGCTGGCCGACGAGCTGGCCAAGGCGAGCGAGCGACGGGTGACGGCGCGTGCCACGCCGCCGCTCGAAGCTGAGCGAGGAGGTCGGACGTGCGGTGTACCAGCTCGCCGCCCGTGCGCCGATCGGGCCCGCCGACCGCTACCGGCTGCTCGCCGCGCCGACGATCGAGACACGGGTCGAACTGCTCGGCGCGGCGCTCGACGACACCGAAGCCATGCTGCGTTTCCGGCTGGCGTGATAGAAACCTCTGCCGTGGCAACGACCGAACTGGACCGCAAGCCGCCGAAGCGACAGGACACGTCGATCGAGGGGCTCGTCAACCTCGTACGCGACTACGCCAAGCAGGAGACCATCGGACCGCTCAGGGGTGCCGGACGGTGGCTGGGCTACGGGGTCCTCGGGGCGCTGCTCCTGGGCATCGGTCTGACCTTGCTACTGCTCGGCTTGCTGCGGGTGCTCCAGGCCGAATGGACCCGCGCCGCCAGCGGGTCGTTGTCGTGGCTGGCCTACCTCGTCGTCCTCGTCGTGTGCGTGCTGTTGCTGGCGCTCACGATCAGTCGCATCAACAAGCCGAGCCTCAACAAGGAGGTCGAGTGATGGCGAAGGCCGCGCCGACGACCGGGCCGCGGATCACCCGCGACGATCTCGAACAGCGCTTCTCGGCGCTGCAGGGTGACATCAAGGGCGCGGTTGCCTCCCGCAAGCAGACCTTGATCACGGGCGCCAGCGTGCTCGCCGGCATGTTGATGCTGATCGTCTTCCTGCTCGGCAAGCGCAGCGGGCGGCGCAAGACCACGCTCGTCGAGATTCGCAGGGTGTGACCGATGCCGATGAAACGCGGCCTACCCGGCGAGGAGCGCTACTGGCGGCTCATCTATTCCCTCGTCTCCCGACGGCGCGCAGCGCGCCGGCTGTTCGGTCGTCGGCGCGCGTGGCGGCCGGTCTACACGACGGTCTTTGTGCTGCGTCTGGCGCGCAAGATCCTCGGCATCGGACCGGAATTGGTCAGCGTCGAGAAGCTCAAGCCGGGCCAGTTCGTGCGCGTCGAGGCGATCGACCCCCGGACCGTGGCCAAGCGTTGAGGGAGGGTTGGCACACCTCGCTCCGATGCGAGCGACCGGAGCGCCAGCGGAGGGAGCAGCAACACGCGACCTCCGTGGCCGGGGAACGGAATGACGGCCTGCCCGACCGGGGAACGCAACCGTGAACGTTCTGCTGCGCAACCCGCGGCGGACGGTGGAGCTCGAGGGTGCCCGCACGGTGATCGCCCTGCTCGACGAGCTCGGCCTCAATCGCGAAGCGCATCTGGTGATCCGTAACGGCACGCTCGTGCCCGGCGACGAACGCCTCGACGACAGTGACTCGATCGAGATCCGACCGGTCATCTCGGGAGGCTCTGCGTGAGCAAGTGTCGGGTGTGCCGGGGTCCGGCGGTCATCGACCTGCCCCGCCACAACGCCCACTTCTGCGCCGAGCACCTTTTGCAACTCTGCCGGCGGCAGGTCATCAAGGCGATCGAGCAGTTCGAGATGTTGCGGCCGGGCGAGCGCGTTCTCGTCGCGGTGAGCGGCGGCAAGGACTCGTTGGCGCTGTGGGACCTGCTCCTCGAGCTCGGTTACGACGTCGACGGCGTGTATCTCGGTCTCGGCATCGGCGAGTACTCGGGCGACAGCGGGCAGTACGCGCGGGCATTCGCCGCTGGGCGCGGTGTCCACCTGCGCGAGATCGACCTGCGTCACGAGCACGGCTACGACATCCCGACGGCGGCGCGGGCGACCCGTCGCGTGCCATGCTCGGCGTGCGGCCTGTCGAAGCGCCATCTGTTCGACACCGCGGCGCGCGACGGCGGTTACGACGCCGTCGCCACCGGCCACAACCTCGACGACGAGGCCGCTGTGTTGCTCGGCTCGACGCTGCGCTGGAACGTCGACGCCCTCTCCCGGCAGCTCCCGGTGCTCCCCGAGGGTCGTGGCTTCCCGCGCAAGGTCAAGCCGCTCGTTCGCCTCACCGAGCGGGAGACCGCGGCGTGGTGTGTCGTGCGCGGCATCGACTACCAGGTCGAGGAGTGTCCGATGGCGGCAGGCAACCGCCACCTCGACTTCAAGGCGACGCTCAACGACCTCGAGTCCCGCTCGCCGGGCGCCAAAGCCGCCTTCTATCTCAACTTCCTCGACAACATGGCCCCGCTGCTCGCCGCGACGCGGGCGAGCGTCGTCGATTCGCTCTCGAGATGCGCACGTTGCGGGTCGCCGACCACCGGCGACATCTGCGCCTTCTGCCGGCTGGTCGAGGTGTCATCTGCCCACGATGCTGTACCCGTCGAGATGCTGCGCCCGGCGAAGGGTCGCCGTTGAACCCGCTGCGGGCGGGGGAGCGGGTGATCCTCCTCGACTCCAAGCGTCGGCGCTACCTGGTGACGCTCTCCGACGGTGGCGAGTTCCACAGCCACAATGGCTTCGTCCCCCACGCCGACATCATCGGCCGGCCAGAGGGGATCAGCGTGCGATCCACACGTGGATCCGAGTACCGCGTGCTGCGTCCGACGCTCGAGGACGTCGTTGTGGAGATGCCTCGCGGCGCGCAGGTGATCTATCCCAAGGACCTGGCCCCGATCTGCATGCTCGCCGATATCGGGCCAGGTGTGCGTGTCTTCGAATCGGGAGTCGGCTCGGGGGCGTTGTCGATGACGATGTTGCGGTGGGGTGCCTCGATCGTCGGCTACGAGATGCGCGAGGACTTTGCCAATCGGGCGCGCACGAACGTGCGCGAGTTCCTCGGCGACGCCGCCCTCGACAATTTCCGGATCGAGCTACGTGACAGCTATGAGGGGATCGACCCGGCCGATGCCGGCGACGGGTTCGACCGTGTCGTGCTCGACCTCCCAGAGCCCTGGCAGATCGTGCCCCACGCCGAGCGGGCGCTGCGGCCGGGCGGGATCCTCGTCGCCTACACGCCGTCGATCACCCAGGCCGCCCAGACCCGCGAGGCGCTGAAGGGCAAGTGGATCGACGCCCGGACGATCGAGGTGCTCCATCGTGGCTGGCACATCGAGGGTCAAGCCGTTCGCCCCGACCACCGCATGGTCGCCCACACCGCGTTCTTGAGCGTGGCGCGGTGGCTCGGCTGAACCGCTCTGAGTAAGCGGGTCAGCCCGCAGCGGGCTTACACGCTTACACAGACGCTCAGGGCTCGATGAAGATGCACTCGCCGGGGCATTCCTCGGCGGACTCGATGACGGCGTCGAGTTGACCGTCGGGGATCTCGGCCATCCCCTCGGCGCCCTGCGGGTTGCCCTTGGCGGTGGCGAAGATCGTGGCGCCCTCTTTGACGTAGGCAAGGCCGTCGTCGAGCAACGTGAACACGTCGGGAGCGATCTCCTCGCAGAGGCCGTCACCGGTGCACAGATCCTGATCGATCCAGACCTTCATGAGCCGTACATTACACGGCCAATCACGTAAAAACACGGTCGTCGACACGTCTGCGACGAATCGTCGACGGCGCTTCGACGTCCGCCCGACGACTTCTGGAAAATCGACGTATGTGGCGGCCCCGAACGATGTCTTGTTCTGTGACAGCGGGTACGTGCCGCGAACCACGCGTGGCGCGTGTGTATGTTCTGACTCGAGGCCGGAATCGGCCCGGACAGCAGAGAGGAGCTTCCGTGGCAAACCAACCACAGGAACAGATCGAGGCGCTCGTCGCCGAGGTCGAGCACCTCCGAGGGCGGCTGGCCGACGCGCCGAAGCGGATGCGCACGCTCGAGGAGCGGCTCCTCGAGACCAAAGGCCAGCTTTCCCAGGCGGTCGCCCGCAACGAAAAGCTCTCCTACACGCTGCGCGAGGCGCGCGACCACATCGCCACGCTGCGCGAGGAGGTCGACAAGCTGACCCAGCCGCCGTCGGCGTACGGCGTCGTCGTCGGCAAGAACGAGGACGGCACCGTCGACATCTTGACGAGCGGCCGCAAGATGAAGGTCACGCTGCACCCCGAGATCGACCACCTCGAGTTGGAGATCGGCTCTGAGGTCGTGCTCAACGAGAGCTTCAACGTCATCCTCGCCCGATCCCCGGAGATCACCGGCGAGGTCGTCACGATCAAAGAAGTGCTCGAGGACGGCGTGCGCGCCTTGGTCGTCGGCCGCGCCGACGAGGAGCGCATCTGCGAGCTCGCCGACACGGTCCGTGGCATCCACCTACGCGCCGGCGACACGATGCGCCTCGACCACCGCACCAACCTCCTGCTCGAGAAGCTGCCCCGTCCCGAGGTCGAGGACCTCCTCCTCGAGGAGGTGCCCGACATCTCCTACGAGGACATCGGCGGGCTCGACGAGCAGATCGAGCAGATCGCCGACGCTGTCGAACTGCCCTTCCTCCACGCCGACCTGTTCGCCGAGCACCGCCTGCCGGCGCCCAAGGGGATCCTCCTCTACGGCCCGCCGGGGTGCGGCAAGACGCTGATCGCCAAGGCCGTCGCCAACAGCCTGGCCCGCAAGGTCGCCGCGGCGACCGGCGACGAGAAGGGCCGCAGCTACTTCATCAACATCAAGGGCCCAGAGCTGCTCAACAAGTACGTCGGTGAGACCGAACGCCAGATCCGCATGGTCTTCCAGCGGGCCAGGGAGAAGAGCGAGGAGGGCTGGCCGGTCATCGTCTTCTTCGACGAGATGGACTCGATGTTCCGCACTCGCGGCACCGGTGTCTCGTCGGACATGGAGTCGACGATCGTCCCCCAGCTGCTCGCCGAGATCGACGGGGTCGAAGGTCTGCGCAACGTCATCGTCATCGGGGCGACCAACCGCGAGGATCTCATCGACCCGGCGATCCTGCGACCCGGACGCCTCGATGTGAAGATCAAGATCGAGCGCCCGACCAAGGAGGCGGCGTCGCAGATCTTCGCCCGCTACCTCACCGACGAGATCCCGATCGCCGACGGTGAGTCGGTCGGCGAGATGATCGTGGCGACGGTCGACGAGATGTACAGCGAGGACGAGCCGAACCGCTTCCTCGAGGTCACCTATGCCAACGGCGACAAGGAGATCCTCTACTTCAAGGACTTCGCCTCGGGAGCGATGATCGAGAACATCGTGCGGCGGTCGAAGAAGCTCGCCATCAAGCGGGTCATCGGCGGCGGCGCCAAGGGCGTGTCCACCGCCGACCTCGTCGCCTCGATCAAGCAGGAGTACAAGGAGCACGAGGACCTGCCGAACACGACGAACCCCGACGACTGGGCGAAGATCTCCGGCAAGAAGGGCGAACGCATCGTGTTCATCCGCACGCTGACCGCCGCCGGCCAGACCGAGGAACCACACGGCGGCCGAGCGATCGAGCGCGTCGCCACCGGCCAGTACCTGTAGCGGGACCCCACCTCTGCCGCGCGTTTCTGTTCACGGCCAATTGTGAGCAAGATCCTGCTCACAATTGGCTCCGGAGATGTGTCGCCGCTCAGTCGGCGGCGGGCCAGCTGGCCGTGACCGTGAGTTCCTCGCTGCCGCGGACGAGGGTGATCCCCAGCTCGCCGCCGGGCGCGACGCCGGCAAGGGCGGCGAACAGGTCGTCGACGGTTGCCAGCTCGGAGTCGCCGGCGCGGATCAGCAGGTCGCCTTCGGCGATCCCGGCGGCAGCGGCGGGGGAGTCGTCGGCGACGCCGCGCACGAGCAGACCATCTCGTTCGGGCAGACCGACAGCGCGGCGCAACTTGGCGGCGATGTGCGGCGGTGCGAGGGCGACGCCGAGCTCGACACGCTCGTAGCGGCGCCCCTCGGCCATCGCCGTGATGCGGTCGCGCAGTTCTGAGTCGGCGCTTCTCGCGAGGTAGAAGCCGTGGTCGATGCGATGCGTGTTGACGCCGACGACCTTGCCGGTGCTGTCGAGCACGGGCGCCCCGGATGACCCCGCCGGCGATGGGGCGGTGTGCTCGATGGCCCCGGCGATGCGCCGCCCACGAGGTCCCCGGAAGCCCCGATCAGCGCCGGTCACCTGTCCCCACGTCGCCCGCAGTTGGTGACGTCCGGCGGTGACGGCGACGACGACGTCGCCTTCGCCGATGGGCGTGTCGGCCCACGGCACGACGGGAGCGTCGCCGGTGTCGGTGTCGAGGACGACGAGATCGCCATCGACGTCGCTCCCGGCGACCGTGCCCTGCGCCGTGCGTCCGTCGGCAAAGCGCACGGAGGTGGTGCGGTCACGCAGGTTGTGGGCATTGGTGACGACACGACCGGGAGCGACGACGAAGCCGGTACCCCGGCCACCCCGACCGATCGACACGACGGACGGTCCGACCTCGGCAACGGCCGTGCGGACGAGGGTGGTGAGCTCTTGGATGGCGGTCATGCGCCGGTTCCTTTCGGTTGGTAGGGCGGGGCGACGCCCCAACCCCAGAGCGGTACTGGCGCCTGCCGCGGTGGTTCGGCGCCGGGCTGGGAGTTGGCCAGAGCGAGCCGCGTGCCCCACTCGATGTAGGACATGAAGGCGGCCCGGAACTCGGCGTCGGAGGGCAAGGCCACTTCGTCGGCGGCATCGACGAGCAGATCGATCCAGCGTCGGCGTTGCGCCTCGGTGATCCCCTTGCCGAGGTGGTGGGTCAGCATGTGCTGATAGCCGCCGCGTTCGGCGGTGTAGCTCGCCGGACCTCCGAAGACCTCGGCGAGCCACGAGGCGACGTACTGAGGATGGTGCGGATCCATCTCGGCGAACAACGCACCGACGACGTCGTCGCGGGCGACTTTGCGGTAGAAGGCGGCCGTGAGCCGCTCGAACGCGGCCGATCCTCCGGCCCACTCGTACAGCGTGGGGACGTCTTCGGTCACTGCTGTCCTCCCTTTGACTTGCGAATTGCAAGTGACTCTAGACTGCGCGGGTGGCCATTGACAACACCTCGCTCGCCGGTGCCGTTCGCCTGGTGGGCGATCGCTGGAGCCTGCGTCTCATCGCTGCGTTGCTCGAGGGCGACCGCACGTTCAGCGAGCTCTCCGAGGAAGTCGATGGCATCGCCCCGAACATCCTGACCGCCCGGCTCAAGGCATTGCAGCGTGATGCGCTCGTCGCCGCCCGCCCGTATCAGCGCCGACCGGTGCGCATGCGCTACTCGCTCACCGCGCCGGGAAGACGCCTCGCCGACGCCGTCGCCCTGCTCGCCGAGTGGGGCGCCACCCGCCAGGGCCGCACGTCCGGGCCACGTCACGAGTCCTGCGGGGCCGCCCTCGAGTTGCGCCCGTGGTGCCCGACGTGCGAGATCGCCGTGGCGACGACGGAGCAAGCCGACCTCATCTGGGTCTAGCGGTCTGAATCACAACGGTGGGGGTAACGTCCGGTCATGGCGCTGCCGAAGGTCTGCGGCATCGAGACCGAGTACGGCATCATCGTCCGCGGTGGCGAGTCGAACCCGGTGTCAGCCTCGTCGCTGCTGATCAACGCGTTCATGGCGTCGATCAGCGACCGCCGGGCGCCGCGGACCGGCTGGGACTTCAACGACGAGCAGCCCGGCAACGACGCCCGTGGCTTCAGCCTCGATGAGGCGATCATCCCCGAGCTGGAGACCTCGCTCGTCAACGCCGTGCTCACCAACGGCGCTCGCTACTACGTCGATCACGCCCACCCGGAGATCTCCAATCCGGAGACGACGACGGCCCTCGAAGCGGTGCGCTGGGACCGCGCCGCCGAGGAGATCATCCGCATCAGCGTCGATGCCGCCAACAACCAACTGGCCCAGAGCGCCCGGGCGTCACGCCAGCAGCCCGGCGAAATCGTCGTCTACAAGAACAACTCCGACGGCAAGGGCAACAGCTACGGCTGCCACGAGAACTACCTGATGGCGCGTGAGACGCCGTTCGGGCGCCTCGCCACCCAGATCACGCCGCACTTCGTGACCCGCCAGGTGTTCTGCGGGGCCGGCAAGGTCGGCTGCGAGAGCCCCGGCGCGGCGCACGACTCCGTGCCCTATCAACTCAGTCAGCGGGCCGACTTCTTCGAGGAGGAGATCGGCCTGGAGACGACGCTCAAGCGCCCCATCGTCAACACTCGCGACGAACCGCACGCCGACGCCCAGAAGTACCGGCGCTTGCACGTCATCGTCGGCGACGCCAACCTCGCGGAGGTCGCCACCTACCTCAAGGTCGGCACGACGCAGATCGTCCTGGCGATGATCGAGGACGGCGCCCTCGGCGACGACTGGCTGCTCGGCAACCCGGTTTCGGCGATCCGCCAGGTGAGCCACGATCCGACGCTGTCGACCACCGTGCTGCTCGCCGACGGTCGCCGGGCGACGGCGCTGGAGATCCAGTTCGGGCTGCTCGAGGCGGCCGTCAAGTACGAGCAGCACCACGGCCTGGCATCGGTCGGCGAGGAGGTCGGCCTCGACGTGCTGGCGAAGTGGGAGCACGTCCTCGCCGGTCTCGAAGCGGACCCTGACTCGGTTGCCCCGTGGGTCGATTGGGTCACCAAGCGCCATCTCGTCCGCGGCTATGCAGAGCGCAACGACCTGCAGCCGGGCGATGCCAAGCTCAAGGCGATCGACCTTCAGTACCACGATCTCCGTCCGCAGCGCAGCCTCGCTCGGCGCGCCGGGCTCGAGCGGCTCATCGACGAAGCCGACGTGCTGTCCGCGGTCACCGAGCCGCCGACGACGACGCGGGCGTACTTTCGGGGGCGCTGCCTCGCCAAGTTCGCCGGATCGGTCGTCGCCGCGAACTGGGACTCGATGGTGTTCGACGCTGGCCGTGAACCGTTGAGCAGAGTCCCGATGATGGAGCCGCTGCGCGGAACCGCTGAGCACGTCGCTAAGTTGATCGACGAGAGCGACACCGCTGCCGAACTCCTCGGTCGCCTGGGTTCCTAGGCGTCGAGACGGCAGGGCTGGTCGCCGAACGAATGGAGGTGCAGCGCCGATGGCCGAACGAACCCACAAGTCCAAGCCGGCGACCCGGACCGAAGAAGCCGCCGTCGACGAAGCGGCTCCGGCGACGACCGAGACCGGCGAGAAGCTGAAAGCAGAGCTCGACGACCTCCTCGACGAGATCGACGACGTTCTCGAGACGAACGCAGAGGACTTCGTCAAGTCCTATGTGCAGAAGGGCGGGCAGTAAGCCCTCGCTCTATGAGCTTTCCGTTCTTCCGGGCCGAGGACGACCCCGGTTCCAGCTTTCCTGAACTGCTCCGCCGCCTCGGCTCGGCGCCCACGGTGGTCACCGGCGACGTATCCATCTTCGGCGGGGTCCCACATGCGACGACGGTGGTCGCCGTGCGCTACGTCGACGGTGTGGTGATGGCCGGCGACCGCCGGGCAACCGCTGGCAACCTGATCAGCCATCGGGCGATGGAGAAGGTCGTCGAAGCGGATCGCCACAGCGCCGTGGCGATCGCTGGCGCGGCCGGCCCGGCGATGGAGATGGTGCGGCTCTTCCAGCTCCAGCTCGAGCACTACGAGAAGGTCGAGGGGACGTCGCTGAGCCTCGAAGGCAAGGCCAATCAGCTTTCGATGATGGTGCGCGGCAACCTTCCGGCGGCGATGTCGGGGATGGTCGTCGTGCCGATCTTCGGTGGCTACGACCTGCGCCGCAAGACCGGGCGCCTGTGGGACTTCGACGTGACGGGTGGTCGTTACGAGGAGAAGGACTACGTCGCCACCGGATCCGGGAGCCTGCACGCAGGGACCGTGATCAAGCTCGGTTACCAGCCCGACCTCGACCGCGACGCCGCCATCAATCTCGTCTGCCGGGCTCTGTGGGAGGCCGCCGACGCCGACTCGGCGACGGGCGGTCCCGACGCCCTGCGCGGCATCTACCCGATCGTCGCCGAAGTCACCGCCGCCGGGTTCAGGCGCGTGCCTGACAGCGACCTCGCTCAGCGCTACGAAGCGATCGCCGCTGCCGTGCGAGGGAGCAACCAATGACCGTTCCCTTCATTGCGTTCGCCGGCCACGCAGGCCGTTATTGGTCGCTCACTCGCTGGCGCTCGCTCGCTCGCTACGGAGACAGTGCTCCATGACAGTGCCCTTCTACGTCGCCCCGGAACAGGTGATGAAGGACCGGGCGGACTATGCCCGCAAGGGCATCGCCCGCGGCCGGGCGATGGTCGCCGTCCGTTACGCCGAGGGGGTCGCGATGGTCGCCGAGAACTCCTCGACGACCTTGCGCAAGATTTCGGAGATCTACGACCGCATCGCCTTCGCTGGGGTCGGTCGCTACAACGAGTTCGATCAGCTGCGCGTCGCCGGGGTCCGGGCCGCCGACCTCAAGGGGTACCAGTACAGTCGTGACGACGTCGACGCCCGCAGCTTGGCCAACCAGTACGCCCAGATCCTCGGCCAGATCTTCACCCACGAGATGAAGCCGATGGAGGTCGAGATCCTCGTGGCCGAGGTCGGCCAGACCCCCGACGGCGACCAGATGTTCCACATCAACTACGACGGCACGGTCTTCGACGAGCGCGACTACGCCGTGCTCGGTGGCGACTCGGCGACCATTTCCACGCGGTTCACCGACGCTGCCGGAGATCGGCTCGGCGACGGATTCCAGCTCGGCGACGCGGTGCGGGCAGCTGTTGCCGCCCTCGCCGGACCTGAGCGAACTCTCGTGCCTGACGACTTGGAGGTCGCCCTGCTCGTGCGCAGCGAGGCACGGCGTTGCTTCAAGCGACTCACCGACGAGGAGATCGCCGGATTGCTCGCCGAGGCGGGCGCGGCGACTCCCGAGCCTGGCTGAGTCGAACTGTGGCGGTCGACCTCAACAGTGACGTCGGCGAGTCCTACGGGGTGTGGACGATCGGCGACGACGCGGCGATGCTGCGCATCGTGTCGAGCGCCAACGTGGCGTGCGGATTCCACGGCGGAGACCCGACGACGCTGCGCGCGACCTGTGCCGCCGCTGCGGCGCACGGCGTGATCATCGGCGCCCAGGTCTCGTATCCCGACCTGCTCGGCTTCGGTCGCCGGTTCATCGACATCGACCCGGCGGAGTTGCGCGATGCGGTGCTCTACCAGCTCGGGGCGCTCGACGCGTTCGCCCAGGTCGCCGGGCGGGAGGTCGATTACGTGAAGCCACACGGGGCGCTGTATCACGCCGCAATCGACAACCGGGCCCAGGCAGAGGCCGTCGTCGCCGCCGCCACCGAGTACGACCCGTCGCTGGCGATCCTCGGGCAACCCGACTCTCAGCTGCTGGCCGCCGCCGAGCGTGCCGGCCTCGAGGCGGTCTCCGAGGCCTACATCGATCGCGCCTATCGCCCAGACGGTCGACTCGTGCCCCGATCGGAGCCGGGCGCCGTGATCACCGACGTCGAGGCAGCCGTGGGCCAGGCGGTGCGCTTGGCCATCGACGGCGAAGTGGTCGCCGTCGACGGCGAGGTGATCTCGCTCCACGCCCGTTCGCTGTGCGTGCACGGCGACACGCCGGGTGCTGCGTCGATCGCCACCGCGGCGCGTGAGGCGCTGGAGGCGGCCGGCGTCGGCGTCTACGCCTTCTGCGGCTGAGCGGTGGAGGTCCGCCGCTACGGGACTCGGGCGCTGCTGATCTCGCCTCGTGAGGTCGCGCCACTCATCGACCATCCCGGCGTGGTCGAGGTCGTGCCGGGGGCCGAGACGGTGCTCGTCGTCGTGCGGGACGCTGACGCGGTCGACTCCGTGCGCGACTCGGTTGAGGCTCTGGAGGCTGGGAACGTGCGCTCCGACGTTGCCGACGATTCCGGCCGCGAGGTCGTTCTCGACGTGGTCTACGACGGGGAGGACCTCGCCGACGTCGCCGCTGCTTCGGGGCTCTCGGTCGAATCTGTGATCGCCCTTCACTCCGGTGCGCTGTACCGCTGTGACTTCTGTGGGTTCGCACCGGGGTTCGCCTACCTCTCCGGGCTCGATCCGCGGTTGCAGCTGCCCCGGCGGGCAACGCCACGAACGTCGGTGCCGGCCGGCGCGGTGGCGATCGCCGGTGCCTACACGGCGGCCTACCCGTCGGCCTCGCCGGGCGGGTGGCACTTGCTCGGGCGCACCGACGCGTTGCTCTGGGACCTTGCCGATGACCCGCCGGCGCTGATCCCTCCCGGCACCACCGTGCGCTTCCGAGCGCGCGTTGCCCGATCTGGGCGGCCAACGGCCGCGAAATCGGACCGCCGGCCGCCCAGAAGCGGGAACTGGACCGGAGGCCGCCCAGAACGGGAACCCGGTGTTGCGGGTCATCACGGTGGGCGTGGCGACATCGTTGCAGGATCGGGGGAGGGCGGGGTACGCCCACCTCGCCGTGCCGGGCTCTGGGGCGCTCGATCGCCGGAGCGCCGACCTCGTGAACCGCCTCGTCGGCAACCCGCCCGACGCCGCGGCGCTGGAGACGGCCGGCGGGCTCGTCCTCGAAGCGATCGCCCCGGCCACTGTCGCCGACTCGACGACGGGCGCCGTCCAGGCTCTGCGCCCGGGCATGACGATCTCCGTCGACCCGGCACCTGGCGAGTCGTGGGCGTACCTCGCTGTCCGCGGCGGATTCGAGGGGCAGCATGTGCTCGGCTCGCGTAGCTGGGACGGCCTGTCGAAACTCGGCCCACCGCCGCCCGAACCCGGAGACACCCTGACCGCCGGCCCCGATCCGGCCACACCCGTCGCGACGGACCAGGCGCCACATCCCCCTGCACAGCAAGCGATCGTGGTCAACGTGAGCGTGGGCCCCCGAGCCGACTGGTTCGCGCCGGACGCGATGGATCAGCTGACGACCACCGCCTGGACGGTCGCCGCTACCTCCCGCGTCGGCCTTCGCCTGACTGGGCAGGCACTGACCCGCACCCGAACGGAGGAGCTGCCCAGCGAGGGACTCGTTCTCGGGGCGATCCAGGTGCCACCCGATGGGCAACCCGTGGTGATGCTCGCCGATCACCCGACGACGGGCGGTTATCCCGTGCTCGCCGTGGTCGACGACGATGACATCGGCCGGCTCGTCCAACGGCCGCCGGGATCCACGGTGCGGTTCCGCCCTATTGACCAAGTGGGCACCCGGGCCACCTGTAGCGTGAGCCCATGAACGAGCGCAGCGGGCGCTGATGGAGCGTCGGATCTACGGACTCGAGAACGAGTACGGGGTCACGTGCACGCTCCGCGGCCAGCGGCGCTTGAGCCCCGACGAGGTCGCCCGCTACCTGTTCAGGCGCGTCGTCTCGTGGGGACGCAGCTCCAACGTGTTCTTGCAGAACGGCGCCCGGCTGTACCTCGACGTCGGCTCGCACCCCGAGTACGCCACGCCGGAGTGCGACTCGCTGTACGACCTCGTCGTCCACGACAAGGCCGGCGAGCGGATCCTCGAGTCACTGGTGTCGTCCGCCGAGGAGCGCCTCGCCGAGGAGGCGATCCGGGGCACCGTCTACCTGTTCAAGAACAACACCGACTCGGCGGGCAACAGCTACGGCTGCCACGAGAACTACCTCACCCGGCGGGCCGACGACATGGGCCACTACGCCGAGGTGCTGATCCCGTTCTTCGTCAGCCGACAGATCTTCACCGGCGCCGGCAAGGTGCTGCACACCGCCCGCGGCGCGTCGTACTCCATCGCCCAGCGCGCCGAACACATCTGGGAGGGCGTCAGCTCGGCGACGACCCGCAGCCGGCCGATCATCAACACCCGCGACGAGCCGCATGCCGATGCCGAGCGCTACCGCCGCCTGCACGTGATCGTTGGCGACTCGAACATGAGCGAGTACACGACGTTCGTCAAGGTCGGCTCGGCGGCCGTGATGCTGCGGATGCTCGAGGACCGGCGCGTCGTGCTGCGCGACATGACGCTCGAGAACCCGATCCGGGCGATCCGCGAGATCAGTCACGACACGTCGTGCCGCCGCCTCGTGCGCCTCGCCAACGGCCGCGAGGTCAGCGCTCTCGACATCCAACGTGAGTACCTCGATCGAGCGCTGCGCTACGCCGAGACCCGTGGGCTTCCCCCGCTCGAACAGCGTGCCCTGGAGATGTGGGAGCACTGCATCTCGACGATCGAGAACGACCCGATGAAGCTCGATCGCGAGGTCGACTGGGTGATCAAGCTGAAGCTCCTCGAAGCGTTCCGCGAGCGCCACAGCCTGGCGTTCGGTCATCCCCGGGTCCAGCTCCTCGACCTGCAGTACCACGACGTGTGCCGGCCGCGCAGCCCGTTCTACAAGCTGCAGCAACGAGGTTTCGTCGAGCGGGTGTGCACGGATGTCGACGTCGAGACGGCCATCGATCAGCCACCCCAGACCACCCGGGCCCGCCTGCGTGGCGAGTTCGTGCGGCGGGCGAAGGAGCGCAAGCGCGATTACACGGTTGACTGGGTTCACTTGAAGCTCAACGACCAAGCGCAGCGCACCGTGCTCTGCAAGGATCCCTTCAAGAGCCGTGACGAGCGGGTCGAGAAGCTGATCGATTCGCTCTAGGACCAACACACCAGATGACCGACCACGCCCATCCGAGCCGCGCCGAGGCGCTCGCCAACGCCGAGCTGGCCGTCGGCGACACCGACGAAGTCGACACCGACCTCGACGAGACGGATCAGCAGGCCGTGCCGAGCTTGGCCCGTCGCCGGGCCCGCGGGTTCATCGACTGGGTCGTCGTCATCGGCGTGGCGCTGCTCGTCGCCTTCCTCGTGCGCACCTTCGTGCTCGCCCACTTCGTCGTCGACGGGCACTCGATGGACTACACGCTGCACGACGGCGACCGGGTGTTCGTCAACAAGTTGTCCTACCGGTTGCACGATCCCAACCGCGGTGACGTCGTCGTGCTCCACGAGATCAACGGCGCCACGGAGCGCGATCTCATCAAGCGGGTCATCGCCCTGGAGGGCGAGACGATCGAGGTGCGCAACTGCGTCGTGCTCATCGACGGTGTCGAGCTGGTCGAGCCGTACCTCGATCCGGAGATCGTCACCCCTGGCAACTGCGGCGGCGAGTACGGCCCGGCCGCGGTGCCTGACGACCACGTCTTCGTGATGGGCGACAACCGCGCCGGCTCGCAGGACTCCCGATCGGAGAATGTCGGGCCGATCGACGAGGACGACATCGTCGGCAGGGCCTTCGTCGTCTTCTGGCCGACGTCCCACTGGCGCTGGCTGTAGCGACGCCCCGCGCGTCAGCGGAGACGGCGGCGGTGGTCGAGGTCGGCGGGGGAGACGTATTCGGCGGCGAGGATCGCCATCATCAGGTCGACGTGGTCGCTGTACACCCCGTCGAGCCCCATGCGCACGGCCGGCTGGAGGACGTGGTCGTACTGCAGGTCCCAGCCCAAGGCAACGCGCTCGAAGCGGTGGAACATGGCGACGAGCCCGCCGCTCCAATCGGTGTGGTGCAGGTTGACGGCGTCGATCCCGACCTCGGCGAGCAACGCCGCCTCGCGTTCGGGACCGGCGCCAAACCGTGAGCTCCTCGTCGAGTGGACGAGCCTGACGACGGGGCTCACGGGGCGCAAGGCGACGAGCTCGTCGATCGTCGCGGCGCACAGCCAGAGGCGGTCGAGCAGGTCACCGGCGGCGGACTCGACGACGTCGATCACCGCCGTTCCGATCGCTGGATGCTTGAGGTCGAGCGAGAGGTGGAAGCTCGAGCCGCACTCCTCGAACAGCCGACGCAGCGTCGGGATGTGCTCGGGCAGGTCGGCGGCCCGGAACTCGTTGATCGGCCGGCGTCGCCGCCCGACTCGAACGATGCCGTCATGATCGAGCACGACCTGGCCGTCGGCCGTCAGCCAAGCGTCACTCTCCAGCCCCGTGGCGCCGAGCTGGAGGGCGCGCTGGAACGCCTCGATCGTGTTCTCCGGCGCCCGGTCCCTGGCTCCCCGATGGGCAAATCCGATCGGGGGGTCGAGCAGCGAGGGCAGCCGTTGTTGCACGATTGCTGATTGTGTCAGCCGTTCGCCCGGCGGGGGTGCGGCGCCGGGCACCACCGTGGTGGCTACGGTGGATCTGGTTCGGTCGCGCTCGCCGCGCCGCACCGGCAGGAGGAACCATGTCATCGACAAGCAACCACAGACGACGCTGCAGCCACCGTTTGAGGAGTGCCATCGCCCTCGCAGCGTTCGGAGTGTTGGCGGCCACGACATCGGCTGCGGCGACAACGCCGGGAACCGACGAGCCCACGACGACCGCTCCGGCCGAGACGACGACGACGACGGAAGGCGCCTCGCCATCGACCGACGCCGCGCCGTCCACGACCGCTGGCGAGGGGGCCACGACGACGGCGCCGGCAGCACCGACGAGCAACTTCGCTGCCGTGCTCGCCGAGCAGTGTGAGGGAGACACCGGACAACAGCTGTTGGCCTCCGGTCTCCAAGTCGTGATGGGCACGGACGGCAGTCTGCGCATCGTCGAGATCCTGTTGACCTGCGACGTCGAGTTCGTCGGGGCGGTCGATGCAGAGCTCGGCCGACCGCTCACCAACGTCGAAGCGATCATCGCCGATCCGGACAACCGGGTGACGCCGAACCAGGCGCAGACCGACTTGCTCAACGAGGAGCTGGCGACGTACTGGCGGATCACCGATGCGTGGGTCCAATCCCAGGCGGGGGCGGCGCCCGACGAAGGGGCGACTGCAACCGCTCCTCTCGAGTCGTCGGTGCCCGCCGAGGAGGTGGTGACGTCAACCCCGCAGGAGCCTGCGACCACCGGCTGACCGGTAACTGCCTGGGGTGCCGGGATCCGAGTGCTGTCTCCGATCCCGGTTCTCTAGGCTGGCGGCGTGTTCAACCTGTCGGGCAGCGAGGTCATCGTCATCTTGATCCTCGCCCTCGTGATCCTCGGGCCTGACAAGCTGCCCGACGCCATGCGTCGCGCCGGACGTACCTGGGCTGAGCTGCGCAAACTCAGCTCAGGCTTCCAGGAAGAAGTGCGCAAGGGCTTTGACGAACCGACCAAGGAGGTCCGTCAGACCGCCGATGCGGTGCGCAAGGCGGCGGCCTTCCCGAGCAAGAAGCTGCGCTACAACCCGCTGAAAGACCCCGCCCCGACGATGGCGGCCGGGGAATCGGTCGCCGAGCCGGACGCTCAGCCGGTCGCCGAGCCCGACGCTCAGCCCGTCGCCGAGCCGGGAGGCGAGCCCGACGCTCAGCCCGTCGTTGCCGAGGTGCCGGTGGCAGAGGCTGCGGCAGACGGCGCGACGTCGTCCGTCGAGGGGTCTGACGCCGACCGATCAACGCCGGCGTCATGAAGCTCGCCGGCCCGCTGCGGCGAGGAGAACAGCCGGAATCATCGCCCGACGGCACGATGACACTCACCGAGCACCTCGGTGAGCTGCGCCAACGGATCATCCGGGCCAGCCTCGCGGTCATCGTCGGGATGATCGCCATCCTCGCCTTCTACGACCAAGTGCTCGCCTTCCTGCTCGAACCGTACGAGCGATTGTGCAAGTCGAACCCCGACTTCTGTCCGCTGACCTCCGAGGGCGGCGTCCCGTCGCTGATCATCACCGATCCCGTCGAGGGGCTGAGCACGCGCATCCGCATCGCGATGTACGGCGGCCTGCTGATCGCCCTTCCCGTGATCATGTGGCAGCTCTGGAAGTTCATCGTCCCGGCCCTGAAATCGAACGAGAAGCGCTATGCGGTCCCGTTCATCCTGTCGTCGGTCGTCCTCTTCCTGCTCGGCTGCCTGCTCGCCTACCTCACCTTGGAGAAGGCCCTCGAGTTCCTGATCTCGTGGGCCGGCGAGGACGTCGAGGCGTTCTTCCAGGTGAGCAAGTACATCCGCCTCGTCACGCTGATGGCGTTCGCCTTCGGTGTCGGATTCCAGTTCCCGGTGCTCCTCGTGTTCCTCCAACTCGTCGGCGTGCTCACCCCTCAACAGCTGCTCGGCGCCTGGCGCTACGCCATCGTCGGGATCGTCGTGCTCGCCGCCGTCATCACGCCGTCCGGTGACCCGATCTCGCTTGCCGCCCTGGCCGGGCCGATGCTCGTGCTGTACTTCATCGCCATCGGCATCGGCCTGCTCGTCCAGCGGCGCTCCGCGGCGCGTGACCGGGTTGCCGCCACCTCGTCCGCCGGACGGTGAACGACACGAGAGCCTCGATCGTCGCCGACTACCCGTTCGAGCTCGATCGCTTCCAGACCGAGGCGCTCGATGCCATCGATGCCGGCCGGCACGTCGTCGTCGCGGCCCCGACGGGCAGCGGCAAGACGGTGGTCGCCGAGTACGGCATCGAGACGATGCGCCGGGGTGGTCGGCGCGCCTTCTACACGGCGCCGCTCAAGGCGCTGTCGAACCAGAAGTTCCGCGACCTCTCGGCGACCCACGGCGCCGGCGAGGTCGGTCTGCTGACCGGCGACAACGCGATCAACGGCGACGCCCCGACGGTGGTGATGACGACCGAGGTGCTGCGCAACATGATCTACGCCCGCTCGTCGGCGCTCGACGATCTCGGGCTCGTCGTCCTCGACGAGGTGCATTTCCTGCAGGATGCGTACCGCGGCCCGGTGTGGGAGGAGGTGATCATCCACCTCCCTGAGCAGATCCGGCTGGTGTGTCTTTCGGCGACGGTGAGCAACGCCGACGAGCTGGCCACGTGGATCGAAACGGTGCGCGGCCCGACTTCTGTGGTCGTCGAGACCCGGCGGCCGGTCCGCCTCGACGACCACTACCTCGTCGGCGACCGGACCAACGATCAGCTGTACTTCCTGCCCACGTTCGTCGGCGGATTCCCCAATCCGGACGCCGCGAAGATCGACGCCCAGGCCGTTCGCCGAGGACGATTCGGCCAGCGTCCCGCACGGGGTAGCGGACAGCGCGTGCTCTACACCCCCGGCCGGGTGGAAACGATCGAGCTGCTCGCAGGGCGCGCCCTGCTCCCGGCGATCTACTTCATCTTCAGCCGCAACCAGTGCGAGGAGGCGGCGCGCCAGGTCGCCGCGGCCGGCGTTCGGCTCACCGACGGGGCGAAACGCCAGGCGATCGGCGAGATCCTCGCCGAGCGGCTGGACGGATTCGACGAGAACGACCTTGCGGTGCTCGGCGTCGACGAACTCGCCGTCCAGCTCGATGCAGGCGTCGCTCCGCACCACGCCGGGATGGTGCCGGCGTTCAAGGAAGTGGTCGAGCAATGCTTCACGGCGGGGCTGCTCGGCGCCGTGTTTGCCACGGAGACGCTCGCCGTCGGCGTCAACATGCCGGCGCGTACGGTGGTCATCGAGAAGCTGACCAAGTTCACCGGCGACCACCATGAGCTGCTCACGCCGGGGGAGTACACGCAGCTCACCGGCCGGGCCGGTCGGCGGGGCATCGACGAGGTCGGCCAAGCCGTCGTGCTGTGGAGCCCGTTCCTGGCCTTCGATCGGGTCGCCGCGCTGGCCGGCAGCCAGTCGTTCCACCTGCGCTCGGCGTTCCGCCCGACCTACAACATGGCCGCCAACCTCGTGCGCACGTACTCCAGCGAGCAGGCCCATCACCTGCTCAATCTCTCGTTCGCCCAGTACCAGGCCGATCGCGACGTGGTGCGGCTGGAGGCCCGCGCCGAGCGCCTGCGAGCGAGCGTCGTCGAGGTCACCGCCGAGGCGGAGAGCAGCTACGGGGACATCTGGGACTACCGTGCCCAGCGGGCGGCCGAGCGCCCGGTCGACGGTCGGTCGGAACGTGAGTCGGCACTCGCCCGGCTGCGTCCCGGCGACGTCGTCCGTGTCAGCCGTGGCCGCTACCGGGGACCGGCGGTGATGGTGGCGAGCGCCTCGCGCAAGGCGGGGATGCGACTGACCGTGATCTCGGAGGACGCCGAGTCGCTGCTCGTCATGGCCGATGACGTGATCGGCCCGGTGGAGGCACTCGGCAAGGTTCGCCTCCCTGGCACGTTCCAGCCCAAAGACCGCCGGTACCGCAGGGAGGTCGCCAAGCGGTTGGCCAAGACGTCGTTGCGCGGCGGTGGTGGCACCGGGCGTGGCAAGGCTGCACGTCACGACGTTCATCCGGTGGAGCTCGATCCCGATCTGCGACAGCGGGTCCGCGCCGCAGCACAGGTCGAGCGCATGCAACGCGAGCTCGCCGACATCGAAACCCGGGTGGAAGGCCACAACCGTTCGCTCAGTCGCGACTTCGACCGCGTCGTCGGCGTGCTGGTCCACCGCGGTTACGTCGAACGGCCCACGGGCGCGTGGTCGTTGACCGGCAAGGGGCAGATGCTCGCCAGCGTGTTCCACGAGTGTGACCTGTTGATCACCGAGTGCCTCGGACTCGGTCTGCTCGACGACGTCGAAGCCCCCGTGCTCGCCGGCCTGTTGTCGGTGTTCGTCCACGAGCACCGCAGTCCCGAGCCCCCCGCGCCACCATGGTTTCCCGACGCCGCCGCCCGGCAACGGTGGCTGCGGATCGTCGCCGCCAGCGAAGATCTGTCAGCAGAGGAACGAGCGGCCGGACTCGGGGGCCATCGCCCTCCGGACCCAGGATTCTTCGCGGCGGCCCACGGGTGGACGGCCGGGCACACCCTGAGCACCGTGGTCGGCGACGAGGAGCTGACGGGCGGCGACTTCGTGCGCACGATGAAGCAGTTGGTCGACCTCGCCCGGCAGGTCGCTCTCGTCGCCCCGCAGGCGGCGACCCGCGCCGTCGCCCACCAGGTCGCCGAGGTCGCCCGGCGCGGGATCGTCGCCGACGGGGCGATCACGGTGGGTTGATGGTCGTCAAGCGGGGCGAGGAGTGGGGGGCGGAACTCGCCTCGCCGATCACCGGTGCGCTGGTCGCAACGTCCGATGCCGCGATCGCCGGTGCCGTCAGCGGCGGCGACGGGGTTCCCGTGATCGTTCGTGGTGGCGACCTCCATCGCTCGCTCGGCTCGCCCGCCGGCGCGGCGGCGACTCGGCAGCTACCGATCGATGTGATCGCGGTGACGATCGACGGGCGTCCACTGACCGCGGTCGCCCACGTCGTAGCGCGGCGTCGCGGCAGGCTCGGTTGGTGGCGCGGGCCGATCGTCGGTGTGTTCAACGTCGATCACCTCGGTGCCTGGGATGCTGCGCCGCGCGCCCACCCCAACGACGGCTGGCTCGATGTCGCCGAGGTCGGCGAGTCGATGTCGGTGCGTGCTCGCTGCCAGGCCTGGCGTCGGCTGCGCACCGGCGACCACGTCCCGCACCCCGCGATCACGACACGGCGCATCCGCAGTGAGTCGTTGAGCTTCGAGGGACCGCTCGGCGTGTGGGTCGACGGCGTTGACTGCGGCAGCGTTGCGACGCTCGAGCGTCGAAGTCGTGCCCGACGCCGCCGAGATCTACGTGTAGGCGGGGAGCCCGGACGCAAACGGCCAGCGATGGTTTGCGTCAGACCGATGACCGGATCGGGGTCGCCAGGCTGACGCAAACCAAGCGGTGTCAGTTCGGGTTCGGCATCATGCGGCCCGTGTGGGGGGTGCTGACGGCTCCACCTCCAGCGCGAGTGGATTGCGAGCCTGCGTCAGGCGACGGCCGGTTGGCGGCGTCAGCGCCGAGAGGGGCGAGCAGGATCAGTGCACCGGCCAGGATGGCGCTCAATCCTTTGCGGGTGGTGATGAGCTGAGTGTTCATCTCGGTCCCTTCCTCCCCGGGAGTGCCAGGGCTTTGTGTGGTGAGGTCGACGTTGACGGTGCCCGGTACCGCGATGGAGGTCGTGGCGGTATCTCGCTGGTATCTCGCGGATTGACAGTCACGGCGGGGCTGCGGACAATCGCTAGGTGGGGATCGAATTGCTCGGCCCGTTACAGGTCGACGGCGTGCCGGCGGTGATGCAACGTCGTGATCAGGTCGTGCTTTCGGCGTTGGCGGTGCACGCCGGTGAGGTCTTGGCGGCCGACCAATTGGCGGAGGCGTCATGGGGGGAGACGCCACCGTCGTCGTGGCCCAAACAGATCCAGGGCAGCGTGTTGCGGTTGCGTCGCAATCTCGGCTCAGCCGCGATCGAGACGACGGCGGCGGGGTACCGCCTGACGGTTCCTGCCGAGGACGTGGATTGTGGCCGGTTCGAGGCGTTGATCGACCGCGGCCAGACGCTGGCGGTGGACGGGGAGTTCGACCGGGCGGCGGTGGTGTTTCGTCGGGCGTTGGACCTGTGGCGTGGCGTCCCGTTCGACGTGTTGGACGGTTGGTCGCCGGGGCGCATCGAGGCGGCCCGCCTCGACGAGCTTCGGCTGTCGGCCGAGGAGCGCTTGCTCGATGCCCGGTTGGCTGCCGGTGAGCATCGCGACGTCGTCCCTGAGGCGGAGGCGCGGGTCGCCGAAGCGCCGTTGCGTGAGCATCGCTGGGCGATCCTCGCGACCGCGCTGTATCGGGGCGGCCGCCAAGCCGACGCCCTGGGCGCCCTCAAGCACGCCCGCCGCGCGTTGGTCGAGCAGCTCGGTATCGAGCCGAGCGCCGAACTGGTCGGCCTGGAACAGGCGATCCTGCGTCAGGACGAGTCGTTGCTCGCCGTCCCGGCCCCGCCGACGATCTCCCAGCAATGCCCGTACAAGGGATTGGTGCCCTACGACGTGGCCGACGCCGAGTCGTTCTTCGGCCGCGACGGCGAGGTCGCGACGTGTGTCGAACGGCTACGGATCAGTCCGTTGCTGGTCGTCACCGGCCCGTCGGGGTGCGGCAAGTCGTCATTGGTGCGTGCCGGCTTGGTGCCGGCGCTCGCCCAGACCGGCGAGCAGGTGGTCGTGTTCGTGCCCGGGGCGGAACCCGAGAGCGCGATGACCAACGCCGTTGCATCGTCCACAACGGGTCCTCCGATCCTCGTCGTCGACCAGTTCGAGGAGCTGTTCACCGCCGACGACACTTCGACGCGGGCGAAGTCGTTCTGCGCCCGTCTCGCCGCCTACGCAACATCGACCGCCCCCGTGATTGTCACGGTGCGGGCCGACCACGTCGCCGACCTCGCCGTCGACGAGGCGTTTGCGGAGTTGGTCGAGCGTCGGTCTGCATCTCGTCAAGCAACTCAGCGGCGAGTCGTTGCGACAGGCGATCGAAGGCCCGGCCACCCAAGCCGGGCTGCGACTCGAAGCCGGTCTCGTCGACGTGTTGGTGCGTGACTGTGAAGGCGAACCAGGAGCGCTGCCGCTGTTGTCGCACGCCTTGGCGGAGACGTGGCAGCGCCGCGACGGCCGGGTGCTCACGGTCGAGGCGTATCGGGCGACCGGGGAGATCCGTGGTGCCGTCGCCCGCTCCGCCGACCGTCTCTACGAGAGCCTTCCGGCCGAGCAGCGCCCCAAGCTGCGCTCGGTGATGCTGCGCCTCGTGTCATCGTCGCCCGTTGGTGAGCCGGTCCGTTCCCGCGTCCCGACCCGCGCCCTCGGTGGCGACACCGACCGCGACCACGTGCTCGGCCTGCTCGTCCGTGCGCGGTTGGTGACCACCGAGGAAGACTCCGTCGAGTTGGCCCACGAAGCCGTCGCCAGGGCGTGGCCACGGCTGCGCTCATGGCTGGACGAGGACGCCGCCGGCCAGCGCATCCTTCGTCACCTCGCCACCGCCGCCGACGGCTGGGAAGCCCTCGGCCGCCCGACCACCGAGCTGTACCGCGGCGCTCGCCTCGAAGCCGCCCTCGAGTGGCGAGCCACGACCTCACCGGATCTCACCGAACCGGAGCAGGCGTTCCTCGACGCTTCCGTCTCCGAAGCCGCCAGGGAGCGAGACCGACTCGCCGAGCAGGCCCGCGCCCAGACCCGTCAGAACAAGCGCCTGAGGCGTTCGCTCGCAGGAGTCGCCGTCCTGCTTGCCGTGGCAATGGTCGCCGGCGTGCTCGCCTACCAGCAACGCCAGACCGCTCGACGTGAGGAGCGCGAGGCAGCGCTCACGGCCTTGACCAGCAATGCCGCGGCGTTGCGGACGAACCGCCGCGACCTCGCCGCCCTGCTCGCCGTCGAGGCCTACCGCCTGGCCCCGAGCGCGGCCACCGAGTCGGCGCTGTTCGGCACGTTCACGGCCTCACCGGGTGCCGTCCGATCCGTGCAGACCGATCTCGTCATCAATCAGCAGGGCGTCGGCTCCACCTTCGTTGGCGACACGGACACCGTGGCCGTGATCGACAACGTGGGCGCGGTCCATCTCTTCGACCTGGCGACCGGCGAGCGGCGGCAGTTCGATACCTTCGTCGACGCTGATGAGATCATCACCGACGCCTGGCCCTCCGTCGTGGCCGACAAGCAAGGGCGCTACCTCGCGGCGCTGTGGCGGCCAGGTCGTCCGGCTCCCGGGGCCGAGTTCAGCCTGCTGACCGTCTGGGACGTCGAGACCGGTGAGCGTCGATTCGATGCGGTGCGCATCCCGTATCGGGCGTCATCGATGGCGGTCAGCGACGACGGGGCGACTCGTCGTCGTCAGCGGAGGTCGAGTCGGGCCAGGTCCAGATTCGTGACGGCGCGACGGGCGAGTTGCTCCGCGAGCATCGTGCCGCTGCCCCGCCCTCCGACGACGCCTTCCTGTTGATCGGCGACGGCTCCGGTCGCCTTCACCCCCGACGGTGACCTGGCCATCGGCTCCCTGGCCGGTCCGATCCGCGTCGTCGACCCTGACACCAGCGCCGAGCTCCAACGCTTCGAGAGTCCGCAGGAGACGAGCAACCTCGACGTCTTCATCACCCGGCACGGGACCGAGATGGTGACGGTGGGCTCGCGCGGAATGATGCGCTTCGACGTCGCATCGGGCGAGCCGTTGTGGCTGGAGCCGCAGCACATGCCGTTCTGCCCCAGCTCGGCGTACGCCGAGCGGATCGGAGCGTTGTTGTGCGGCGACCGTCGCCGGTCAGGTGACCGCCTTCGACGTCGCCACCGGCCAGGAACTGGGGCCGCGGTTCGATTCACAGCTCGGTGGTGTTTGCAGCCTGGCGGTCAGTGCCGACGGCACGAGGGTCGCCGAGGTGTCGTCGTGCTACGGCGAAGCCACGATCGTCGAATGGCGACTCGACGGTGGGGGACCGACCAGTCGACTGGTGGTCGATACTCGCGGAGAGCACCACGTCCGATCGTTCGGCTTCGCCGGCGATCGCTGACGCGCTCGTCACCGAATTCATCGCCGCGGGCGACAGCGCACCGGTCACGCACGTGATCGATGCGTCGAGCGGCGAGGTCATCGATCGACTGCCCGGACACCCTCCACGTGCTCCCGACCGACGACCCGCGGCGCGCCGTGGCCTACTTCCCCGACGACGGGACCGTCGGTTGGTACGACATCGAGCAACGGACTCGGCTGGGACCCGGTGTCGAACTCGATGACGGGTTCGGCTACATGGCGGTCGGCGACGATCGCCTCGTGGCCGCGACGTTCGACGACGAAGTCGAGGGCGTCGTGCTCCAGGGTGTCGATCTCGACACCGGGCAGCTCGTCCCTCCGACGATCGACGGGCTCGACGAGTTCTGGAGCTGGCACTTTGTCCTCGGACCGGACGCGATCTACCTGGCGATCGAAGCATGGAACGACGACCCCGTGTACCAGGTTCAGCGGCGCGACCTGGACACCGGCGACGTGCTCGCGTCGGCGACCGGGCTTCTCGAATGTCGCCGCCGGCGGCGGGATCGTCGTCGCCAGCACCGTTCGACGGACGCATCTTCGAGCTCGACCCCATGTCGTTGGAGCCGATCGGGCTGCCCTTCCCGGGAATCAACGGTCCCACCCAGACACTCGGTGTCGACGAGCTTGGCCAGCGACTGATGGTGCTCGGCAATGACGAAACACTGCGCTTCTACGACATCGCCACGCGCACGCAGCTCGGCGACCCGATCGACGTGGCCTACGACGAGGAGCTCCACAACACGCCGTGAACGTGGATGACGACTGTGGCCAGCGCCGTGTTGCGCGGCGACGGGCTGCAGGCCGCCGCCGACACCGGACAGGGGATCGTCGTCTGGGATCTCGACCCGGCGCATTGGGTCGAAGCTGCCTGCCAGCTGGCCAGCCGCAACCTCACCCGTGCCGAGTGGGAGCAATACATCGGCGACCTCGCCCCCTACCACCGGACCTGTCCAACTCACCCCGACGGCGCCACCATCTGACCCTCAGGGCTTGGAGACGAGCTCGACGACGTCGAAGCCGAGCAGCTCGGCACCGGTCGACACGGGCTTGTTGTCTGGCGACTCGGCCTGGGCGTGGCCTTTCCCGAACGCCTGGCTGGACACCCAGGCCTGGAAGGCCTCGTCGCTCTCCCAGCGGGTGTACACGAAGTAGCGGGTCTCCCCGGCGGTCGGGCGCAGGAGCTGGAACTCCTCGAACCCGGGCATCTGTTCGACCTGGCCGGCACGAGCGGCGAAGCGCTTCTCGAGCTCGGCGCCGTGGCCTTCGGGAACGGAGATGGCGTTGATCCTCACGACTGACATGTGCCGAGTGTGCCACGTGAGTGTTAGAACCGCAGCGTGCTGATCGACGCCTGGATCCTCGACGAATCGCCCGGAACCTATCGGTGGGGCCAGATCGAGTTGCCGCCGCCGGGCGCCGACGAGGTGCAGCTCCGCGTGATGGCGAGCGCTCTCAACCATCTCGACCTGTGGACCACCCGCGGGTTGCCCAAGCCGCCGGTGCCCCACGTACCCGGTTGCGACGTCGCCGGGGTGGTCGAGGCGATCGGCGCCGCCGTCGAAGGCGTCGCGATCGGCGACGAGGTCGTCGTCAACCCCGGCGTGTCCCCGGTTGCCGACATCGTCGCCCTCGGCAACGACAGCCCGCTGGGTCGCGGCTTCGCGATCTTCGGCGAGCACACGTGGGGCGGGCACGCCACTCACGCGGTCGCTCCGGCCCGCAACGTCGTGCCGCGCCCCGCCGGCCGAACCTGGGAGGAGTGCGCCGCCTATCCGCTGGCGACGCTCACCGCCTACCGGATGCTGCGGCGGGCGCGTGTCGCTGCTGGGCAGACCGTGCTCGTCGTCGGCATCGGCTCCGGCGTTTCATGCGCCGCCCTGGCCATCGCCCGCCACCTCGGCGCCGAGGTCGTGGCCACGAGCCGCAGCGCGGCCAAACGCGAGGCCGCCCTGGCGATGGGTGCGGTGGCGGCGATCGATTCGGCGCAGGAGCGCTGGGACGTGCGCGCCGACATCGTGGTCGAGAGCGTCGGCCCGGCCACCTGGAACCAGTCCGTGCGCTCGCTCAACCCAGGTGGCCGCCTCGTCGTGTGCGGGGGGACGTCGGGAACCAAGGCGGAGATCAACCTGCCGGTGCTGTTCTTCAAGCAGCACGAGATCATCGGTTCGTCGATGGGCAGCTATCAGGAGTTCGCCGAGGTCACGCGGCTGATGGCCGGGGGACTCGCCGTGCATGTCGACGAGCAGGAGTTCGGCCTCGCCGACTACCCGGCGGCGCTGGAGCGGATGGAAGGTGGCGAGCAGCTCGGCAAGATCGTGTTACGCCACTGACCGTCGGGGCAGTCAGGTCAGGCGGACTGGCGGTGCACGAGCGAGACGTCGACGGTCTCGCGGCGTGACGGGCCGTCGGGGTCGGCAGCCATCTGCATGAGCATGTCGACGGCCCGCGTCCCCATCAGCTCGCGGTCGATGCGCACGGTGGTCAGCGCCGGCCGCACGAGGGCGCTGAGGGCGATGTCGTCGACGCCGATCACCGCCACATCGTCGGGGACGATCCGGCCGAGGTCCTCGAGCTGACGCATCGCCCCGATGGCCATCACGTCGTTGTAGGCGAGCACCCCGTCGAGCTGTGGCAGCCGGTCGAGCAGCTCGACGACGCCGGCGGCACCGCCCTCGATCGTCTCGTCTGCCCACACGACGCTGCGGTCGACGTCATCGGTGAGCTCGGCGATCGCACGCTTGCTGGATGCCCCGGGCGAGCTCGGTGAAGAACAGGGTCGATGAGGTAGGTGGCGACGAGTCCGATGGTGTGGCTCCGGCACTGTCATCAGGCTGAGCGCCCGGCCCAGGACGGTCGTTGACGACGCGGGACACGGTGCGGATCATCACTCCGGTGCCGTGCTCGCCACGCTTCCCGTGGTGTTGATCTACATCCCTGTCCAGAAGTACGTGATCAGCGGTCTCACGTCGGGGGCCGTGAAGGGCTGACGCGGCGCTCAGGCAGGTCAGCGGCCATCCCCGTCGGCCGGCTGGTACGACCGTACAATCGCCAGCCGTGACGCTGTACGTCCCCGAGGAGTTCAGCGCCGGGGAAGCCGACATCCTGCGCCGCTACTTCACCAACCTCGATGGGCCCGTGTTCGCCCTCGTCAACCTCCCCGAGGTCGTCAAGGGTGCGTTGTTCGCCCGCTACAGCCGCAGCCCGAAGAGCCTGCGGCGCCTGTTCCTCGACGAGTTCGTCGGCGACCTCGACATCTCCGGGGACGACGGCATCGACGCCACCGTCGGCCTGGAGCGCGCCGAGGAGCTCTACGAGCGCGTGTTCTTCGAGTACGGGGACGATTCGGTGGCCCAGCTCGGCGGTGTCCATCTGGCGTGCGAGCAGGCGTCCAACATCCTCACCAAGGTGCTCGAGTGGGGGCGGCTGATGAGCTACCTCGAACAGAGCACGCGCTACATCGCGTATGACTCCCGACTCGGTGGGCGTTACCGCTACTTCCGCGATCCGGCCGTGATGGCCAGTCGGCTCGGAACCCGCTACGTCGGCGAGATGGACAGGATGTTCGACGCCTACAGCGCCGCCGTCACCAGCGTCACCGATCACGTGCGGGCCACTGTCGCCAAGGACCCCGGCGACACCGACTTCGTCTTCCGTCAGGCGACGCGCGCCAAAGCGCTCGACGCTACCCGCGGGATGCTCCCGGCGGCTTCGCTGTCCAACGTCGGGATCTACGGCACGGGGCAGTCGTTCGAGGCGCTCCTGCTGCGTCTGCGCGCCCATCCGCTCCCCGAGGCCAGGGCCTACGCCGAGCTGATGCTCGAGGAGCTGCGCAAAGTGATCCCGAGCTTCCTGCGCCGCGTCGATGTGGCCGAGCGCGGCGGTCGGTGGGTCGACTACCTGGCGACGACGCGCGCGCAGACCGCGGCGCTGGTCGACGAGTTGCTGGCCGCCGAGCCAGCGGACGAGGTCGCCGAGGTCACGCTCGTCGACTTCGATCCCGACGCCGAGGACAAGCTGCTGGCGGCGATCTGCTACCCGGCCTCGCGCCTTTCGGAGACCCAGCTCCTCGACCGTGTGGCCAAGCTCGGCGCAGACGAGCGGCGGGCCCTGATCACCGCGTACGTCGGCGATCGCGAGAACCGTCGTCACAAGCCGGGGCGGGCGTTCGAGCGCGTCGACTATCGCTTCGATGTGCTGTCCGACTACGGAGCGTTCCGTGATCTCCAACGCCACCGCATGCTCACCATCGAGTGGCAGGCGTTGACCCCCGACCACGGGTACGTCCGGCCCGAGCTGATCGACGACGCCGGGGACCGGGGCAACTTCGACGAAGCCATGCAGCGGTCAGCCGAGCTCTACGGGGACATCGCCGAAGTGTTTCCCGAGCAAGCTTCCTACGCCGTGGCGATGGCCTACCGGGTTCGCTACGTCATGCAGTTCAACGCCCGCGAAGCGATCCACCTCCTCGAATTGCGCTCGGGTGCCCAGGGCCACCCCGCCTATCGGCGCGTCGCCCTCGAGATGCATCGACTGATCGCCGAGCAGGCCGGGCACACGGCCATCGCTGCGGCGATGAGCCATCTGACGACGGACGCTCCGGCGCTCGAACGACTCGCCGCCGAACGGCGCGCCGAGGCGCGGCGGGTGTAGGTGGACGCGCTTCGCTCCCAGCGTGTGACGTAGGTCACTGACATGGTTCCGGGGCCGGTGCAGGCGGCCGCCTATGCTCCGCCGCGATGGCAGCGCCGGAAGATGACGATGCAAAGGCTGAAGACGTCGTTGCGGACGACTTCGAACCCGAAGACGACGAGACGGAGGAGGCCGAGCCGGATCCCGACGAACTCGACGTCGAGGAACTCGAAGCGGAAATCCCCGCCGATGATGACGACGACGCCGATGTCGCCGACGACGAGGAGGAAGACGACGACGAGGACGACACCGCGGCCACGACGCGCACCAAGCGGCGAGCCGGCGAAGAAGAAGAGGACGAGGACGAGGATCTGCTGTCCCCGGACGATGTCGAGGCAGATCTCGATCGGATCCTCAAGGACCGCATGGTCACGTCCGAAGAGGAGGGTGACGACGAGGACGAGGAGGTCGAGCCCGACGAGCGCGGTGACACGGCCGATCGCCTGCAACCGAAGCGTCCCGACGAGCAGCTGTGCTCGAGCTGCTTCCTGCTCGTGCGAGCGTCGGCGCCGGGCTGCCCGGTGGGCGATGACGCCTGCCCGATCTTCACCTGATGGCCGACTCTGCCGATTCCGTGCGTGAGAACGTCGAAGCGACGCTTCATCGTCTCGTCGGGTTGGCGTCGGCGGGACCGTGCGCAGTGATGCGTGCCGCCAACCGCACGATCGCCGAGTCGATCGGGCTGGCGCGGACGGTCGTCACGCTGGCCGTCGACGGGCTCCTCGGCTGGGAGGTCGACGGCGGGGTCGGCCCGTTGGCGCCCGCCGCGGGCGATGCTCCCCAGACGACAACGAGGGTGGTCGCGCGGTCGGCGACGGAGCGGCGCACGGCCGATGCCGGCGAACGTCCTCGGTCGCCCGACCTGGCGATTCCCGGCTACGAGGACCTCGCCGCGAGCCACATCGTCGCCAGGCTCGACCGGCTGTCACCTGCCGAGCTCGCCGAGATCCGGACGTTCGAGGTTGCCAACCGGGGTCGCCGCACGGTGGTCGGCAAGATCGACCAGCTGCTCGCCCGGGTCTGACGTGGCGGAGCCGGGCGCTTGATCGACCCGGACGTCCGCCGCGCCGAGCGGTCCGACGCCGAAGCGCTCGCCGAGTTGGAGGCCATCGCCCGAGCGGGGCTTGTCGAGGCGCGCGGAGGCGGGCGGTGGCTCGACGCCCACGGTCCGATCGGACCTGACTGGGCGGCCGCCGTCGCCGAACGCGCCGTCTTCGTCGGCACGATCCCAGCGGACACGAATTCGAGCGTGGTCGTCGCCTACCTCGTCGCTGACCGCGTCGCCGACCCGATGTCCGTGCTGCGCATCGACCAGGTTTTCGTCGCCGAAGAGGCCCGCGAGCTCGGCTTCGGCGATGCGCTCGTCGCCGCGGCGATGCAGTGGGGACGCGACCACGGCGCCGAGCTGATCGAGGCCGAGACGCTGCCGGGTGACCGCCATCTGAAGAACCTCTACGAGCGGGCCGGCGTCACCGCCCGCCTGATCACCGTCTCCAAGCGCCTCTAATCGATCTGTGTAAGCGTGTAAGCCCACAGAGCGCTTACACGCTTACACAGACGCCGGATCCGTCGCAGACCAATCCGCGCTGGAGCTAGCGGCCCTTCCACACGGGTTCACGCTTCTCGATGAACGCCGTGAGACCCTCCGACAGATCCTCCGAGGCGAGCACCGTGGCCATCGCTTCGTCGGTCATCCGCTTCAACGTGTCGTCGTCGGCAGATGCCGCGGCCACGGCGACAGCGCGCGACTCCCACACGGCGAGGGGGCCGGCCTTGGTGATCTGGGCGGCGAGTTGGCGGGCAGCGTCGAGAGCTTCGCCAGGGTCGCAGAGCCGGGCGACGAGGCCGAGCTGGTAGGCCCGTTCTGCCGGCATCGGCTCGCCGGTGAGAATCATCGCGAGGGCCGGGCCCTGCCCGACAGCCCGCGGCAGGCGGAACAGTCCACCGGCTCCGGCGATGAGGTTGCGTTTGACTTCCGCGAGGCCGAATGCCGAGCGGGTGGTGGCGACGACGATGTCGGCGGCGAGGGCGATCTCGCAGCCACCAGCCGTCGCCAGCCCGTCGACGGCGACGATCACCGGCTTGCGACGTTGGCGGTAGGCGAACCCGGCAAAGCCGCCGCGCTCGGTCATCAGGGCGGCGCCGTTGCCGGCGTTGAGCGCCTTGAGGTCGGCGCCGGCACAGAACACCGGCCGTTCCTGGCCGGCGGTGTTGGCGGCGAGGATTCCGACCCACAACTCGGGATCGTCCTCCAAGCGGTCGATCGCCGACTCCAGCCCGAGGGCGACGTCTCCGTTGACGGCGTTGCGCGCCTCGGGACGGTTCAAGGTGATGACGGCCACGTGGCCGTCGACGTCGAACGTGACGATGTCGGACACGGGTGCAGTCACTCGTCGGCGGCGACAGGTTCGGAGACAGCGTCTTCCGGCTCGGCGACGGCAGCGTTGTCCTCGGCAGGTTGCTCGGCGGCGGGTTCCGGCTCGGGGACTGCGGGTTCCTCGGCGGCTGCAGCAGGTTCGGCGACGGCAGCGTTGTCCTCGGCAGGTTGCTCGGCGGCGGGTTCCGGCTCGGGGACTGCGGGTTCCTCGGCGGCCGCAGCAGGTTCGGCGACGGCAGCGTTGTCCTCGGCAGGTTGCTCGGCGGCGGGTTCCGGCTCGGGGACTGCGGGTTCCTCGGCGGCTGCAGCAGGTTCGGCGACGGCAGCGTTGTCCTCGGCAGGTTGCTCGGCGGCGGGTTCCGGCTCGGGGACTGCGGGTTCCTCGGCGGCTGCAGCAGGTTCGGCGACGGCAGCAGCGCGCTTGGCCGGCTTGGCGGGCGCCGCCGCTTTGCGGGCGGACTCCTTCTTGCGCGGCGTCGGCCGGAGTGGCTTCGGAGCGGGCGCCTTGTCCGGCACCTCCACAGAGAACAGGCTGGCAATCTGGGGGAGTAGCGGACCGAGGCGAGTCACCGTGGCGATCAGCTCGGGACTCGGGTTCGCCGGCGCCGCTTGAGGGGTGACCGACGCGCGGATCGGGGAGAAGGCGGCCGCCTCGAGCACGGCGATCCATCGATCGGGCGGATCTTCGGTGGTCAAGGCGGCGATGGTCGCCTGGCCGAGCTTGGCGCCAAGTGGAGCCGGGAACGGCACGCCGGCCTTGGGGGGCATCGCCGACAACCGCAACGCGCGAACGACTCGGCCGACGTCGACCGCCGCCTCGACGTCGCCGAGCCACAGGTTGAGCTCCTCTTCCTGCTTGACGGCGAGAGCGCTCTTCAGCTCGACGGCGAGGGCACGCGTGGTCTCGTCGCGAACGACGAGTGGATCGTCGGATGCAGCGACGACGCTGCGCAGGTCGCGCAGGTCGAGATGGGCAAGCTGCCGTTGTGCGGCATCGGCTCGATCTCGCCAATCCGCCACCCGCAGCTGCGGCAGCAAGTCTTCGGCCATCTTCAGCACCGTCGCCTCGGGCATCTCCGGTTTGCCGGCGGCCTTCGATCGAGCGTTGTCTTCGCGCAGACGTTGGCGGACGGCTGCCATGCCCTGGAGAGCGAGCTCGGCGACCGGGCGCTGCTCCTCAGGGAGCGAGGCGAGCACGTCGGTGAGGTGCTGCTTACCGGGACGCAGTCGCTTCGGCTTGGGGCGCTGGGGCAACTCGGGAGGGGGCGTGAAGTGGGGGCGATGTTGGCGTTGACGTGAGGGTCCACGATCGTCGCCGGCCGGCGCGTCGTCGCGGCGGGGCCCGCGCCCGTCGCCCCGATCGTCGCTGCGTCGGCCGCGATCACCACGGCCACGGTCACCGTCTCGGTCGTCCCGCGTGCCCCGGTCGCCCCGATCGTCACGACTGCGGCGCTGGCGCGGGCGGCTCGGATCATGCCGATCGCGGCCCACTCGTTGTTGGGTGACCGGCTCGAAGTCGCTGCTCGGGAGCAGTTCGAGCACGTCGCTGCGCCCCGCCTTCTGCTTCGGCGGGACGATCGACAGGATGCGGATGCCCTCGACGTCCTTCTCGCTCTCGGCGCGCAGCTGGTCGCCGACGCCGACACCAACCGGCAGGATCGATCCGTCGAGGACCCCTTTTGGTTCGCGGGCGCCAGCAGCGCGCCACGTCCACGACCCATCGCCGCTGACGGAGGTCAGTTCGATGTCGATCCTCGTCGGCACGGCTCGCCACGGTATCCGCTGACCGCCCTCTTGCTCCAGAATGGCGCCGTGCCGATCTACGCCCTCGGGGACCAACAGCCGACCATCGACGACACGGCCTACGTTCATCCAGACGCCGTGATCATCGGATCCGTGACGATCGGCCCACGATCATCGATCTGGCCGAACGCCGTGCTTCGCGGTGACGACGGCGAGATTCACATCGGATCCGGATCGAGCATCCAGGACTGCAGCGTGCTGCACACCACGTCGATCCATCCCACGGTCGTCGGCGACGACTGCGTGATCGGGCACATCGTGCACCTCGAAGGATGCACGATCGAGGACGGTGCGCTCGTCGGCAACGGATCGATCGTCCTCCACCGGGCGATCGTGCGCAGCGGCGCGATCGTCGCCGCCAACGCCGTCGTGCTCAACGACACCGAAGTGCCGGCCGGCGCACTGGCGGTCGGCATCCCGGCGACGATCAAGCTTGGCAAGGCGCGAGCGGAAGACATCGCCATGGGCGCCCAGAGCTACGTCGATCGAGCCGCCCGCTTTCGCGCCCAGCTCAGGCGCATCGACTGACGCGGGCGGTCAGCCCGCGAGCAGCGCATCGATGTCGGCGCGTCGTGGCAGCGACGGCACGGCTCCGGCACGTGTCGTGGCGATCGCTCCTGCGGCGGCGGCGAAACGCGCTGCGGTGAGCGGATCTGCGCCATCGGCGATGGCCACGGCGAACGAACCACAGAACGCATCGCCGGCTCCGGTGGTGTCGATCGGCTGCACGGCGAACGGTTCGATCCGCCGGCGACCGTCGGTTGTCTCGACCTCCACGCCATCGCCACCGAGCGTCGTGACCACCGCTTCGACGCCGAGTCGGAAGAGTCGATCGGCACCGCCGAGCTGGGCGTGCTCGTGCTCGTTGGGGATCACGATCGTGCACTGGCGAAGCAGCTCGTCGGGCAAGGCGGTGGCCGGGGCCGGGTTGAGGATCGTCACCCGGCTGATCGCCCGGGCTTGGGCGAAGGCATCGGCGACGACGGCGACCGGGATCTCCAGCTGCCCGAGGACGACGCGAGCGTCGGGCAGGGGAGCGGGCTGCAGGTCGGCGTTGGCTCCCGGAATCACGACGATCGAGTTCTCGCCCGCCGCATCGACGGTGATCAGTGCCCGCCCCGTGGCGGTCGAGGCGAGCCATTGCACGGCGGTGGCATCGATGTCTTCGTCGGCAAGCACGCCAGCCAGGCGCTGGCCCGCAGCGTCGTCGCCGAGCGCCGAGACGAACGCCGCCCTGGCGCCGGCGCGGCTGGCGGCGACGACCTGGTTGAGACCCTTGCCGCCGGGATACTCGTGGTAGGCGGTGCCGAGCAGCGTCTCGCCGGGTACCGGATGTCGAGGGGCGGTGACGACGAGGTCGAGGTTGCTGCTACCGACCACACAGACGTCGAACGGTGCAGGGCCGGTGTTCACCTGGAGCACGGTGAGGGTTGCAGGTGCCGTCAACCGGCGCGGGCGCGGACTCCGATCGGCGCGATCAGGCGGTAGCCGGCGGCGTGGCGTTCGTCCTCGCTCTCCCCGCCCCAGAACCCGTACTCGTGATGGAGGCGGGCGAACTCACGGCACGGCGTGTTGACGGTGCACGCCCGACACACCGCACGAGCCGTGGCCTCGCGTCGTTCGCGGGCCTGGGGACGTTCGGCCGGCGCGGGAAAGAAGAGGTTGCTGAGGCCCTTGCACGCGGCCTGCCTCATCCAGTCACCGGCCGGATCCTCCGGCCACATGACCTCGTTGATCGCTGCCATCACGTCCCCCCTGCGGTCGCTCAACCGTGAGCGTGACGTTAAAACGTTGCAATCAGTTGGTCAATTGTGCGGCGGAGTGACGGACGTCACTTTCCTGCAGCGCCGCGACGTCAGGTGGCGACGGCGGCGGCGACGCCTGCTGCGAAGCGCTCGACGTCGTCGGCCATCGTGTCCCACGACGTCATCCAGCGCACCTGATGCTTGGCGGTGTCCCACTCCCAGAAGAAGCTCCACGCCTGCAGGGGCCCGATGGCGACGGGGGGGAGCGTGGGGAACAGGCCGTTGACCTGCGGTTTGGCGACTTCGATGGGATCGAGGCCAGCAACGGCGTCGTACAGCATGGCGGCCATCTCGTTGCTGTGGCGGGCGTTGCGCAGCCACAGCTCGCCGTCGAGCAGGGCGTTGAACTGGGCGGCCACGAAGCGCATCTTGGACGGCAGCTGGGTGATCGTCTTGCGGACGAAACGGGCGCGGGTGGCGAGGTCCGGATCGAGGAAGACGACGGCCTCGCCGCCGACCAGACCGTTCTTCGTGCCGCCGAACGTGATCACGTCGACGCCGGCATCGATCGTCATCGAACGCAAGGCGGCGATCGACGAGCCGAGGGCGGCCGTGGCATTGGCGACGCGGGCACCGTCCACGTGCACCTTCATCCCCATCGAGTGGGCTTGCTCGCTGAGCGCGGCGACCTCCGCGGGGGAGTAGACGGTGCCCAGCTCCGTGCTCTGGGTGATCGTCACGACTGCTGGTTGGACGTGATGCTCGTTGTCGAGCAAGGAGGCGAGCTCGGCGAGCTGTTCCGGAACGAGCTTGCCGTCCGGGGTGGGGAGGTCGAGCAGCTTGGCTCCCGCGATCCGCTCCAGCGCTCCGGCTTCGTCGACGTTGACGTGTGAACCGGCGGCGCAAACGACGGCATCCACCGGCCGCAGCAACGTCGTCAAGGCGAGCACGTTGGCCCCGGTACCGGTGAACGTGAGCAAGGTCTCGACGCCGCTGCCGAACAGTTCGGCGAAGCGAGCCTGGCACTCGAGGGTCCAGTCGTCGTCGCCGTAGGCGATGGCGTGGCCCTCGTTGGCGGCGATGATCGCGGCGATCACGTCGGGATGGGCGCCGGAGGCGTTGTCGCTGGCAAACGAGCGTTGCGGTGGCGGGGGAAGCGGCACGCCACAGTATGGTTCGCGGGTGGCCGAGCTGGAAGTCGCCGACCGCATCGCAGCATCCGGCGCCCAGCTCACGACGGCCGAGCGGCGCGTCGCCCACGCGGTGCTCGAACACCCGCATCTCGTTGCCTTCGGAACGGTCGCCGACCTCGCCGCAGCGGCCGGCGCCGGGGCGGCCACGGTCGTACGACTCGCCGCCAAGCTCGGCTTCGACGGCTTCAGTGCCCTCCAGGCATCGGTGCAAGACGACCTCTCCCGACAGTTGCGCCCCGCCGCCCAGCGGATCCTCGAGCTCGCCGACCGTCCGCATGTCGAGCGCCATCGGGCCAACGCGATGGCCAACGTCGCCGAGACGATCGACAACGTCAGCCGAGAGTCGTTCGACGCCGTTGTCGATCTGCTCAGCGACCTGCGCCGCCCCATTCTCGTGCTAGCCGGCGACGCCGAGAGAGGAGTGGCGGAACAGTTTCTCGGCGACCTTGGCGCGCTTCGCGAATCGGTCGACGCGGTCGGCGGCAACGAGGTCGCCGTGCGCCGTCAGCTCGCCCTCAGCGCGGCGACGACCACGCTCGTCGTCATCGACCTGCGCCGGTACGAGCGCTGGTTGCTCGACGCCATGGCCTTCGCCGGTGAGCTCGGGCACACGATCGTCGCGTGCACCGACGGACCCTTGTCGCCGTTGGCGATGGCGGCCCGCTACTCGTTCACGCTCGCGGCCCGGTCCGACTCGCCGTTCGACAGCCAAGTCGGCACGCTGACCCTGCTCGAACTGATCGTCGCCGCCGTCGCCGAGCGACTGCGCGACACGGCCGCAGCACGCCTGGAACGAGTCGAGTCGGCGTGGGCGGCGGCTCGGTCGCTGACCGACGGCTGAGCAGCTCTACTCGGCGTCGGGCGTGTTCAACTCGGCGCGCACGCCCAACAACCGAACCGGCCGGTCGACGTCGAGGCGGTCGAGCAGTCCGAGCGCTGTTCGGGACACGACGGCAGGGTCCTGCGTAGGTTCCGGCAGTTTGGTGACCCTCGTCGTCGTAAAGAACGACGCGAAGCGCACCACGATCGCCACCCGCTCGATCCAGCGGTCGTCGGCGACGACGTCAGCGGTGACGCGGTCGGCGAGCGCCTGCAACGCCGTTTCGAGTTCTGCGCGCCCGTGGAGATCGTGGGGGAACGTCGTCTGATGACTGAGGCCGCGGCGAACCCACGGCTCGTCGCTGATCGTCGTGCTCCCGACACCTCGTCCGAGCATCACGTACCACGGGCCCATCGTCGGTCCGAAGCGAGCGCGCAACGGCTCGAGATCGGCGGCCGCCAGCTGACGAACGGTGTCGATGCCCAACTCGCTGAGCTTGCGCGCCGTCTTCTGCCCGACACCCCACAGCGCGGTGGTGGCGCGGTCACCCATCACGTCCAGCCAGTTGTCGGCGGTCAGCCGATACCGCCCAGCGGGCTTGGCGAACGCCGTCGCCGTCTTGGCGCGCAGCTTGTTGTCGCCGATCCCGATCGAGCAGCGCAGCCCTGTGTCGGCGAGCACCGCCCGCTGGATAGCTTCGGCCAACGCCTCGGGATCATCGGCGTCGGCGCCGACAACCGCCTCGTCCCAGCCCCAGACCTCGACGACCGCGGGGAATCGGCGCAACGTGTCGATCACCTCGGTGGACGCCTGCTCGTACGCCGGCTTGTCCGACGGCAGGAACACGGCATCCGGGCAGCGCCGGAGTGCGGTGCGCAGGGGCATCCCAGAGTGAACCCCGAACGCCCGAGCCTCGTATGACGCGGTAGCGACGACCTGGCGGGGCCGCGTGGGGTCGCCATCGCCACCGACGACCAGCGGCCGGCCGCCCAGCTCCGGGCGACGGAGCACCTCGACGGCGGCGAGGAACTGGTCGAGGTCGACGTGCAGGAACCAGCGCGTCATCGTGGCAAGAGTGTGCCGGGCTGGGGGTCTACTCTTTTCGTCATGACGGAACTACGGCGCTGTCGTTGGTGCCGCCGGGTCCTGCCCGAGAGCGGTGGTCGGGGTCGGCCGCGCCTGTTCTGCTCGCAACGCTGCCGACAGTGGGACTGGGTGGCCCGCCAGCGGGCTCACGAGCTCGAGCTGAGCGACGGCGAATTGGTGATCGCCCGGGCGGCGCTCGACGAGTTGCACGATCAGCTGTACGTCTTGGCGTGCGCGGTGCAGGACACCGATGACGATCTCGCGGAGGCGGCGAAGGCCGCGCCGTCGGCCAGGGAGCTGCGCCGGATGCTCGACTGGCTGCTCGACGCCGCTCGTCCGCTCGCCAGCCACGAAGTCCCCGCACCCTCGGCCCCGGGGTCCATAACGTCATGACGTAAATGAGCGTTCTGGCGACGGTCTCGTCGCCGCGTCCTCACGTCGGCGTTGCTCTTGAAGTCGTACCGGACCGGCCGGCGCGACGGATTGGAGTGTTTGCCGCTGATGGAGTCTCAGGTGCTGGGTTGCCCGACAGGTGACACTCCAAGGCAGCAAACACTCCATTGAGGAACGTCGGTGGACTCGGATCGCACGGAGCGCAGCGATCCCCCGCATCGCGACGCCGATAATCATCGTTATGTCAGATCCGCTGGCGACGGGCTGACCAGGCGCGATTCTCGTTTCGCGGCCGTTTCCCCAGTTCAGTAGCGGTTCCCCCGAGTGGTTCCGGCGGGCGGGCGCAGCGCCGCCGCTCGGGTGCCTCGTCGTTCTTGTCGAAAGGAGTGCTGTCCATTCGATCAGAGAGGCACGATTGAAATGACAGCTACTTCTTGCTTGTCGCCGTCCCGTCGCACCCGCCGTCTCGGCCTTGCCGTCGTCTGCGCCGGCACGTTCGCCTTCGTCGGCACGTCGACGATCGCCGTAGCCGGCGGTCCGTCGCCGACTTCGGCCACGAGCGCCGCATCGGTAGTCGGGCTGCGCCAAGGCGACTCTGGGCCGACCGTCCAAGCGGTCCAGCAGAAGCTGGTCGGCCTCGGCTACTACGTCGCCGGCGGCGCCGACGGAAACTTCGGGCCAGGGACCACCGCCGCGCTGCGCGTCTTCCAACAGCAGAACGGGCTCAACCCGACCGGGGTCGTCACCGAGAACACGGCTCGCTATCTCGGGTTGGCGGGGGGCGTCACGCCGGCCGGTGTTCAGGCCCCTGCAGGGGCAGCGCCGGCGGCAGCCGCCGCGGCGCCAACGGCTGCTGCCGCGCCGGGTTCGTTCATCGGCCTTCGGCAGGGGTCGACCGGTCCCGCCGTTCGTCAACTGCAACTCGCGATTCTCGCCACTGGCTTGTACCTGAGCGGTGGCGCAGACGGCACGTTCGGATCTTCGACGCACCGCGGGGTGACGCTGGTTCAACGTGTCAACGGCCTGCCGGAGACGGGAGTGGTGGACGCAGCCACGGCTCGCGTCCTCGGTCTGACGGGGAGCGCCTCCTCCCCGTCGGCTCCCGCTCCGGCAGGCACCGTGGTCCAGGTCGGCTCGACCGGCGCAGCGGTGCAGCGCGTCCAGCAGTTGCTCATCAAGTCTGGGGTGACCGTCGTCGGAGGCGCCGACGGTGTGTTCGGCCCACAGACCCGCCGATCCGTCGCTGCGTTCCAGAAGCTGCACGGGCTGTCCGTGACGGGCAGCGTTGATGCGGCCACCGACGCCGCCCTCGTGAAAGCCGCCGGCGGAGGCACGGCGGCGCCCGCACCCTCATCGTCGTACGTCGGTCTGCGCGTGGGCTCCACCGGACCGGCTGTCACCAAGCTGCAACAGGCGATCATGGCCACCGGCCTCGTCGTGCGTGGCGGGGCGGACGGCATCTTCGGTCAACAGACGCGCACCGCCGTGCTCGTCTATCAGCGAGTCAACGGACTCCCCCAGACCGGCATCGTCGACGAGTCGACCGCCAAGATGCTCGGACTGCTCACCGCCGCCCCCGCCGCCGGTGGAGGCGCTGGCTCCGGTGGCGGTTCGGCGGCATCCGGGTTCGCCAGCTATGACGAGCGCGGCGCACGGGTCGTGGCACTGCAAAAGGCACTGCTCCGAGCCGGGATCAGCTTCACGCGGCGGCGCCGACGGCGTGTTCGGGTCGGCGACTGCCGGCGCGGTGATGAAGTTCCAGCGGGCCCGCGGTCTGCGCATCACGGGCAAGCTGGATCAGGCCACGGCGGCCGCCCTCGGCCTACAGGGGCTGCCGACTCCGGCGCAAGCTCCGGCCGTCAATGTCGCGCTGCAGGCGAAGCCCGCTCGGCAAGGGCCCCTGCTGGTACGGCGACACGTGGCAGGCGGCACGCGGCAGCGGACGGGTCCACCTCGGCGTCGACATCGGGGCGCCCGCGGGCACACCCCTCGTCGCCGTTGCCGGTGGCCGCGTCACCCAGGTGTACCACGACCGACCCGGCTCGCTGTCGGGCAACGGTCTGAAGATCACGGCCGCCGACGGGACGTACTTCTTCTACGCCCACCTCGCCGGCTTGGCGCCAGGCATCGGAGCCGGAGTGCCGGTGCGTGCCGGGCAGGTGATCGGCACGATGGGCAGCACGGGTAACGCGGCGATCACCCACCTGCACTTCGAGGTCCATCCCCGGGGTGGAGCAGCCGTCAACCCATACCCCTACGTGCGGGCGATCGGCGCGTGCTGAGCCGCGCCTGCGCTAACCTGACAACGCCGACGAACCCGTCGGGAGAGCTGGCCGCCGAGGCGGGCAGCGCCGAAGGAGCAACCACCCCGGAATCTCTCAGGCGAACGGACCGACGGGTGAGGCAACGCTGGAAAGCAGTCAGGGCGCGGAGTGCCCGGGCTCGCCGAAGGGGAAAGACCGGGTCACACCGGCTGAAGCTCTCAGGTGCCGACGACAGCGTGGGGTCCAATCATTCCCACCGCGCACCGGAGAGCCCGAGATGACGAGCACCCCGGCCAGGACCCTGGCCAGCATTCCCCCGGCACCCGCCGATGACTTCGTCCGCCGCCACGTCGGCCCGAACGCCGACGAGCTCGGCCACATGCTCGCCACGCTGGGTGTCGACACGCTCGACGACCTGCTCGATCAGACCCTTCCGGGGTCGATTCGTGACGACGGCTTGGACCTCCCCGCGGCGCGCAGCGAGCCCGGCGTCCTCGAGGCGCTACGCGCGCCTCGCCGCCCGCAACCAACCACGCACGTCGCTCATCGGGATGGGCTACTACCCCACCGTCACCCCCGGAGTGATCCAGCGCAACGTCTTGGAGAGCCCGGCCTGGTACACCGCCTACACGCCCTACCAACCCGAGATCAGCCAGGGACGTCTCGAAGCGCTGCTCAACTTCCAGACGGCGATCAGCGAGCTCACGGGCTTGGAGGTCACCAACTCGTCCTTGCTCGACGAGGCGACAGCTGCGGCCGAGGCGATGACCATGGCCCGCCGGCTGTCGAAGGCGCCGTCGGCCCGTTTCATCGTCCATCGCGATACCCATCCGCAGACGATCGCCGTGCTCGCCACCCGCGCCGAGCCGATCGGTGTCGAGCTCGTCGTCGGCGATGTCGACGAGATCGCCGCAGGCTGTTTCGGGGCGCTGTTCAGCTACCCGACGTCGACCGGCGCGATCGGCGACTGGCGCGAGCCGATCGCCGCCGTGCACGACGAGGGCGGTCTCGTCGTGATGGCCACGGATCTACTCGCGTGCACGCTGCTCACTCCCCCGGCCGAGCTCGGCGCCGACATCGCCGTCGGCTCGGCGCAGCGCTTCGGCGTGCCGATGGGCTTCGGGGGCCCGCATGCCGCGTTCATCAGCGCCCACGCCTCAGCCGCCCGGTCGATGCCGGGTCGGATCGTCGGCGTGAGCACGGACACCGCCGGCCGTCCGGCCCTGCGCCTCGCCCTGCAGACCCGTGAGCAGCACATCCGGCGCGAGCGGGCCACCTCGAACATCTGTACGGCTCAGGTCCTGCTCGCCAACATCGCCGGCTTCTACGCCTGCTGGCACGGCCCTGACGGTCTGCGGGCGATCGCCGGTCGGGTGCACGACCTCGCGTCGTCACTCGCCGCAACGCTGCGCGCCGGCGGGTTGGATGTTCGTCATGATGCGTTCTTCGACACCGTCACCGTCGACGGGGTGCGCGCCGACGACGTGCTCGCCGCCGCCGTACAACGTGGCATCGACCTGCGTCGCATCAGTTCCGACGCCGTCGGCATCAGTGTCGATGAGACGACGACCGTCGAGGTGCTCGCCGATGTTGCCGCGGCCTTCGGTGTCGGCACGTGTTCAGGTCTCGCCGGCGGGCCGATCGCCATCCCCGAGGGACTGCGCCGGACCGGTGAGTGGATGACCCAGTCGGTGTTCCATCGGCTGCACACCGAGCACGAGATGCTGCGCTACCTGCGCCGCCTCGCCGACCGCGATCTGGCGCTCGACCGCACGATGATTCCGCTCGGGTCGTGCACGATGAAGCTCAACGCGACGACGGAGATGGCGTCGATCACCTGGCCGGAGTTCGCCAATCTGCACCCCTTCGCTCCCGCCGACACCTCGGTGGGCACGCGCCGGCTGATCGCCGAACTGGAGACGTGGCTTGCCGAGATCACCGGCTACGACGCCGTCAGCGTGCAGCCCAACGCAGGTAGTCAGGGCGAGCTCGCCGGTCTGCTGGCGATTCGCGCCTACCACCGCTCGCGGGGCGAGGCCGGGCGCAACGTCTGCCTGATCCCGTCGAGCGCCCACGGGACCAACGCGGCGAGTGCCGTGATGGCCGGGATGGAAGTCGTCGTCGTCGCCACGGACGCGGAGGGCAACGTCGACCTCGATGACGTGCACGCCAAGCTCGACGAGCTCGGCGAGCGCCTCGGGGCAATGATGCTCACCTATCCGTCGACGCACGGCGTGTTCGAGGAACGGATCGGCGAGATCTGTGGTCTCGTGCACGATGCCGGCGGTCAGGTCTACGTCGACGGTGCCAACCTCAACGCACTCGTCGGCGTCGCCAAGCCCGGCAAGTTCGGGGCCGACGTCAGTCACCTCAACCTCCACAAGACGTTCTGCATCCCCCACGGCGGCGGAGGCCCCGGCGTCGGCCCGGTCGGCGTCCGCGCCCACCTCGCCGCCTACCTCCCCGGCGACCCGCTGGGCGGCATCGACCAACCGGTCGGTCCGGTGTCCGCCGCGCCGTTCGGTTCCGCCGGCATCCTCGGCATCCCCTGGGCCTACATCGCCCTGATGGGACCGGCCGGTCTGCGTCATGCCACGGCCGTGGCGATCTGCTCGGCAAACTACGTGGCGGTGCGCCTCGCCGAGCACTATCCGGTGCTCTACACGGGCGCCAAGGGGCGCGTCGGCCACGAGTGCATCATCGATCTTCGCCCGATCACGAGGGCCACCGGCGTCACCGTCGACGATGTCGCCAAGCGACTCATCGACTTCGGGATCCATGCCCCGACGATGAGCTTTCCCGTCGCTGGAACGCTGATGATCGAGCCGACCGAGAGCGAGACGCTGGCCGAGGTGGAGCGCTTCGTGATGGCCATGATCACGATTCGCGGGGAGATCGACGGCGTCGCCGCCGGCACCTGGCCGCTGGAGGACAGCCCGCTGCGCAACGCCCCGCACACGGCCGAGGAACTGATCGGCGAATGGTCGAGACCCTACGCCCGGGAGCTCGGCGCCTACCCGATGGAGTCGTTGCGCGCGTCGAAGTACTTCCCGCCGGTATCGCGCATCGACGGGGCCGCTGGTGATCGCAACCTGATGTGCTCGTGTGAGCCGCTCGAGGCCTACGCCGCCGCCCACTCGTAGTCGCCGCACACCGCCACCGTTGCGTGGCTAGCGTCAGGCGCCATGGCAGACACGGGACCCGCCGGTCCACTTCCTCGCGATCCGTTCGAGAACCTCATCTCCATCGTCGCCGGTCCGATCGCCGCCGTGATCCGCTCGTTCGACCAGCTGCGGCGCGGTTCCGACGAGTTGCTCAACGGGCTGGAGAACTTCAATCGCACGATGGAGAACCTCAACGTCACCGCGGAACGGGTCAACGGCCTGCTCAACGAGTTCGAGGAGCCGGTCAGGGCGATCCTGCCGCAGGTGATGCGCACCGTGAACCTGGCCGAGGATGTCGCCAACCGGGTGTCGGCACCGATCGACCAGGTGGTCCCGGGGCTCACCCGCCTCGCCGACACCCTCAACTCGCCGATCATCACGTCGCTTCCCGCGGATCTCGGCCGCTTCGTCGAGGCGATCAACGATCTCATCCGCCGGCTCGCGCCGCTCGGGCTGATCGCCGAGTCGGCGGGCGGTCTGTTCGGCCTGCGCCTGCCCGGGATGCCGCGGACCTCGCCGGCGCCGATGCTCCCCGTTGCCGAGGAGCCGACGGAAGCGCCACCGGTGCCAAAGAAGGCGGCGGCGGCGAAGAAGGCCGCACCGAAGAAGGCGGCCGCACCGAAGAAGACGGCTGCACCGAAGAAGGCGAAGCGTTAGCGGATCATCAACAGTCCT
>CAVYYX010000012.1:0-325486 GCA_963772825.1 Ilumatobacteraceae bacterium | reverse complement strand
GCGTGTCGCCGGGAAGCACGGGCGACGCGAAGCGCCCCTCGACGTGGTGGAAGCGAGCCGGGTCCGAGTCGCACAAGGTGTGGAGCAGCGCTCGTCCGGTGAAGCCGTACGAGCACAGGCCGTGGAGGATCGGACGGTCGAAGCCACCGAGGGCGGCGAAGCTGGGGTCGGAGTGCAACGGGTTGCGATCGCCGGACAGCCGGTAGAGCAACGCCTGGGTCGGCAACGTGGCGTAGCTGACCTCGTGATCGGCGGCTCGGTCCGGTGGCACGTTCTGCGGGCCCGAGGGGCCGCGCTCGCCGCCGAAGCCACCCTCACCGCGGATGAACAACGAGTGACGCAGCGTGTACAGCGGCTCGCCGTCGCTGTCGGCCGTGGTGTCGACGACTACGACGGCGGCCTTGCCCTTGTCGTACATCGCTGCCAGCTTCGAACGCAAGGTCGCTTTGCCCTCGACCGGGATCTCGCGGTGCAGGGTGACGGCTTGCGTGCCGTGGACCAGCAGCGCCGGATTGAACGTGCCGATCGCCCGCAACACGGAGCTGGCCCCCGCTCCCCATCCGATCACCACCGGGAACGTCGGCAGGACGCGTTGCGGCACGCCGTCGGTGTTCTCCGTCGTGAAGGCCAGCTCGTCGGTTCCCGCACCGACCCCGACGGCGTACAGCAGGGCATCCTTGCTGTCCCACCCGACGTCGACCGGTTCACTCTCGGTACCAACTGCGTCTGGATTGAGCGGCATCGCCGCAGACTACGAACGGCCCACGCCAGCCGCCCAACTGGAGCGTGAACAGGCCTCCGTAGGCTGATGTCGTGGCGGTGATCGACACGCTCGTCGTCGGGGCCGGCCCGGCAGGTGTCGCCGCTACCGTCGCGCTGCGTCGCGCCGGTCACGACGTGCTGCTCGTCGACAAGGCCGAGTTCCCCCGCGACAAGTGCTGCGGTGACGGGCTGACCACCCTCGCCCTGCGCGAGCTGGAGATCCTCGGTTTCGATCCGGCGACGGTGCCCGACTTCCGCACCGTCGACGGTGCCGTGCTGCGTGCTCCGTCTGGTCGAACGTTGAAGGTGCCGCTCCCCGCAGGCGAGGGGATCTACGCGGCGGTCGCTCCCCGGCTGGAGCTGGACGCCGCGCTCGTCCGGCTCGCCGTCGACGCCGGCGCCGACGTTCGCCTCGGTCATGGGGTCAAGACGGCGGCCATCGCGGCCGACGGGACCGCAGCGATAGGCGTCGACGGACTCGGCGACGTGGTCGCCCGCCACGTCGTCGCCGCCGACGGGATGTGGAGCCCGACTCGCAAGGCGCTGGGCATCGGTGGCGACGGCTACCTCGGCGAGTGGCATGCCGTCCGCCAGTACGTCACCGGCGTCACCGGCCCCGCGGCGCACGAGCTGATCGTGTGGTTCGACGACGACCTGTTGCCGGGGTATGCGTGGTCGTTCCCGCTGCACGGCGGTCGCGTCAACGTCGGGTTCGGAGTGCTGCGCGACGGCAGTCGCACCGGCAAGGACGTCCGCGATCTGTGGGCGGGCTTGCTCGATCGCCCACACGTTCGCAGCGCCCTCGGTCCAGCGGCCGAACCGGCGGGCCGGCACTTGGCCTGGCCGATCCCGGCGCGGATCGATCGCGCCACGCTGGCCCACGGCCCGGTGCTGTTCACGGGCGACGCCGCGGCGGCGACGGACGTGATGACCGGGGAAGGCATCGGTCAGGCCCTGCTCACCGGCCGGCTGGCTGCTGCAGCGATCGCCGCCCGTGGCCACGACGACGCGATCGCCGAGCGCTACCGCGATCTCGTGCGCACCGAGCTCGTCGCCGACCACCGAGCGTCCGTGCTCCTCGGCCGCGTGCTGCGGCACCGCCGGGGCGCCGACGCCGCGTTGGCGATCGTCGCTCACTCCGGCACCTGGGGTCGGCGCAACTTTGCCCGCTGGATGTTCGAAGACGAACCCAGGGCGATCGCCGTCACGCCGCGGCGCTGGCATCGACGCTTCCTCGCCCGCCCCGGGCCTTACTCTGCGTTCCCCGGCCACGCAGGCCGACGCGCCGGCTCCCTCCGCTAGCGCTCCGGTCGCCTCTCCGATCGAACCCCAGGACGCTCGCTGGCGCTCGCTGCACTCCGGAAATTGGTTCGTTGCGGACCAAGCCGGATGACTCACTACCGTCGCAACCGTGCGGACACGACTCACCGACCTGCTGGGCATCGAGCATCCGGTGATGTGCGCCGGGATGGGCGGCGTGTCGTATCACCGCCTGGTCGCCGCCGTGTCGGAGGCCGGCGGCATCGGCACGCTCGGGGCGTCGACGATGCGGCCGGATGAGCTGGCCGACGAGATCTCCGCCGTGCGTTCAGCCACCGCCAAGCCGTTCGGCGTCGACCTGCTCACCGCCATCCCGGACCAGGTCGAGGCGGGGATCCACCACGTCATCGACGGCGGTGCCTCGCTGTTCGTCGCCGGTCTCGGGGTCCCCCGCGACATCGTCGACGCGCTGCACCACGCCGGGATCATCGTCGCCTCGATGTGCGGCAAGGTCCGCCACGCCGTCACGGCCGTCGCCAGCGGGTGCGACTTCGTCGTCGCCCAGGGCACCGAGGCCGGTGGCCATACCGGCACGGTCGCCACGATGGCGCTCGTTCCCCAAGTCGTCGACGCCGTCGGCGAGCAGGTCCCGGTCGTCGCCGCGGGCGGCATCTTCGACGGGCGCGGCCTCGCCGCGGCCGTCGCCCTCGGCGCCGACGGCGTGTGGATCGGGACACGATTCATCGCCACTCCCGAGGCCCGCGCCGTGGCCGGCTACAAGGACGCCCTCGTCGCCAGCCCCGAGGACAGCACCGTCGTGACGCGGGCGTACACGGGCAAGACGTGCCGGGTGCTGCGCAACGAGTGGACCCAACACTTCGACGAGCACCCCGACGAGCTCCAACCGTTCCCCGCCCAGGTCCTGGCGTCGATGTCCGCCGGCGCCAACCATCTCGGCGCCCCTGACGGCACTCTCGTCGACGTCGAGCGCGAGTTCTTTCCCGCCGGCCAGGGTGTCGGGGCCATCGACTCGCTGGTCCCGGCGGGGGACCTCGTGCACCAGATCGTCGCCGACGCCGAACGAACACTCGAGGGTCTGCGATGACGGCGATCAGTGAACACGTCGAGCGATTGTGGGCCGACGACATCACGCCGGCGTTGCAGCGGTACATCGAGATCCCCAACGTCTCGGCGTCGTACGACGTCGATTGGCAAGCGAATGGCTTCATGGACGAGGCCGTTCAGCTCGTGCGCGAGTGGTGCGCGGCCCGGCCGATCGACGGGCTCACCGTCGACGTCCACCGCATCCCGGGACGCACCCCGCTGATCGTCGCCGAGGTGCCGGCGTCCGACCCGGCGCTCGCCGACCGCACGGTGTTGCTCTACGGGCACCTCGACAAGCAGCCGGAGATGAGCGGGTGGCGCGACGGGCTGGGGCCGTGGACGCCGGTCATCGAGGATGACCGGCTGTACGGCCGGGGCGGTGCCGATGACGGGTACGCCGCCTTCGCCGCCCTGTCGGCGATCGAGGTCGCCAAGGCCCACGGTCTCGACCATGCCCGTTGCGTCGTGCTCGTCGAGGCCAGCGAGGAATCGGGCAGTCCCGACCTGCCTGCCCACCTCGCAGCGCCTCACGGACGTCGTCGGCCGTCCCGAGCTGGTGATCTGTCTCGACTCGTGGGCCGCCGACACGGAGCGACTGTGGGTCACGACGTCGCTGCGTGGGCTCGTCGGCGGCACGTTGACCGCCGAGGTGCTCGGCGAGGGCGTGCACTCGGGGGCGGCGAGCGGCATCGTGCCGTCGAGCTTCCGGATCATCCGCCAACTCCTCGACCGGGTCGAGGACGCCGCGACCGGCGAGGTGCTCGTGCCCGAGGCGCATGTCGAGATCCCGGCCGACCGGCTGGCCGAAGCGTCGGCGACCGCCACCGAGCTCGGCCCACTCGCCGAGCTCTTTCCGTTCGCCGGGTCGACCCACGCGATGTCCGCCGACCCCGTCGAGCAGATCCTCGCCCGCACCTGGCGTCCCACCCTCAGCTACGTCGGCGCCGACGGGTTCCCGCCGACGAGCCGGGCGGGCAACGTGCTGCGCCCCTCGACAGCGCTCGCCCTGAGCATGAGGTTGCCGCCGACGTGCGATCCCGACACCGCGCTCTGCGCACTCCGGCGGGTGCTCACTGACGACCCGCCGTCGGGGGCGACGGTCACGTTCGCCGCCAACGAGGCGGCCCCGGGGTGGAACGCCCCGCCGTTCGCGTCGTGGCTCTCAGCGGCGCTCGACGACGTGTCGACGGCTGCCTTCGGCGAGCCGGCGCGGACGATCGGCGAGGGCGGCACGATCCCGTTCATGGGCATGCTCGGCGCGATGTTCCCAGACGCCCAGTTCGTGATCACCGGCGTGCTCGTGCCCGGCAGCAACGCCCACGGCCCCAACGAGTTCCTCCACCTCCCCACGGCCCGCCGGGTCACGGAGTGCGTCGCCCGCCTCCTCGCCGCCCACGCCGCCAGCGCGTGACCGCACCCATCCGAGTGCCGGGGCGACCCCCCATCGGGACGTTCGGCACTCGGGCGCGCTGCCGCACTCGGGTGGGTGCTCGTCGTAATCGCCGGTGGTTGCGGCGACGACGGCCCCGGGTCCGGACGTCGAGCCGCCGACGCTGGTATCCGTCGAGACGCAGCGCTGCGCGCAGCCGAACCGCTTCCACGGCGTCGGCATCGTGGTCGGCAACGATCTCGTTCTCACGGCCGGCCACACCGTCGAGGGCGACCTCCGCCAATTGACGGTGGATGGAGCGCCGGCACGAGTCGTCACGATCGACCGGCGATCGGACCTCGCCCTGGTCAGCGCCGACAGCGCCGAGCCAGACGCCCACGTCGAAGTTGCCCGCAAGGTGCCGTCGGCGGCAACGATGCTCGGCCCGAACGCCACGTCGACGGTGGAGATCGACCGTGCCGTCACGCTGGTCATCGAGCACGCCACCGACCGGGCGACCTACCGCCGCGACGTGGTCATCTTCAGTCCAGGCGTGTCCGACGGCGAGATCGGGGTTCCTTGCCGAAGCCCCGCGGCGAATGATCTAACGTGGCCTGATCCGTCGAATACGTGCTGACGCACGCCGATCGGCGGCGTTTCAACCACACAAGGGGAGATCATGAAACGATCGGTACTGAAGGCGCTCGCACCCGTCGCCGTGCTAGCAGTCGGTGGAGCCGCGTGGGTCGGCGTCGCCGGGGCCACCACGGAACCACCACCCGCGCCGTCCGACGCGGGGGAGTCGCTGCTCGACTCGGTGATCGCCAACGACGTCGTGCGCTGTGGTGTGCGCGGCGACTTCCCCGGGTTCAACATCCTCGACGAGGCCGGCGAGCACGTTGGCTTCGACGCCGACTTCTGCCGGGCGATCGCCGCTGCTGTGCTCGGCGACAGCACCAAGGTCGAGTTCGTGGATGTCGAGACCGACGCCAGGTTCACCGCCCTGCAGTCCGGTGAGTTCGACGTGCTCGTGCGCAACACGACCTGGACAGCGAGCCGGGACGGCATCGAAGGTGTCACGTTCCTGCATCCGACGTTCTACGACGGCCAGGGGATGATGGTCGCTGCCGACTCCGGGATCACCTCGATCGACGACATGGACGGCGCCGTCGTCTGCGTCGCCGGCGGGACGACGACCGAGGGCAACGTCGCCACCGAGTTCGAGCGGCGTGGTCTCGGTGTCGACGTGCAGTCGTTCCCCGACGTCGAGACGCTCCAGGCCAACTTCGAACAGGGTGGATGCGACGGCTGGTCGAGCGACACCAGCCAGCTCGTCGGCTTCCGCTCCGCGTATCCGGCGGGGCCGGAGGCGCTGGTGATCTTCGACGACATCTTCTCCAAGGAGCCGCTCGCGCCGGCGGTCGTCGACGGCGACACGCGCCTGGGCCCAAGCGGTCAACTGGGCGATCTTCGCCACGATCCAGGCCGAAGAGTTGGGCATCACCGGCGACAACGCCGCCGACCTGCAGGCGAACAGCGAGGACCCGAACATCCGCCAGTTCCTCGGCGGCGAGAACGCAGACGGCACGGTGCTCGACCCCGGCCTCGGGCTCGGCCCGGCATTTCGCCTTCAATGTCGTCGACCAGGTCGGCAACTACGGCGAGATCTTCGAGGCGCACCTCGCCCCGCTCGGCATCGAGCGCGGCGTCAACGCCCTGTGGATCGACGGCGGTCTGCAGTACGCCCCGCCCTACCGCTGAACACTGACCTGTGTCGTGATGGCGGTCATGGCTCAGTCGACTGAGCCATGACCGCCACCACGCCGTTCGACGCCGACCGCCAGCGTCGCCTCGACGTCGGCGCGGCGGCCGCCGTTCTACCGCGACGTCCGCATCCTCACGTGGACGTTCCAGCTGGCGGTGTTCGCCGCCGTCATCGCCGTGGTCGCCTGGCTCTACGACAACTTCCAGGTCAACAGCGACCGGCGGGAACATCCCGACGGGCTTCGACTTCCTCGACCAGCCCGCCAGCTTCCCGATCGCCGGCAGCGACTTCCGCCAGACCCAACCGGTCAGCGACGCCCTGGTCGAGGGCTTGCTCAACACCCTGCGCCTGGCGGTGACCGGCATCGTGCTGGCGACCGTCCTCGGGATCCTGCTCGGCATCGCCCGCCTGTCGAAGAACTTCCTGCGTGCGCAAGGCCGCCCAGGCGTACGTCGAGATCGTGCGCAACGTCCCGCTGTACGGCCTCATCGTCCTGCTCTACACGGCCGTCGTGCTCAACGCCTTTCCCCCGCCGAACGAGTCGTGGGAGATCGGTTCGATCGCCGTGCTCAACGTTCGCGGCTCGAGCGTCTTCTGGTTCGACGGCGGCAACGCGAAGTTCGTCGTGATCCTCCTCGCCGCCGTGCTCACGTTCGCCGTCGTCGCCCGCTGGCGACGTGCCGTCAGCGATCGCTCCGGCAAGCCGGCGCTGAGCGGCGTCTACGGACTCGGGGCCGCTGCCGTCGTCGTCGTTGCGTTGTGGGTCCTCCTCGGGCTCGGCGGATCGTCGCCGGCGCTCGACGGCCGGCGGGTCACCGGCGGGATCACGATGACGCCGCCGTACTTCGCCGCCCTCGTCGCCCTCGTGCTGTACACGTCGAGCCACATCGCCGAGATCGTGCGTGGGTCGATCCAGGCGGTGCCGAGGGGCCAGGGCGAGGCCGCCGACGCGCTGGCGCTGTCCGGGTTCCAGCGGATGTGGAACGTCGTGCTGCCCCAGGCGATGCGCATCGGCCTGCCGCCGATCGGCAACCAGTACCTCAACCTCACGAAGAACACGTCGTTGGCCGCGGCGATCAGCTTCCCCGAGCTCACCCAGGTCACCCAGCTCAGCGTCGCCAACCGCTCCCCCGCCGTGCCGTCGTACGTGCTTTTGTTGCTGATCTACCTCGGGCTCTCCCTGCTCATCTCGGCGGTCGTCAACCTGGTCAACCGTCGCCTGGCGATCGTCGAGCGCTGACGAGGTGACGATGACGATGCTCGACCCGGCCCTCAGCGAGGCGCTGGCTACCGCCACCGGAGCCCCCGCCCGCGCCGGCGGCGGGTCCCGGCGACTGGGCGCGCCGCAACCTGTTCCGCACCTGGTTCGACAGCGTCGTCACGGTGGTCGCCGCGATCGTCATCGGCTACGTGCTGTACCGGCTCGGGCGCTTCGTGTTCGTCACCGGTCGCTGGGACATCGTCCAGCGCAACCTCACGCTGTTCATGGTCGGCCGTTACCCCCGCGACGAACTGTGGCGGATCGGTGTCGGCCTGGGGGCGATCGCCGCCTACGGTGGGATCCTCGCCGGCTACGTGCAACGGATGCGCCAGATCACCGGACGCGAGGAGCGATCGACAACGGCACTCTGGCGACGGCTCCTCGACCTCGCCGTGCGCATCTGGCCGCTCATCCTCGGCGTGGTCGTGCTCTTGTCGCTCACCACGACGCCCGGTCCGACCGTGCTGACGATCCTCGTCGTCGCCGCCGCCGTCGTCGGGCGGATCGTCGGCAGCTTCGCCACGCGGCGCTGGCTGTTGGGGGTCGTCGTCGCGGGCATCGTCGTGCCGATCGCCGTCGTGTGGTTTCTGAGCAGACCGGCGTCGTGGAACGAGTGGGAGGGGATGATGCTCAACCTCTTCCTCGCCATCGCTGGCATCGCCCTGTCGTTCCCCCTCGGTGTGCTGCTCGCCCTCGGGCGCCGCGCCGGGCGGCGGACCGACAGTCCCGTCGGCGGAGCCGTGGTCGCGGCGACGCTGGCGCTGCCGGTGATCGTCGTGCTGATCCGTCGCGGCGTCGACGTCACCGACGTGATGACGTGGGTGCTGATCGTTCTCGCCGTCGGCTCTCGCCTACGGCGGGTATCGCATCGGCAGGGTGACGACGCTGCCGCTCGTGCGCGTCGTGTCGATCGCCTACATCGAGTTCTTCCGCGGCGTGCCGCTGTACGTGCTGCTCCTGCTCGGCGGGATCGCCCTCGGCTTCTTCCTGCCCCGGGGCATGGAGACGCCGGGGCTCGTCGTGCGGGCGATCATCGTGTTCACCCTGTTCACCGCCGCCTACATCGCCGAGATCGTGCGCGGCGGCCTGCAGTCGCTGCCCCGCGGGCAGACCGAGGCGGCCCAGGCCCTCGGCCTCAAGCCGGTCAAGACGACGGCGCTGATCGTCCTCCCCCAGGCCCTGCGCAACGTCATCCCGGCGATCGTCGGGCAGTTCATCAGCCTGTTCAAGGACACCACGCTGGCCGGCGCGGCGATGGGATTGCTCGACGTCCTCCGGGTCACCAACGTGGCGACGGCGCAGGCAGGACTTCCGCGGCCAGGGGCTCGCTCCGGAAGCGATCTCGTTCGTGATGTTCCTGTTCTGGGTCGGGTGCATCACGATGAGCCGGGAGAGCCAACGACTCGAACGACGACTGGGAGTAGGCACACGATGAGCAGAGACAACGACTTCTACCGTCTTCGCTGACGCCACGCAGATGGCCGGAACCGGCGAGGTGATCCTCGAGTTGATCGACGTGCAGAAGTTCTTCGGCACGTTCCAGGCGCTGCGCGACATCAACCTCAACGTCGCCCGTCAGGAGGTCGTCGTCGTCATCGGTCCATCCGGCTCCGGGAAGTCGACGATGATCCGCTGCATCAACCGCCTCGAGGAGCACGACGGCGGCCGCATCCTCGTCGACGGTGTCGAGCTCTCCCGCGACATCCGCAACATCCAGGAGATCCGTCGGGAGACCGGGATGGTCTTTCAGCAGTTCAACCTGTTCCCGCACCTCAGCGTGATCGACAACATCACGCTGGCGCCTCGTCAGGTGCGCAAGGTCCCCAAGCGCGCCGCCGAGCAGGCGGCGATGGAGCTGCTCGAACGGGTGAAGATCCCCGAGCAGGCGAACAAGTACCCCGGCCAGCTCTCCGGCGGCCAACAGCAGCGCGTCGCGATCGCCCGCTCGCTGGCCATGAAGCCGAAGGTGATGCTGTTCGACGAGCCGACGTCGGCGCTCGACCCGGAGATGATCAACGAGGTCCTCGACGTGATGAAGGACCTCGCCGCCGAGGGGATGACGATGATCGTCGTCACCCACGAGATGGGCTTCGCCCGGGAGGTCGCCGACCGCGTCGTGTTCATGGCCGACGGCTCGATCGTCGAGGTCGGCACCCCCGAGCACTTCTTCACCGACCCGCAAGAGGACCGCACCAAGCTGTTCCTCAGCCAGATCCTCTGATCGGAGCGTCCGAGCGCAACCACGCCACATCGGCCTCGCGACCGATGCAGGAACCTCCGCCGACCCCCGCCATCGGGGCGCAGGCTAGCGGCGGCGAAAGCGCCGGTTGCGCCGAGCTGGCCCGCCGAGGATCGGCGCACGCCGCTCGAGGGCGGCGATCGTGACGTCGTCGGAGCCACCGATGTCGGCGGCGGCGAGGGCCATGCCGTCACGATCGACATCGTGGGGATCTCCGGGTGCCTCGACCATCGGGATGCCGTCATCGCGCTTCGGCGGCGGGTCGTAGATGTCGCGCAGGGCGATCATCAACCCGGCGACCATCGCTCCCGGCACGCCGCCGATCTGCCGGCCGCGTTCGCGCATCTCCTGGTAGCGCTGCGCTTTGGCGGCATCTCGTATCAGCGCAGCTTCCGCGGGGCTGAGGCCCTCGAAGTCGTCGTCGTGCTCGCCAGCCATCGGTCCAGGTTACGGGCGAAGCACTCCGTCAACCAGGCACGTAGCTCCCGGGTTCTGCGTCACGACGTAGCGACGTCGGACGTCGCTTGCCCTGACACAGGATCTGCTCGCGGCCGCGGTGCCGCCAGACTCTGCTGCAATGTCGGAACATGGAGAGCAAGTGACCGTGCACGACGCGGCGCCGATGGACGACGTTCGCACCGCCGAACAGGTCGAGCGGATCTTCTTCGAGATGCGCCGGGTCATCGTCGGCCAGAGCCGGCTGCTCGAACGGCTGCTCGTCGCCCTGTTGGCGCGCGGCCACGTCCTGCTCGAGTCGGTGCCAGGACTGGCCAAGACCTTGGCGGCCGAAACGCTTGCCGACGTCGTCGGAGGCACGTTCGCCCGCATCCAGTTCACCCCCGACCTGTTGCCATCCGACATCGTCGGCACGCGCATCTACCGCGGCAGCAGCGAACGCTTCGACGTCGAGCTGGGCCCGGTGTTCGTCAACTTCCTGCTCGCCGACGAGATCAACCGTGCCCCGGCCAAAGTGCAGTCGGCACTCCTCGAGGTGATGGCCGAGCAGCAGGTGACGATCGGCGGTCACACCCACCAGGTCCCCCGGCCGTTCTTCGTCGTGGCCACCCAGAACCCGATCGAGAGCGAAGGCGTCTACCAGCTGCCGGACGCCCAACGCGATCGATTCATGATGAAGGTGATCCTCGACCACCCGACTCCCGCCGAGGAGATGGTGATCCTCGATCGCATGGCCGTGCAGGCGCCGGTCCCCGACCGGGTCATCGATCTCGCTGGGCTCGTCGCCCTCCAGCGCCGCTGCGACCTGGTTTTCGTCGACCGCTCGGTCGGCCAGTACGCCGTTGACCTCGTGCACGCCACTCGCCAGCCGGCCAACTACCACCTCGCCGACCTCGCTCCGCTGATCGGCCTCGGCGTCAGTCCACGGGCAACGCTCGGGCTGATCCGCGGCGCCAGGGCGCTGGCCCTGATCCGCGGGCGCACCTACACCACGCCCCAGGACGTGTTCGACATCGCCCCGGAGGTGCTCCGCCACCGACTGCTGCTGACCTACGACGCCCTCGCCCGCGACATCGCCATCGACGAGTTGATCAACCGCATCCTGGCCACCGTGCCGGCGACGTGGGTGTCACCGAAGCCCAATGAGTCGACGCACCCCACCCGCCGCTGACCAGCCTGCCGTCCGCTGGCCGGATGGGCCCCCGCCGGCTGCCGTGATCGAGCTCGTGCGCTCGCTGGAGATCACCATCGGCCGGCGCGTCGACACGACGTTGCACGGCAACTATCAAGGCATCACCCCCGGTCACGGCAGTGAGCCCGGCGAGTCGCGCCCGTACCAGCCCGGTGACGACGTGCGCCGCATCGATTGGAACGTCACGGCGCGGACCGGCGAGACCCACGTCCGTGACCAGATTGCCGACCGCGACCTCGAGGGCTGGCTCGTCGTCGACGTCTCGGCGGCGATGCGCTTCGGCACGGCCACGATGGAGAAGGCGCAGGTCGCCCTCGCCGCTGCTGCATGCGTCGGGTTCCTCACGGTGCGCAACAAGAACCGCATCGGCGCCGCCCTCGTCGCCGGGCCGCACATCAAGCTGATGCCGCCGCGCTTCGGTCGCGACCAGGTGCGGGCGATCCTCACGTCGATCGCCTCTCCTCCGCCGTCGGAGCACCTCGGGCGCAGCGATCTCGGCGGGGCGATCGACCGCGTCGACCGGCTCAGCCGCCGGCGAGGCTTCGTGTGCGTGATCGCCGACTTCGCCGGTGAGGGATGGGCCGACCCGCTGGTCCGCTTGGGCATGCGCAATGACCTGCTGGCCGTTCCGATCCACGATCCGCGCGAACGCGACGTGCCACCCGTCGGTCTGGTGTCGCTCGTCGACGCGGCGACCGGCGCGCAGCGCGAGGTGCGCGTCACCAAGGCGGTGCAGCAGCGCTACGCCGAGGCCGCCGCGGCGCGGGTCGAGCAACAACGCGACGACCTCCGCCGAGCAGGTGCCGACGTCATCGAGCTGCGCACGGACAGCGATTGGCTCGGCGAGATCATCCAACACGTCCGCCGCCGCAAGGTCCAAGCGGTCAACGCCCAAGTACTACGTCGATGAATTTTCTCGAGCCACAACGGCTGTGGCTGCTGCTTGTCGTCGGCGCTCTGGCGGTCGCCTACGTCGCTGTGCTGCGCTGGCGCCGCGCCGCGACGCTGCGGTTCACGACGGTCGATCTGCTCGACGAGATCGTGCCTCGCCGGCCGCAGTGGCGCCGCCATGTCGTCGCCGGCTTGCAGTTGCTCGGCCTGTCGGCGGGTGTGATCGCCATCGCCAGACCGATCACCACGACGACGGAGCGCACCGTCAGTGAAGGTCGCATCGTCGTCGCCCTCGACACGTCGCTGTCGATGGAAGCGACCGACGTCGCCCCCAATCGTCTCGCCGCCGCCCAACAGGCCGCCACAGACTTCGTCAGCCAGGTCGCCGACGATGTCGAGATCGGGCTCGTGTCGTTCAGCGGCTCGGTTGCCGTCGAGGTCCAGCCGACCCGCGACCGGACCACCCTCGACAACGCGATCGCCGGTTTGCAGCTCGACGACGCCACAGCGATCGGCGACGCCCTCATCGTCAGCACGAACCTCCTCGTCCAATTGCAAGGCGACGCCAGGGCGAACGAGGCCGACGTCACTCCCGGCGCAATCGTCCTGCTCACCGACGGTGAGACGACGTTCGGCGCGACGACGGAGGAGGGCGCGGCGGTCGCCGCCACCGCAGGCGTGCCCGTGTTCACGATCGCCTTCGGAACGCCGGACGGAGTGATCGTCGACCCCGACAGCGGCGAGTCCGTCGCCGTGCCCGTCAAGCCCGAGCCGCTGCGCGCCGTCGCCGAGACGACCGGTGGCCAAGCCTACGAAGCGGCGACTCCCACGGAGCTCGCCGACGCCTACGAACGCATCGAAGCCGTCCTCGGGGACACCCTCGGCGAGGCGGTGGAGGTCGTCACCGAACGCACGTGGGTCTGGGCAGCCCTCGCCCTCGGAACGCTCGCAGTCGCCTGGGCGCTCAGCCTGTGGTGGCTGCGCGGGCTCGTGTAGTACCGGGCGACGACGTCAGTGGCTCGGCCGGCGACGCGAGCTCCGCTTGACGCGGACCGGAATCGGTTCGGGCGCGGGACGCGCGGCGATGATCGCAGCCGCGGCTGCTGCAGCAGCCAGAGCGGTGACGATGACACTGAGCACGGACTCCATGCTAACCACGACTACCCACCGTGTGCTCGAACTTTGCTCGCCAGGCGCCGGTCCGGGCTGGTTGACTGGCGGGGTGGCTCAACCGCAACTGGTGACCGCTCCCGTCGAGACGCGGCCCGACGTCGACGCGACACCGGACACCGACGACCCGAAGCATGCCCACATCGTCAAGGTCGGCCCCGGCGAATCGGCCGCCGCCAAGGTGCTCGAGGCGCGGATCTACGGAACTCCGGTAGAGGCGCTGTGCGGGTTCGTCTGGGTACCGTCGCGCGATCCCCAGCAGCTGCCCGTGTGTCAGAAGTGCCGATCGGTCTACGACCTCTACCGGGCGATCAACGACGGCCTCGGTGAGACCCCAGACGAGTGACGTGGCGTTCGGGGACGGGCTGAGAATCCGCTCGGCCGCACGTGCCGTCATCATCGATCCGGAACTTCGGATCTTGCTTGTGCGCTGGGACTTTCCCGATCGACCTGAGGTTGGTTTGGCCCCGATCTCTGTCTGGGGAACGCCCGGCGGGGGCATCGAGCCCGACGAAGACGTGACCGCCGCGTTGCGCCGGGAGCTCGCCGAGGAACTCGGTCTCGATGACTTCTCGATCGGCCCGCAGATCTGGGAGCGGGTGCATCTCATCCCGTTCCTCGACGGTTGCTGGGACGGCCAGCACGACCGCTTCTATCTCGTCAATGTCGAACCGTTCGAGCCGGCACCGCGACTGTCGGTCGAGCAGCTGCGCGCCGAGAACCTGTACGAGATCCGCTGGTGGACCCAGGACGAGCTGGCATCGTTCGTGCCCACGGAGTCGGAACTGTTCGCCCCTCGGAAGCTCCCGCACCTGGTCGCCTCGCTGCTCGCTGACGGGGCGCCCGACGCACCGATCGAGACCGGGGTGTAGCCGCCGATGGAGCGTGCTTCGACGATCCTCGCTTCGACGATCCGGCGTCCCGGCCGGCGCACTGGGGCCGTCGTCCGCTGGGCCGAGGAGCCACATCGCACCGCCACCTCGCTCGAACTGTTCTACGACCTGTGCTTCGTCGTCGCCGTCGCCCAGCTCTCGTCGGAGCTGCACCACCTCATCGTCGAGCGCCGCTTCGCCGATGGGGTCATCGGATTCGCCGCCACCTTCTTCGGCATCTGGTGGGCATGGGTGACCTACGTCTGGTTCGCCAGCGGCCATGACTCCGATGACGTCCCGTTCCGCTTGCTCACGCTCGTGCAGATGGCGGGCGTGCTCGTGCTCGCCGCCGGCGTCCACGACGCGATGGAGCACTTCGACTTCACGACGATGACGATCGGCTACGTCGTGATGCGCCTCGGGCTCGTCGGGATGTGGCTGCGCGTAGCGCGCGACCAACCGGCCCATCGACGCCGGGCACTGCGTTACGTCATCGGCATCACGGCCGTCCAGGTGGTGTGGCTGTTGCGCCTCGCCCTGCCCAACGATCGGCCGGTCGGTCTCGCCAGTTTCGCGGTGCTCGCGCTCATCGAGCTCGCCATCCCACTCTGGGCGGAGCGAGCCGCCCCCGCCCAGCAGTTCCACCCGGGACACCTCGCCGAACGATTCGGCCTGTTCACGATCATCGTCCTCGGCGAGGTGATCCTGTCGTCGACGGTCGCCGTGCGCGAGGCGATCGATGCCATCGGCATCGACTTCGACGTGCTGGTCGTGGCGGCCGCGGCGCTGGTGATCGCCTTCGCCGTGTGGTGGAGCTACTTCGGCCGCGATGACGAGCCGGAGATCGACCGGCTTCACGGAGCCTTCTTCTGGGGCTACGGCCACCTCCCGGTGTTCGCCGGGCTGGCCGCCTTCGGTGCCGGCGTGCACGTCGCCGTCGACGCCGCCGCCGGATCACCAGACGTCACCGACAGGGTCGCCGCCCTCGCCATCACCGTCCCGCTTGCGGTCGCGGTCGGCGGCTTCACGATCTCCGTCGCCAACGCGCGATCGGTGCGCGAGCGCCGGCTGCTGCCCGTCGAAGCCGTCAAGTTCGCGTCCGTGCTGCTGCTCGGGTTGATTGCCCCGATGTACGTGGCGATCGTCGGCACGGCGCTGATTTTCGTCGCCGGCACGATCGTCCAAGGGATCGTGCTCGACCGGCGCCTCGGCGTGGAGGTGGCCTGATCGTGAGCGCGGACGACGCCATCGAAGCCGCCGTTCGCCAACGGGTCGATGGGTTGGCGACGCCGGGCGTGGACATCGTCGATTGCGACCCCGAGCTCGCCGACACCGCAGCGTTCTGCGCGGCCTACGGCTACGCGCTGGAAGACTCGGCGAACGCCATCGTCGTGATCGGCAAGAGCGATCCGCCGCGCTTTGCCCTGTGCGTGGTGCTCGCGAACACCCGCCTCGACGTCAACAAGGCGGTCCGGGCGCGCCTCGGCACGCGCAAGGCGTCGTTCGCTCCCGCCGACACGACGACGGCGCTCACCGGCATGACGATCGGCGGGGTCACGCCGTTCGCCGTTCCGCACGACCTGCCGATCTGGGTTGACGCGGCGGTGGTCCAACGGGAACGAATCGTCGTCGGCGGAGGCAGCCGCCGATGCAAGGTCGTCGGGCCACCGGCGATGCTGCTCGAGTTGGCCGGCGTCGAGGTGGTCGACGGGCTCGCCATCTAGCCTGCCGAGGGTGAGCCGCAGAACGCCGGTGACGTCGAGTGAGGCGGTGGTCGCCCAGCTTTGGCGGTACCCCGTGAAGTCGATGCAGGGTGAGCGCCTTCCCGCCGTCGAGATCCAGGACGACGGCGTGCATGGCGATCGACGTTGGGGGTCCGTGACGGGACGGGCGAGGCGACCGACACCGTCCTCAGCGACTGGCTGGAAGGCGTCCCGGTGCGCCTCGTCGAAGCCGGGATGAACGGGAGATCGCGCCGAGTTCTTCGCTGATCCGACCGACGACGCGAGCGAGGCGATCGAATGGACGATGCCACCGGAGCGATTCGTGGACGCCATGCCCTTGCTGCTGACGACCACGGCCAGTCTGCGCGCCGGCGCTGCGCGATGGTCACGCCTGAGTCACCGGACGGGTCGACACACGACCAATTCGGTGACCCAAGCGATCCTGACTGACAGGTCACTTGCCAAACTGCGGAGCGACCGTCAAGCTGCCGTGCCGGGCATCGAGGTGGTGACCAGGCGATAGCCGACGCGCACAACCGTCTCGATGCGCGGTCGCTGCGGTCCGTGCCCGAGCAGGCTGCGGATCGCACTCACCGCCACCCGCAGCCGGCGGCGGTGGGCGGGGAGCGGGTCGACCCCCCACACGTCGTGGAGCAGCTCGTCGCACGTCACGACGATGTTCGGCCGGCGGGCCAGCTCGGCGAGCATGCGGAACAAGCGCAGGGGAAAGCGCACGATGTCGCCGCCGATGACCACACGAGTGGCCCTCGAGGTCGACGACGAGGTCGCCGATGACGAGCTTGCCCGGGCCCACGATCACGCACCGGTCCGCTGCGAACGTCGCCATCATCCGGGCACGACCATCGCCTCCGAGGCTGCGACGTCGAGAACTTCGTCGGCGCCGGCGTGCAACACATCCATCGCCCACGGATCGTCGGCACTTGCCGGCGGCAGCACGACGATTCGTGTCCTCATCGAGAGACGGACGTCGCGGCACAAGCGCAACACGTCGAAGTCATCGTGCTGCAGCGTCGACGACGACGACGTCTGGGGCGATCGTCGCCAGCTCTTCGATCAGCGATCGACGCACGGCGATGGAGACGACGTCGTAACCCTCCTCGGCGAGCAGCCGGACGAACTCCTCCGATGTTCGATGGCGAGAATGGGCGACAGCGACGACCGCCTGGCGACATCTCCGGCGCGGGTTCCGTCGATCGCTGCCGCCCCGCACGAAGCGGGAGCGGCAGCAGGACCGCGCCGACCTCAACCGGCGAAGGCCGGCTCCGGCTCGAACGTCGGCACGGCCGGCTCCAGCGGAGCTGCCGGTGCCGGGGGCGGCACGACGTCGCCGGCGTACCCCGGCATCCCGTGCTCGTGGATGTCCAGCCCTTCGTACTCCTCGGCCTCCGGCACCCGCAGCCCGGTGAAGCGCTTGAGCAGGAAGAACAGGATGCTCGCGATGCCGACCGTCCACGCCGGAGCCACGGCGCCGATCAGCTGGCTACCGAGCTGCCTGGCGTTCCACCCCACAGCAGACCTTGCTTGACGTACACCATCGACGTCTTTGGCGGCGAACAGGCCGACGGCAATGACGCCGAACGTGCCGCAGACGCCGTGGACGGCGATAGCGCCGACGGGGTCGTCGATCTGCATGCGCTCCACGAGACCAGATCCCTCAATGACGATGCCGCCGGCGATCACGCCGACGATCAGAGAGCCGATCGGGTTGAACACGAAGGCACACGGCGGTGATGGCGACGAGTCCGGCGAGCATGCCGTTGGCCATCATGCCCGCATCCGGCTTGCCGGCCTTGAACCAGGTGACCACCATCGCCACGATGGCGCCGAACGCTCCGGCGATCGTCGTGTTCGTCGGCGACGACGGCGAATGACGGCGGTCAGCGGCGAGCTCAGAGGCGGCGTTGAAGCCGAACCAGCCGAACAGCAGGATGAACGTGCCGAGCATCGCCATCGGGATGTGGTGCCCGGCGATCGTCCGTGGCTTGCCGTTCGGCGTCGAACTTGCCGATGCGTGGACCGAGCACGAGCGCTCCGGCGAGGGCAGCAACACCTCCGACCGTGTGCACGACGCCCGAGCCGGCGAAGTCGACGTACCGGGCAGTGTCCCAGCTTCGACAGCCAGCCACCGCCCCATGTCCAGCGGCGAACAGCGGGTAGTAGAGGGCGCCACAGAAGATGCCCCACACGACGAAGCTGCCCGACTTCCACCGTTCGGCCATCGCCCCCGTCGGGATCGTGGCGACGTGTCCATGAAGGCGACCATGTAGATGAACAGAGCGACGACGCCGGCGTCGATGCCGCCGCCGGACAGCGCCCAGCCGCCCTTGAACAGGAAGATCCAGTTGCCATCCCCGATCAACGGGCTGCCGACCGCCGCGCCATAGCCACCGAAGTAGCCAGACATGTCGAGGGCGCTGAGCGACAACGGGAAGCCGATCAGGAAGAAGCCGATGAACCCGAGCCCGAAGATGGCGAAGTTCGTGCTGACGACGTGAGCGGCGTGCTTGGCGCGAGAAAAGCCGGTTTCCACGAGGGCGAACCCGGCCTGCATGAAGATCACCAAGATCGCCCCGATAACCACCCACAGCATGTTGATCTGGCCCGCAAGGGATGCCACCTCCTCGGCCTGGGCGACCAGCGAGAGACCCGACACGTTCATCCGCTACCTCCGACGGAACCCCGTCGCCAGCCTGATCCGGCGACTGCGGCGACAGTACGAGTGCGGCGTTTCGGGCGAGTCGCCGAAGTGTTTCCGGTCGTGTTATTTGGCGGGCTCGCGCCGAAGACAGAGGTTCAGGTTAGCGCGGCCGAACGCCGCGAGCACGTCCCTGCGGCCGCGCTCGCCGAGCTTGCGGCCATGGCGATCGGTGACCTGGAAGCGGTTCTCGACGAGGTCCTCGACGTTGCTACCGACGCTCGCCGCGTGCACGTCGACCTTGGCGGCATCGAACGCCGCAGCGATCGCCGCCAACAACCCACGCCGGTCGGCGCCACGGACGACGCACTGCGTGTGCCACGGGAACACGCTGTCGTCGAAGAAGACCTCGACGTCAACGAGCGAGGCAAGGTCGATCTTCCCCTTCAGCCGGCGCTCCATCCGCTCCGTCATCCGGCCGGCATCAGGACGCGTGCTGCCGCGCACCACGAACGAGTCGAGCACCGCGCCGTCCGGCCACGTCGTCAGCGAGGCGGCGACGACATCGAGGTCGGCGCCGGCGATCGCGTCGGTCAGCCGGGCGAACAGTCCGGGGCGATCGCGGCACGACACGTCGATGCGGTACATCTCGGGATCGGCGAGGTCGTCGATGACCACACGGACGACACCGCGACGTGGCCGCAGGCCCACCAACGAAGCCTGGCGAGCGAGCTCCGCCGGATCGTGGGACACGAGGAACGTCGGTGAGGCTTTCTCCAATCGCTGACGGGCGACGTCGGCGTGCGGCCCGAGCGTGCGGATGGCGTCATGGCGGCGGGTGTCGACGAGCGTCGCTGTTCCGGCCCGCAGCGCGGGGTGCGACAGCGCAGTGTGCAGCCGGTCGCGGATCTCGTCGAGCTCCTTGCGGCGCCAATCGTCCTCGTCGAGGTGGGTGGCGGCGAGCTCGTGAGCTGCGTCGACGGCATCAGCGCCGCCGAAATGCTCGGCGAGTTGGAGGATGCTGGCCTCGCCCAACGCATCGGGGTTGGCCAAGGCGCCGGCGAGCAGCTCCGAACCGTGCACGGCGTCGACGACGTGGGTGGCCGTGTCGGGATCGAGCCGCGCCGCCAGCGACGCGGCACACCCTGGCGCACCCGTCGAGCACACATCGGCGACGAGGGCGGCGAGCAACGTCGTGCGGCTGGCATCGTCCTCGATCCGCTGCACCGTCGGCAGCTGCAGGATGCGCGTCGGATCGAGCTCACCTGGATCGGCGCGTCGCCGGGCGAGTGACTCGCCCACCTCGGGCAACGCCCGATCGAGCACGCCGGTGACGTCGAGGAAGCGCAGGCTGCGGGCGTCGCCCGTGCGGAGCACTTCGAGCAATCCTTCCGTGTCGGCGGGTCGCCAGTCGAGGTTCCTCGCCGACCGTGCCCCGAACCAGTCGACGACCGTCGAGTCGGGGGTAGCGAGCGGGGCCAGGCGAGCAACCTGGAGAGCGACTGGCACGGTGTCGGCGGTCGGTGGGCGGCCGCGCAGCACGATCCGGTCGCCGACCACGGCGATGTCCCAGTCGCCGCCGCTGTCGCCATCGTCGATCGTCGCGTCGTCGACGCGCAATCGGGCGATGCGCCAACGGAGCAACGGCGGCGTCATCAGGGTGGTGACGAGGATGACGATCAGCAGGGCGGCGTACTGGTCGTCGCCGAAGATGCCCTCGGCGAGTCCGATCGAGGCGAAGATGATCCCGACCTCGCCACGCGGGATCATGCCGATGCCCACGAGCAGCCGGTCGACACGCGAGCTCGCCGGTCCCGCCGGCCGAGGCGAGCTTGCCGACGATCCCGACGATGAGCAGCGCCGCGGCGAGGCCGAGGACCGCCGGCTTGGCCATCGCCGCGAGGTCGGCGTCGAGCCCGATCTGCACGAAGAACACGGGGATCAACACGTTGGCGACCGAGCCGAACTCGCGCTCGATGCGGGCGTGGTGGTCGCTGCGCCCGATCGCCAGGCCGGCGACGAACGCTCCGATGATCGGCGCCAGGTTGGCCCACGAGGCGGCCCACGAGAATGCCAGCACGAATCCGAGGGCGACGACGACGAGCGTCGCCGATGACTTCGACCACCGTTCGATCGCCCGGAAGCCGGCCGGCACGGCCACCACTCCGGCGGCCGTGGCGATGACGAGAAACCCGACGGCTGCGCCGATGGTCCCGAGGATCGATGCTGGACTCACGTCGCCGCCCGTCACGACCTTGACGACGACGGTGAGGATGAGCAGGCCGAGGACGTCGTCGGCGACGGCCGCGCCCGAGCACGACCCGCGCCTCGGTGGTGGCCAGCGCTCGTAGGTCACCGAACACCCGCGCCGTGATCCCGACGCTGGTGGCCGTGAGCGCGGCACCGATGAACAAGGCGGTGTTGCCGGTCTCGCCGAACCCGAGGGCGACGCCGCTGCCGAGGACGAACGGCACAGCGACGCCGATCACGGCGACCGCCATCGAGGCGCGCCCGACACGACCCAGTTCGGCGAGGTCCATCTCCATGCCGACCTGGACGAGCAGGAGCAGCACGCCGAGTTCGGCGAGGGCGATGATCGGCTCGCTGTGCGCCGGGATCCAGCCGAGCACGGACGGCCCGATGACGATGCCGACGACGATCTCGCCGACAACGGCGGGCACGTTGACCCGCTCGCACAGCTCGGCGGCGAGCTTCGCTGCGACCAGGATGATCGCCAGGTCGAGCAGCATCGACCGAGTGTAGAAACGCTCCACCGACCGGGTCCGGGTTGCCGGGGCGACGACCTCGAGAGATCACACCGCAGAAACGCGCCCGAAACACGGCCCGAATGCGGCGCACCGATGCTGCGATGAGCGATGACAGCCGTATGGCCTGTCATCGCTCATCGCTCAGTGGAAGTCGCGGCTGGCGTGGACGCTGGCGCCGGGGAGGGCGAGGCGTTCGAGGTGCTCGGCGACGACGTTGACGACTCCCTCCGAGCGTTCCAGGCGGCCGCGGATCAGCATCGCCGGGGCCTCCTGGGCGACGCGGCGGAAGCGCGACCAGCAGCCCTTGGACACGACGATGTTGACGAGGCCGGTCTCGTCCTCGAGGTTGAGGAACGTGATCCCCTGGGCGGTCATCGGCCGCTGGCGGTGGGTGACGACACCGGCCACCTTGACCCGGCTCCCCGGCTCGGCGGTGTGCAGGGCGGTCGACGTCAACACGCCGAGCTCGTCGAGCTTGCCGCGCAAGAACTGCGTCGGATGACCGTCGGGCGTGATCCCCGTCGACCACAGGTCGGCGACCGCCTCCTCGGCCAGGTTCATCAACGGCAGCTGCGGGGCGCTGGCTCCCGTGACGATCCCGGCGAGGCGCCCTGGTCGGGACTGGGCGACCGCCCCGGCAGCCCACAGCGCCCGCCGGCGGTCGAGCCCGAAGCACTCCCCGAAGACCCCGGCCGTGGCCATCGTCTCGAGGTGGCGCAACGTCAACGCCGGCACACGTCGAGCGAGGTCCTCCGGGTCGCGGTACGGCCCGTCCTCGACGCGCCGCCGCTCGATCTCGGCGGCCAACTCCTTGCCCACCCCGCGCAGCTCCTGCAACCCGATGCGGACCGCCAACTCCCCGCAATCTGGTTCCAGGGTGGACGTGGCGAGAGATGCGTTGAGGTCGGGGCTGCGTACGGTGACACCGTGGCGGCGGGCGTCGCGGACGAGCGAGTGCGGGCTCCAGAAGCCCATCGGCTGGGCGTTGAGCAGCGCCGCGCAGAACGCCGCCGGCTCGTGGTACTTGATCCACGACGAGGCATACACGAGGTAGGCGAACGACACGGAGTGCGACTCGGGGAAGCCGTAGTTGGCGAACGCCTTCATCTTCACGTAGATCTGGTCGGCGATCTCGCCGGTGATGCCGCGCTCGGCCATCCCGGCGTAGAGCCGCTCCCGCAATCGCTCCATCCGCGCCGCCGAGCGCTTCGAGCCCATCGCCTGGCGCAGCTCGTCGGACTCCGCCGGGGTGAACCCGGCGACGTCGATGGCCATCTGCATCAGCTGCTCCTGGAACAGCGGCACGCCGAGCGTCTTGCCGAGGCTGTTCTCGAGCAGCGGATGGAGATAGGTCACCGGCTCCTGGCCGTTACGCCGACGGATGTAGGGGTGCACCGAGCCGCCCTGGATCGGCCCTGGACGGATCAGCGCCACCTCGACGACGAGGTCGTAGAAGCGCCGTGGCTTGAGCCGCGGCAGCGTCGCCATCTGCGCCCGCGACTCGATCTGGAACACGCCGACGGTGTCGGCACGGCAGAGCATGGCGTAGACGTCGTCCTCCTGGGGCAGCGTGGCGAGGTCGATCTCGTAGCCGCGGTGTTGGCGGACGAGGTCGACGGCGTAGTGCAGCGCCGACAGCATCCCCAGACCGAGGAGGTCGAACTTCACGAGGCCGGCGGCGGCGCAGTCGTCCTTGTCCCACTGCAGCACGGAGCGGTCGGCCATCCTCCCCCACTCCACCGGGCACACCTCGATCACCGGGCGGTCACAGATCACCATCCCCCCGGAGTGGATGCCGAGGTGGCGAGGGGCGTCCTCGACCTGGGCGGCGAGGTCGAGCACCTGGCCGGGGATCTCGTTCTCGGCTTGCTGCGCCTTGGTGGTGGCGACCGAGCCCCACCCGTCGATGCGCTTGGCCCAGGCATCCTGCTGGCCAGGGGCATAGCCGAGCGCCTTGGCCATGTCGCGGATCGCCGAGCGGGCGCGATAGGTGATCACGTTGGCAACCTGGGCGGTGTGGTGACGGCCGTGCTTGGCGTAGACGTACTGGATGACCTCCTCTCTTCTGTCACTTTCGATGTCGATGTCGATGTCCGGAGGACCGTCCCGTTCAGGCGACAGGAAGCGCTCGAACAGCAGGCCGAGCGACACAGCATCGGCGGCGGTGACGCCGAGGGCGTAGCAGACCGCCGAGTTGGCTGCCGAGCCTCGTCCCTGGCAGTAGATGTTGGATCGCCGACAGAACTCGACGAGGTCCCAGACGACGAGGAAGTAGCCGGCGAACCCGAGCTGCTCGATGATGTCGAGCTCGCGGTCGATCGTCTGCCACGCCCGCGCCCGTAGCGACAGGTCTTCGTGGGTGGCTGGGCGCTCGCCGTAGCGGCGCCGGCCACCCTCCTCGACGATGCGCCGCAGGTAGGCCATCTCACTGAGTCGGTCTGGACACGGGAACGGCGGGAGCGACGGGGCGACGAGTTTGAGGTCGAAGGCGACGGCACGGCCGATCTCGGCAGCCAGCTCGACGGCGCCCGGATAGCGGGCGAAGCGGCGCTGCTGCTCCCAGCCGGCGCGCAGGTGGGCGCCGGCCGCCCCCGGCAGCCACGGGTCGAGCTCGGCGAGGCTGCGGCGCGCGCGGACGGCGGCGAGGGCGGTGGCCAGACGCCGTTGCGCCGGGGTGGCGTAGTGGGCGTTGGTCGTGGCGACGCATCCGACGTTGCGTTTGGCAGCGAGCTCGGCGAGGGCGTCGTTGCGGGCCGAGTCGAGCGGGTCGCCGTGGTCCCACAGCTCGACGAGGACCCGATCCGTCCCGAACGCTTCGGTCAGGCGGTCGAGCTGGCGACCGGCAGCGGACGGACCATCGGCTCCAAGTGCAGAGGGAACGGCGCCCTTGCGACAACCGGTGAGCACCCAGGTGTGACCGCCCACGACTCCGGCGACATCGTCGAGCGTGAATTGCGGAGCGCTCTTCTCCCCCGCCAGGTGGCCGAGGCTGATCGCCCTGGCCAACTTGGCGTAGCCCGTCGGGCCGTCGGCGAGGAGCAGGAGGTGCTCGCCGTGAGGATCCGGGGCCGTCGCGTCGGGCACGTTGCCCGTGGCGACCTGCGTGAGCGTCTCGGACTCGCTGCGGAAGCGGCGGTTGCCAACAAGCGTCAACTCCGTGCCGAAGATCGTCGGCATCCCCAGCTCGCGCGCCGCTTCTGCGAAGCGGACGATGCCGTAGAAGCCGTTGTGGTCGGTGAGGGCGAGCGCTTCGAGACCGAGTCGGGCTGCCTCGGTGACGAGCTCCTCGGGATGCGATGCACCGTCGAGGAACGAGAAGTTGGAGTGGCAGTGCAGCTCGGCGTAGGGCACCGAGCCGCGCCCCGCCCTGGCGCCGTCGGGAGCTTCGAACGGCTGGCGCTTGCGACTCCAGGCCGGGCCGTCACCACCGGCGTTCCACGACGGCGATCCGGGAGCCCTGCCGTCGCGGCGGTAGCGAGGGTCGCCGCGCTCCCAGGGGTCTGTGTCGCCGCCGCGGTCCGACAGCGCCGCCTCCAGCTCGCTCCACGTCCAGTCCGGGTTGTTGAACCCCACGGACCCATTATCGAACGTCTGTTTGTGGCTGACAACCTAGTTCGGGAACAACAGTTCGGTGGCGGCCGCCGCGGTCGCGGCGCTGTTGCCGAACACCCTGACCGCTGGCCCGGCGGCGCCGTCACCGACGACGCCCGTGTCGACCACGACGGTGTCCGGCCGCAGGCCACGGAGAGCCTGCAGCACCTCGTCGCCGGCGAGACGGTCGGTGACGAGCACGACGGGCTGACCGATCGCCGGCTCGAGAGCTGCAGCGACCTCGTCGACGGTGCGAACCGACACCGATGTCGTTCCGGGCGCGCGAACCACCAGTGCGGCGACGATCGGAGACGGGCGCAGCCCGGCAGCGATGTCGGTGCGCTGCTCGACGACAACGTGCGGCGGACCGTCGAGCCTCACGTCACCGACCGCCTGGACGGCGCGCCGTGCGATGTCGGCGCCGAGTCCCGCGGCGTCGGCATCGGGCGCCAGCGGTGCGGCATTGGCGAGCCGCTCCTTCAACCCGGCGATCCGGGCCGCCGCCTCTTCGAGCCGCTCGACGGCGAGCTCTCCGGCGGCCACCGCCCGGACGATCTCGTCGACGATCGCGACGAAGACCGCCTCGCTGTCGTAGGGCTCCGGAAAGCACGGGTTGCCGATGCAGAGCAGGTCGACCCCCGCGGCCAGCGCCCGCACGGCGCCGGGTCCGCGGCCGACACCGCGGGAGATGGCATGCATGTCGAGTGCATCGCTGATCACCACGCCCTGGAAACCGAGTTCGCCGCGAAGCATCGACATCCATGCGCTGCTCATCGTCGCCGGTGCCGCGTCGACCGCCGGCACGGAGACATGGGCGGTGAGGATGCAGCGAACGCCGGCGTCGATCGCCGCCGCGAACGGCGTGACGTCCCGCGCCAGAAATGCGTCGCGATCGGCGTCGACCACTGGGATGCCGACGTGCGAGTCGGTGCGCGTGGCCCCGTGGCCGGGAAAGTGCTTGGCGCACGCCGCAACGCCCTGCGCCTGCACGCCGCGCACAAAGGCAGCGCCGTGGCGGGCGACGAGGCCGGTCTCGGCGCCGAACGACCTCACGCCGATCACCGGGTTGTCCGGCTCCGAGTTGACGTCGACAACCGGGGCGAGCACGACATCGATGCCGGCTCGCCGGGCCATCGCCGCGATCCCGCCGGCGACTTGCTCGGTCACCGTCACATCGTCCACCACCCCGAGGGCGGCGTTACCGGGCCACGACGAGCCCTGCTGCGCTTCCAGCCGGGTGACGTTGCCACCCTCTTCGTCGGCGAGCACCAACAGCTCCGCGCGGCGCCCGCCGACCTCGCCGAGCGCGGCGCCGCTGAACCAACACACCGCGGCCAGCCCGTCGTCGGCCGCTCGCTCGATCCACGACGGCAGCACATCCGCGCACAGGCCGGGAACCAGCACCGTGTTCGCGAGTCGCCGTAGCGGAACGTCGTTCATCCCTTCACGGCTCCTGCGACGAGCCCGCTGCTCATGCGCCGTTGCACGACGACGAAGAACAGCATCACCGGCACGGTGATCAGCGTCGAGCCGGCCATGATCGCCCCCCAGTCGTTGCCGTACTCGCCGAAGAAGCGGCGCAATCCGATCGATGCGGTGAAGAGGTCGGGGTTGCCCTCGGTGTTGAACGTGAGGGCGAAGATGAACTCGTTCCAAGCGATGATGAACGAGAACACGCTGACAGCGACGAGGCCGGGAGCGACGAGCGGCATGAGGATCGACCAGAACATCCGCGACCACGATGCCCCGTCGACGTACGCCGCCTCCTCGATCTCCTTCGGTACGGCGGCGACGAAACCGCGCAGCATCCAGATGGCGATCGGCAGGGCGAACGCCACGTACACGACGACGAGCCCGACCAGGCTGTTGAGCAGGTGGAGGTTGCGAGCCTGGATGAACAGCGGGATGACGAGCGCCTCCAGCGGCACCATCTGGACGATGAGGATCATCACCAACATGCTCGTCCGGAACCGGAACCGGAACCGAGAGACGGCGACGGCGGCGAGCAGGGCGAGCAGAGCGCTGATCAGCACCGTGCCGATCGCAACCACGAACGAGTTGCGCAGATAGGTCGTGAATCCGCCCTCGTCGAGCACGAAGGCGAAGTGGTCCAGCGTCAGGTCCGTCGGCAGCAGGCTGCGCTTGCCGGCGCTGGCATGAGTGTCGACGGACATCGAGAACATCAGGAACGCCGGGAACAGGGTGAAACCGAGAACCGCCGCGACGGCGACGCCTCGCAGGATGCGGCGTCCAGGTGTGTGGCAAACGGTAGAGGGTTTGTAAAGATGGTTAATGAACCCCCTGGAGGTTCTGGACGAGCGATCGCCTTGCCGTCAAGACGACCGCCCGATCGGTACCCGCTGGAGGACGGCCTCAGTCGCTAGCGGTACGTCGGGCACGGGCCCGGCGCTTGCCCTCGTGCATCGCCTGGACCCGCCCGACCGGGATCGCCTGACCCTCGTCGACGAGCTCCGCCGACAGGCGTTGTGGCTCCGGCATCAGCGCTGCCCACGGATCTGTGTCGCCGAGATGATCGACGGCCGAATGGATCGTGAAGTCTGACGGCCGGATCGCTTCGAGGTCGTCCCACCGGAGTGGATACGACACCGGGACACCCGGCCTGGCACGGGGGCTGTATGGGGCGACGACCGTCGCCCCGCCGACCCGCGTCGAGTCGACGAAGACCTTGCCGCCGCGATCGTCCTTGATGAACGCGGTCGTGGCGATCTGTGGGTCGAGCTGCTCGGCTCGGGCGGCGATGGCGCGGGTCGCCGCCGCGGCTTCGTCGATCGCCGTCGCCCCGACGTCGACGGGGACGAAGATATGGAGACCCTTCGCCCCGCTCGTCTTGACGGCACCTCGCAGCCCGACGTCGACGAGCGCCTGGCGGACGAGCTGGGCGACCGCGACGACCGCCGGGAAGTCGTCGGCGTCGGGCGGATCGAGATCGAGGACGAGATGGGTGACCCGATCGAGACGCTCGGCTCGCACGAGCGTCGGGTGGTACTCGACGGCGCGCTGGTTGGCGAACCACAGCAACGTTCGTCGATCGTTGCAGAGCGCGTAGGAAACCTCGCGCTTGGACGTCTCGGCCCACATCGTGATCGTGCGGACCCAGTCGGGGGTGTACTTCGGGACGTTCTTCTGCATGAACGGCTGCTCGTCGCGCTGCACGCGGATCACCGACAGCGGACGATCGGCCAACGCCGGCACCAAACGGTCCGACACGGCATCGAGGTAGTCGACGAGATCTCGTTTGACCGCCCCGGCATCGCCGAACAGCGGCTGGTCGAGGTTGGTGAGCTTGACCCCGTCGCGGGACTCTGCCTCGGCTGCTGCCACCGCCAGATCTTCGCGCCCCGGGACCGGGGCGCTACGCCGCGAATCGTTGGCGAAGGTGATCGAGGATGCTCGTCAGGCTCGGTTCGGCAGTCTCCATCGCCTCCGGCCAGGAGAACCAGTGCACGTCCTGGCTCTCCCCGGCAGGCGGAGCGGGATCCATCGTTCCGCCGTCGAACAGGTAGCGGAGGTCGAGATGGGTGTGTCCATTGGGGACGTCGTGCACGCTGACGTGGACGAGTTCCGGCGTGCCGTCGAGGAAGTCCACGTCCATTCCGGTCTCCTCGATGACCTCCCGCCGAGCGGCCTCCCAAGGCGTCTCGCCGGGATCGAGATGTCCGCCCGGCTGCAGCCACGTGCCGACGACGAGGTGCCGGAGCAGAACGATGCCGCGGTCGCCGACGACGAAACCGGATCCCGTGACGTGCACAGGGTCGGCGTGGCGGTCGAATGGATCGGCGAGCCGTGACACCTCGGCGATGAAGCGCTGGACATCGCCACGTTCGACGTCGTCGACTGGCGTCAGCTCGGAGACTGCCGCGACGACTTCCCCGCGCAACTTCTCGGTTCTCTCGTCGCGCACGGTTCGGCACGGTACCTGCTCGTATCGTGCTCGGTATGTCCGACGACGCCGCCACGGCCGACGACACGCTCGTCGGCATCGAGTTCCCGGACGTGTTCCGCGCCCAGGAGTTTCTCACCGCGACGACCAGATTGGCCGCCAACCACGACATCGAGCTCCGCGATGCGGTGATGGTCGTCAGCAACGCCGAAGGCCGCGTCATCGTGCGCGAGACCCGCGACCTGCAGCCGGCGACGACGGCCGCGTCGGGGGCGATCTGGGCCGGGCTGTTCGGCTTGATCCTCGGCGGACCGGTCGGCTGGATCGCCGGCACGGCGGTCGGCGCCGCCGGCGGTGCGATCACGGCGAAGGTCGTCGACCACGGCATCCCCGACGAGTGGGTCGACTGGTTCCGCCAAGCGGTCCGCCCCGGTGCATCGATCGTCGCCGTGCTCGTCGGCGACGCGCGGCGTGTCGCCGTCTTCGAGGAGCTCAAGCGTTTCGAGGGCGCCCACCTCGTCTACGCCAACGTGCCCCAGGAGTGGCAGACACGGATCCGCGAAGCGCTCGGCGAGGCGCCCCTCGCCCCGCCGGACCCAGCGACGGGCGAATCGCTCCCGCCGCCAGAGCCGGTCACAGGGCGATCGCCCGATTGACCCACACCGAGGTCGTCTCCATACCGACGTTCTCATAGAGGCCGAGGGCGCCGGTGCGCGAATCGGTCGAGAGGCCCGACGTCGTCGCCCCGTGGCGGCGAGCCTCGGCGAAGGAGTCGACCAAGAGGGCCTGGGCGAGCCCGCGACGACGTTGGTCCTTGCGCACGGCGAGCCTCGACACGAATGCGTCCTGACCGCCGAGCACCACGTACGACACCCCGACGACCGAGCCCGACGGGTCGACGACGACCCTCAGGTTCCATGGCTCGAAGCCCGGTCGCTCCATGACGGAAGCAGCGAAGTCGTCGAAGCTCTCCCGTTCGCGCACCGACCACTCCAAGAAGGCGTCTTCGACGACGGTCCAGACATCGCGGTACTCGGCCTCGTTGGCCTCGCGGATCTCGTAGCCAGCGGGCACAGGCCGCTCGGGGATCGTGCGGCCCTCGGGCAGCTTGAGCACCCAGCTCGTCCAGCGGATGCGATAGCCGAGTGACTCGAGCAGGCGATCACCAGGCGACCCCTCGGGTACCGGCATTCCCACCTCGGTGGCCCCATTGCGGCGGGCCACCTCCTGCATCCACCCTGCCAGGGCAGTGCCGATTCCCCGACCCCGGTAGTCGGGATGGACGGGTGCCTCGCCCCGATCGCCGGCCACCTCGGCGTAGCCCGCCAGCCGGTCGCCGTCGAACACGCCGACCGAGCTGGCCGCGAGGTCGAAGCTCGGACGTTGCCAATCGGCGACGATGTCGGCCTTCTCGATCTCGACCATCCCGATGTCGGCGAGCTCCTGGGCGGCCGTCACCTCGAACACGGCGGTGAGGTCGCTGGTCCGCAGCGGCCGGTCGATGAATCCTTCGATGAGTTGCACGTCGCCATTGAAGCCGACGGTTCGGTGCGACCGGGCTACCCGCTGGCGAACGCGCCATCAGTCGGTGAGGTTGTCGATGCGGTCGCCGATCCAGTCGTAGAAGCTCTTCTGGACGATGAACTGGAACACGAACCATCCGACGACAGCGATCACGAGGATCACCGAGGAGATCTTGAACAGCCGCATGAACTTCATCGAGTACTGCGTGATCAACGGCTGGATCTCTCGCGTCGCCGCCCTGGCCCGGGCCGAGAACAGGTCGGCCGCACGCTCGACCTCGCTGCGGGCGACCTTGCGGACCTCGGAGATGATCGCCTCGGCATCGGTGCGCGTCATTGCCCGATCCTCGGCCGCCCCCGGCAGGCGAGGCTTCGCTCCCGTCGTCGTGGCAGTTCGAGGCAGGTGCAGCTACAGCGACACCAGCCGTCTCGTGCAGCGTCGGACGGACCCGATAGTCGTCGGTCCAGTCGCCACCGTCCCACCAGCGCAGCCGCGTCCCGCCCTCTGGGTCCGGATACCAACCGGCCGTCGGGGCGTCGGCGACCTTCATCGGGCTCCCCCGCCTCGCGGCGGCACGGCTTCCACTCGCTCGGCCTGCTCGGGGATCGGTAACCCGCCCCTCGGGCGCACCTCGTCGGTGCTGTCGTCAGCCCGCGTTGCCTCGGCGAGGGCGGCCACCGTGCCGAGCAGACCGGAGAACTCGGCGGGGATCACGAGCTTCGTCGCCCGCCCGTCGCCGATCCGTTCGAGGGCCGCGAGGTACTCGACGGTGAGCACGTTCTTGTCGGTCTGGGCCTCCTTGATGCCGGTCAGCCTGGCCAGCGCCGCCGCCCCCTCGCCTTCGCCGAGCAGCTGGAGCCGCGTCTTGTCGGCGTTGGCCCGCAGGGCGATCGCTTGGGCGTCTCCCTCGGCGTCGAGGATCGCCGCCTGCTTGCGGCCCTCGGCGACGAGGACGAGGGACTGCTTCTCGCCGTCGGCGCGGGCGATCGCCGCCTCCTGGAAGCCGCGCGCCTCGGTGACCGTCGCTCGGCGATCGCGCTCGGCGCGCATCTGGGCGTGCATCGCCGAGACGACCTCGGGCGGCGGGTCGATGCGCTGGATCTCGACGCGCACGACCTGCACGCCCCACTTGTCGGTGGCGTCGTCGAGCACCTCGCGCAGCTGCGTGTTGATGCGGTCACGCGACGTCAGCGCGGTGTCCAACTCGAGGTCGCCGATCAGGTTGCGCAGGTTCGTCTGAGCGAGCTTGGTGATCGCCGTGAAGAAGTCGGCGACGTTGTAGACCAAGCGCTGCGGGTCGGTGGCCTCGTAGTAGACGACGGCGTCGACCGACACGACGACGTTGTCCGACGTGATCACCTCTTGGGGCGGCACGTCGACGACTTGCTCGCGCATGTCGACGAGCTGCATCGTCTCGATGAACGGCATGATCAGGTTGAAGCCAGGGTCCTTGGTGGTCTTGTAGCGGCCGAGTCGCTCGACAAGCCCGCGCTGGAACGGCCGCACGATCTTCACGGCGTTGACGAGGAAGGCGATCAACACGAGGGCTACGGCAGCGATGATGATGATGGCGATCACGGTGCATCCTCTCTGTTCGTCTCGAGGTTCGACTCGGCCGGACCGATCGGCTCGACGACGACGCGGGTCCCGACCACTGCAGCGACACGGACGCGCGTGCCCACAGGGACGCGCTCGTCGTCCTTGCTCAGTGCCCCCCAGACCTCGGCACCGATCGTGACGCGGCCACGGCGCGACGTGTCCTGCGGTTCGATCTCGACCGTCACGACGCCGCTCTCCCCGACGAGACGGCCGGCGCCGACGCCACCTGGCAGCTCGTGGTCGTCGAGGAAGCCGCGTACCCAGCGGTACATCAGGAAGAAGAGCAGCGTCCCACCGAACACGAACGTCGCCCACTGCACTTCGATGGCGACGTCGTAGAACGCCAGAATCGCCGCGATGAATGCCGACGCGGCGTAGGGCAGGAGCACGAACGTCCCACCGAGGAACGTCAACTCGACGAGGGCGAAGACGACGGCGATCGCGAGCCAGATCCACGGCCAGACCTCGATGTCGATGCCGAGGTCGAGCACCCCGTTGGCGAACACGCCAGCAACCTTACGGAAGCCGGCGGGGTTATCTGCTCTCGCCCGGGCGTCAAAGCAGGGGCCGCCTCGCCGGCGCCATCTCGGTCGCCGAGATCTGGGCGCGATCTGTCCGGACTGTCCAGACAGATCGCGCCCAGATGTGGAATCAGACGGATCGCGCCCAGATCGGAGGGCGGCACCTACCGACGGATCGGCATGGTCAGGCGTAGGACGCCACGATGCTCCACCGTTGGCGTTCGACGACGACGAGGTGGGCTGACCCGTCGGCGGTGACGATCTGGAAGCGGGCGAGACGGCGGTGGTGCCGCTCGTCCCACCAGCGCTCGTCGAGCGGCCATGGTCCCGCCCAGCGGATGATCGTCTGCGGTGGTCCGGCGTCGATCGTCAGTGTCGCCGGTTGCGAGCTCAGCTCGCCACGGCCCCCGACGACGATGGGTTCACCGTGTTCGTCGGCGACGACGGCGCGGACACCATCACCGTCGGCACCGATGACGACCGCCGGTGAGGGGGCCGGCAAGGCACCCGGCCAGGGCCCGGCGCCGGCACTGTCGAGACGTGACTTCTGGGCACCGCCCAAACCCGTTGGCCGCAACCGGGAGGCGGTGTCGTCGGGATCGGTGAGGTCGGCGGTGGTCGCCGGCACCCAGCGGTAGCGATCGCCGGGGAGACGCCCGCCACGCCACGCCGGAACGCGCACCGCCTCCTCGCCTGCGAGACCGGCCAGGCGGGCGATCGTGCGCACGGCCTGTTCGTCCGCAGCCGACACGCCACCCCATAGGCGCAGCTGATCGCCACCGTCGAAGCGCACCTCGTCGGCGTCGAGGCGCAGCAGCACGATGCCTGCCGACAGCGCTCCCGGCTGGGCGATCCAGCCGTCCAACTGCCAGCGCACTCGCTCGACCATCGCTCCCACCGTCAACCCTCTGGCCCGGAACCACACTCGCTCGCTGCGCTCACCGTGTTCGGACTCGGCGGTGACGACGAGTCGCGTGCACACCGAACCGCTGAGCTCCAAGGCGGCAATCAGCTCATCGGCGAGTTGCTTGCCGACGAAGGCGAGTGGCTGCAGTTGCTCGACCGGCTCGTCGAAGACCCGCTCGGCACGCAGTTGCTCGGACGGTTCGGTGGGGGTTGACAGGCGTTCGTCGTCACCGGACGCCAAGCGGTGGGCGAGCTCGCCGGGTGGCCCGAAGCGATCGGCGACATCGGCTCGCGGCAGGGCGGCGACGGAGCCCAGTGTCGAGAGGCCGAGACGGGCAAACAGGCTGACCAGCTCGGCGTCGACCTCGCCCGTCTCGTCGAGCCAGGCGACGGGCTGAGCGGCAAGAAAGGGCCGTGACGCGTTTGGGGCAACCACCTTCGTGTGGCTCGGTGTTGCCGCTGCAAGTCGGGCGGCGACCGCCGAGGCGAATCGCCCATCGGCGATGCCGATGCCCAGTCCTGCCGGTCGCCCGCCGATGGCCCGTTCGATCGTGGCGACGAGGTGTTCGCCGAGGCGCACGTCGCCGCCGTAGTAGCGCGACGGACCGCGGGCTTCGATGCACAGCCACCCCGGCTCGACGATCTCCAGTCGTGGGGTCAACTCGTTGACGGCGCGCACCACGGTGTCGAAGACGCGGGCGTCGCGATCGGGTTGGTGATCGAGGAGCGCCGCTTCGGGACAGCGCTGTTGGGCGACGCGGCGGCGCTGCCCGACTGCGACACCGACCGCCGCCGCTGCCGCCGAACAGGCGACGACACGGTTGGCAGCGAGCACGATGACGGGACGGTCGGGCGGGACACCGCCGACGATCCCCGCGGCGACGACCGGCCAGTGCGCCCACCACACGGTGAGCAGGCGATGCCGGTCGGCTCTCAGCATCGTCAACCAGCGCGATGATCGGCGAGGGGGACGACCGCCGGCACCGTCTCGTCGAGAGCGATCGTGCCATCTGGGCCAGGGAGCCACAACGACGCCTGCCGCGGGCGCGGGACACGTCGCCCCGCCGATGTGACGGCGACCCGCCGGCCGCGCAGGTAACCGGACCCGGCGGCGACGCCCTCCCAGTGCGGATCGCTGGCCTGCAACTCGACGTCGACGGAGATGGGTCCTGGCGCACCGAGTGTGATGAGCACCGCTTCGCGAGCTTTCAGGCGGCCCTGGACCCGTCTGGCGAGGACGGCGTTGAGTCGTCGCGGCACCTTGGTGATGACGACCTCGAAGCCGTCCAACGTGGCGCCGACGAGCTCAGCCCAGGACTCGCCGACAGCACGCTGATCGCCCGGATCTACCCCCACCACCCGCTCCAGCGGGATGCCGAACTCCTCGGCTGCCTCGAGCCCGAACGTCGGGACCCCGACGACGGCGAGCCATGACCCAGAAGCTGTCGCGGCGACCGCCAGGGACACAGCGAGCGACATGCCGGCCACTCCCCCGCACGCCACTGCCTTGCCCCTGACCAACCCACCGTCGGGCAGCAGCGAGACGAGCGGATCGACAACCGGCAGCATCCGGCTGCGACTCAGCGCGGTAGCCGACAACGGTTCGGCGAGACGTTCGACAGTGGCGGTGCGCAGGGACGATGCCGAGGTCATCGCCTCATCGTACCGAACGGGTGTTCGCAGCTCAACGGGCACCAAACTCTGATGCCGATTGTGAGCAAGATCTTGCTCACAATTGGCCGCGGTTCAGAGGATCGCCGCCGTAGCCGCGGCGAGTTGGGTGAGGTTGCGCACCTCGAACACGCCGTCACACAGCTCGCGGTAGTCAGCCAGCGCCGAGTCCGGATCGTCCCAGCCGTCCGCCGGCTCCGGGTTGAACCAGTACAGCCGCCGGCATCGGTGACGGATCACGCGCAACGACTCGACGCCGGAGCCGCGCAGGTTGGTGCGAGCATCGCCGGTGACGAGCACGGTGGTCCCCGCCCCAACGGTCGCGCTGTAGCGCTCGACGAACGTGCCCAGTGCCCGCCCGTAGTCGCTGTGCCCGTCGCCGACGACGACCCCAGGCACGGTCACGAGCAACCGCGGATCGAGGTCGACCTCCGCCTCCTCGAGGACCCGCGTGACTTCGGCAACCCCGTCGACGAACACGAAGGCCCGCAATCCGGCCAGCTCTGCCGTCATCGCCTGCAACAACATCAGCGTGAAGTGGGCGAACTCGGCGACCGAACCGGACAGGTCACAGAGCATGACGAGCTGTGGCTTCGTCCGTCGCGCCCGGCGCCACGCCGGATCGAGCGGGATCCCCCCGGCGTCGATCGACCGCCGCATCGTGCGCCGCACGTCGAGGCTGCCATGACGATGACGGCGGCGCTGCCTGCCGATCCGACTGGCGAGCTTGCGGGCCAGCGGACGCACCGCCGCGCGCAACTCATGGAGCTCGGTCGTCGAGGCGCTGAGGACGTCGATGTCCGCGACCCGCCGCGGCACCACGACGGCGTCGAGCGGACCAACCTCCTGGAGGGCGAGGCGAGCGCGAACGGCCGCGACGAGCAGACGGCGCAGCCGGTCGATCCGCTCGCGGACGTCATCACGCAACTGGCGCAACTCGAACTCGGAGGTCTCGGGATGCTCGATGCGCTCGCTCGCCATCACGGCGATCAGCAGATTGGACAGGTCGAGGGCGCGCAGCACCCGATACACGAAGTAGCGCTCGCTGCCGGGCTGGACCTCGATCCCCGAGTACCGGGCGACCGCCTCTTCGGCGAGGCACACGAGGGCCTCCTCGTCACCGTCGCGGATGGCATGGACGAGGTCGAGCGGTAGCGCTCCCCCTGCTCCGACTGATTCGGGAGCGATCTCCGCAGCGGCGTCTGGCGCAGCATCTCGGCGCACGTGCGGGAGCAGGACGGGCGCCGGCGGGAAGTGGCGATCGAACAGCAACTCGAAGACGCCGACGTCCTCGGCCCGTTTCACGAGTGTCGCCTGCAGCGCCGCCCTGACGAGCAGGCGCTCGGCGACGCCAACCTGGGCAACCGCACGCAACCCGTCGATGGCCTCGGCGCTCGAGGCGTCCACGCCGGCGGCGCGCAGGTCACGCGTCAGCGCGATGACCGAGTCGACCATCGTGGAAGTTGTTGTACCATCAAGCATCGACGTCGCACCGGCGGGGGCACCGTTGGGCACAGCTGGGGCACAGGGGGACACAGTGGAGTACACGACGATCTTCGGCTCGCTCGGCAACTTCCGCAAAGGCACGATCGAGATCATCGACGATGACCCCAAGCATTACGCATTCTCCAACGTTTTCGAGGTGGCGGGGATGTCGGCGCCGTACGAGAAGGTCGCCGTCGGCAAGAACCAGAACTATGTGCTCGAAGCGATCCGCGCAGAAGGAACGTCGGGCTGGAGGACGTGCGACCACGACGAGGCCGTGCTCTGCATGGACGGCGACGTCACCGTGCGCCTCGTCAAGCTCGCCACTCCCCTCGCCCCGGCCGGCAAGGAGGGATCGGTGGCCATCGACGGCGAGCCCGACGGCGACGAGATGGGCTTCGTGCGGATCCGTCGCGGCCACATGGCCCTGCTGCCGCGGGGGTCGGCGTATCGCTTCGAGTCCGAGTCACCATCGGTGCTCCTCCAACAGACCTGCCTCGGCGACGACACGGTCGAGCGCTGGGCCGACATCTGCTTGTCCTGAAAGGACGTCAACCAATGACTGACGTAGTTGAATCCTCGGTACAGGCCTCGGAGCCCGACGAGTTCGGGTACCGGCAGTACACCCTCGGCGGTTTCATGTTCCACCGCGACGAGTACTTCGCCCACATCAGCTGGCCGACCGGCAGCCACGTGCTGAGCATCGATGCCTTCCTTCGCGCCCTGCAACGCGACTGCGCCTGGGACTTCTTCTACGGCACCGTCAACTTCGATGATGTCATCGGCACGGTCAACCACTACGGCACCGTCGACCTGTTCGCCGGGCGCTACAACGACAGCTACCGCAAGGCCGAGTTGGACCACACCGAGAACTTTCCGACGCCGGACATCCAGGCCACGTTCAAGGCGATGCTCGACGACTGGACGAACACGACGTTCGACCCCTTCGCCAGCCCGGAAGAGACCGCAGGACCGTGGGGGTTGAAGAACGGCAGCAACACAGCGGCCGTGACCCGGCGTCGGGTCGCCGCCCAGCGGATGGTCGGCGTGCCAGGCGACGAGCAGATCCGCACGGATGCCACCCATCCGGTCAACCGCATGTTCGCCGACGTCTCCCAAGACGAACCCGAGGTCCACGCCAACCCCGGCTTCGAGGGCGAGGTCGCCGGGTTCAGCCTCTATGCCTACCTCTCACGCTCGGACGTGACGTGGAACCCGAGCGTCACCAGCGTGTGCAAGGACAGCCTGTTCTGCCCGACGACCGAGGAATACATCCTTCCGGTGATCCACGGCAACGACCGGGTCGAGTGGTTCATCCAGCTCTCCGACGAGATCCGCTGGAGCGTCGACGACCGCGACACCGGGTCGCCACGCGCCAAGGTGATCATGCGGGCCGGCGACGTGGCGGCGATGCCGGCAGACATCCGCCACCGCGGCTACAGCCCGAAGCGCTCGATGCTGCTCGTCTGGGAGAACGCTTCGCCGGGGCTACCGGAACTGATCGCCACCGGCAAGGCACCCCAGTATCCGATCGACTTCTGAGGCGGTTGAGATGGCCCTGACGACCCAGACGATGACCGACGAGCAGCGCAAGAGCGTGGCCCTCGAGTACCTCAAGGCGTTCGACAACGGAGGGGTGACGTCGAGTGGCGGGAGCATCCTCGACCTCTTCGCCAACGACGCCCAGGTGTACTTCCCGAAGTGGGGGTTGGCCACCGGCAAGGACGAGATCGGCACGATGTTCGGCGATGTCGGGGCGACGCTGAAGTCGATCGTCCATCACTACTCGCACTTCAACTGGATCCTCACGGGGACCGACACGTTCGCCTGTGAGGGCACCAGCCACGGCGAGCACCAGGACGGGCGGTGGCAGGCCGGGAACCCGGAATGGGCGGCCGGACGATGGTGCGACGTGTTCGAAGTACGCGACTGGCTGATCCAGCGCTGCTTCATCTATCTCGACCCCGACTACGCGGCCAAGGACACGTCTCGGTACGCGTGGCTCGACCAGAGGTGAGGTTCGAGTACACCTCCCATCCCAGCCGCGTCGTGTTCGGACCTGGCCGGGTCGGCGAGGTTGCCGCCGAGGTCGACCGACTGGGCGTCAGCCGAGTGTTTCTCGTCGCCGACGGCCAGGCCAAGGACCTCGCCGACGACACCGCTGACCAACTCGGACCAAGGATCGCCGGACGGTGGAACGAGGTGATCCAGCACGTCCCGGTCGAGCTCGCCGAGCGGGCCCGGGCCGCCGTGACGGACGCCGCAGCCGACGCCGTCGTGTGCTTGGGCGGCGGCTCGTCCACCGGGTTGGCCAAAGCGATCGCGCTCACTCGAGAGGTGCCGATCCTCGCCGTGCCGACGACCTACGCCGGCAGCGAGATGACCACCATCTACGGGCTGACCGGCGGGCGACACAAGCAGACCGGCACGTCACCACTCGTGCTCCCCCGCGTCGTCATCTACGACCCGCTGCTGACGCTCGGGCTGCCCCCGAACGTCACCGGGGCGAGCGCCTTCAACGCTCTCGCCCACTCCGTCGAGTCGCTCTACGCGACCGGCTGCAACCCGGTCACGTCGGCGCTGGCGCTCGAAGGGGTGCGGGCCATCGCCCGCTCGTTGCCCGCGGTGATGGCCGACCCGACCGACGTCGCCGGGCGTAGCGACCTGCTCTACGGCGCGTACCTCTCAGGGATCGCCCTCGGCACGACGAGCGCCGGGTTGCACCACAAGCTGTGCCACGTCCTCGGCGGCACGTTCAACCTCGTCCATGCCGACGCCCACGCCGCCGTGCTCCCCCACGCCGTGGCGTTCAATGCCCCGGCGCTGCCCGACGAGATGGCCCGCCTTGCCGACGCCCTCGGGGCGCCAGGCGGCGACCCCGCCGGCGCCCTCTGGGATCTCGCCGAGGCGAGCTCGGTGACCAGCAGCCTCGCCGATCTCGGGCTGACCACCGACGACCTCCCGGAGGCCGCCGAGCGCGCCGCGGCGGCGATCAACGACAACCCGGTGCCCGTCGACGTCGACGCCCTGCTCGGCATCCTCGAGCGGGCCTACTCCGGCACGCGACCGACCGGCTGAACGTCAGCCGGCTTTCGCCTTCCACCGCTCACGGCCGGCGCGGGCACGTTCGAGCAGGTGGGCAGGGACCCGTTGGGCGGCCGCCGACTGCGCCGCGTCGCCTCCACCGTCGCCGCCTTCGCCGGCCACCGGCGCCGCCGCGCCTGCCGCTTCATCGGGGGCGACGAGGTCCTCGAATGCCGGTGGCTGCATCCCGGGCTGCCAGTAGCGATACAGCGTCTGGACGACGCCGGCCAGCGGGCTCGGATCGGCATTGCGGGCGAGCTCGATCGTCACGATGTTCGAGTAGACGTGCACGGCGTCGACCTGGCCGGTCTCGAACAATCGCCGGGCCAGCACGTCAGCGGGCCGCTCGCCAGATGCCTCCTCGGGCGACGAGTAGTGCTCGTGGCCCATCCCGGTCAAGGAGCGGTTGAGCTCGAAGCGAACTTGCCCGCGCGTCGAGGACGGACGGTCGGTGACGGCGACGAGCTGACCCACGAGACCGCCACCGTAGTTGCCCGGGTGGCCGTTGACTGCGTTCCCCGGCCACGCAGGCCGCTGCTGGCCGCTCACTCGCTGGCGCTCGCTCGCTCGCAACGGTGAAGTTGGCGCATGGACGCTGCGATCGGGGAGACTGCGCCCGTGACTGTCCCCACGATCGACGAGTTCACCAGCGCGGCCACAGCGTTTCTCGACGCCACGGTCGCGCCGAAGGACGCCGACCGGAAGTTCGTGTGGGGGGAGGGCTCTGACAACGTCGCGATGTTCGAGGAACGAACCCGCGACGAGGAGGACGCCATCATCGCCGCTGCCAGGTCGTTCCGCCAGGCGCGCTTCGATGCCGGGTTCGGCTGGATCACCGGTCCGCCGCAGTACGGCGGCACAGGACTGGGCAAGCCCTACCAGGCGGCGTACGAGGCCCTCGAGAGTCGTTACGACGTCCCCAACCAAGGGCCCTTCCTGATCGGCCTGGGGATGATCGCCCCGACGATCCTCGCCCACGCCACCGATGCGGCCAAGGATCGCTACCTGCGGGCGCTGTGGCGAGGGGACCTCATCGCCTGCCAACTGTTCTCCGAGCCTGCCGTCGGTAGCGATCTGGCCAGCTTGCAGACGAGGGCCGAGCGCGACGGCGACGAGTGGGTGGTGTCGGGTCAGAAGGTGTGGACCTCCGGTGCCCAGTACTCGGACATCGGTGAGATCCTCGCCCGCACCGACCCCGATCTTCCCAAGCACAAGGGCATCACCGGGTTCATCGTCGACATGACCGCCCCCGGCGTGGAGATCCGACCGCTGCGCCAGATGACCGGTGGGGCCAGCTTCAACGAGGTGTTCTTCAACGAGGTGCGCGTTCCCGACGATCACCGCTTGGGCGACGTCAACGGCGGCTGGGGCGTCGCCCTGACGACGCTGATGAACGAGCGGGCGGCGATCGGCGCCGGCGGCATGGCCGGCGGCGGCGGGACGATCACCCGGCTGATCGAGATGGTCCGCTACTTCGGTCTGTCCCAGGATCCGCTCGTCCGCCAACAGCTCGCCGACGTCGTCACCAGGGCGCGAGTCGCCGGCTACACCAACCAGCGGGCACTCGCCAAGATCAACGTCGGCCAGCTTCCGGGTCCGGAGCTGAGCATCGCCAAGTTGGCGGCGACGCAGTTGCTGCAACGCATCGGCGATCTCGTCAGCCACGTGCTCGGCCCCAAGCTGGTCGCCGACAGCGGCGAGTGGGGAACCTATGCGTGGAGCCAGGTCGTCCTCGGAACGCCAGGCATGCGTGTCGCCGGCGGGACGGACGAAGTGATGCGCAACATCATCGGCGAGCGAGTGCTCGGCCTCCCCAAGGAGCCGGGGATCGACTCGACGACGCCGTTCCGCGAGCTCAAGGTGGGAATCCAGTCCAACGGCTGATTCGCCGCGGATGCACAGCCGGCCGGTCAGTGCGGAAGGAGCTCGGCGGGAATCGGTGGCAGATCGTCGATCGCTGCGAGGAGGTGCGTACCCCAGACCTCGGCGAGCTCGGCGAGATACGGCGAGTCGGCCTCGATGCGCACCTGCCGAACGTTCAGCGAGTCATTGAGATAGACACCGGCGTCGTAGGGCGGGCCCACGGACAGATTGGCTCGGGCCGTCGAGACCATCGAGCTGAGGGCGATCTTCGCTGCCGTCACGTGGTCAACGCGTGCTCGCACCGCGAGCTCGAGCAGGAACTTGCCGTACTTGGCTTCCCCGATCTGCAAGAACGGCACCTCCTCCGACGCCCGGATGTAGTTGCCTTCGGGATAGACGAGGAAGATCTCTGGCGGCTCACCGGCGATCTGCCCGCCGAGGATGAACGTGGCGGTGGCTGCGCTCCCGAGCGTGGCCTCGTGGGTGGCGACCACCTCCCGGCTCAGTCGCCCGAGGTACAGGGCCGCCTCGAAAAGGTGGTCGACGGTTGCCAGGCTCTCGCTGTTACCACCGAGATCACGATCGGCGCGGTCGAGCACCTCGTGGGTGGTGGCCAAGCTGCCGGCGGACTGGACGACGAAGACGCGATCGTCGGCGGGCTTGAGCACGTGCAGCTTGCGGAACGTGCTGACGTTGTCGACGCCGGCATTCGTCCGGGTGTCGGACATGAAGAACAAGCCAGCGTCGAGACGAAGGGCGAGGCAGTAGGTCATCGCACCGACTCGGGGGAAACATCATGGCGATCCATTGCCGCCAGTCTGACCCGAACACGACTCACGACAGCAACGATCCTCGTCAAGACCCCCAAACGTGTGCTAGGACTCACCCCGGTCCGAAACAGGTCGGACCGACCGAAAGGGGATCAAGGTGTTGGGTTACGACTACCCGTTGCTCGGGATGTTCTGGACCTTCTTGTGGTTCTTCTTGTGGATCGCGTGGATCGTCGTCCTCTTCCGCGTGATCTTCGACATCTTCCGAAGCAAGGACCTGGGCGGCTTCGGCAAGGCGCTGTGGGTGATCTTCGTGATCATCCTGCCGTTCCTCGGTGTGCTCGTGTACCTCATCGCTCGCGGCCACTCGATGAGCGAACGCGACTACGAGGACGCCAAGGCTCAGGAGCAGGCGTTCCAGTCCTACGTCCGCAGCGCTGCCGGCACGGGAGGCGGAGGCACGGGCGACGAGCTCACCAAGCTCGCCGCGTTGCGCGACCAGGGCGTCCTCAGCGACGCCGAGTTCCAGCAGCAGAAGGCCAAGCTGCTCGCCTGACTCATCAGGTGCCCTGACCGACGTCTCGAACGCCGGTCAGGGCACCGGTCAGACCACGTACTTCGGCGCTGTCACGCCGCCCAACAGGACGGACACGAGGATGCCGAGCGGGAGCATGCCCCAGTAGCTCACTAAAACGCCGACGTTGCCGAAGAACAGCATCAGCAGCCAGGTCGCCGGCAACGTCGCCAACAAGAAGACGACAATGAACGCCAGTAGTCCGCGTATCACGCGCTGACCCTCCCTTTTCGGAGTGACCGAGCGGTCACTGTTACTCGCATTCTCACCGATGGCGTGACGCGAACGGGGGATGCTCGGAGTCCCCTGATGACAACGTTGTCAGGTCTGCGCTGCCTACACTTTGCCCGATGACTCACGACGTCCGTCGCCCCACCCTCAAGGACGTCGCCGCGGTCGCCGGTGTGAGCATCAAGACCGTCTCGCGAGTCGTCAACGAGGAGCCATTCGTGAGCGACGACGTCACCGCCCGCGTGCAGGCTGCCGTGCGCATGCTCGGCTACCGCCGTGACGATCGGGCGAGCACGTTGCGTCGGGCAACCCGGTCGGCGACGATCGGTCTCGTCGTCGCCGACGTGGCCAACCCGTTCTACTCGGCGATCACCCGCTTCGTCGAGAACGCCGCGCTCGCCGAGGGGCATCTGCTGATCACCGTGAGCTCCGACGACGATCCACGGCGGGAGCGGCACATCGTCGACCGCCTCGTCCGCCGCCGGATCGACGGCTTGCTGATCGCCAGCGCCCGCCAGGACCACCAGTTCCTGAAGCGGGAGATCGACCACGGGATGGCGGTGGTCTTCTTCGATCGCCCGCCGGTGCGCCTGGCCGCCGACGCCGTCCTGCTCGAGGACGAGCGAGGTGCCCATCTCGCCGTCGAGCATCTACTGGCCGCAGGCCACCGGCGAATTGCCCTGATCAGCGACGTTTCCCTCGACGTCTACACGGCGCGCCAGCGGTTCTCCGGGTACCGGGCGGCGTTGGCCGACGCCGGCATCCCGGTCGTCGATGAGTTGACACGGTTCGGTCTGCATCATCCGACCCGAGCGCGCGACGCCGTTGTCGAGATGCTCGAGGCCGACGCCGCGCCGACGGCCTTCTTCGCCACCAACAACCGCACGGCGGTCGGCGCCGCCGAGGCGCTCGCCGATCGCCCCGGGATCGGCCTCATCGGTTGCGACGACTTCGAGCTGGCCTCGGCCCTGCGCCGGCCGGTCACGGTGGTCGCCTTCGACGTCGACGAGATTGCCCGTCACGCCACGGAGCTGCTCTTCGAGCGCCTCGCCGGGCGTCGCGGGAAGCCGCAGCGACGGTGGGTTCCCCCCAATCTCATCGTCCGCAGCACCTGAGCACGCCTCTCTCTGGTTGAACGTCTTGGCTTGACAACGTTGTCAAGATTTCCTACCCTGACAACGTTGTCAAGCATCGGCGAGATCGAGGGGGAACCATGAAGCGACCGAACAAGCGGCACGGCAGGACCACGGCGACCGTTGTCGCTGGGACCGTGCTGGCGGCGACCTGTTGCACCGGGCTGGGGACGATCACCGCGGCGTCGACGGTCCCTGACGATGCCGAGTGCGTCCCCGGCACGACCGGGCGGATCGCCTTCATGCTCAAGCAGCAGACGGCCTATCGCTACCTCAACGCCGACATCCCGTTCTTCGAGGACACCGCCGAGGCGGCCGGCTACGAGGTCATCGTGCAATCTGCGGAGAACGACGCAGTCACCCAGGTCTCGCAAGCGGAGAACGTGCTGACCCAGGGCGTCGACGCCATCGTCATCCAACCTGTCGACTTCAACGTCGCCGGGCGGATCGCCGACCTCGCTCGCGAAGCAGGGGTTCCGCTCGCGTCGTACGACGACTTGATCCTCAACTCGGAGCACGACGCGTTCATCGGCCGAGATCCTCGTGAGGGTGGCGCCGAGGCAGCACGCGAGACGCTCGCCGTCGTTCCCAACGGCAACTACGTGCTGATCGGCGGAGATCCGGGGCAGACCGGGTCGACGTTGATGCAGGAGGGCTATCACGACGTGCTCGACCCGGTCGTCGACTCCGGCGAGGTCGCCATCGTGATGGACCAATTCACGCCTGGTTGGAAGACCGAGCCCGCCCAAGCGCTCGCCGAGAACGCCCTCACGGCGAACGACAACGAGGTCGACGTCTTCTTGTCGTCGTACGACGGGATGACGCTGGGAATCCTCCAAGCGATCTCGCAGGCCGGGATCGCCGACGGCGAGATCCTCGTCACCGGTCAGGACATGGAGCTCTCGGCGATGCAGGCCATCGCCGAAGGCCGTCAGTTCGGCAGTCTCTGGCCAGCTCCAGAGGAGATGGCCCAAGCCGGGGCGGAGACCGCCGTCGCCCTGGCCAACTGCGAGCCGGTCACTGCCGAACTGACGGTCGACAACGGTGCTGGCGAGATCCCGTTCGTCAAGACGCCCATCTATCTCGTCACGCAGGACGAGCTCGCCGAGTTCGCGTGCAGTCACGAGTACTGGCAGAACGTTGACGAGGTCTACGCCAACGTGCCCGACGAGCGACCTGAGTGCTGACCCAGGAGCACCGCGCCGACTCGGCCCCGATGCTCGACGACAGCTCCGAACGCCGAGGCACCCCGAACCGCTTGCTCACCGTCCGGGGTGTCGGCAAGTCGTTCGGTCGCACGATCGCCGTTGACGAGCTGTCGTTCGACCTCGCCACGTCCGAGATCGTCGCCCTGCTCGGCGAGAACGGCGCCGGCAAGTCGACGATCATCGGCGTCCTCGCCGGCTTGTTCGGGCAGGACTACAGCGGCGAGATCACGTTCGACGGCCTCCCGTACCTCCCGGCCGACGTCGCCGATGCGGAGCGTCACGGAATCGTGTTGATCGCCCAGGAGATCAACGTGGTGCCCGAGCTGACCGTGGCTCGGACGCTGTTCCTGAACAACGAGCCGACACGGTTTGGCTTCGTCGACGGCCTGGCGATGCGCCGCGCTGCGGCGTCGATCCTCGACGATTTCGGCATCGAGGTCGACGCCGACGCGCGCATCGGCGACCTCGACCTCGCCCACCAGCAACTCGTGATGATCGCCAGGGCGCTGCACAAGGATGCTCGTGTCCTGATCCTCGATGAACCGACGGCTGCGCTCACCGGTGACGAGGCCCAGCGGCTCTTCGATCGCCTGCGCGATTACCGCCACCGAGGCACGACCTGCGTGTTCGTCTCCCATCGACTCGCCGAGGTGTTCGCTATCGCCGACCGGATCCTCGTGATGCGCGACGGCACGCTGGTCGGCGATCATCGCGCCGACGACACCGGACGCTCGGAGATCGTCAGCGAGATGCTCGGTGAGACGCTCGGTGAGTCCTCCAGCCGACGGTCCGCCGCCGCGGTCGGGACGCCCGTCAACGGGCGGCGTCTCGCGGTGCGGGGACTCACCGTTCCGGCGCTCCGAGCCGGTGCCCGTCCCTTGGTCGACGACGTGTCCTTCGAGGTCGCGGGTGGCGAGATCGTCGGGCTGTTCGGCTTGATCGGTTCCGGTGCCGGAGTCGTCGGCAAAGCGATCTTCGGCGCATGGCGCGGTCCGGTCAGCGGTGACGTCGAGATCGACGGGACGTCGCTCGACGTCAGCACGCCACAGGACGCCATCGACCAAGGCATCGGCTACGTGACGCAGGATCGACGCGACGCCCTCGTGGGATCCACTCGATCGCCGACAACGTCGTGCTGGCCAGCCTGTTCGAGTTCCGGCGCGGCGCCTTCCTCGACGGAGCCAAGGTGCGCACCGAATCGCGCCGGCGGGTCGCCCAGCTCGCCATCCGGGCTCCTGACGAGACCGCTGCGGTGGCGACGCTCAGTGGGGGCAACCAGCAGAAGGTCCAAGTGGCTCGCTGGCTGGTGGCCGACACCCCGATCCTGCTCCTCGACGACCCGACTCGCGGTGTCGACGTCGGGGCTCGTGCCGAGATCCACGAGATCCTCGTCGAGCTCGCTGCGTCGGGGCGGACCCTGCTGCTGGTGTCGTCCGACGCCAGCGAGTTGGTCACCGTCTGCTCGCGAATCCTCGTGATGCGCGACGGATGTCTCGTCGGCCAGTTCGCCGCCGACGAGACGACCGAGGGTGAGCTGATCGAGGTCGCCGCAGGTCCGGCGAGCGACCGCCGACCGGAGACGACGAGATGAGCCTGTACCTCGTCAAGCCGGCGGCATCGCCGAACGTGGCGATCACTCGCGAGCGTGTCAACCTGCGCAACTACACGTTGCTCATCGTCGTCGCGGTCGTCTTCGCGACGTTCCAGGTGCTCACCGACGGGCTGTTCCTGTCGCAGCGCAACCTCGGACTGCTCGCCTTGCAGACGACGATCGTCGGGCTCGCGTCGATCAGCGCTGTGATGCTGATCGTCACCCGCAACTTCGACCTGTCGGTCGGGTCAGCGGTGGCGTTGGTCGGCGTGGTGCTCGCCTCGGTGACGGTCAAGCTCGGGTGGAACCCGTGGCTCGGTGTCGCCGCGGCGATCGCCGCCGGTGTCGCGCTCGGCACGTGGAACGCGGTGTGGGTCGCCAAGGTCGGCGTGTCCTCGTTCATCGTCACGTTGGCGGGGATGATGATCTTCCGCGGCGTCTCGTTGATCGTGACCGACGGCGCCACGGTTGCCCCGCTGCCGGCAACGCTGACCGACCTCGCCGCCGGCTACCTCGCACCCGTGCCGTCGATCGCCGTGGTCGCCGCGGCCCTCGTGGCGTTCACCGCGTTCACCGTCGCATCAGCCCGTCGCGCCCAACGATTCGGGCTCACGGACGACTGGCGTCGCTCGCTCGCGACGTCGTTGGTGCCCGCCGTGCTGGCCGCGGCCATCGCCGTCTATGTGTCGCTCGGCAAAGGGATTCCCTACCTCATCCTCGTGCTCGCACTGTTCGCAACGCTCGCCGACGTGCTCATGCGCCGGACTCGTTTCGGCGCCCAGCTCTACGCCGTCGGCGGGAACCCGGAAGCTGCCCGGCTGGCCGGCATCTCGCTGAGCCGGGTGGTGTTCATCAACTTCGTGATCGCCGGGTTCTTCTACGGCGTCACCGGCGTGGCGCTCACGGCGCGGGTCAGCGGGGCGATCGGCGGAACGGCCGGCCTGTTCCTCGAGCTCGACGCCATCGCCGCGGCGGTGATCGGCGGCACGAGCCTCGCTGGCGGGCGGGGGCGAATTCTCGGCGCGCTGCTCGGGGCGACGTTGATGGGCGCCCTGAACAACGGCATGAGCCTGATGAACATCGCCACCTTCTACCAACAGACGGCGCGTGGGTCAGTGCTGTTGTTGGCCGTGGCGATCGATCAGTTGAGCCGACGGGGCATCGAGGGGAACCGATGATCACGCTGCCCGTCAGGATTGGGGGACGGCGTAGACGACGATGTTGTGGCGGTAGCGGCGGATCTCCGGATCGAACTCGCCACCGCACGTAATCAGCACGAGCGTCTCCGGACCGCCCGTCGTCCAGATCCGATCCGCAGGCAGTTCCGTCTTGGGGTACTGCTGGCGCTCGACCACGGTGTACGACCGCACCGTGCCATCGGCCAGCTGGACGCTGACTGCCGACCCCGGTTGAACGTCGACGAGCTCGTAGAACGGTCCGGTTGCATCGTTCCACGAGACGTGGGCGGCGAGCACCGTCGCCCCGGGACGGCCCGGCCACGAACTGTGTCGATACCAGCCGACCTCCGTCTCGTCGGGGATCTCCAGTTGCCCGTCCGCGTCGAGCCCTACCGCTCGAACGGGGACAGAGGCGAGGCCGATGGCGTCGATGGTGATGCCGACGGGAGGCGGCGGCGCGGTCGGGGCCGAAGGGATCACCGAGATCGGGTCGCCGAGCTGGGCGTTGAGCGGCGACAGAGGCAGCGTCGTGGTCGACGTCGCCGCTGTCGTGCTCGCCGGCGGCACCGCCGTGGCAGCACCGTCCGACGAGCCGAGCGTGAGTCCCACCGTTGCGACTGCGATCGCGCCGACGCCCAGCCCGGCGGAGATGCTGAGCGCCGTGTGTGAGGAGGCGAACGCTGTCACGTTTGGGGAATCAGCTCACGCCCGAACGAGTCCGGTCGGCACCCCGGTCGGGTCGCCGCCGAGTCCCTCGATCGTCTGTGTGTAGAACGTCAACGAGTCGTCATCGAGGCTGCCGACGGCGTAGACGATGAGGTTCGTGCCGGCGGTCAACTCGACCGTCGGAACCGGGGCGATCGGATCGCCGCCCGTCGGGGCTACCTGGGCGCCGGCGATCTCACCAGCGGGAAGGTCAGCCGACGCCTCATTGGGGTTGCTGAGATTGGTGAACGGACGCGACCCGTCGGCGAGGACGACGTCGACGGCCGGCGCGGCCGCCGTGTGGCGCACCGTCAGGCGACCCTGTCCGGCAGCCAAGGCGCTGGTGTCGTTCTCGAACGGGGTCAGCGTCGGCGTGCCGTCGGCGGTGAGGTGGGCGACGACAGTGACGTTTCCCGAGCCCGGCACGTCGAGCGAGGCGATCGGACCGATCACGACGTCAGAGGTCCCGGCGGCGCGCACCTCGACGTTGGTCAGCGTCTGCCCGGCGAACGGCGAGAGGTCCTGCATCGTGCCCGGCTCGAACCCGGGGATCACGACGTCGCCGTCGACGACGACATCGACCGTCGCACCGGGGATGCCGTGCAACAGCATCACCGTCGTAGGGGTCTGGGCCCCGGCGGCGGCTGGCACGGCAAGCGCCGCACCGATGGCAAGAGCGAGACAAGAGACTAAGCGGTTCATCAGTACACCTCTCGAGTGTGAGACGGGAATGCGGGACCCGTCACCCAGTACTTCGGCGTCGACGCCAGTTCGGGATGACGGCGATCGCTGGGACGAGGGTCGATCGAGAGACGTTGTTGCCCGGACATGGTCACTACTTGGCGACGCACGGAGGACTAACGTTCTCTGGCAACGGCTCGTCCGAGCCGCGAGGGTAAGGGTGACATGAATCAGAACGTGTTGTGGATCATCGCCGTGTTGATCGCCATCGTCGGCGTCATCGTGCTGATCTCTGGGTCGGTGCTGTGGGGGATCATCCTGCTGGTCCTCGCCGCCATCGTCGGTCCGGGCGGCTACAGCATCTTCAACCGGCGGGCCTGATCGCGCCCGCGGCGCGTCAGGCCTCGAGCACGCCGTCGACGATGCGCACGACCCGATCGCAATAGTGCGTCATCCGGTCGTCGTGGGTGACGACGACGGCGGCGGTGCCGCGCTCGTTGAGCTCGGTGCGGATCAGCTCCATCACCTGCTCGCCGAGCTCGGTGTCGAGCGCACTCGTCGGCTCGTCGAACAACACGATCTCCGGGTCGTTCATCAGTGATCGTCCGATGGCAACCCGCTGACGCTGACCGCCGGACAACTGAGCGGGGAGGTTCTTCACCCGGTCGGTGAGGCCGAGCTCCTCGAGCAACTGATCGGCCCGCCGGCGGGCGTCGGCCCCGGTGCGTCGCCCCAGCTCGTCGACGACCAGCAGGTTCTCCCGGGCCGTGAGGAACGGCACCAGGTTGACGGCCTGGAAGACGAAGCCGACCTTGCGCTGGCGGAACCCGGTGAGCTGCTTGGGCGAGTACTCGGAGATCTCCTCACCACCGACGGTGACCGTGCCCGCCGTTGGTGTGAGCAAGCCGCCGGCAATCGAGCACAGCGTCGTCTTGCCGGAACCCGACGGACCGACGAGGGCGACGATCTCCCCCGCGTCGACAATGAGGTCGGCGTGGTCGAGGGCGACGACCTCCGTGTCGCCCATCTCATAGACCTTGCGGACGTCGTGCAGTTCGAGCGCAGCAGTCATCAGGCTGTTCCGATCGCCGAAGCCGGATCCACGCGCAGGATGCGGCGCAGAGAGAATGCACACCCGACGATCGCCGCCGCCAACAGCAGCACGGCGCTCGTCACGATGCGACTCGGGGAGATGTCGAGGGGGATCGAGCCAGGCGGTATCGCCGCATCGAGCATCACGGCAAGGCCACCGGCGACGACCGAGGCGATCGCCGACACGACGACGGCCTGCGTGACCAGGCCGGCGAACAGCGTCCTGCTGCGCGCCCCGATCGCCTTGAGCACCCCGTACAACGCCAGCCGCTCGACCGTCAGCAGGGCGAAGAAGAGGGCCACGACGACTACACCGATCGCCACCGTCACGCCGATGATCTGGTTGAACGTCTGGCGTTGCTGCTCGACGCCGGGGATCGAGTCGACGGCCGCGGTGATCGTCAGCGCCTCCGTGGCATCGTCGGTGGCCTCGTCGATCACCGTGGCGAGGTCGGCGGGATGTTCATCGTCGGCGATCTGCACGACCACGGCCTGGAACACATCGTCGCCGAGCTGCTCGTCCGGGCGGTTGGCCGAGAGCACCTCGCGCCACGTGCCCGGTTCCGCCCACAACGATCCCTGGCCGGAGTACGTCGTGTCGCTGACAAAGCCGATCACCGTGACCGGAGTGCGCGCTGGGCCGAGGAGAATCTCCATGCCCTCCTCGACGCCGTCGGCCTTGAGCACGTCGTCGGCGTACACCTCGCCCGGCGCGGGTGGCTCGGGCACCCCGACCGGCGCCAGCTCATAGCCGAACAAGGCAGTCGAGGCCAGGTCACGAGGTCCGTTGCCGGGGACCCGAGCGCCGAGTTGCACGACACCGATCCCGCCGGTGCCAGCCACTCCGTCCACCGACTCGATCGTCGAGCGCAGGTCACCGTCGATGCGGCTGCGCAGGAACGACGATTGGGCCGTCCTCGAGAAGACCAACAGATCGCCGTCCTGCGCTTGCACAGCGTTGGTCGAGGACCGGATCAGCCCGTCCAGCAAACCACCGAGGAACATCACGAGCACGGCGACGAGGGTGAGGATCACGGTCGCCGTGACGAAGCGCCCCGGTCGCCGCCGAAGCTCGCGCAGCGCCAACCTCATCGAAGACCTGCCACCGTCGTTGCCGAGGCCGGATCGATACCCAGCACACGCCGGGCCGCGAGCAGCGAGCTGAACACGCCGAGCATGAGCAGGGTGATCGACCATCCGGCAACGGCACTCGTCTCGAAGCGCAGGCCCAGCGCCGTCGCCGTGACCATCGTGAGCGGCGTGTACAGGGCGATGCCGACGAGCAGTCCGAGCCCGTCGATGATCAGCACCTGGACGAGGAGCGCCGACACGAGACGGCGCCCAGAGGTTCCGATCGCTCGGAGCAGCGTGAGCGACGCGGCCTTCTGCACCGTGACGATGAGGAAGAACAGCCCGGTGACCAACGGGACGACCAGCCCGTAGAGGGCAAAGATGACCCGGAACGACTGGCGGACCTGGGCGACCCCAGGTGCCTCGTCGGCGGCTTGATCACGCGTCAGGGCATCGAGGTCGTCGCTCTCAGCGTTGATCGACGGGACGAGCTGCTCCGGACTTGTGCCGGCGTCGGGGACCACGCCAAGGGCATTGGGCAGTGGCTCACCGGCGTCAGGATTGCGGGCGGCAACGGCATCGACGTAGGTGTCGTAGGTGACGAACAGCGTGGGGCCGACGTTGAGCTGTGCATCTGCCGCCAGGCCGACCACTGTCAGCTCCGCCCCGCCCGGCTCGATGACGACGGTGTCGCCGAGGTCGAAGCCGGCGCCGGCGTCCTCATCACTGGCAACCGCTTCGCCCGCGGTGGACGGCAGCCGCCCGTCGGTGAGATCGTCGGGCGAGCCGAGACCCTCCGTCTCGTACCCGATGATCGAGGCCTCGACGACTTCGTCGGCAGCGGTCACCGTGAACGTGCCCTGGGCGATCAGCCCCGCTTCCCCGACTCCGTCGGCGGAACGTGCCAGCTCCTCCAACTCGGGCGTGAGCACGCTCGCCTGCAGGGTCCGCTGACCGTCGGTCGAGTACACGAGCACCGGTGCGGACTGGGCCCGAATGGCTCCCGTGAAGCCACGCAACAGGCTGTTCTGCAGCGACTGCTGGAAAAGGATCAAGAACACGAGCAGCCCGATCGCCCCGATCAGGAGACCGAACCGCACCTTGGCACGTCGCATCTCTCTCAGCGCCAGGAACATCTGCATGAAACTACGGAGCGAACAGCGGTTGCGGATGTCCAGACGCGTCACGGGGGTCGGTCCACCGTTTCCGGTGGACCGACCCCCGTCGCTCGGCTGATGGGGAGTTGCCGGGCGTTCCGGTCAGGCCGGAGGCATCAGCACGGTGTCGATGAGGAACACCGTGGCGTTGGCCGTCGGCACGTCGGCGCACAGAACAGCAGCGCTGCCGCCGTTGACGACCAGGGTGCCGTTGACGTCGGCGACGGTTAGCTCGGCACCGTTGACGGTGGCGAACGTCCCACCGGCGACGAGGTCCGCACCGCTGAGCTGCTCGGGCACGACGTGGTAGGTGAGGATGCCGGTCAACGCCTCGGGATCGGCGAGGACGCCCTCGAGCGTCGCCGGGTCGATCTTGTCGAATGCCGTGTTGATCGGGGCAAAGACCGTGAACGGCCCGCCGGTGTTGATCGTGTCGACGAGGCCGGCGGCGTCGACCGCCGCGACGAGGGTCGACAGCAGCGGGTTGTTGCTCGCCGCCGTCCCGACGGGGTCGTCAGCCATGCCGCCGACGCTGCCTTCGCCGTCGGCGGGCACTGCGGCACAGGCCGCGCCGGTCGGTCCGGCGGCCATCGGCGCAGAACCCATCGACTCGGTGCCCATCGGCTCGGTGCCCGGCGGCTCGGTGGTTGCAGAGGCGATGCCAGCAGAGCACACGAGTGCAGCGGCGGCGATCAACGAGCCGGCGCTCAAGCGGCGGCGGGAAGTGCGGATCATGGTGAGGTCTCCCTTTCCTGGAGTCGTCATGTCGACGGGCCGCCTTCAGCGTGCGCCTCCGGTGTGCCGGCCCGTCATGATTCGGAGCCGACCCCGTCGACGGATTGCATCGAGTCGCAACGGTGCGGGTACGAACCGGTAAGGATGAACGGATGAGATCACGTGCTCCGATGCGAGCGACGAGGCGCCAGCCGAGGAGCGGCTACCAACGGCCTGCGTGGCCGGGGAACGCAACGAACGGATGAATACACGTGCTCCGATGCGAGCGACGAGGCGCCAGCCGAGGAGCGGCTACCAACGGCCTGCGTGGCCGGGGAACGCAATGAACGGATGAACGCTGAACGCAAGACCGTCGTCGTGTCCGGGTCGAGCGGCCTGATCGGCTCGGCGCTCGTGACGCGGCTCGCCGCTGCCGGCCATCACGTGATGCGACTGGTGCGCCGCCCGGCGCTTGCCGGCGAGATTCGATGGGATCCTTCGGCCGGCGAGCTGCCCGCCGCCGACCTGGACGGGGTCGACGCTGTCATCCACCTTGCCGGGGCGGGCATCGGCGACAAGCGGTGGACCGCGGCGCGCAAGGCGGAGATCTTCGAGAGCCGCACGACGAGCACGGATCTCCTGGCTCGTACGCTCGCCAACCTCGAGCGACCACCGTCCGTGCTGCTTTCCGGCTCAGCGGTCGGCATCTACGGCGCCCGTGGCGACGAGCAGCTCGACGAGTCGGCGACGACCGGAACCGGCTTCCTCGCCGACCTCTGCCGGGCGTGGGAGGCGGCGACAGAACCGGCATCGGCAGCGGGCATCGGCGTCGCCCATCTGCGCAGCGGAATGGTGCTCAGTTCCGACGGCGGGGTGTTGGCCAAGCAACTCCCGCTCTTCAAGTTCGGGCTCGGTGGGCGGTTCGGCTCGGGCGACCAGTGGCAGAGCTGGATCAGCATCGACGACGAGGTCGGGGCGATCGAGCACCTCCTCACGGCCGGGGTCGTCGGTCCGGTGAACCTCACCGCCCCGGCCCCCGTGACCAACTCGGAGTTCACCGACCTGCTCGCTCGCGTGCTGCGCCGCCCTCACCTGCCGCTGATCCCGAGCATCGGTCCGAAGACGCTGTACGGACGTGAGCTCGTCGAGAACCTGCTGCTCACCGGCCAGCGCGTCCTCCCTGGCGCGTTGCTCGAGTCGGGGTTCGTGTTCCGCCATCCGGACCTCGAAGACGCCCTCCGTCAACTGCTCGGTCGCTGAGCGGGATCATCCGGAATCGCCCTCGGCAACGAACAGTGGACGTGGCGCCAAACTTCGAGGATGTGTCGGACGCGGCGCTGGCGATTGCCATCTCGAGGTACGAGCAGTCGGCGCTTGCCGAGGCGTACAAGCGTCACGCCGGGGCGGTGTCCGGCCTCGCCCGTCGCCTGCTCTTCGATCAAGCGATCGCCGAAGATGTCGTCCAGGAGGTCTTCCTCCGGCTGTGGAACGACCCGACCCGCTTCGACCCAGAACGTGGCAGTCTGCGCAGCTTCCTGCTGATCGACACGCACGGCCGGGCCGTCGATTCGTTGCGCTCGGACGCGTCGCGGCGCGAGCGCGAGGACCGTGACGCGCGCAAGGCCGCTGCCGTTCCCTACGACCTCGAATACGAGGCCGGTGACCTCGTCGTCACCGCCAAGGTGCGCACAGCGCTCGAACACCTCTCCGAAGACGAGCGGGCGGCGATCGAGGTGGCGTACTTCGGTGGGTACACGTACCGCGAGGTGGCGGCCCGCCTCGACGTGCCGGAGGGTACGGTCAAGAGCCGGATTCGCAGCGGTCTGCGTCGGCTGCACCGGGAACTCGTGGCCGCTGGCGTGGAGGTAGGGACATGACACCCGACGACCGCCTCGACGAACTGCTCGGCGCCTACGCCCTCGACGCCGTCGACGACCTCGACCGACAGCGCGTCGAGGCATACCTCGCCGAGCATCCACAAGCGCGTGCCGAGGTGTGGCAGATGCGCCAGGCGGCATCGATGCTCGCTCACAGCGGCAATCCCGCGCCCGAAGGGGTGTGGGACCGCATCGCCAACACCTTGGACGGGCGCTCGCCCCGGCTCGACGTTCCGCTTCCCAGCCGCAAGCCGGCCCCTGCCCCCCGGCGGCGGTTCGCCGCCGTGCTGGCCGCCGCCGCCCTACTCATCGCCGCAGCTGCCGGAGTGGTCACCGCCCTCGTCCTCGACGACGGTGACGAGCCGGAGGCGACGCAGTCGATCGAGCAGGCCTACGAGGCGGCGCGGGACGATCCGGGCGGTCGCCTCGTCAGCCTCGCCTCCGAAGACGGCACGCTCAGTGCCGAAGCGGTGGTGCAACCCGACGGGGTTGGCTTCCTGTCCGCCGGCACGCTGCCCGAACTGCCGGTGACCGAGACCTACCAGTTGTGGGGCGTCTACAGCGACGGGGACGTCATCTCGCTCGGCGTCGTCGGCAACCGCCCGGCCATCGAGCCGTTCGCCGCCGAGGGCGAGCTCGACGCCCTCGTCATCACCAAGGAGGCGGCCGGCGGTGTCGTGTCGTCGACGAGCGGCGCGCTCCTCGTCGGTGAGGTTGCATGACGGCGGCCGGCGGACAGGGAGTCGCTTGATCGCTGCCGACGTCGTCGACTCCGTGCTCGAGGCAGCCGTGGTGCCGAGTTTCACTCGCGTCGGCTGCGCCGTGCGATCGAGGCTCGACGACTGGACGCCGCTCGCCGAGTACGAGCTGGACGGCCGCGTCGTGCTGATCACCGGGGCGACATCGGGCCTCGGCCGAGCCGCCGCCGAGCTGCTCGCCCGAGCCCAGGCGACGGTGATCCTGCTCGGCCGCGAAGCCGTCAAGACGAGGCACGTCCGCAACGAGTTGGCGGCGGCGACGAGCAACGACTCCGTGCACGACGTCGTCGCCGACCTGACAGACCTCGCGTCGGTGAACGACGCCGCAGCGGAGCTGCTCGAGCGCTTCGACCAACTCGACGCCGTGCTGCACAACGCCGGCGCCTTGCACGCCGAGCGGCAGACGACTCGCGACGGCCTCGAGGCGACGGTCGCCGTGCAGGTCGTGGCGCCGTTCCTCCTCACCAGCCGACTCCTCGATCGGCTGCGGGCCGCCGGTCCGGGGCGCGTGCTGACGATGTCGTCCGGGGGCATGTACACCGCGCCACTCGCCGTTGCCGACTTGGAGATGGCTGCCGACAACTATCGAGGCACCGAGCAGTACGCCAGGGCCAAGCGCGCCCAGGTCACGCTCAACGAGATGTGGGCCGGCGCTGTCGACCGTCAGGACGTCGTGTTCCACGCCATCCACCCCGGATGGGCGGACACTCCTGGCGTCGAGACGTCGCTCCCCCGCTTCCACCGCCTCATGAGGCCGCTGCTCCGCACGCCGGCCGAAGGTGCCGACACGATCGCCTGGCTGGCCGCCGAGGACGGCCGACCGCTCGCGGGCACCGGCGGCTTCTGGCATGACCGGCGGCGGCGCCCGATCCACCGCCTCGGGCGCACCCGGCGCAGCGACACCGCCGAACGACGTGAAGCCTTGTGGGCGTGGTGCGTCGAGCGCAGCGGCGTCGACCCGCTTCATCCGACGGGGGTCACCGCCCCGAATACATGAGCGAGGGTTTCACCAGCCCCTCACGCCCGATGAATGCCGCCGAACACCAGCACCGCCCACCGCAGAGCGTCGCCGTCGTCGGCAGTGGGATCTCCGGCCTTACCGCCGCCTACGTGCTGACGGCAGCAGGGCGTGACGTCACGCTGTTCGAGGCCGACCAACGCCTTGGCGGGCACACCCACACCCACGACGTCGACGACGGCAGCGGTCCGGCACTGACGATCGACAGCGGCTTCATCGTGTACAACGAAACGACCTACCCGCTGCTCACCCGTCTGTTCGCCGAGCTGAACGTGGAGACGAGGCCATGCCTGATGGGGATGTCGGTTTCGTGCGAGGGATGCGGCCTGGAGTACGCCGGCAGGCGCGGGTTGGGCGGTCTGTTTCCCCACCTTTCCAATCTCCGGCCGGACTATCTGCGGATGCTCGGCGAAATCGTCCGCTTCCACCGAGCGGCTCGACAGCTGCTGGCGGCCGGAGACGACGGCACGACGCTCGGCACGTTCGCGACAACACACCGCTTCTCCGACTACTTCCGCACGCACTTTCTCGTCCCGATGGTCTCGGCTGTGTGGTCGTGCGCCCCCCGCACGGCGATGGACTACCCGGCCTTCTACCTCTTCACGTTCCTCCACAACCACGGTCTGCTGGCGATCCGCGGGGCTCCCCAATGGCGGACCGTGGTCGGCGGTTCGCGGACCTACGTCGAGCGGATCGCCAAGGGCTTGCACGACGTTCAGCTCGCCACGCCGATCGAGAGCGTCCGCCGCGGCGAGGGACACGTTCAACTCCGGACCGTTGACGGCGACGAGGCGACGTTCGACGCCACGATCATCGCCACCCACGCCGACCAGGCGTTGAGGATCCTGGCGGCGCCGACCGCCACCCACCGTCAGGTTCTCGGCGCCTTCGGGTACTCGCCAAACGTGACGATGTTGCACACCGACGCGCGACTGCTCCCCGCGCCCGCCGGGCGTGGGCATCGTGGAACTACCGGCTGCCGTCCTGCTCCGCCGACTTCACGGCCGTCCGGCTGAGCTACCACATGAACACCCTGCAGGGCTTCGAAGCGCGGCACGACTACGTGGTCAGCCTCAACTCCGCCGACGTCATCGACTCCGATCGGGTGGTAACGACGATGACGTACGAGCATCCCGTCTACACCGAGCAGTCCGTCGCTGGTCAGCGTCACCTTGCCGACCTCTCCGACTCGGTGATCGCCTTCGCTGGTGCGCACCACGGGTGGGGATTCCACGAGGACGGCTGCCGAGCCGGCGTCGAGGCCGCCCGCTGCCTCGGGGCGCTGTGGTGACGGCTCCATCGTCGTGGCCAGGCGCCGCGCTGTACGACGTGACGATCCGCCACCACCGCCGCGATCCAGTCGCCAACAAGTTCGTCTACGGCAGCTACTACTGGCTCATCGACGTCGACCGGCCCCCGGCGTTGCCGCGACCGTTGCGGCCGCTCGCCCGATTCGAGGCCGCCGACCACGGCGCGTCGACGGACGGATCACTGCGCGGGAGCATCGACGCGTTCCTCGGCAGCCGAGGCATCGCGATCGATGGCGGCAACGTGTCGTTGCTGACACACGCCCGCGTCCTCGGCCATGTGTTCAACCCGTTGTCGGTGTATTGGTGCCATCGTCGCGACGGGACCTTGGCGTGCACCGTGGCCGAGGTGCACAACACGTACGGCGGGCGCCACCGCTATCTGCTCGGTCCTGACGCCAACGGGCGGGCGAGTGTCGACAAGGAATTCTTCGTGTCGCCGTTCAACGATGTCGACGGCCGCTACCGGATGTCGCTGCCCGAGCCAGGTGTCCGGCTGGCACTCTCGGTGACGCTCGACCGCCCTGGCGCAGCGCCGTTTACCGCTGCGGTGTTGGGGGAGCAGCTGCCGGCGGATCTGCCGACGCTCCTGCGCCTGGCGGCTCGGCATCCGATGGCACCGCTCGTCGGTTCGCTGCGGATCCGGTGGCAAGGCCTCAAGCTGGCTCGTCGAGGTTTGGTGGCGGTCGGCCGCCCCAGCCCAGGAGGCCACGGCGTCGGCAACGTTCGGGCGATGCGCACGACCGTGGCGCGCGGAGGTGCGCCGTGACCGCTCTCGTCGTCGCCCCCGGCCGGAGTGGCATCGACACCGAGCGCTGGCCCGACGTGGCCGTCGTCCCGCCCGAGTCGTGGCGCACGCCGTTCGCCCGGGCGCTCGTGCGTCGGGCCCTGCATCGGCTGCCGCTGACTGGCGACGCCGTGATGGTCTGCCACGACGCCGAGCTCCTCGCTCGGCGCGTCGCCGCCAACGGGATGATTGGGTTCGGCGAGTCGTACATGGCCGGCGAGTGGGACGCCCCGGACCTGGCTGCAGTGTTGGGAGTGTTCGCCAGCCACTTCGACGAGCTCGTGCCGAGCTGGTCGCGATGGCTGCGTCGCTGGGTGTTGCCGGCGGCGAACGGACGCGACCTCAATACGCCGGCCGGGGCCCGCAGCAACATCGCGCACCACTACGACTTGTCGAACGACCTGTTCGCAGCGTTCCTCGACGAGACGATGACCTACTCGTCTGCGCAGTTCGAGCCCGGTGAACGACGCGATCGCGCGAACCTGGCGACCGCCCAACGCCGCAAGATCGACCGGCTCCTCGACGAGTGTCGCGTTGGATCCGGGACGAGGCTGCTGGAGATCGGCAGCGGCTGGGGCGAGCTGGCGATCCGGGCCGCTCAACGGGGCGCCGAGGTGGTCACGATCACGCTCTCCCAGGAGCAGCGTGAGCTTGCTGTCGCCAGGGTTCGGGCCGCCGGGCTCGATGAAGGAGTCGACGTGCGCCTCGTCGACTACCGCGACGTAGACGGCTCGTTCGACGCCATCGTCAGCGTCGAGATGATCGAGGCGGTGGGCGCCGAGTACTGGGCCGACTACTTCGGACAGCTCGACACACTGCTGGCGACCGGCGGGCTGGTCGGCATCCAGACGATCACCAAGCCGCACCACCGGATGGTCGAAGAAAGACGGACCTACAGCTGGATCAACAAGTACATCTTCCCCGGTGGCCTCGTCCCGTCGTTCGAGGCGATCGAGAGCACCGTCGGCGAGACGACACGGCTGCGGGTCGTCGACCGCATCGCGTTCGGGCAGAGCTACGCCGACACCCTGGCGATCTGGCGTCAGCGCTTCGACGATCGTGCGTCGGACGTTGCCGCCCTCGGGTTCGATGACGTGTTCCGGCGGATGTGGGACTTCTACCTGGCGTGCAGCGAGGCGGGATTCCGTGCCGGCCTGCTCGATGTCGAGCAGCTCATCATGCGTCGCGACGATTGATGTCGGCGGCGGATCCGAGGATCGGGATCGTCTGGTTCCGGCGTGATCTGCGACTCGCCGACAACCCGACGTTGCGGCGGGCGCTCGACGAGTGCGACGAGATCATCCCGCTGTTCGTCGTCGACGATCGCTGCTGGGAGGCTGCCGGCGCCAATCGGCGGTGGTTCCTCGCCGGTTGTCTCGCCGACCTCGATGAGCAACTCGACGGGCGCCTCGTGGTCCGCCACGACGACCCGGTGACGGCGCTCACCGATCTCGTCCACCGCTACAGCGTCACCCGCTTGTACCGCGCCGCCGACGCTGGGCCGGCCGGGCGGCGTCGAGACGCCGAAGTCGACGACGCGCTTCGCGAACAGATCGAGACGGTCGTCGTCGACCAGCCCTACGTGGTCGCCCTTGGCTCGTTGCGCACTACCGCGGGCGAGCCATACAAGGTGTTCACCCCGTACTGGCGTCGCTGGCGCCGGCTCGACGCCGCCGCGCCGCTGCGACGTCCGACGCTGGTCACAACCGTGAGCGGCGTGCGGAGCGATGGGGTCCCCCACCCAGGGACACCGACGGCCACCGCCTGGCGCCCGCCGCCGGGTGAGCAGGCCGCCCATCACGCCGTCGATCGGTTCCTGCGTCATCGCGTTGGGCAGTACGACGAGCACCGCGACCTGCCCGCTGCAGACGCGACCAGCCGGCTCGGGCCATACCTCAAGTTCGGCTGTCTGCACCCGCGGCAGCTGCTCAGCCGCCTCGACCTCGCCGACAACGCTCATCAGACGTTCGCCCAGGAGCTCGCCTGGCGTGACTTCTACGCGGACGTGCTGCATGCCTGGCCGGCGTCGGCGTGGACGGCGTTCAACCAGAGACTCGCCGGTATCCAGCTCGACCGTGGCCCGGACGCAGATGAGCGGTTCGCCGCATGGTGCTCCGGCCGCACCGGCGTTCCGATCGTCGACGCCGGCATGCGCCAGCTCGTCGACGAGGGGTTCATGCACAACCGGGTGCGGATGATCGTCGCCAGCTTCCTCGTCAAGGACCTCCATCTCGACTGGACCCGGGGCGCCCGGTTCTTCCTCGAGCACCTCTACGACGGCGACGTCCCATCCAACAACCACGGCTGGCAGTGGGTCGCCGGGACAGGGACGGACGCCGCGCCGTACCACCGCATCTTCAACCCCCAGCGCCAGGGCGAGCGCTTCGACCCCGACGGCGAGTACGTCCGCCGCTGGGTTCCCGAGCTCGCCGACCTCCCGGCGTCGAGCATCCACGAACCACACCGCGACGGCGACGGCCCGACGGACTATCCACCGCCGATCGTCGACCATGCCACGGAGCGAGACGAAGCCCTGCGCCGCTACCGAGCAGCGACCGCGTGAGCGGGCACCAATGCGCTCCCCGTGATCTGGGGAAGACCCCTGTCACTGGGCACGGCCGACCGCGACGTCTGACGACCGGCGTGGATTCGCCCGCGATTGAGTGTTACACCCCTCTGCCAGGCTACGTACATGAGTTCGGTGATGGAGGTCGAGAACGAGGCGGCGGTGACGGTGGCCGAGGCCGCCCTCACCGCCCGACTCGACGAACTCGATCTCGATTCGTCTGACGAGCGGGAGCTGGCCCACCGACTCCAGGACCTCGAGCGACTGGCGCGGTCTGTGGAGCACGCCATCGTCACGTGTGTCGACGAAGCGGACCGGCGTGGCCTGTGGGCCGCCGACGGGCATCGCAGCGTGCGCGGCTGGTGTCAGGCGACGGTGAACTGGTCTGGCGCCGAAACCAGCCACCGGCTTCGCACGGTTGCCCTGTTCAACCGACATCGCCGCGATCGGCGCAGCGCTCGCTGCCGGCGCCGTCGGTGTCGCCCAGGTTCGCGAGCTGGCTCGAGCCCGCTCGAACCCGCGGTGCGGTGACCAGCTCGCTGACTGCGCGCGACATTCTGTTGCGCCACGCCCGATCGCTGCCGTTCGACGAGTTCCGCCTTGGTCATCCATCGCTGGGAGGCGCTCGCCGACGCCGACGGCGCCCACCGCAGCCACGAGCAGACCCATGCCGCCCGCAAGGTCTCGATCGAACCGGTCAGCAACGGCTTCACGATCGACGGCGAGTGCGGCGTCGCCCAAGGTGCGGCGATGCGCGAGATCCTCGACCGGTTCGCCGACACCGAGTTTCTCGCCGACTGGGACGAGGCCCGCGCTCGGCTCGGCGAGAACGTGACACGCCAGGCGACCTCGTCCGCACCGCCAGCGCAACGGCGGATGGACGCCCTGCACTCCATCTTCATGGCTGCGGCGACCACTCCGCCTGGCGGCAAGGCGCCCGAACTAGCCGTCGACATCGTCGTCGACCAGGCGACGTTCGAGGCGGCGATGGCGGCGATGGTTTCCAGACACGCCGCTCGACGACCACCTGCCACCGATCGTCGATCCGACCACGAGACGCTGCGAGACGATCGACGGGGACGTCGTCGATCCCGTTGATGCCGTGATCGCCGCGATCACCGGCCACGTCCGCCGCGTCGTGTTCACACAGCCAGTCGTGCACGATCGACCTCGGAGTCGCCAGTCGACTGTTCCGCGGTACCTCTCGGCTGGCGGTGTGGCTGCAAGGCACCCGATGTCTGTGGCCCGGATGCGGGCACCGCTATTGCGAGATCGACCACAGCCAACCGTGGAGTGCCGCCGGGAAGACCATCGCCGGACAACGCCGGCCCAACGTGCGGCCACCACAACCGATGGAAGACCCGCGGTTATCACACCTGGCGCGACCCCGACGGCCGCTGGCACGTGTACCGGCCCGACGGCACCGAGATCTGTCCGATCTGATCGCCGGCGATCAGTCGGTCTGGAATGCCGGTCGCAACGCGTCAGCTGCTGCGCGCCGGCAGTACACCGGGATCACTTCCCAGGGGACGTCGCGTCGAAGCCACGCTCCCCCGGCGGCCGGCTCGCCGGTCCACAGGTCGACCCAGTCGCCGGCCGGGAGGTAAACGTCCAGATCGTGGCGATCCGGCCAGCAGACCGGCGAGACGACCAGCTCCGGCCCGAAGCGGTAGTGATACGGCGCTTCCCAGGTCGCTGGATCCCCGGGATCATCGAACCACAGTGGCCGCATCATCGGAACTCCGGTTGTCACCGTGTCCTCGGCCCATCGAATCAGCCACGGCGACAGCCGATCGCGCAGGACGGCGAAGCGGCGGTAGAGATCGATCGCCCGTTGGTCGCCGTGGCGCTCGGCGAGATTCCACGGCGTGCGGTCGTTGCTCGGTTGGCGGTGCTGGTTGAACTCGCTGTGGTACTGCATGATCGGGCACAGCGCAGCCATCGCTGCGGCCCTGACGTACAGCTCGACGGTCGGGACGTCCCCGGAAAGCCTGCGAGGTCCCAACCCCAGAACGGCACCCCGCTGATGCCAGCTGTCAGGCCGGCGACGATCGAGGCACGGAACGCCTCTCAGGTCGAGTCCTCGTCGCCGGCCCAGTGACACGGCGCCGAACCGGCGCCGGTGAACCCGGCGCGGCGATTAAAGATACTCACGAGTCAAAGCGATGGTCAACCGACCGTCATGATCCGGCGCCGGCGTGCTAGGTCTGACGGTCATGGCACTCCCATCACGCACGCTCGGTACCGACGGCCCGACGGTCGGGGCCATCGGGCTCGGGTGTATGAGCTTCAGCCCGACCTACGGGGGCTTCGAGGGGGTCGATCCCACCTCGGTCATCCAACGTGCCCTCGACCTCGGGGTGACGCTGCTCGACACGGCTGACGTCTACGGCCCGTACACCAGCGAGCTGGCCGTCGGCAAGGCCATCGCCGGCCGACGCGACGAGGTCGTCGTGGCCACCAAGTTCGGTATCGTCACGTCACCGGTCGGCACCCAGCAACCGGTCGTCGACGGCACACCGGAGTACGTGCGCTCATCGGTCGAGGGCTCCTTGGGCCGACTCGGCCTCGACCACATCGACGTCTATTACCAGCATCGCGCCGACCTCAACGTTCCGATCGAGGAGACCGTCGGGGCGATGGGTGAGCTCGTCGCCGAGGGCAAGGTCCGCTACCTCGGGCTGTCGGAGGCGTCGGCCGACACGATCCGCCGAGCGGCAGCCGTGCACCCGATCGCCGCCCTACAGAGCGAGTGGTCGCTGTGGAGCCGGGACATCGAGACCGAGGTCGTCCCGACGTGCCGTGAGCTGGGCATCGGCATCGTGCCGTTCAGCCCGCTCGGACGGGGAATGCTGACGGGGCGGATCACGTCGTTCGACGACCTCTCCGAGAACGACATGCGCCGCAACCATCCGCGCTTCCGCGACGGCGCCCTCGATGCCAACCTCGCGGCGGTCGAGGTGGTGGGCGAGGTCGCCGCTGCCCACGGAGTGACCGCCGGGCAGGTGGCCCTGGCCTGGTCGCTCGCCCGCGGCCCCGACGTCGTGCCGATCCCCGGGACCAAGCGGATCGCCTACCTCGAAGAGAACGTCGGCGCCGCCGACGTCGAGCTGTCCGCCGAGGACCTGACCCGGCTCGACGATGTCACCGCGGTCGGCGAGCGATGGGTCGATCCGACGTGGATCTACCGCACGACGCCGCCTCAGACCGCCTGAGCCGGGTCCACCTCGCGGCCTTCGAGGGCCGCGGCGAGAACGTCGGGGAATTGATCGGGCGTGCACGTCGCGACCTGCGCGCCGAGGGCGGCGAGCGCGGCGGCCTCGTGATGGTTGGCGACCGGCGCACCCTCGTCCGAGAGGGCCAGCAGTACGAGCACGGTCACGCCGCTGCGCACGAGCACCTCGACCCGCGAGCGCAGAAGATCGAGGTCGCCGCCTTCGAACAGGTCGCTGACCAGGATCAACAACGTCTCGGCGGGCCGAGTGATCAGCTTCTGGCAGGCACCGAGGGCGTTGCCGATGTCGGTGCCGCCGCCGAGCTGGACGCCGAACAACACGTCGACCGGGTCATCGAGGGCATCGGTGAGGTCGACAGCAGCCGTGTCGAAGACGACGAGCGAGGTTCGCAACGCCGGCATGCGGGCGAGCAGGCAGGCGAACAGCGAGGCGTGAACGACGCTGTCGGCCATCGAGCCACTCTGGTCGAGGGCGATCACCACGTCGCGGGCCAATGATGGGCTGCGCCTCCCGTAGCCGATCAGCCGCTCCGGGACGACGGTGCGCTGCTCGGGCAGCCAGTGGCGAAGGTTGGCGCGGATCGTGCGCATCCAGTCGATATCGGCGGGCTGCGGTCGGTGGCTGCGCGACGACCGGGCGAGGGCACCCGAAACCGCCGTGCGGGTGCGGTCGGCGAAGCGCTGACGCATCGTGTCGAGGACGCCGGCGATCACCTGGCGGGCGGTCTCCTTGGTGGCCTCGGGGAGCAGCCGGTTGAGCTCGATGAGCACGCTGACGAGATGGACGTCAGGTTCCAGCTCAGCGAGCAGTTCGGGCTCCAGCAGCAGATGAGTGAGGTCGAGGCGCTCGACCGCGTCGCGCTGCAGAACCTGGACGACCGGCACGGGGAAGTAACGGCGGATGTCGCCGAGCCAACGCGAGACGGCCGGGGCCGATCGGGCCAAGCCTCCGACCCGGCGTCCGCGGCCTGCGCTACCACCGACTCGTTCCTCGACGGAGTCGTAGAGCGCGCCGAGGGCGGCGTCGATGCGCCGGTCGTCCCTGTCGAGACGGGCGCCGGTGCCGTCCCCATCGCCACCGAGCACGAGGCGCCAGCGCCGAACGCGCTCCGCGTCCGAGACCCGGGGGATGAGGTCGGCGCTCACGGCTCGCCCGGCGCCAATCCGAGCATCAAGCGCACGGTGGCGATCCCCGCCGCCGCCCGCTCCTCGTCGAGGTCACCGCCGAACATCGTGACGCGGTCGCGTCGAGCCGTCGTGACGAGCACGCCGAGCTGCCGGCGCTCGGCCGGTTCGAACGCCCCGAACGTCCGGCGCAGGAGGGCCACGGTGTCGACGAACACGTCGTTGGGCATCGTCGAGATCCACCTGTCGACGATGTCGAGGAGGCCGGCATCGTGGACCAGCACCGTGCCGCTGCCGGCGAGGAAACCCTCGACGAATCGGGCTCCCGCGGCCGCGGGCGTCCCGGGGGTGAGCGCCCGCCCCACCCGCTGGGACACCTCGTCGGGGTCCCACGCACCGGAGTCGTGGAGCAGCCGCGTCGCCCGTCCGCCCACCAACCCGTGGATCGCCCGCCCGTCGGCGAGCTTGGCGAGGGCCTCCGGGAGGTCGTCGTGCCGCGCGGGGTGATCGAGCATCGCCAGCGCCCCTTGCAGACCGCTGAGCCGTTCGATCATCGCCGTTGCGGCGTCGTCGTCGAGGTGCCGGCAGGCGAGGTCGAGACCGGCGATCACGCGCACGACCACCTCGTCGACGACGGTCGTCAGTGCGGGGGCGTCCGAGCCGCGCACGTCGCCGTAGCGAAGCGCCGCGGCCAGCGGCACGAGGGCGTCGATGAGGTCGGCGACGTCGGGCGCTGTCGCCGCCAAGGTGCCCAAGGCGCTGGCCGCCGCCCGCGCCCCGTCCGGGAGGTCGGCGAGCAGGGCATCACTCACCAGGGCAGCCGCCTGAGGGAGGCGGACCGCCGTGAGGGCGCGCTCGACGACCATCGCCGTGGCGGCGCCGGCCAGCGTGGTGCCGTAGCTCGCGCACTCGACGAGGCGCACGGACATCGCCGGATCCCAGGCCAGCGACCAGCTCTCGCGGAACGTGCTCCTGCTGCCGCGCCCCTCCTCCAGCGTGCCCCACTCGACGCCGAGGATGCCGAGACGGTGGAGCAGGTGGGATCGGCGCCGTCCTGCCGGTGTACGCAGGTCGACCTCGATGGTTCGGCGATCGCCGCGCGGGACGAGTCGGGCAGCCCGCTGGGCTGCCCGCACGTCGCGGGCCAGGGGGACCTGCGGCGCCTCGGCAGGAACGTCGCCGATCGCATCGCCGACCGTCAACTCGTCGATCACCGCGGCCACGGCCTCATCGGCCGCTAGCGAGAGCACCGCCGACGAGGCGTCGAGCACCTCGACGAGCCCGCTGCGCGGCCGGCCGCGGATCGTGGCGAGGGCATCGGCGAGTCGTGACGCGGCGATCAGGTGATCGGGCGACGCGGCGAGTCCATGGGCACGCAACGCCGCGGCGGCGTCGACGAAGAAGCGGGCGACGCCCTGCGGCCCAGGATGATGGAACACGTGCCGGTACCAACCCGGCGTGGCGACGCCGGCGGCATATCCAGAGCGCCGCCTGAGCCGGCGGTCGGTCCACGGCACCCAAGTGACGGTTGCCTTCGCCCGGCTCGGCCTGGCCGCCGCAGCATCACGCAGCACCGCACGATCGGCGGCCGCCGTGGTCGACTGGGGGTCGAGGGCCGGGACGTGCCAGGCACCGCACACCACGGCGACGGTCGCACCGTCGGCCTGCGCGGCGCGGATCGCCGTGCGCATGTGCGCCTCACGCACGGCGTCGCTCGACGAGGGATTCTCGTCGCCGCGCACCGCCGCCATCGCCGCGGCGATCGCCGCGAACGCCGGAGCGCCATCGCCGCGATGCTCGACGACGTCCTCCCACCAGCGTTCGGCATCCGGTTCGCCCGCCGCCGCGGCGAGTGCCCCGAGCGGGTCGAGCGTGGCATCGTCGGCCGAATCCTGCGGGCGGTCATCCGACAGCGCCCAGGCCATCGGGATGTCGATCGGCACGACCCGAACGCCGCGGGCGTACGCCCACCGCGCCGCCTGCCATTCCGGGCTGAAGTCGGCAAGCGGCCAGAAGGCGGCTCGCGAGACATCGCTCGGCAGGTACCCGAGCAGGGCTACCGGGGGTTGCAAGCGATCGTCGGCGATCCACTCGAGCACCGGCGCGCAGTCGGCAGGCAGTTCGATGAGCACGACCTCGGGCTCGATCTCCTGGAGGGCGCGCAACACCGAGCGGGCCGACCCGGGGCCGTGGTGGCGGATGCCGAGGAGGTGCAGACGGTGGTCAGCCGAGCTCGCGGCACGCCGCGTAGAAGTCGCTCCAGCCATCGCGATCGCGAACCACCCCCTCGATGTACTCGCGCCAGGCGATCTCGTCGTGGACCGGGTCACGGACGACGGCGCCAACGATGCCGGCGGCAACATCGGTGGGGCCGAGGTGACCGTCACCGAAATGGGTCGCCAGCGCCAGACCGTTGGTGATCACCGAGATCGCCTCGGCGGTCGACAACGTGCCGCTGGGTACCTTGAGGCTCGTGCGCCCATCGGTGGTGCGTCCCTCGCGCAGCTCGCGAAAGATCGTGACAACGCGCTCGATCTCCTCCGATGCGGCGGGCACGGCCGGAAGGTCGAGGGCTGCGCCGAGCTCAGCGACGCGACGCGACACGATGGCCATCTCTTCGCTCGACGTGGCCGGCAACGGAAGCACGACGGTGTTGAAGCGGCGACGCAGGGCACTCGACATCTCGTTGACGCCGCGATCGCGGACGTTGGCCGTGGCGATCAGGTTGAACCCACCGACCGCGGCGAGCTCCGTGGCCAGTTCGGGGATCGGCAGGATCTTCTCGGACAGCATCGTGACGAGGGCGTCTTGGACCTCCGCTGGCATCCGTGTGAGCTCCTCGACGCGGACCAGCCGGCCCTCACGCATCGCTCGGAACACCGGGCTCGGCACGAGGGCCTCCTCGGTGGGGCCGCGCGACAGCAGCAGGGCATAGTTCCAGCCGTAGCGCAGCGACTCCTCGGTGGTCCCCGCGGTGCCCTGCACGAGGAGCGCCGAGTCGCCGCTGATCGCCGCCGCGAGGTGCTCGCTCACCCACGTCTTGGCGGTCCCAGGAACACCGAGCAGAAGCAGGGCACGATCGGTGGCCAAGGTGGCGATGGCGATCTCGATGAGTCGGCGTTGGCCGATGTACTTGGGGATGATCTCCGTGCCGTCGTCGAGACGCCCGCCCATCAGGTAGGTGACGACGGCCCACGGTGAGAGGCGCCACTGGGGCGGCCGGGGTCGATCGTCGGCGGCCGCCAGGGCGGCGAGCTCGTCGGCATAGGCGACCTCGGCATGCGGTCGCAGCGTGGTCACGGGGTTTCCCGGCTCAACTCGGCAAGCATCTCCAGGCGCTCCTCGGCGAGCTCGATGAGGGCCTCCCAGACGGCGAGCGGGGCGGCGTCATCGGCGGCCTCGTCGAGCGACTCGCGGCAGTGGCGGAGGGTGGAGATGACGGTCGGCAGGGCGCTCGCGTCCATCCGCGCGACGACGTTCAGCAACACGGCCCGATGCGACCAGCGATACACGCCAGCGGAGAGTCCGGAGGTGAGCGCCGCAGCCAGCGCCGCCGGCTCGCCGTGGAGCAGCGGTTCGAGCTCGGCGGGCACGGGCAACGGTCGGAGTTCGCCGAGCGGTGCCGGGCGGCGTTCGTCGATCGGGGCGAGGTCGGGCACGTTGTCGACGAGCCACGCGCGCTGTTGGCCCACCCCAGGCGAGCGCTGCCTGGGCGAGCACGGGGCTGCGGCGATGCCGGCGCAGCAGGGCGACGAGCACGTCGGGAGCTGGGCGCCACCCGCTTGCCGCCGCGGTCGCCAGCCATTCCGCCTCGAGCACCGGCCATTCGGCGACGATGCGGTGCCAGCGCTCGGCGGCGGAGACGGGCAGCAGGGGGCGATCGTCGGGGTCGGGCGCCAGCAAGCCGGGCCCCGGGGACAGTGGCGTCGCGCCGCACCGCTGGGCGGTCACCATCGTGGCCACGGCGGCGAGCAGACGCCCCTGCGGAGTCGGCCGCAGGGCGTCGGCGACGGTGTCGGCCAGCGGGCCGGCGGGGAGGTCCGGCGGGTCGCGACGGTCGGTTCCGAGCAAGCCCACCGTGACCAGCTCGTTCCACGAATCGGCCACGGTGCTCATCAGGCGGCACTCACGAAGCTGGGATCGGCGCGGGGCCCGATGTCGACCGCCCGATCGTCGAGGAACACGGTGAGCGGCACGACGCCGCGCGGCGTCCACTCCACGGCGACGACGACCGGCCGGCCGCACGACGCGGCGAGCAGCGTTGCGACGGCGTCGCTACGCGCTCGACTCGGCGGCGATCGGAAGCGAGCCAGCGTTGTCGGTGAGCACCCAGCCAGCAGCACCACGACCGATCGACGCTCGGACGATCGCCGGCACCCGCTCGAGCCACGGCTCGCCGGCGAGCACCACACCGACGAGATCGCACACCCCGACCGTGGTCGACGCCGCGTCTGCCGCCGGGTTCGTTCCATCGACCGGCAGGTGGTCGACGCCGTGCACCGCGCCGACCACCACGCGCTGACCTGAACCTGGGTATCGATGCAGGTCGGCGTGGACGACCGAGCCGACCGCCAGCGAGGTGTCGAGGGTCTGGCGGTAGGCGGCGAACGACAGGACCATCGCCCACGATCCGGAGCGAATGCCGCGGAGCCACACACGGCGCACTTCGACGAGGTCCTCGCGGAGGTCGCTGCGCCCAGCGACGAGCCATCGGTCGGTGACCGGGGTCGATGCCTCGACATCGGCCTTGCGAACCTGCCAGCCACACACCACGGCGACGCCGTCGGCCAGTGCGCTCGGCAGCTGCGGAACACGCTGCCCGGCTTGGGCGAGGAGGTGCAGGACGCCCATCTCGGCGAGCACGTGTTCGTGCCACTCCGGCTCGGCGCCGACACGCCCGGCGAGCCGTCGAACACGGTTGGCGAGGGCTCCGGCGCGGGCGTCGGTGAGCCGGCGGGCCAGCTCGTCCCACGTTGCGAAGCGGCCGATGCTCGGGTCGGCGAGGCCGGCGCGGAGACGATCCTCGAGCCAGCGGTCGAGCTCGACGAGTCCACCCACGAGCCGCGCCACGCGTTCGTTGCGCGACGTGTCGCTTGAATCGGCGACCGGTTCGGGTGCCGGCTCCGGACGGCCGTCGTCGTTGTCGAGCGGCGCCTCGCCGGATGTCGCCGGCCGGGAGCCGGTGGCCTCCCGGCGGGCGGACGACCGGCGATGCTGACGGTCGATCCAGCCGGCCACGGCATTCGGCTCGGCGACGGTGGCGAGGTGGCCGCGCACCCAGAGCACGAGCAGGGCGACGACGTGCTTGCACGGGTTGGCGCGGCTCGGGCACGTGCACATCGACCCGACGTCGACGTGGTCGACCGCGACGTCGTAGGGCTCGGCGCTCGAACCGTGGTAGCGGCCCCACAGCGCTCGCTCGCTGGTGCCCGCCCGCGACCACCGCGACGGCACGGCAACCGCCTCGCCGGCACCGAACCGCGCCGACGAGCCGGCGTAGGCGACGACCTGCTCGATCGCCCACACGTTCGGCTGCAGATCAGCGTTCGTCACCACGGCGACGTTACCGAAGCCCTGTCACAGCCGTCGGCGGCGGTGGTGCCGATTGACTGGTCGATCGTGCATCTCCCCACGGTGATCGCCGCCTTCGCGACGGTGTTCCTCGCCGAGTTGCCGGACAAGACGATGATCGCCACGATCGTGCTCTCGTCGCGGTTCCATCGACCGCTGGCGGTGTGGATCGGCGCGGCGACGGCCCTCACCCTGCAGATGCTCATCGCCGTCACCGCAGCACAGCTGCTTCGCCTGCTTCCGGAGCGTCCCGTGCAGTTCGCCGTGTCCGGACTGTTCGCCGTCGGCGCCGTCGTGCTCTGGCGCAGCCAGGACGAGGGGGGCAATCCCGACGAGACGATCGCCGTCGACCTCGCCGAGGACGAATCATCGGCACCCACAGTGTCCGGACGGCGCATCGCCGCCACCGTGTTCGGCATCGTGTTCGTCGCCGAGTGGGGTGACCTCACGCAGCTGGCGACGGCCAGCCTGGCGACGACCCGCCCACCGCTCTCCGTGTTCGTCGGCGCATCACTGGCGATGATCAGCGTGTCGGCGATCGGTGTCATTGCCGGACGAGCGTTGCTCAGAGTCGTCCCCGAACGGATCCTGCATCGCGCTGCTGCCGTGGTGTTCGCGATCCTCGCCGTGGTCTTCTTCGTCAACGCCGTACGCACGGTCGACATCGGCACGGGCGTCGAACGTGCCGCTCAGGCGCTGTGCTCGTGGTGTGCGTGATCGTGGTGGTGCTGGGGCAGGAGGTCCGAGGCGTCGACGCCGTCCACTCGCCCGAGGTCGGCATGACCGTGATCGTCGACGACGACGGCACCGCTGCCCGTGCGGATCATCCGGTCGCCGAACGCCTCGGCCAGCGACGACGGACTGAGGGCCTCGTCGGGCGGGCCGTCGGCCACCACGCATCCGGCGAGGAGCAGCACCCGATCGGTATGCCGGGCTTCGCCGAGATGGTGCGTCGACAGCACGACCGTCGTGCCCGTCGCCGTCTCGTCCGTGATCACTTCGAGGATCCGCTGTTGCGACGCCAGGTCGAGTCCCGTGATCGGTTCGTCGAGGAGCAACAGCTGGGGGCGGGCGACGAGCGCCTGGGCGACGAGGACCCGCTGGCGCTGACCGCCCGAGAGGTCGCCGAACGGACGGCGAATCATCGCCGTCACGTCCATCCGCTGGGCTGCCTCGTCGATCGCTTCCCGGTCGGCCGCGCCGAGCCGCCCGAGTAACCCGCGCTCGCCGTAGCGCCCCATCCGCAGCACTTCGCCGACACTGATCGGCATCCAGCGATGCTGCAGTTGATGCTGGGCGACGAACGACACGTGGGCGTCGCGACGCAGTTCGACGCTGCCAGACGTCGGCCGCAGCAGACCGGCGAGCACGAGGAGCAGGGTGCTCTTGCCGCTGCCGTTCGGGCCGACGAGGGCAACGGACTGGCCAGCTGGGAGGTCCAGCGTGGTCGGGGCGAGGGCAACGGTGTTGCCGTAATGGACGCACACGTCCCGCGCCAGCACCGTCGCCTGGAGTTCGGTGACGCGGGCCGGGTTGTCCATCACCGTCGGCGAGTCTACCATTTTGAGAATGCTTCTCATTTCTCGGCTGGTCCTCGCCGGGCTGGTGATCGCCGCCGCCTCGGCCGGCGGAGTCGCAGCCGAGAGCAGCGACGACGACGTCCCGGTCGTCGTCGCCACGACATCGATCTGGGCAGACCTCGTCGACCGGCTCGATTGCGACGACCGCTTCGCCGTCGAGGCGCTGATCCCGATCGGCGGCGACGCGCACTCCTTCGAGCCGTCGATGCGCGACCGCGGCATGCTCACCGAAGCGGCGCTGATCGTGGTCAACGGCGGTGGCCTCGAAGCACAGCTCGACGACACGCTCGACGCAGTCGCCGACGAAGGCACGCCGGTGCTGACGATCTTCGATCACGCCGGCGACGGCGACGACCCGCACCTGTGGTTCGACCCGACGCTGGTCGCCGACGCCGCGCCGGTGATCGGGGACGCGCTCGTCGCCGCCGGGGCCGACGAGCCGACCACGCAGCAGTGCGTCGACGCCGTCACGACAGATCTGCATGCGCTCGATGCGGAGCTCCGCGAAATCCTCTCCGTCGTGCCTTCCGACGAGCGCCTGCTCGTGACCAACCATGACGCCCTCGGTCGCTTCGCCGACCGCTACGACCTGGAAGTCCTCGGTTCCGTGATCCCCGGGTCGTCGACGCTGGCCGAGGCTTCCCCCGCCGAGCTCGAGCAGCTGTCCGACGACATCGAGGCCGCAGGTGTCCCGGCGATCTTCACCGAGGCCTTGGAGGCGACCGATGATGCGACGACCTTCGCCGATCGCCTCGGCGTCGACGTCGTCACCCTCTACACCGACTCGCTCGGCGAGGAGGGCTCCGGCGCAGAGAACTACGACGAGCTGATGCGCTTCAACGCCACCGCCATCGCCGATGCGTTGGCCGGCGGCTGACGTGTCTTTGGCATGGATGGCGCCACCAACGACGCCAAGGCGACCAAAGAGTTCAGATCCGCAGTCCCCTAAACACCCATCGGTGGGTTTGGCCCGGGGCGCGTGACCTTCCTGACGGATCCATGGGCGTGGTGGGTGGCTCCGTTCACGGACAACGAGTTCATGCGCACGACGCTGTGGGCGGTCCTCCTGACGGCGCTGTGCACGTCGCTCGTCGGCACGTGGGTCGTCCTGCGCGGGATGAGCTTCCTCGGTGAGGCGCTCGCCCACGGCGTGCTGCCCGGCATCGCCATCGCCTTCGTGCTCGGCTACAACACGACGTTCGGTGCGTTCGTCGCCGCCCTGGCGATGGTCGCCGGAGTCAACGTCGTGCGCTCGGCCTCGCCGCTGCCCGACGACGCCTCGATCGGCATCCTCTTCGTCGGCTTCCTCAGCGCCGCGGTCGTGATCATGAGCAGCCAGCAGGCGAGCTATGCCGGCGACCTCAACCGATTCCTGTTCGGGTCGATCACCGGAGTGACGTCGGCCGACGTGACCCGCCAACTCGTCGCCACCTCGATCACGCTCGTCGCCGTCGTCGTCTTCTACCGCGCCTTGCTCGTCGGCACGTTCGACGAGCGTCAGGCTGCCGTCCTCGGGTTGCATCCACGCCTCGCCCACATCGGGCTGCTCGTGCTGCTGTCCGTGGCGATCGTCTCGTCGTTCGCGACAGTCGGCAACCTGCTCGTCTTCGCCTTCCTCATCGCCCCCCCGGCGACGGCCACGTTGTTCGCCACGCGCGTTCCCACGGTGATCGCCGCCGCCTCGGTGATCGGGTCGATCGCCGGAGTCGTCGGGTTGCTCGTCAGCTACCACCACGGAACGGCCGCCGGCGCTTCGATGGCCTTGTGCGCGGTTGCGGCATTCCTCCTCGGGCTCGGCGGGCGAGTCGCACGCGACCGATACTCTGCGCGATATGTCTGACGCCCGGCTCGAGGGCACCGAGATCGCCGATTCGGTCATCGACATCATCGGCAACACGCCACTCGTCCGCCTCCGCAAGGTGACCGAGATCGAGGGACTTCCCTGCGTGTTGGCGATGAAAATGGAAACCTCGAACCCCGGCGGTTCCTCCAAGGACCGCCCGGCGTTGGAGATGATCCTGCAGGCTGAGCGCGACGGGTTGCTCAGCCCGGGAGGCACGATCGTCGAGCCGACCAGCGGCAACACGGGTGTCGGCCTGGCGATCGTCGCTGCCCAGCGCGGCTATCGCTGCGTGTTCGTGATGACGGACAAGGTGGCACCGGAGAAGATCTCGCTGCTGCGCGCCTACGGCGCCGAGGTCGTTGTGTGCCCGGTGGCCGTCGCCCCGGAGGACCCGGAGAGCTACTACTCCGTCGCCGCGCGACTCACCGACGAGTTGGCCGCCTTCCGCCCCAACCAGTACGCCAACCCAGCAAACCCGCGCGCCCACGAGCTGACCACCGGACCCGAGTTGTGGCGGCAGACCGACGGGCGGATCACGCACTTCGTCGCCGGGGCGGGAACGTGCGGCACGCTCACCGGCACGGCGCGCTACCTCAAGGCCCAGAACCCTGACATCAAGATCGTCGCGGCCGATCCGGAGGGGTCGGTGTTCTCGGGTGGATCAGGGCGGCCGTACCTCGTCGAGGGCGTCGGTGAGGACTTCTTCCCGGCGGCGTGGCACCCGGATCTGTATGACGAGGTCATCGCGGTCACCGACGAGGAGAGCTTCCTCACCGCCCGGCGCGTGTCCCAGGCGGAAGGGATCCTGATCGGTGGGTCCGGGGGCATGGCAGTCGCCGCAGCGATCCAGGTCGCCCGCCGCGCCACGCCAGACGACATCGTCGTCGTGCTCAACCCGGACTCGGGGCGCGGCTATCTGTCGCGAGTCTTCGACGACGATTGGATGGCGAACTTCGGATTCGTCCGCGAGTGCGACGCCTGCGTCGGCGCGGTCCTCGAGACCCGCGGGGCGATGGCGGAGTTGCTCTACGTGAACCCGGGCCAGAGCGTCCGCCAGGCCATCGACGTGATGAAGTCGCACGGCATCAGCCAGCTCCCGGTCTGCAAGAACACTCCGCCGTTCGCCAACGCCGAGGTCTCCGGCTCGATCGACGAGCTCGACGTGATGGAGGCGATCTCGCGCGACGCAGACGTCCTCGATCTGCCGGTCGAGCGCGTGATGGGCCCGCGACTGCCGACGATCGGCGTCGGCCAGCGGATCGAGAAGGCCGTGCAGATGCTCGAAGCGGCGCCCGCCCTGCTCGTGCTCTCGGGAGGACGACCGCTGGCCGTGCTCACCCGGACCGACATCCTGTCGTACTACGAGGCGGTCGCCGGCGAGACGGTCTATGGGTGAGGAACTGGTGCACGACGGCGGACACGGGTTCGAGACCCGGGCCATCCACGTCGGGCAGGACCCCGACGCCACGACCGGCGCCGTCGTCACGCCCATCTCGTTGGCGACGACGTTCGCCCAGCAGTCCGTCGGCGTGCACCAGGGCTACGAGTACTCGCGCTCGGGCAACCCGACGCGCACGGCGCTCGAACATTGCGTGGCTTCGCTCGAGCTCGCGGCCCACGGGCTCGCCTTCGCCAGCGGACTTGCTGCGGAGGACACGGTGTTGCGTGCCCTGGCGCCCGCCGGCCGCGTGCTCCTCGGCAACGACGCGTACGGCGGTACCTACCGGTTGATCGCCAATGTCTGGGCACCCCTCGGCCTCGCCTGGCAGGCAGTCGACCTCACCGACGTCGACGCCTTGGCGGCATCCTGGCCCGCCGACGCCACGCTCGTCTGGCTGGAGTCGCCGACCAATCCGCTGCTCAGCTGCGTCGACATCGAAGCCGTCACCGCCGTGGCCCACGAACATGGTGCGTTGGTCGTCGTCGACAACACGTTCGCCACCCCCTATCTCCAGCAGCCGCTCGTGCTCGGGGCGGACGTCGTCATCCACTCGGCGACGAAGTACCTCGGCGGGCACAGCGATGTCGTCGGTGGCTTCGTCGCCGTCAGCGACGACGGCCTCGCCGAGCGGTTGCGCTACGTGCAGAACGCGGCGGGCGCCGTTCCCGCCCCGTTCGACTGCTACCTCGTCCTGCGCGGCGTCAAGACGCTGGCCGTGAGGATGGACCGCCATTGCAGCAATGCACGAGCCGTCGTCGACCTGCTCGTGCGTCACCCGGCAGTCGAGCGGGTGTTCTACCCGCAGCTCCCCGACCATCCGGGCCATGCCGCTGCGGCGAAGCAGATGTCCGACTTCGGGGGGATGGTCAGCTTCACCCTGCGCGGCGGCGCCGATGCGGCCAAGGGCGTCGCCGCGGCCACCCGGGTGTTCACCCTCGCCGAGTCGCTGGGGGCCGTCGAGAGCCTGATCGAACACCCGGCGGCGATGACCCACGCCTCGGCGGCGGGTTCACCATTGGAAGTTCCCGACAACCTCGTGCGCCTGTCCGTCGGCATCGAATCGGCGACCGATCTCGTCGCCGACCTCGGCGACGCCCTCGACGCCGTCCAACGGTAGGCAGTCCTCGATCTCGTCGAACAACGACGGCGGCGCATCGGATTCCGGGCGGCGGATGCGCTGGATGCCGGTCCACGGGACGTAGTGGTCCATGAACACCCATGACCGTCGGTGGATGGCCGATGGTCCCCATGCCTGCAACGCAGCCAGATGGTTCTGGCACGGGTAGCCCTTGTTGCTGTCGAACGACCACGCCGGGTAGTGCTCGGCGTCGGCGCGCATCAGGCGGTCGCGGCTGACCTTGGCGAGGATGCTGGCGGCAGCCACGACGAGGCAGCGGGCGTCTGCCTTGATGACCCGCTCGACGCGACCGACGTGCGGCGAGACGAAATCCCAGCTGCCGTCGACGATCGCGGCATCGGGCACGACGGAGAGTTGGGCGATCGCCCGGCCGGCGGCGAGGCGCTGGGCGGCGGCCATGCCGAGCTCGTCACACTCCACCTGCGAGGCGTGACCGACGCCCCAGGTCGCACACCACTCGCCGACACGGTCGAAAAGGCGCTCGCGGTCCACCTCCGTGAGCATTTTCGAATCGCGAATCCCGTTGAGTCGACGGTCGGGTGGCAGCACGGCGGCCCCCACGGACAGCGGACCGGCCCAGGCGCCGCGACCGACCTCGTCGATCCCGACGACCACCGGGTAGCCGTGCTCCCACAGCTCCTTTTCGATGCTGCGCGTGGGGGCGATCTTCTTGGAGATCGGTCGGCGCGGCCCGCGACGAAGCGTCACGAGCACAGACTACGAAGCTCAGCGGGGAACGCAGAGTAATGAGGCGACAGGTGGGCAGTGGCGACGTTACGGTCCCGCCTTCATGGCGGATGCGGCGGAAACGGTAACCCGGCCAGACGGGGCGGACATGCTCGCGGGCATCCTCGAGGCACTCGAGGCGGCAGGACTCGATGTCGACAACCTCTCGGCAGACGTGCTCAGCGCCGTGGATCACCTGCACACCTTCGAGCTTCCGGCCACGCTCCGTTTGGCGGCCGCCGCGGGCATCGCCGCCGACGATGTCGTGCTCGATGTCGGATGCGGCATCGGCGGCCCGGTTCGCACCTTGGCGACCCAGTTCGGCTGCCAGCTCGTCGGCGTCGACGTGGCGGCTGCCTTCTGCGAGGTCGCCGCCGACCTCAACCGACGCAGCGGGCTCGACGATCTCATCGAGATCCGCACGGGCGACGCGATCTCGTTGCCGTGCGACGACGCCGAGTTCACCGTCGCCTGGACGCAACACGCCTCGATGAACATCGCCCGCAAGGCACAGATGTACGCCGAGATGCGACGGGTCCTCGTCACCGGCGGCCGGCTGGCGTTCTTCGACCTGCTGGCCGGTCGGCAGCAGCCCGCCGTCCTCCCCGTGCCGTGGGCCGACGGCGACACTCCGAGCGTGCTCGCAACCGCCGAGGAGACTCGCCACTTCCTCACGGAGGCGGGATTCGCCATCCGGCTGTGGGACGACGTCACGGACGCGGTCGCCGACTACGTGGCAGCGCTCGCTGGCACGACGGATCGGATCAACGGGCTGGGCATCCATCTCGTCATGCCCGACCTAGCCGAGCAGACCGAGGCCCTCGCCCGAAACCTCGCCGAGGGCCGGGTGACGTTCGTGCAATGCGTCGCCGACGCAATCTGAAGTTTCGATTTCACTCGCTCGCTTCGCTCGCTCGCTCCGTCGGCGGGGGGTTCGGGGGGCAGAGGCTCCGCCGGAGCCCCCGACCGCTGGTCGATCCGGCTTGCCGGTCGTCCAGCAGAGAGGATTTCGGTGCCGGCGCAGCCGGCTCCACGAGCTCGACCGAACGGAGCGAGCGAAGCGAGCGAGTGAGGTCGAAACTAAGCGACGGCGGGTTCTGCCGAGGTTTCTCCGGTGATCTCGTCGACGATCGTCGATGCAGGGACCTTGCGCGGGCGGCCGCGTCCCCGTCGGACGGCGACGACCTGTCCCTCGACGAGGAACTCGCCTCCCCACACACCGAAGGGCTCGGCGCGTTGGATGGCCCGGCCGAGGCACAGTTGGCGCACGGTGCAGCGGGCGCAGATGGCCTTCGCCCGAGCCGCGTCAGCCGGGTTCTCGGAGAAGAACAACGGGGTGTAGGTGGCCCGGGGATCGGCACACCGTGCCGACTTGGCGATCACCCGGTCGATCGGATGACGTCGATCGACCGCGGACTCCGACGTCCTGGCGACATCTTCCACGACTGGTACCTCCTCACGGCCCTGCACGGGCGTCTCCGCCGGCATGGCACCGAACGCCTCACGGAGTAGGCGTGAAGATTCACGGAACGGGCTGTTCAGCGCGATTGAACAATCTGTCAAGCAGTTCCCGGGACAGGTGCCGCTAGCTGGAACGTTGAGGATCGAAGAGGCAATACGTTCCGGTCACCACGGTGGACTCGAGATAGTGACCTGCGTCACGATCGACCTCACCGATCCGCCGGATCGCGCTGCGAATCGCTCGCGTGACGTTGACCCTCGCCCGTTCGCTCACCGAAACCGCGCGGCGATCTCGGCCACCGAGACCGACCGCCTGGGTGAGCTGCTCGACGAGCAGATCACGCTCTACACCGAGCTGCGAAGCCCGCTCGATGTCGTTGAATCGCTGTGCCTCGGCGATCAGCTCGTCGAGCTCGGCAAGCCGTTGTCGATAGGCCTCTTTGGCGGTGTCATCGAGCACGGCGCCCGCGTCGCCGAAGCCATCTACGAACCCGGCGCCGTCGTCGTGGAGGTCGGACAGGTCCGGTCGTGTGGGTAGTCCGTGGTCCGCCCTTCCCCCAGCGAGGTCGAGAACGTGGACCGGCCGCCCTGGCTGAGCGAGCAACGTGGCGAGGTGTTGGACGCCCTTGGCATCGCGCACATGGGTGCTGCCACCCGGCGTCACGACGGTCCAGAACTCGCCGTCCCGGCGCAGTGAGCAACGCGGCGTGCCGGCGGCGTGGTTCGTCGACGACGGGGCCGGCGTTCCGACGGCCCGATCCCCGACCGAAGTGGCGGCCGCGAGCCGGTCGATCATTCGTTGCAGCCCGAGTGCCGACGCCGAACGGCGAGCCGCGTCGAGCAACGTGGTCGCCCGGTCGCGGTAGCCGATGTCGATCGCCAGGAGCACGTTGGCGAACTCCAACCTCGTCTCGGCGAGCAGTGCCGGTGTGCCCAGCCTGGCAGCTGCCGTGAGCGCCGACTCGAAGTGGTCCACGGCCCACTCGGGGCGGTGACAGAGGGTGGCGAGGACGCCGAGATAGTGGTCGACGGGACCCCAGCAGGCGTTGGCCGGGGCTCCGACCACGACCACTCGGCCGGTGTAGGGCCGCAACAGGTCGTAGATCTCCTCGGCGTGCGTCGAGTCGTCGAGATCAGCGCACGCGAGCGTCAGGAAGGTGAGACTGGGTAGGAAGAGCATGTCGTGGCGGAGCTTGCGCAAGCCCGGAGCGGCGAGCTGTTCGACCAGCGCTGCGGCGGTCTCTCGCTCACCCAGCGCGGCGTGGATCAGCGCCATCGCACTCGTCGTCGCGGCGTGTGGCGGGGCCGAACGCACTGCGGTGCGCAAGAAGGCGTCGAGCTGCTCGTTGTCGGCGCACTGCCACCAGACCGGAAACATCTGCGAGCCGTACACCGCTCCGGCGAGCGGGTTGCCAGCTCGGTGGGCCTGCGATCGGGCATCGGCGGCGAGCGCCTCACCGTCACGGAAGCGACCTTGCATGTTGGCCCGCAAGGCGCGGAACTGCGTGGTGTGGGCGAGGAGGAAGGGCTGGTGGAGGCGCTCGGCCAGCTCGGCATGGGAGTCGAGCTCGCGGTCGGCGGCGGCCACGTCGCCGTCCTCGAGGAGATCGGTGAACCGCCAGCGGCTCGCCGAGACGGCGATCTCGAGCTCGTTCGCCTCGAACGCCAGGTCCCGGCTCTGGGTGGCGTCTGCGAGGCGCTGCTCGAAGTTGTCCGGGCCCCATTGGGCGTAGCGGCGACTGTGGATCGCCATCGCCAGCGTCGACGGATCGCCCAGCCGTCGAGCCATCGCCACGGCTTCCTCGCTGAGCTCGAAGCGACGGCCGTCGAGGTCGGACCAGTAGAGGGCGACGGACAGGCGCGCCAGCAGGCGAGCCCGGACCTTCGAGTCGCCGGCCGGGAGGGCGCCGAGGGCCTCTTCGAGAAGGGCGACAAGTGTCTCGTCGCGCCGGCCGCTGAAGTGATAGCCGGTGATCCCTGCGTAGCCGATCGCCGCACTGGACAACCGGTCGCTGAGCCCGGCGTGGCGGGCCAGCTCTCCCGCTTCGAGGTACGTGGCCCGTCCCGATCCCGTGTCGCCGCTTCGCGTCCGTGCCGCGCCAAGGGCGAGCAAGAGGTCGCAGCGCCGCACCGGATCGCTCGACCCTGAGGACACGAGCGTGTCGAGCGCTCGACGGAAGTGCGTGGCGGCCTCGTCGTAGGCGGTCTGGGCCATCGCCCGTTGACCGGCCCGACTCGAGTAGTCGATCGCCCGGCCGGCGGCACGGCCCGGCCCGACCGCCAGCAGGAAGTGGTGGGCGAGCTCGGCGAGGTGCGGGTCGAGGTCGCCGCGGTGAACCTGCTCGAGAGCGGTGCCGACCCGCCAGTGCAGCTCCGCCCGCCGGCTCGGTTCGAGCTCGCGGTACAGCGCATCGCGCACGAGCATGTGCTCGAAGGTGAACGCGTTGGCGACGGTGGTGCTGGCGCGGATCGTTCCGCGGTTGACCGCCTCGTCGAGCACGTCGAGGAGCAGATGCTGGGTCCGGTCGACGACCATCCCGAGGACCGGCAGGGCGAACGTCCTGCCGACCACGGCGGCCACCCGTAGCACCGACCGCGACTCGTCGTCGAGGTAGGTGAGACGAGATCGGGTCGCCGCGCGGATGCTCAGCGGCAGCGGCAGTGAGCCAACGGAACCCGGCTCCCCCGTGACCGCCTCGACGGGGTTCAATTGCTCCTCGGCGACGAGGAGGTGGGCGATCGAATCGACGTAGAGCGGATTGCCGTTGGTCGCCCGATGCACACTGCGGACCACCGAGTCGTTGGCCGGCTCGCCAGCGATCTGGTGCACCAACGTGCCGACCTGAGACTCGGTGAGCCCGCGCAACGGCAGGACGCGGCCTTCTCTGGCGAGCTTGGTGAGCACCACGTCGGTCCCGTTGCGGGCGGCGTCATCGCCGCGGTAGGTGCCGACCATCAACAGTCGGCGCTGGGCGAGATCGCGAGCGACGAACTGCAGCAAACGCAGCGAGTCCTGGTCCGCGGCATGCAAGTCATCGAGCACGACGACCAGTGCGGGGGCGTCGACAGACTCGTCGAGCAGTGTCGCCACCGCGTCAAACAGCGCGAATTGAACCGGCGGGGCGTCGCTCGTCGTCGCCGACACGATCACCTCGGATCAGCTCGTCGACCTCGGGAACGATCGAGACGAGGCGCCGCCATCTCGTGACGTCGACGTCTTGCCCGGCCAGGGGTCCACGCCGGCGCAACACGGCGCGCAGAACTTGGGTCCACGGCCAGTACGCCGGCGCCCCGCCCTCCTCCCAGCAGCGGCCCCAGACGACCGCCGAACCGCGTGCCTGGGCCTCCTCGCTGATCGCCCGGGCGAGGTGTGTCTTGCCGATCCCCGGTTCACCCTCGAGGAGGAAGAGCTGTCCGTTGCCGTGCGGCGGCGATGTCGAGACCGGAGATCAACGACGTTCAGCTCGCGCTGGCGACCGACCAGGGACGCGCTCGACCCCGTGGCTACCGTCGCCTTCCCAGAGGATCCCGCTTGCGAGTCGGCTGCGTCGTCGTCGCCCGTTCGCAAAGTGTACGTCCACGCCGCGCCTGGGACAGCGGTCACGCACCGGCGGGCTCGGGAAGCCGCCACAGCGTCTCGCCACGTCGGAGGTCAGTTGACCATGGCGACGCGTCCAGCGCCGCCGAGAGCGTGACGGGTTCGCCATCGACTTCCCACAACATCGCGGCGTTGGCTCCGTGCCAGCGGATCGCCAACGAGAGCCTCGATGCCGGCCCGGCGACGAGGCGGTGGGCCTCGAAGTCTCGACCACGCCATCCGTAGGGAATGCCGCCTGGGAACAGCACCGACCCGGTCACCAGGCGACGTTCCACGAGCGGCACGACAGCGATGTCGGCGCCCATCTCGGCGGGGGACGAGGCGGTGGTGATGTCGTCGTCGGGCAACTGCCGGCGAAGCTTGGCGAGGTCGGAGAGCGCCCGGCGCTCCCCCGCCCTGGCGAGGGCGACGGCTGCCGCCTCGAGTGCTGCCGCCGCCAGGCGTCGACGGCGACGGACCGTCGAGGTGACGGCTGCGGCGATGCTCGGCGCTGCCTCTGCGGCCCCGCGGGAGTCCAGATCGCCGAGGCGGACGAGCTCGCCGATCGCGAGGAGGTGGCGTTCCGGGTCAGCCGCACTGGTCGACGATCCCGCCCAGCAAGACCTCGCAACGGGCGGCGCGCACGGCTTCGACGAGCGTCGGGTCGGGCAGGTCGAGGCGGCTGGCCGCGTCGGTCCGCGCCTGCCAGCCGCGGACCACGGCGTCGGCCGTCGGCAGTCCGGTCGGCAACGAAGAGGGTCCACGCTTGCCGTGGGCGACGGCGACGGTGATCCCGGCTCGATGGCTGATGGGCAACACCACCGCCTCGTCGGGCAGGCTGATGCCCTCGATCGGGACGGCGGCGATCGGCCGGTCGGTCGCCAGGTCGCGGCGCGTGAAGGCGACGGCGATCGGCGATGGCGAGTCGTTGTCGACCGAAATCAGCGTGTACCCGCCGTGGTCGGCGACCGACCACACACGCTGGATGGCGTCACCCCCGGGGATGCGCAGCTTGGTCTCGAAGACCGCCGTCCCGGCGACGCGGCGGTGACGCAGGGCGGCGGCGCTGCGCGGATCGTGCCAGCGGTCGGTGGCGGCGATGTACCACCCGAGCACGGCAGAGCCGTCGTGTGGCTCGACGAAGCCGGCGGGCGTGACGTTCGCCCGCCATCGCTGGCCCACCACGCCGGTCGTCGACACGACCAGCGAGCGTACGAGCGCTGCCACGTATCCTCACGGCGTGAACCAGGGACGCGTCCTCGGATGCGAGCGACCGAGCGCCAGCGAGGGAGCGTCCAGTAACGGCCTGCGTGGCCGGGGAACGCGTTGCGTCGACGTCGCGGTGTTGATCCCGGTGAAGCGCTTCCGCCTCGCCAAGCGGCGCCTCGCCGGGTTGCTCGACGACGACCAGCGCGTCGCCCTCGCCCAATGGCTCGCCGGCCGCGTGGTCGCCGCGGCACGTCCGGCGCCCGTGTTCGTCGCCTGCGAGGACGAAGCGGTCGCGGCGTGGGCCGACGCCGCCGGCGCCGAGGTGCTGTGGACGCCCGGACTCGGGCTCAACGGGGCGGTCGAGTCGAGCCGGATGACGATCTCCGGCAAGGGCTTCGACCACTTGGTGATCGCCCACAGCGACCTGCCGTTGGCGGGCCAGTTGACGGGTCTGGCGGCGGAGCGGACGATCACCCTCGTCCCCGATCGCCGCGGCACGGGCACCAACGTGCTCTGCCTGCCGGTCGAGGCGCGGATCGCCATCAGCTATGGCCCCGGGTCGTTCGACGCCCATCTCGGCCAAGCGTTGGCGGCGGCCGGCGGCGCGCCCCTCGCCGTCGAAGTGCGCCGCGACCCTCGGCTGGCTCTCGACGTGGACACGCCGGACGATCTGTCCCATCCGGCCCTACAGACGGAACTACCCGGATGGTTGCGAACGATCCTGGCCAGCCGGCGCTGAGCAGCCCGGGTCTGGGCGGCGCCCAGGAGTCCCGAGACGCCGCGGCGCTGGCGCCGACGACGACGATCGATCTCGACGTTCCGGCGAGCGCTCTGGCGGTCGGCGCCCATCCCGACGACATCGAGTTCGGAGCCGGCGCGACCCTCGCCAAGTGGGCTGACAGGGGGTGCGTCGTGCACCACCTCGTCTGCACGGATGGCTCCAAGGGCACGTGGGATCCCGATGCCGACACGGTGGCGCTCGTCGTGCGACGCCGGGAGGAGCAGCGCGAGGCGGCGCGGCGCATCGCCGGGGCGCGCGCCGGCGAGGTGATCTTCCTCGATCGGGTCGACGGCGAACTGGAGAACGACGCCGCCACTCGGTCCGAGGTCGTGCGGGCGATTCGTCGCCTGCGGCCCGACGTCGTGCTCGGCCACGATCCGTGGAAGCGCTATCGCCTGCACCCTGACCACCGAGTCGCCGGACAACTCGTCTGTGACGCGATCGTCGGCGCCCGCGACCCGCACTTCCACCGTGACCTCGGGCTCGTCGCGTTCCGCCCGTCGGCCCTCTTGCTGTTCGAGGCCGACCTCCCCAACCACGCCGAGGACGTGACGACGACCGTCGAGCGCAAGCTCGATGCCCTGCTCGCCCACGAGAGCCAGTTCGAATCGACGATGCACGCCAAGCTCGGCGACCCCGAACTGCTCGACGCCTTTCGCACTCGCATCCGTGACCGCCTCGCCGAGCTGGGCGCCCCCTGGAAGCTCCCCGCTGCCGAGGTCTTCGCCCTGATGATCGACCTCTGACCCCCCTGGAAGCTTCCGCTCGGGGTGATCCGGAACACCCAGGCGGGGTATGAGGCTCGCACTTTTCGACAACTTCGCCACCGAGCATCACGGGATCGTGACCCTGCCACGCGTGCTCCGGGCCGGGGTCTCCGCATCGGACTGGTACCGATCACTGCGCCGGGGCGACATCGAGTACCTCCACCCGGGTGTCGCCCGCCTGGTCGGCAGCGCACGGACCCATGAACAGCGGATCGCCGCCGCCGTCCTGGCCGCAGGGCGTGGAGCGATGGCCTCGCACCGGTCGGCGGCCTACCTGTTCGGCGTACCTCGAGGCGACGACGAACCGGTGGACATCATCGTCGACGACCGGTGTCGCCGCCCCGTCGTCGAAGGCGCGATCATCCACCGCCCTCGGGACCGCAAGGACCTCTCGCCGGTGCTCAGGTCGAACATCTCGACGAGCAACATCCTGCGATGGTGTTGTGACCTCGGCGCCGTCGACGAGCCCTCGGTCAACTCGGCGGTCGGCCACGTCGTCGCGGCGGGCCTCGCTTCACCGCGGGCACTTCGCGCGGCGGTCGACGTCCACGCCCGCCGGGGCCGGCCCGGCGTACCTGCGCTGCGCGCCGCGCTCGATGATTGGGAACTCGACGGCAAACCCGTGGACAGCATTCTCGAGCCGATGATGCGACGGGTGTTGAGGCGATTTGGCCTGCCCTTCGCCCAGTTCCACGCCATCGTCGCCGGCTACGAGGTCGACTTCCATTTTCCGGGGACGGTCATCGTGTTGGAGTGCGACGGGTGGGAGACGCACGGCCGCAACCGCAACCAGTTCGAGTTCGACCGCGTGCGCAACTCGGCCGTCACGGCGGCCGGGTTCGTCGTCGTGCACTTCACGTACCGTCAGCTCGCCCGCCAGCCAGAGCGCGTCGCCAACCGGGTGCGCGCCAACCTCGAGCGGTGGGCGCCACACCTCATCGCCTGATCCCGATCCCGGGAAGATTCGTGTCAGGGTCTGCGACGATTCTTTCCCACAACGGTCGGTGACACGCATCTTCCCCAGATATCGGGTGACGCGCTCAGGTCGGGCTGCCAAGATGGATGGTGGAGATCAGATGACGCTCGCCCCCGACGCTGAGATCGATGAACGATCCGCTGCCGAACCGGAGGCGAGCGCCGTGATGGCCGACGACGTCTGGTACCACGAGGACGAGCACGGCTGGGTGCGCCAGTATCAGACCTGGGCCGGCGATGGCGTGCTGCTGATCAACGAGGAGAACGACCTCGATCCATCGGCCTGGCACTACGCGCTCAACGAGGGCTACGGGCTCGGGATCTCCTCCCAGGGCGCCTATCGCCGCCGCGTGCGCGGGAACGACCAGGTCGTCGACTCGAACACGGGATTCCTCCGCTTTTCCGGCGACGAGGTAGGCGTCGAGCACTTCGTCGGAGGACCGGGATCTGTGACCTTCCTCGGCATCGATCCGGCGATCTGCCCAGGCTTCTTCGATGAGATCGCCACCGTGCCGACCTTCACGGTCACCTCGGAGATGACGCTCACCCATCTTCGGCTCGTCCGCGCCCAGGCCTCGGGGGCCGACGACATCACCCTCGAGACGTTGGCGCTCAACCTGCTCAAGGCCGCCGTCGAGCAGCATCACGCCGGCATCAGTTCCTACTCGCGGCGGACCACCGGCGAGTCGCGGCGACGTCTCGTCGCCGAAGCGTGCGAGCTGCTGCACCCCCCGGAACGCAAACTCGGCCTCGTCCAGATCGGCCGCACGATCGGATGCTCGCCGTTCCACCTCTCGCGGGTGTTTCACGAGATCACGGGGATGACCATTCCGCAGTACCGCAAGCGGCTGCGCATCCACGACGCGTTGCGGCGGCTCAACAACGGCGAGCGTGACCTCGCCACGATCGCGGTTGCCAGCGGGTTCGCCGACCACAGCCACATGACGAGGTCGATCGTGGCTCAGTACGGCGACCCGCCGTCACGGTTGCGCGAGTTGATGCAGGCCTATGTCGCCTCAGCCCGGATGATTCCGGGCTGAGGACCGTCGACTGCGGTTACTTACGGGCGGCCGTCTTGCGCGCCGTGGTCGTCCTCGCCGTCGTCTTCTTCGGACCTCCTGCCGTCGTCTTCTTGCGGAGCCTTCCTCGCTGCCGTCTTCTTGGCGGGAGCCTTCTTGGCCGCCGTCTTCCGCGCCGGCGCCTTCTTCGCCGGCGCCTTCTTGGCCGGCGCCTTCCTGGCTGCCGTCTTCTTCGCTGGAGCCTTCTTCGCCGGCGCCTTCTTGGCGGGAGCCTTCTTGGCGGCCGTCTTCTTCGCTGGAGCCTTCTTGGCGGGGGCCTTCTTGGCGGGAGCCTTGCGGGCTGCGGTCTTCTTCAGAACCATCGTTACTCGTCCCCTTGGGTTTGAGAGTGTTGCGCGCCGCGATTGAACGGCGACTGATATGACAACGCAGGAAGTCGCGAATCGCAAGCACTCAGCTCGTTGCAACTGCAACGATGGCTCAGGGCAGTGCCGCGCGCAAACGGTCGGCGATCACCTCTGCTTCGCCCGGCGCGTACTTCGAGCGTGGCCAGAAGAACCCCCGCAACCCGTCACCGCGAGTCCGTGGCACGACGTGGGCATGAAGATGCGGGACGCTCTGACTGACGACGTTGTTGATCGCCACGAACGTTCCCTGGGCGCCGAGCGCGACCGGGATCGCCGCGGCGACGAGTTGTACGGCTTCGAAGAACGGCCCGACATCGGCCAATTCGGGGAGCGTGACGACGTGCGCACGAGGGACGACGAGGACGTGCCCCCTGAACAGCGGGGTCCGATCGAGGAAGCCGATCGCTGCATCGCGTTCGAGCACTACGTCGGCCGGCTCGTCGCCGGCGATGATCGCGCAGAACACACATCCCGACCCAGCCATCCCGTAGTTGTAGTCGCGTCCCTGTTCCGGCGGCCCATCCACCAACGCGACGGCGCGCTGCGCTACAACTCACCCCGACTTGTTGTCCACGGCGAAACTCTCTCACTCCGTCCCGGAGACGGCGACCGCCCTCAGGCGGCGAACCGTCCTCGACACGTCCGTGCTGATTGCCGATCCCACGTGCATCGGCACGTTCACCGATGTCGACCTCGTCGTGCCACTCACCGTGATCGAGGAGCTCGACGGCCTCAAGAACCGGCTCGACGACGTCGGCAGGTCGGCACGCGCCGCGTTGCGGGCGATCGAGGACCTGCGCGTCCGCAACGGCGGGACGCTTGCCGAGCCGATGCCGATCGGATCGTGCACGCTGCAGATCGAGATCAACAGCGTCCAGAAGCACCGCCTCGTCGAGCACGGGCTGGACCCTGCGAACCCGGACAACCGCATCATCGGCGCCGCCCTCGGTCAGGCCGAGCGGGGCCCGACGACGATGTTGTCGAACGACGCCGCCCTGCGGATCAAGGCCGCCCACCTCGGCGTGGTCGCCGCCGAGCATCGGCGCACCGCCAGAAGCGAGCACAACGTCATCGATGGCTGGGCTTCGTTCGAGATCGACAGTGGCACCGTCGATCGCCTGTACCGCGAGGGGTCTGTGGCCGCCATCGACATCGACGGCGTCGACGTGATCGTCGACAACGAGTTCGCTGTGCTGCGTGCCGGCTCGCAGTCGGCGCTCGCTCGCCGCGTCGGCGACGACCTCGTCCTGCTCTCCCACAGCGCTCCCGAGGCGTGGGGGTTGCGGGCCCGCTCCAAGGAGCAACGCTTCGCCCTCGAGTTGCTGCTCGACCCGGCGATCGAAGTCGTCGCCCTCGACGGGCGGGCCGGCACCGGCAAGACCGTGCTGGCGATCGCTGCGGGTTTCGAGCAGGTCGTCGAGACCAGCCGGTACGAGCGCCTGGCCGTCTATCGCCCGCTCGTTCCCGTGGGGCGGGCCGATGTCGGCTACCTCCCCGGCGGCCTCGACGAGAAACTTGATCCGTGGATGTCGGCGATCCACGACGCCGTCGTCGCCCTCACCGATCACCGATCGAGCAGCGACGCTCGACGGCTCGTCGAGGAACTGACGAGCCGCGGCCAGCTTTCGCTGGAATCGGTGACGTTCCTGCGCGGCCGATCGCTGCAACGCCAGATCGTCGTCATCGACGAGGCCCAGAACCTCGAGCCGACGACGCTGAAGACCATCCTGACAAGGGTTGGAGAACACTCCAAGGTGGTGTTCACCGGCGACACCAGCCAGATCGACGCCCCCTACCTCGGCGAGTCGAACAACGCCCTCGCCGTGCTCACCCAGGCATTTCGCGGCCAACCGTGCTTCGGCCACATCACGATGACGGCGTGCGAGCGCAGCGACGTCGCCAGCCTCGCCGCCGAACTGCTCTGAACGCGCCCGGGACGATGACACCCTCCATGTAGGTTCAATCCATGGCGATGATGCGGGAGCCCATGCCGGCCGACGCGGCCCGCTACGCGGTGGTCGACGTCGAGACGTCAGGGCTCCGGCCGAAGCGTGACCACCTGCTGCAACTTGCCGTGGTGACCGTCGATGCCGACGGCACCGTCATCGACCAGTGGACCACCCTCGTCCGCCTCCGCCACTGGTGGCAGCGCGTCGGCCCCCGGCACATTCACGGTATCTCCCGCCGTCGGCTGCGCAAGGCGCCAACGCTGCGCGCCGCCCTCGTCGAGCTCGCCGGCCGGCTCGACGGCACCGTGTTCACCGCCCACAACGCCGACTTCGACGCCGAGTTCATCGAGCGTGCGGCAGCGCGCTCGGGCATCGACCTCGTCATCGAGCGGCGGGTGTGCACCCTCGACCTCTCCCGCCGACTCGACCCCGATCGCCTGCTCACCCACGGGCTGGCGGAGGTGTGCGCCCGCTACGGGGTCACCCTGACCGACCACCACGACGCGCTCGCCGACGCCACGGCGACGGCTGCGGTGCTCCCCCACCTCCTGCGCGCCCACCGACTGGCTGTCGCAGATCAGCGATAGCGCGCGAGAACCCGCTGCGCGGCGCGGGACCCGAGATCTCGCCAGTTCTCCGGCTCGACGACCTCTGCGTCGGTCCCGGCGCGCAGCAGCAAGCGTTCGAGCCAGCGCTCGCTGACGACGGCAAGACGAGCCTCGAGGCGCCCGCCTCCGAGATCATTCACGGAGTCCACCGGATTCTCCTCGACAACCCAGCGCGCTGCCGGTTGCAGGCGCACGGTGACGCGGGGCAGCGAACCGTCGGCCGACCACGAGACCGACGAGTCGGGAACGTCGGCGTCCTCCACCGGATCGTCGAACTCGCCGGTCCGTTCGATCGACTCGACACGGTCGACCCGAAATGTCCGGTACTCGCCGGATCGGTGATCGTCGCCCGCCACGTACCACTCGCCGCGTTCGTGGAACACACGTCGAGGGGTGAGCTGGCGCTCGGTGATCTCGTCGCGCGACGCCGTCCAGTACCGCATCCGCAAGCGCTCGACACGCTTGGTCGCCTCGACGAACTCATCGACCATCGGCGTCGCCGCGAGATCGACAACGAGAGCGGTGTCGTCTGCGTCCTCGCCGAGTGCTGTCGCCAACTTCTTCAACCCGCGGCCGAGGGCGCTCTGCGGATCGGCGCCCGGCAGTTGCATCGCCGCCCGCCCGGCAGCGACGAGGGCAAAGCCTTCTGGCGCCGTCAAACGCAGTGGCTTGGTGAATAGCCGGGGAACGCCGACGAACACCGTCTCGCCGTCGATGAACACATCGATCAGCTCGTCGACGAACGGCGGTACGCCACACATCGCCGCCAGCTCGAGCTCCGCGGCAACCTCTTCGGTCGTCATCTTGAACGTCGCGGCAAGCTCGGAGAGCGGCACTTCGCGCCGCTCCATCAACCAAGGCAGGATCACGAGCAGGCGGCTGAGGCGAGACTCTGCAGCACGTTCGCTGCGCCGTGGCCCCGGACTCACCGTGTCCTCCGCCGCCGCCGAGGAGAGCGCGCCAGCACCTCGAGCCGGGCGATCAGCGACTCGCGCACCGGCTTCGGCGACAACACCTCGGCGTGCTCGGCGAGCCCGAGCACCCACGATGCGAAGGCACCGGCGTTGCTGGCCGGCACGGTGACCTCGATCGACCCGTTGCGGCGCCGGGCCACGACCCGGTCGCTGCCGACCTCCCGCTCGACGAGGGCGGCCCGCTCTGGCGCGATGCGCACTCGGGCGGTCACCGGCTTGTCGCCGGCGACGCCGAACTGCTTGGCGTCGGCCGGGAACACGTCGCGCGGATCGAACCCCACAGGACGTTGGAAGGCGCCATCGTCGCCGACGATCTGGACGTCGCCCTCGATCCGGTCGACCCGATAGGTACGCAGCTCGTCGTGACCGTGGTCGCGCCCGAGCACGTACCAGAAGCCGTCGCGCAGCATCAATCCGTACGGGTCGACGCGCCGCTGGCGTTGGCGATAGATGAACGTGACGACGGTCCGGCGCGCTGCGGCGTGACGGAGGGTCGGGAGAGCGGGTAGCTCGGGCACGTTCGCCGTCACCGCCGGACCGGCGTCGAGCTGTGCACCGCCGAGCTTCCAGAGCGCCTGTTCGCCGGCCGTGATCGCGCTTCCAGACGACGATCGGACGGCGGCCAGAGCGAGTTGCAGCGCACGTCGCTCATCTGCTTCGAGGTCGAGATCGGCGAGCTCGTAGCGCGCTCGATCGATGCGGTATCCCGACTCGCCGGCCCGCGAGCCGGTGAGCACCTCGGTCTCGATCGGCACGCCGATCTCGCGCAAGGCGGCCTTGTCACGCTCGAAGGCCGCCCGCAGCGTCGGCTTCGCCGTCGGGTACTGCCCCTCCATCTCGCCGGCGATCTCGACGAGCGTCAGCGGCCGCGGCGTCTCCAACAGCAACGCCAGCAAGTTGGTGAGGCGTTCGACGCGATCCATCACGAGCGACCGAGCGCCAGCGAGGGAGCGTCCAACAACGGCCTGCGTGGCCGGGGAACGCAATGGACGGTGAGGCGTTCGACGCGATCCATCACGAGCGACCGAGCGCCAGCGAGGGAGCGTCCAACAACGGCCTGCGTGGCCGGGGAACGCAATGGACGGTGAGGCGTTCGACGCGATCCATCACGAGCGACCGACGGGTCAGCCGGCGTGAGCGTCGATGGCGTCGCGGACGGCGGCGACGACCTCGTCGCCCGACGCCCCCGGCGTCAGCACGCCGGCGACCCCCGCTTCGATGAGCCGCGGGACATCGCCCTCGGGCACGATGCCGCCGACCACCACGGGGATCTCGACGCCGAGCTCGCGAAGCTTCTCGACGACCAGCGGTGCGAGGGTCATGTGGGCGCCCGACAGCATCGACAGCCCGATGGCATCGACGTCCTCGTCGACGGCGGCGGCGGCGACGGTCTCCGGGGTCTGGAACAAGCCCGTGTAGATCACCTCGAACCCGGCGTCGCGCAGGATCCGGGCGACGACCTTGACACCTCGGTCGTGGCCGTCGAGGCCGACCTTGGCGACCAGGACGCGCGGTCTCGATTCATTTCCCATAGTCGTAGAACCCACGTCCTGTCTTGCGTCCGAGGAGGCCGGCCTCGACCATCCGCGACAGCATCGGTGGTGGCGCGTAGAGCGGTTCCTTGAACTCGTCGTAGAGGCTCTGGGCGACGGCGAGCGTCGTGTCCAGGCCGATCAGGTCGGCGAGGTGCAGCGGTCCCATCGGATGGTTACACCCCTCGACCATCCCGGTGTCGATGTCGTCTGCCGTGGCGAATCCCGACTCCATCATGCGGATCGCCGACAGCAGGTACGGGATCAGCAAGGCGTTGACGACGAAACCGGCACGGTCCTGGCTGCGGATCACGCGCTTGTGCAACACGTTGGTGGCGAAGTCGTCCGCCGTGGCAATCGTGGCGGGCGAAGTCATCAAACTGACCACCAGCTCGACGAGGCGGAGCACCGGAACCGGGTTGAAGAAGTGGATGCCGATCACCTGCTCGGGACGCTCCGTGGCGATCCCCAGCTTCATGATCGGGATCGAGCTGGTGTTGCTGGCCAACACGGCGTTGCCCGCCTCGACGACCTTGTCGAGGCGGCGGAACACGTCGACCTTGCTCTGTTCGTCCTCGACGACCGCCTCGACGACGAGCTGACGGTCGGCGAGATCGCCGATATCGGTGACGAACGCGATTCGCGCCAGTGCCGCGTCGCGCTCGTCCTCGGCGAGCTTGCCAGACGACACCGCTCGGTCGAGCGACTTGGCGAGGCGTCGCTGGCCACCCTCGGCGGCGGCGGCGTCGACCTCGGTGACGACGACGTCGAGTCCCGCACGGGCGCAGACCTCGGCGATGCCCGAGCCCATCAGGCCGCTGCCGACAACCCCGACACGCGTGATGTCACTCATCGCCTGAAATGTACTGGGGCGCTGCGGCGACGGATCAGACGGCCTGCGTGGCCCCGGAACGCATTTAAATGCACGCAGTGCAGTCACTCTCGCGCCGCCAGCTGCTGGCGATCGGCGCCGCAGCCGCGATCATGCCGCGGCTCGGCGGTCGCACCGCTGTGGCACCGACGGCCAACCCGTTCACCCTCGGCGTGTGCGCCGGCGATCCCGACGCTCGATCGGCGGTGCTCTGGACCCGGCTCACCCAGCCGGACGGTTCCGCGCTCGGCGGCGGTGACCTCACCGTCACGTGGGAGCTCTCCGACGACGAGTCGTTCAGGTCGGTCGTCGTCTGGGGCGAAGCGATGGCCCGAGCCGACGAGGCGCACAGCGTGCATGCCGTCATCGACCTCGCCGGCCCAGCGTTCTTCCGTTTCCGATGCGGCGACTGGACGAGCCCGGTAGGTCGCGTGGCCCCGACACCGAGCGACCCGGGCCAACTCCGCATCGCCACGACGAGCTGCCAGCACTATGAGACCGGGTACTACACGGCGTACGCCGACCTCGCGGCGTGGGCGCCCGACGTCGTCGTCTTCCTCGGCGACTTCATCTACGAGTACGGCGGCCAGAACGTCGGCGGTGACGTCGTGCGTAGCCACGGCAGTGGCGAAACGTTCACCATCGACGACTACCGCGAGCGTTACGCCCTGTATCTGTCCGACCTCCAGCTGCAGTCGGCGCGTGGGGTGTGTCCTTGGCTGGTGATCTGGGACGACCACGAGGTCGAGAACAACTACGCCGCCTCGACCTCCGAGGACGTCGCGCCGCAGGACGACTTCGTGGCCCGTCGGCTTGCCGCCTACCAGGCATGGTGGGAGCACATGCCCGTGCGCATCCCTCGGCCCACCGACACCGACGACACGATCATCTATCGCACGGTCAGCTGGGGTTCGCTCGCCGATCTGCTGTTGCTCGACGGGCGGCAGTTCCGTTCCGACCAGACGTGCGGAGATGTCGTGCTCTCCGTCGATCCGGCCTGCCCCGAGACGCTCGATCCGGCGAGGACGATGCTCGGCTCCGTGCAGGAACAGTGGCTCGGCGAACAACTCGCGGCGACGACGGCGACCTGGCCGGTGATCGCTCAACAGACCGTGCTCACCAACGTGACGCTGCCCAACGGGGCGGTGCTCAACTACGACCAGTGGGACGGCTATCCGGCCGCCCGGGAACGCCTCTTGCTCCAGGCGGCGCAGGCGGCGCGCGCCGTGGTGCTCACCGGCGACATCCACCTCGCGGCCGTCGGCCGGCTCCCCGGCGTCGGCATCGAGTTCGTGAGCACGTCGATCTCCTCCGTCGGCCTCGTACCGGCCGACCTCGCCGGCGCCCTCGCAGGATTCCCCGACGTGGTCGACGTCGAACTCGACCATCGCGGCTACACCCGGCACACGATCACCGCCGAGACGTGGATGGCCGAGTTCCGCACCGTCGACGACGAGGCCACGCCGGACTCAGCCGTGTCCACGTGGAAGACGTTCGTCGTCAACGCCGCGACGCCCGACGCCGTCGCCGAGATCTGAACGCGCGAACATCAAGGCATGGCCGCCGAACTCGCCGTCGACCGCGGACCGACCGACGTCGCGCTGCTCGATGAGACGATCGGCGACAACCTCAGGCGGACGATCGCCGCCCATCGTGACAACGACGCCCTCGTCGCCCGCCATCAGGGCATCCGTTGGACCTACGCCGAGTTCGGCGAGCGCGTCGACCGGCTCAGCGTCGGACTCCTCGGGCTCGGCCTGGAAGTCGGCGATCGGGTCGGGTTGTGGAGCCCGAACTACGCAGAGTGGACCCTGTTGCAGTACGCCACCGCCAACATCGGCGTGATCCTCGTCAACATCAACCCGGCGTATCGCACCCACGAGCTGGCCTACGCCCTCAACCAGTCCGGTTGCCGCATGCTCGTGGCCGCCCCGTCGTTCAAGAGCTCCGACTACATGGAGATGGTCGACCAGATCGACGGACAGGTCCCGGCATTGGAGCGGGCGGTGTTCTTCTGGGAGGACGAGTGGGACGAGCTCGTCGCCGGCGCCGGTGGCTCGGACGCTGCGGCGGTTGCCGACCGGGCGGCGAGCCTGACGCCGGACGATCCGATCAACATCCAGTACACATCGGGCACGACCGGGTTTCCCAAGGGCGCCACGCTGTCGCACCGCAACATCCTCAACAACGGCTACTTCGTCACCCGCCTGCAGGGGTTCAGCAGCGCCGATCGGCTGTGCATCCCGGTGCCCTTCTACCACTGCTTCGGCATGGTCATGGGCAATTTGGGGTGCACCACCCACGGGGCGACGATGGTCATCCCCGGCGACGCCTTCGATCCCGTCCACGTCCTCGAAACGGTCGCCGCCGAGCGGTGCACGGCGCTGTACGGGGTTCCCACGATGTTCATCGCCGAGCTCGGACACGCTGACTTCGAGGAGTACGACCTGACGTCACTGCGCACCGGCGTGATGGCCGGATCGCCGTGCCCGGTGGAGGTGATGAAGGCATGCGTCGATCGCATGCACATGGAGGACGTGACGATCTGCTACGGGATGACCGAGACGTCCCCGGTGTCGACGCAGACGCTCCCCGACGACTCGCTGCACCATCGCACGGCGACCGTCGGCCGCGCCCACCCGCATGTCGAGATCCGCATCGCCAGCTCGGCAAGCGGGGAGACGTTGCCGCGGGGTGAGATCGGCGAGTTCTGCACCCGCGGCTACTCGGTGATGACGGGCTACTGGAACGAACCCACCCAGACCGCCGCGGCGATCGACGACGACGGCTGGATGCACACGGGCGACCTCGCCGTGATGGGCGACGACGGCTACGTCAACATCGTGGGGCGGATCAAGGACATGGTCATCCGCGGCGGCGAGAACATCTACCCGCGCGAGATCGAGGAGTTCCTGTACACGCACCCCGCAGTCGCCGATGTCCAGGTGATCGGCGTGCCCGATCCGAAGTATGGCGAGGAGTTGATGGCGTGGGTCAAGCTGCGCCCCGACACGACCGCCGACGAGCACGAGCTGCGCGAGTTCTGCGCCGGCCAGATCGCCCACTACAAGATCCCCCGCTACGTGCGCTTCGTCGACGAGTTCCCGATGACCGTCACCGGCAAGGTCCAGAAGTTCGTGATGCGCGAGCAGGCGATCGCCGACCTCGGCCTCACCTGAAACGGGACGGATCGAAGAGGGCGATCGGGGCGTCGGTGGCGCCGTCGATGGCGAGGTCGGCGAGGATCTCGCCGACGACGGGCACGAACTTGAAGCCGTGACCGGAGAACCCGGCGGCGACCGAGACCCGGCCGTCGGTCCCGGGAAGGTGGCCGATCACGAAGTGCTCATCGGGCGTCATCGTGTACCTGCACGCGGCGCTGACCACGCTGCCTTGTCGCCAACGCCGGAAGCCGCTCGGCAAGGACGGCGCGCATCGCGGCCACCTCCTCCGAGGTGGCGTCGCGGTCGACGTGGTCCGGATCGATTGGGAAGCGACGGTGGTGAAAGCCGACCTTCGGAGCGCCGCGGCCGACGTCGGCGAGCCCGTACAGCGCGTCGCCGGGGGTCAGCTCCCACACGAATGCCGGACAGCGGTCCGGCGCGAACTGCGCACGATCGCCACTCGGCTCGAAGTGATACGTCACCGTCCGCACGGGCGTCAGCGGGAATGCCCCGCCGAGCAGCGCCCCGGCCCAGGGCCCAGCGCCGATCACGAGGTGATCAGCGGCGACTCGCTCGCCGCCGACACCGACCATCACCCCACCGTCGCCGACGGTCCAGCCGTCCATCGGCGTCTCGAAGCGCAGCTCGGCCCCAGCACGTCGCGCCCGCTCGTGGAGGATGGCGATCGTGGCTTCCGGATCGACGACGCCTGCGTCGCGCTCGTAGACGGCGACGTCATCGTCGCCCAGGCGGAATTGACCGAACCGGTCGGCCATCGCCCCGGCATCGAGCAGTTCGTGGGGCAGCTGCCACCGCCTGACGCTCTCCAGCGTCCCGGCAACGACCGTCGACTCCGGTCGACCGATCATCAACGCTCCGGTCCACGTGATCAGCCGGCGACCACTGTCGCGCTCCAGCGCTGCCCAGCCGTCATAGGCGCGACGCAGTAGGGGCACGTAGTCGGGATGCTCGAAATAGGCCATCCGCACGATCCGCGAGTCACCGTGGCTGGAGCCGCGGTCGTGCAGGGCTGCGAACTGTTCGAGTCCAACGACGTCCACGCCGCGGCGGGCGAGGCACGCCACGGCCGCCGACCCCATCGCCCCGAGGCCGGCGACAATCGTGTGGTAGCGCCTCACGGCGCAGCGGCGCGCACGACCCAGATGCACCCGGGGAACTGCACGGCGCCGTCGACCATCGCCGTGCTGACCTCGGCGCGCACATCGTCGAGCAACGCCTCCCACCCAGCTTCTCCGAGTGCCGGGCGGAGCTGGGCGATGGCGGCCTGACCCGTCGACCCGGACAGGATCACGGCGAGGCGCTCCTCGACGCCATCGCTCCCGGCGATACCGAAGCGCAGATCGACATCGAGCGCAGCGACGTCGACGTCGAGCCAACCCGCCGTCTCGAGCACGTTGGCCACGTAGTCCGCATCGGCAAACGCCACAGGGCCCGGCTGGTGCGGGCTGGCGGGCGGTGGCGGCTCCGGCATCCGGTCGAGCAGCAGGTGAGTGCCGAGCGTGAACATCTGGTTCTCGGCCAGCGACCGCCAACAGGCGAACGCCATCGTCGATTGCGGTCGCACCGCCGCGGCGATGTTGGCGAAGGCGGCGACGGGATCGTCGAAGAACATCACCCCGAACTCCGAGATCACCCGGTCGAAGCCTCCCGGTGCCAACGCAGCGAGATCCGCCACCTGCACGTCGACGACCTCGAAGCGAAGCTCGGGATACAGCCGGCGAGCTCCGTCGACCATCGTCGCCGAGATGTCGGCGCCAACCGGTGTGCCGCCGCGGTCAGCGACCAGCCGCGAGAGGCCACCTGTTCCGCATCCGACATCGAGCACGACGCGTCCGTCGAGGGGCTCGGCGGCCGTGATCACGGCGCTGGCGACCGGCTGGAGCACGGCCTTGAACGTGTCGTGGTTGGCGAACCACCCCGGACCTGCACGGTTCGTCCAGAGCTCGCGCATCTGCTCATTGGCCATGTTGCCGAGCGTACGGGCCGTCGTTGTGGGCCGCGCCGCCGAGGGCATCTACGCTCCAACGGATCGGAGAGCAACCGCCCGACGACGGCGACCTCGACGCGCTGCGGCGCCGGGCGGAGGCGCTCGGCGCCGAGCCGTTCTACTGGGACGACCGAGGGACCTACCACGACGCTCACCCCGAAGCGCTGCGCCGCGTCGTGGCGATCCTCGAGGCGGACGCTGCTGCCGCCGGCCCATCCCGTCGAGTGCCCCCGGTCGTCGTCGGGTCGGGCGGCCTGGTTCCGGTCGGCAGTGGCATCGAGCACGCCGCGCTGACCTTGGCCGATGGATCGACCGTCGACCTCGCGATCGTGGACGAGCGCGTCTACCTCCCGGAACCGCTCCCCGTCGGCTGCCACGCCCTGGCCCTGGCCGGGCGCAGCGTCGACGAGACGGCGACGATCGTCACCCCCCCGCCCGTGATGCCGACGTCGGCGGCGCTCGCCGGCGGCGCTGCCGTGTTCGCCCCGGCCTACGCGCTGTGGGAGCGCGAGTCGCCGCTGCCCTCGTTCGCCCACCTCGCGTCGCTCGGCCGCGCGCTCCCGACCGTCGGCGTCGAAGCGTTGATCACGCTGCCGCTGTATGCGGCCTTCCTCGACGAGCCGTTCGATCCCAGCCCCTATGCCCCGGTCAGCCGTCTGCACTGGAACGAGGTGTACGTCGACGACAGCGTCTTGCCGACGGCGCCCATCCCGGAGATCGGCGCGCTCGTCGATTGGCGGGTGCTCGGTCGGAGGCGCCGGGAACAGCTGCTCGACGCTGCGACGGAGCTCTCCGGCGAGCTGGCCTACGACGTGCAGCGCTGGGTCGCCGCCAACCCCGATGTCGCCGACTACGCGCGGTTCCGCGCCGAGGTCGCCGTGGACACCGCCGATGCCACGCGGCCGAGCGACGTCGTGAAGGCGAGCCACCAGCTCGCCCAATACCTCGCCCACGTCGCCCTCTCCGGCCTCCACGAACCCGGAGCTGCGGCGTTCGCCCTCGATCTGCCGATCGGCAGCCATCCGCTCGGCTTCGAGACGTGGGCCAACCCCGACCTGTTCGCCACCGGGATGGCCGTGGGTGCCCCGCCCGATTCGATGTACCCGGACGGCCAGGACTGGGGATTTCCGCCGCAGCTCCCCGGCGTCGCCGAGCGCAGCGGCTTCGCCCTGTGGCGCGGCGTGGTGCGCCGGTGTGGCGAGTACGCCTCGCTGCTGCGCATCGACCACGTCCTCGGCGTCCACCGCCTGTGGTGGATCCCCGAGGGGATGGACCCCAGTCAAGGGGTCTACGTGCGCTATCCCCGCTCCAAACTGCTTGCGGTAGTCGCCGCCGAGGCAGCGGGTACTGGAACGACAGTGGTCGGCGAGGATCTCGGAACGGTGCCGGTGGAGATCACCGAGGCGATGAGCGACTGGACGATGCTCGGGCTCTACGCCGAACAGACCCGCCTCGCCGAAGAAGACCTGCCGACGATCCCGGCGCGAACCGTCGCTGGGTTGCGGACCCATGACATGGAGCCGTTCGCCCTGCTGTACGAGCGCGGCGAACTCGCCGGATACCGGGTCAAGTTGCAGCGCGCCCTCGGTCGACCCGTCGGCGACTCGTTGACAAGCCTCCTCGAAGGTGCTCTCGCTCGCCTGGCGTCATCGGACGCCTACCTCGTCAACGCCGACCTCGATGATCTGGTCGGCGAGACGACCCCGCACAACATCCCCGGCAAGGTGCTGCCGACGATCTGGCGGCGGCGCTTGTGCCTGCCGACGTCGGAGACGCTGGCGGACCCAGCGGTGCGACGCCACCTGCGCACACTCACCACGCGTGGCCGGGGAACGCAATGAACGTCCCCGGCCCTCCGGGCGAGCTGGACCTCCACCTGTTCAACGAGGGGACGCATCGGCGGATCTTCGACGTGCTCGGTGCCCACCCCGACGACCGCGGCTGCTGGTTCTCCGTATGGGCGCCAAACGCCAGTCGCGTCGACGTCGTCGGCGACTTCCATGGCTGGCAGCAACCGATCGCTCTCGAACGACTGGCCACATCCGGCGTGTGGTCGGGGTATGCCGCCGGTGCCGAGGTCGGCCATGGCTACCGCTTCGGCGTCACGACGTCCGACGGACGGCGCTTCGAGCGCTCCGACCCTGTCGCCGCGGCGACGTTCGAACCACCGTCGACGGCGTCGCGCATCGCCGACCTGCGCTACGACTGGCAGGACGGCAGGTGGACCGGCGAGCGGGCGGCGACGATCACGAGCGACGCCCCGATCTCGATCTACGAGCTGCATCTCGGCTCGTGGGGCCGCGTGGCGACGCCCGGACGCCGGTTTCCGCGCTACGACGAGCTCGCCGATCCGCTCGCCGACCACGTGCTCAGCCACGGTTTCACTCACGTCGAGTTGCTGCCCGTGATGGAGCACCCGTACTACGGCTCGTGGGGCTACCAGGTGACCGGATACTTCGCCCCGACGGCGCGCTACGGGACCCCGGTCGAGCTGATGGGGATGATCGACCGCCTCCACGAGCGCGGCGTCGGCGTGCTGCTCGACTGGGTGCCGTCGCACTTCCCGATGGACGAGCACGCCCTGTTCCGCTTCGACGGGACCTACCTCTACGAGCACGCCGACCCACGCCAGGGCTACCACCCGGACTGGAAGTCGGCGATCTTCAACTACGGCCGTCCCGAGGTCCGGTCGTTCCTCGTGTCCAGCGCGATCAGCTGGTTGGACCGCTACCACGCCGACGGGCTCCGCGTCGACGCCGTCGCCTCGATGCTCTACCTCGACTACTCGCGCGGTGAGGGACAATGGATCCCCAACCGCCACGGAGGCCGGGAGAACCTCGCCGCCATCGACTTCCTCAAGCAATGCACGACAGCGATCGCCGAGGAGTTTCCCGACACGACGACGTTTGCCGAGGAGTCGACGGCGTGGCCGCACGTCACCGGTGCGGTGGCCGACGGCGGGCTGGGGTTCGGGTTCAAGTGGGACATGGGCTGGATGCACGACGCGTTGCAGTACGTCGGGCGTGAAACCGTGCACCGCCGCTACCACCACGACGAGCTGACGTTCCGCAGCGTGTATGCCTTCGCCGAGCGCTACGTCCTGCCGCTGTCGCACGACGAGGTGGTCCACGGCAAGGGATCGCTGCTCGGCAAGATGCCAGGGGACGAGTGGCAGCGCTTCGCCAACCTGCGCATGCTGTACGGCACGATGTGGGCGCAGCCGGGCAAGAAGCTGCTGTTCATGGGCGGCGAACTGGGGACGACGGCCGAATGGGCCCACGAGGGGATGCTCGACTGGGGCCTGCACGACGCTCAGGAGAACTCAGGCGTTCGCCGTCTCGTCGCCGACCTCAATGCCACCTACCAGCAAGAGGGCGCCCTGCACCGAGGCGACAGCGACCCGGCGGGTTTCCGCTATGTCGTGGGCGACGACGACACGCACAGCGTCTTCGCCTGGTTGCGCCTCGACCCGACGGGCGCGTCACCCACCGTGCTCGTCGTCGTCAACGCCACGCCGGCCGTGCACTACGGATACCGCGTCGGGGTACCGGGTTCCGGCGAGTGGACCGAGATCCTCAACACCGATGCCACCGACTACGGCGGCAGCGGGGTCGGCAACCTCGGCGTGGTGCGCACCGAGGACCAGCAATGGCACGGCTTCCCGCAATCACTCGCCCTCACCGTTCCCCCGCTGTCGGTCGTCTATCTCCGCGAACACCCCTGACCGCGCCCCCACATCTGGGGAAGATCTCTGTCAATCCACGATCTGGGGAAGATCCGTGTCAGACCCTGACTCGAATCTTCCCCAGATCGGCTGGTGGCACGGATCTTCCCCAGAATGGGGGGCTAGTCGAAGGCGAAGTTGGACGTGCGCACGGGTCGGAATCGCTGGGCGATCGTGCTCGCCGCCCAGGCCGATGCACCGGCGACGAGCGGTACGACGACCAGCAGAGCGGCAAGAGCCAGCCAAGGGACCTGGAACGGGTCGTCCACCGCGCTGGTGACGGCGTACGCCGGAATCAGCCCGGTGGGGATCGCCAACGCAACTCCCGTCAGCGTCATCACGACAGCCTTGGACCCGGCCATCGAGCGCATCGTGCGGGGCCGGGCGCCGACGGCGACCAGCACGTCGCGCTCGTCGCGGCTCTCCGTGGCGGCGAGCGCCAGGCCGATCGCCACGACGACCAGCGTGAGCGCGAGCACGATGCCGAGAACGATGCCCTGGAACTGCGCAGTCGTCACGTCCCGTTCTGTACCCTCGACGAACGCCCACCACCCGGTCGCTCGGCCGGTCGTGCTGCCGGCGTCGCGGTACCACTCCTCCAAGGCGGTCCCCTCGAACGTCCTGCTCAGGGCATCGCGTTGTGTTTGCGTCAACGGCGCGTCGTTGCGCACGATGGCGCCGAACTCGACGATGTCGAAGCCGAGCCGGCGCGCCGTCTGCTCGGTGATCATCAACTCGTCGATGCCGTAGACGCCGTTGAACTCCGGCTCCTCGCCCGGGTTCTCGATCGCCTCGCGAACGTGGTCGCGCATCGCGTACGGCACGACGACCTCTCCGGAAGCGGTTTCGACACTCAGCTGATCTCCGCCGCGAACGGCGAACTCGGCGAACCACGGCTGCAACAGCAGGGCCCCTTCCGATCGAGATCCTCACGCTCCGACGCGCTCAGCTCGTACAGGTCGATCACCGCCGGATCGGCGATCACGAGTCCCTCACGGATGACGGGCACGGCCACTTCGTCGACGGGCCGCTCCGCGGCGAACTGAGGCTCGACGGCCGACAGCTCCCACGTGGCGATCCGCCGGGGAGTGACCGTTGCCGCCGGCAGGATCGACGCCAGCTGCTCTCGAGCCGCTTCGTCCAGCGGCGCCGTCGTCAACTCAGTCACGTCCGCGCCACGGGGTTCGATCCGGACGATGGGCTGCAGGACGATGGCGTCGTCCGGTAGTTGCCGGCCGCCGCTGGACTCGATGTTCATCGCGAACGTCGATCCTGCGGCGCCGAGCGCGCCGGCCACGGCGATGGCGGTCACGACGGCCGCGCTACGTGTGCGGGTCCGGCCGAGACTCCGGCCGGCGAAGCGCCACGACCGCCCGACCCGCGCGCTGGCCCGGCTCATCGTGTCGATGGCCAGCGGACTGCAGCAGCACATCCCGGCGAGCACCATGACCCCGCCGAGCACGGCAGCCGCGGCGGCGGCATCGCCGCCCCCTTCGCTGCTGGCACCGAGGAACAGCAAGAACACGCCGAGGGCGAACATCGCCACGCCGACCGGCACGAGGCGGCGGGGCACAACGCCGAGAGGTCGCCGGCCGGCAAGGGCGGTGAGCACCGGCACGCGACTCGCTGAGCGGGCGGGCACGAGGGCGGCGAGGGTTGCCGCCGCGGTCCCGGTGGCGACGATCACGATGAGGTCGAACGGGACGAAGCGGTATGGCGCGAGCACGGACCCCTTGACGTCCTCGATCGTCGACCTGGCCAGCAGCAGGACGACGACGGCCACGACGATGCCGAGCACCGAGCCGGCGAGCCCGGACCAGCCGCCCTGCATCGCCAGCGAACGGCGGACGAGTCGTTCGGGCGCCCCGTTTGCCGACAGCTGTCCGACCGTCACGAGTTGGCGCCGAGCACTCGTGGCGAATGCCGCCGAGACGATGATGCCGGTCGCCGCCAAGGCGATCGCCCCGGCGACCCATCCCCACGCCAGCGCTCCGTTGTGCGAATCGGCACTGCCGTCCTGACCGCGCCAGGACAAGCGCGTGAAGCTTGAATCGTCTGGAGAACTCTCGGCGACGAGCTCGTCGAGACCCCGGCCCGCAGCGGCGATGTCCGCGGCCGAGGCTTCGGCGGGGAGGTCGATCAGCGTGACTCGGTCGAGCACGCCGTCGGCGAACTGCTCTACCGGCAGGTCCCGCAAGATCATCGACCGCAGGTTGAACGCCGAGTCCACTCGACCGGTTCCGGCGACCGTCCACGTACCCGCTGGGTTGGCGAGCGTGACCGCATCCCCGACGTCGACGCCTAGCCGATCGGCGAGCGGTCGGGAGAGCCACACCTCACCCGACTTCGGCAGGCGGCCGTCCGTGACGGTGACGGCGCGCGACGGCTCGTTGGCACCTGGATCTTCGATGGCGACGTCGTCGATCACCGTTCCGGCGCCGTCCACGATCGGTGCCGAGCCGATGCGCACAACCGATGTCACGGCGGCGCCCGTCGGGATGGCGTCGCTGAGGGCGACCGAGTCATCGAGCGGCTGCTCGACGACGATGTCCGTCCCAGGACGCCACCAATGGGTGACCCAGTCGCCGGTCGCGTCGGCGGTCCGCACGAGCACGCTGCCGACGGTCATCCCGAACACGGGGACGGCGATCAGCAAGACGACGAGGAGCGTGCGTCCTGGGCGCCGGCGCACCTCGCGGCGGGCGAGGCGCGAGGCGAAGCGAAACTGGGCGAGGCCCATCAGCCGACCCCTGCCAGCGCCGCGGGCGTGTCCGCCAGCGGCCTTGGTGTCTCGTCGACGACGACCCCGTCGCGCAGGAAGACCACACGGTCGGCATACGAGGCGAATCGTGGCTCGTGGGTGACGAGCACGACGGCGGTCCCGAACTGGCGCGGTAGGGCGGCCAGCATCTCGACGATCTGGTCGCTGTTCAGCGTGTCCAGAGAGCCGGTCGGCTCGTCGGCGAGTAGCAGCCGGCGCTCCCCGACGATGGCGCGGGCGATGGCGATGCGTTGCTGCTGACCACCGGAGAAATCGTCGGGGTACCTGTCGAGGTGATGGCTGAGGCCGAGCGTGTTCAACGCCGCGATCGCAGCCTGGCGCGCCTGGCGGGCACTGCGACCGTCGAGCTCGAGCGGCAGCATCACGTTCTCGACGGCGGTCAGCGACGGCACGAGATTGAGCCGCTGGAACACGTACCCGACGTCTCGCCGGCGCAGCGTCGCCAGATCCTCGGCGGACAGGTCGCCGAGGTTCCGGCCGTCGACGCGGACCTGCCCGGCGCTGGGCGCTTCGAGGCCGCCGGCGAGGTGCAGCAAGGTCGACTTACCGCAACCGGACGGCCCCATCACGGCGAGCAACTCCCCCGGCGCAACGGCCAGGTTGATGCCGCGCAGGGCGTAGACCTCGGTCTCCCCCCGGCCGAACGACTTGACGGCGTCGACGAACTCGAGAATCGGAGGTGATGTGTTCACGTGACTTCCTTCCGGGCGGCGAGACGGGATTCGCAGAGGTCGAGCCACCGCAGGTCTGCTTCGGCGCGTACCACCAACGCGTCGGAGACCAGGGCGGCGGCGAGGTCGTCGGGGCGAGTGGCGTCGTCGCGGCGTTCCCGACGGCGCAGTTGGAGCAGGGCGAGGAGGGCGGTGCGATGGCGGGTGATGACGGCGAGGGCGTGATCGGCACCGTGCTCGATGGCCATCAACATCTTGAGCATCAGCTCGTCGCGTGGCGGCGGATCGTCGACCGGCACGGCCTGCCACCAGGCGCCGAGTTCTTCTCGTCCGGAGGCGGTGAGCTCGTACGACTTCTGCCCGTTGTCATCGGCGACGGCGACGAGACCGTCACGTTCCAGACGCTCGAGCGTCGTGTAGACCTGACCGACGTTGAGCGGCCAGACCCCGCCGGTGGCCTGTTCGAACTCGGTCTTCAGCTGGTAGCCGTGACGCCGCCCGTCGTCGAGCAGGGCCAGCAAACCTTCACGGACAGCCATTGGTTACTGAGTATGCATACTCGGTAACTAGCTGTCAAGTGGGCTCACTGCGGTTGGCGCGGTACCACTCGATCAGTGCCGAGGTAGAGGAGTCGTGCTCACCGGACTCGTCTCCGGTGAGCTCGGGGGTGATCCGGTTGGCGAGCTCCTTGCCCAGCTCTACGCCCCACTGATCGAAGCTGTCGATCCCCCACACGACGCCCTGGACGAACACGATGTGCTCGTAGAGGGCGATCAGCTGGCCGAGCACGGACGGTGTCAGCTCGGGAGCGAGGATCGTCGTCGTCGGGCGGTTGCCGGCGAACGACCGCCACGGCTCGGCGGGCCGGTCGCGACCGAACGCCAGCGCCTCGGTCTGGGCGATCAGGTTGGCGACGAGCAGGTCTTGGTGGCGGCGGAGCCCGTTGTGCCCACGAGCGAAGCCGATGAAATCGGCGGGAACGATCTCGGTGCCCTGGTGGAGCAGTTGGTAGAAAGCGTGCTGGCCGTTGGTACCCGGCTCGCCCCACACGATCGGCGCGGTGTCGAGGGCGACCGGCGAACCGTCGAGGCGCACCGACTTGCCGTTGGACTCCATCTCCAGCTGCTGCAGGTAGGCGGGGAAGCGAGCGAGCTCCTCGGCGTAGGGCAGCACGGCCTTCGTCGCCAGGCCGAGCACGTTTCGATTCCAGACCCCGATCATCCCGAGGAGCACGGGGGCGTTGTCGGCGAGCGGCGCCGAGCGGAAGTGCTCGTCGACGGTTCGGAACCCGGCGAGGAACTCGGCGAAGTGGTCGGCGCCGATGGCGATCATCAACGACAGGCCGATCGCCGAGTCGACCGAGTAGCGGCCGCCGACCCATTCCCAGAATCCGAACATGTTGTCCGTGTCGATACCGAAGTCGGCGACCTCAGCGGCGTTTGTGCTCACGGCGACGAAGTGCCGAGCGACGGCAGCGTCACCCAGTGCCTCGACGAGCCACGCTCGCGCCGTGTGGGCGTTCGTCAGCGTCTCAATCGTCGTGAAGGTCTTCGAGGAGACGACGAACAGCGTCTCGGCAGGATCGAGATCGGCGAGGGCATCGCTGATCGCGGCCCCGTCGATGTTCGAGACGAACCGGCACGTCAGTCCGGGCTGGGCGAACGCCCGCAGCGCACGGTCGGCCATCGCCGGGCCGAGATCCGACCCGCCGATGCCGATGTTGACGACCGTGCGGATCCGCCGACCGGTTGCGCCGATCCACAGTCCGTTGCGCACTCGCTCGGCGAACTCGCCCATCTTGCCGAGCACGTCGTGGACCTCCGGCACGACGTTGTCGACCGCGCCGTCCGACCCGACCGGGCCGAGCACCACGTCGCGGTCGGCCCGCAGGGCGACGTGGAGCACCGCCCGATCCTCGGTGACGTTGATCCGCTCGCCGCCGAACATCGCTTCGCGCCGCTCGGCGACCCGTGCCGCGCCGGCAACCGCGAGCAGGGCGACGACAACGGCGTCGTCGATGCGCTGCTTGGAGTAGTCGATGCGCAGGTCGCCAACCGTGACGAGGTAGCGATCGGCGCGACCGGGGTCGGCGCCGAACAGCTCGCCGAGATGGGCGGGAGCCGGTAGGGCGGTGAGCGCCTCCCATTGGGGGGTGGCCGTGATGTCCATCGGCGCGGACCCTAGACCCATCCGAGTGTCACGAGTCACCCCTCCGGCCCGTGGCACTCGGTTGACACGAAACACTCGGATGGGTAGGGTAATCAATTAACTAGTTGATAAAGGAGATGATTGACCATCATCGTTGACCCCTCCGCCGATGACCGGCTCGATCGTGGCTTCATGGCCCTCGCCGATCCGATTCGGCGGCGGATCATCGCCCGACTCAGCCGGGGACCGGCGACGGTCAACGAGCTTGCCGAACCATTTGCGATCACCAAGCAAGCGGTGTCCAAGCACATCCAGGTGCTCGAACACGCCGGCCTCGTCACACGGACCCGCGACGCCCAGCGACGCCCCGTCCATCTCGACGCCGGCCGCCTCGAGGCCCTGACCGCCTGGATCGACCGCTACCGACTGATCCACGAACAGCAGTACCGGGCCCTCGACGCCCTGCTCACCAAGGAGAACGTCCAATGACCACCCCTAACCCGCTCACCGTCACCGCCCCAGACGGAGTGCCGTTCATCGACTTCGAGCGCGAGTTCGACGCTCCCGTCGACGCCGTCTTCCGGGCCCACGCCGAACCCGACCTCATCAAGCAATGGCTGGGGCCCCGCGGCTACGAGATGAAGGTCGAGCACTTCGAGTTCCGCACCGGCGGTGGCTACCGCTACCTCCACGTCAACCCAGAGGGCCAAGAGTTCGCCTTCAACGGCGTGTTCCACACCGTCCGGCCGAACGAGTTCGCCATCCAGACGTTCGAGTACGAAGGTTTCCCCGACGTCGTGAGCATCGAGTCGATGACGTTCGAGGACCTCGGCGGCGGGCGCACGCGGCTCCGCGGCCACTCCGTCTACCCGACCCTCGAGGCCCGCGATGGGATGGTCGCCAGCGGCATGGAAGGCGGCATGTCCGAGGGCTACGAGCGTCTCGACGAACTTCTCGCAGGCGCTGGTCTGGGCCGTTCCCAGGATGTGCAGTGATGGACTGGACCCTCGAAGTGGTGGTCGTGCCCGTCGGCGATATCGACCGGGCCATCGCCTTCTACCGCGACCAGGTCGGGTTCGAACTCGACCACGACACGAAGATCGGAGAGCTGCGTGTCGCCCAGCTCACCCCGCGTGGCTCGGGCTGCTCGATCGTCGTCGGCGACCTGCCGGGGATGCAGGACATGGCACCGGGCTCACTGAAGGGTGTGCAGCTCGTCGTCGCCGACGCCACCACGGCTCGTCGGGAGCTCGTCGAGCGTGGTGTCGAACCGACCGAGATCAACGTCATCGATCCCCGCGACGGGGGCACGATGTTCTGGTTCAGCGACCCGGACGGCAACGCCTGGACCGTGCAGCAGTACAAGGTCCGCGCCGACAAGCCACTGATCCCCCGACCCTAGATTGTCGTTGTTCGACTGGCGCGCTGCTCGAACGGATGGGGCGGGCGGCGACAAGTGCCGACGTCAAAGGCATGAAACCGGTCGTTTCTGTCGGCACTTGGGAACGATCGGACCCACACAAGCTTGAGGAGTCCCCGGAATTCCGAACTCGTTCTAGATGGTGGGGACTTCGGTGTGGCGGCCGAAGACGTCGGCGAGGGTGTTCATGGTTTCGCCGAGCGTGGCGTAGCTGTTGGCGGCGTCGATCAATGCCGGCATCAGGTTGATTTCGGGGTCGGCTGCCTGGCTGGCGAGGGCGGCGAGGGCGGTGGCGACTGCATCGCCGTTGCGGTCGTGGCGGACCTTGTCGAGTCGTTTGCGTTGGCGGGTTTCGTCCTCGTGGGTGATCTTCAACAACTCGATCGTGTCGTCGTCGTTGCCATCGGTGAAGGCGTTGACCCCGACGACGATCCGACGGCCCTCGTTCTGGCGGCGTTCCAACTCGTAGGCCGAGTCGGCGATGCGACCCTGGAACCAGTTGTCCTCGATCCCCCGGATACAACCTTCGAGCATCGACCCGCCACCCAAGGTGTCGAGATGCTCGAAGATCTCGGTGGCTTGGCGTTCCAGCTCGTCGGTCAACGCCTCGACGAACCACGAACCACCCAACGGATCAGCGACATGGGCAACGTTCGTCTCGTGAGCGATGACCTGCTGAGTGCGCAAGGCGATACGCGCCGCCTTGGCCGTCGGCAACGCCATCGCCTCATCCATCGAGTTCGTATGCAAGCTCTGGGTGCCACCCAACACCCCGGCCAACGCCTCGATCGCCGTGCGCACGATGTTCACCTCCGGCTGCTGAGCGGTCAACGACACCCCCGCCGTCTGGGTATGGAACCGCAACATCAACGAACGATCATCGACCGCCCCGTAACGGTCACGCATCCACCGCGCCCACAACCTGCGCGCCGCCCGATACTTGGCGATCTCCTCGAAGAAATCGATGTGCGCATTGAAAAAGAAACTGAGCCGCGGAGCGAACGCATCGACCGGCAACCCCGACTGCATCGCCAACTCGACATAGGCGAACCCGTTGGCCAACGTGAACGCCAACTCCTCCGCCGCCGTCGACCCCGCCTCACGAATGTGATACCCCGAGATCGACACCGAGTGCCACCGCGGCATCTCCGCCGCCGCAAACCCGATCGTGTCACGCACCAAACGCATCGACGGCCGCGGCGGGAACACGAACTCCTTCTGCGCCTGATACTCCTTCAAGATGTCGTTCTGCAACGTCCCACCCAGCCGGGCCCGCGACACCCCCGCCTTCTCCGCCTGAGCCACGAACATCGCCATGATCACCGCCGCAGGCGAATTGATCGTCATCGACGTCGTCGTCGACCCCAAATCGATCCCCGCATACAGATCCTCCATGTCCGCCAAGCTGTCGATCGCCACCCCACAACGCCCGACCTCCCCCAACGCCATCGGATCGTCCGAATCGATCCCCAACAACGTCGGCATGTCGAACGCCGTCGACAACCCATCACCACCCGACCGAATGATCTCCTTGAACCGCCAATTCGTGTCCTCCGCCGTCCCGAACCCGGCAAACAACCGCATCGTCCACAACTTCGACCGATACATCGACGCATATGGACCACGCGTGAACGGAAACCGACCCGGAAACTCGCCGTCATCGGGCCCATACACCGCCCCCAACGGCACCCCCGACATCGACGTGAAATCCACATCCCGCAACCGCGCGGCCTCGAACGCCCGCCGCCATTCCGTGCGCGGATCGACCGGCTTGATCATCAGGCCGATGCTACGGCGGTCGATCGCCCGTAGCGTGGCCGGACGTGACTCCGGCGCCGAACTCCCACGACGCCCGCCGTGGGCTGCGCGCCGGGATCGCCGCCTTCACGATGTGGGGGCTGCTGACGATCTACTGGAAGCAGCTCACGGCGTTCAACGCCCTCGAGCTGGTCGGCTGGCGGATCGCATCGGCATCGGTGGTGATGGCCATCGTCGTGACGGTGCGCCGTCGCTGGCCGACGATCCGCGCCGCCTTCGCAGATCGGGAGTTGGCGATCCGCATCGCCATCGCCGCCGCGCTGCTCACCGCCAACTGGACGGCGTACGTCTACGCAGTCGTCCACGGGCGCGTCATCGAGACGGCGTTGGGGTACTTCATGGCCCCACTGGGGACGATGGTGTTGGGGATCACGGTGCTCAAGGAGCGCCCGTCGACGGCGCAGAAGGTGGCCATCGTCCTCGCTGCCGTCGCCGTGGTCGAATTGACCGCGTCCTACGGGCGTCTGCCGATCTGTGCGCTGGTGATGGCGGTGAGCTGGAGCGTCTACGGCCTGCTCAAGCGCCGGGTCCCATTGCCGGCGATCGAGGGGTTCGCCGCCGAGTCGTTCGTCCTCGTCGTTCCTGCGGCGATCGTCATCGCAGTCACCGCCGGGATGGCGGACAGCATCCCGCGCAGCGCCGATGCACCTCACCTGGCTCTTGTGTCGTTCGCGGGCGTCTCCACGGCCGTGCCCCTGATCCTGTTCGCCTTCGCCGCCGCCCGCGTACCGTTCACGGTGCTCGGGCCACTGCAGTACCTCATCCCGACGATCAACCTCCTGCTCGGCTGGGCGCTGTACGACGAGGAGCTCCCTGCGGCCCGACTGCTCGGTTTCGGGATTGTCTGGGCGGCGCTGCTGATCATCACGGTCGAGGGCGTGCGCAGCACCGTCTCGCGCCGGGCCGACGCCCGCATCGCCGCCGTGTCTGCCGATTAGCCTCGACATCACGTGCCTGCCCCCGACCCGAGGTTGACCCGATGCGCCGACTGACCGCCGCCGCCGCAGCAGCTACCGCCGTGACGCTGGTCGCGGCCTGCTCCCCCGACGCTGCCGACTTTCAGGAAGAAGCCGAGAAGTACATCGAGAGCAGGGGTTTTTCGGAGGCTGCCCGGCTCGTGGAGTACACCGACGCGCAGTGCGAGGAACCGGAGTCGACGGCCGAGGACACGATCTACACGTGCACGGCGACCGCCGAGGATGGCAGCCAATGGTTGTTCGACGTCGAGATCACCGGCGAGTCCGACCTCATCGTGATCATCCCGCCGACCGAGCTGTCGGGCGCCACCACCGGCTCGTCGATTCCCGACGGCTCAACACCCGCCAGCACGGCCGTGGCCCCGACGCCGACCTCGGCGGTGTCGACGTCGACGTCCACCGCGCCGACGACGACCGCTGCCTGATGGCTACTCGGCGGGGGTTGACTCGAACGAGATGATCTCGCCGATGTCGGTGTAAAAACCGTCGGCGACGTTGTACTGACCGACCTGGACGTCCTGCGAGTAGAAGGCGTCCTCCTCGCCGTTCATCGAGTAGTTCATCCCCTCGCGCAGCAGCGTCGGGCGGAAGTCGAGGTTGCGGGCGGCGTTGATGATCGACGCCTGGGTGAGGCCGTCTGGCGATTCGAGGGCGTCGAGCAACACGGCGACGGTGACCTCCCCGGCGTTCCATCCGGCCCCGCCGGTGGTGATGATGTCGCCAAGCCCCTGGGCCTCCATCTCGGCGATGTACCCGGCCACCGGCTCGGTCGCCGCAACCTCCGGGTTGCTGACGTCGACGAGGCCCATCGCCGCCGACGTGTAGACGCCGTCGGCGTTCTCGCCTGCCGCGCCGAGGATCAGCGCGCTGCCGGCGCACGTGTTCGTCATGTACACCACCGGGTCCCACTCGTTGGCTGCCTTGGCGTTGGCCAGTTCGTTGAGGAACGAGATGCAGCCCGCGCCGAGGGGCACGGTCACCAGGACCTCGGGTGCCTCCTCGGCGAGGCTCGACACCTGGGCCTGCGGGGGGGCCTCGTCGCCGAGCTCGACGGTCTCCTCGGCGACAATCTCCAAGCCCGCTTCCTCGGCGGCGGCCTTGAAATTGTCGATCGAGATGTTGCCGAACTCGCTGTTCACGTAGAACAGCCCGACCGTTGAGTCCGGGAAGTTGGCGGCGATGTCCTGGGCGTAGGCGCCGTACTCGTACTCGTACGACGTCAACAGCCCCGTCGTCCACGGGTACTCCTCGACCTCGCCGAAGCGCGGATCGCCGGCCAGCACGTTGAGCTGCGGGATGCACTCCTCGTTCAGCGTGTCGCGCACGGCGAGGTTGTTCTGCGTGCCGATGATTCCGGCGAAGACGTCGACACCGTCGTCGATCAGTCCATTGACGACACCAGGCGTCAGTGCCGGGTCGTACTGATCGTCGCCGATCGTCAGCTCGAGCTCGTAGCCGGGGACCAGATCGTTGTCGTTGGCGTAGGCGATGTACGCCTCGAGCCCTCGCGCCGCCGGCTCGAACGCCGCGGCCGCGGCGCCGCCCGACAGGGGCATCGACGAGCCGATCCTGATCGTCCCCTCGATCGGGGCGTTCGCCCGGTCGGGGTCGGAGCAGTCCTCGGTGTCGACCGTCCACCCCTCCTCTGAGCCGGCGCCGGCGTGGCCGAGGCCGGCGACGGAGAAGGCGAGCACGGACGCACCGGCAACGGCGAGAACGCGAGTGGAGCGCGACGTCATGGAGTCTCCTCTGGGGATGCGGATAGGAACGGTTCGTCGATCGACGGGTCGAGACCTTCCTCGACGGGCGGGACGTTACTACGGGTGCCCGCCGGGTTGGGAACGATCACGATGACCTTCGCGGCGAGACGTTTGAGCAGGCCGACGATGCCGAACGGGGCGACGAACATGAGCACGATGAGGACGACGGCGAGGATCAAGGTGGCCGGCGAGCTGTTCAGCCAACCGAACAGCGCGCCGACGACGCCGGAGCTGTCAGCGCCCCACTTGCGGGTACGACTCTCGACGAGCACGTAGAGGAAGGCACCGACGATCGGCCCCCACAGTGTCGCCCCACCTCCGATGACCATGATGACGACGAACGTGATCGAACCGATCAGCGTGAAGTACCGCAGGTCGGGGTTGACGCCGTTGAGACCGATCCCGAACAGGGCGCCGGCGACCGCGGTCATCGCTGCCGAGAGGCCGTACACGATCGTCTGGGTGCGCGCCCGGTTGACCCCCATCACCGCCGCCGCCGTCTCGTTGTCGCGGATCGCCACCAGTGACCGACCGACTCGACTCTTCACGATGCCGCGACATACCAGGTAGGACAGCACGGCGACGATGACGGCGAGCCAGTACATCCAAACCGCTCTCCCCCGACGGCCGTCGAGCTCGCCGAGGATCGGCCACACCGGGATCTCGTCGTACTGCAGGTCGTCGATCCCCCGGGCACCGTCGGTGAGCCATTCGAGCTTCTGCCACTTGACGAGCTGCGGGAACAACACCGCCAGGGCGATCGAGGTGAGGGCGAGGTACACGCCCTTGAGCCGGAGGGCGGGCAGCGACGTCAGGCAACCGACGACAAAGCCGAACACGGCAGCGATGTACAGCGTCCATCCCTGCGTCCAGCCGTAGTGGTCGACGAGCACGGCCATCGTGTAGGCGCCGAGCCCGAAGTAGGCGGAATGTCCGAGGGAGATCAGCCCGCCGTACCCCATCACGAGGTTGAGGGCCATCGCCACCGCCGCCAGCTCGAGGGCGGTCGTCATGTCGTTGATCGTCCCGGGCTGCGTGCGTGTCGGGATGTACACCACGACGGCGATCGTGGCGGCCAGCCACACGAGGCGAATCGCCCAGTGCCCCGGCGACCCCCAGTGAACTTTCACGGGCATCGTCAGACCCGTTCGACCTTCTCGGTGCCGAACAAGCCGGAGGGCTTGACGAAGAGCACGACGAAGATGCACAGCAGGGCGACGGACAGCTTCATCTCCTGGCCGACCCACCCGGGGGCGAACTCGGCAGCGAGGTTCTCGACGACGCCGATCGAGAGACCTCCAACCACCGCTCCGATCGGGCTGTCGAGCCCGCCCAGCGTCGCCGCGGCGGACGCGTAGACGAAGATCGTGAACATCATCGTCGGTGTCACCTGGGCCTGGGACCCGGCGACCATCACCCCGGCGAGGGCGGCGAGCGCCCCGCTCAAACCCCACGAGCCGGCGAGCACGAGCTTCGTCGGCACACCGACCAACTTGCTCGAGTCGGGATTGCTGGCGACGGCGCGCATCGCCAGCCCGATCTTCGTCTTGGCGAAGAGCAGGAAGAGCAGGGCGCTGGCGGCCAGCGTGACGATCAGTGTGCCGATGTCCTCCCAGCGCCACACCGCCCCGAACAGGCGGACGAAGTCGTCGGGATCATTCGGGAACAGGCTGTCGATCTCCTCGGACGGCGGTGGCCCCCACCGCCCGCTGTCGATGGCGTTGATGCCGAGGAGGATGGCGATGAGCGCGACGAAGACGGCGAGCGGCGACTTCTTCGACAGCGGGCTGACGATGAACACCTCGGTCGCCGCCCCCAGGGCGAACCCGAAGACCATCCCAACGATCGTCGCCAACCACAACGGCAGGGCCGAGTCACCGAACAACGTCCACGTCGTGACGACCCAGACGATGTAGGCGCTGAAGGTCGCCATCTCTCCGGCGGCGAAGTTGAGGTGCCCGGTACCCCGGAACACGACCACAAGACCGAGGGCGACGAGCGCGTAGATCGCCCCGGACGAGAGACCGAGGAACACGGCGTCGAAGAAGCGGTCCACGTCAGTACCCCAGGTAGGCCTTGCGGAGGCTGTCGTCGTTGGCGATCGATTGGGCATCGCCGGAGGCGACGATGCGTCCCGTCTCGAGCAGGTACACCCGGTGGGCGATGTGCAGGGCGAGGTTGGCGTTCTGCTCGACGAGCAGAACGGCGATGCTCCAGCGGGAGTTGAGGTCGGCGATGATCTTGAACAACTCCCTGGTGATCAACGGCGCCAGCCCGAGGCTCGGCTCGTCGCACAGCAACAGCTTTGGCCGGCTCATCAGGGCGCGGGCGACTGCGAGCATCTGCTGCTCACCGCCGGACAGGCTCCCCGCACGCTGACCGCGCCGCTCCGACAGGCGCGGGAAGGTCTCGTACCACAGATCGATGTCCAGGCCGACCTCACCGTCCTTGCGGGTGTAGGCGCCGATGCGCAGGTTGTCCTCGACGGACAGCTCGGGGAACGTGCCGCGGCCCTGGGGCACCTGGGCGATGCCGAGGCGGACGATGTGCTCGGGCGAGTTCGAGGTGATGTCGTCACCGTCGAAGGTGATCGTCCCCTCCCGCGGGATCGTCCCCGAGATCGCCCGCATCGTCGTCGTCTTGCCGGCCCCGTTGGCGCCGAGGATGACGACGATCTCTCCAGGCTCCACCGACAGGTTGATGTGGTGCAGCACGTTGACGGGCCCGTACCCCGCCCGCAACCCCTCGACCTCGAGGAGACTCACGGTTCCGACCTCATCAGTCGCTCGCTCCGAGGTAGGCCTCGATGACGAGCGGGTCAGTCTGCACCTCGGCGGGCAAGCCTTCGGCGATCTTGCGGCCGAACTCCATCGCCACGACCCGGTCGGAGATCCCCATCACCATCGACATGTGGTGCTCGACGAGCAGCACCGTGAGGTCGAATTCGTCACGGATCTTGACGATCGTCTCGCCGAGCTCGTCGACCTCCCCGTGGGTCAGTCCCGAGGCCGGCTCGTCCATCAGCAGGAATCGCGGCCTGGCAGCGAGGGCCCGAGCGATCTCCAGGCGCTTGAGCGTGCCGAACGGCAGTCCGGCGGCCGGCCGGAACATCAGCGGGCCGAGACCGAGCTGGACCAGCAGGTCGCCGGCAAAGTCGCGCGTTCGCCGGTTCTCGGCGGCGACACCGATCCGGCTGATCGCCTGGGCCACACCGACCTGGCCTTGGCTGTGGGCGCCGACCATCACGTTCTCGAGCAAGCTCATCGACGGGAACAGGGCGAGGTTCTGGAACGTCCTGGCGATGCCCAGCGAGGCGATCCCGTGGGCCGGCACCGCCAGCAGGTCCTGGCCGTCGTAGGTGACTCGTCCCGACGTCGGATCGTAGATCCGGCTGACGACGTTGAACATCGTCGTCTTGCCGGCCCCGTTGGGACCGATCAGCCCACAGATGTGACCGGCCTCGATGCCGAACGACAAGCTGTCGAGGGCGATAATGCCTCCGAAGCGGACCGTCACCTCCCGCACGTCCACCAACGTCATCGGTTCGCCCCCACCGTGTCGGGTCTGCACCGCATGATCATCGTCGTCGCACCGATACCGGCGGGACCGTAGCAGTCGACGCCCACCCGTTGGCAGACTTCCGAGGTGACGGACCAACCGATCGACGGCGCCGCCGCGACCGACGAGAGCGGCGCCGACGAGATCGTGCTGCCCTGGTGGCAACGGCCGGCGAACATCGTCATCGTGCTCGTCGCGGCGGCGTTGATCGCCGGGATGATCGGCTGGCTGATCGCCGACTCGACGAACGAGGTGGCGTCGTCCGACGTCGACGTCGGATTCCTCCAGGACATGAGCGAGCACCATCGTCAGGCGGTGGACATGAGCTTCTCGTTTCTCAACCGACCCGACACCGACCCACGGTTGCAGACCGTCGCCCGCTCGATCATCTTCGAGCAGAGCGTCGAGATCGGACTGATGCTCCAACTGCTCAACGAGATGGACGCTCCGGCGGTCGCCGAGGACGGTCAGGCGATGGCCTGGATGGGCCACGCCATGGACTCGTCGGAGATGCCGGGCATGGCGTCGGAAGAGGATCTCGACCGTCTCGCCAGCGCCGAAGGGGCAGAGGCCGACGAACTGTTCGTCGAGCTGATGTCCGCCCACCACCAGGGCGGTATCGAGATGGCCACCGAGGCTGCCGAACGTTCCGACAATGAAGATGTCCGCCGATTCGCGGAGGCCTGGGCGCGCAATCAGCAGTCCGAGATCGTCGAGCTGCAAGCGCTGCTCGACGACGGTTCAGCCGACTGAGGCGCCCGTAGACTTTCCGCAATGACTCCCCGTCCGGCGCTGGCTGCCACCATCGCCGCAAGCCTCCTCGTGCTCGGCGCAACCGGCGCGCTGGCCGCAGGCTCCCCGCAGGTCGCCGGTCACGCCCCTGACAAGACGAGCCCGACCACCATCGCCGTCGGGGCGCCGACGACCGCTGCGCCGACGCCGGCGACCACGTCGACGATCGCCGCCACCACCACTTCCGCCGCCGCCACAACTACGACGACGACGACGCCGGTCACCGGCGGCCCGCCGATCGGCGAGGTCGTCGATGGCGGTGAAGCCAAGCCGGCACGGTTCTACGACGCCTATCTCGCCGCAGGCCTCGCCGACATCCAGTCGTGGTGGGCGAGCGAGTACCAGCGACTGTTCGGCGAGCCGTGGGAACCGCTCGCCGGCGGCATCTTCGCCGCCTACCCGGAGCGCACCGCGCCGATCCCCGGCTGCGGCTTCCCCGGCAACACGAGCTACCAGGAAGTCAGCGACTACGGGGCGTTCTACTGCCCGGACGGTGACTACATGGCCTACGACGATGGCGAGCTCGGGGTGATCTTCGAGCTCGCCCAGCGGTTCAGCCCGTCGGTCGTCGCCGTCGTGCTCGCCCACGAGTTCGGCCACGCCGTGCAGTTCCGTACCGGCGATCTCGATCGTGACGTGGCGACGGTCTACACCGAGCAGCAGGCAGATTGCTTCTCCGGGGCCTGGGCCCGCCGCGTGTGGGAGGGCCACGTCGCGACGCTGACGTTTGGTGACGACGACATCCGTACCGGGCTGATCGCCCTCGTCGCCGTCGCCGATCCGATCGGCACGAGCGTCCTCGAGCCGGGCGGACATGGCGCTGCCTTCGATCGCATCGGGGCGTTCCAGGAAGGGTTCATCGGCGGTGTCGACAACTGCGTGGGCCTCATCGACAAGCCGCTGCCGCTGCTGCCCAACGAGTTCAACCCGGAGTCCGACGATGCGCGGACCAACGGCAACGCGAGCTTCGGCTGGGGCGCCGAGGAGATCATGACGCTGCTCAACGGCGACCTCTCCAGCTTCTGGCCACCGCAGCTGGCGACCCAGGGCACGACGATGCCCCAGGTGACGCTGCGCCCGGCGGCCGGTCCCGACGATGACTGTGGCGACCCGGAGGGGATGGCGACCTTCGGCGCCGTGCACTGCCCAGCGACCAACGAGGTGGTCTTCGACGAGGCCCTCGGTCGCGTGCTCTACGACGACTTCGGCGACTTCGCCGTCGGCTACGTGATCGGCCTGGCGTGGGCTGACGCCGTGCAGACCGCGGTCGGCAGCCCGCTGGAAGGCGAGCCGCGCGCCCTTGCCTCGGACTGCCTCGTCGGCGCGTGGATCGGCAGCCGGATCGACCTCGACGCCGGCCCGGAGAACACCCTGGCGCCGTCGGCGCAGGCGATGATCGTGTCCCCCGGCGACCTCGACGAAGCCGTCCAGACGGCGCTCGTCGTCGGCGACCGTGGGCTCGGCGACAACCGCGAGGGCAGCGCGTTCGAGAAGATCGCGGCGATCCGCCGCGGGGTGCTCAGCGGCCTGCCGACGTGCATCGCCGAGATCACCGGCGGCTGATCGGCTCCGGAAGCGGCCGCCGTTGGACGCTCGACCTGCCAACGCCCTCGCCGCCGTCGACATCGGCACGAACAGCATCCACCTCGTCGTCGCCCGCCCCGTCGAGGGTGATCGATTCGAGACCCTGACGCGCGAACGCGAGGTCGTCCGCCTCGGCTCCGGGGGCGGCGACATGAAGATGCTGTCGTCTGAAGCCCTCGAACGGGGCCTCGCCTGCCTCAAGCGGATGAAGGGGATCGCCGAGGGCTTCGACGCCGAGGTGCGTGCCGTGGCGACGAGCGCAACGCGGGAGGCGGCGAACGCTCGACAGTTCATCGACCGCGCCCGGACCGAGGCGGGAATCGACATCGAGGTCATCTCGGGCGTCGAGGAAGCCCGGCTGATCCACCTCGGCGTGTTGCAAGCGGTCCCCGTCTTCGACCGCCGATTGCTGCTCATCGACGTCGGCGGGGGCTCGACCGAGCTGCTCATCGGCGAGTGTGGGGAGACGATCGCCGCCCGCAGCCTGAAGGTCGGCGCCGTGCGCCTCACCGATCGGTTCTTCCCCGGCGGCAAGGTCACCACCGACGCGGTGAAGGCCTGCCGCAACCACGTCCGCAGCCTCATCGAGCACTTCCACCGCGACGTCACCACAGCGGGGTTCGAGGTCGTCGTCGCCTCGTCAGGCACCGCCGAGACGGTGGCGCGCATCGCTCACGAGGCGACTGGAGCCGAGCCGCTGCGCACGTACAACTGCTTCGAGGTCACGAGCGAAGCGCTCGACGATGTCGTTGCCCGGCTCGTCAAGCATCGCACGGCAGCGGCGCGCACGAAGGTTCCCGGCCTCGACTCCCATCGCGCCGACATCATCGTCGCCGGAGCCTTGATCCTGGCGACGGTCACCGAAACGTTCGGCATTACGTCGTTCCTGTACTCCGAGGCGGCGCTGCGCGAGGGGGTGCTCCTCGACACGATGAGCCGGCGGCGCGGCGGGTCGGAGTTCCACGACCTCCGTGACGTCTCGCGGCGCAGCATTCGCCAGCTCGTCGACCGCTGCGACGACGATCCGGAGCACTCGATCCATGTCGCTCGCCTCGCCGTCGCGCTGTACGACGCGATCCCCGAACTGAGGTCGCTCGGCCCATCGGCCCGTGGCTTCCTCGAGGCCGGGGCGATGCTCGCCAATGTCGGCCTCGTCGTCGCCCATAGCCAGCACCACCTACACGCCTACTACGTCATCCGCAACTCCGAGTTGGCCGGGCTCACCGACAACGAGATCGAAGTGATCGCCCAGATCGCCCGCTACCACCGCAAGAGCGAGCCGAAGCAGTCCCACGAGCCCTTCGCCGCCCTCACGGCAGGCGATCAGCGCCTCGTGCGCTCACTCGCCGGCGTGCTGCGCGTGGCGATCGGCCTCGATCGGCGCCACGAACGTCGCGTCGCCGCTGTGCGGGTCGCCGAGCCGGGCGGTTCGGGCCCGCTCGTCGTCAGGGCCTGCCCAGCCGACGGCTGCGACGTCGACCTCGAGGTGTTTGCCGCCAACGAACGCGCCGCCCTGCTCGGACGTGTGCTCGAGCGCGACGTCGAGGTCGTCGCCGGCTAGGCGCCGGCTGCGGGGACCGTCGTCGACGTCGAGGTCGTCGCCGGCTGGGTGGCCGGGGGTTGCGGCACCGTCGTGGCCGGCTGCGTGGGGGCAGGGGTTTGGGCGACCGTCGGCGCCGGCGTGGGGGCAGGTGTCTGCTGCGGTGAGGTGGGTGCGACCGTCGTGGTCGGCGCCGTCGTCGAACTCGTGGTCGTCGTGTAGGTCGGGTCGATGCGGTTGAAGATCGGGGTCTGACCACGTGGGTAGGCCAGGCTGGCGTTGGCGGCGTAGTACTCGGGTTCCTTGATGCCGTCCCACACGAAGACCTGGTCACCCTTGTCGATGTACTGGTGGAACGTTCGTCCGGCGGTCTGTGACATGCGGATGCAGCCATGCGAGGCCGGGTGCAGCGGCACGTTCATCGCCCCGTGCATGGCGATGCCGTAGTTGAAGTAGGCAGGGTCCCACATCCCGCCGAGGGCGCTGTTGCGCAGCCCTTCGACCATCCGATCGATCCGGAACACGCCACCGGGAGTGACCGACACGCCGATCTCGCGGCGCTCGAGCGGTGCGGTGCCGTTCTCGTTGCCGAACTCACCGACGTCGATCTTGACGACCTCTTTCCACTCCTGGCCGTCACCGCTGGAGACGTGCACGATCATCTCCGCCACGTCGTCGACGAAGAACACCGCAACCTGCGAGGGCAGGTAGATCTCGACGTGGTTGCGCGTCGCCTCGCCCTTGGAGTGCCACCGATTCGGTTCGATGCGGATCGGCCGCTGCATGTCCTGCCACAGCTCGTCGGTGAGGATGCTCGTCGGCTCGTCGCGGGGGACGTTGAGGACGAGCTTCTGATACGCCCACAGGGCCTGCTCGAACAACCGGCCGAACTGTCCGTCGATCTCGCCGACGAAGAAGCCCAGCTCAGCGAGGCGCTCCTGGACCTGGCGAACTTCTTCCCCGGCCATCCCGAGGCCGAGCGGTTGCGAAAGATGGGTCGTCGTCACCGGGGCATCCGTCGATTCCACGGCGATCGGCGCGGTGACCGGCACCGTGCTGGTGCTCAACGTGGTGGCGCTGGTGGAAACCGCCTGCGGATCGTCGTCGCCACCGTCGCCCCCGAAGCCGCCGGCCACGCCGGCGATGACGACCGTCCCGATCACCGCAATGGCGGCGAGCGCGGGCAGCGATCGGGTCGCTGATGGGAGGCGGGAGGGGGAGGGGGAGGGGTTCACAGAAAGCGGCCGTGCCGGCCTCAGCCTAGCGAGCCCGTGTCACGTACGACGTTCGATCGCGCGCAGCTCGCCGCGCAGGCCGACCATCTCGACGACGATCGTGCGGATCACGCCGAGCGAGCTCAGCGTCGACTGTCCACGGGTGCGCGGGAAGTAGTCGACACCGAACTGCTGTAGCTCGAAACCCGAGCGCAACGCCCGAATGATCAGCTCGGCGTCGATGAACGACCCCTCGCTGCGCAGCTCGATATTTTCGAGCACGCGGCGGCGCAACAGCTTGAAAGCGAAGTTGATGTCGCGGACCTTGACCCCGAACATCGTGCGGATGAACAGGTTGTAAAAGAACGTGTAGATCGCCCGCGTGTTCCCCTCGGCGGTGCGGTCGAAGCGATAGGCGCTGATGAGGTCGGCGTCGTACAGCCGGAGCAGGCGGATCGCTCGCGGCACTTCCTCGAAGTCGAACGGGAGGTCGGCGTCGGAGTACAGCACCAGATCGCCCGTCGCCGACTCCAAACCCGTCTTGATCGAGCCACCGAGCTTGCGGTTGACCGGGTGGTGGACGACGCGGACGTGCGAGTCCTTGTCGGCGAGGGCGTCGGCGAGCTCCGGGGTGCGGTCCGTCGACTTGTCGTCGACGATGATCAGCTCGTAGTCGCCGATCACCCCGTCGTCGATCATCTGCGTACAGATCGCCGTGGCCGCGGCGACAGCGCGTTCGACGTAGTCCTCCTCGTTCCACATCGGGAAGAAGATCGACAGCAACTCGTTCGACCCCGATGCCATAGGAATTCGCCAGGGTACCGGTAGCGAGCAGCGCGCGTTTCGGGCGGCGGATGCGCTGCCTACGCTCGACTTCGTGGACCCGGCGAGCACTTCGGCGGCGCCGCTGGCGCCTCCTCCTCCACCGCCCCCCGCTGGTCGAACCGACCCGACGGTGCTACCGAGCGAGGCGGCGCCGCAGCCCGGCCAACTGACCAACGGCTGGCGCTTCGTCACGGGCCTCGGGTGGGCGCTGGTCATCGTCGCCTACACCGCAGTGTGGAAGACGAGCCGCGAGCTCGGCCTCAACACGTGGTGGCTCGGACCGCTCGGCGATCCGCAACCGGCTTACGTGACGATGCTGCCGTTCGTCGCCCCGCTCGTGATGGTGCTGTTCACGGTCAACAACTCGCGGCTGCTCCCATGGCTCGGCCTCGCCGCTGCCGCCGTGCTCGGGGCGATCGCCGCCTTCGACCTCGCCAACGTTCCCCGCCTCGGCATCATCGAGCTGGCGATCGCTGCCGCCGGTGCGCTGATCGCCGTCGCCGGCTTCGCCGGCCGCTACCGCACCTGATCGGCCGTTAGCGTCGCTGGCCATGAACTCGGGGCGCATCTTGCTGTCGCTGCCGTCCGGCGAGCGCATCGGGATCGCCTTCTCCGGCGGGCTCGACACGTCGGCGGCGGTCGCCTGGATGCGCGCCAGGGGGGCGATCCCCTACGCCTACACCGCCGACCTCGGCCAGTACGACGAGGCGGACCTCGGAGGCGTGCCCGACCGGGCCAAGCAGTACGGCGCCGAGCGGGCCCGCATCGTCGACTGCCGGCCGGAGCTGGTGCGCGAGGGATTGATGGCCCTGCAGTGCGGCGCCTTCCACATCTCCACCGCCGGCAAGACGTACTTCAACACCACGCCGCTGGGCCGGGCGGTGACCGGCACGCTGCTCGTCCAGGCGATGCACGACGACGGTGTCGACATCTGGGGTGACGGGAGCACCTACAAGGGCAACGACATCGAGCGCTTCTATCGCTACGGGCTGCTCGTCAACCCGGCCCTGCGGATCTACAAACCGTGGCTCGACGCCGACTTCGTCGGTGAGCTCGGTGGGCGGGCGGAGATGAGCGCCTTCCTGCAGTCCCACGGGCTGCCCTACCGCGACCCCACCGAGAAGGCCTACTCCACCGACGCCAACATCTGGGGGGCGACGCACGAGGCCAAGTCGCTCGAGGAGCTTGCGACCTCGATGGAGATCGTCACGCCGATCATGGGCGTCGCCCACTGGGACCCGCGCGTCGAGATCGCCGCCGAGGACGTGTCGGTCACGTTCGAGGGCGGCTGGCCGACAAAGCTGGACGGCGAGCAGCTCGACCAGGTCGACCTCGTCCTGCGCGCCAACGAGATCGGTGGGCGCCACGGGCTGGGGATGAGCGACCAGATCGAGAACCGGATCATCGAGGCCAAGAGCAGGGGGATCTACGAGGCGCCCGGCTTGGCGCTGCTGCACATCGCCTACGAGCGCCTCGTGACGGCGATCCACAACGAGGGCACCGTCGACAACTACCGCACGATGGGCCGGCGTCTCGGCCGCTTGCTGTACGAGGGCCGATGGTTCGACCCGCAGAGCCTGATGCTGCGTGAATCGCTGTTGCGCTGGGTCGGCTCTGCGGTCACCGGATCGGTCACCCTGCGCCTGCGCCGGGGCGACGACTACACGATCGTCGACACGACCGGGCCGGACCTCACCTACTCACCCGAGCGGCTGTCGATGGAGCGCGTCGAGGATTCCGCCTTCGGGCCCCTCGACCGCATCGGACAGCTGACGATGCGCAACCTCGACATCGACGACACCCGTGCCAAGCTCGACGTCTATCGCGCCGCCGGCACCCTCGGCCGCGGCGGCAAGTCCGAGCTCGACCCGATCCACGACACCTGATCAGAGCGCGGCGAGCAGGGCGGCGAGGAGGGCGGCGCGCTCGGGAAGCGACGACACGTCGACCCACTCGTGGTCGGCGTGGGCGCCGCCTCCGACGACGCCGAGGCCGTCGAGCGTCGGGACGCCCAGGGCAGCCGTGAAGTTGCCGTCGCTGCCCCCGCCGACGCTGACCCCGTCGACCGGGCCGATCCCGACTTCCTGGGCCGCCTGCTGGGCGGAAGCGAACAGCTCGACGCTCGACTCGACCTGCATCGGAGGCCGGTTCACGCCGCCTGACACGGCGATCGTCGCCTGAGGGTCGACCGGCGCCAGCGCCGAGATCTCCTTGTCGACGCGCTGGGCCTCGTCGAGCGAGGTGACCCGCACGTCGACGCGAATCGTCGCTGCCGCCGGGACCACGTTCTCCGCCGTGCCGGCGTGGGCCACCGTCGGGGTGACCGTCGTGCCGACCTCGGGTCGGGCGATCTTCGTGATCGCCAGCACCTGGTGCGCCGCCTCGACGAGGGCGTTGACCCCCTTCTCCGGTTCGAGGCCGGCATGAGCGGCTCGCCCGCCGACCTCCACGGCATACATGCCGACGCCCTTGCGGCCGATCTTCAAGGCGCCTCCGTCGGCCGCCGGCTCGAGCACGAGCACGTGTCCGCAAGCCACGGCGCGCTCCTCGATGAGCCGACGCGACGTCAGCGAACCGACCTCCTCGTCGCACGTGAACAGCATCTCGATGCCGCTGCGGTCGGCGAGCGAGGCGACGGCGTGGATGGCCGTGACGACGCCGCCCTTCATGTCGAACACGCCGGGTCCGGTCGCCCGGCCGTCTCGGACGGTGAACGGGCGTGCCGCCAGTGCGCCGACCGGGAACACCGTGTCGTGATGGCCGACGACGAGCACCCGGGGGCGGTCGCCAGCCCGCCAGTGGACGTGCGGGCCGGCGGGACCGACGACCAGCTCCGGGTCCGATCCGAGGCGCACACGGAGCAGATCGGCGAGCACGTTCGCCGATTGCGTCAGGGCGTCGATGTCGTGGGACGGCGACTCGACAGTGACGAGGCGACCGAGGTCGCCGACCATCTCGTCGAGGTCGAAGCGTGCGGCATCCACGCCGCCACCGTAGCGATGAGCCGCACCGCGCCGGATTCTCATGCCACTTTCACGCCAGATGTGGCCGAGAATCGGCATGAGAATCGGCGCGGCGGAGGTAGGTGGCGCGGATCTTGCGGCACACGCCGGCGAGATCAGCACGAGCGGACTCGTCGAAGCGGATGACGTGCCAGCCGACCTCGCCGCAGGCGAGGTCGCGTGCTTGATCGGCCTGGACACCGAGATCACCGTTGTGCCACCACGAGTGGCCGGGCTCGACCCCGAGGGTCACGTCGGGCCAGGCGAAATCGAGGTGGACGACCTCACCGCTGGTCAACGTTACGGGGTGCTGACGCTCAGGTTCGGGTAGCCCGACGGCGCGCAGCGCGTCGAGTACGTCGAGCTCGAACCCGCTTTGGCTCGGCCGGGCCCGCGCACCGGTCTTGGCCAACCAGCGCTCCATCCGGGCGATGCCGCTCCGTCCCTGCCGACGGACGCCGGCGAGCCACGCGGAAGCGCTGTCGGGAGTGACCAGGTCGAGGTGCCACGCATCCTCGGCGGCGCGCTCGAACCGAAAGTCGTTGAACAACTCGGCGAGCGTCAGGAGCATCACCTCGGGTCGCAACACCCGGAACACGTCGCCGACGATGACGACGTCGAGGTGCGGGTCGATCCACGACGTCTCGGTCTTCGCGACCCAAGCCGGCAGTTTCGTCCGTGTCCGGCGCGCCGATACGACGTACAGCCTGCGACTCGGCATCTGGCGCATCCCCCGGAGCCGGCCCGCCGTCGGCCCGGCGAGCGCCCCGTCAGGTGCGGTGTGCAACTGGACGGCCAGCGCCAGCGCCTCGTACGACTCGACGTATCCGGTGACCCGGAACACGCCGGGAAGAATCGGTGCCAGCACGCCGCGCTCGACCGCGCGGCTGATCGACCGCCGCGAGCTGCCGAACTCGAGCAGCTGAGCGATGGTAACGACGCCGAACTGGCGGGCGAGCAGCCGTTGAAGGTGAGGATTGTCGAGCATCACCCGCCCTGGGCGTCACCAACCGAGCGAAACGGAACCCAGCGTTTCTCATGCCATGTTCACGCCACTGGTGGCCGAAAAGTGGCATGAGAATCGGCGCCGCCGTCGAGCGGCCAGCACACCTCGGTGCGAAATCGGAGCGGGTCGGCGGTGACGTCGGGTCCGACGACGTAGAGCTCGCGAATCGCTCCGTCGCCGGCGATGCCCAACTCGTTGGCTGCCGCCCCGAGCAGCGCGTAGGTGCGGTCGAGGTCGGCGAACGGGCCGGCATGCGTGGCGACGAGCACCTCACCACCGCCTACCTCGACAACCTCGGCACGTCCCCGAACCGACGCTGGCGCCGAGATCACGGGGAGGTAGGCGACGACCGGCCCGTGGTCGTCGGCAAAGAACGCCGCCGAGTACAGGCCGCCGCCAGGCCCGCTGACTTCGGCACCAGCGTCCTGCACTGCGGACCACAGCTCGCCGAATGCGGCACCGCACCACGAGTCGACGTGCTGCCGCGCCACGTCGGCGCGGATCGCCAATGTGGTCAGGTCGTCGAGCCGCCGGCGCTCGACGCCGATGTCGAGGTGCGGCTCGGAGAGCAGCGACCGCAGCGAGGCGACGACCTCCCGGGTCCGCGCCAGCTCACCCTCCATACGCGAAAGGTGCTCGGAGATCGCCGCATCACGGGCCGCTGCGTCAGCGGCCGTGGTGACGACGCGGATCGACTCGATGGGCATGTCGAGGGCGCGGAGCCGGCGAATCAGCTGGGCGTCACGGGCCTGGGCGGCGTCGTAGCGGCGGTAGCGCGATCCACGATCGATCGCCGCCGGCACGAGCAGACCGACGTCGTGATAGTGACGAAGTGCCTTGACGCTGAGATGGGTCAGCTTGGAGAACTCGCCGATCGACAGCGTCGCGCCACCGTTGCTCACGTGAATCCTCGTTCGCTCGCTTCGCTCGCTCACACCGCTCACACCGCCATCTTGAACCATCGACGAGCGAACACGGGGTCCGGCGCGATGTTCTGCACGATGTCGACGCCGTTGCCTGCCGGGTCGCGGACGATGAGGTGGCGTTGACCCCACGGCTCGTCGCGCAACGGGACGTCGACGTCGAGCCCGGCGGCCAGGAGCCGCTCGGCGATCGGATCGACCACGTCGACCTCGAACGTGATGAAGCGGCCTCCAGTTGTTGGTGAACTGTGATGCGCAGGTTGCGTCGGATGATCGGCTTGCAGGAAGCCGAGGCCCATCGGGCGCTCCGATCCTGAGGTGAGTACCACGTACCAACCGACGTCGATCTCTACCTCGAAACCGAAGTGCTCGACATAGAAGTCTCGGCACGCCGCCGGGTCGGCGACGACGAAGAGGACGAAGTGCTTGTTGATCTGCAGCATGACGCCCAGCGTGAACGCTCCCCCAACGGGAGGGTCAAGGCCCCTCGGGCGGGCGGGTGCGCTCGATACCTGGCTCCCACGTGGCGCGCGGTGCTGAACTGTCGGAGGTTCCATGTCCACCGCCCCACCATCGACCGATCACCGCGCCGCTCTCGCCGAGTTCCTCCGCGCCCGGCGGGAGGCCCTCACGCCGGCGCAGGTCGGACTGCCCGCCGGTCGGGCACGGCGTACGCCGGGACTGCGCCGCGAGGAGGTGGCGATGCTCGCCGGCGTCTCCGTGACGTGGTACACGTGGCTCGAGCAGGGTCGGCGGATCAACGCGTCTGCCGACGTGCTGCGGGCGATCGGGCGGGCACTGCGTCTCGACGATGCCGGCATCGACCACCTCACCGCCCTCGGCCAGCCAGCTGCCGAGCGCGCCGCCTGGATTCAGCACCTACGGCCCCGAGGACGTGCCGTCGGCGCTGCGCCGGCTGATCGACGCCTTCGAGCCGGCCCCCGCCTACGTGCTCGGCCCGCGCTGGGAGTTCGTGGCATGGAACGCCGCCCAGGCCCGCCTCTATCCGCCCATCGAGTCGCTGGCCGACGAGCAGCGCAACCTGTTGTGGGTGCTCTTCGCCGACCCGGCGACCCGCGCCCTCATCGTCGACTGGGACCTCCACGCCCGTCAGGCACTCGCCGAGTTCCGCGCCTCGACAACGGCGCTGCGCGACGACCCCGTGATGGTGGAGATGATCGAGCGGTTGCGGATGACGAGTCCCGAATTCGACCGCTGGTGGGCGGAACACGACGTTGCCCGCTTCGAGACCCGGCTACGCCGCTTCAATCATCCGGTCGCCGGACTGCTGACGTTCGAATATCAACTCCTCGCCCCGGCCGAGTGGCCGGCGCTCACCGTCGCCGTCCAGCTCCCCGTCCCCGGCGACGACTCGGCCCAGCGCCTGGCCGTGCGTCACCACGTCGCCTGACGACCCATCGATCCGTTCCGACATCTAGGCCCCTTGACGGCGGACGCCTTAAACGTTTACCGTAAACGTTTACAGGGCATCGTCGAGGTGGCCTGGGTGGCCGGGGACCGCAAGGGGGTGAACGAGTGGCCAATCGGGGGCGCGCGACGGTCGTCATGGTCGCCGAACGGGCGGGCGTGTCGATCGCCTCGGTGTCCCGGGTGCTCAACGGCCTGTCGACCTCCGACGAAGTGCGCGCCAACGTGCTGCGGGCCGCCGCCGACCTCGACTACGTCCCCGACGCCGTCGCCCGGTCGCTGAAGTTCGGGCGCACCGACCAGGTCGCCCTGGCGGTCGCCGACGTCGGCAATCCTGTGTACGTCTCGATGATTCACGCCATCGCCGACGTGCTGGGCGGCGCAGGTCTGCGCCTCGTCATCTCCTCGGACGGCGCCGATCCCGAGGACCAACTCGGTCTGCTCGGCAACCTCAGCCGCGGCTACTGCGACGGGCTGATCCTCAGCCCGCTGCGGGTCACCACCGAGCTTCTCGACGCCCTCGGCACGATCCGTCAGCCGATCGTCGTGATCGGATCGCTCCCGCCGCATCTCGACATCGACAACGTGCGCGCCGACTCCGCAGCGGGCGTCGGGCTGGCCCTCGACCACCTCGCGGCGACGGGGCGTCGCCACATCGCTTTCGTCAACGGCCCGATCGACACCGTCCCCGGTGCTGCCCGACTGCGCGGCTTCGTCGAGCACTCGGCCCGCCTCGAGCTCCCCACTTCGGCCGACATGCAGGTCGAGTCCGCCGACTTCACCTACGCCGCCGCCGTCCCCGCAGTAGAGGCGCTGCTGTCCCAGGCGACGCCGGACGCGATCGTCTGTGCCAACGACCTCCTCGCCGTCGCCGCGATCAACGTGTTGCGCCGTCGTCGAATCACCGTCCCCGACGATGTCGCCGTCGTCGGGATGGACGACACCGACATCGCCGAGCTCGTCAGCCCGACGTTGACGAGCGTCGACCTCGGCGCCGCCCGCCGTGCGGCGACCGCCGCCAAGCTGCTCCTCGACCGCCTTGGTGACACCGACGGCGGCGTCCCCGCCCGTCGCATCACTGTCGAGCCGTCGCTCACGATCAGAGAATCGACGTGAATTGCGTTCCCCGGCCACGCAGGCCGCTGGTGGCCGCTCCTCGGCTGGCGCCTCGTCGCTCGCATCTGAACGTGGTCCTCATATGACCACGACGCTGATCACGCCAACACCAGGTCCCGCCGCGTCACCGCGCCGGTCGAAACGGGCTTCGCAGGGCCCCGTCGGCGGGCGCGGTGGCGGCGACGCCTGGAAGCTCGTGCTCCCCTGCCTGCTGCCGGTGATGCTGTTCAGCGTCTACCCGCTTCTGCGCGGTATCTACCTCGGTTTCACCGACGCCGAGGCCGGGCTCAACGCCACGACGACGTTCACCGGCCTGGAGAACTATCGCAACCTCCGCGGCTATGACCTGTTCTGGGACTCGTTCCGCATCGGGCTGATCTGGACGGTCTCGGTGACGACGTTGCAGTTCTTCCTGTCGCTGGCCCTCGCCCTGCTGCTCAACCTCGACCTCAAGCTGCGCTGGTTGGCCCGCACGCTCGCCCTCGTGCCGTGGGCGATCCCCCCGGTGATCGTGGCGATCATGTGGCGCCTGATGCTCCACCCGCGTTCCGGGGCGGTGAACAAGGTGCTCCGCGAGCTGGGGTTCGCCGGCGACACCAACTGGCTCGGCGACTTCAAGTACGCACTCCCGGCGGCGATCCTCGTCGGCGTGTGGTCGGGCATGCCGCAGACGACGATCACCCTGCTGGCGGGGCTGCAATCGGTGCCCGAGGAGCTCAACGAGGCCGCCGCCATCGACGGAGCCGGGTCGGTGCGGCGATTCTTCCACGTCACGCTCCCCGCCCTGCGCCCGATCATCCTCGCCATCACCACGCTCGACCTGATCAACAACTTCAACTCGTTTGCCCTCGTCTACACGCTGACCGCCGGCGGCCCAGGCGGCAAGACGATGCTGCCCTCGCTGTTCGTCTACAACGAGGCGTTCCAGTTCGGGCACTGGGGCTACGCCGCGGCGATGGGCAACGTGATGGTGATCGTCGTCGGCACGTTCCTCGTCATCTATCTCTGGGCCGGCGGACGACCGGGTCGGGCCGCAGCATGATCACCGGTCGGCACAGACGGGTGACCCGTCCGCTGCAATACCTCGCCCTCGGCGCGTTCATGGTCTTCCTCGCCTTCCCGGTCGTCTACCTGCTGATCACCGCGCTCAAGCCGCAGAGCGAACTGCTCGATCCAGAACCGTCGTTCCTCCCGAAGTCGTTCGAATGGTCGAACTTCACCGAGGCGATCGACAAGACCCGCTTCTGGACGACCGCTCGCAACAGCGCGGTGGTGGCGACGGTGACGATGCTCGTGACGATCGTGCTGGCGATGCCGGCCGCCTACGCCCTCGCCCGCTTCCGCACCAAGCTGCGCGGCCTGGCGACCGGTTGGATCCTGCTCAGCCAGGTGTTCCCGTTCATCCTCATCATCATCCCGTTGTTCATGGTGCTGCGCGACCTCGAGCTGCATCGACACCCTCGTCGGCCTCGTCGCCGTGTACACCGTGTGGTCGCTCCCGTTCGCCCTGTGGATGCTGCGCGGCTACATCGCCGGGATCCCATCCGACCTCGAGGAGGCGGGAGCGATGGACGGCGCCTCGCGCTTCACCGTGCTGCGCAAGATCATCCTCCCGCTGCTCGCCCCAGGCCTCGTCGCTACGGCGCTGTTCACCTTCATCTCGTCGTGGAACGAGTTCTTCTTCGCCCTCGTGCTGATCCAGTCGCCCGAGCGCGAGACGCTGCCACTCACGCTCGCCAACTTCGTCGGAGCCGAGGGCCAAGTCGCCCTCGGCCAGCTCGCCGCCGCCTCGCTGCTGGCGGCCATCCCGAGCCTCGCGTTCTTTGCCGTGATCCAGCGCCGACTGACGTCGGGGCTGCTGAGCGGAGCCGTCAAAGGATGAACACCCACCTCAGAACAAGGAGAACCAGATGACAAGAATCAGGACCATCACCGCCGGCCTCGGAGTCGCCGCCCTCGCCGCGGCGACGATCGTGTCGGCGACACCGGCGGGCGCCTCCGGAGAGAGCGTGAGCATCACGTTCCAGAGCCTCGCCTTCCAGGAGACCACCGTGTCGGCCGTCGACGAGATCGTCGCCGCATGGAACGAGGCCAATCCTGACATCCAGGTCGAGCTCCGCCAGGGCAGCTGGGACAACGTCCACGACGAGCTCGTAACGCAGTTCGCCGGGGGCACGGCGCCCGACATCATCCACGACGAGTCGGCCGACATCATGGGCTTCTCCGAACAGGGCTACCTCGCCGACCTCACGCCGTATCTCGGCGAGGAGCTGATGGCCGACGTCCCCGAAGGCGTGTGGCAGGCCGTCACCAATGCCGACGGAGCGATCGTCGCGGCACCGACGCTGATGCAGTCGTACGTCGTGTTCGCCAACGTCGATGCCTTCGAGGCCGCTGGAGTCGAGGTGCCGGCCGGCGAGACACTGGCGTGGGACGACTTCGAGGCGCTCGCCGCCGAGCTGACGACGGACGATGGCTTCGGCCTCGGCTGGGGTCTGCGCTCCCCGACGGCGACGATCATGAACCTCGCCCTCGGCTTCGGCGGCGACTTCTTCACCGTCGACGGCGAGGACGTCGCGTTCGAGGCCGGCGACGCCGAGATGGAGGTCCCGCGCCGGATCCACGACCTCGCTTACGAGGCCGGAGCACTCGATCCCGTATCGCTCACACTGAGCGGGTCGGACACGCTCCCCGGCTTCATCGGCGGCGACTACGCGATGTACGTGGGCGGCAACTTCATCGCCCAACAGCTCGTCGACAGCGCGCCCGAGGGCTTCAACTGGGTCGTGCTCCCACCGCTCGCCGGCACCGAGGGTGCCAATCAGGCGGCCAATCCGCAGACGCTGTCGGTCGCTGCCGAGAGTGAGCACGTCGAAGAGGCCGCGGCGTTCATCAACTACTTCATGGAAGCCGAGAATCTCGCTGCCGTCGCCGAGGGCGACTGGTTGATTCCCACCTCGGGTGCCGCTCGCGACGCGGTGCTCGAGTCGACCGGAGGCGAGAGCGGTTGGGACGTCATCGTGGCGACCGGCGAGCTGCTCGTCGCCGCCCCGTTCCAGTCGGTCGTCGACTATCCGCAGTGGCGTGAGCAGACCGCCACCCCGGCGTTCCAGCAGTACCTGTCCGATCAGATCAGCGTCGAAGACCTGCAATCCCAGCTCACCTCGGGCTGGGAACAGATCGCCGGCGGTTGACAGCTTCCCCCGGCGATGGCCGGCGGCCGCGACTCAAGGTCTGCGGCCGCCGGCCTGCCGGATGACCCGATGAACGACACACTTCGAGACCGCGCGCTCGGCGCGCTCACCGGAGCGGCCGTCGGCGACGCCCTCGGCGGCGCCGCCGAGGGCAACTCCCCCACCGACATCCAGGCCCGCTACGGCGGCTACATCGAGGGCATCGTCCCGCCGTTCAACGAGGACTGGCGCAACGCCCGGCCGATCGCCCCCTACCACAAGGGCGATGGGCACATCACCGACGACACGCTGATGACGCTCGCCCTGATCGAGGTCTATGCCGCGGTTCGTGACCACCTCGACGCCTACGCCGTCGCCGAGCATCTCGTCCCGCTGCTCATCGGTGAACCTCGGTGGATCCCGGAATTAGAGACCGAGGCGTTGCTCTTGCACCGCGTGTTCCTCGCCGAGAAGTGGCTCGTCGCTCGCCTGCACTACGGCCACGTCGACCCCCGCGAGGCCGGGGTCGGCAACATCGTCAACTGCGGTGCGGCGATGTACATGACGCCGGTCGGCATCGTCAACGCTGCCGATCCGGCCGGCGCCTACGCCGAGGCGATCGACATCGCCGGCGCCCACCAGTCGAGTTACGGACGAGAGGCCGCGGGAGCGTTCGCCGCGGCGGTTGCCGAGGCGATGAGACCTGGGGCGACCATCGAAGCGGTCGTCGAGACCGCCATCGACGTGGCGCACGATGGCACGAAGGGGGCGATCGAGGCCGTCGCTTCGATCGCCGCTGATCACGACGACTGGCGCGACGCCCTCGGGCCATTGCGCGAGGGAATCGCTTCGTTCGACACGGTGGGCGTGCACTATCGCCAACCGGCGATGGACGCCCGCCTGCCGAGCCGCACGAAGTCGATCGAGGAGTTGCCGATCGCCCTCGGCCTCGCGCTCGTGGCGGGCGGCGTCTACCGTGAGGCGGTGCTCGGCGCCGTCAACTACGGCCGCGACTCCGACTCGATCGCCACGATGGCGGGAGCGATCACCGGCGCCCTGGGCGGCGCCGAGTCCGTCCCTGCGGACTGGCTCGGCGACGTGGAGACGGCGAGCCGGCTGGACCTGGTCGCGCCGGCTGCCACGCTGGCCGAGATCACCACGGACATCTGGCGCCAAGACGCCGAGGGCGCCCGGCGCCGCGACGAGTCACGAGCCGGTTTGCAACGCTGATGCTGAACCTCACGTGGGCCCAACCCGAGCACCTCGTCGCCCACGTCCTCGTCGCCCGGCGCCTCGACGGCTGCGACGTCGACGACATCGCCGGGCGGTGGGCTGCCGCCGGTGGCAGCCTCGTTGCGCCGGAAGCCGGGGCGACGCTCGAACCGGTGTCGCCCGAACTGCGTGCCCTCGCCCGCGCCCTGCTGCGCGAGCTCGACTCCGTCGCAGCCCCCGCTGCGCTGTCCGCCGTCGAGCCCGATGATCTCGAGGCCATCGAGCGCCTAGCACCTGGTGCGGCCCCGTCACGTACACCAGCGGATCTCGCCGATCGGGTGCACGGTGGCTGGCTGGGACGGGCGGCAGGGTGCCTGCTCGGCAAGCCGGTCGAGAGCGTCCGCCGCGATGGGATCAGGGCAATCGCCTCCTCGACGGGCAACTGGCCGGTGCAGGGCTATTTCACGGCCATCGGTCTCGACCCCGACGTCGCTGCCGCTCATCCGTGGAACCGGGCGAGCCGGACGACGAGCCTCGTCGAGAACATCGCTGGGATGCCCGAGGACGACGACCTCAACTTCGCCCTCCTCGCGCTGTTGCTGATCGAGCAACGCGGCGAGGAACTGACGACCGACGACGTCGCCCTCGCCTGGCTGGAACGGCTACCGGGCAAGCGGGTGTTCACGGCCGAGCGGATCGCCTACCGCAACCTCCTCGACGGCTACGAGTCCGACGAGGCGGCGACGATCGGCAACCCGTTCAGCGATTGGATCGGCGCCCAGATCCGCACCGACGTCTACGGGTGGGTCTGCCCCGGCGATCCGGCGAGGGCTTCCGCCCTGGCGTGGCGCGACGGTTGGCTGAGCCACCGCCGCAACGGTCTCTACGGTGCGATGTTCGTCGCAGCCGCGACCTCGGCGGCGGTGACGGCGGCGAGCGTCGACGAGTGCGTCCGCATCGGGCTGTCGGTCGTCCCGCCGCAGTCGCGATACGCCCAGGCAGTGCGGCGAGGTGTCGAGCTGGGGCGCAGCGATCTCGACCACGACGCCGCGGTCGACGAGCTGTATGCCGAGTACGGCCACCTGCACTGGGTCCACGTGCTCAACAACTCCGCGTTGATGGCGTTCGCCCTCACCCGCAGCGGCGGTGACTTCGCGACGGCGATCGGCACGTGCGTGGCCGGTGGGTGGGACACCGACTCCAACGGCGCCACGGTCGGCTCGATCTGTGGTGCCCTGACGGGTGCCGCGGCCCTGCCCGCCGCGTGGATCGACCCGCTGCGGAACCGGCTGGCGACGACGATCGCCGGCTTCGACGGCATCGGCTTCGACGAGCTGGCTCGGCGGACCGTCGCCGCGAGGTTGCGGTGAACGACGGGTTCGACCCGCTGGTCCCCCGTCCGATCGACCTGCCGACCAGTTTGGCGCTCCGTGGCGATCTCGACATCGACGTTGCCGACCGGGCGAAGATCTTCGCCGCGCCCGACGATCCCGCGGATTGGCCGGCATGGCGCGAGCGGTTGCAGCGGTGGCGCGACGATGCTCGGAAGCGCTACGTCGTCACCGACGGCACTGGCAGATCGTGGGCGTCGAGCTGCTTCGCCAAGGCGATGGTCTGGCTGTGGGACGAGCGGCTGTTCGACCGGGAGCGCGGTGAGTTCACACCCGATCGGCTGCTCGCCGACGCCGAGCGGTTCGGCGGCTTCGACGCCGTCGTGCTGTGGCACGCCTACCCGATCATCGGTCTCGACGACCGCAACCAATTCGAGTTCTATCGCGACGTCCCTGGCTTGGTGGAGCTGGTCGGCGAGTTCCAGCGGAGCGGTGTGCACGTGCTCGTCGACTACAACCCGTGGGACGTCGGTACTCGGCGGGAGTCGCGCAGCGACGCTGAGACGATCGCCGAGTTGGTGACTGCCCTCGGTGTCGACGGGGTGTTCCTCGACACGATGCGCGAAGGCGGGCGTGACCTCGTCGCTGCGTTGCAGGGGTTGGACCCGCGCCCGGCGCTCGAGGGCGAGTCACGCGTCCCGCTCGACCGCATCGCCGACCACGAGATGAGCTGGGCGCAATGGTTCGCCGATTCGCACGCCCCCGGCGTGATGGCCGCGCATTGGTTCGATCGACGTCACCTGCAGCACCACACACGGCGGTGGAACCGCGACCACAGCGACGAGCTGCAGTCGGCGTGGGTCAATGGCGTCGGGATGGTCGTGTGGGAGGCGGTGTTCGGATCGTGGGTCGGCTGGAACGAGCGCGACGCCTCGACCCTGCGGCACATGGTGCGAGCCCAACGGGCGCTCGCCGACGTGCTGGCCGACGGTGAGTGGACGCCACTCGTTCGACACGACGGCCGCGGCGCTGGCGGCCGGCGTCTACGCATCTCGGTTCCGGACTCCGACGATGACGTTGTGGACGATCATCAATCGCGGAGTCGCCGACTTCACGGGTCACGTCATCGCGGGCGACGCTGCGGGCGGCGGCGCCGTCGTCGACGTCACGGCTGGCACGGCGCTCGACGGGGTCGGCGGCGAGGTCACCGTGCCGGGCCGGGGCGTCAGCGGCGTGCTCCACGTCGTCGGCGACGTGCCCCCGTTGGTCGACGACTTACTGCGTGCGGCTCGAGACGACCGCCACTCCGGCGACCATACGTTTCCCGCACGGCTGGCGGTCCGCGTCGCGCCGTTGCGGTCGACCGCTCGCCCGCCCGCCGACGACGCCATCGCCTTGTCGCCCGGTGCCCACACGATGTCCGTGCACTACCGCCTCCGCGAGACGGGGATGTACGACGGCGCCCCGTTCGTGGAGGAGTGGAAGCCGCTCCCACCGCGTCTGCATGCCGACGTGAGCGAACAGCACACCGTCGAGATCGGCGACGTCGCCGTCGCCGCGATCGAAGTCACCGGAGACGACGGCGACGGTGCTCACCGGCCGGTCGCTCGCCGAGGCTGCGCTCACTCGCGGCGTCGCTCGGCGCCCGCCTGCCGACCGAGTTCGAGTGGCAGCTCGCCGCCGCCGACCCGGCGTTCCGCCGCGCCGAACCGCTCGTGTGGAACTGGACCGAGAGCGAACACAGCGACGGCATCACCCGCTTCGCCATCCTCAAGGGCGGCTGCGCCTACGAGGCGGAAGGATCCGAGTGGTACTTCGACGGCGGACCACGACCGCCCGAGTTCAGCGCCAAGCTGCTGCTCGCCGGGCCGACCCTGCAGCGCTCACCGTCGATCGGATTTCGCCTGGCCTGGGACCTGTGACCTTGTGAGCGCCGTGTTCACGGCAGCTCGAGCAGATCGATCAGTACCGACCGCGTGGGTAGGTGACAGACCCCGGCCCGCGCTTTCGTGTCCATCGAAATGAAGCGTCAATGAGACGAAAGAAATTCCTCGTCAAAGGTTGCGTCTAGAACATATGTTCGATATGATGGTGGCATGTTGGGAGAGACGCTGAGCGCGGCGATCGACGAACTGCTCGACGTCGACCCAACGACGCTCGACGACGCCGAGTTGCACGCGCTCGTCGTCGGCATCGGACGGCAGTCGAACCGGCTGCACGCGGCGTGGTGCCGGGCGATCCGCCAGTGGGACGCACGACGGATCTGGGCCGACAATGGCTCGAAGGCGGCCGGCGCCCGCTTGTCCCGCGAGTGCCGGATGCGCAAGGTCGTCGCCGACCACCTCGTCCACCAGGCCCGCGCCCTCGACGAGATGCCAGCCACCTCGGAAGCGTTCGCCGCCGGCGAGCTCACCGGCGACCACGTCGATCTGCTCGCCTCCGCCAGCACGTCGGGTCGCGAGGCGGCGTTTGCCCGCGACGAGGCCGACCTCGTCGAGCAGTGCCAGACACCGTGGTTCTCCAACGCCGTGCGTGTCGTCGACTACTGGAAGCAGCGCGTCGACGCCGAATCCGGCGAGGACGAGGCCGAGCGTGTTCGTCAGGGGCGGCACTGCTCGATCGGCACCGGGTGGCGCGGTGAGGGCAACCTCAAGGCCGTGTTCGACCCCGTCGGCTGGCAGATCTTCGAGGAGGAGCTGCACCGCCGCTGCGAGGCGCTCCACCTCCAGGACGACCGCGACGGTGTCGTGCGCACCGTGCAGCAGCGCCGCCTCGACGCCCTCGTCGAGATGGCGATGCGTTCGGCCACGGCGCCCGTCGACGGGCTGCGGCCCCGCCCGCTGTTGACCGTGCTCCTCGGCGACGAATCGTTCAAGCGGCTGTGCGAGCTCGGAAATGGCATCGTCATCGCCCCCGGCCAGCTCCTGCCCTACCTGTCCGACGCCGACATCGAACGGATCGTGTACGACCTGCCGAGCCGCAAGGTCGAGGCGTCCCAGCGCCGGACGTTCGTCGGCGGGGTGCGGCGGATCGTCGAGGTCCGCGACCGCCACTGCCAACACGAGTCCGGCTGCGACGTGCGAGCCTCGCGCTGCGACGCCGACCACGTGATCCCGCGCAGCGAGGGCGGCACGACGTGCTACTGCAACGGCCGCCTGCTGTGTCCGGCCCACAACCGCATCCCGGCGCTCCGCGATCCCAAGCGACATGCGTCGAAGGCGTCAAACGTCGTCACGCTGCCCGCCGAACACGACGAGCGGTCAGCCTGGATCACCACCGACCCGCCGGCACAGCGCCCGGACTCGCCACGCCCTCCACCGCTGGTCGGCTGACCGTCCCGTAGCGCCCGGTGCTACACAACCAGCGAAGAATCTGGCGCTAAACGTCGTTCTCGTCGAGGCCATACCCAAATGCCAGCTTCAGGTGATAGCGACCTGCCTCATGCCAGGATGTCGACCATGACCGAAGCGTCCGGCCCGCTGTGCGGGGGTGCGCGTCATCGACGCGTCGACGCTGTTCGCCGGGCCGCTGGCGGCGATGTTCCTCGGCGATCTCGGCGCGGACGTGGTGAAGATCGAACACCCGGCGCGGCCGGATGCTGCTCGCACCCACGGTCCGTCGCGCGACGGGGTCGGGCTGTGGTGGAAGACGCTCGGGCGCAACAAGCGCAACGTGACGATCAACCTGTCACGGCCAGAAGGCGCCGACTTGCTGCGCAGCTCGCCGAGCGCACCGACGTGCTGATCGAGAACTTCCGTCCCGGCACGCTGGAGCGGTGGGGCATCGGTCCAGCCGAATTGCACGCGGCCAACTCCCGGCTCGTGATCGCCCGCGTCACCGCCTTCGGGCAGTTCGGTCCGCTGGCCCGCCAGCCAGGGTTCGGTTCGATCGCCGAGGCGATGAGCGGGTTCGCGGCGATCACCGGAGAGCCCGACGGCCCACCGACGCTGCCGCCGTTCGGGCTCGCCGACGGGATCGCCGCGCTGGCAACGAGCTTCGCCGTGACCGCCGCCCTGCGCAGTGCCGAAGCGACCGGCCGCGGCCAGGTGGTGGACGTGGCGATCATCGAGCCGATCATGATGATGCTCGGACCGCAGATCACGACGTTCGACCAGCTCGGCACCGTGCAGCAGCGACTCGGCAACCGTTCGGTGAACAACGCGCCGCGCAACGTGTACCGCACCGCAGACGGTCGATGGGTGGCCGTGAGCACCTCGTCGCAGTCGATCGCCGAGCGGGTCGTGCGGCTCGTCGGCCGTCCCGAGCTGATCGACGAGCCGTGGTTCGCCACCGGCCATCAGCGGGCCCAGCACGCCGATGAGCTGGACGAGGCAGTCGGCACCTGGATCGGAGGTCGCCCGCTCGCCGAGGTGCTCGCGGCGTTCGAGGAGGCCGAGGCGGCCATCGGCCCGGTCTACGACGTCGGCGGCGTGATGAGCGACCCGCAGTACGACGCTCTCGGCACGGTGCACACGATCGACGACGACGAGCTCGGCCCGGTCAAGATGCAGAACGTGCTGTTCCGCGCGTCCGACACGCCCGGCTCGATTCGATGGGCCGGCCGGCCCCACGGCGCCGACACCGTCGAGGTCCTCGCCGAGATCGGCATCGACCCCGACCAGCTCGCCGAGCTGCGCAGCAAGGGGATCGTGTGAACCGCGCCGCGGCGCCGATCGTCACCGGCCTGTACGTGCCGGGCGACCGGCCGGACCGCTTTGCCAAGGCGGTCGCGACGCAGGCGCAACTCGTGATCCTCGACCTCGAGGACGCCGTCGCCGACTCCGACAAGGACGCCGCCCGCCAGCACGTCGTCGACTGGCTGGGCTCCGACGACGCCAAGCCGCCGTACCTCGAGGTGCGCGTCAACGCCGGAGTTTCCGACGATCTCGTCGCCCTCGCGACCGTGGCGGGCAGCTTCGCCGTGCGCCTTCCGAAGGTCGATTCGCCGGACGACGTCGACGCCGCCCTCGCCGTGCTCGGCCGGGACGTGCCGATCTCGGCACTCATCGAGACGGCCCGCGGGCTGACGGCAGCGACGGCGATCGCCGCCCACCCCGGCGTGTCGTCGGTAGGTCTCGGCGAAGCGGACCTGGCGAGCGACCTCGGCAGCGCGGACGCAAGCGTCCTCGACTGGGCGCGCGTCCAGCTGCTCGTCGCGGCGCGGACCGCTGGCAAGCCACCGCCGATGATGTCGGTGTTCACCGACATCGGCGACCTCGACGGCTTGGCGGCGGACACCCAACGGGGCCGGCGGATGGGCTTCGTCGGCCGCACCGCCATCCATCCGCGCCAAGTGCCGGTCATCGCCGCCGCGTTCAACCCGACGGACGACGAGGTGGCCTGGTCACGGGAGGTGGTCGCCGCCACCGCCGCCGGTGGGGTCACCACGCTGACGTCCGGCGAGATGGTCGACCCGGCGATGCGGCGGCGGGCCGAGGGCATCCTCGCCCTCCGCCGGGTGGCCACGACCAGCACCTAGACCCTCGATGTCAAGGCGCTCGCCGTCGACCGGACTACGGTCCGGGGCGGTGCGGTTCCGTCTCCTGCCAACCGACGATCACTTCTTCGAGCTGTTCAACGAGGCGGCCGCCAACGTGGCCGACTGCGCCCGCCGGCTGAGTGAGTTCCTCGGTGGGGAGCCAGACGGTCTGTCGGCCGTCATCGCGTGTGAGCAGCGTGGCGACGAGCTGATCCGCGACGTCCTCCGGCGTTTGAACACGTCGTTCGTCACGCCGTTCGATCGTGAAGACATCCACGCCCTTGCGGAAGTGCTCGACGACGTCGTCGACGACATGATGGAGGTCGGCTATCGGCTGGAGTTGGGCAACCGCGACGTCGCGGCGATGCCGGAGTTGAAGCAGCAGGCCGATCTGCTCGTGCAGATGGCCGACGTGACGGTCACCCTCGTCAGCCGGTTGGCATCGATGAAGGGAACGTCGCCGTTGCTCGATGCGATCGACCGCCTGGAATCAGAGGGTGACGCGGTGTACCGCCAGGCCCTCGCCCGGCTGTACTCCGGTCAGCTCAAGGCGTCGGCGACCCTCTACTGGAAGGACGTCGTCGAGACGATGGAAGCAGCCCTCGATGCATTGGAGGACGCATCCGACGTCATCGAGGGCATCGTCTTGAAGCACGCCTGATCTGATGGACACCTTCGCGGTTGTCGCCGTGATCGCCATCGCCCTCGTCTTCGACTTCGTCAACGGCTTTCATGACGCGGCGAACTCGATCGCGACCGTCGTGTCGACGCGAGTGCTGTCCCCGCGCATCGCAGTGGTGTGGGCGGCGGTGTTCAACTTCGTCGCTTTTCTCGTGTTCGGCACGGTTGTCGCGGCGACGATCGCCACCGGGGTTGTCGAGCCCGACGCCCTCTCCATCGGCGTGATCTTCGCCGGTCTGATCGGGGCGATCGGCTGGAACCTGATCACGTTCTACCTCGGACTCCCGACGAGCTCGTCGCACGCCCTCGTCGGCGGGATTGCCGGGGCGGCGGTCGCCAAGGGGGGATTCGACGTCCTCATCTCGTCCGGGCTGCGCACGATCGGCGTCTTCATCATCCTGTCCCCCCTGCTCGGGTTGGCCCTCGGGATGCTCCTCACGATCGGCGTGATGTGGGCGGTGTACCGCTACCGCAATGTCGAGCGGCTCAACCGCGGGTTCCGCGTCGGCCAGCTGTTCTCGGCGGCGGCGTTCAGCCTCGGTCACGGCGGCAATGACGCCCAGAAGACGATGGGGGTGATCCTCGCCGTGCTCATCTCGTCGAACCACCTGCCGACGGGCGCCGAGGTGCCGCTGTGGGTCGTGCTGTCTGCCCACGTGGCGATCGCCTTGGGCACGCTCACGGGCGGGTGGCGCATCGTCAAGACGATGGGATCGAAGATCACCCGCTTGCAGCCCGTCGGCGGGATGGCGGCCGAGTCGGCGGCGGCGGCGACACTGTTCTTCACGTCGTATGCCGGGATTCCAGTGTCGACCACGCACACGATCACGGGTGGCATCGTCGGCGTCGGTGCCAGCCGCCGGCTGACCGCGGTGCGCTGGGGCGTGGCCGGTCGAGTGGTGTGGGCCTGGGTCCTCACCATCCCGGGCGCCTGGCTGATCGCCACGATGACCTACGCGATCGTGGCGGTCCTCGGTTGATCGACCGGCGAGCGGTCTTCCTGCTCGGGGCCGCGGTGGTCTGCGTCGTGCTCATTCCGATCACCGAACCCGACAATCGCTGGGTGCCGATCGCCCTGTCGATCGTCTACACCCTGTTGTCGCTGGCGTCGTGGGCCGACGCTCGCGGGCGTCGCCGCGCCCAGCCGTAGCGGCCCGACACGCACCGCCCGGCCGCGTATCAGGCCGACCATCCGTGACTCACGATCTCGTACAGGCCAAAGTGAACGGGACGTGATCTGGGTGCGGCTGCGGCCGCTTCGCCAAGAAGGGAGGCCCGAGCGATGACGACGATCCACGCTGACGAGGTGCGGCCCGGCGATGTGATCGTCTACGACGGGCACCTCCACCTCATCACCAACGTCGAGCGAGGTGACGGCTTCGCCTGGCCGATCGCTGCCGACGGCACCGGCTGGGCCATCGCCTTGGGGCACGAGCTGATCGACGTCGACCGCCGGCCCTGAGCCGTCGGCGGTCTACATTGCGTCGCCGGTGGAGGTCTCGATCCGGGCGGCGACGAGCGCAGATCTCGACGTTCTCTACGACATCTGCTTGCGTACCGGCGACGCCGGACACGACGCCAGCGGCCGGTACCGCGACGCCACCCTGCTCGGGAGCATCTATGTCGGACCGTACGTCGTGCTCGCCGAGGGATTCGGCTTCGTCGCAGTCGACGACCACGGCGTCGGCGGCTACGTCTTGGGCACCCTCGACACGCGCATGTTCGAGGCAGCGTGCGAGGAGCGATGGTGGCCGGCCTTGCGCGCCCGGCACGCCGACCCGGGCCCGTCGCCGTCGACGCCGGACGACGAGTTGCGGGCGTTTCTCCACCGACCGGCGACCGCGCCGGACGACGTCGTCGCCGACTATCCGGCCCACCTGCACATCGACCTCTACCCCCGCATCCAAGGCATCGGCGTCGGGCGCCGGTTGATCGAGCGAATGCTCGACCGGCTGGCCGACGGTGGGGCCACCGGCGTCCACCTCGGCGTCGGCCTCTCGAACGTGCGGGCGATCGGGTTCTACGAGCGCCTCGGTTTCGTCCCCCTGATCGATGTCGGCGGCGCCCGCTTCCTCGGGCGGGTCGTCACCCGCGCCTGAACCTCGAGGGTGGCGACGCCCGCGGCGACCAGTCCGACGAGGTTGATGCCGAGCTGCAGAGCCGCCCCACTGACCTCGCCCCACGCTCCGTAGGCGGTGGCCACGCCGATGTTGGCTGCGGCTGGGATCGTCGTCACGGAGACGAGCACACCGACGAGCGCGCCGCTGCGCCCCTCGGTGAGCGAGAGCATCCCGACGATCCCGGCCAGCACGGCGACGACAGCGGCCAGGCCATCGGGATGGGCGATGAACGCGGTGAGCTGGCGATCTCCCAATTCGTAGACGCCGGGCGCCAGTCCGATGATCCGGAAGACGACCGTCGCGAGCAGCGCGGCGCCCGCTGCCACGGCCAGACCCGCCGCCAACGTCCTCGCGGCGACGCCCGCGGCCGATGAGCGCCGGCGCACGATGGCCACACACAATGCGGCGAGCGCTCCGTACTCGGGTCCTACGACCATTGCCCCGATGATCAACACCGGTGAGTCGAGCAGGATGCCGATCGCGGCGATCATCGCCGCCACGGCCATGAACGACAGGAAGGACGCAGTGAGGATCGCCTCGGCGCGGGTCTTGGACTCGAGTTCCTCCCACACGAGAGCGTCGGAGCCATGCCCTGGAGCGATCTCATCGGCGGTCGCCGCGGCATCGGACACGGTGGCCTCAACGACCTCAACGGCGATCGCGCCCTGGTGATGGACGCCTTGGTGTTGCAGCCACTCGACCACCTCGTTGGCGGCCTCGCGGACGACGTCGCACAACACGAGGTCGCCGCGCGGCACGACAGCCGCCCCGCGGACGACGGCGACGTGGGCGACGCCGGGCGTTTCCCGCAAACGATCGAGCACCCTCGCGGTCAGGTCCGCGGGGACGATCAGTCGCAGGTGCAGCACGTCGACGATTCGCGGATGCTCATCGCCGCAGTATCGCCCCGCGAACGCCGAGCGATCGAACACGACGCGTCGGCCGCTGCGTGCCGAACGTCACCACCAACTTGCTCGGATCGGGGAATGAGATCGGTCGAACTCCCCGTTGACCTCGATAGCGATTGGAGATGGAGGCACCGGTGACCGAGTCGAGCAACGAAGTGCGGCAGGGCGACGTGATCGAGTTCACCCTGCGCGGCGAGCGGCGGACCGCCGAGACGATGCTGCTCACCGACGACGATCTGGTGCTCCTCGACCTGTTCGACGGCGACCGCCCGGCCTGGGCACCGCTCTCGGCGCTCGAAGAGGTCGCCGTGTTCCGGCCCGACGCCGACCTCGTCTTCTCGGCCGCCTGAACGACGATCGGCACGACCCCACGTCTGCGTGGGATGCTCGGCCGATGGAGGTGACGATTCGGGCCGAGCGCAGCGACGACCACGTCGCCATCGACCAAGTCAGTCGAGGCGGCATTCGGGTCACCCGAGATCGCTCGGCTGGTCCACGAGATCCGCTGCTCGTCATTCGCCATTCCTGGGCTCTCCCTCGTTGCCGAGCGAGACGGGCGAGTCGTCGGTCACGTCATGATCAGCCACGCCGAGGTCCGTGACGATGACGGTCGGCGGCCGATCGCGATGCTCTCGCCGCTTGCCGTAGCACCGACAGAGCAGCGCCGAGGAATCGGCTCGAAGCTCGTGCGAGCCGTGACAGCGCGGGCGGCCGAGCTCGGCGAACCGGTTGTCGTGTTGGAGGGCAGCCCAGCGTTCTACGGATCGTTGGGCTTCGAACCGGCCGCTCGCCACGGCCTCGCCTTGCCGCTCCCCTCGTGGGCGCCGCCCGAAGCCGCCCAGGTGTTGCGTCTCGTCGCTGATCACCCCGTGCCTCGCGGTCGAGTGGTCTACCCACCCGCCTTCGACAGCGTCTCCGAGGAACCTGCCGCCATGACGGTCGCCACCACGATCGTCACCGACCGCCTGACGCTCACGCCACTCGCCGAGCAAGACGCCACCGCGATGGTCGACGTGCTGGGCGACGAGCGGATGCACGGGTTCACCGGTGGGTCGCCCCGGTCCCTCGACGAGTTGCAGGAGCGTTATCGGCGACTGGTGGTCGGCCATTCCGCCGATCGCAGCGAGTGGTGGTTGAACTGGATCGTCCGGACGACCGTCGACGGGTCGCCGGTCGGAGCGCTGCAAGCGACGGTCGCCGCTGACCACTCGATTGCCGAGGTCGCCTGGGAGATCGGCGTGCCATGGCAGGGCCGCGGCGTCGCGTCAGAGGCGGCCATCGCCGTCGTCGGCTGGCTGATCGATCACGGCGTCGCCCAGATCAGCGCGCACATCCATCCCGACCACGTCGCGTCGGCACGCGTCGCCGAACGGGCGGGACTCCGACCGACCCCGGAAACCGTCGACGGCGAACTCGTTTGGCGCCGATCGTCGACGTGAGCGACGGTTGGTGGGTGCCCACCAACCACTTCGACGAACCGGTAGCCGCCGGCTACGACGATGGCTCGGCGACGATGTTCGATCCGGCAGTCGTCGACCCTGCCATCGACTTCCTCGCCAGTCTGGTCGGCGATGGCGCCGCCCTCGAGTTCGGCATCGGCACCGGCCGCCTGGCGTTGCCGCTGAGCGAGCGTGGTGTCGGCGTCCACGGCATCGACCTGTCGGCCGCGATGGTCAGGCGCTTACGGGGCAAGCCCGGCGCCGAGCGCGTCGGCGTGACGGTCGGTGACTTCGCCACCACGAGGGTGGAGGGTTCGTTCACACTCGTCTATCTCGTCTTCAACACGATCATGAACCTGACCACCCAGGACGCCCAGGTGGACTGCTTCTGCAACGCCGCTGCGCACCTCGAACCGGGGGGATGCTTCGTGATCGAGGTCGGGGTGCCCGACCTTCGGCGGCTGCCGCCCGGCGAGACGGTCAGGGCGTTCACTGTCACACCCACCTACGTCGGCTTCGACGAGTACACCGACCTCGTCACCCAGCAGATGTTCTCGCACCACTACCGTCTCGTCGACGAGCGGCTGGATGCCGTCTCGGTCCCGTTCCGCTACGTCTGGCCGGCGGAGCTCGATCTGATGGCCCGCATCGCCGGGATGTCGTTGCGCGAGCGTTGGAGCGACTGGACCCGCCAGCCGTTCACCGGCGACAGCACGTCGCACGTCTCGGTGTGGGAGAAGCGCCTTGGCGCCTGACGTCCTAGAGTCGGGCGGTGGCCGTTGCAGATGGCGTTCGTTCTGTCGGTACGCGACTTGGGCCACGGATTCGGGAGCACCGCCTGACGTTGGTGGCGGCCGGCGTCGCCTTCTATGCCTTCTTGGCCTTCGTCCCGGCGCTGATCGCCTTCATCTCGATCTACGGCCTCGTCGCCAACCCAAGCGACGTCACCGATCAGGTCGAGGACATCGCGTCGGCGTTGCCCACGGAGGTCCAGGACTTCCTCGTGTTCCAGCTCACCTCGATCAGCGAAGCGAGCAGCGCAGGGGTCTCGGTCACCCTGCTGGTCGCCGTCGTGGTCGCGCTGTGGAGCGCGTCGGGCGGGATGGCCGCGCTGATCAGCGGCATCCGCGTCGCCCATGAGCGCGAGGAGCCGAAGAGCTTCGTCGCCAAGCGCGGCAAGGCGTTGCTGCTCACGATCGGGGCCATGGTGTTCATCGGCCTCCTGATCTTCGTGATCGCCGCGGTCCCCCCGCTGTTGTCCGACGCCGGGATGGGAACCGCCGGCAGGGTGATCTTCGGCATCGTCCGTTGGCCGGTGCTGGCCCTGGTGATGGTCGCCGGGATCGGCCTGCTCTACCGTTGGTCGGTGAACGACCGGGCGCCCGCGTGGCTGGGCGTCGTCACGCCTGGATCGGCGGTCGCGATGGTCGGCTGGCTCGTTGTGTCCGCGCTGTTCGCGGTGTACACGGCTACCTTCTCGAGCTACGCGGAGACCTACGGGGCGCTCGCCTCGATCGTGGTCGTCCTGCTCTGGCTGTGGCTGAGCTCGCTGCTCGTGCTCATCGGCGCGGAGATCGATGGAGCCAGCGAGCCGTGACGACGAGGCAGTACGTGGCGCTGCTGCGGGGGATCAACGTGGGCGGCCGCAACAAGGTGGCGATGGCCGACCTGCGAGCAGCGTTCGAGGCTCACGGGTACGGCGCCGTGCGCACCTACATCCAGTCCGGCAACGTGCTGTTCGAGTCCAGTGCCCCGGCCCGGTCGTTGGAGACCGACATCGAGGGGGTGCTCGAGCGCCGGTTCGGCGTCCCGCTCGTCGTCGTCGTGCGGTCGCACACCCAACTCGGCACCGTCGTCGACGATGCCCCGACCGGATTCGGAGCATCGCCGGACACGTACCACTCCGACACGCTGTTCCTCAAGGCCCCCTTGACCGCCAAGCAGGCGATGAAGGTCGTCGAGCTTCGTGAGGGAGTCGACCAGGCGTGGCCCGGTCGCGGGGTGCTGTACTTCTCCCGCCTCAGCGCGTTGCGGACGAAGAGTCGGATGGGTCGGATCGCGGCGACGCCGGAGTACAAGCTGATGACGATCAGAAGCTGGACGACGACGACGAAGTTGCTCAGCCTGCTCGACGACTCTCATCCCACGGAGCGGGGATCGGTGACCGGAACGCGGTAGGAGAATCTTCGGCGGCGCGTCGATTCGGGCCATCGCCGTTCGTTGAGGAGTTGTGGTGTCGGCACGGTGCCGACCCCCGACTGACCAAGGAGCACACGATGAGGAAGCTCACCGCGGGACTGTTCATCTCCCTCGACGGCGTTGTCGAGAACCCGCACGACTGGCACTTGCCCTACTTCAACGACGAGATGGGTGCCGCCGTCGGCGCCCAACTGGGGGCCGCCGACACGCTGCTCTTCGGCCGCAAGACGTACGACACGTTCGCCGAGTCCTGGCCGGAGCGGGAGACGGCGGGCGGCGAGGAAGCAGGGTTCGCCAAACTGTTGGGCGATGCCCGCAAGATCGTCGTGTCGAACCAGCAACTGACGTTCACCTGGCGGAACACCGAGCAACTCCAAGGCCAGCTCGCTGCCGCCGTCGCCGCCCTCAAGGAGGAGCCGGGCGACTCGGACATCGCCGTCGGCGGCTCGATCTCGGTCATCCGCCAGCTGATCACCGTTGGCTTGCTCGACGAGCTGCACTTGCTGGTCCACCCGATCGCGATGCGGCGAGGGATGCAGCTGTTCGACCCCGCTGACGCCCCGGTCCCGCTGCGTCTGATCTCGTCGGCGACGCTGAGCACCGGTGTGCTGAACGTCGTCTATGGCCCGGAGGCGTAGACAGACGACGTCAGTCGCTGGGTCGGTGGGTGATATGCCATGCGTTGGAGGCGCCTCATCCACCATCTCCGTCACGCGTCGCGGAGGAACAGCAGCACCGCAGCGACGCGCTTGTTGACCTGCTTCTCCTCGGCCAGGTCGCAGGCCTGGAAGATTGCGTTGATGTGCTTCTCCACCGTCGCCCGGTGCAGGTGCAGGTGCTCGGCGATCGCGTCGTTCGTCTTGCCCTGGGCCATCAGCCCGAGGACATCGCGCTCTCGATCGGTCAATCGGTGCAACGGCGACGAGCGAGCCTTCTCCTGTCGCGACACCAAACCGTCGACGACCTCCGGATCGATCACGGACCTCCCGGCGACGACCTCCCTGACGGCCCGAGCGATCGCCGCATCGTCGTCTCCGATGCGCTCCTTGAGGAGGTAGCCGAGTCCGGCGGTGCCGTTCTTGAGCAGCTCGAAGGCGTAGCTGTCGTCGGCGTGTTGGGAGAGCACGAGGATGCCGATCTGAGGATGACGCCGACGGATCTCGTGCGCCGCCTCGATGCCTTCCAGGTGATGGGTAGGCGGCATCCGGATGTCGGTGACGACGGCATCGGGCTGCAGCTCGTCGACCCGCTCGAGCAACGCGTCGGGGCGGTCGACCGCGGCAACGACCTCGAACTCGCCGCCGAACTCGAGCACGGCGCGGACCCCTTCGCGGTACACCTTGTTGTCCTCGGCGATCACCACCCGCAGTGTCACGCCGCAACAGTAGGAGCGATCGGCAGCGCGGCCACCACCGTCGTACCACCCTGCGGGTTGCGTTCCACCGTCACCTGACCCCCGAGGGCCGCTGCGCGGTCAGCCATGTTCGTCAATCCGCTGCCCCGGACGACGTCATCGCCCAGGCCACGGCCGTTGTCGCCGACGCGGATCACGAGACGATCGCCATCGACGTTCAGATGGACGGCAACGGCGGTTGCCTCGGCGTGTTTGACGATGTTGGCCAGGGCTTCGGACGCGACGAAGTAGGCCGCACCCTCTGTCGTGCGATCGAATCTTCGGCTGACCAGTTCGGGATCGGCGTCGACCGACACCTCCAGCGGCAGCCGCTTGGCCCGCGCGCTGATCGCCCGCACGATGCCCTGGTCGTCGAGGATCGCCGGATGGATGCCCTGGGCGATCGCCCGCACGTCGGCCAGCGTCCGGCGAACATCGTCCTGCGCCCCGGCGATCGTCGTCGCCGCATCGTCCGGCGTGTTGGCGATCTGATTGATGGCCAGACGCAGCTTCCCGATCAGCGACGCCAGCTCCTGCTGTACGCCGTCGTGGAGGTCGCGCTCGAGGCGCCGGCGTTCGTCGTCCTGGGCCTCGACGATGCGTGCCCGCGACGCAGAGATCTCCGACGATTGCAATTCGATCTGGCGCAGACGGGCCTGCAGCTCGTCTGCCTGGCTCACCGTGCGAAGGCGCAGGGCAGCCTCTCGACCGAGGGCGCCGAGCAGTTGACGGTCGTGGGCGCTGAGCGGCCCACCCCGCTTGGGTCCGCACTCCAACACTCCGAGCTGTTCGCCACTCTCCGTCAGGGCGAATCGAGCGGTGGCGGGACGCAATTCGTCGGCTCCCACGCCGGCCGCGGCGACCACCGGAATGGCGCCTGCGGTGGACGCACGCGCCCACCGCAGTCGCAACGCCCGCCGAGCGGTGGCCACCAACAACTCGAGAACCTCTGATCGGCCGGCATGTTCGGCTGCCGCTCCGAACCTGTCGATCAATCGCGCGTCGCTGCCGATCTCGTCGGAGAGCCAACGGTCGGCAGCGCGTTCCAGTCGGTCGCGGACCGGCAGCACGAGGGCGGCGATCGTCAGCAGCGCCGCGGCGGCTGGCGCTCCTGGCACGAGGTGGGCGGTCGTGGCATCGGCAGCGAACCACGCCAGCCCTCCCGCCGCGCCGAGAATCGACACGAGCGCGACACCGACCGCAACCTTGCGAACCGCGACGGCCGCATCGCCCAACGCCGGCTGGACGATCGTCGTCGAAGCTCCGACGACCACCGCCGCCCAGGCCACAGCCCGAGGCAAGGCGGTGAGGAACCCGTCGCTCGTCTCGAGCAGCCCGAGCAGGCGCACGAGTTGGAGCACGGCAACGACCCCGGCGCCGGTGACGAGTGACAAGGCGAGCCACCGCAGCTTCCGTCGCTCGTCCAGGCTTGCCTCGAGCAGCATCCACACGAGCAGGCCCCGGCCGCGAGCGGCGCAAGGGCGAGAGCGAGCAGCACGGTCTCGCCGCCAGAACCGAAGAAGCTCAGCGACGGGACCTGCAACGGTGCCACCGCCGGCAGCACCAACGGCGCCTCCGTCGGGTTCGAGGAGATCGTGACGACCATCGTGGTCGCGGCACCCGCTGCGATGGCCAGGGGAGCGACCTTGCGCGCCAGCCGTGGCCGCAACAGCGTGCCGACCGTGCCGACGGCGAGGACGACCGCCGCGACGTCGAGACCGGCACCGAGGGCGCCGAGCAGCCCGCGATCGATCGGGGGGTCGGCGACATGCATGGCCGCTCCGACAGCCGAGGCCGTCGTGACCGTTGCCGCGACGCCGACGACGCGGCGCCCCGCCCGGCCGCTTCCACGGACAGCAAGCAGGAGGAGTCCGGCGGCAACGACGGGCACGAGGCCGACGAGAATCCACAGCCAGGCACCGGCGGCCCCGTCGTTCCAGGAATCGCCGCCGGCTGGCGCCCGCACCTCGCCGGCCAGCGCCATCGCCGCGACCAAGGAAGCGATCGCGACGACCCCGAGCAAGCGTCCACCTCTCATCACGAATCCATCATCCTCTGCGCCGGCCTCACGGTCCACCATGCTGGCCATGCGGAGACGATGGAGGTTTTCCATCGTCTCCACGACCGAGGGCGACCTAGGGTCGCGGCCAGGAGGGGGAGCACGATGTTGCTCGTCGCGCGAGTCACAGACGCCGGGTGATGCTGCTCGGCGCGGCGGGGCTCGTCCCGGCCGCGCTCGTCACCCTGCTCCTCGTCCATCAGCCGTCGATCGGCGCCCGACGGCTGTACCCGATGTTGCGCGGCTCGATCGCGCTCCTCGGGCTGTGCCTCGCCGTGGCGACGCTGATCACGTGGGCGAGCTCGCCCTACCGGTTCAGCCGTTCGTCGCTCTGCGGACTCGCCTGGGCGGCGGTGACCGTGCTGCTGTGCATCGGGCCGCTCCTCGAGAGCACGCCGAGGCCTCGCCTCTACGCCCTGGAACTGGACACCGGCGACGTCGTGTGGGCGAGCAGCCGAGCCGCCGAGGCGCCGAACTTCGTCGATGGCGAGCTGGTCGTCACCGAGACGAAAGCGGGCTCGTGCGTCGGCTTGGACCCGCAAACCGGGCGGGAACGGTGGCGACACGACATCGGCGGCGCGGGCTGCGCCGGGACTGCGACCCCGGGCCGCATCGTCGTGGTCGACGGCCAAGTCGGACCGACGAGTGAGTCGTGGTCGATGGAACTTCCCGGGGAAGCTGCACTGGCCGTCACCGAGGCGGGCGATGGCGCCTACGCCTACGTCTCGGCTCCCGGTGCAAACGGCGTGCAGGGCGGCGCCATCGTCAAGTTCGATGTCCGCGACGGCGACCTTGTTTGGCGCCGCGCGCTCCCCGCAGTGGTCGCGTCCGGATCACCCGCCATCGACGCCAACGGCGCCGTGGTCATCGTCGCCGGTGGCGAACGGATCGGCGCGCTCGACGCCGACGACGGGACGCTGCAGTGGACACAGAGTGTGGTCGACTTGGGCAAGAGCCGCGGCTACGCCTTGCCCGGGGCGGTTCACCACGTCATCGTCAGCGACGCCCTCGTGTTCCTGTCAGCAACCCCCGACACCTGATCAGACCGTTGATGAGCGGTCGACCCGCACCGGCCGCACGGGTTTTCCCTACCCTGACACGCTGGGCGGCGGCTCCAGATCGGGTGGCCTGCTTGGTCGTCACGAGGTCCCCGACGGGTGGACGATCGACACATGTTCGCAACAACGCTGGCCACACCAGAAGCGGCACCACGGTCGCCCGCGACGACACGCGTCCGGCGATGGGTGCGGGCGCGCCTCGCCCCCACCGGCGAAGACCTCGAGGAACGGGCCGGCTGGCGGGTCAAGACTCGCTGGATCCTCGGCGCCTGGGCCGTCTTCTCAGCCGTCTCGGCGCTCGGGACGGCACTCACGCCGACGCTGCTCGCCTTCCCGATGGTGCTCGTGGCGTTCACACCGCGCTTGCCGTTCCTCATCCTCGCCGCGGCATCGGCGAACCCGGTGCTCTTCTTCTGCGTGGCACTTCCCCGGATGCTCGTCGCCGATCCGATCCACATCGCCCTCGGTCGACGCTATGGCGGGCGCTTCGTGCCACGCCGCGCACGCCGCCTGATGACCCGCCTCGGGCTGCTCGGCGTTGCGCTGCGCCCGACGAGCAAGGTCCTCGCCGCTGCCGGGGCGTGCAAGCTGCGGACCTCGCGGGTGCTCACGGCCGACATCGTCGGGACGATCGGCCTGCTGATCAGCGTTTACATCGGCACCACGACGGTGGTCGGGTGATGAATGGGATCGCCGGGCATCGTGCCGACACCGCGCCGGCGGTGACGGCAGGAGCGCTCGCCCTGCTCGCCGTGGTGCTCGGATGGCGGGGGGCCGATTGGCCGGCCCAGCTGCTGCGTCTCGAGCTCGTCGAGCGGGACGGTCCGGCGATCTGGAACAACCTGTGGTTCGCCGGCCACCACACACCGGGCTACGGGGTCCTCTTCCCGGTGCTCGGCGCGGCCTTCGGGGCGGCATCCGTCGCCATCGTGAGCTGCGTCGTCGCGGCCGGCTCGTTCCACGTCCTGGCCGGCGGGCGAGACCGACACCGGGCGATGGCCGCGAGCGTGCTGTTCGCCGCAGGCACGGTCGTCAACGTTGCCGTCGGCCGCTTGACGTTTGCACTCGGGCTCGCCATCGGGCTGGCGGCATTGGCTGCCTTCCAGCGCCGCCGGCCCGTGGTCACGATCGTGCTGGTCACCCTCACGGCGCCGGCCAGTCCGGTTGCCGCGGTGATGCTCGCCCTCGCCCTCACCGCCTCGGCGCTGCACACAAGACGCCTCGGCGTGCTCGCCCTCGCTGCCCTCGCCGTGGCCCCGGTCGGCGCAGCGGTCGTGCTGTTCCCCCAGGGCGGCCAGTTTCCGTTTCGCCCCGGAGCCTTGATCTGGTCGCTGGTGATGGCTGCGGCGGTGGTCGTGGCGACCGGCGCACGGGTCGTCCGCCTCGGCGCCGCGCTCTATGCCGCGGCCTGTCTTGCGACGTTCCTGGTTCCCAACCCGTTGGGGGCCAACGCCACCCGCTTGGGCATGTTCCTCGCCGCGCCGATCGTCGTGCTCACCGCCCGACGACTGCGCGCACCGATCGTCGTCATCGCCCTGCCGGCGATGATCTGGTGGCAGTGGTCGCCCGGGTTCGACGGCATCGCTCGCGCCGGCGACGACCCGTCCGCGGCGATCGCGTACCACCAACCGCTGGTTGCCGCCGTCCGCGCCGACGGTGGTCCGCCGGGGCGCATCGAGGTGGTGCCCACACAGCGACACTGGGAGACCGTGCACGTGGCGGCCGAGCTGCCCTTGGCGCGCTGGCTGGGAGCGCCAGCTCGACATCGGACGCAATGCCATCTTCTACGACCCCACGCTCGACGCCGGCTCCTATCACCGCTGGCTCGTCGATCACGCAGTGCGCTACGTCGCGCTCGCCGACGCTCCGGTCGACCCGTTCGCAGCACCGGAAGCCGAGCTCGTACGCAGCGGGCTGCCGTTCCTCGAACCGGTGTGGCAGGACGAGCACTGGCAGTTGTGGCGCGTCCTCGATCCCGAGCCACTCGTCGACGGTCCTGCACACCTCGTCGAATTGGGTCCGACGGCCGTCACCATCAACGTCACGGCGCTAGAGCCGGTGCTGTTACGGGTGCGCTACTCGAGCCACTGGTCACTCGACAAACCCGGCTGCGTCGAGATGAGCCCGGACGGCTGGACGACGATTCGCGCCGAGCAACCGGGCATCGTCACCGTCCGCGCCGTGCTCGCTCGCAGCCTGCCGCTGATCGGCCCGCTCGACGACTGCGATTCGTGACCTGCGAGCGCGCTCAGTCGAGATCGTTGAGCTCGAGGACGTTGATCTGCAGGTGGTCGACGATGAAGTCCTCGACGCACCCGCGGAACTGTCGGCGGTTGGTCTCGTCCATCGCCGGTTCGAAGACCGCCCGGAAGCGCCCGTCGCCAAGCGATTCGATCGGTCCGGCGAGATCGGAGGTGACCTCCAGCCGGCACGTCAGGAGGTGCGCCTCGACCATCTCGGCGAGCGTCTGACTCGGCTCGCCGCCGGCTGACCGGGCGTCGACGACGAGCTCGACCTGACGGGCGTCAACCGCTTCATGCGTCGACAGCGTCGCCTCACGGAGGGCCAACACCCCGACGATCCCGACGGCCAGGCCGACCGTCCCGAACGCCAGCTTGACCGGTGAGAGCTTCGTCATGGACGGCCGCCACGGCGCAGCAACTGCCGAATCTGACGGTCGTCGGCGCCGGGCACATCCTGGGCGAGCACGGTGATGTCGTCGAGCAACAGGCCGCCGGCTGGATAGCTGATCGGGTACAGCTGGCGCGCCAAGCGCTCCTCACCGGCGGGTGACGAGGTCTTCGACGCCACTCGATCGACGATCCAGGCGATGCCGGACAGCAGCACTCCCCCGCCGACGAGGAAGGTGATGAACACGTTGAGCTGCCCCGACGACTCGCGCATCCACGCGAAGCGGTCGCGGGTCGGTCGGGTCTCCCGGAGGATCTGGACGACATCGGCGTCGGCAGGACCCTTGAGGTTGTGCTCGAGCCGCGAAAGGCGCCGCAGGACGAGGCCCGTCGCCAGGGCGATCTCGGCGATGAGCACGATGAGCCCGAAGAACAGAGCGCGATTCCACTCCCAGCGATTCAACGAGACGACCATGTAGAAGACGCCGGCGAGCAACGTGCCGACGCCGGCCAGCCAGGCGATCGTCCTCATGCTGCGGACTCCTTGACCTCGACGGCGACCTGGCCCTCGATGGTGACCTGGCCGGTCTCGCCGTCTACGTGGACCACCGCCCCCTCAGGGAGGTCGCCGAGCGCTCCGGTGTATCCGACGACCGTCGGCACGCGTGCCTCACGGGCCAAGATGGCGAGGTGCGACAGCACCGAGCCCGTTTCCGACACGATGCCCTTGAGCCGCGGCAGCAACGGTCCGAGCCCGGGTGACAGCGTCGTCGTGACGAGCACCGAGCCGACCGGCGGATCGGTGGTGTCGTAGGTGACCGGTCCGCTTCCCTCACCTCCGCCGGCCCCCGTTCCGCCGCCGACCTCACTGTCGCACTGCGAGCGGATCGGCTTGCCGAGATCGGACAGCTGGAACGACGCCGGCAGCGGACTACCGAAGTCGTGGTCGTGGCTGTCGAGCAACGAGGCGACGACGACGGCGCGCTTGGTGACCACCGCCTCTACGTGATCGAGCGAGAGGTGGCGGATCGCCTCGGGGCTGGGGAGGTCACCGGCAGCCGCCAGGCGCTCGCCAATCTTCCAGGCGGCGCGGCCCGAGAGCTCCTGCACCCAGCGCACGCGCAGCCGCAACGCCTCACGAAGGATTCCGTTGTCGCTGCAACGCTGGCACGACGTCGCGGTGGGAATGATCAGCGTCATGGCCTCCTCCGGCAGCACAGGGGCCGGTGCCACCTGCGGCCCGGTGAGCGCCAGCACGGCGGGGCTGCGAACGAGGATCTCCTTATCGTCGAGGCCGTCCTGGCGGGCCTCCGCGAGTACCCGCAGGGCCACCGAAGCCCCGGTCATCCGGTTGCCGCCGGTATCGGTGAGCATGCCGATGAGGATCTCGTGGGCATGGAGGGCGCGCAGCACTGATCGGCTGCGGTGCAACAAGGCGATCAGCTGCCGGCTGGTGAGCTCGGTCAACTGGGGAACCGCCTCGAGATCGGCATCGGTGCGATCGAGGAGGTGTTCGGCCAGCAGCGGAAGAGCAGACCGCAACCTCCCGACGCGCCACGCTCCTCGCAACCGGCGGACGGCCGGAATCGGGTTCAACCGGTGCAGCAACGTCATCTTCGTCTTGATCTCCCCGGCCAGGCGCAGATCGATGGCGACGTGTCCGTCGACGCACACGACCACTTCGCTGGCGGCCAGGTCCGCGGCAGTGGCCGAGCCGGCGAGCGCGACCGCTTCGCGCACGGCGTCACGTAGCGGCGGCACCCAGAGATCGCTCTCCAACTCGGTGAGTGGGAAGGGGAACGTCTCGGCGACAGGTCCGGGGCCGTAGATCGGGCCGCTCGGCACGCCGCGGATCTCGGTGGTGACAGGTCTCGACTGCAGCAACCACAACCGCGTGTCGGTGTCGATCGCCCATTCGACGTCCTGTGGTCCGCCGAACGCGTCGGCGACCTTCGCCGACAGTTCGACGAGGCGTCGGAGATCGGCGGGCGGGAGCTTTGGCCCGTCGTTGGCATCGAACTCGATGATCTTGACGTTCGACGGATCGAGCACGTATCGGGACCCGTCCACCTCTCCGCTCACGAGGCGCTCAGGACCACCGGTCACAGCACTGACGACGCGACGATCGGACCGCCCGGTGACCGGATCGATGCCGAACATCACCCCGCCGAAGGCCGGCTCGATGAGCGGCTGAACGAGCACGGCGATGGGGTGTTCGGCGGCACCGGCCCGTTGCCGGGAGTCCAGGACGGCCGCCACTGCGTCGGCGAAGGCCCCGAACCCGGTGATTCCGATGACCGACTCGAATTGCCCGGCCATCGACGATGTCGCCATGTCCTCGACCACCGACGAGCTGCGGGCGACGAGCGATCGTTGCTTGCCACCGGCCCGTTCGAACGCCTCGCTGAGGGCCGGGTGGGCGGCGACATCGGCCCCGGCGTCGATGGCGTCGGAGAACGCCGTCGTCAGGACCACCCCGGGGAGGCTGGCCAGTCCGGCGATGCTCCCCCGCGCCAGGGCCGCCGCCTTGCCGCCGGTGAGCGACGCATCGACGGCCGCGGCATCCGTGAGATCGACGACGAACGGGCGCTGCGTGCTCGCCACGTCCGCGACCGTGCGCAGTTCCCCTTCACTCATCGTGACCTCCTTCTCTAGTCCGTTGCGGCCCCATTTGCCAGCGGGAATCGAGGGCGACGGCGGTCCTCATACTTCAGCCTCAGGCAGACGTTGCGGGAGCAGCACGACGAATCGAGTGTCGCCAGGCTCCGACTCCAGGCTCATTTCACCACCGTGCCGTCCTACGATGATCCGCCAGGCGATGTCCAGGCCGAGACCGGTCCCCTTGCCGATGTCCTTGGTCGTGAAGAACGGCTCGAACACACGGCTGCGGATCTCCGCCGGGACGCCTGGCCCGGTGTCGCCGACCTCCACCGCCACCCGCTCGTCGTCCGTCCACGTGCGCACCGTGAGCGTGCCACGACCGCCCATCGCGTCGATGGCATTGTCGATGAGGTTCGTCCACACCTGGTTGAGCTCACCGGGATACGCCACGATCTGGGGGATGCTGCGGTCGTACTGACGGACGACCTTGATGTCGTCGCCGAGCTTGTGGCTGAGCATCGTCAAGGTGGCGTCGAGCAGCTCGTGGACGTCGACCGTCTGCAGCGGGGCGCGGTCCATCTGGGTGTACTGGCGGGCCGAGGCGAGCAGACCGGAGATGCGCTCGACGCTGTCGGTGATCTCGTCGAGCAGGTTGTCCGACTCGATCGCCCGCACCGGGTAGGACAGCCCGTAGTCGAGGTGCGGTGGCGGAGTCACCGCCAACAGCTCCTCCAGCCAGTCGACGCCGAGCCCGGCGGCGACGAGCGTGGGGGCGATCTCCCAGGCCTCGGCAATGCCGTGATCGCCGAGCCAGTCGGTCACCTCGTCCTCAAGGTCCGACGCTTCGATCGGCGACAGGCTCGGCGCTTCGCGAGATGTCGCCAGGGCCCTGGCTGCGAGGTCGGCGACCGCCTCGAGCGTGTCGGCCGGCAGGTCGCTGCGGATCAGCAGGCCGAGCTTGTCGCGCATCTCGGCGAGCATCTCGCGCAGCCGTGCGCTGGCGCGCAGCACCGCGGCGACCGGATTGTGCAGCTCGTGGGTGAGACCGGCGGTGACCGAGCCGAGGGCCACCAAGCGCTCGTGACGTTCGATCACCTCTCGGCTCTCCATCGCCTGGGTCGAGAACCCTTCGAGCAGGTGGGCGGCCATCGGGTTCCACTCGCGAAACGCCTTGCCCAGCTCGGCGGCAGGGAACTCGAGCAGCTGGCAGTCCTGCACCGCCCGGGCGGTCGCCGGATAGACGTCGGGCACGTTCGGGGTCGTCAGGTAGAAGCTGAAGGCGCCCGTGTAGCACCCGCGGTAGTCGCTGCGCGTCAGCTCGAGCTCGCCGCCCTGCACCCGCCTGGACAGCGCCAGGGTGCCCGACAACAGGACGAGGAAGCACGACGCCGGGGCGCCTTCGGCGTGGATCGTCGCCCCCGACGGATACTCGACGACATGGCCGTGGCCGGCGAGCCACGTGAGCTGCTCGTCGCTGAGCTTCTCGAACAGGAACAGCGTGCGTAGCTCGTCCTTGGAGAGTCGCCCGGCGTCTGTCACTGGTACTCCAGGTAGCTGTGTATCAGCTGGATGGCCATGGCGCCCTCGCCGACGGCAGAGGCGACACGCTTCACCGAGTTGGCCCGGACGTCGCCGGCCGCGAACACGCCGGGGACGCTGGACTCGAGGAAGTACGGGTCGCGGTCGGGGCGCCAGCCGGGCGGCCGTCGGCCATCGACGACGAGGTCGGGCCCGGTGAGCACGAAGCCGCGTGAGTCGCGTGCGAGCACGCCGTCGAGCCACTCGGTGCGAGGTTCGGCGCCGATGAAAACGAACAGGTAGCCGACCTTCACCGTCTCCTCACTCCCGGTGGACCGATTGCGGATCGTCAGCGCTTCGAGGTGCCCGTCGCCGTCTACCGCTGATACCTCGGAATCGAGGACGACCTCGACGTTCGGCAGATCGCCGATCTGGCGGATGAGATAGTGGGACATCGATCCCGCCAGGCTGCTCGCCCGCACGACGATCGTGACCCGTCGGGCGTGCCGGGAGAGGAACACCGCCGCCTGTCCCGCCGAGTTGGCGCCGCCGACGATGTACACCTCGTCGCCGGCGCACGCCGGCGCCTCCGTCGCAGTCGAGCCGTAGAACACGCCGCGGCCGGTCAACTCGTCTGCGCCCGGCACATCAAGGTTGCGATAGGCGATGCCCGTGGCCAACAGCACGGTGTGGGCGACGACCTCGCCGCCGTCGTCGAAGTGCACGGCGCGCGACGATGGCCGTACGTCGAGGCTGACGACGTCGCGAGTGCGCAGCACTTCGGCACCGAACTTGAGGGCTTGCCGGGACGCTCGCTGGGTCAGCTGCGAACCGCTGACGCCGTCCGGGAACCCGAGGTAGTTCTCGATGCGTGAGCTCTGCCCGGCCTGACCACCGGTCGCCCGACGCTCGACGAGCACCGTGCGCAGCCCCTCTGAGGCCGCATACACCGCGGCGCCGAGTCCAGCCGGACCGCCGCCGACGATGACGACGTCGTAGAAGTCGGTGGTCGGCGTCGTGGAGAGCCCGACCAGCGTGGCCACCTCGCCGATCGTCGGGGTGACGAGGTGCTCGCCAGCCGGGCTGACGACCAAGGGAACCGCGGCGGCATCGACGCCGGCCGCCGCGAGCATCCGCTGGCCCTCGGGTTCCTCGCTCGTGTGCCAGTGGTACGGCACGGCGTTGTGGGCGAGGAAGTCGCGGACCTCGAACGAGTGTGCCGACCAGCGGTGTCCGACGATCTGCACGGTTCGGTCGACCGGTTCGTCGGCATCGTCTCGCCACAGTTCGATGAGCGCGTCGATCACCGGGTAGAGCTTCTCCTCGGGCGGGTCCCACGGCTTGAGCAGGTAGTGGTCGACGTCGACGTCATTGATCGCCTTGATCGCCGCCTCTGTGTCGGCGTAGGCGGTGAGCAGGGCGCGGCGGGCCTTGGGGAACAGGTCCATCGCCTGCTCGAGGAATTCGACGCCGGTCATCCCCGGCATCCGATGATCGGCGAGGAGCACCGCTACCGCCGCCCCACGCAGCTTCAACTCGCGCAACGTGTCGAGCGCCTGGGGGCCGGATTCCGAGCGCACGACCCGGAAGCTGTCGCCGACGTGGCGGCGCAGATCGCGGGCGACGGCGCGGGAGACGGACGGGTTGTCGTCGACGGTGAGAAGCACCGGCTTCCGGTCGGCGTTGCGGTTGTCGTCGGCGGTCATCGCGCCATCGACGCTAACCCCGACCGGGTCATCGACGATCCATGGTTCTGGCAGGCTGTGCCCGTGAGCACTCCTATCGACCTGCACCCCGCCGCTGGACGCCTCGCCCGGATCATCGAGGAGGTGCCCGACGACTCGCTCGCCGATCCGACACCGTGCGCCGAGTACACCGTGGGTGCGTTGCTCGACCACCTCGACGGCACGGTCGTCGCCTTCCACGCCGCGGCCGTCAAGGATCCCTTGCCCGGCGGCCCGTCGGGCGATGCCGCCAAGCTGCAGCCGGGCTGGCGATCACGGATCCCCGATGGGCTCGGCGCGCTCGCCGAGGCTTGGGACGATCCAGAGGCGTGGACCGGCCGCACAGCCGCCGGAGGTGTCGAACTTCCCGGCGGCGTCGCCGGCGTCGTCGCCCTCGACGAACTGGTGATCCACGGGTGGGACCTGGCCACGGCGACCGGCCAGCTGGCGGACTACGACGGCCCCGGACTGGAGGCTGTCCACGGCTTCGTGACCGATGTCCGCAACCGGGGCATCGAGGGGCTGTTCGGCCCGGAGGTCGCCGTGCCCGCCGACGCCACACTGTTCGAGCGGATCCTCGGAGCGACGGGCCGCGACCCGCACTGGAAACCCTCGGACGCGCTGACCGCGCCCCCGCCATCTGGGGAAGATCTGTGTCAAACGGGGTTCTGGGGAGATTTCGTGTCAGGGCCGGACACGAAACTTCCCCAGATGCCGAGCTCGGTGGTGGGACAGACTGCGTGAATGGTCTTCGAGAGCGCCCACGTCAGCACCACCATCGACCGTCCGGCCGACGACGTCTACGCCTTCATGGCGGATCCCCAGAACCTGCCGCGCTGGGCGGCCGGATTGGCCACACAGGACGTCGACGTCGTCGATGGCGCTTTGATCGTCGAGTCGCCGATGGGCCGGGTCACCGTCGAGTTCGCGCCACCGAATCGGTTCGGGATCCTCGATCATCGGGTGACCCTTCCATCTGGCGAGTCGGTCGACAACCCGGTGCGGGTCATTCCCAACGCCGATGGGTGCGACGTGGTGTTCACCGTGCACCGGCGGGCAGGGATGGGTGCGGAGGACTTCGTTGCCGACACCGACGCCGTGGCAGCCGATCTCGCCACACTCCGTGACCTGATGCAGGGATGAGGCGTTTCGAGGGACGTAGGGCGCTGGTTACCGGTGGTGGGCACGGCATCGGGCTGGCGAGCGCCAGCCGCCTCGCCGCGGAAGGTGCCGCCGTGGTGCTCGCCGACATCGACGAGGAGGCTGCCACCACGGCGGCCGCTGAGCTGCAGGCATCGGGGGCGCCTGCGAGCGCTGTCAGCTGCGATGTCACCGACACGAACTCCGTAGAGAGGGCGGTGGGATACGCCGTCGGCCGGCTCGGCGGGCTCGACGTGGTCGTCTGCACTGCTGGCGGCGACGCCCTGGCGGGAAACCCCGAGAATCCGGACGATGATCACTGGGCGAGGATGCTGGACCTCAACCTCGTCGGCGTCGTGCGGTGCGTCCGTGCCGCGCTGCCGCATCTGCGCACGACGCCCGTCGTGGCGGGCGTGGTGATCATCGGATCGATCAACGCGTTGGTCGCGGCCGGCAGCGAGCCGTACTCCGCAGCGAAGGCCGGACTGCAGAGTCTCACGCTCAACCTGGCAGCCCGCCACGGGCCAGAGGGCGTCAGGGTCAACCTCATCGCTCCGGCGACCGTGCGGACGAGGGTGTGGGACGACCAGCCGGACGAGCTCGCCCGCCTGACGTCGCTGTACCCACTCGGCCGCGTGGCGACACCCGATGACATCGCTGCGGCGGTCGCCTTCCTCGCATCGGACGACGCCGCGTGGATCACGGGCATCACGTTGCCGATCGACGGCGGGTTGCTCGCCGCCGGCCCGATTTCGAGGTGACTCCCGTGTGGCCTCCGAGTCACACCCGGCAGCGCAGAACGAGATCGTCAGGGCAGTCCGGCGTGGGCCTGCCAGAAGTCGATGATCGCCGCCGTCGCATCGAAGTGTGAGGCCACCGGTGGGTTCCCGACCGTCGTCGGCCCCGGCCAATTGTGCCCACCGTTGATGACGGTGGCGCACGCGAACGCCTCGGTGCCTCGGAACAGCTGGACGATCACTTCGGTGAGGTTGGTGCTCCCGGGGATCAGCACCGTCGCGTCTGCCGGAGCCGGCGGCGCGATGCCGTTGCGGGTGAGCATCTCGGCGACGGTGAAGGCAGGTTTGGTGGTGTCGATCGGCACCTCCAGCAACGTTGCCGGCGCTCGGTAGGTGAACTCACCGGTCCCGTGGACGTACATGACGGGTGCTGGCTGGAGCTCCTCGCCGGCGGCTTCGAGTTGCTGGCGATAGCGCTGGGCCTTTTCGGGATCCAAGGCCAGTCCGACCGCGGCGAACCCGCGGAACCGCGACGCCCGATCAGAGTTCAGGAGCTGCCACACCATCCCGGCACCACTCGAGAATCCGGCGGCAAAGACGAGCGTCGAATCGGCGGAGACGTACCGCACCTGCGACGATCCCGTCGAGTACTCCGTGGTCGTGATCTCCTGCACGAGGAGGTCGATGAACTCCAGGTCGAGGGTCGGAAACCTGCCATCCGACTTGTGGAAGTGGACCCACCCACCGGACAGGCGGGGGTCCGCCTCGGGGAACACGAGCAGGTAGTCGGCGACATTGGCGGGGACAGGACTGCCCGCTTCGACGCCCCACCGGCGAGCGATCGTCTCGACGTCCTGGCCGTCGCCGTGGAACACGATCACCGCCGGGACGGTTGCTTGCCCCGGGTTCTCCGGGACGTGGACGTGATACGTGCGCTCGGCGTTGGGGGTGATCAGCTGGTTGGTCAGCAGTGGCATGGTGCCCACCGTCCCGGACGTGCGTTACCCGAGCGCTACCCGGCGGGCGACGACTCAGCGGGCAGCGGTGATCTCCATCTCCACCCAGGTCTGTTCCTCCTCGACCGTCTCCCCCGTCGGTCGGAAGCCGGCCTTCTCGTAGGACCGACGCGCTCGCCGGTTGCGGGCGAGGACGGTGAGCGTGATGCGCCGGAGCCCGATCGAAGTGAGACCATGCTCGACGATGAGGGTGGCTGCCTCGGTACCCAGGCCGCGGCCGTACCACGCCGGCCCGCGGAGCGCGATGCGGAAGTTCGCCGACTCGTCGTCGGCGTCGTACGCGTTGAGCACCGCCTCGCCGGCGAAGTCGCCGGTCGCGTTCTCGACGATGGCGAGGTCGAGGCGTTCGTCCTGCACGCCGCGGCTTGCGCACCACTCGACGATCTGCTCGAACGTGAACGTGGCGGTGGTGTCGGTGAGCTCGTTGCCCTCCGGGTCGTTGATCATCTCCCACATCGCCGCGGCGTCGTCGATCGACACCGGGCGCAAGGTGACGAGCGTGCCGACCAACGTCGGCTTGCTCCACCGGCCGCTCACTCCCACGAGTCCATTCTGCCGAGCCGGCGGACCAGCTGCCTCCGCTCCAACTCGGTCGGTGCCAGCTTGATCGCCCGCTCGAGCTCTCGGCGCGCCTCGGAAGTTCGCCCGGCCCGCGCCAGCAGTTCGCCGCGGGCGGCGGGAACGAGGTGGAAGTCGGCAAGCTCGGCCGCAACCGCGTCGACCGCCTGCAGGCCGGCGAGCGGGCCGTCGCTCATCCCGACGGCGACCGCCCGGTTGAGGGCGACGACCGGCGACGGATGGATCGCCAACAACTCGTCGTAGAGCGCGACGATCTGCAGCCAGTCCGTCGAACCCGCATCGAGCGCCGTTGCGTGGACCGCTGCGAGGTCGGCCTGGATGCGGTACGGCCCGCGGCCTGATCGTCCGTCGGCCGCCAGCGTCAGCGCCTCGCCGATCGCCTCGATGTCCCAGCGCGACCGATCCTGATCCTCCAGCGTGACCAGCTCGCCATCGACAAGGCGAGCCGCCCGACGGGAGTGCTGCAACAGCATCAGGCCGAGCAGGCCGTGCACCTCGTCGGAATCCGGCATCAACTCGGCGAGCAACCGGCCGAGGCGGATCGCCTCGGCCGCCAGGTCGTCGTCCGTCGTGGCCGCATAGCCCTCCGTGAACACGAGGTAGATCACGGCGAGCACGCCGTCGAGACGCTCGGGAAGCGCCTCGACGGGAGGGACGCGGTAGGGGATGCCGGCGTTGGCGATCTTCTGCTTGGCCCGCAGCAGGCGCTGACCCATCGTGTTCTCGGAGGTCAGGAACACTCGACCGATCGCCGCCGTCGACAGGTTGGCGACGACCTTGAGCGTGAGTCCCACCCGTGCCTCCATCGACAACGCCGGATGGCAACAGGTGAAGATCAACCGCAGCCGGTCGTCCTCGATCGGATGGGGCGTCGATTCTGGAAGCTCGTGCTGTCGTTCGTCGATCACCACCTCGCTGAGCTTGTTCGACTCGGTGCCGCGCCGGCGGAGGAGGTCGATCGCCCGCCGGCGAGCGGTGGTCGTCAACCACGCGGCGGGGTTCTCGGGGACGCCGTCGGAGGCCCAGCGCCGCAACGCTCGTTCTGCAGCGTCGGCGACGGCATCCTCGGCGAGCTCCCAGTGCCCCGTCGTGCGGATCAGCGCGGCGACGATGCGCAGCCGCTCGGCCGCCATCGCCTCGGCGAGGGCACGTTGCGGCCGAGCCGCCTCGTCGTCGCCGTCGATCACGACGGCGGGCCGTCGTCCTCCCACTCCATGAATGGACGAAGCTCCAGGCGGCCGGACCGGGCCATCGGGTGCTGCGAGGCGATGGTGATCGCTTCGTCGAGGTCGTCGCACTCGAGGATGTCGAAGCCGGCGATCCACTCACGTGTCTCGGCGAACGGACCGTCGGTGATCAACACCTTGCCACCACGCATCCGCACGGTCGTGGCGTCGCTGACCGGCCGCAGCACCTCGCCCATCACCCGAGCGCCGCTGGAGTCATGGCGTTCCACCCAGTCGTCGACATCGTCAAGCTTGGGATCGCCGGTCGGCGGGTCGGGCTCGGTGTCGGTGCAGACGAACATCATGTATCTCATCTCGTGCTCCTTCGGTGGTCGAGGTCGTACACGGAGACGACGATCGGGATGCTACGAATCCGACACGTTTGAACTAAAGCGGTTGATCGCGATCGTCGCGACTGAGACGCTCACCGCCCATGAAACGGCATGCACGGTTCGGCGTCGTGGCGGGGTTGGCGATCGGGCTGGCGGTGGCTGCCATCGGCAGCGTGCCACGGACCGTCGAGGCGGTCGACACGGACATGTCGATCAACACGACCTCGATCGACTTCGGTCAGGTCAACGTCGGGGCGACCAGTGGGCAGGTCGCGGTGACGTTGACGAACACGGGTGGCGATCCGTTCGGCCCGATCAACATCTTCGGTGGCGCGCCGCCGACCGCCGAGTTCAATGCCTCGCAGACCTGCCAAGCCCAAACGCTCCCGGCGGGAGGTTCGTGCACGGTCAACTACACGTTCATGCCGGGTTCTGCCGGCACGTTCAACGACACGTCCAGCTTCACGATCAGCGAGACGTCCAGCCAGTCCGACGGCGAGGACTTCTCCGTGACACTGGTGGGTGTCGGGTACGACCCGACCCCGACGACGACCACGAGCTCGACAACCTCGACGACGACGACCACGACGACACCATCGACGACCGATCCGACGTCGCCAACCACCTCGCCGGACGGCGACGGCGCCGACTCGACCTCGCCACCGACGACGACCGCGTCGGCCACGACGACCACCGAGGTCCCCCGCCAGACGCTCACCGGCATCCCGATCGCCCCCCGGCCGGCCCTCGTCGTGAAGGTCGACAATGTCGACGCAGAGCCACAGTCGGGGCTCAACCAGGCCGACATCGTGTTCGAGGAGATCGTCGAAGGTCAGGCGACTCGGTTCGCCGCCGTTTTCAACTCGATGGAGGCCAATCCGGTCGGGCCGATCCGCTCGGCGCGCACCCAGGACGTCGATCTGTTGCTGAGCCTCAACGACCCGGCGATCGCCTACAGCGGCGCCAACGCCGAGGTCAACAGCGCCCTCCAGGCGGCGGGCTTCGAACTGTTCGGAGAGGGCACGCCGGGCTTCTTCCGCCGCGACGACCGACCGGCCCCGCACAACCTGTACGCCAACGTTGCCGCCCTGTGGCCGCTGATCGTCAGCTCCGGCGATGCCGTCTCCGCCTTCGAGTACGTCGCCCCTGGTGAAGTCGTCGCCGGCGCGCCCGTGACGTTCGCCGAGATGTTGGTCGGGAGCTACAACGTGCGCTGGGAGTGGGATCCGGTGCAAGGCCTGTTCCTGCGCTCGCAGCTCGGCTCGCCCCACGAGCTGACGGACGGGCGAGCGAGCGCCGACACCGTCGTGGTACTCGTCGTCGAGTACGGCGTGAGCCCCGCCGGAGGAGGCCCGGAGGCCCAGACGCTCGGCTCCGGGCGGGCGGTCGTGTACACCGACGGGCGCAAGATCGAGGGCTCCTGGAGCCGCCAGAACCCCACGGACCAATTCTCCTTGGAAGCCGGCGGACAGCCGATCCTGCTCGCGCCGGGTCGCACGTGGGTCGAGCTCGTCGACGCCCAGCACAACCTCACCGACGGCTGAGCCACCGCGTCGGTGTGACCGGTGTCACATCGACGATGCTGGAGATCTCCGGCCTTCGTGCCGATAACGAGATGTGTCCCGCCTGTCACGTCTCACCATTGCAATCTCCGTTTCGATCGCTGCGCTGGCCGTGCCCACCGCCGCCCATGGCGCAACTTCGAGTGACTACGTGGTGCGATCCGGTGACTCGCTGAGCGGCATCGCCAACAGGTTTGGTGTTCGACTTTCCGATCTGCTGGCGGCCAACGACCTTCGGGTCACGTCCGTGATCTTCCCCGGGCAGCACCTCACGGTCCCGGGGGCAACGACCGGGGCGGCGGCGGCAACCGCCGGCAACTACACGATCAAGTCCGGCGACTCTCTGTTCGCCATCGCCGCCCGACACCACGTCTCGCTCGCCGCCCTTCTCTCGGCGAACAACCTCCGGGCCACGTCGATGATCTATCCCGGGCAACGCCTGACGATCCCCGGAGGCACCTCGACCGGATCGCCGGCAACGACCGCCGGCAACTACACGGTCCGGTCCGGCGACTCGCTGAGTGGCATCGCCGCCCGACACCACGTCTCCCTCGCCGCCCTTCTCTCGGCGAACAACCTCCGGATCACGTCGATGATCTTCCCCGGGCAACGCCTGACGATCCCCGGAGGCAGCTCGAGCCGGCCTGCCCCGGCGTCGAGCGCGGCCAACTACACGGTCAGGTCGGGAGATTCGTTGGGCGTCATCGCCGCCCGCCACGGCGTCTCGCTCACCGCTGTACTGACGGCCAACAACCTCGCCCTCACCTCCGTCATCCATCCCGGGCAACGCCTCGTCATCCCCGGCGGTGGCGCCAGCCAGCCGTCGTCGTCCAGCAACGCCATCGACAGGGTCGTCAACTACGCCCTCGCCCAAGTCGGTAAGCCGTACAAGTTCTTCACCAAAGGTCCGAGCACCTTCGACTGCTCCGGCCTCACCCTGGCGGCCTACGCCCAGGCCGGCGTCACGCTGGTGCACCACAGCGCATCACAAGCCAGGCAGGGCCGTCCGGTCGACTTCATCAACGAACCGATCCGCGCCGGCGATCTGGTTTTCAGGTCGACCAACGGCCGGCCGGCGATCAACCACGTCGGCATCGCCATCAGCCCGACGCGGTGGGTGCAGGCTCGCCGGCCGGGCGTACCGGTGCAGGTCACCCCACTTCCCCCGGACAGCTCGATTCTCGCCGTGCGCCGCTACGTCAACGCCGGTTAGCGCCGTCAATCTCACAGTGTGGGCGGCATCGAGCGGCCCCGCCGGGTACCGTCACCGAGATGGACGTCGTGGCGGGGGCAGCCGAGCGGGCCGGTGAGGACGACCTGGCGACGAGGTTGGCCACCTATGAGCTGGCTGATCGCTATCGCCTCGAGGACGGTCGGGTCTTCCTCTCGGGGTTGCAGGCGATCGCCCGGCTGCCGATCGACCAGCTGCGCATCGATCGTCGTCGCGGTCTGAACACCGCCGCCTTCGTCTCGGGGTACCAGGGCTCACCTGTCGGCACGCTGCAGGAGGAGGTCAGCCGGGCCAACCGCACCGTCCCCGACCTGCCCGTCGTCGTCCGTCCCGCTGTCAACGAGGAGCTCGCCGCTACGGCGGTGATGGGCAGCCAGCTCGCCGACACTCGTCCGGAGCGCCGCTACGACGGCGTGTTCGGGATGTGGTACGGCAAGGCGCCGGGCCTCGACCGGGCCAACGACGCGATCCGCCACGGCGTGTTCGCCGGCACGTCCCGCACTGGTGGAGTGGTCGCTGTAGTCGGCGACGATCCAGCCGCCAAGTCGTCGACGTTGCCGAGTTCCAGCGACGCGACGATGGTCGACCTGCACATGCCGATCATCTTCCCCGGCGACGTGCAGGAGGCCCTCGACCTGGGGCGCCACGCCGTCGCCCTGTCGAGGTCCAGCGGCGTGTGGGTCGGCTACAAGCTCGTCACGGCCGTGGCCGACGGCACGGGTACGGCCGACGTGCACCCCGAACGGGTCGTGCCGTTGATCCCGACGATGGAGTTCGACGGCAAGCCCTACGTACCCCAACCGAGTGGCAAGCTACTCACGCCCTACACGCTCGACATCGAGCGGGAGTTTCAGCAGGTGCGCTCGGAGCTCGCCCGCCAGTACGGGGTACTCAACAAGCTCAACCAGGTCACCGTCGGCACCGAGGACGACTGGCTCGGGATCGCCGCGTCGGGGCACACCTTCAACGAGCTGCGCGAGGCGCTGCGCCTGCTCGGCTTCGCCGACGACGATTCGTTGCGTCATAACGGCATCCGGCTGATGCGACTGTCGATGCCGGTGCCGTTCGACGAGGAACAGGTTCGCCAGTTCGCCCACGGGCTGTCCGAGGTGCTCGTCGTCGAGGAGAAGAACCCGACGCTGGAGGTTCTGGTCAAGGGTGCCTTGTATACGTGGGACGAGCGACCGACGGTTGTCGGCCGCCATGACGGGAGCGGTGAGGCGCTGATCCCCGGGACCGGGGCGATCGACGCCGACAAGCTGCTCGCACCGCTGCGGTCACGCCTCGTGAGGCGCATCGACGAATCCCGGGTCGCCCCGCTGCCGGCGAAGCAGGAGCGCACCCACCTGGCGCTGACCGTGAACCGAACACCGTTCTATTGCAGCGGCTGCCCGCACAACATCTCGACCCGTGTTCCCGCCGGCTCGCTCGTCGGCGGCGGTATCGGCTGCCACGCGATGGTCGCCATGATGGAGCCCGAGCGGGTCGGCGACGTCGCCGGGCTCACGGCGATGGGCAACGAAGGGGCCCAGTGGATCGGCATGGCGCCGTTCGTCGACCGCCCGCACATCATCCAGAACCTCGGCGACGGCACGTACTTCCATTCGGGTTCGCTCGCCGTGCGCGCCGCCGTCGCCGCCGGCGTCAACATCACGTACAAGTTGCTCTACAACGGCACCGTGGCGATGACCGGCGGGCAGGACCCGCAGGGCCAGCTCGACGTGCCGGGGGTGGTTCAGGCGCTGCTCATCGAAGGAGTTCAGCGGGTCATCGTCACGACGGACAACCTCGACGCCTACGAGCACGCCGACTTCGGCTCCCATGCCGACCGGGTCGACGTGTGGGACCGCACCCGGCTGATCGAGGCGCAGGAGGTGCTCTCGGTGATCCCCGGCGTGACCGTGCTCGTCCACGACCAAGCGTGCGCCGCGGAGAAGCGCCGGGCGCGCAGCCGCGGCAAGCTCGCCAAGCCGGCGTTCCGCATCGTCATCAACGAACGGGTCTGCGAGGGCTGTGGCGACTGCGGCGACAAGAGCAACTGCCTGTCCGTGCAGCCGGTGATGACGGGGTACGGGCGCAAGACCCGGATCCACCAGACGAGTTGCAACTTCGACATGACCTGCCTGGAAGGCGACTGTCCGTCGTTCGCCCTCGTCTCCGTCGACGCCGAGGAGAACAGCCCGGCGGCTGCGCCGGTCCCGGGACTGTCGATCGGCGATCCTGCGGAGGGGCTCGGCGATCCGCTGCCGATCGTGCCGACCGACGAGTTCATCGTCCGCCTCTCCGGCATCGGGGGCACCGGGGTGGTCACCGTCAGCCAGATCCTCGGCACGGCGGCGATGCTCTCGGGACGCACGGTGCGCGGCCTCGACCAGACCGGCTTGTCGCAGAAGGCCGGACCGGTGGTCAGCGACCTGCGCATCTCGGCCAACGGCACACCGATGTCCAACCGCGCCAACTCCGAGGGTGTCGACTGCTTGTTGGCCTTTGATCTCCTGGTCGGCGCCAGCGACAGCCACCGCACCGGGGCACGGGCGGGCCGGACGGTCGTCATCGGCTCGGCGGCGCCGACGCCGACCGGGGCGATGGTCACCAATCCGACGACGCCGTACCCCGAGCTCGCCCTGCTCACCGCCCGCCTTGGCGAGGTGTCGCGGCCCGACGACAACCGGATCCCTAACGCCGCAGCGATCACCGGCGGGTTGTTCGGCGACGCGACGACCGCCAACATGTTCCTCCTCGGCGTCGCCGTGCAGGCCGGGGCGATCCCCATCGAGACCGCCTTGATCGAGCGGGCGATCGAGCTCAACGGCGTCGCCGTGCAGCGCAACGTCACGGCCTTGCGCTGGGGTCGCCGGTGGCACGCCCTGCCCGACGAGGTCGAGCAGGCCGCCGGGTTCGTCGCCCATGCCGAGCCGGAGACGCTCGACGAACTGATCGAGCGCCTCGCCGCCGATCTCGTGGACTACCAGTCGGCGCGCTACGCCGACCGCTTCCGGCGCGTCGTGACCGCCGCCCGCCAGGCCGAGCAGCGCGTCGACCCCGAGTCGCTCGGGTTCACCGATGCCGTCGCCCGTCACCTCCACAAGCTGATGGCCTACAAGGACGAGTACGAGGTCGCCCGTCTGCTCCTACTCCCCGAGTCACTCGCCGCCTATGAGGCTGTCGGCGGGCCGCAGGCGAAGGTCACCTGGCGTCTCCACCCGCCCACCCTGCGCGCCTTGGGCAAGCAGCACAAGTCGAAGTTCGGGCCGCGCACCGTGCCGATGTTCAAGGCCCTGCGGGCCGCCAAACGGGTCCGCGGCACCCCGCTCGACCCGTTCCGCTGGGCCGAGGTTCGCCGCGTCGAGCGGGAGATGATCCCCGACTACGTGCGTGCGGTCGAGCATCTGTGCAGCAAGCTGACCGCCGCCAACCTCGCCGAGGCGACGGCCATCGCCACGCTTCCCGACGGGGTCCGCGGCTACGAGAACGTCAAGCTCCCCCGCGCCAAGGCCTACCGCGCCGAGCTGGCGGCCCGCCTCGCCGCCTTCTCCTGACGATCTGGGCGCGATCTGTTCGGACAGTGCGCACGGATCGCACCCAGTTCGTGGATCGGACGAATCGCGCCCAGATCGGGGCTACAGGCGGATGATCTGGTCGGCGCGGTCGAAGGCCACGGCGCGGTGGCTGACGGCGATGACGGTGAGCCCGGCGGCGGCGAGGTTCTGCCACAAGCGCACCTCGGTTTCCACGTCGACGGCGCTGGAGAGGTCGTCGAGGACGACGAGCTCCGGCCGGTGCACGAGTGCCCGCGCTGTGGCCAAGCGCTGGCGCTGTCCCCCGGAGAGGCGCAGGCCGCGAGGCCCGATCAGCGTCTCGCCGGCGTCGGGCATCGCCGCCACCTCGTCGGAGATCGCCGCCAGCTCCAACGCCGTCAGGATCGCCACTTCGTCCATCGGCCCCAACGAGACGTTGTCGCTCACCGAGTCCGACACCAACTGCGGCACCTGCGGCAGGAATGCTGCGTTGGGCGGCACGAGGAACGCTCCGGGGTCGTCGATCGGGGTGCCGTTCCAGCGCACCACGCCGGTCACTTCGGCGCGCCAGCCGAGGCCGAGCATCGCCCGCAGCAGGGTTGACTTGCCGGCCCCCACGGGACCGGTGACCACCGTGAAGCTGCCCCGCTCGACGACGAACGACACCGGCCCGGCGCCGGACCCGTCGGGGTAACGGGCCTCCAGGCCGATGACCTCGAAGCGCTCCAGCGGCACGCGAGGCGGCCGCACGGCATCGGGACGGACGCCGTGCTGCCACCGCTCGATCGGCAGGTAGCGCTGGCGCACCGTGTTGTTCACGTCCGTCTCGGCGACGAGCATCCGCATCCGGTCGAAGGCCACCCCGGCCTGCTTGCGGCGGGCGAGCAAGCGCCCGACCATGCGCGGCAGGAAGCTCAACCAGCCGAGGTAGGCGGCGAACAGGGCGAGCGTGCCGACGGTGAAGCTGCCGTCGGCGATCGCCGAGGCGCTGACGATGAGCACGATGCCGAAGCCGACGTCGGCGGCCCCATGGCTGAAGGCGAACACGCTCTCGCTGAGCACCCGGTCGCGCACCGCCGTCTCGCCGCGGCGGTTGACGAGCCGACCGAGCCGGGCGAGGAGGTTCTCGGCAGCGCCGTTGACCTTCACCGTCGTGGCCGCCGCCATCATGTCGCCGACCAGCCCGGTGACGTGCCCCGTGGCGATGCGGTCCGCTTCGCGGTACTCCTTGATCCGGCTGTCGGCGAAGCGCGTCACGAGCACGACGCCGATCATCGGCAGCAGCAGCACTGCCGCGGCCCTGGCATCGGCCATCCCGAGGACGATGCCGGCGGCGACGCTGAACACGAGGCCGGCCGACACGTCGACGACACCGTCGATCAAGAACGTGACGTCCTCGACGTCGTCGCGGAAGTGGGTGAGCGCCTCGCCTGCGGAACCGACCGGCTGGCCGGCTTCGGGCCCGCCGCTCGCCATCTGTGCCTTGAGCAGGTTGGCGCGCAGGAACGTCTGCATGTGGACCCACGACTTCGTCCACGTGATGGCGGCGTAATGGATCACGGCCATCCGCAGTACCTCGACGAAGCCGAGCATCGCGGCGTACCGATAGACCGTCGACGTCTCGCCCTCGTTGAGGGCGTCGAAGCCCTGCCCGAGCAGGTAGCCGCTGACCGCCGGGAGGGTGAAGAAGATGACGAACGACAGCCAGCCGAGCCAGAACGAACGGGGCTCGTGCTTGGCCACACGCCAGGCGAGTTGCCACAGGTTCATGAGACGTCCGCCTCGAGTCGGTGCACCGTCGGCTCTTCGAGGTCGTCGACGAATCGCTCGACCACCACCTCGGGGCCGACCGTGTCGGACTCCACCGCCAACGCCAGCTCGAGCAGGTGCCGGAAGCGGCTGTCGCGGTTGTCGACAAGCGCTGTGCGGTCGCCGTGCTCGGCGATCCGGCCGCTGTCGAACACGACGATCTCGTCGACCATGTCGAGGGTCGACAGGCGGTGGGCGATGACGAACGTCGTGCGGCCCTTCATCAGCTCGGCGATCGCCAGGGCGATGCGCTGCTCCGTCTCCGGGTCGACCCGCGCCGTCGCCTCGTCGAGGACGACCAGGTCCGGGTTGCGCAGCCAGACCCGGGCAAGCGCCAGCAGCTGCGCCTGGCCTGCCGACAGCCCTGCCCCACCAGACCCGAGCGGGCGGTCGATGCCGGTGTCGACGAGCGAGTCGAGGCCGACGTGGCGCAGCGCTTGCTCGACATCGGCGTCGGTTGGCTCCGTATCGAACATCGTGACGTTGTCACGGATCGTGCCCTCGAACAGCTCGACCTCCTGGGGGACGAGGGCGACGCGGCGGCGCAGCTCGGCGAGCGGGATGTCGGCGATCGGCACGCCGCCGAGGGCCACACAGCCGTGAGTCGTCTCGACGAGCCGCAGCAGCAACCGCGAGAACGTCGTCTTGCCACTCCCGGTGCGCCCGACGACCCCGACCGAGCGACCGCCGGCGATCTCCAGGTCGACGTCGTGAAGGATCGGCTGGACCTCGTCGTAGCCGAAGCCGACACCGGTGCAGGTCACGCTGAGCGGGCCGCGCGGTGGCCTCGTCGTACCGCTGTCGACGACCGTCGGCTCGATGGCGAGCAGCTCGACGACCCGGTTCATCGCCCCGTTGGCCTTCTGGATCACCTCGAGCTGGTCGGCGAGCTCCTCGAGCGGCCTGATCATCAGGTGCACGTACTGGAACAGGAGGAACGCCGTGCCGAGGGTGATCGCCCCATTGCTCACGAGCGCCGCCGAGAGGACGAGCGTCCCGACGAGCCCGATGGCGACGTCGATCTGCAGCGCCCACCACATCCGCAGGAACGCTGCTTCGCGGCGGACCGCCGTCTCGATCGCCTCGGAGCTGTCCTCCACGAACCGCCACATCGCATGGTTCTCGGCGCCGTTCGCGCGCAGGTCCTCGACGGCCGTGAGGCGTTCCTCGATCCCGCCGTAGAGCCGGGCGTACGAGCCCATCTCATCGGACGACTCGCGCACTGCCTTGTGGCGCATGCTCATCACGAGGAGGATCGACAGGGCGAGATAGGCGAGCATGCCGAGGCCCAGTCGCCAGTCGAGGACGGTGAGCACACCGAGCATTCCCGACAGCACGAGCGCCGCTCCGAGGACCTTCGGCACGACCTGGGAGAGGAAGTTGGATACGTTCGTGACGTCGCCATCGACGCGTTGGATCAGCTCACCCGGCGTGTGCTTGCGGTGGAACTCGTGGTCGAGACCGAGGACGTGGCGGGTGATGTCGAGGCGCAGCCCGTTGGTGATCCGCCACGCCGCAATCGTCGCCGATCTGACGACGACGACGTTGAGCACCTGGGTGACGGCGGCGACGACGAGGTACAGGATCCCGAGCCCGACGATCGCCCGGGCGGTCGTGCCGTCGGTGGCCTCGTCGACGATGCGGCGGACGATCAGCGGGCCGGCCAGCGCACCGGCGGACGCCGCGGCGATGAGCGCGCCGAGCACCGCCCACCTGCGGGCATCGGGCCGGATCAGCGCTGTCAGGGCGCGCCGGCGAGACGTCGTTGTCTTCGCCACGGAGTCAGTCTCGCTCGCCGCGCCGGCGGAACCACGCTGGGTTTCAGCGCGTTGTGGCGTTCTCGGCGATCGACGCCGCGCCGACGATACCGGCTTCGTTCTCCAGCGTCGCCACGGCGATCTCGGCGTCGACGTCGACGTACTGCAGCCATTTGTCAGGCTTGCGGCTGACGCCCCCGCCGAGGATCAGCAGATCGGGTGAGAACAAGAACACGACGTGGGCGAGGTAGCGATCGATGCGCTCCGCCCACTCCTTCCACGACAGCTTCTCGCGTTCCCGGACGACGGCGGCCGCTCGATGCTCGGCCTCGTGGCCGTCGAGGATCAGGTGGCCGAGCTCGGTGTTCGGCACCAGCTTGCCGTCGAGGAACAGTCCCGATCCGATTCCAGTGCCCAGCGTGAGCATGATCACCACCCCGTTGCGCCCGCGGCCGGCGCCGAAGCGCATCTCGGCGAGTCCCGCGGCATCGGCATCATTGATGACGTGCACCGGCCGCCCCGACGCCTTGGTGAACACGGCATCGACGTCGGTGCCGATCCACTCCGTGTCGATGTTCGCCGCCGTCCGGGCGACACCGTTGCGCACGACGGCTGGGAACGCCACCCCGACGTTGCCATCCCAACCGAAGTGGTCGACAAGCTGGGCGACGACGTCGGCCATCGCCTCCGGCGTCGCCGGTTGGGGGGTCAGGATCTTGTGCCGTTCGCCCACCAGCGCACCGGTGCTCAGGTCGACCGGTGCGGCCTTCATCCCCGAGCCCCCGATGTCGATGCCGAACGCCACCGACTCGCCCACGCTCACGCCCCGCACCCTATTGGAGTGTCTGCTGCCGTCGGAGTGTCTGCTGCCGGGAAACTCGACGCGTGACACTCCATCGGCAGGAAACACTCCAATTCACAAACCGAGGGAGCGGCCGATGATCTCCTTCATGATCTCGGTGGTGCCGCCGTAGATCCGCGTGATCCGGGCGTCCGTGAACGCCCTGGCGATCGGATACTCGGTCATGTAGCCGTAGCCACCATGCAGTTGCACGCACGCGTCGACGACGCGGCCCTGCAGCTCGGTGCACCACCACTTGGCCATCGCCGCCTCGTCGGCGGTCAACGTCCCCTCGTTGAGCGCCAGCACACAGCGATCGACGAAGGCCTGGGCGATCTCGATCTCGGTGATCATCTCGGCGAATCGGAAGCGGCTGTTCTGGAACGTGCCGATCGGCTGTCCGAACGCCGTGCGCTCCTTGGCGTAGTCGAGCGTGCGCTGGAACGCGGCGCGGGCCGCGGCCACGGCGGTCACGGCGATCGACAGCCGCTCCTGGGCGAGGTTGGCGACGAGCTGGAGAAATCCCGTGCCTTCGTCGCCGAGCCGGTTGGCCACCGGCACGCGCGCGTCGGTGAAGAACAGCTCGGCGGTGTCCTGGGCGTGCATGCCGACCTTGTCGAGGTTGCGGCCGCGCTCGAATCCCGGCGTGTCGCGCTCGACGATGAGCAGCGACATCCCCCGATGGCGCTGCGCAGGGTCGGTCTTCACGGCGGTGATGACGAGGTCGGCGTTGATCCCATTGGTGATGAACGTCTTCGAGCCGTTGACGACGTAGTGCTCGCCATCGCGGACCGCGCTGGTCGCCATCGACGCCAGATCGGAGCCGATGCCGGGTTCGGTCATCGCCACGGCGGTGATCAGTTCGCCGGCACAGATCCCCGGCAGCCAGCGCTTCTTCTGCTCGTCGTTCGCCTGCTGGTTGAAGTACGGCAGGCAGACGTCGTTGTGCAGGGTGATGCCGAGGCCAGCGGCGTTGACGTCGGCACGCTGCAGCTCCTCGGCGATCACGACGTTGAAGCGGAAGTCGGCGACCCCCCCGCCGCCGAACTCTTCGGGGACGTCGATGCCGAGGAACCCGTTGGCCCCGGCGGACGTGAACACGTCGCGGTCGACGATTCCCGACTCCTCCCAACGCTCTCGGTGGGGGACCATCTCCCGCTCGACGAACGTGGCGAACGCCGCGCGGAACTGCTCGTGGGTTTCGTCGAACAGGCCGCGCTCCACACCGGCACACTACGACGCTCCGCATCGTGCCGATCGGTCGGCGGTTTGTACGCTTCGGCGCGACGTGGCTTCCACCTCATCTTCCCCATTGCGGGTTCCCAAGACGGCCGAGCTCGTCGCCCACGACCTTCGCAAGCGCATCGTCCGCGGCGAGCTGCGCGAGGGCGAGTCGCTACCGGCGGAGGCGACACTCACCGAGCAGTTCGGGGTGTCCCGGCCGACGCTGCGCGAAGCGTTCCGGGTTCTCGAGACGGAACGGCTGATCACCGTCAGACGTGGCGCCCGGGGCGGGGCCGCCGTGCACGCGCCGAGCGCGGCGATGGTCGCCCGCTACGCCAGCTTCTTCCTCGAACACGATGGCGCGTCACTCGCCGATGTCCTCGAGGCGCGGGTCAATCTGGAGAGCCCGGCCGCCGCGCTGGCGGCCGAGCGGCGCACCGATGAGGACCTCAGCCTCCTGCGGGCGGCGATCGAGGAGTGCGAGCAGATCGCCGCCGATCGCCGCCGCTTGGTGCTCCAGTTCAGCGAGTTTCACGCCCTCGTCGTCGCCACCGCTGGAAACCGCACGATCGCCCTGCTCCATGCCGTGCTCCGGGAGATCATCGACATGGCCAAGCTGCGCCGACTCGGCCAGGACGACGGTCCGAGTCGCGTGATCGCCCGCGGGGTCGACGCCCACCGCCGGCTCGTGGAGCTGATCGCCGCCGGTGATGCACCGGGCGCCGAGGCGTGGTGGCGACGCCACCTCACCGAGGCCAACCGTTACCTGCTGGCGATCCCCGGCGGCGACGATCCGCTCGACCTCCTCGACTGAGAGATGAGTTTCGACACCGACTTTCCCACTCTCGGGTTCGACGAACCCGCCGACGGCGTCCTGCAGATCACGCTCGAGGCGCCAGGGCTCAACGCCGTCGGGGCCGACGCCCATCGTGACCTCGCTGAAGTCTGGACACGCGTCGACCGCGATCCTGCGGTACGGGTCGCCCTGGTTCGAGGCGCCGGGTCGGCGTTCTCGGCGGGCGGTAGCTTCGAGTTGATCGAGGCGATGACCGAGGACTTCGCCGTCCGCACGCGGGTCCTGCGCGAAGCGCGAGACCTCGTCCACCACCTCATCGATTGCTCGAAGCCGATCGTCTCGGCGATCCACGGACCGGCGGTCGGCGCCGGGCTCGTCGTCGCCCTGCTCGCCGACATCTCGATCGCCGCCCGCGGTGCGAGGATCATCGACGGGCACACCCGTATCGGCGTCACGGCGGGCGATCATGCGGCGATCTGCTGGCCGCTGCTCTGCGGAATGGCCAAGGCCAAGTACCACCTGCTGACGTGCGAACCGTTGAGCGGCGAGGAAGCCGAACGGATCGGGCTCGTCTCTCGGTGCGTCGACGACGATGCCGTGCACGACACGGCCCTCGAGGTGGCGATCAAGCTGACGACGATGAGTCAGTCGGCGCTGCGTTGGACGAAGCACACGCTCAACCACTGGTACCGCCAGGCGGGCCCGATCTTCGACGCCTCGTTGGCCTACGAGATGTATGGCTTCGGTGGGCCTGACGCCCGCGAGGGTTTCCGTGCCGCCCGCGACCGCCGCCCGCCTGCGTTCGACGGTCCGACCAGCGAGTAGCACGGTGGCCGCGACGCGACGACCGTCGAGCGGAACGCGTGCGGCACTCGTGCGACCCTCGCCGTAGCTGCTCACAGCTCGACGACGGCACCGTCCGTGCGCGACCGCTCTGCGGCGAACACGAGCCGATGGGTGGCCAGACTGGCCGCGCCCTGCGAGCTGAAGCGCTCCGGCTCACCGAGGCGCAGGGCGTCGACGAACGCCGCCAGCATCGCCGCGTCGCCCCCGCCGTGGCCGCTGCCGTCGCCGGTGACGTCGAAGGCGGTCGTCTCGCGGCTGGCGAAGTCGTAGACCTCGACGGTCGAGCCGTCGGTGGTCAGCTGGCCACGGCTGCCGAAGATCGACGTGCGGCGGTCTTCGTGGCGCGTCGCCGCGACGACCGTGAACGCCGCGGTGACCCCGTCGGCGTACTCCACGTTGACGACCTGGTGGTCGACGACGTCGTTGTCCGAGGCGTACACGCACCGACCGTACGGGCCCGTGCGCAGCGCCACGTCGACCGCCGCCGGCGTCATCTCCGGTGCGACGATGCGCGTGAAGTAGGCCTCGACGCGATCTGGGTCGAGGCCGGAGTGATACATCGCCAGGGCCGAGTAGGCGCACTCCGGCTCGATCGAGCACGTCGTGCAGCGGTCCGACGCGTCGGCGGGTTTGTTGGCGGCGGTGAACAGGGTGCGCGACCCGAACGACGAGATCCGGATGGCCGGCGAACCGACGATGAAGCTGAGCCAATCGAGATCGTGGCACGACTTGGTGAGCAGCATCGGGCCCGCCTCGTCCTCCCGCCGCCACGGCCCGCGCACGAAGGAGTGGGCGAAGTGGAACCAGCCGACGGGCTCGAGGTGATGGATGGCGACGATGTCACCGATCGCACCCCCATCGAGCAGGGCGCGGATGCGGAGCGTGTTGGGGCTGTACCGGAGGACGTGGCACACGCCGAGGAAGACTCCCGCCGCGGCAGCCGCCTCGACGGCGGCGGCGCATTGCTCCTCGGTGCCGGCCAGCGGCTTCTCGCAGAGGATGTCGTAGCCGGCGGCGGCGAACGCCTCGACCGCCGGGCGATGGTCACGGTCCTGCGTCGTGATGATGACAGCGTCGGCGACGCGGTCGGCGGCGACGAGATCGTGCCAATCGGCGAACGTCGCCCGCGAGTCGAGGCCCAGCGCACCGCTCAGCTGTTGGCGCTGGTTCTGGCGGGGCTCGGCGAGCTGGACGATCTCGGCGGCGCCCCGATGGTTGGCAGCGATGTCCGCTGCGTAGATCGATCCGCGGCCGCCGAGCCCGACGAGAGCGATGCGCAGGGGCCGGTCGAGCGGCACCCCGAGATGGTCGGAGAGGTTGACTGTCGCAGTCATCACGGGCGCGCCGGTCACCCGATCACGTTACGAGTCACGGCTTGGCGAGCATCGCCTCCGTTGATTTGACGACGACGAGCACCTCATCGCCCTCGGCGAGGTCGAGGTCGCCGAGCGCATCGTTGGTGACCACGGAGTTCAGCGACTGGCCGTCCGGGAGCGTCGTGCGAACCGCCGATAGGACATCGCCGTGCGTGATCCGCTCGACCCTGGCGATCAGCTGATTGCGGGCGCTCAGCCGCAGCGTGGTCGGCGGCACCTGGACGCGATGACGGCTGGCGACGTGCAGCTCTCCGTCGAGGAAGCGGCGCACGGCGCGGGCGTTCTCCGCCCGCCAGCGATCGACGGCGTCGCCGGCTGAAGCCTGGACGTTGAGCGACTCGATCACCGGCGCCAAGAGCTCGCCCTGGGCCCGGAGCAATCCGTCAGCGGGCATCCCGGCTCGGTCCCGCAGGGCCAGCTTGAGGAGCAACTCGGAGCGAACGTCACGGACATGGGCGACGGGCCGGTCGAGCCACCGGCGCGCTGCCCGTTTCCCGGCGGCCGTGGCCCGGAGCAGGAGCCGGTCCCGACCACGTCCTCGTGCGGTGCCGGTGCGCGTCACCAGCTCGCGGTCGACGAGCTGGTCGATGGCCCGGTAGGTGAGCGACCGGGACAGCGTCCAGATGCGGCCGAGGTCACCGTCGGGGGCGAGCAACGTACCGATCGCCCAGCCGTGCTCGACCCCCTCGGTGACGAGCGCCAGGCAGGCGTAGCCGGCCAGATCGAGGTCCGGGTCCGAGGCGCCAGGCATCGCGTCACCTTAACCGGATACCTCTGTTCCGGATGTTTATCTAGTCGAATATGGACTACTCTGACACGCCATGCTCCGACTCGCCACCGCGTCGTTCATCGTCCTGCTCGTCACCGGTACGCCCGCCGGTCTCACTGCTCAGGCTGGCCCCGTGTCGGGCAGCGTCAACGTGTTCGCCGCGGCGTCACTGACCGACGCCTTCGAGGCGATCGGCGTCGAGTTCGAAGCGGCACATCCCGACGTCAACGTCGTGTTCAACTTTGCCGCGTCGTCCGAGCTCGTCGCCGCGATCGTCGACGACGGAGCGCCAGCCGATGTGTTCGCCTCGGCGGATCAGAACAACATGCACAAACTCGTCGACGCCGGGCGCAACGACGGCGATCCGGCGACGTTCGCCACGAACTCGTTGCAGATCATCGTTGAGCCTGGCAACCCGCTGGACATCGCCACGCTCGACGACCTCGCCGACCCGGATCTCATCTTCGTCACGTGCGACCCGGCGGTGCCGATCGGTGCCTACACCCAGCAGGTGCTCGACGCGGCCGGTGTCGACGTGACGCCGGCATCGCTCGAGGAGAACGTCCGCGGCATCGTCACCAAGGTCACCGCTGGGGAAGCTGACGCCGGCATCGTCTACGCCACCGATGTCCTGGCAGCAGGCGACGACGCCGAGGGAGTGCCGATTCCCGACGACCTCAACGTCGTCGCCGAGTATCCGATCGCCAACGTGACCGAAGCGGGAAATCCCGACGGGGCGGCGGCCTTCACCGAGTTCGTGCTCAGCGACGAGGGACAGGAGATCCTCGCCGAGTTCGCCTTCGGGCCGGCCGACGCCGCCGCATCCGCCACGGTGGTGACGACTTACCCGGCGACGACGGACGGCTGATGTCCAACGGCGCGCCGACTCGCCGGCACAGAGCGGCCAGCGCCGAACGGTTGCCGCTTCCGGTGCTCGCCCTGGCGGTCGCCGCCGTCATCTTCTTCGCCCTCCCCTTCATCGGTTTGCTGTGGCGGGCACCGTGGTCGTCGATGTGGGCGATCCTCACCGATCGCGCCGTGCTCACGGCCCTACGCCTCTCGCTCGTGACGACGCTGTGGGCAACGGCCCTGTCGGTCGTGTTCGGCGTTCCGTTGGCATGGCTGCTCGCCCGCGTCGACTTCCCAGGGCGCGGTCTCGTGCGCGCCCTCTGCACGCTGTCGATGGTCCTGCCGCCGGTCGTCGGCGGCGTGGCGCTGTTCTTCGCCGTCGGCCGCCGCGGGCTGTTCGGCCAGTACCTCGACCGGTGGTTCGGGCTGCGCCTGCCGTTCACCACCGCTGGTGTTGTCGTCGCCCAGACGTTCGTGGCGATGCCGTTCCTCGTGCTCACGGTCGAAGGTGCCCTGCGCCAGCTCGATCGGCGCTACGACGATGCCGCTCGGACGCTCGGCTCGAGCACGTGGTACCGATTCCGCCGGGTGACCTTGCCAGCGATCCGTCCGGCGCTGATCGCAGGCGCTGTGCTCGCCTGGGCCAGAGCCCTCGGCGAGTTCGGGGCGACGATCACGTTCGCCGGCAACTTCCCGGGCACGACGCAAACGATGCCACTGGCGATCTACATCGCTCGGGAGTCGGACCAGTCCAAGGCGATCGTGCTCAGCCTCGTCCTCGTCGGCGTGTCGTTCGCCGTGCTCGCCGGGTTGCGCGAGCGGTGGCTCCGTGCGTGATCTCGAAGCCCACGTAGGAGTCGAGATCGGCTCGTTGGAGCTGACCGCCGCATTGTCGGTAGCGGCCGGCGAGCTCGTCGCCGTGCTCGGGCCCAACGGTTCGGGGAAGTCGACGCTGCTGCGTTGCATCGCCGGCCTGCTGCCGATCGACAGCGGCCACGTGGCCGTCGACGGCGTCACCCTCGACGATCCGCACGACGGCACCTTCGTCGTACCGGAGCGACGCCCGATCGGGATGGTCTTCCAGGACTACCTGCTGTTCCCGAACATGACTGCGGTGGAGAACGTGGCGTTCGGGCTGCGCGCTACACGAGTCGCACGGCATCAGGCACGAGTCGCAGCGCTGGCGTGGCTCGAACGGGTCGGCCTCGCCGATCACGCCGAGCACCGGCCGGGCCAGCTTTCGGGTGGCCAGGCGCAGCGCGTCGCCCTTGCCCGCGCCTTGGCCCGAAGCCCCCGTGTCCTGCTCCTCGACGAGCCGCTCGCCGCCCTCGATGTGTCCGTTCGCGGCGAACTGCGCCGCGACCTGCGGCGTCACCTCGACACCTTCGACGGGATGACCGTGCTCGTCACCCACGACCCCGTCGATGCCTACGCCCTCGCCGACCGAGTGCTGATCCTCGAATCCGGTGCGATCACCCAGCAGGGGCCGCTCACCGAGATCACGACGCATCCCCGCTCGCCATATGTCGCCGAGCTGGTCGGGCTCAACCTCGTCGCCGGCGTGCTCCGCGATCACACGCTGACGACCGAGACCGGCGGAGCCGTCGTCACGGCCAGCGCGATCGGGGACGGGCCTGCCTACGTCGCCGTGCGACCGCAGGCGGTCGCCCTTCATCGGCACCGCCCCGAAGGCAGCGCGCGCAACGTGTGGCGGATGGTCATCGGCGACATCGACGTCCAGCACGACCGGGTCAGGGTGCGCCTCGACGGCGACGTGCCGCTCGTCGCCGAGATCACCCCGGCGGCGGTCACCGACCTCGCCATCGCGCCGGGCGAGACGATCTGGGCGTCCGTCAAGGCCACCGAGGTGGCGACGTACGGGCGCTGAACCGTCAGGAGGTCGGACCGGAGCTCGCCTTCTCCTTGATGAGGTCTTCGACTGACTTGGGGATGGTGGTTTCGAAGTCGAGGAGCTTGGCCGAGGACGGAGTGATCGCCGAGATCTGGGCGCGATCTGTCCGGACTGTCCAGACAGATCGCGCCCAGCTGCGGATGCAGCGGTGGAATCCGAGCGCGATGGCAGCCGCCTTCATGTCGTCGGCGGGACTGCTGGCGTGACGCCAGTAGGCGACGAGCGACACGGCGTCTCTCGACAGGCCGCGCTCGCCGCGGACGATCTTGCGCACGGCGGTCATCGCCCTGCTCTCCCCGCCGCCCCACACGTACGGCGTGCCGTTGGGCCAGTCCATCGAGCGCACCGCATCGGCGAGCAGCGACGTCGTTCCCGCCGGGGCATCGCCGCGATACAACCAGGTGACGTCGACGCTCGGAGACGTCGGCAGGTCCTGGCGCTCGGCGGCGTCGGCGACCTCGGCGAACACCTTGGCGACGGTGCCGGCCGGCAACGATTCGAGGATCACGGCGACGGCGGGCAGCCCGGTGTCGTCGGCGACGAGGAGATACCAGTCCGTGGCTACCGGCGGGTGATACGCCGTGCGCGGCCCCCACAACGCGACTGGCAGCCCTGGCACCGCCCGGTCGATCCACGCCGACGCCGGGCCACTGTCGCCGTGGCGGACCATCAGCATCGTCAACTCACGGCGCCCGGGGTCCCACCGGCGCACCGTGTAGTAGGCGCCGACCGGACGATCGGCCTCGGGCATCTGCTCGAAGCCCTCCCACGTGAACGTCTGGTCGATCGTCAGCTCGCGGCGACCCGGCGGCGGCAAGAGCACGTAGACGAACGTGTCCGGGGCGGTCGGAGCGAACGCGGCGAGGTCGTCGCCACGCACTACGACACGCCGTAAATGTGGATGCACGTCGGCGACCTCGACGACCTCGGCGAGGAATGTGCGGATGGCGACCATCTCGACCACCTCGCGCTCGGCGCTCGTCATCCCGTCCTCGCCGGACATCGCCCGGGCGCGGGTGATCAGGCCGAACATCGCCGCCTGCAACTCCAACGGGCTGTCGATCGGGGCGTCGAAGTCGAGACGCGCCGGCTGCTCGTCAACCTCGGCGCCGACCGTGACGACGTCGACCCCCCGCCGATCGACGGACGCGATCCGCGCCCCGGTGGTCGCCGACCGCCCCGTCAGCACACGGGCGACGAACACCACCGAGTCCTCGAAGTCGTCGTTCATCCGTCCGAGCAGGGCGGGCTGGAACTCCGCCAGCTCGGCATCGAACTTCTCGTCTGCATCGACGGTCATGACGGCGCTCCGAGCGCTGCGAGCGCCTGGCGCAGACGCTTGTAAGGGTTCCCTATCACTGAGAGAAAGGTAACCTAACTGGCCGGTCCTTCCGCAAGTCGCTCGAGGCGGACGACGATCGACTTCGACGTCGGTGTGCGGCTGCCTTCGGCGATGCTGTCGAGCGGGACGACGACGTTGGCCTCCGGGAAGTACGCCGCGCAACAACCCCGCGCCGTCGGGTAGGAGACGACTCGGAAACCGCTGGCCCGGCGTTCGACCCCGTCGGTCCACTCGCCGACGATGTCGACGAGGGCGCCGTCGTCGAGGCCCAGATCGATCACGTCAGCGGGGTTGACGAACACGACCCGCCGGCCACCCGACACTCCGCGGTAGCGGTCGTCGAGTCCGTAGATCGTCGTGTTGAACTGGTCGTGCGAGCGCACCGTCTGCAGCAGCAGGCGGCCCGGCGGCAGGGTGAGCGGCTCGAACACGTTGACCGACAACCGCGCCTTGCCCGTCGCCGTCGGGAACGTCGTGGTGTCGCGCGGTGGGTTGGGAAGCGCAAATCCGCCCGGGCGGCGCACGCGCTCGTTGAAGTCGGCGAACCCCGGGATCGTCGCGGCGATGCGCTCGCGGATCGTGTCGTAGTCGGCGGCCAGCGCGGTCCAGTCGACCGCCTCGTCACCGAGCGTGCCGGTTGCGACGGCGCAGACGATCTCGACCTCGCTGCGCAGATGTGGCGATGCCGGCTCGTTGCTGCCGCGGGTGGCATGGACGATCCCCATCGAATCCTCGACCGTGACGAAACGAGCGGTACCCGCCCGGACGTCCGCTTCCGTGCGCCCGAGGCACGGCAGGATCAACGCCTCGTCGCCGCACGTGACGTGCGAGCGGTTGAGCTTTGTCGACACCTGCACGGTCAGACCACAACGCCGGAGTCCCCCCGCCGTGGCGTCGGTGTCCGGTGCCGCGGCGGCGAAGTTGCCGCCGAGCCCGACGAACACGTCGACTGCGCCGGCCGCCATCGCGGCGATCGTCGCCACGGTGTCGTAGCCGTGGTGGTGCGGCGGGTCGAAGGCGAACTCGCCGGCGAGGGCGTCGAGAAACCGCTCCGTCGGGCGTTCGACGATGCCCATCGTGCGGTCGCCCTGCACGTTGCTGTGCCCACGAACGGGGCACAGACCGGCACCGCGACGCCCGATCGACCCGCGCAGCAGCACCGTGTTGACGATCTCGCGGATCGTGGCGACCGCCTGACGATGCTGGGTGAGGCCCATCGCCCAACACACGACGATCTTCGTCGTGTGTGCGATGCGGTCGACCAACGCCTCGGCGGCCGATCGTTCCACTCCGGTTGCCCGGAGCAGCGCAGCCTCGTCGAGCGACCCGAGGTGGGCGGTGAGCTCTGCGAACCCGTCGCAGTTGGCCTCGACGAAGGGGTGGTCGACCGCGCCGCGCTCGACGAGGCGCAGGTTGACCCACTGGAACAGGGCGAGGTCGCCGCCGACGGCGACGGGGAGGTGGAGGTCGGCGAGCGCCGTGCCTCGGCCGGCGATGCCGCGAAGCCGCTGCGGGTTGCGAAAGGCGATCAGCCCGGCCTCCGGCAGCGGGTTGATCGACGCGATCGCCGCACCGTCGCGCTTGGCCTGCTCGAGGGCAGCGAGCATGCGCGGATGGTTGGTCCCCGGATTTTGGCCGGCGACGATGATCAGCTCGGCGGCGTGGACGTCGTCCAGCGTTACCGTGCCCTTGCCGATGCCGATCGTCTCGCCGAGGGCGAATCCGCTCGACTCGTGACACATGTTCGAGCAGTCCGGGAGGTTGTTCGTGCCGAAGACCCTGGCGAACAGCTGGTAGAGGAAGGCGGCCTCGTTGCTCGTGCGTCCCGACGTGTAGAACACGGCGCGATCGGGCGAGGCGAGCGATCGGAGGCGGTCGGCGACGACGGCGATGGCACCGTCCCACGAGATCGGCCGATAGTGCGAGCTGCCGGGTGCCCGGTACATCGGTTCGGTGAGCCGTCCCTGCTGACCGAGCCAGTAGTCGGAACGCTCCGCCAGCTCCTCGATCGAGTGCTCGGCGAAGAAGTCGGCCATGATCCGCCGGTCGGTGGCCTCCTCGGCGACGGCCTTGGCCCCGTTCTCGCAGAACTCGAAGCGTGAGGTGTGATGCGGTTCCGGCCACGCGCATCCGGGGCAGTCGAACCCGTCCGGCTGGTTGATCCGCAGCATCGTGCGAGCGGCCTTGGAGCGGCCCATCTGCTCGTTGAGCGCACGCACCGAGGCGACCACCCCGGGAATCCCCGCGGCCCAGCGCTTCGGCGCGCCGACGGTCGCCTGATCGTCGGCGACATCGTCCCGCGGCGCGGCCCTGGCCATCACCCCAACCTAGGCCCACACCGGTCAGTGGTCGACGAAGCCGGCCTTGACGTGCGAGCCGTCGCACAGCGGCTTGTTGATCGACCGGCCGCATCGGCACAGGGCCACACGGTTGCGGGTCTCCAGAACGACGCCGTCCGATCGCTCGACGGCGAAACCGCCGGTGACCCACAGCGGCCCGTCGTCGATCACGGCGACCTCGACGGGGAGGTCGGGCTCGACGATCACGCCGTCGTCGGTGGAGAACGACAGGGCGCCGGAGGGGCAGTGCTCGATCATCTGGATCACCTGCGTGCGGACCGCCGAGTCAGACGTGGCGCCGGAGCTGGTGAGCTTCCACACATCGGTGACCCGATTGGCACAGAAGCCAGCACCGGAGCACAACGATCGGTCGTCGTGAACCACGATGCCGGTGCCGGGATACTGGGCGGCCCGCTCGGCGTAACTCGTGGCGGGGGCCGTCTCCGTTCCGTCGAACCCGACGCGCTGGTGGCTGCCGTCGCAGAACGGCTTGTTCTCGGAGTGACCGCAACGGCACAGCCACATCGTCGGCTCCGTGGGCAGCTCGCCGATCGTGCGCCACGTCATCGGATGGCCGTCGTCGTCAGCGACTACCGGGCGACGCCGCACGAGGGCGGCGATGGCGTCGACCTGATACGGCCCATCCACCGTGGCGGCGATTCGCGGCGTCGGTGCCTCTCCGTCGGATTCCGGTGAATCCTGGTCCATCGCACCACCCCCTCGGTCACGGGAACCCTAGGCTCTGTCGGGCCGACGCTGCCACCGACAGATCGAACCGGGGTACTGCGGCACCGAGGCCTGGGAGGGCGAGGGGGAACAATGAGTAACCGGCGGACACTCATCGTGGTCAGCGGAACAGCGCTGCTGTTCGGCGCGGCCACCTCCCCGCTGTTGGCGGGTGCTGAATCGCCAAACCTCGGGACGACGACGACATCGATGGCCCCCGGCGGCCAGCCGACCACGACGTCGGGCAGCGATGAATTCGCCCTGCCGGCGGGTTTCTCCTACCTCATCGACGCCACCAACCGCATCACGGTCGCCGTCCCCGACACCTGGTCGGACCGCCGCACCACCCCGAGCGACGTGGACGGCGCGCTCGGTGCCGGCGATCGGCGCGGCGACGGACCTCGAGGTCTGGGACAACTCCTACGACGTGCCCGGTGTGCTCTACGCAGCGTTCCCCTTCACCGCCGACCCGCAGCCGCTGTTCGATCGATTCGACGCGACCGACGGCTGCATGGCGACAGACGTCGTGCCCTACGCCGACGGTGTTTTCACCGGCTCGTGGTCGCAGTCGACGGGCTGCGGGACGACCGGTCAATCGGCGTGGCACGTCATCGTGGCCAGCCCGGCTGACCAGGCATTCACCGCCACCGTGGCGGTCCTGCTCACCGGACCCCAGGATCAGCAAGCCTTGGACGTCGTGCTCGAGACGTTCAACGTCACGCCATCGGCGACGTGGCCCGCAGGTGCGGCGACGCCGACGACCTCGACGGGTCCCACGGCACCGCCCACGACGATCACCTCCAGCACCTCCAGCTCCAGTTCCACCTCGACGGCGGTGCCTCCGCCACCGGTCACGACGGTGCCGTCGTCGACGGCCCCAGGACCGACGACGACGGCGATTCCGTCGATCGGCGTCCGGCTGGTCGACGACACGAACTTCCTCACGGTCACCGTGCCGGCGGACTGGACCGATCAGGAGCTGGACTTCAGCCGTCGCGACGACGGCGGCGAGCGGGCGTCGCTGGTCGCCTCCCCGAACCTTCAGCAGTACCGCGACTCGTTCGAGGGCTCCGGCGTCTACATGGTGGCGCTACCTGCCACCACGGAGCTGGCCGCCCTGCTGGCGCGCTTCGACTTCCCGAACTCGTGCACCGACGGAGGGATCGTTCCTGTCGACGATGGCCGCTTCGTGGGTGAGCGTCAGGACTGGCTGAACTGCGACGGGACCGCGGCGCGGGTCGTGACCATCGCAGCCCGCCCGATGGACAGCTCGTTCACGATGCTCCTCCAGGTGCGCCAGGCGATCCCCGACGACGCCGCGCTCAACCAGATCGTGGCCACGGCGGGCGCAGTTCCCGGCGCCGAGTTCCCCGAGGGCACCGCAGCCACCCCGCTCGTACCGAACGGACCGGTGCCGCCAGAGCTGCTCGTGGCGCCGACCATTCCGCTGACCACCCTGACCGACGATGACGGCCGCCTCTCGATCGCCGTGCCGAGCACGTGGACCGACACCGCCACACTCCCCAACATGAACGACGACGCCAGCGACCGTCCGCGTATCGCCGCCGCTCCGGTGCTCGACGAGTTCTACACGGACTGGGCGGCGCCCGGCGTGCAGGTCGTCGCCTATCCGTTCACGGATGACCCGTCGACGCTGCTCACCAACCTCGGGTTTGCCGGGCGGTGCACCGACGGAGGAGTGCAGTCGTTCAGCACCGCTGCCTTCACCGGTCTGATGCAGACGTGGACGGATTGCGGCGGCACGGCATCTCGAGATGTGCTGCTTGCCCTCAGCCCGCCCGATCAGTCGGTCACCGTGTACGTCGAGGTCCAGCTCCCCGACTCCGACGACGCCCCGCTGCAGGCCGTGCTGTCCTCCCTCCAGGTCGGATGACGCCAGCTCCTTCATCGACGATCACTGCACTCGGCCTCAGCGCCGTTGCCGTCCTGACGATGGGGTCGACGACCCCCGGCACAGATCCCACCGAGCCCACGAGCGGCTCGGAGACCTCGGTCGCCACCGACGAGTTCGTCCTGCCGACGGGCTACACGATGCTCGTCGACGACACCGACCGGCTGACGGTTGCCGTGCCTGACACGTGGGACGTCGTCAACACCGTCCCGGGCGCCGTCGAGGGCACAGTGGTTCCGCGCATCGCGGCCGGCACCGACGTCGAGGCCGGCGACGCGACCTTCGCGGAGTCCGGCGTGCTGTACAGCGCCTATCCATTCGTCACGGACGTGGAGACGTTGTACCAGGACCACTTCGAGCCCGCTGGATGCGCGAGCGACGAGGTCGTGCCGTACGACGACGGGGCGTTCGTCGGCCAATGGTGGCGGCACACCGAATGCGGTCCGGCCGGCGAGGGCGAGTTCCACGTCGTCGTGGCCAGCCCGGCGAGCGACGTCGCCACGGTTGCTGTCGTCATCCAGCTCGATGCCCACGACGAGGCGCTGCTCGATGCCGTACTGCAGTCGTTCAACTTCACGCCCACGGCGTCGTGGCCGACGCCAGCCATCACCACCACCACGTCCACGTCCACGTCCACGTCGACGACCACGACGGCGGCACCGGAGGCTCCGGCGTCGTCGTTGACCCCCGAGACCCGCAACCTGGTGAACAACAGTGGGCTGCTGGTGGCCGATATGCCGATGTCGTGGTCGGAGTTCGACACGATCGGGAGTCTCAACGACGACGGGTCATATCGCCCGACGCTCCTCGCCGCCCCCGGGCTCAGCGACTTCAACAACGGCTTCGACGCTCCTGGAGCTCGCGTGTCGGCGCTCCCTCCGGGGACCGATGTCGCCACCACGCTGGCCAACACCGCCAAGCCCGACGACTGCGTGACCGCCGGGCCAGCTCCGTTCGACAACGGCGAGTTGCACGGCCTGAGCGAGTCGTGGGCTGGGTGCGCCGAGGGCACCACGGACGTGATGTTCGTCGTCGCCACACCGCCAGACGGCGATTTCGTCGTCCACGCCAGGCTTCAGGACGAGGCCGGTGGCGGGTCAGCCGCGCTGATCGCCGACTCGCTGGCGGTCGTGAACGACGCCACCTACCCGACGACGACGGTGCCGGAGGCGCCGATCGCGGCGACCGGGACCGTGCCGGCGTCGTTGTCGCAGCGGCCTTCCGGGGTCCAGTCGATTCTGGTCGTCGAGCAGACCCGCAACCTGCGGATCGACGTTCCGGCGGCTTGGCGCGACACCCGACTGTTTCCGTCGCTGAACGATGACGGCAGCCCGCGGCCGCGAGTGGTTGCTGCCCTGCACGTCGAAACGATGCTCGCCCAGTGGGACGCACCGGGGATGATCTTCAACGAGTCCCCGTACACCGACCCGGCGACGTGGCTCGCCAACCGCGCGACCGGCTTGAGCGGGTGCGTGGACGGCGGCGCGCAGGCGTACGACGACGGTGAGTACCACGGGCTGCTGCACACCCGGACGAACTGCGGTGGAACACAGGCCAGGTTCGTGACCCTCGTCGTCAGCCCGCTCGACAACTCGTCGACGCTGACGATGGAGGTGCAGTTGCCGACGGCAGACGACACCAACTTGAGCATCCTGCTGTCCTCATTCGGCCAGCTCTGACAGGGTCGGTCAGCCGGCGAGCTCACCGGCGTCGAGCGCCGCTCGCAGGTCGTCGCGGGCGCGGGCGACACGCGAGCGGATCGTGCCGATCGGGCACCCGACGACGGTGGCCGCCTCCTCGTAGCTGAGCCCGGCGAGCTGCGTCAGGGCGAACGCTTCGCAACGATCGGGGTCGAGGCGCTGGAGCAGGTCGACCGTCGCCGAGACGTCGCCGGCTTGGATGCCGTCAGGGTGGGTCACGGCCTCCATCGTCAGCCGGTCGAACAGCCGGCGCTGGCGTTGGCGGCGGCGGACATGGTCGGCGCACGTGCGCCGGGCGATCGACAACAGCCATAGGCGAACGGGCGCATCGCCGCGGAAGCGGGGCAACGATCTGAGGGCGCGCAGGTAGGTCTCCTGCACGAGATCCTCGACCTCGCCGGTGGAGCCGAGGACGGCGCATGTCTGCCACACGGCTTGCTGGGTGCGACGCACGAGCTCGGCGACGGCGACATTGTCGCCTTCGGCGGCGGCCGCCGCGTACGGCCACAACGGATCATCGGCGAGCACGGCCACAGGATGCCGGGAACCGCTGGGCTTCCGCCAGCGACTTTGCCTACATGACGTGCGAGCGCTGGCGCGAGGCCATCTCGGCGCGGGCCGACGGCGAAGCGCTCGGCGTCGACGAGCGGCTGCTCGATGGCCACCTCGCCCGTTGCCCGGGTTGCCGGGCGTTCGCCGCCGAGGCGACGCCGATCGTCCCCCGACTGGATGCGACGCCGTCACCAGACCTGCCTCGCCGTGTGGCCCGCGCCGCCGCGCTGGCCGACCGGGCCGCGACGTGGAGCGCCGTTCGCGTGTTGCTAGCTGTCGTCGCCGCCGAGATCATCGTGGTGTCGATCCCCGCGCTGTTGGGTGACGAGCGGGCGTCGTCGACTCATTCGGCGCGGCACCTCGGCGCCTTCGCGGTCGCCTATGGAGTGGGCCTGCTGCTCGTCGTCGCCCGCCCAGCGCGGGCCCGGACGATGCTGCCCGTGGCCGCGGTGCTGTCCGGTGCCCTCGTGATCACGTCCGTCGTCGACTTGTCGCAGGGTCGCATCCCGCTCGTCGACGAGGCGGCGCACCTGCCCGAGCTCGTGAGCGTCGTGCTGCTGTGGCTGATCGCCGTGCCGACGCGGCGATCAGTCGATGGCGACGGTGGTCGTTCCGGCCACCGACTCGAACTCGTCGAGGCGGACACGGATCGACAGGTCCCAGCTTCCGGCGAAGCCGAGGTCGGTCGTCGCCTGGTAGCGGCCGATCCCGAGCGGGAGCACTTCGGGCCGTAGCGGACCGACGTCGAGCGCCGGGAGGGAGAACTCGAGTTCGGGTGCTTCGTACGGATTGACGATCCGGCCCTGCGTGTCGCGGAGTACGACATCGACGACGTTGAAGCCGAGCCGGCCTGGGGTGATCGTCACGTCGGCCGTCCCGGCGTCGGCGAGCTGGACCGTCAACGTCTGGCTCTCCGGCGCCACTGCCGACGCGGCGACCGCCGAGCTCAACGGCGAGCGGGTGACCATCACCGCCGTCACACCGACTGCGGCAACGAGCAGCACGAGCTCGACGACGACGACCCTGCCGAGCCACGACCGCGCAGCGGTCGCCGGCGTCCCGCCCGCCGGCGCCTCGCGCCCGTCAACGGCCGGCACCAGGCGATACCGATTGAACGCTCCAAGGGCAATGACGACGACGACGAGGGAGACCTTGACGATCAGCGCCAACCCGTAGCCGGTACTGGTCAGCTCCCCGGCCGTCGGCAGGATGATCCAGGCCATCGCCACGCCGGTGACGGCGATCACGCCGACTGCGACGAGTGCCGCGTCGCTGAACCGGCGCACCGTGGCGGCGAGCGACGGGGCATCGATCGACGCACGGAACGCGACGACGAGGGCGACGATCCCGCCCAGCCAGATCGAACCGGCCACGAGGTGGACGACGTCGGATCCGACCATCACCCAGCGGCGGTCGGTCGCCCGGGTGTGCCCTTCGATCGAGAATCCTGCCAGGGCGACGACCGCGAACAGCAGCGACACCCACCGCGCTGCGCGGCGGTCGACGAGCGCCGCGACAACGAGCAACGCGCCGGCGGTGACGGCCGTGGAGACTCCGACCGGGCCGCGCAGTGCCGACGTCAGCACGTCGTCGTCGCGGAGCGCGTCGAGCCCCCCGCCGAGGCGGGCGATGCGGAACGGCACCGCGGCGACGAGGGCGACGGCACCGAGGACTGCGGCGCGACCTGTGATCGCCCCGAGAGCGGCCCGCCGGTCGACGAAGGTCGCGAAGAACAGTGTGCCCGCGGCGACCAGCGCTCCGGTGTAGGCGATCGCCGACAGCGCGGTGGCCCCCGCACGCAACCCCCAACCGGCATCGTCCCCACCCGCGTCGAGGGCATCGCCGGTGACCCCCGCCGACGACGGCGCACCGACGTGGAACACCGACGCCCCACCGATGCGGTGTGAGTCGACGGAGATGATCTCGAACACGACGGTGTATGTGCCGTCGGGCAGGTCGCCGGGAAGCGTGGTGGTGATCGTCTCGTCGGCCAGCGTCGTTCCCGTCGAGATGTCCGCGGCCGAATCGTCGAGGACGCGCACCGACCCGCCCGTCAGCGACACCGGCTCGCTGAACGTGAGCACGACTTCCGGAGGGGCGACGTCGAGCACCTCTCCGTCGGCCGGACTGACGGAGAGCAGCTCGGCATGAGCGGAGACGGGGACCCAGAACCCGAGCAGTGCCACGACGGCGACGACGACCCCGAGGGCCGCCCTCCCCGCCGCCGATCTGGGAATCGTCACCCCTCGCTGGCGGCAACGACCTCGACGCCGGGAGCCGGAGCCTCGAGCTCTTCGGGATCCTGCCCCTCGGCGGGAATCTCGATCCACGCCGTCTCGCCCGTCTCGCACGTCTGGATCGTCGGGAAGTAGAGCGTCTGCCCTGCGGCGTCCTCGGGGATGTCGACGCTCAACTCGAAGGTGTCGCGAAAACCGTCGGCGACGGGGGTTCGCGCCGTGTACACGATCTCGCTGACCCGCTCGGTGATCTGCTCACCGTGGGAGCCCTCGATCGGCGTTTCGAGCGCCTCCATCACCTTCTCGACGTCCCAGTTGGCGTTGATCGTGGGGGCGACCGTGGGGATCGACTCCGGCATCTGGATCCGCAACTCCGTCGTCGGCGAGCCCTCGCACCCGTGGGAGAAGGCCAACGTGACGATCGCCGAGCTTCCCGCGACGACGGAATCGTCGCCGATCGAGACGTGCGCAGCAGCGGCGCCGCCGACGGCGAGGGCAACACTGATTCCGACGCCGCCGGCGGCTACGAGTCGGGCGGGGTGAGACAGCTTCATGGGCGCTCCTTGTAGATCCAGGTCCAGTCAACACCTGGTCGCCGCACCCGCTCGCCGAGTTCCCGATCCGTTCATTGCGTTCCCCGGCCACGCAGGCCGCTGGTGGCCGTCCTCGGCTGGCGCCTCCTCGTTCGCACCGAAGGACGTGTGAACATCCGTCAGCTTCGGCAAGCGATCACGAACAGCACGAGCGAAGCGGTCGAGGCGGCGGCGCGGACGTGGTTCCAGGGCACCCACTCGGCGAGGTAGCCGGCCCACTTTTCCGCCGAGGACGGGGCGGCGGCGTCGAGCTGATCGAGGGCGTCGTTGCGCGGCACGTGGTAGGCGGCGGTGAGGGCGAACGCTCCGACGAGGTAGCTCAGCCCACCAGAGAGGCGCAGCGCCGCTCCCCCGTCGTCCCAAGTCCACAGCGTCGAGACGGCGATGGCGGCGGTGGTGAGGGCCGTGCCGACGAACACGACGAGGAACACCGGGTTGAGGATCGCCCGGTTGATCGCCTGCATCGCCGCCATGCCATCGGGCGGTGGCAGGCGCTTGAGGGCCGGCATCACGGCGACCGAGAAGGCGAAGAACACCCCTGCCATCAGCCCGCATCCGACGGCGCCGACACGTACCAGGTTGAGCAGCACCGGGTTCATCGGGACGGGTCCGAGTCGTTCGGGTCACCGAATGTGCCCAAATCGGTCACTCTCGCTGACACGGATGCCCGACCCGTCGCGAGGGCCCTGGCGACTGCTCGGCGGAGGTGGGCTGGTTCGGGCATGGCGGCTTCCATTCTCTCTGGATCGAGTACTGTGCAGGTTCCCTGCACAGTTAGGCAGGTAGCCTGCAGAGTTGTCAAGGACATGGAGGTGGGATGGGGCGTGAACCACGTCACGGCGATCGGGTGGTGACGTTGATCTCGCTACTGCGCCGAACCTCGCAACAGATGGTCGACGAGATCACCACCCGGCTCGACGCCGCCGGTTTCCAGAACTGCCCGCCGAGCTTCCATCCGATCTTCGAGAACCTCGACCCCGACGGCACCCGGCTCACGGTGCTCGCTGCACGGGCCGGCCTGACTCATCAGTCGGTCGGAGAGGTCGTCGCCGAGTTGGTTCATCGAGGGTACGTCGAACGGGTGGCCGACCCCGACGACCGTCGAGCCCGTCTCGTCCGTCTCACGCCGACGGGACAGCAACTCGTCCGCACGGCGGTGAAGGCGATCGACAGCATCGAGCGGGAGTGGATGCGGCGTTGGCGGGCCCATGGCCTCGCCGGTGACCTGCGCCGACCCCTCGACGGGGCGCTGCGCTCGTCGCGCGAAACCGCGGCCGGCCCGTCGCGCTCCCTACACTCGGGGTGAGTGCTCTCCCGCAATGACGCCCTGGAGGCTCGCCTCCGGCACGTCGAGACGAAGCCAGCGCTCGATCTCGACGCCGTCGACGCGGCGATCGAGCGCATCCGCCGGCCCGAGGTGCTGCGCGAGCAGATCGGCGACGCCTTGCTCTACGCCCAGCGGGTCGAGGCGGAGGTCGGCGGCCTGAGCATCGAGACGCTGCTGCCGCACACGAGCAACGACTACGTCGGCCGCTTCCTGCACGTGTGGGTCCCCGACGAGCAGGGCCACGGCGAGGCCCAGGCGCATCTCGCCGTGCATCTCGGCCTGCAGCCCTACGTGCCACGCCCCGAAGACGCCATCCCGTTGCACAATCGGGCCGCCGGGTTCCTCGCCCGCCTGCTCCCCCGAGTGAAGACGATGATCGAGATGACCTACCACACGATCGGGGCGATCAACGAGCGTCTGGCTCTCGAGGCTTACCGGCGGATGGCAGCGATCCTCGAGCAACTCGGCGAAGACGAGATGGCCCGAGCCCTGATGGTGCCGATGCGCAACGACGAAGCCGCCCACCTGTCCTACTACCGCACGTACGCCAGGCAACTACGACCGACCCTCGCGACGTGGCAGCTGGCCGCCGTGCGTGCCCTCATCGTGCACACCTACGCTCCGGTAGGTGCCGGCGAGAAGCGCGACAAGGCTCCCTTGGGCAGAGCGTTGATGCAGCTGGAGACCGACCCCGACGACCCAGGCATCGCCACGTCCGTGCAGGCGATCGCCGAGGAGCTGCTCTCCGATGGAACGGAGCTGCAGCCGTTCGTGCGCGACTCCCTGCAAGCGTGCGTCCGCCTCGCCCGCCAGTCCGCCGCCTGACGACATCGGTGAGCGGAGCCGACGGAGACCCGCCGCCTCAACTCACCGATCCGAGGGCGACGACGTTCGCCTCGTTGGTCGTGCCGCAGTACCGGCGACTGTTCGTCGCCGGGCTGATCGCCTTCCTCGCCGTGCAATCGCAAGTCATCGCCCGCGGCTGGCTGGCCAACGAGCTGACCGGCACGAACACCGGTCTCGGCGGGGTGTACATGGCCTTCGGGGTGCCGATGCTTGTCGCCACGCCGTTCGGCGGCGTGCTTGCCGACCGTCTCTCCAAACGGCTGGTGATCGCCGTGTGCCTCATGGGTCTGGCCGTCACGGCTGCCTGGATCGGGTTCGGCGTCGCGTTCGACTTCGTCGAGTACTGGATGCTCCTCGTGGCCTCAGCCCTTCAAGCGCTGGCGTTTGCCTTCCTCGGACCGGCCCGCATGGCGATGACCGGCCAGCTCGTCGGGCGAGCACTGCTCCCCAACGCCATCGTGCTCGGGCAGATGAGCCTCAGCACGACGCGTGTACTCGGACCGGCGATCGCCGGGATCGCCATCGGAATCAGCTGGATCGGCACGGCGGGCGTGTACTTCGTGTCCGCGGCGTTGACGGTCGTCGCCTTCGCCGTAACGTTGCGGCTTCCGCCGGGCCATCCGACCGCCGCACGGACGAGATCTCCAGTTGCCGAGTTCAGCGACGGCCTCGCCTACGTCCGTCGGCATCGCGACATCGCCCTGTTGATCGTCACCTCGTTCCTCGTCGTGATGATCGGGTTCCCCTACCTCGCCTTCCTGCCACGCGTCGCCGATGGGATCTTCGACCACGGCGCCACCGGCTATGGCGCGCTCTCGGCGATGTCGGCGGTCGGGGCGGTGAGCATGTCGTTGTTCGTGGCCAAGCGGGCCGGCGGCGCGCAGGCGCGGCGCATCCAGACGACCTCCGGCTTCGCGTTCGGCGGCGGGTTGGTGCTCCTCGCCTTCACTCCCAGCTTCGCCGCCGCACTGGCCGCGGTCTTCCTCGTCGGGGCAGCCGCCGCCGGCTTCCAGTCGATGAACAATTCGCTGGTCCTGGCGCTGTCGGACTTCGAGTACCACGGGCGCATCCAAAGCCTGATGCTCCTGTCGTTCAGCGGGTTCGGGATGGCTGCGCTGCCGCTCGGCGCGGCCGCCGATGCCATCGGGCTACGCGAGACGCTGGCCGCGATGGGTGTCCTGACGACCGTGTGCATGGTCGGGTACTGGGTGGCCCGGCGCCCGGACCGCCAGGCCGACCTGGCCTTCGGGTGAGCGGTCGCAACTCTGTTTCACTCACTTCGCTCGCTCATGCCGGCTCCTCACGCCAATCGACGCCGACGGCGTGCAGCAACCACGACTCCGCCAGGCGGCCGTCGGCGTCGATGCGAAACACCTGCAGCCAGGTCATCACCCGCGTCGTGCCGGCCTCCAGGTCGACACCTTCGATCGTCATCCGGGTCCACACCCGATCGCCGGCGACCGCTTGGTCGTCGATCGTGATCACCGGTTTGTGGAGCACCCGGAAGTACTGCCGAAGGTCGTCGCGCAGTGTGTCGTGGTCACGCTCCACCGTGCCGCTCGGACCGTGACGGACGTACCGCTCGGCGACGAGTTCGTCGACGGCATCCAGGTCGCCGGCCATCCACACCTCGTCGATCCAGCGGCGGACGACCGCCACCTGATCCTCCGGCCCGGGCACCGTCATCGGTGGGACAGGTTCGTCAGCCCCGCGGCGCGCCGATGTTGACCATCCAGCTGACGCCGAATTGGTCGACGCACATGCCGAATTCATCGCCCCACGGCTGATTTTCGAGGGGGACCGCGACGGTGCCGCCGCTGGACAGCTTGTCCCAGTAGCCGCGGAGCTCGGCGGCATCGTCACCGCTGAGGCTGACCGAGATGTTGGCACCGGGGGTGTATTCCATTCCCGGTGGCGTGTCTGCGGCCATCAACGTGTAGCCGCTGGCGGTCTCGAGCATCCCGTGCATCACCTTGTCGGCCTCGGGGGCGTCGGGCATACCCATCTCGCCGAAGGTCATCACGGACAGCTCACCGCCGAAGACGGTGCGGTAGAACTCGAGCGCCGCGCGGGCGTTGTCGCTGAAGCTGATGTACGGGTTGAGTCGAGACGCCATCGGGTGACTCCTGTTCGTCGTGCGAACCTCCCACGGTAATCGCCCCGTAGGCGGTGACGCCGCTGCGTTCTGCGAGAATGGGACGTGCCCTCGGATGCGCATTCGACGGGTCTGCCGTCGGGGGTGGTGACGTTTCTGTTCACCGACATCGAAGGATCGACCAACCGGTGGGAATCCGATCCGGAAGCGATGCGCGCAGCGCTGGCGGAGCACGACACCCTGCTGCAGACGGTGATCGAGGCCCACGCGGGACGGGTGTTCAAGCACACTGGCGACGGCGTGTGCGCGGCATTTTCGTCCGCTCGTAACGCCGTCGATGCGGCGATCGAGGCGCAACTGCAGCTCCTGTTGCCAGTGCGGATGGGCCTCGCCACGGGTGAGGTCGAGGCGCAGGAATCCGACTACTTCGACGTGACGCTGAACCGCACGGCCCGTGTGATGTCGGCGGGTCACGGTGGGCAGATCCTCGCCGCGGCGTCGACCGTCGAGCTGCTCGACGACGTCGACCTGCTCGACCTCGGCTGGCGCCGGCTGCGGGATCTCTCCGAGGCGCTGCAGCTCTTTCAGGTGCGCAGCGAGGGCTTACGAGTGGCGTTCCCTCCGCTACGGACCGTCGACACGGTCCCTGGCAACCTCCCGGTGCAGACGACCAGCTTCATCGGTCGTGAAGCCGAGATCGCCGAGCTCGCCGAGCTCGTCCTGGGGCACCGATCGGTGACGCTGGTCGGTGTGGGAGGGGTCGGCAAGACTCGACTCGCCGTGCAGGTCGCCGCGGAGTTGACGTCGAAGTTCGCCGACGGCGTGTGGTTCGTGGAGCTCGCGCCGGTCGGAGATCCGATCGCCGTGCCGAGTGCGGTCGCCACCGGACTGGGGGTCACGGCCCAGTTGGGGATGACCGTCACCGAGAGTCTTGCCGCGGCGCTCTCCGGCCGACGGCTGCTCCTCGTGCTCGACAATTGCGAGCACGTGCTCGACGCGGCGGCGGAGCTGGTGGAGGTGATCCTCACGAGCACGACGACCGTCAGTGTCATCGCCACGTCGCGCGAGGGGCTCCGGCTTCGGGGCGAGACCTCGTGGCCAGTCCCGTCGCTCGACGTCGACGCGGGTGTTGCCTCGCCGGCGGTGTCGTTGTTCGTGGAACGCGCCCGGGCCGTGCGGCAGGACTTCACGCTCGACGAGCTCGACGATCTCGATGCGGTGACGGAGATCTGCCGGCGCCTTGATGGCATCGCCCTGGCCATCGAGCTCGCCGCGGCACGGATGGTCGCGATGAGTCCGCAAGAGGTTCGCGACCGACTCGACGATCGTTTTCGACTGCTGCTCGGCAACCGCAGGGGTTTGGAACGTCACCAAACCCTCGGCCAGGCAGTGCGCTGGTCGTTCGATCTGCTCACCGACGAGGAACGCGGCGTCCTCCGGTGCAGTTCCGTGTTCGCCGATGGATTCGAGTTGGCGGCCATCTCGGCCGTGTTCGAGTCCGATGACGAGTACGAGATGTTGGACTTGATGGACTCGCTGGTCGGCAAGTCGCTGGTGACCGTCGACCAGAGCGGCGGGAAGACTCGCTACGGCCTGTTGGAGACGATCCGCCAGTTCGCCGCCGATCAGCTCGTCGCCACGGACGCCATCGTCGAGGTCCGCGATCGCCACGCGCAGTACTTCGCCTGCCAGACGATCAGCTACTGGCAGATCTGGGATGGGCCTGATCAGCGAGTAGCGCTCGACTGGGTGGCTGCCGAGTTCGCCAACCTACGTGCCGCGTTTCGCTGGTCAGTCGATCGGGATGATCTCGGCGTCGCCACGGTCATCGCCGCCCACGCCGCGATCATGAGCTGGCCGCTGCAACGGTTCGAGCCAGTCGGCTGGGCCGAGGAGATCCTGCCGGCGGTCATCGAAGCCGACCTCCCACAGCTGCCGCGCCTCTACATCGCCGCCAGCCTGTGCCTGTACGGCGGACGCCCCGACGTCGGGGTCGCCTACGCAGAAGCGGCAGAGCGGTTGGAGCTCGACGGACGCCATGACTCGTTCATCGACGGTTGGAGCGGAATCCAACAGGCGCTCGCCCACCTCTTCGGCGGTCGCATCGATCGTCGCGTCGAGATCTGCACGGAGCTGGCGACGAGAGAGGGGTTCGCCCGCGTGGTCGGGTTCTGCGGGCTGACCTGGGCGTTGCCCGCTGTCGGTCGAGCCGACGAAGCGATGGTCATCGCCGACGAGACGGTGGCCGTCGCCCGCCAGTACGGCAATCCGTTCTGGATCGGATGGGCGCTGGGGGGCTATGGACGTGCCTTCGCAGAAGCACAACCGGTTCGCGCCCTCGAGGCACTGCGCCAGGGGCTCGACTACGCCCAGCGATGCCGGCTGCCGTTCTGGGAGGCCAACCTCGCGCAGGACGCTGCTCGGCTCGAGGCGGTCCACGGCGAGCTCGACGACGCGTTGTCGTTGTTCTCCAAGGGGATCAACGCGTTTCACCGTGCCGGCAACGTCGCCTTCCTGGCCGCCACATTCGCCTCACTGGCCGTGTTCTTCGACCGATTCGAACGTCCCGAGATCGCCGCAACGATCTACGGTGCGAGCACCCGGCAGGCGAGCATCGGCCTCGTTCCGGACCTTGCCGGTGTCGTTGAACACCTTCGGACCGTGCTCGGCACGCCGACCTTCGACGAGTGCGTTGCCGCCGGGGCTGCGCTGGAGCTCGCCGACGCGGTCCGCTTCGCACAGGAGCAAATCCAACAGGCAACCCGCGAACGACCGATGGGTGTTTAGGGGACCGTCCGTCCCTGTTCTGATGCAGCACATCCCTCACGGTTGTCGCGGGACATCCCTCACGTCAGTCGTGGGCCGGTGAGCCTTGGTGGTCATGGTCCACCGAGAGGTCCCTATGAGTGTCCGCCGTTTGATTGTCGAGGTTGATCCGACGTCGATGAACGTGACCGAGTTCTGCCGGGATCACGGTGTATCGACGTGGTTGTTCTGGCAGTTGCGCCGTCGTTACGCGGCTGAGGGTGAGGCGGCGCTCGAGCCGCGCTCGCGGGCGCCTCATGTCGTGGCCAACAAGACCGCAGTAGATGTCGAGGAGGCCATCGTGCGTCAACGCAAGACGCTCCTCGAGGACGGACGTGACGCTGGCCCGGCATCGATCCGCGGTGAGCTCGCCGGTCTGGCCGGGCTGCCGTCGGAGTCGACGATCTGGCGGATCCTCACGAACCGTGGTCTGGTCACCCCGGAACCGAAGAAGGCGCCCAAGCATGGGGGGCGACGGTTCAACGCCGAACGTGCAAACGAGACGTGGCCGCTCGATGACACCGACTGGGAACTCGCTGACGGCACAACCGTGAAAGTGTTGAACATCCTCGATGACTGCAGCCGGATGGCGATGGCCTGCCGAGCGATCACCGAATGCACTGGAGCCACAGCGTTGGACACCTTTAGCAGCGCCGCCGCGGAGTACGGCTGGCCGGAACGATTTCTGTCGGACTGCGCTCCCGCGTTCCGCTACATGCTTGCCGAAGCGCTCGCCCCTGTCGGTGTCGCCGCCGTGCACACCCGCCCCTACAACCCTCGCTGCAACGGCAAGGTCGAACGGTTCCATCAAACCCAGAAACGCTGGCTGCGTGCCCGACCCAAAGCCACCACGATCACTGAGTTCCAGACCCGGCTCAACGAGTTCCGTCATCTCTACAACCACGAACGGCCACATCGCGCCATCGATCGACGCTTCCCGGCCGACGTCTGGGCAGCGACCCCCAAGAGCGGACCAGCGAACCACCCGATCAGCAGAGCTACAACGACCCACCACGACATCGTCAACGCCGGCAACGTCTGTGCTGGCAACCGCTTCAAGATCACCGTCGGACGCCGCTACGAGGGCCAACCAGCACTCATCGTCACCACCGACACCAACTGCCACGTCTTCATCAATGGCCGACTCGCCCGCCGACTCACCCTCGACACCACCCAACGCCTCCAACCCCTCAACCCCAAACCAACCACCACCGAGAGGGAAGACCCGCGACATGCGTGAGCGATGTCCCGCGACACAACAGGGACCGCTCCGTCCCCTCAACACCCATCGGTGGTCACTTTCCGCAGTGACGCGCAATTGGTGGTTGCGTTTGCTCCCGGAGCTCAGCAGACTCACACGCAACTGAGCGTTGCGGGTGAAGGGACCCTCCGATGGACTACGAGAAGATCGAGCGGGAGATCGAGATCGACGCCTCACCGGCGACGGTCTTCGAGGTGATCACGAGCCCCGCCCACCTCACCGAGTGGTGGCCCGACGAGGCGGTGGTCGACCCGACTCCAGGAGCGGTGGGCGAGCTCGTGTTCGGCGACCGATCGTCCGGCGACGCCCAGATCCCCCAGATCACGGTCGTCGAGGCCGAGCCGCCGAGCCGGTTCTCGTTCCGGTGGGTCTACCCCGACGGTGAGCTGGCCCGCCAGGGCAACTCGCTGCTCGTCACGTTCGAGCTGTCCGCCCAGGGCGGGCGAACCCTGCTGCGGATGACCGAGACGGGCTTCCGCGAGAAGGACTGGGAGATCGCTGAGCTCGAGCAGCAGTACCGCGAGCATGGCGAGGGCTGGGACTACTTCCTGCCACGGCTCGTCGCCTATGCGCCGACCGTCGGGGCGGCGTCGTGACCACGACCACCACCACCTCCACCACGACCAGCGTCGACGACGAGCTGTGGTCGGCCGTCGGCGACCCCACCCGGCGCCGGATGCTCGACCTCCTGCTCGTCAACGGCACGGCGACGGCCACCTCGTTGAGCGAGCAGTTGCCGGTCACCCGCCAGGCCGTGGCCAAGCACCTCGCGGTGCTCGACCGGGCCGGCCTCGTTCACGGCGCCGCCGCCGGCCGTGAGCGTCGCTACCGCGTCGACGACGGCCGCCTCGCCAGAGCGGCTGGGCAGCTCGCCGACGTCGGGTCCGGATGGGACGGCCGGCTCCGTCGCATCGCCCGCCTCGCCGAGCGGGTCGAACGCGCCAAGAGCGCTGTGTGACCGTCGGCCCGATCGGGAATCAAGTGGTGGCATGAGCACCGTTCCTTTCGGCGCGCTGTTCTTCGCGTGGTGCACGCTGATGGCGGTGGCGCCGATACGTCGGCCGCGCCGGCTCGCGCTCCTCAGTTGGATCTCGAGCGTCGCGCCCAACGAGGTGCCGTTCCTGTTCCTCTACATCGTCGTCGGATCCACCGTGCCGACCGTTCTCGATGCTGGACTCGGATCGGCCGGTTCGTGGATCTCCCTCGCCTTGGCCGTGCTGACCTCGGCCGGCCTGATCGTCGTGGCGCTGCGCTCACTGCGCTCCGGACCCGCGGTCCAGCGAGCGTTGGCAGAAGGCCTTGGCAAACGGTGGCGAAGCGAGATCGACCCGCGCCTCGGCGCGCAGCTGCGGCGCCGCTTGCCATGGGCGCGAATCCTGTTCGTTCCGTGGATGTTCGGCCGACGCGACGTCGTGCGTCTGGCGAACATCGCCTACGGCGACGCGGGCACGAGCAACCTGCTGGACGTGTACCGCCACCGCGCCCAACCGGTGGGTGCGCCGACGCTCGTCTACCTGCATGGCGGGGGGTTCAGATCGGGGCGCAAGAACCGTGAGGCCCGACCGCTGCTGTATCACCTCGCCAGCCAGGGATGGATCTGCATCAGCGCCAACTACCGCCTCGGGGCTCCGGCGGATGCCTTCCCCCACAACCTCATCGACGTCAAGAAGATCATCGCTTGGGTCCGCGCCCACGGTCACGAGTACGGCGCCGATCCAAGCACGATCTTCCTCATCGGCGCCTCGGCGGGCGCCCACCTCACGGCGACTGCCGCGCTCACGGCCAACGACCCGACCTTCCAACCGGGCTTCGAAGAAGCCGACACCGCGATCACCGCCGGGATCGCGTTGTACGGCTACTACGGCCAGCTCGGCGGCGACGAGCAACCGCCGACCAGCCCGCTCGCCTATGACGGTGACGCTCCCCCGTTCCTCGTCGCGCACGGCGACCAGGACACCTACACACCACCCGAGGGAGCCCGAGCCCTCGTCGACCACCTTCGGGCCGTATCCACCAACCCGGTGGTCTACGCCGAGCTCCCTGGCGCCCAGCACTCCTTCGATCTGTTCCACTCGGTGCGTTTCGAGAACGTCATCGACGGCATCGAAGGGTTCGCCGCGTGGGTCCGCAGCCGTGACCGGCGCGTCGAGCTCGGTGGGCCTCGTGCGGACGACGTTCGACAGCGGATTCGTCCGCTCGTCCGGGACGGAACGTGACAGTGTGGAGGGGTGGCGGGCGTCGGGGACGCGAAGAAGGCTCTCAGCTGGCGGATGAGGCCGCCGAGCGACGAGACGTCGACGCGTGTGTTGCGCACCTGTCAGCTGCCATCCGCGAGTTCACCGCGGCCGGCGAGCCGAGTCAGGCCGCGATGGCGTGCGTTCGGCTCGGCGACCTGCTCGCCGTTGCCCTGGGCAATCTGACGGCTAGCCGCGCCTGGTTCACCCGGGCGTGGCGACTCGTCGCGGACCAGGCGCCATGCCTCGAGCAGGGCTGGGTGGCGATCGCCGCAATGGGTTGCGACGTGGATGACCCGGCGGTCCTCCTAGCGGCAGCAGAGCTCGCCCTCGATCGGGCGCGTCGTTTCGGTGACGTCAACCTGGAGACCAAGGCGTTGGCCGACGCCGGCTTGGCGCACGTGCAGGCCGGTCGAGCGGTCGAGGGAATGGCGTTGTTGGACGAGGCGATGGCCTTGGCGTGCGGACCCGCCGACGACTCGGCACGGCTGCGAAGTCGGTGTGTTCCTTCTTCACCGCCTGCTACTACGTCGCCGACTTCGAACGGGCCGGGTCGTGGACGAGCCTGCTCAGACAACGTGGGCTGATCTCGGCGACACCGGGGGGACCGGCGTTCCTGTCGGGCCACTGCGACAGCGTGCACGCCACGTTGCTGGTCGAGCTGGCCGGTGGAGTGAGGCAGAGGCGGTGCTGACGCGGGCCAAAGCTGACTTCGAGGCCATCATGCAGGCGCCCAACTGGCATCCCGACATCGCCCTCGCCGACCTCCGCACCCGGCAGAGTCGCCTCGCCGAGGCCGAAGCGCTGCTCCGTCGGCAAGGACCAGGCGATCCAGGCACTCGTCCCCGCCGCCGCGCCTGCACCTCGCCCGCGGCGACTTCGACCTGGCTGCGGCGATGGCCCGTCGTGGCATGCGCGGATCGGCGCCGATCGCGTTCGAGCCGTCGAGCTGCTCACGGTTCTCCGTCGACACGGAGCTCGGCCGCGGAGATCTCGACGCCGCTCTCGCGGCCTGTGCCGAGCTGACCGATCGCACGGCAGAACTCGACATCGCCTCCACTGCAAGCCCTCGTCGGCGCGACCCGAGCCCTCTTTCCCAGGCCGCTACCGGCTCCTGTCGACGCGGTCGCCACGCTTGGAGGCAACTGTCGATCTTCGTCGATCTCTGGCAAGCTGCCGTGGCTGCGCGCCAACCTGCATCTCGACCTCGCCCGACTTCATGAGCGATCTGGCGACCGAGTCGTCTGCATCGATCGACGCCCAGGCGGCGGCCGCCCTGCTGACGGAACTCGACGTGGTGATAGACGCAGACGACATCGCCCTGCTCGAGCGTCCTTGTCATATCCGCGGCAGCGAGACGCGGCCGAACGGCTAGTCCTGGCGAGGGACGGGAAGTGGTGGGGCGCGGCCGTGCGACGGCTCCAGCGTCCGGCTGCAGGACTCCAAAGGTCTGCGCTACCTCGCCGAACTCGTCGCCTGCCCGAGGAGCCGAGCGCCACGTCTCTCGACCTCGTCGATCGCGTCGAAGGAGTCGCCCCGAACGGCGGACTCGACCGGCGTTCCCTCGGGCGACGCCGGCGAGGTGCTCGACAGCCGCGCCCGGGCGGCCTACCGGCGGCGCATCGAGAAGCTGCGAGGCGACACCGACGAAGCGCTCGGATGCCGGACTGCTCGACACGGCCGAAGCCACGCAAGCCGAGCTCGACCAGCTCGTCGCCCAACTCGCCCAGGCGTTCGGCCTCGGTGGTCGGGAGCGGCGGGCGGCATCAGCAGCCGAGCGTGCTCGTCTCAACGTCACCCGAGCGCTGCGTGCGGCGATCGCCAAGGTCGTCGACGCGCTGCCCCGAGCGGGACGCGGCGCTCGACCGCCAGATCGCACTGGCCTCTACTGCGCCTACGAACCAGACGATCGTCGACGAGTTCGTTGGATCGTTCAGTCGCTGAGTGAACGGAACGCGCTCGCGTTGCACGCCACCTGGTCATGGAACCCATGCAACCCGCAGTCACCGAGATCGCCGAAGGCATCTACCGCATCTCGACCTGGATCCCCGAGATCAGTCCCGACGGCTTCACCTTCAACCAGTTCCTCGTCGCCGCCGACGAGCCGCTCCTCTTCCACACCGGACCACGGGGCATGTTCCCGTTGGTCGCCGAGGCGGTGGCGACCGGTGCTTCCCGGTCGAGTCGCTGCGCTGGATCACGTTCGGTCACGTCGAGTCCGACGAATGCGGCTCGATGAACATGTGGCTCACCGCCGCCCCGAGCAGCCAGGTCGCCCACGGCGCACTCGGCTGCGACGTGTCGCTGAACGACCTGTGCGACCGGCCGCCGCGAGCGCTCGCCGACGGCGAGGTGATCGACCTCGGCGGCAAGCGGGTCCGCGCAGATCTCGACGCCGCACGTGCCCCACGGCTGGGAGGCCCAGGTGCTCTTCGAGGAGACGACCGGACCCTGCTCTGCGGTGACCTGTTCACCCAGGTCGGCGCCGGGCCGGCGCTCACGACCGACGACATCGTCGAACCGGCGGTGGCCGCCGAGCGGATGTTCCACGCAGAGCTGCCTTCGCTCCCAACACCGCCCAGACGCTGCGCAGGCTCGGCGACCTCGAGCCCGACGACTCTCGCGATCATGCACGGCAGCTCGTATCAAGGCGACGGCCGAGAAGCCCTCTACGACCTCGCCGTCGCCTAGAGCAGCTCATCGCTGCCGCCTCACTTCGTCACGAAACGACACCGATGGCTGTTCAGGTGACGATTCGAGGCTGTCGCGTCAGCTCCGGGCGGTGCGTGGTCGGTTCAGGTGTCGAGTCGGAGGTGGACGGTCACCTCGTCGCCGAGGTCGATTCCCTCGGCGCGCCGCACCGCTTGCTTGACCGGCACGAGGTAGAGGTCGCCCTTCGGGAACAGCGACGTCTTGAAGTCGGTGCTCCCGATCCGGACGTGGACCGGGATCGCGCCCCAGCCATAGGTGACCATCGACGACACGTCTTCGATCGCTGCGCTCTGCTCGTCCGGCACGGTCACGAAATGGAACGGCGCAGGGCCTCGCCACTCGATGATCTCGCCGCTGAACTCGAGATTCATCGCGCCAGCCTAGGAAATCGACGCCACCGCGTCCTACGGGACGAGTCCGAGCAACGTGCTGAGCAGGCCGACGCCGAGGCGGGTCATTGGTGAGTCGAGCGTACGGAGTTCCGCACGCTGCGCTCACCAATTTCGGTCGGAGGGACGGTGCGGGTCGGGACCTACGACTCTGGGCGCGACGCGGCCGATGCGGTTCGATGAGGGCAACTACCCACCTCTGTTGGAGGTCCAGATGTACGCCGCTGTTGTCCACCGTTTCGGCAACCCACTCGTGATCGAGGATCGGCAGACGCCGACTCCGGGCCCGGGGCAGCTGCTCGTCCGGGTCGAAGCGTCGGGGCTGTGCCACACCGACATCCATGCCGCTCACGGAGACTGGCCGGTCAAGCCGACCCCGCCGTTCGTTCCCGGACACGAGGGTGTCGGCATCGTCACAGCGTTCGGCTCTGACGTGACCGGCTTTTCCGAGGGTGACCGCGTCGCCGTCCCGTGGCTCGGTTGGGCGTGCGGGTCGTGCGAGTGGTGTGTATCGGGATGGGAGACGCTGTGTCCGAGCCAGCGCAACACGGGCTACTCAATGGACGGCGGGTTCGCCGAGTACCTCGTCGCAGACGCCGGATTCGTCGGCCGCGTGCCCGACAGCGTGGACGCCTTCGATGCCGCGCCGCTCACGTGCGCCGGCGTCACCACCTACAAGGCGGTCAAGGTCTCCGGCACCCGACCTTCGGACCTCGTCGCCGTGTTCGGAATCGGGGGGCTCGGGCACCTCGCCATGCAGTACGCCCAGATCGCCGGCGGCACCGTCGCGGCGGTCGACATCGTCGACAGCAAGCTGCAGCTCGCCAAGGACCTCGGCGCCGCCTACACCGTCAATGCCTTCCACGAGGATCCCGTCGAGGTGCTCCAAGGTCTCGGCGGGGCTGATGCCGCGATCGTTCTCGCCGCAACGCCCACCGCCTGCGAGCAAGCGTTCCGTTCGCTGCGCCGCAACGGGCGGCTCGTCTTCGTCGGACTCCCGGCCGACAACGTGATGCACCTGCCGATCTTCGAGACCGTGCTCCGCGGCATCACCGTCACCGGGTCGATCGTCGGAACCCGCGTCGACCTCGCCGAGACGTTCGAGCTGCACGCCGCCGGCCGTACCACGGTGGTGCGCGAAGAGCGCCGACTCGCCGACGTCAACGAGGCGATGGGGCAGATCGAGGCCGGCGAGGTCGATGCTCGCATCGTGTTCGACATGCGCTGATGGGAGGAGACCGAAGCATGACTGGTGACAAGCCATTTCCGCGGATCGTCGTCGGGGTGGACGGATCGGAAGAATCGCGCACTGCGTTGCGGTGGGCCCTCGAGGAGGCGGCGGTGAGGGCCGCCGAACTGGATGTCGTCCATGCGTGGGACGTCCCGTTCGCATTCGTTCCGCTCACGATCAACCCGACGGATCAGTTCGCGTTCGACACGCTCGAAAAGGCGGTATCTGGGCTCGTCGACACCGAGGTCAGTGCTGCGACGGCGTCGGCCGCAGCGCTACCGCCGAGCATCGACAAGATCGTCGTGAGGGACTCCGCGGCGAGCGCATTGCTCGAAATCGCCAAGGGCGCCGATCTGCTCGTCATCGGCAGCCGCGGCCGCGGCGGCTTCAGCGGTCTGCTGCTCGGGTCGGTCAGCAACCAATGCATCCACCACGCGGTCTGCCCGGTGGTCGTCGTCCGCGGGACCGCCGATGCACCACTGCCGAGCCCGATTCTCGTCGGCGTGGATGGGTCCGATTGTGCAGACGCGGCGCTGCGGTGGGCGATCGCCGACGCCGCGCCGAAACGCCGGCCGGTCGTCGCTCTGGCGGCGTGGTCGTGGCTCGACCAGCCAGGCGAGTTCGACCCCGGCTACGGCGCCAAGGATGTCCAGTTGATGGCAGAAGCCGCGGTCGCGCGGGCCCGCCAGGCAGTGCGTGGGAGCGGCGACGTCGAGGTCGAGGTTCGGATCGTCAACGACCATGCCGCACCCGCCCTGATCGACGCGTCGGGGGCGGCCAGTCTGCTCGTCGTCGGGAGTCGCGGGCTGGGAGGTTTCCGCGGGCTATTGCTCGGCTCGGTGAGCAACAAGTGTTCCCATCACGCGCACTGCCCCGTCGTGATCGTGCGCAGTGAGTGACTCGAGCGAAAGGAGGGCAGATGTCACCGAAGGTCGCCGACATCATGACCCGCACCGTCGTCACGGCGACGGTCGATACGCCATTGCCAGCGCTGATCGACGAGATGCTGACGTACGGGATCAGCGGCGTTCCGGTCGTCGACCACGAGCGCCGCGTCCTCGGCATCGTGACGTACGCCGATCTGATGTGCAAGCCGGCATTCGGCGGCACGCACCGTGGGCTGCTCGGCGTCCTCGCCGATCTCTTCCGCGGCCGTGAACGGCGTTGGGTGTCGAAGTCCAGTGGCCTGGTTGCCGGCGAGATCATGACGACCGACGTGCAGACCACGCTGCCCAACGAGACGGTGCGCGCGGCAGCCCGACGAATGATCCGGTTCGGGGTCAAGCGCCTGCCCGTCGTCGAGAACGACCGCCTCGTCGGCATCGTCTCGCGCTCAGATGTACTACGCAGAATGCACCGCAGCGACGACGATCTTCAAGCGGAGATCGCCGCCCTGTTCGCTGATCCGGCGCGGGTCGCCGAGACAACCGACATCGACGTCAGCGTCGTCGAAGGGGTCGTCACGTTGCGCGGCTCTGTTCGCTACCCGATCGAGCTGCCGGCGTTGTCGGCGATGGTCTGGAGATCGCCCGGCGTCGTCGATGTCCACGTCCTGGCCACGGCACGAGAGCAGAATCCCGAGTTCGCCGAGCTGTAGGGCCCGCGATCGCGACCAAGCGGCGTGTTCGTGCGGGACGTGTCGGCCCGTGGCGCTCGATTGACGCTGGAGGGTCGAGCTAGACGATCTTGGTGAGCATCAAGATCACGAGCGCAACGGCGAGGAGCGTGATGGCGACGGCGGCGAGGCCGTCGTTGCTCTCTCGAGTCGCTCGCTCTCGCCCATCACGTTGAGGTTGTTGGTTCACGTCACCCAGATTCTCGACCAAATCTCGACGAAGTTTCAACGGTCGCTCCCAGGCGGGCCAGGGCGCGATCGGCGGCGTTGGCGCCGCACATTCCGTGCGCTCCCGCCCCAGGCGGTGTCGAAGCCGAACACAAATAGACCCCGGGGATCCCGGTGAAGTAGGGGTCGAGGGCGAGTCGTGGCCTGAACAGGAGCTGAACCGGCGAGGTCGACCCGCCGATGACGTCGCCGCCGACGTAGTTGGCGTTGTACACCGACATCTCCGTGGTGGAGCGCACCGCGGTGCCGACGATCCGTTCTCGGAAACCTGGGGCGAACCGCTCGATCTGGGTGATGATCGCTTCGGTCGCGTCGCCCGCATAGGCCGAGGGCACGTGGGCGTACGACCACACCGGGTGGATGTTGCCAACCGAACGGGTGGGGTCGGCGAGGTACTGCTGGCCGACGAGCACGAACGGCCGCTCGGGCATCATCCCGCGGTGCACCGCTCGCTCGTTGGCGACAACCTCGTCGCGACCGCCGCCGAGATGGACCGTGCCCGCATGGCGGGCGGCCGGCGCGATCCAGGGAACGCCGTCGGTGACAGCGAAGTCGACTTTGAAGGCGCCGGGGCCGTGACGGAATCGTCGGTAGGAGCGGGCGATTCGCCGCGGCAGCCGGTCGCCGAGGATGTCGGCGGCGATCGACGGCGACACGTCCAGCATCAGCACATCGCTGGGCGGCAGGTCGTCGGATGACACCACGAGCTGACCGGTCTCGATCTTGCCGCCGTGGCGTTCGATGTCTGCCGCCAAGGCGTCGGCGATCGCCTGCGAGCCGCCTTCGGCCACCACCCACCCCTCGGCGTGCCCCGCGACGATCAGCATCAGCCCGACCGCGCTGGCCAGAGGGCGGTCGAGTCGATAGTTGGCATGCGCCGCGACGCCGGCCCACAGCGCCCTGACCTCCTCCGTCTTCCAGAGCCGAGCCAGCGTGGTCGGCGGCAACATCGCGGCTGTGCCGAAGCGCGCCAGCGCCAACGGATGTCGCGGCACGCGCAGGACCGGCTGGGATGCGTCGGCGAACAAGTCGTCGAACCTCGAGACCATCGGCGCGAAGACTCGACGCCATCGCCGACCGTCCCGCCCCATCCCCGCTGCGGTCCGGTCGATCGACCGGTACAGCACACCCGCGGATCCGTCGTCGAGCGGATGAGCACAGTCGACCGCCGGTTGCAGCCAGGTCAGGCCGCTCGCGGCGAGGTCCAGCCTGTCGAGAAACGGCGACGCGGCGGCGATCGGATGGAATGCCGAGCAGTGATCGTGGACCAGACCGGGGACGATCATCTCCGAGCTGCGTGTCCCACCACCGATCGTGTCGCTGGCCTCGAGCACGGTCACGGCGAGACCGGCGCGAGCCAACCGCGCCGCGGCGGCGAGCCCGTTCGGCCCGCTGCCGACGATGATCGCCGAGCTCACGATGTCATCGGCTGCCGGCGCGCGAACTCACACGCGGCCGCCGTTGCCGGGATAGGCGACGCCCGGCGGCTCGTACCCCGGGAGTGTCCAGGTGACCGTATGGGGGATTGGGCCGTTTGGGAGCCAGGGCTGTTCGTTGGCGGCATCGTCGTTGTGATACCAGCCCTTCTCGACCGTGCCCAGCGCGGCGTCGATCACCCGGTACTGGACCTTCTTGGTGAAGGCCGGCTGCGACTCGGTCCAGGCGACCACGACATCGCCCGGTTCGTACTGGCAGCGCTCCTGTAGCGCCTCGATCAGGCGCTCGTCGAGGCAATGGCCGTCGCCGAAGTTCCAACCCGTGAGGACGTTGCTCACGAACTCGCCCTCTCGTTGGATCCTGTCGTCGAGGCTGTCAGTGTGGCGCATCAGCGCCGAGATGTGCATGCGCCCCATCGGGTGCATCATCCTGAAGGCGACCGCCTTCTGGATGAAGATCTCCGAGATCTCCATGCCGAACAATGGATCGAGCTGGTCGATCTGGTTGTCGGCGGCTTTCACGATCCGCTCGTTGATGCGGTCCTCCATCGACTTGTTGCGGAACGAGAACGTGCCCGACGCCCAGTTGCCGGCGTACTGCTTCATCCCGACGAGGAACGACACGTACTGCGGCCGCAGTGCTCCGAGGATGATCGGGGCGAGGGCGACGCACACCACGATCGCCAGCAGCGCCGGGTTCATGTCGCCCACCCCGTAGCCCTCGCTCGGGGGGAAGTTGGCGAACAGGAACGCGACAACGAACATGAAGAACACGTTCCACTCCAACGGCACCGCGATCGGGATGGTCGAGAGGATGAATGTGTGGAGCATCCAGATCGAGATGATCGCCACCCAGGTCAACCACGTCCACGGCGAGAACAACAGGATGAGTGGCATCACCAGCTCGCAGGTCGTGCCGCCGATGTGGCCCAGGGCATGGGTGACACGCGATGGCCGGATGTCGTTCGGATAGTCCTTGACCGTTGCCTTGCGGAACCGCTGCGACACCATCCAGGGCGTGTTCTGGACCATGATCGCCACCGTCGCCGAGAAGCCGTGCTGCAGCTTCGAGAAGCCCGCCCCCATCCAGATCACGACGATGGCGATCTTGGCAGCGACGATCATGTCGACGAAGTTGCTGAACAGCCCGAAGTACAGCATCGTCGGCACGTACTGCTCGGAGCGCGCCGACAGGAACACGATCTTGTCGCGGAGGCCCATCAACAGGATCAGGCAGCAGTAGGTCACCAGCGCCCACTGCGGCAGCACACCGGCCGAGCCCTCGGGCAGCCCATCGACCTGCTCGCCGGACAGGAACATCATCATGACCAGCCAGAACACGATGAGCTTGTAGAGGCCGGTGTCCCACGGCGTCCGCCGGTTGCCCTTGGTGAACGGGACGTGATTCGGGTAGGGCGGAACGCGGAGGGTGTCGTTCTGCCACCAGTACAGGACCCCTCCAATGGGCGGATCGAAGTGGAACGCCAGTGGCCCGCACGTCGCCGCCAACCCGAGGATCTCCAGGAGGATCGTCCAGACCATCAGCTTCTGGTAGAGGATCGGCTCGTCCCACCACCCGGCGATGTTGTCGAACTCCAGTCCGGCGGTGAACGCTCCGGCGAAGATCAACCCGAACAGGGCGTAGAAGAAGATCTTCCACACGTAGAAGTTGATCGTTTGCTTCGGGGTGCCGAATCCGTACTCGACCCAATGGAGTTGGAGCATCTTCATCCGCTCGAGGAACGGGATCTTGGCGAACTCGTCGAGTTCGACGGGCGGGAGCTCCGATGTTCTGTAACCCACGGTCAGCTACCTCCTCACGCGCTTCGCCCAGGAACGCAGTCGCCGCTCCACCTCGAAGTAGTAGTCGTCATCTTCGGCCTTCCTGGTGGACACGATCTTCCCGGTCAGACGTTCGAGTTCGCGCTCTCGCACCCGCTGGCGCTTCCACTGCTTCCGCTTGTTCTTCTGGCGCAGCCGCTCGAGGTGGTCTTCCTCGGTTTCCGACGTGCCGCGCAGGTAGGCATCCTCGATCTCGTCGAGGCGTTCGAGCGCCTCTTCGGCGGGGAGGTCGAGGAGGATCTGGCCCCGCGCCATCAGATACATCCGGTCGGCGTACTGCAACGCCTTGTGGGCATGCTGCTCGACGATCAGCGCTCCCGTACCGCGTTCGTCCGCCGCAGTCCGGACCGCGCCGAGGAGCCGGTCGACGATCTTCGGCGCGAGTCCGAGGGACAGCTCGTCGGCGAGGAGGATCGACGGGTTGCGGCTCAAGGCCCGGGCGAGTGCCAACATCTGTTGCTCGCCGCCCGAGAGCATTCCGCCGCGCACCGACAACCGCGGTTCGAGCTCCGGGAACAGCGCCAGCGCGCCTTCGACCGAACCGCCACCGATGCGCAGATTGTCGCGCGCCGACATCTTCGTGAACACCAGACGTTCCTCGGTGACCAGACCGATGCCACCATCGCGGACCCGTTGGTGCATCGGCGTGAAGGTCGGGACGTTGTTGAACATGACGATGCCATCGACCGGCGTCAGCTCGCCGGCGATCGTCAGCAGCGTCGTCGACTTGCCGGCGCCGTTCGGGCCGAGCAGGCAGACCACTTCGCCGCGATGCACCGTGAGGTTGACCGCTCGGACCACTTCTCGACCGAGATACCCCGCCTTGAGCTGGCGGGTCTCCAGCAAGGGGGTCTTCATGACGCACCCCCGGCGACCGCGGCCGGAGACGGCGTCGGCTGGCTGTCGAGCGGAGCGCTCGGTTCGGAATCGCTGCGGTCGCCGAGATAGGCGGCGATCACTCCCGGATCGGAGCGGACGTCCTCGGGAGCGCCGGACGCGATGAGCCGGCCGAAGTCGAGGACCACCACCCGGTCGCAGACCCCCATCACGAAGTTCATGTCGTGCTCGACGACCAGGACCGCCATCCCCCACTCATCGGCCAAGCGGCGGACCACCCGGGCCAACTCGACGCTCTCGACCGAGCTGAGACCCGCTGCCGGCTCGTCGAGGAGGAGCACGCTGGGGTGCATCGCAACCGCCCGGGCGATGGCCAGCAGCCGCCGTTTCCCATAGGACAGGTCCTGGACGTCGCGATGGAGGTCCTCATCGAGCTTGAACTCCGTGATCGCCCGCACCACCTCGGGCGGAAGCGGCGGGTTGACGGGCCGGATCAGGTCGAACAGATACGAGCGAAGATCCTGCGGGTCGGCGGCCACGCTGAGGTTCTCGAACACCGTCGAGTCCTCGAACAGCTCGAGTGACTGGAACGACCGGGCGACACCGGCGCGCGCCCGCTTCACCGTCGGCAATCTCGACAGGTCGAGGTCGTCGAGCCGTACCCGGCCCGCCGCCGGGGCGAATCCGCTGATGGCGTCGATCAGCGAGGTCTTGCCCGCTCCGTTCGGACCGATCAGGCCGGTGACGGTGCCGGGCTCGAGTCGGAAGCTCACGTCGTGAACGGCGACCACCGCTCCGTAGCGCACCGTCAGACCCTCGATGGTCAGTGTTCGCGCTGGGACGCGGGCATCGAGATCGGCGCTTGCCCGGGGATCGGCGACATCGTCCAGCTCGATGGTGTACGGCCGGCTCCACTTCCGCATCTTCTTGATCTGGCGGGACATCCTCACCCACTCGGCGGCCACGCCGTCCTTGTAGATCAACAGCGTGAGCAGGATGCCGAGACCGCTGATCAGTTGGATCCACTTCCCGACCCCCTCCCAGGTCGTCTCGAGGATCTCCTGGGTGATCCCCGCCGTGGCCATCGTCGAACCGACGAACGCGCCGAGCAGCTGGCCGACCCCGCCGAGCAGTGCCAGACCGACGTAGGTGATCGACGTGAAGTTGCTGAACGACTCGTAGCTGATCGAACTGAGCCGGAACGCCAGGGCGATGCCGCCCAGGGCGGCGATGGCCGACGCCAGCGAGAAGGCGAAGAGCTTGGCCACCATCACGTTGATCCCCAGCGCCGCCGCGGCCCGCTCGTTGGTCCGCACGGCGATCAGCCGACGGCCGCTGCGCCCGCGTCGCACGTTGGAGACCACCACGACGGCCAGCATCGCCAAGACCAACACGAAGATCCCGTAGCGGGCCGGGTGGTTGATCGACCCGATGTCGAAGCCGAACAGGTCGGGGTTCCCGACCTGGGTGCCCTGGACGCCGCCCGTGTAGTTGCGGTTCTTGAACAGCATCAGCTCGATCGTGGATCCCAGGCCGAGGGTGACGATGGCCAGGTTGATGCCTCGAGTGCGCACCGCCGGCAGCCCGAAGATCACACCGAGTGGCACAGCGGCGGCGACGCCGGCCAGCAGTGCGAGGAGGAACGGGATGTCGAACACGGCGACCAAACGCCCCGCGACGTAGGCGCCGAAGCCGGCGATCGAGTACTGGGCGAGGGAGAGCTGTCCCGCGTACCCGGTCAGCACGACGATCGACAGGAGGACGATCGCCACCCCCAACGAGACGGTGATCGCGTCGATCCACTTCGGCTCCTTGGTGACCATCACGAAGACGACCGCGCCGCAGCCGAACAGCGCCCAGGCCCACGAGATGCGACCGGTGCCGACCATCGGGAGCTGTTGCAGATAATGGTCACGCAGTGGCAGCGACCGCCCCCGGAACACGAGGACCACGATGATGACCAGGAACGGGAGCGATGCTCCGAGGCCCTCCTGATTGGAGAACCGTCCCACCACCGCCTGGCCGACGCCGAGGGCGAACCCGGCGATCGTGGCGATGGGGAACGACCGGAAGTCGCCGATCAACGCGGCCGCCATCGCGGCCAGGATCAGCGCCGTCATCGCCGTGACTTGGAGGGTGATGATCGGAACGACGAGGACCCCGGCGACGGCGGCGATGGCCGACCCCAAGGCCCAGTTGAGCAACGCGATGCGGTTGGGAGACAGCCCGATCGCGGCGGCAGAGCGCTCGCTCTCCGACACCGCCTCGGTGGCGAGGCCGAACTGGCTCGATCGGTAGAGCAGCCAAAGGCCGAGTGCCGAAGCGCTCCCGATGGCGACGAGGATGAGGCGATCGACGGTGATCCCGACGTCTCCCCACAGCGTCGACGCGATCAGTCGGCAGCCAGCTCTCGACCTGCCGAGCGTTGGACCCGTAGCGGATCACGACCGCCGCCTGGATCGTGATCAGCACACCGAGCGTGGCGATCACGCGGACCAGCGAGCTTGCCCGTCTGAGCGGTCGCATGATGACCCAGTGGGTGAGCCCCCCGAGGAAGCCCGACCAGGCGACGCCCACGATCGCCGACGCCAGGAACGGCCAGCCGTTCTCGTGCAGCTCCCACTGCATGAAGACGCCGGCGATCGCCGTGGCGCCGAGCGCAAAGTTCAGGATCCCGGTGCCGCGGTAGATCACGATCAGGCCCTGGGATGCGAAGGCGTACAACGCGCCGACGCCCAATCCCAGCAGCGCGAACCGGATGACCTCGTTCATCGTCCCCCTGCCGCCGACGCCAACGTTGCGTAGCGAACCATCGACGTATTGTGCGTTACTGTCGACTGTTGGTGCGCATCCTGCGCGCCGAAATCGCAATGGGGGGAAGATGATGTCCACGACGGGCAATCGGCGTTCGATTCCACATCGGCGTTCGTGGCGGCACAAGCTGGTCCTCTTGGCCGTCGTCGGGTTGGCCGCTGCTTCGGGCGGCGCCGCCAACGCCACCACGGAACCGAGCGACGAACCGAGCGGTGATCCGCTCAAGATCATGACCGTGACGACGCTCAACGCCGCCGGGCCGACCTACGAGAACATCGCCAACACCGCCAATCTGTATGCCGACTACATCAACGCTCAGGGTGGGATCGCCGGCCGGCCGGTCGAGGTCACCGTCTGCGACGAGCAGTTCGACCCGGCGGTCGCGGCGACGTGTGCGCGGCAGGCGGTCGAGGAGGAGATGGTGTCCGTCGTCGGCTCGTTCACGTTCTTCGCCGAGTCGATCGTGCCCGTGATCGCCGAGTCGAGCATCACGTGGTTCGGGGCGTGCTGCCCGATCACGCCGTCCGAGCTGACCAACCCGTACTCGTTCAACATCGGCAACCAGCCGATGTACGCGGTGGGCGCGGTGAAGAAGGCAGTGGACGACGGCTGCGAGAACATCAACGCCGTCATCATCGACGGCGCGCAGATCTTCATCCCGCCGATGGAGAACGCCATGGCCAACCTCGACAGGTCGTTCGGCGAGGTCGTCATCCTGCCGCCGACCGCCCAGGACTACTCGTCCGAGGTCGCCCAGGCCACCACCGACGCCGACTGTGTGATCAGCATCATCTCCGAGACGCCGTTCATCACCTGGAACACCGCCTGGAGTCAGTCGGGCACGGAAGCTCGCCAGTACGGCCCCCAAGGCAACCTCAACGAGGTGTCGGCCGCCGGCAACGAAGAGGCCACCAACGGCGACATCATCGTCGGTATGTACCCCGACATCTCGACCGAACCGTGGGCCGAGTACCGCGGCGCCCTCGAGGAGGCCGGGCTGGACACGAGCGCGCTGGACTACAACTCGCTCGGCGGAATGGGCACGTGGGCTGCCTACGTCGGGTTCACCCAGATCGCCGAGACGATCGAGGGCGAGATCACGGCCGAGTCGTTCTACGAGGCGGCGTCGACCACGTCGAGTCTCGACCTCAACGGCATGGTGCCGGTGCTCGACTTCACCCAGGAGTGGACCGACGGCCTCGATGGCTACCAGCGCCTGTTCAACCGCAGCGTGGTGTACAGCCAGCTGGAGGACGGCAAGGTCGTTCCGCTGACGACCGAGTTCGAGGACGTCGGCGACCTGGCGCTCCCCCCAGCCGAGTCCTGATCCCGCTTGAGTCACCGTTGTGGTCGGCAACTGACCACAACGGTGACTAAGACACTGCTCGGTCGGCGTCGGTCCAGTACCGAGCGCGCACGGACTTCTTGTCGGGTTTGCCGACCGGGGTGAGCGGCAGCGCGTCGACGTAGTCGATCGATTTCGGCGACTGTTGCGAACCCTTGGCGTCCTTCACCAGTCGTTGCAGCTCGCGGGTCAGCTCGTCCGTGGGCTCGTGGCCGGGCTGGAGCACGACGATCGCCTTGACGGCCTCGCCCCACTTGTCGTCCGGGACGCCGATGACCATGACCGCGTTGACGGCGGGGTGGGCGGTGATCACGTCTTCGACTTCGCGGGGAAACACGTTGAAGCCACCGCTGATCACCATGTCCTTGGTCCGGTCGACGATGTACAGGTAGCCGTCATCGTCGAAGCGACCGACGTCGCCGGTGTGCAACCAGTCGCCCGACAGTGCTTCGGCGGTCTCGTCGGGCAGGTCCTTGTACCCCGTCATGACCAGCGGACCGCGAGTGCAGATCTCCCCCGACTCGCCCGGGGCGACGGGCCGGTTGTCGTCGTCGAGCAAGGCGACGTGCATCCACGGCACCGGGCGGCCGCACGAGGCGAGTCGGTCGGGACGGGTGGGATCGTGCTCGCCCTTCTTCAAGTGCGTGATGACCATCGGCGCCTCGGTCTGCCCATAGAACTGGAAGAAGATCGGGCCCCAGTCCCCGATCGCCCGGGCGAGCTTCGCTGGGCTCATCGGTGCGGCCCCGTAGAAGATCGTCTCCATCGACGCCATGTCGGCCGTCTCGTAGCGCGAGTGCCCTTGAAGGGCGTACAGCATTGCGGGCACGATCAACGTCGCCGTGATGCGATGTTCGGCGACGAGGTCGAAGAAGCCGTCAGGGGTGAACGACTCCATCACGTAGAACGCGCCGCCCGACAGCAGCACCGGGGCGACGAGCGACATTGCGGCGTGCGACAGCGGCGTGGCGATGGCGATCCGTAGGTCGTCGGGGAACTCCCACTCGGCCATCTGGATCCACGTCATCGCCTGCCAGACGCGATGGGTCATGAGCACGCCCTTCGGTCGCCCGGTCGTCCCGCCGGTGTAGACGATCGTGCACAGGTCATCGAGACCCACGTCGGGAGCCACGAGCGCCTCCGGCTCGAACTCGTCGGCGAGCTTGAGGTAGTCGTCACCGACATCGTTGGGGCCGAAGCCGAGCAGCCTCAGCGCCGGATACTGCGCCTTGAGCTGGCGGGCACGCTCGGTGAAGTTGTCGGGGTCGAAGACGAGGCAGTCGATCTCGGCATCGCCGATGACGTAGGCGTGGTCGGCCAGCGAGCCCATCGGATGGAGCGGCGTCACCACACAGCCGTTGACGAGCGACGCGGTCAGGTTGGTGAGGACCTCCGGCCGGTTCTTCGACAGGACTGCGAGACGACTCCCCCGGGTGACGCCGTGCGCCCGCTGGGCCTGGATCAGCTGGCTGGTCCGGCGCCGGACCTCGGCGTACGACGCAACCCGACCGCCGAGCGAGATGCACGGCTCGTCGTCATGGGCAGCGAGGCTCCGCACGATGAGGTGCGGCAGCAACGGTGGTTCGTGGAGCGGCGAGAGCACGGTCGTCACGGTAATTCCACACGACAGGTAACACGTGGGTAACGGGTGGTCCGTACAAAGGCACGCATGGCATGTGAAACCATCGAGCAAGATCTAGCGGCCCTGCGGGAGGAGCTCGCAGAAGCACAGGCTGACTTCGAGATGCTCCCCGACCACAAGAAGCCTCTGGTCCAAGCGAACATCGACCGCATCGAGGGCGAGATCACCCGCGAGCAGGTGAACCTGGCCGACTGTCTCTCCGACGCAGCGACACCGGCGGGGGGGAGCGAAGCAGCGAGCCTGTTTTCGTTGGGTTTCGTCGGAACGGTCGAGGTGGAGACGAAAGGCACCTCGAGGGTGTGGTTCGGCCTCACCGAGTCGAAGGACAAGGCGGATTGGGTCAAGATCGGTGCGGTCCGAGCCTGGTTCACGCTCAACCTCGAAGCCGCCGACCGGCCGTTCTACCTGGCCCAGCTCGCGCTGCTCATGGAGGCCATGCGCGAGGGGCAGCACGTCGAGGTCGGTCATGGTGGGGCGATCACGACACTGGAGAAGTGGGATCCCAACGACTCGTTCCAAGTCGACGGCATCCGGCTGGTGCGCGCGCCGATGCGCATCTCGGGCTGAGGTCCCGCACCATGATCGACACGTCGATCGTTGCCACCCCGCTGCCCGACGGTCGCGTCAGCTACACGCTGGGCGAACCGAACTGGGCCGGCCGCCGCATTCCCGACATCCGCCGGCCCGGCGAGACGGTGCAGATAGCCGACGACCGGATGATCGACGTCGTCATCCTGGGGGATGGGTTCACCACCCAATCGCAGTTCACGACCGCGCTCGGTACCTGGCTGACGGAGTTCTTCGCGATCGATGTGTACGCCACGTTCGCCGGATGTCTCCGGATCCGAGCGCTGTACACCCCGTCCGCCCAGCCGGCATCGAGCAGTCGAAACTCGTTCTACGGGTGTCTGATGACCAGCGGCGGAGGGGCGCTCACCGATGAGCGTGACACCGACGGCGACGGCGAGCCCGAGGAGTACGACTGGTGGATCGCCGACGACGCCGACGGCCGGCGCTTCCGAGAGAGGTTCTGGGCGGGCGTCGACACCTTCGACATCGCCACTGAACGGCGCTATCCCCTCGATCTCGATGTCGGTGCCGACAGCCAGGCCATCAGCAACCGCTCATTGCGGGGCCGGTATCGCAACCTCGTCGTGTCGATGCTCGTCCAGTCCTCCGTCGTCGCCACGCCGAGTAACCCCAGCGGTCTTGACGCGGATCCCAGCGGGTTCGTGCGCGAGGTGCCACGTCCCGCCCCAGACGATGACCACTTCGTGGGGGTCGCCTTCGGTGCCGCCGAGATCCACGAATTCAGTCACGCCTTTGGACTCCTGGGCGACGAGTACATCGACGAGCGCGGCGCTACGAGCTCGAGGACCAACCCGACGACGGCGAGCATCTTCACCCTGTCGAACCTCGTCTACTCCGGAACCCCGAAGTCGGAGGCGTCCGGCGACTACGAGACCCCCACGATCGACGAGACCCCATGGCTCCACCTGTCTCCGGGCGGCTGGCAGACCCGCACGGCCGGCGGGCAGAACCCGCCACCGTTGCTCGGATGGCTGTGGGTGGGCGGTAGCTCTCAGCACCGCGTCTGGCATTCCGAGTACCGCTGCCTCATGAACGGTCGCCACGAGAACTTCGAGTTCACCCAGGTCGCCGACGACGACTCCACGGCCGGCGCCGACCAGGCGTACGACCCCGCGACGGACCGGGGCGCCGACCTCCGCGACGGCGACCGCTTGTGTCTGTGGTGCCAAGAGCTGGTCACACTCCGGATTCTGGAGAAGACCGATCAATTTCTCGAGAGCGGCGACCCCGTCGACGTCACTACTCAGGGCATCGTCTGGTACGACCGGTGGGTCCATCGGTTGCGCGCCAACTACTACGCACTCTTCGACGTCGCTCGGCAGATCGCCGATAACGAGGCGCGCTACGCCACCACCTTCCCGGGACGCGCCGGCGAGCCGCTCTGGCGATCGGACCTCTACTCGGTGCCGACAGCCGCAGCCGTTGCCGCCTCGACGTCGACCGTGCCGCCGCTTTCAGACGACGAGGCGTTCCTGCTGAACGTCCTCGCCGCCCTCCCGTAGTCGGTCACCTCATCCCCATCGTCCTTGCGCGACGGTGACGGCCCCTGCCTCCGACCGGCCAACGGACGCGAACCGTCAGTATCCATGCGTGGCGAGAAGTTCACGTAGCTCCGCCTCGTGCTCAGCTGCGACAAGCAGTGCACACGTGCCGAGCGCGAACATGGCACCCGTCTCCGGGTACTCGTTACGAACTAGCTCGACGCGTAGACCACCAGCAACGGCTTCCTGGGCGATCAGCTCGCCTTCCAAGATCGAAACACCGAGCTCGATGCGAACGACGTCGCTCACGACGCCAACGTACCGGTTAGCGACGCGCTCGGTTCCATCGCGTTCTGGGTGCAGATCCTTGCGGAAATCGTCACGATTGGCGCCCAGAAGCCGGTGACTGTGACACTGGCACGGGCAGGCAACTAGGGGGAAACATGACGTCATCCGGTTCGATCCTCGGCCACGCGGTGCTCCGCTTGGAGGATCCGACGCTCCTCACGGGCGCCGGCAAGTACCTGGACGACCTCGTCGAGCCGGGCATGCTGCACGTGGCGTTCGTGCGCTCGATGGTCGCCCACGGCGTGCTGAACGGGGTCGACGTGTCGGACGCCGAGGCGATGCCAGGAGTTCGAGCCATCCTCCACGCCGGCAACGACCTCGGGCTGCCGTCGATGCAGATGTTCGCGATGATGCCGACCTCGCTCAATCGCCCGATGTTCTGCACCGACCGGGTCAGGTTCGTCGGCGACATCTGCGCCGCCGTCGTCGCGGAGTCGAAGGCTGAGGCGATGGACGCGGCCGAAGCCGTCTTTCTCGACATCGAACCGCTGCCGGTGGTGATGACCCCAGCCGAGGCACTCCAGCCGGATGCGACGCTCCTGTTTCCCGAGCACGGGTCGAACGTCTGCTTCGTGACGAGCCACGGAGATGACGAACGCCCGCTCGAAGGCGCTGACCTGGTCGCTCACGTGACGATGGTGAGTCAGCGCCTCGCCGGCGTGCCGATGGAGACGAACGGGATTCTGGCGGTACCCGGCGATGAAGGATCGTTGACGTGTTGGATCTCGCATCAAGCTCCGCACTCCGCGCATGGCGCGCTCGCAGATTTGCTCGGTCTCGACCCCGACAGTCTGCGGGTGATCTGTCCATGGGTTGGAGGGGGGTTCGGCCCGAAGGCTGCCGTCTACGCCGAGTTCGCCATCGCCGCCAAGGCGGCGATCGAGCTCGACGCGCCGGTCAAGTGGTCGGAGTCAAGGACAGAGGACATGCTCTCGCTCGTTCACGGCCGGGACTACGTGATGGACGCCAAGCTCGGGGTGACGTCGAACGGTCGAATCGTCGGATTGGAGGCCAACGTCACCGCGTCCGCCGGCGCCTATCCGGCGATCGGCGCGATCCTGCCGATGTTGACGCAGATGATGTCGGTCGGGGTCTACGACATTCCGGCCGTGAAGTTCACTGCCACCACGGCGGTGACCAACAACACCACGGTCGGTGCCTACCGTGGCGCTGGTCGCCCCGAGGCGGCCCAGCTGATCGAGCGCGTGCTCGACGTAGCCGCCGACATGACCGGCATCGATCCGGCCGAGATCAGGCGAATCAACTTCATTCCGGACTTCCACGAACCGATCACCACGCCGACCGGCGGCAACTACGACTCTGGTCGGTACGCCGAGCCGCTCGACGCTGCCCTGGCTGCCGCTGGCTACGGTGACCTCCGCGCCGAACAGGAACGTCGACGCGCGGCCGGTGAGTCGAAGCAGCTCGGTATCGGCGTATCGACCTACGTCGAAGTCACCGCGCCCGTGGGTCTGCACCTGGAGTACGGCGCGTGCGAGATCCACGACGACGGCACGGCCACCGTGTACGCCGGCACCAGCGCTCACGGTCAGGGACACCACACCGCGTTTGCGATGCTCGCGTCGGATGTCTTGGGCATCGCGATGGACCAGATCTCGTTGGTCAACTCCGACACCAAGACCGTGCGCAGCGGCTCCGGCACGATGGGATCGCGCTCGCTCCAGACAGCAGGCTCGGCGATCCACCTGGCGTCGACCGAGGTGCTCGACCGGGCCAAGCGCATCGCTGGTCATCTCTTGGAGGCCTCCGCCGACGACATCGTCACGGGTGGGGGTGGACTGCAGGTCGCGGGGGTTCCGGCCACGTCGGTGACGTGGGAGACGCTGGCAACAGCGTCCAACGACCCGACGCGGCTGCCCGCGGGCATGGAGGCGGGCCCGCTCCGTCACGACCTCGACTTCGATGGCGGTGGCTCGACCTTTCCGTTCGGCGCCCACGTGTCCGTCGTGGAGGTCGACATGGAGACCGGCGACGTCCGCCTGCTCCGCCACATCGCTGTCGACGACTGCGGGCGGATCCTCAACCCGATGCTCGTCAGAGGCCAACAACATGGCGGCATCGCGCAAGGCGCCGCCCAGGCGCTGTACGAGTGGGTGCAGTACGACGATGACGGCAATCCGCAGACGGCCACGCTGGTCGACTATCTGATTCCGTCGGCTGCCGAGCTGCCGTTCTTCGAGGCTTCCAACACCGAGACCGACAGCCCACGGAACCCGCTCGGCGCCAAGGGAATCGGTGAGTCGGGAACGATCGGATCGACACCGGCGATCCACAACGCCGTGGTCGATGCGGTGTCACATCTCGGCATCGACCACATCGACATGCCGTGCACGCCCGAACGCATCTGGCGGGCGGTCGCCGAAGCACGACGAGGCTGACTTCCGACGACCTGCGTTTGGTCGATGTCCTGGACACCGAGCACGTAGCTGCCCGGTGGGCAGTGCTACCCGGTTTGTTCGGCGACGTCCGGGCGCGTCCACTGGGGCACCGGTCGACCGCCGTTTCTGGGCCCCATCGGCGCACCGTGCCCGTCGGTGCGCAAGAAGGAGTGGGTCGGGAACCGTGGCCACCCCTCGGGCGAGTCCTCCCACTCCTCCCGGCGCCCGTACGCGGTCATGTCGAGCAGCCCGAACGAGGGACTCATCACCTCGTCGCCCCTGCCTGTCGTCCAGTACGTCAGGTAGATCTTGTCCTCCCGCCGTAGGTAGCAGGAGATCCGGCCGGCGACGCCCACCGTGGGGTCGTCGAGGTGGGCGTTGGAGTACCACGGCACCGTGTAGCCCATGAAGTCACGGAACGCCGCGAGCTCCTCGTAGGGCCCGTCGCCGAGGATGGCGAAGGTGATCCCGTTGGCGTTGAGGTAAGCCGCGTCGGCGGCGTCGCCCATGTTCCAGGTGTTCCTGGTGCAGCCCTCGCACTGCCACTCCCATGGCTCCCCGTCGTGGAACATGTGGCTGTAGACGACCAGCTCGTCGCGCCCCTCGAAGACGTCGCCGAACGGGACAGGGCCGCCGGGGCCGATGACGGTTGTGTCCGGCGGCACCTCGGTCATGGGCAGCCGGCGCCGGGCCGCGGCGATCACATCGCCCTCGCGGGTGTGGGCCTTCTCGCGCTTGCGCAGCTCGAGGAGCTGTCGCTCGAAGGTGTCGTGGTCGGTGACGGTCGGGGCTGGCGTGGTCATGGATTCCTCGTTCCGTTGGGCGCGGGTCCGGTGGTGCTCAGGACAGCCTCCCGTGAGTTGTCGAGCATCGCCCGAACCAGGTCACGGATATCGGCTGGTGCCTTCGACTGAGCACCGGCGTCGAACGGTGGCTGCGGGTCGTATTCGATGCCGAGCTGGATGGCTTGCGCTGTCGCCTGGCCGGCCATGCGCGCGACGAGCGTGAGCGCCAGATCGATGCCGGCGGAAACGCCGGCCGCGGTGGGCCCCAAGCAGCAACGCGCCGGTGCAGACCGATGTCGTGTACGTGGTCTGCGCATGCACGGCTCGAATCCACTCGATGATCGGGTCTCCGTCGCGGACCATCCTGTGGGTGATCTGGCCACCGGGGATGACGACCACATCAGGAGCTGGAACGTCGTCGAACGTGGCGGCGACATCGAAGTGAAGCAGTCCGTGTTCGTCGGCGAGAAAGCCGCTGCGTGCCGCGCAGACCACGACGTCGGCGCCGGGCAAGTAGCTGAAGACCTGATAGGGACCGACGCCGTCGAGCGACGTGAAACCCGGGAACAATCCGATCGCGATCTGCATCAACGCTCCTGTCTGACCGTTCCCGCCTCGACTCCTCGTCCCCGAAGCCCGTCGCCGGGTCGAGTCCCTGCGGGTGTCTCGAGATCAACGGTAGCCAGCGGACCGGGGACGGATCTTGAACGGATTTCACCCTCTCCGCCCACAGATGCCCGAGTCGAGCGCGCTGGTCTCGAACGCTTCCTCGAGCAGGCGGACCGGCTCCTGGCATGCGCGCCATCCGGCAGGCGCTACGACATTGTTCGGTGATCTGTGTCAGCGATGTGCCCGTATCGGTCACTCCCGCTGACACAGACGTCGGACACGTCGGGCGGCGGCCATGGCGGACCCCCGACGCGAGTGGTCGGTGGCATCGCTCGCCCGAGAGACCGCCATGTCGCGGTCGGCGTTCGCCGCCCGGTTCAGCGAACTCGTCGGCGAGCCGGTGATGCAGTACGTCACCCGCTGGCGGATGCAGGTGGCGCTCGACTGGCTGCGGCACGACGACGTCCCGATCGCCCAGCTCGCCGCCCGCCTCGGCTACGAGTCGGAGGCAGCTTTCAGCCGCGCCTTCAAGCGCACGATCGGCATTTCCCCCGGCGCCGCCCGCCGGTCACCGCCCCTCGCGTTGCCCGAGACCGCGCACCACGCCACGGCCTGACGCCCGGCGGGTGAAATCCGTTCAAGACCGCGCCAGGTGACTCACCGATGTCAGCCGTCGCGCGTTCTCGGTGGCAGCAGGGTCCGTTGGTTCGGGGCCGCAGAATCCGAGCGGCGGGACCCGTCACCGTCGCCGTTGCCGGGCGCTCTGAGCCGAGGTTTCGTGACGCCCAGTCCGCCTGGTTCGTTTCCTAGCGTCAGTCCTCGGCAAATGCCTCGCGCAGCTTGGCCTCTTCTTCTGCGGAGAGATTGGTCTCGATCAGCTCTGCATGGAGACCGGCGAAGGCGTCGCTGACCTTGTCCATGACCGCGTCGCTGCTCATCACGAACAGCGCCGATGTTCCCGGCGTCACCTTCGCTCGCACGGTGTTGATGAAGTCGTCGTCGATGCCGACATCGCGCATCGCGCCGCCGATGCCACCGGCCGCGGCTCCGATCGCCGCGCCGATGAGCGGGACGAAGAACAGCACGCCGAACAGCAATCCCCAGAACGCACCGCCGAGAGCTCCCTTGCGAGTGAGGCCCTGCAGCTGTCGGGTCTTGGGCTTGCTGCCCCACGCCCAGCTGATCGTCGCCGCGTCATGGATCGTGATGAGACCCTCCTTCGACAGCGACTCGAGCGTGGACTCGGCCTCATCGGCTGCGGTCGGGAAATCAAACTTCCAGACAGTAAGTGTTGCCATTGAATCCCCCTCAGGGTCGTCAGGGCGCGAGCCCCACCGGATGGTACGTCATCACGAAGCGGCCACTGTCGCCAGCACGCCGCCGAGCAGCAGGCCAGTGCCCAGGCCGGCAGTCACGTCGAGGGGGTTGTGGGCGCCGACATACACCCTCCCGACCATCACCAGGACGGTGAGTACCGCCGGCACCCACCACCACGCGATGGGCAGCGATGGTGTGACAACGCACGCCACGGCTGCGACGAGGATGACGTGGCCCGAGGGAAAGCTCGGTCCTGACACCGGAACATCGCCGCGCAGCAGTGCGCCGACCTGGCTGGTTCCGGGCCGCTGACGGACGGCGAGGTAGTCAGCCATCTCCTTGCGGACGATCCGTTCGGTGACCAGCTTGAGCACCATCGCCGCGATCGCGCCAATGGCCACGGCGAGGTCGCCGTCGAGGAGGGCGACCGCGAGGCCGGCGCAGGTGCCGACGACGAGGTTGCCGAGTTGCATCGGCAACCAGAGCAACGCGTAGAGCCCGTCCGGTAGTCCGTTCACGGCGTGGAACACGTCGGACTCGACTCGACTGATAGACGGCCTGCGGGCTTCGAAGATCGACGCCGAGACGACGAGCAGGCCGACACCTGCGACGATCAGCCACCAGGGGTTCATCGACAGCCCTCGGTCACCTGGATTTAGCGCCGACGACGGTGATCACTTCAGGCTGGCCACGGATCCGGTGGCGGCGATCGCCACACCCATCTGGCTCCGCAGTGCGTCGAGCAGACCTGGCCGACGTTTGATCGCCGTCCGAGTCGCCCCACTCAGCGCCCAGGGCTGGAGCCGGCTGAGGGCCCGCGCCAGCGTTTCGGGTTCGACTGCCCGAGCTGCGCTGTTGACCGCTCGCTCGGCGCCGACACACAGACTGGACGAGGCGAGCAGTTCTGCGACGTCGGTCGCCAGCAGCAGGTCCGACGCGGCCACTTCGCTGAAGCCGAAGTCGATCAGCCATACATCACCGCCGTCGTCGAGGAAGACGTTCGCCAGGCGGAGGTCGCGGTGGGCGATGCGATGCAAGCGCAGCTCGCCGACCAGGTGCCAGATGGCTGCCAGCACGTCATCGGTGACCTCGGTCTGGTCGACCCGATCGAGCGACCTGCCGTCGATGGCGTCGTAGGCAAGGACGAAGCCGTTCGGATTCGCCGTGGCGAATCCGCGCACGCTCGGCGTGCGCACGCCCAGCGACTGGGCGACGAGGGCGACGAACGCTTCATGCTCGACGGCGCGTCGCAAACTGCGGAACGGCCGCTCGTCTCCGAAGTTGCGGTGCTGGAGGCGGCGATAGAGACGGAACAGCACGTCGGCGCTGCGCTCGTCCGCGCCGAGCGCCTTGACGAACAGCCTGCCGCCATCGGCGTCGACGCCGAAATAGGGCGTCGACCCTCGGGCATCGACGCCGGCCTGTTCGAGGTGCTGCACCGGCACTCCCACCGTGTTGAGTCCGTCGATGACGGCCTGCAACGTCGGTCGCCGCGATGGCGCCCCGACCGCTACCAGCACAGCGGCACCAGACAACCAGCCGACCAACACGGCCAGGACAGCGTCAAACGCCACGGGAGAGTTTACGAATCCTGTCACCGTCAATCCGCCAAGCAGTGCCCATCCCACCCGGCGCCACCGGCGATCGAGCCACGGCGCGGCAGCGGTGAGCACCCCGCAGACCGCGGCGATCCCAGCTGTCGAAGGGAAGCCGTCGTTCGTCAGCGGACCGAGATCGACACCGACGTCGACCAGGATCTGCCCGGAGTCGGTCTCGATCAGACCGTCGAGCAAGCTGACCAGCGCCGCGGCCACGAGACCGGCAGCGGTGACGGTGGCGAGCATTCGCCACTGCCGCCCATGGAGCATCCACCAGAGAAGACCCCCGAGAACGACCACCCAGAGGATCCGTGTCCCGAGCACCACGGCGTCGACCAGCCAGGACGGCAGAGCGTCGAGTCCGCGGAGGAGATCCGACGTGAACGCCACCAGCGTGTCGCCGAACAACCACTCGACGATCAGGACGCAGAGCACCGCGGCGGCCGCGGTGACCATGCGCAAGACGTCAGCGGGTGAACGCTCGATCGTCTGGCGCGAGCTCTCGCTGCTCGTTGCGTTGGTCACGGCGCCGAATCATGGCGCACGTCGAACCCCACGTCTCAGTCAGGCCCGCCGACGCTCGATTTGACGGAGGATGAGCTTGGCCAGCTCGGCCAGGACGAAGTATCCGATCACCGCCACGAGACACGCTCGCCATTGGTGGCCGTCGAGCGGGACGGTGTCGAGCAGCCGGTTGAGGCCCGAGATCGTCGTGGCCAGGAAGGTCAGCGCAAGGGCGGCCAGCAGCAGCTTGTTGAACCGTCCGTTGGCGATCGTTGCCCGGTTGAACACGCTCTGCATCGGATCCCTCCACTCCAAGGCGGCGACGATGTGCAGCAACGAGATCGTGGTCAGCCCCATCGTCGTGGCCGTCGCCAAGTCATAGCGGTCCTCGCCCCACGCCACGACGGCGAGCGTGCCGGCGGCGATGAGCAGTCCGGCGATGCCCAGCCGGACACCGAGAGCGGGGGCGATGACGGGCTCGTCGGGCGACCGTGGACGGCGCTTCATGAGCCCCGGAGTCGGCGCGTCGAAGCCGAGGCCGAGGGCCAACAGCACATCGATGGCGAAGTTGATCCACAGGATCTGCAGCGGCAGCAATGGGGTGCCGTTGGCGATCGTGAAGATCCCGGCGCCGACGAACAGCAAGATGAAGCCAGCGAGCATGATCATCTGCACGCGGACGTACTTCATCAAGTTGTCGTACAGACCCCGCCCACCTTCGACGGCGGTCACGATGGTGGCGAAGTTGTCGTCGGTGAGGATCATCTCGGCAGCGTCCTTGGTGACCTCGGTCCCGGTGATCCCCATCGCCACACCGATGTCCGCCCTCGTGAGGGCGGGCGCGTCGTTCACGCCGTCGCCGGTCATGGCGACGATGTTGCCCTGGCCCTTGAGGATGCTGACCAAGCGAACCTTGTCCTCGGGTGCCACCCGGGCGACGACGCCGATGTCGTCGACCTCGGCGCGCAGCTCGTCATCGGTGAGGGCGGCAAATTGCGCGCCGGTGAGCGCCTTGCCGTAGATGCCGAGCTGGCCGGCGATGGCTGACGCCGTCGTGGCGTGGTCGCCCGTGATCATGCGGACACGGATGCCGGCGTCCTTGCACAGGGCGATGGCGTCCTTGGCTTCCTTGCGAGGCGGGTCGACGATGCCGACGAGGGCGAGCAGCTGCAGGTCGGTGACGAGCGCCAACAGGTCGGCTGAGGGGTCGAAGGACGCCGGGTCGAAGTCGCGTCTGGCGACCGCCAGTACCCGCATCCCATCGCCCGCCAACCGGTCGTTGTCGGCCAGGACCCGGTCGGCGGCGTCGCCCATCGGCTCCGGCGATCCATCTGCGTCGAGGTAGTGCGACGAGCGTGCCAACAGCACGTCCGGCGCACCCTTGACGAAACAGCGCACGACCTTGCGCCCGTCGTCGTCCATCTCGTGGAACGTCGCCATCAGCTTGTACTCGGCGTCGAACGGCACCTCGGCCACGCGGGGATAGGTCTTGCGAGTCTCGTCGACGTCCAGCCCACCCTTGGCGGCGAGGACGACGAGGGCGCCCTCCGTCGGATCACCGATGCACGCCCCGTCGCGGATCACAGCATCGTTGGCGAGCGCCATCGGCAGCATGAACGTGTCGAGCGAGCTGGCGCCGGTGCCTGCCACGTGCAGGATCTGGCCGATCGTCGAGTAGCCCTCACCGTCGACGCTGAAGCGCCGGCCGACGATGACGAGCTCGCGAGCCGTCATCTGGTTGAGGGTCAGGGTTCCGGTCTTGTCGGAGCAGATCGCCGAGGTCGATCCCAACGTCTCCACGGACTTCAGCCGCTTGACGATCGCCCCCTTGTCAGCAAGCTGCTGAGTCCCGACCGAGAGGAGCATCGTCACCACCGCCGGGAGGCCTGTCGGGATCGCCGCGATCGCCAGCGTGATGCCGGTCAGGAACAACGAGTCGAAGTCTTCGCCACGGGCGAGTCCGAGGATGATGATCAGCGCCAGGGCGCCTGCCGCCATGATCGTGATGATCACGGTGAGCTGGTCGAGCTGCTTGGTGAGCGGTGACTTCTCCTGCTCGACGCCGCTGAGCATTCCGGAGATGTGGCCGACCTCGCTCGACATCCCGGTCGCCGTGACGACGATCTCTCCGCGGCCTCTGGTGACCTGCGAGTTCATGTACGCCATGTCGACGCGGTCGCCGAGCGGAGCATTCTCCTCAGTGACCGGTTCGACGATCTTGGCGACGGGCGTGCTCTCGCCGGTGAGTCCGGCCTCTTCGATTTCCAGAGTCGCGGCGACCAGGATTCGGCCGTCTGCGGCGACCTTGTCGCCGGCCTCGAAACCGACGATGTCACCCGGCACCAGTTCCTCAGCTGGTACCTGGACCCGTTGACCGTCGCGTCGAACGTTCGCCGTCATGATCAACATCTGGCGCAGGGCGGCGACGCTCTCGGCGGCCTTGCCCTCCTGGTGCAAGCCCATCAGGGCGTTGACAACCGTCAAGCCGATGACCACCAACCCGGTCGAGACATCTTGCAAGGCGACGATGCTCACGATCGCTGCGCCGAGCAGCACCAGCTGCATCAGGTCGCGGTACTGGCGCAGGAAGGCTCGCCACCCGGGCTCTTTGGCCTCCTCGGCGAGCTTGTTCGGTCCGTACCGCTGTCGCCGTTCGAGCACTGCGGCGGCGCTGAGCCCAACTGCGGGATCGACGTCCAACCGCCGACACACATCTTCGGTGGACAGGCGGTACCAGTCGGTCGCGTTCTCGACCGGGGCCGGGGTCGCTGCCGTGACTGCGGTCATCACTTACCTCCGGTGCTCTGAAGCTCCGCGGCGAAGAACTCGAGCGCGGTCTTCGTCTTGGTCTGCTGCTCGGCGAGCAGGTCGATCCCGTGGTCGTTGAGAAAGACGCGGGTCTCGGCGGCGACGTCGAACGCCTCTGCGGGTGCACACTTGGTGGACAGCTCCAAGATGCGCGACCCGTCGGGGTACAACCAGAGCTCGGCAACCATCCGGCGGTCGTAACCCTCTGGCGTGAACTTGAGTTTGAGCACGTTGATCGGGCCGAGGACGGAAAGGCCGTCCAGCGTGACGCCCGCTGGGGCGTGCGCCGTGAAGAGGGCCCGCTGATCCTTGCCGAGCAGCTTGCGGACTGGCAGTCGGCCCTGCATGGCGTCCTTGACCGCGGCGTCGTCGGCTTCCGCCTTCATCGTGCCGGAGCAGACAAAGCCTCCCGGCATGGCGTCGACTTCGACACCGAACGCCGCCGACTTGCGTACCGCGGCGGGGACCTCGTCGGGGACGAGTGGTCTGATCTTGACGATCGCGTCACCGACCTTGCGTTGCACTCTCCGCGCCCGCACCACGACGCCGTGCTGGTTCAGTGCCAGGTCGGGCGTATCGAAGAAGGCGACCTGCCGCAGTTGGGCGTCCAGTGGGTCGATACCCAGGCGCACCAGGGCTGACCGGCGGTTGGCGTCGGGCACGCTCAACTTCAGTTCGACGCTGTCCGCGCCCTTGAGCAGTCCGAGGACCTCCGCGATCTGCTCCATCGACAAGCGCTTGTCGGAGGGCCCGGCCCTGGTGACCGTCTCGGTCTTCTCGGTTGTGCTGGTCACTGTTGTCTCCTCAGTCCGAGTTTCTGCAGCCGCACAGTTCGCGCACATCAACAGGACGGTGATGCCGATACGGGTGGGGCTGCACCACCCGGTCGAGGGTGGAAGCGATGGCAACTACCCGACCCGGGGTGGTCCCGGCCCACCCGCCACGTTCATACGGTCATCGCAGACCGGATCCCCACGGGAGTCGACGCAAGGAGTAGGCACGATGTTCAACCTGCGCAACCGCAGTTTTCTCAAGGAGATCGACTTCGAGCCGCGGGAGTTGCGGCATCTCTTGCAGCTCTCTGAGGCGGTCAAGATCGCCAAGTACGCCGGCACCGAGACGAAGCGGCTCGATGGCAAGGAGATCGCCCTGATCTTCGAGAAGACCTCGACACGCACGAGGTCGGCGTTCGAGGTCGCCGCCTTCGACCAGGGCGCCCATGTGACGTATCTCGACCCGTCTGGGTCGCAGCTGGGCCACAAGGAGTCCGTGGCCGACACGGCGCGGGTCCTCGGCCGGATGTACGACGCCATCGAGTTCCGCGGCAACGAGCAGGTCGACGTGGAGGTGCTGGCCGAGTTCGCTGGGGTCCCGGTCTACAACGGTCTCACCAACGAGTGGCACCCGACGCAGATGCTCGCCGACTTCCTCACGATGCACGAGGCGAGCGGCAAGCCGTACGACGCCTTGACGTACGCGTTCGTCGGTGACTGCCGGTTCAACATGGGCCGATCGCTGTTGGTCACGGGGGCTCTGCTGGGAGCGGACGTTCGACTCGCCGGACCTGCCTCCCTCGCACCGCCCGAGGACGTGGTCAAGATCGCCCGCGACCTCGCCACGCGCACCGGCGCTCAGATCACGATCACGGAGGATGCCGGAGAAGCGGTGTCCGGTGCCGACTTCGTGCACACCGACGTGTGGGTGTCGATGGGTGAGTCGAAGGACGTTTGGACGGAACGGGTCGGGCTGCTCAAGCCGTACCAGGTCAATTCCGCCTTGTTGCGGGAGTCCGGCAATCCGCGAGTGAAGTTCATGCACTGCCTTCCGGCATTCCATGATCCGAACACCGTCGTCGGACGGGAGATGATGGAGCACACCGGCATGAGCAGCGGTCTCGAGGTGACGGGCGAGGTCTTCGAGTCGCCGGCCAGCATCGTGTTCGACCAAGCCGAGAACCGGCTGCACACGATCAAGGCGCTGCTCCTGGCAACGCTGGGCAGCTGAGGACCCCGGTCATGCGCGTCCTGGTTGCCCTCGGCGGCAACGCCCTGCTCAAGCGCGGCGAGCCGATGACCGCCGATGTGCAGCGGGCGAACATCCACACGGCAGCACGAGCCCTGGCACCGGTAGCCGAGCATCACCAGCTCGTGCTCTCTCACGGCAACGGTCCGCAGGTCGGGCTGCTCGCCCTCCAGGCGGCCGCCTACAAGGAGGTCGAGGCGTATCCGTTGGACGTCCTCGGCGCCCAGACCGAGGGCATGATCGGCTACCTCATCGAGCAGGAGCTCGGCAACCTGCTGCCCCCCGAGGTCCCGTTCGCCACGATCCTCACGATGATCGAGGTCGATACCGACGATCCAGCGTTCGCCGACCCGACCAAGTTCGTCGGACCGATCTACGAGGATGCGGCGGCCGACGTGTTGGCCAAGGACAAGGGGTGGGTCTTCAAGCGCGACGGGGAGAAACTCCGCCGCGTCGTCCCGTCGCCGGCGCCGAAGCGGATCTTCGAGATCCGGCCGATTCGCTGGCTGCTCGAGCACGGCGTGCTCGTCATCTGCGCAGGTGGCGGAGGGATCCCGACGACCTGGGTCCCCGACCAGGAACGCACGCTCGGCGGCGTCGAGGCGGTCATCGACAAGGACCTGGCGAGCGAGCTGCTCGCACGCGAGATCGATGCCGACCTGTTCCTGATGGCCACGGACGTCGATGGCGTCTACGAGAACTGGGGAACCGCTGACCAGCGTCGGCTCGAACGGGTGACACCGAGCGAGCTGCGCAGCCAACCCTTCGCCGCCGGATCGATGGGCCCGAAGGTGGAAGCGGCCGCCCGGTTCGTCGAGGCGACGGGCAAGCACGCCGCGATCGGCGCCCTGCAGGACATCGAAAAGATCGTCGAGGGACACGCCGGCACAACGGTCGTGCCCGATCAGACGGGAGAGGAAAGCTCATGAGCGAATTCGGTGTGAACTCGGAGGTGGGCAAGCTCCGCAAGGTGATGGTCCACCGCCCGGACCTCAGCCTGCAGCGCCTGACGCCGTCCAACCACGACGAGTTGTTGTTCGACGACGTGCTGTGGGTGGAGCGCGCCCAGTACGAGCACGACCAGTTCGTCGCCCGGATGCGCGAGCGGGGAGTCGAGGTGTTCCTCCTCGCCGAACTGCTCGCCGAAGCACTCGCGGCGAGCGACGCGGGCCGGCAGCGACTGATCGAAGTCGTCGCCTCGGAGTACACCGTCAGTTGGTCGCTCGTCGACGAAATCCGCAGTCTCCTCGACAATCTCAAAGCCGACCAGCTCGCCAAGCACCTCATCGGTGGGCTTACCGTCGCCGAGGCGGGGCTCGATCTCACCAAGGTCCGAGCGACCTCGCTGATCGGCGCCGCTCTCGACGACACCAGCGCCTTCGTACTTCCGCCGCTGCCCAACACGCTGTTCACCCGCGACTCGTCGTGCTGGATCTACAACGGGGTGTCGATCAACCCGATGTACTGGCCGGCGCGCCGTCGCGAGGCGTACAACGTGGCGGCGATCTACCGAGCCCACCCGATGTTCGCCGATGCCGACTTCGACTTCTGGTATCCACCGGAAGGGGCCGAGGGTCGCTTCGAGATCGCCGACTTCGGGTTGGCGTCGCTGGAGGGTGGCGACGTCATGCCGATCGGCAACGGCGCCGTGCTGATCGGCATGAGCGAGCGTTCACAGGGCCGGATGATCGAGCAGATCGCCAAGGCGTTGTTCGCCAAGGGCGCGGCGGATCGGGTGATCGCCTGCGTGATGACCAAGGACCGCGCCCACATGCACCTCGACACCGTGTTCACCCTCCTCGACCGCGACAAGGCGACCGCCTTCCCGAAGGTCGTCGGCAACATCCGCGCCATCAGCTTGCGACCAGGCGACGGCGACGGGTTCCACGTCACGGTGGAGGACGACTTCATCGGCGCCGTGGCCGATGCTCTGGGCGTTCCGAAGCTTCATGTCGTGGAGACGGGCGGCGACCAGTACCAGCAAGAGCGCGAGCAATGGGATGACGGCAACAACGTCGTCGCCCTCGAGCCAGGCGTCGTCGTCGCCTACGAACGCAACACCTACACGATCGCCAAGATGCGCGAAGCCGGGGTCGAGGTCGTCACGATCGAGGGCTTCGAGCTCGGCAAGGGCCGCGGCGGCGGGCACTGCATGACCTGCCCGCTGCTGCGGGATCCTGTGTAGGGCCGACGCCATGGCCGCCGAAACAGGCACGAGCCGCTGGGTGATCGGCTCCATCGTGGCGCTCGCCGTCGTCGCCCTGCTCGCCTGGGCCCGCAACGACCCTGGCATCGACGACCGCGACGGTGATCCGGAGGACGTCACCGAAGTCGTCACCGACGGCGACACCGTCCCTGCGCCAGGCACCCCAGTCACCACCGACGGCGACACTCCCCCTCCGACGACGTAGGGCACCAACCGAGCATCCCCTATGGACGACACTTCCGGGGAGAAAGTGTCCGGACCTCGGCCGCCGAGTTTCCTGGACGCGCTGGCGCCGGTCGTGGTGCTGATCGGGCTGCTGACGTTGACGATCGTCCTGTTCGGCACCGCTGCCGCCGACGGACCCCTACAAGTTGCGCTGTTCACGAGCGCGGTGTTTGCCGGGCTGGTCGCCTTCAAGAACGGCTACACCGCGGCCAACCTTCGGGAGGCCGCCATCGGCGGGATCTCCTCGGCGATGGGCGCGCTGTTCATTCTTCTCGCCGTCGGCGCGCTGATCGGCACCTGGAACATGGCCGGCACGATCCCGACGGTCGTGTCCTACGGGATCGCCATCCTCAAGCCGGCGATCTTCTACGCCGCCGTCGCCCTGATCTGCGCCGTTGTGGGTGCAGTCACCGGGAGCTCGTGGACGACGGCCGGAACCCTCGGCGTGGCCTTCATCGGCATGGCGCCGATCCTCGGCCTCTCGACCACGATCGCTGCCGGAGCGATCATCTCCGGGGCCTACATGGGCGACAAGATGTCGCCACTCTCGGAGACCACCGTGCTCGTGCCCAGCTTGGTCGGGGGCGTGACCGTCAACGAGCACATCCGGGGAATGTTGTGGACGGTCGTGCCCTCGTTCGTTCTGGCCTTCGTCGTGTTCGTGGTGATCGGCGTGGTGGACGACCCCGCCTCATCCGCTGTCGGCACCGACGCGGCGCGCGACGTGCTGTCCACGGCATTCAACATCTCGCCCGTCGCCCTGTTGCCGCTCGCGCTGTTGATTGCCTTCACGCTCTGGAGGGTGCCTCCGTTCCTTGCCATCTACGCCGTGGCCCTGTTCTCCGGAGTTCTGGCCTGCTTCACCCAACGCGACGCCGTCGAGGCGTTCGTCGACGAGCCCGGCCAGGGAACGGTGTTGACGAGCATCGAGGCGATCTACCAGTCGATGGCGACGGGCTTCGTGTCGGCGAGCGGCAACGAGACGATCGACGCCCTCTTCTCACGGGGCGGCATGGCCAGCATGCTGACAACCGTCTGGCTGATCCTCGGGGCGATGTGCTTCGCCGCGATCATGGAAGAGGCCGGCTTCCTCAACCGGCTGATCGCCCCGCTCGTGCGCGTCGCCCACTCCGACCGCGCCCTGATCAGCTCGGTCGCCGGAACCGCCATCGGACTGAACGTCGTGGCCGGAGATCAGTACGTCGCTGATGTCCTGCCCAGCCGCGTCTACCGCGCGGAGTTCGCCCGCCGCGGTCTCGCACCCCGGATGCTGTCACGAACCGTCGAGGACACCGGAACGGTCACGTCGCCCCTCGTGCCGTGGAACAGTTGCGGCGCCTACATGACCGGCGTTCTGGGGGTTCCCACCATCGAGTACCTCCCCTTCGCGTTCTTCAACCTGTTCAACCCATTCATCGCCCTGGCCTACGCGTTCACCGGCTTCCGCATCGAGCGACTCCCACCCGCAGCGGCCCCGGTGATCGACGGCGACGGCGCAACCCCCGAGGCGCAACGGCTCACGGCACTCACTCCCGAAGGAGACGGTCATGTCCAATGATGTCCAGGAACCAGGCGACGGCACGGTCGACGGCGAGACCTTCGGTGAGGAAGCCGAGCCACGCAAGTCTCGCTTCACGCTGCCGTCCGCGTACACGATCCTCTTCGCCCTCATCGTCCTCATGGCGATCGCGACGTGGATCATCCCCGCCGGCCAGTACGCCCTCGACGAGGAAGGTTCGCCGATCCCCGGCACCTACCAAGAGGTCGAGTCGAGCCCATCGCGGATCATCGTCGACTCGCTCGAGGCGCCGATCAACGGGATGTACGGCATCGAGGACCCCGCCACCGGCAACGTCGACGTGTTCAACAGCGGTGACCTGTTCGGGGCCATCGACGTCGCCTTGTTCATCCTCGTGATCGGTGGGTTCATCGGCATCACGATGAAGACCGGGGCGATCCAGGCCGGGATCGCCATGCTCGTGAACCGCCTCGGTGGCCGCGAGCGCTGGATGATTCCGATCCTGATGACCGTCTTCGCCGTGGGGGGCACCACCTTCGGGATGGCCGAGGAGAGCCTGGCCTTCTACGTCCTCGTCATCACCGTGATGATCGCCGCCGGGTACGACGCCCTCGTCGGCGCACTGGTGATCCTCCTCGGCGCGGGAATCGGCGTGCTCGGCTCGACGGTCAACCCGTTCGCCACCGGCATCGCCTCCGGCTTCGCCGACGTACCGATCAGCGACGGTCTCGGGCTGCGCCTCGTCATCCTCGTCGTCGGCCTCGCCGCCGGCATCTGGTTCGTGCTGCGCTACGCCGACCGGGTGAAGCGCGACCCGTCCAAGTCGCTCGTCTACGACATGAAGGAGGACAACGAGCGCCACTTCTCCGCCGCCGCCACCGACACCGGCGAGGTCGTCCTCACCGGGCAGCACAAGGCGGTTCTCGGTCTGTTCGGGGCCGCCTTCGCCGTGATGGTGTACGGGGTGATCCCGTGGGAGGACCTCAACATCGGCCTGCCGACGCTGTGGTGGTGGTTCCCCGAGATGACCGCCTCATTCCTGCTCTTCGCCATCCTCATCGGGGTCGTCGCCAGGATGAAGGAGGGCGAGCTGACGTCGACATTCGTCGACGGCGCTCGCGACCTTCTCGGCGTGGCGCTGATCATCGGAATCGCCCGCGGCATCACCGTCGTGATGAACAACGGACAGATCACCGACACCGTCCTGTACTGGTGCGAGAACGCCCTCGGCGACGTCGGTGAGGCGGCCTTCGCAGTAGTGATGTACCTGCTCTTCCTGCCGCTTTCGTTCCTCATCCCTTCGACGTCGGGGCTGGCGACCGTGTCGATGCCGATCATGGCCCCGCTGGCAGAGTTCACCGGCGTCAACCCGAGCCTGGTCGTCACCGCCTACCAGAGCGCATCGGGCCTGATCAACCTGGTAACGCCAACCTCCGCCGTCGTGATGGGCGGACTCGCCATCGCCAGGGTCCCCTACGGCCGGTACCTCCGCTTCGTCTGGCCGCTGCTCCTGATCCTGGGCGTGCTGACGGTCATCGTCCTCACGCTCGGCGCCCTGTGACCATGAAGGAGGCGACGATGTCAACAGGCGTGCTACGCCAACGGGTGCAGCAGCTCATGCCACAGGCCAAACAGGACCTCGCCCGGATGGTCGCTTACGAGTCCGTGTACGACCCGGGCGCTCCCCCACCCGAGGACTGCGACAGGATGGTCGATCTGACCGTCGACCTGTTCACGGCTGTCGGGCTGCAAGACGTTAGGGCCTATGAAACCTCCGACGGCAGCAAGGCGGTGTGCGGTCACGCCACCGGTCCTCCGGGTGCGCCGACGGTACTCCTCTACTTCCACCACGACGTACAACCTCCGCTCGACGAGGACGCGTGGTTGAGCCCGGTGTGGGAGATGACCGAGCGTGAGGGTCGCTGGTACGGCCGCGGGACGGCGGATTGCAAAGGAAACATCGTCACCCATCTGACCGCCCTGCGCGCCCTCGAAGGCGAGCTGCCGGTGAACGTGAAGATCGTCGGGGAGGGATCTGAGGAGCTCGGCGACGGAGGCCTCGAAGACTTCGTGCCGCGGAACCCCGAGCTACTTCGCGCCGATGTGATCCTGATCTGCGATACCGGCAACGCCGCCGTCGGCGTCCCGACGCTGACGACATCCCTGCGCGGTGTTGTGGAGGTCAGCGTCACCGTGAGGTCACTGTCGACCGCGATGCACTCCGGCAACTTCGGCGGGGCTGCGCCCGACGCCCTCGCCGCACTCATCCTCATGCTGGCCACGTTGAGGGACGAGCAGGGCAACACGACGATCCGAGGGTTGGACAACACCCAGGTCTGGTCAGGCGCGAAGTATCCGCCCGAACAGTTCTGCACGGACGCCCACCTGCTCGACGGCGTCGACCTACTCGGAGACGACGTCGCCGACATGATCTGGGCGAGGCCGGCGGTCACCGTGCTGGGTATCGACTGCCCGCCGGTCGTCGGAGCCTCGGCCGTCATCCAACCCGAGGCGCGGGCTCTCGTCAGTCTGCGGGTACCGCCCGGGATGGATGCGCACAACGCCCAAGAGGCCCTGATCGCCCACTTGACGGCGGCGGCGCCATGGCACGTCCAGGTCGACTTCGAGCGCGGCTTCGCTGGGCAGCCGTTTGCCGGCTCGGTCGACGCACCGGCCTTCGCAGCGATGGCCGAGGCGATGCAGGAGGTGTACGGCCGCGAAGTGACGCTGTACGGTTCAGGCGGCTCGATCCCGCTGTGCAACGTCTTCCAGCAGACGTTCCCCGATGCCGAGATCATGCTGCTCGGTGTCGAAGAGCCGCGATCCCTGATCCATGCCCCCAACGAGAGCGTCGACCCGCGCGAGATCGAGAGTCTGGCACTCGTCGAGGCGCTGTTCCTGCACAAGTACGCCGCCTCGTGACGCGGCGGCCGGTGCCTCCCCTGGTGCCGGGGTGGGTGATCGTCGACGGCCTCCCCGTCTACCACCGCGTCTGTCTCGACGCCGGCCCGAACGCCGATGCGATCGTCCACGTCCATGGCTTCGGGATCTCCGGGACGTATCTCGAGCCCACCGCGGCACGCCTGGCGCCGAGGCACCGCACCTACGTGCCCGACCTTCCCGGAATGGGACGGAGCCACCGGCCGGAACACACGCTCGACGTCGCGGGCCTTGCCCGGGCGCTCGTCGCGTACTGCGACACGGTGGGAGTCGAGCGGGCGACGTTTGTCGGCAACTCGTTGGGCTGCCCGATCATCATCGAGGTGGCGTCGAGGTTTCCCGACCGCATCGAACGAGCAGTCCTCGTATCGCCCGCCGGTGGCCCCAACAACCAACCGCTGGGTCGAGCGCTGTGGCAGATGGCGGCTGACGGCCCCCGGGAACCGATTTCGATGGTGCCGATCGCCGTACGTGACTACCTCCGCTTCGGCCTGTACCGGGGCTGGTCACTGTTCAAGGCGATGACCCGCTACCCCACGCTCGAGCGGCTTCGAGATCTGCAGGTGCCCACCTTGGTGATCGCAGGCATGCGCGATCCGCTCGTGCGTATCGACCGGGCGGCGGTCTTTGCCGATCTGCCGAACGTCGGCGCCGTGAAGGTGCCCGGTGCCCACGCCCTCAACTACAGCTCACCGGAGCTCATCGCCACCTTGATCGACGCCCACGTCGCCGGCCAGCCGCTCGATACGCTGACCGACCCGACGCGCGGTATCGAGACTGTCGAGATTCCAGTCCAACGGAGTAGCGGGAGGACGCCATGAGCGACGAACTGATCGAGGTCGTAGAACGTGAGACCCTGAGTCGCGAGGCGGCCGCGGCACGGCTGCTTGAGCTCGCCGACCAGCTCGCCCGGCACAACCAGATCGAATTCGTCCGGGACGGAACCCGATTCTCCGTGACGGTTCCCGACGAAGTCACGCTGAAGGTCGAGATCGAGATCGGTGACGAGAACGAGATCGAGTTCGAACTGACCTGGTAGGTAGCCCGGATCCAGCGGCCGAGCTATTCGGTGCCGGTCAGCACGCCGAGCTGCTCGAGCACGGCGTACTCGTCCCAGTACTGCCGCAACGAACAGATCCGGTCGCCGTGGAACTCGGCGACCGTGACCCCGTACAACGTGACCCGTGTGCCAGTCGGCTCGATGCTCCCGTGGTCGGCGAGTGTGATCGTGCCGCTATGCGTCATGTCAACGGTCCACTCGACGCACGCATAGTCGCCGCCAACATCAAGCGGCACGACGTCCAACTCGATGTCGGAGAACGCCACGTCGCGGCGATCAAGCTCGTCGATCAGCTCGCTCAGCGATTCGGTGGACAGTGCGGGCGTCCAGGCTCGAACGTCGTCGGTGAACAACGCCTGAAGTTCCTGGCGGTCGCCTGCTAATCCGGCGCGCAGGGCGCCCACGAGCGTCTCCGCCCGTGCCTCGTTCGAGGTCATCGAGCGAGCAGCTTCGCTTTGGCCGACGCGAACTCGGCGTCGGTCAGCACGCCCGACTGCTGGAGCTCGCCAAGCTCCTTCAGATCGCTCAGCAGGTTCGGTTGCGTCGCCGGCACCGGCGGAGCGACGCGGCGTGTCGACTGGAACTTCTCCTGCAGCTGCCGGTTGTAGGCAGCTTGCTGGGTGCGGTCGCGGGGCAGGGCGAACGGCATCCACGTTTGCCGCGGCCGGTACAGGAACAACATGCGCTGACTGGTGGTGCCTAGGCGGAGAGGATCTTCGCCTTCTGGGCCTGGAACTCGGCGTCGGTGAGGATCCCCTGGTTCTTCAGCTCGGCCAGCTCCTTGAGCTGGGCGATCGGATCCGGCGCCGGGGCTGGAGCAGGAGCAGGAGCAGGAGCGGGCTGGGCGTACTGCTGTGGCGGCGGCGCGTAGTACTGCTGTTGCTGTTGCTGCTCGTACGCCTGGGCCTCGCTCTGTTGGTTCCAGCGATTGGCCTGGCGTCGCGAGACTCGGTTGGAGACACCGGTCGCCGTTCCGGCGATCACCGCCGTGCGGGCGACACCTCTGAGCAGTCCTGGCATTTCGTCGTCCTTTCCTCGTCTTGTGGTGTGCCGGATCAGGCCGACGCGGTTGCGTCGAGCGAGGCGGCGATGTCCGCCAGCGGGATGTAGCCCGCCGCGACCAACTCACCATCGCCCTGGCGCAGGGCTTCGACGAACGTGGTCGCCCATCGGTTCTCGAAGATCAAGATGCCCGCCGACGAGCCCGGCCGGAGCGCTTTGCTGGCATCGTCGAAGTCGGACTGATCGAGCATTCCCGACGACGCGCCCTCGAAGATTGTCAAGTCGAAGTGACCCTCGGTCTCGAGTTCGCGTAGCTCGAGGGCGGCCACCGACCCGTCGTCGCGACACGTGACAAACCTGAGGTCGAGGATCCGGATCACGCCCCGGTCGACGAGATCGATCAGGGCGGGGAACCCGTCGCCGGTCATCTTGTTGCCCGGGAACTCGACGATCAGATAACTGATCGGACCCATCGGCTCTGCGTTGTCCGTCACCTGGAGCTCCCTTCCCAACACCTTTGCCGACAACGGTACGAAGGAGCTGGGTGGGTGGTGCCCACCCGTCATCGGGTGGTTCGGCGTGCACTGTGACGTGTTCGGCATGCCTGCGGAGTGGAAGGTGGAGCGCCTCGACTCGACTCGTTCTGGTCGCCTGTCAGCACCTCCACGGTGCTCACCGGCGACCGGTTCGATCCGAGCCGTCCGATCCCGAACCTCGGAGCCAGCTGCAGCTCAGCGGCCGGGACGGTGCACGCGCTGCCACGGCCACTCGGCGGCCAGCCAGGCGGCAACAGCGTCGGCGAGCGGCACATCGAGTTCGGCGTGGCTTGCGCGCACCCACGATTGGACGGTGACGTCGGCGTCCGGCGACTTCGAGGGGTAGAGGTAGACGCACCCGATGACGTCACTCGTTACCGGCTCGAGGACGGTGAACGTGAACCCGGTGCGAGCCTCGAAGTCGGCGGCATGGCGGCGCAGGTCGTCGAGGTTCCGGTCGAGCGACATGCCCTCCGGCGGCGGCCAGTTGCCGTCGGGGAAGCCGGGGGTCGACCGAACGTGATCGATGCTCGACGTCCACGCTGCGTGGTCGGCCTCGTTGTGCTGTGGGCCGAGCGGCTCCAGCCGGAATCGGTCGCCGACGAGGGCCGTCGGCGGCTCGAAGTCGGTCGGGACGAACGACAGATCGATCACCTTGCGGACGCTAGCTTGCCGAGGGTGAGCCGGATCTTCACCGTGAGCGTCGCGTCCGTCTACCCGCACTACGTGGCGAAGGTGGAGAAGAAGGGGCGCACGAACGACGAACTGGACCAGGTCATCCGCTGGCTCACCGGCTTCGACGAGGCAGAGCTACGGCGCCACCTCGCGGAGGAAACGACCTTCGAGGAGTTCTTCGCCGCCGCTCGGCTCAACCCCAACGCATCCCTGATCACGGGGACGGTCTGCGGTGTGCGCGTGCAGGACGTCGAGGACCCGTTGATGCAGAAGATCCGCTATCTGGACAAGCTCGTCGACGAGCTCGCCAAGGGGAAGGCCATGCCCAGGATCCTTCGAGGTGAGCTAGACAGCGCGGCCGCCGATTAGAGCGCACATGCCGTTGTTATCGGCGACGGTGGCGGACCTCGAGTTTCACCCTAGACCCGCCGCCCCTCGGAGGCGACTCGGCCGGGCGCCGCGATCCACGCCGTGAGCTGCGTTCCACACAGCACGCCGAGCGCGATGGCGAAGATGCTGCCGACCGTGGCCACGAGGTCCTGACCTCCGCCGCCGCCGGCGAGCTCCGTGAGACCGATCAACCCGAGCGCGCCGGGGACCAGCAGCCAGAATCCGGGTAGGAACGAGGCGTGGGCCGGCATCGCCGACGGGAACCTCGACACGGCAACGGCAGCCACCGTCATCGCCGTTGCGCCGACCAGCGCACTGGCGTACCCACCGAGGACTGCATTGCCGAGGACCTGAGCGGTCCACGCGACGTAGAGCACCACGAGAAGTCCGGGAAACGACCTCGCCGGGGCGGAGTTGGCCACCATGACACCGACGGCGAACACGAACACTCCGAGCCACGGCGCCCACGACCCGATCAGTTCCTCGCGCCCGAACAGCACCCGCGACGACGGGATGCCGACGGCTTCGATGCCGGCGAGGATCCCGAACGACAGCAGGGCCAGCTGCACGCAGCCCGAGACGAGCCGGCTGGCGCCCGACACCATCTGCCCGGCGGCAAGTTCGAGCACGGCAGTGGTCAGTGTTGCGCCGGGCAGGAACACCACGAGCGCCGCCACCATCGCGCGCATACCGGGCTCGAGCAGTTCTTCGTTCACTGCCAATGCGCTCAGCGCCGACACCGAAAACGCGGCGATGACGGGCATCAGCACCAGCAAGGTCTGCTGGCTCTGCCCCAATGAGCGGAGCACTCCGACGAGAGCCCCAAACATTGCCGCCGCGGCGACATCGAGCGGTGCTGGCTGGAGGATCAAGCACAGCCCCATCGTCAGAACGGCGTAGCCGGCAATGCTCTGCAACCGCCCGAAGCGAGGACGGAGCTCGCGGATCGCGGCGAGCTGGCGCAATCCGTCAGACGGACGAACTGCACCTCGCTCGGCGTCCTGCAGCAGGTGGTCGAGGGCGGCGATCTGGTCGAGACGTGGCGAACCGCCGAGCGACGCGGTGAGCTCGACAACGGCGGGTTCGCCGCGACCCATGGTCACCATCAGGTAGGTGGGGAAGGCGCTAACGGTGGCCGCGCTGGCACCGTACGCTGCGGCCATCCTGGTCAGTCGATCTTGCACGACGTAGACGGGCTCGCCGGCAGCGTTCATTGCCGCGCCGAGCTGAACGACGAACAGCTGGAGCTCGGCGAGCTCCGAGCCGGTCAGGCGGCGATCGCCCGAGCCCGCGAGCGCTTCCATCCGAAGTCAAGCGCGACGCTCACGAGCAGGATGACGACGAGCGCCACCGCCGTGCCAGGCTCCTCGACCAGCGTGGTGAAGATGAACGAAACGAGGACGATGACGGTCGAGGCGACGGCGAGGACGAGGATCCCTGCTCGCGCACCGGTTTCGCGGCGGACCCGCAGGTGCCCGACGGACACGAGGCCGAAGACGAGCAGGGCGATGACGCTGCCGATGGATGCGATCGCCGAAAGGTCGAACCCCACGGCGAGCACGATGGCCAACGCCGCCGTGACCACGAGACCGTTTCCGACGCGATCGCGGAACCGTCGCCCCATCACCGGGGGAAATTGCCCGATCGAGGTCATCTGCTCGCAGAGCCCCGACGCCGGATAGAGCCCGGCGTTCGTGGCACCGGCGGTGGCGAACAGCGCGGTGACGGTCATCATCCAGTAACCGGCGCGGCCGAGCGTCGGCTCGGCCGCTACCGCCAGCGCGGTTCCGCCGGAATCGATGACCTCGTCGACGGTCAGCGTTCCGAACACACCCAAGCGCGACGGCGACGTAGACGACCGTTGCGATGCCCAGGGCCAGGAACAACGCGCGCGGCAGTTGGCGAGCCGGGTCGCGGAGATCCTTGGCCGTGAACGTGACCACGCCGAAGCCCAGGAAGGCAAAGAAGGTGAGCGCCACACTGGCCACGATGTCGTCGAACGGCGGGTAGTCGGAGAAGGCGAGGAGGTCGGGGTCCATATTGGCGAGGGTTGCGACCGCGAACACGGTGAGGATGCCGATGACGACGACCACGACGATCGTTTGAGCCTTGGCGACGGCTTGCGAACCGGCGACGTTGAGCATGGTCATCGCCACGACCACGAGAACCGCGAAGATCTTCACCGCGCTGTCGCCGCCGTCGCCCACCACCGAGCTTGCGTAGCTCCCGAACGACACGGCGACCATGCCCGTGACGATTGCGTTGGCGGCGAGGATCAACCAGGCGATGATGCCCGTGATGTGGCCGTCGCCGAACCCGCGCACGACGTACTCGAGCAGGCCACCGGCCGACGGGTAGCGAGCTCCGAACTTGGCAAACGAGTAGCCCTGCAAGCCGGCGACCGCGCCGGCGAGGAGGAACGACAGCCACACGGCTGCGCCGGCAACCTCCCCAGCGGCGCCGAGCAGGGCGAAGATCCCGGCGCCGACCATCGCCCCGACTCCGATGAACGCGGCTTGGCGCACGCCGAATGTTCCGGTGGCGGGTTCGACGCCACTCATCGACGAGCGTCCGTGTCGTTCAGGACGCTGCGTTTGCGCAGGTTCAACGTCATCGTTTCGTCTCCCACACGAGCCGGCGCGAGCACGGCTCGACTTCGGTACGACGGTACGAATGACCTGGGTAGTTGGTGCCCACCCGTGATCGGGTAGTTCACCCCGTATCGTCCGGCCGGGACGCTGAGCATCGCCGTCGTCGACGCCAACGAGCCACAATTCCCAGGGGAGGACTTGGACAGCCGTGAGCCAGCACGCCAACGACGCACCGGCCGAGGAGAACATCTCGACCGGACAGCTGCCACGGGAGGAGGTCGTCCGCCGGCTGCTCGTCGAGGCGTACGAGCGTTACCGTTCCGTCGACGACGGGGTCGTCGCCGACTACATCCCGGCGCTCGCCCGAGTGCCACCGGAACTCTTCGGCGCCTGCATCGTGAGTGCCGATGGGCGCGTCGTTACGACCGGCGACGCTTCCCACCGATTTTCGATTCAGAGTGTGTCCAAGCCGTTTGTGTTCGCGCTCGTGTGCGATGCCATCGGTCACGTGGAGGCGCGCCGAAAACTCGGTGTGAACAGCACCGGTCTGCCGTTCAACTCGGTGATGGCGATCGAGTTGAATGCCGATCGGACGATGAACCCGATGGTCAACGCCGGGGCGATCGCCACGACGAGCCTTGTCCCGGGAGCGACCGCCGAGGACAAGTGGCGGAACATCCGCGAGAGCCTGTCGCGCTTCGCCGGGAGGCTCCTCGAGGTGGACGACGAGGTCTATCAGTCGGAGGCGGCGACGAACCTGCGCAACCAGGGCATCGCCCACTTGCTCGACAGCTACGGCCGGCTCTACTTCGATCCTGACGAGGCCGCCGACGTGTATACGCGCCAGTGTTCGCTGATGGTGTGCGCCGAGGACCTGGCGGTGATGGGCGCGACGCTCGCCGACGGTGGCGTCAACCCGCGGACCGGAGTGCGGGTCATCGCCTCGGAGATCTGCAAACGGGTGCTCTCGGTGATGGCGACGGCCGGGCTGTACGAGCGATCCGGGGACTGGATGTATGACATCGGCCTCCCCGGCAAGAGCGGCGTCAGCGGGGGCATCGTCACGGTGTCGCCCGGTAAGGGCGGGCTCGGGACGTTCTCACCGAGACTCGACTCGGCTGGCAACAGTGTCCGCGGCACCCTGCTCACCAAGCACCTCTCCGATCGCCTCGGCCTGAACATCTACACGTCAGCACCGGCTGTCGCCCCGCGGCGCTAGCGACCAAGCGTGGCCACCCAACTCTCCGGCAGTCGGTTGGGCGAGCTGTGGCAGCGCGTCGTCGACACGGCCTCGTGGACACGGCCGACGTCGACCGAGATCGGCGTCGTGGCCAAGTCCGGCCTGGCGGCCGGCCTGGCGTGGTGGATCGCCGGACTGGTCACCGGTGTTCCAGATCCGGTGCTCGCCTCGCTCACGGCAATCGTGGTGGTCCAGGTGTCCGTGCGGTCGTCGGTGCGCAAGGCGATCGAGCGCAGCGTCGCGGTGGTCCTCGGCGTCCTCCTCGCCTTGGCGATCGGCGACGCCCTCGACTGGAACGCCGTCACCGTGGCCATCCTCGTCGCCCTGTCGCTCGGCGTCGCCGAGCTCGTGTTGCGGCTCCCAGCTGCGGCGGCGCGACAGGTTCCGATCAGCGGCCTCGTCGTACTCACCGCCGCATCAGCGGGCGCCGAGAGCTCGGCGTGGCGGCGGGCAGTCGACACCCTGATCGGCGCTGGTGTCGGCATCGTCGTCTCGCTGGTCTTGCCCGCATCACGACTGGTGGACGCCCGCCAGACCCTGGAGCGCCTGGCGGCGAGCCTCGGTGACGTGCTCGAGACGATGGGTTCCGGGCTCCAGCACACCTGGTCGACGGACCAAACCGCAGAGTGGCGGCGCACCGCGCGCACGGCTCGAGAGCGACTCGTTCGCCAAGCGTCCGAGGCGGTCGGCAGCAGTCGAGAGACCGCTCAATGGAACGTCCGCGATCGACGTCACGTCGACGTGCTCGCTCGCTACGAGGAGATCATGCCGCGCCTCGAACGAACTGCCATCGGCGTCTCGGTGATCTCCCGGGGTCTCGACGATCACGCTCGCCTGGCTGCCGAGGCGCATCCGGCAATGCCCGCGATGGGAGCGCTCTTCGTCGCCCTGGCGGGCGCCGTGCGCGTGTCGGCGCGGAATGTCCTTGGTGAGGCGAACGACGACTCCGTCGCTCGATCACTTGCCGAGGTGCAGACCCGACGACAGGCGTGCCTGCGGGGCGCGTTTCGCCGGGCACGGTTGGCACTCGACAACGGTGAATCGGGGGACGCACACGTGGAGGGCGAATGGCTCGGCTATGCCGCATTGCTCGTGCAGGTAGACCGCATCATCGGCGACCTCAGCGCTCCTCAGCCCGTGTGATGTCCCGGGCGATCCTCTCACCGCTTCGCATCCACCCGCCCTGGGGTGGTGCGGTGCCATGCTGATCGTGGACATCGTCAAAGCAAACAACACGTTGAGCGAAAGAGAGCCCGATGACCGTTGCAGCACGAACTGACGTCGGGGGAGCCGACGCGTCCGTTTCACGGCTCGGGCTGTTGCTCGCCGCGGCGATGTTCGTTCTGGTCTTCGACACGTCGCTGATGAACGTCTCGATCTCGGCGGTGGTGGAGGACCTCGACACCACGGTGAGCGGCGTGCAGTCGGCGATCGCCCTCGAGGCCCTGGTGTCCGCTGCATTCATCCTGATCAGCAGCAAGGTCGGCGACCTCATCGGGCGCAAGCGGGCCTACGTGTTGGGCCTGCTCGGCTATGCCGTCGGTGCCGTGGCGATGATGTTCACGCAGAACCTCACGACGATGATCATCTGCTGGGCCATCTTCGGGGGCCTCGGCGCGTCGCTCCTGTTGCCCGCCATGCAGTCGCTCATTCACGGCAACTTCGAAGGGGCTGCGCAGAAGAAGGTGTACGCACTCGTCGGGGCAGCCGCTGCTATCGCCGCCGCGATCGGACCACTACTCGGTGGCTTCATCACCACAACCATGTCGTGGCGCGTCGGGTTCCTGCTCGAGGTCGTCGTCATCGCCGTGGTGCTTTCGGGAATCAAACTCGTCGTCGATGTGCCCTACACGGGACCTCGGGGCGTCGACACCGTGGGTGCCCTGCTGTCCGTCATCGGCATGGGCGGCATCGTGCTCGGCATCCTGGTGTGGCAGGAAGGCGGCGAGTGGGTCGGAGCGCTGCTGCTGATCGGAACCGTGGCGATGGCCGCGCTCGCCTATTGGCTGGTGCACCGTCATCGTGCGGGAAAGCTCACCCTGCTCGACCCCGACCTGTTCAGATCGAAACACTTCAGGATCGGGATCTCCCAGCAGATGATGCAGCAGATCGCTCTCGGCGGTTTCATGATCGCCCTGCCGATCTTCTTGCAGATGGTGCTCGAGTACAACGCCATGCAGGCCGGTCTCTCCATCGCTCCGCTGTCGCTGAGCATGTTCGGTATGGCGATGCTCGCTGGGAAGCAGGCGGGCAAGCGGCGTCCAAGCAGCATCGTGCGGTGGGGATTCCTTCTGCTCACGATCGGCGCGGTGTCCCTGATCCCGATCGTGCCGCGGGCCGAGTCCGGCTGGTACCTCGTGGTGTCGTTGCTGATCGCCGGATCAGGACTGGGCTTGTTGGTGTCCCAGCTCAACAACTACACGCTGGCCCCGATCTCGGAGGAGCGCATCAGCGAGGCAGCTGGAGTCAACTCGGCGGGGGGTTCGTTCGGTCTGTCCTTCGGCTTGGCCATGGCCGGCGGAGTCATGCTGGCGACGTTGTCGCTGACGTTCACCGACATGGCCGAGGCCAGCACTGTCCTGCCTCCTTCCGATCAACAGCTCGTTGCCGAAGCGCTCGAGGAAGATGCACAGCTGATGAGCAACACCCAGCTCGACGGATTGGTCGACAGCCAACCGCAGGAGATTCAGGACGAGATCATTCGCATCAACACGGACGCCAGGCCCCGTGCCCTGCAGGTGGCGCTCCTGGTGCCGATCCTCGCCGGCCTGATCGGATTGATCAACTCGTTCCGCATGATGCGCCTGCCGGAACCGACACCCACCGCGGAGCTCGACGGGATGGCGTGGGGCTAGCGCCCTGGCGCCCCGGGACCACACGTTGACGACTGGTTCACGCCGGTTCGGAGCTAACGCCACCGCTCGGCTCGCGCGGTGGCCCCGCGACCGCCTCGCGGAGCGCTTGAGCGCAGCTTCCTATGGCACGATCCTCGTGCTTGTGTCCCTGGCACTGATCGATGCCAACGACGTGTCGTCCGGTCTGGGTTGGGAACTCGTCACCGGCGTCGGCGCGGCCACCTGGATCGCCCACCTCTATGCCGAACTCGTCGGCGATCAGCTACGGCACGACTCAGCACTGCACCGAGCAGACATCGGGAGGGCGGCGATGGATGGCCTTCCGATCCTGCTTGCCGCCGTTCCACCGGCGGTCATGCTGCTCCTCGGACGACTCGGAGTCCTCGACGAACACGTCGCGCTGTGGGCAGCCCTCGTTGTCGCCGTTGTTCAACTCGTCGGGATCGGGGCCTACGTCGGATCGGTCCACGTTCGTGGGCCGAACGCCTTGGTGTTCGCCGCTGCGACAGCGGCCCTCGGGATCGGCGTCGTCACCCTGAAGCTGGTGCTCGGCCACTGACCGCCACCGTGCCGCTGCCCGCGTCACCCGCCGAGAGCCGGAACCACACCGTGCCCGGCGCGAACGACACGGCTGCTGTCGCGTTCACGGGTCGTGTCACGAGGGCGAGGTATCTCGGTCGCCCGCTGACGTTCGGTGCCGAGCTGCGCGTCGACAGTGCCCACTGCCCGTTCCAGGCCACGCAGGCGCTCAGTCGCGGCTCGCTCGATCAGCACGGCCAGGAAGGTGCGAATTCTCGCATCTTCGAACTGGGCGACTGAATCGCTCAGGCAATGCCGCACCTCGTCCGGATCGAGCTTGTCGAACCTGGACAGCAGGCGCGCCTCGAGAGATGACAAGTCGCCGGCGTCAGACCTCCGGGGCGCACGCATCGACACCTCGATCAGGACAACGCTTTCGACTTCGCCTGCTGGAACTCCGACTCGCTGAGAACGCCCTGGTCGCGCAGGGCCGCCAGCCGCGCGATCTCGTCGGCGCTTCCGCCCCCACTGGACGCCGTGACCTCGTGCACGTACTGGCGCATCGCCGCGTCCTGTGCCTGGGCTGCCTCGATCGTGTGCTGCTGCATCTTCTTGCCGCGTGCGATCAGATACACGAACACCCCGAGATACGGCATGACGATGACGAAGATCGTCCACAGGGCCTTGCCCCATCCCGAAAGATCCGAACTCCGGAAGATGTCGCCGAAGATGACGATCAGCATCCAGATCCAGATGAAGAACAGGAAGAACCAGAGCATCGACCAGAACACCTGGCCGGTCCCGAACTCGGCGAAGATCATGAGTTGTTTCTCCAATCTGAGGTGGGCGGGTGACTCGAACGGATCACTCCGGCTCGGCTTCCAACTCGGCGCGGGCCGCCTCATTGGCGGCACGGTCGGCGTCCGAGACGCTCGGCCATGACAATCCGAGAGCGCCGATCGTGTCGACGAGGATCGACGCGGTCATCGCCTGCATCACGTGTTTGTGATCGGCAGGTATCACGTACCACGGCGCCCACTCGGTCGACGTCGCCGTGATGGCGTCTTCGTATGCCTGCATGTACGCGTCCCAGTCGGCACGTACCGCCACGTCAGCGGCCTTGAACTTCCACTGCTTGTCGGGGTTGTCGAGACGAGCCATGAACCGTCGCTTCTGCTCCGCTTTCGACACGTGCAGGAAGAACTTGACCACTTTCGTGCCGTTGCGATCGAGATGTCGTTCGAAGGCGTTGAGGTCGTCGTAGCGAGCAGCCCAGAACTCGGGCCCGCGGTCACCTTCAGGTAGCTGCTTGTCGATCCACTCCGGATGGACCCGTAGGGCGAGGACCTCCTCGTACTGCGACCGATTGAAGATCCCGATCCGGCCGCGCTCGGGAGCCGACTTCGAGATCCGCCACAGAAACGTGTGATCGAGTTCCTCGCTGGAAGGCTTCCTGAACGACACGACGTGTACGCCCTGGGGGTTGACCCCTGACATGACGTGCTCGATGGTGGAGTCCTTGCCGGCTGCATCCATCGCCTGGAACACGACCAACAGGGCGTAGTTGTCGCTCGCCCAGAGCAGCTCCTGGGCATCCTTGAGCCGCTCGATGCCGTCAGCCAGCAGCGCCTTGGCGGTGCGATCCAATTCAGGGGCCGAGAGCGCGGCGTACTCTCCACCGCCCGTCCAGCCAGTGTCACGCCCCGCCAGGTTCGCATTCGTCCCCGGTTCGACGCGCAGCTCGGAGGCGATCCGGTCGTGCGAATCCACGGTGGCCTCAGTCGCCACGGTCGGAACCCTGGTCGACGTTCTTGACTACTGCAGCCACCCGTCCTCCTCACGCGCATCGTCTTCGATCCGACGATCCCGCTGGCCCGGGTGGGCTGACACCACCCACCCGGGGGTGGAACGCCGCAGGGTTCGACAGCCGGTGAGCAATGACCACCCGCGGCAGGGTGGTCCGTCGACTACCGACTACACCTCACAATCGACAGACCGGTAACCACTCGAGGGAGGAGCGGTGTCGACGTCTTGAAGCATGCACCCAAGACCCTCAAGGCACGTGACGGAGTCGCGACCGACCTCGTCGAGTACTTCATCGTCGCGGTGCCGAACGTCGAGTCACTGGTGGGCGTGGGGCCGGCGTTGGTCAAGCTGGTGAAGCGGGCCGCGATCCGCATCCTCGACGTCGTCGTACTCGTGAAGGACCCCGACGGCGCAGTCGCCCTGCTCGAACTCGACGCGGTCGACAGCATGGCGGCACTCCACGGGCTCGGCAATGACGTCGGGGGGATGCTGAGCGAGCACGACCTGGAATTGGCCGCCCTTGCCCTGGAGGCGGGGACCACGGGAGTGGTGATCGTCACGGAAGACCGCTGGGCCAAACCGCTCTCGACCGCGGCGCGCCGTGCCGGTGGCCAGATCATCGCCGGCGACCGCATCCCGGCGTCCAGAGTCGAGTCGATACTTGCGGAGAACTTCGACGACCAACTGAGAGGAACGGCGCCATGAGCGCGATGAACACGACCCGCAGCCGTAGCACCGACCTGCTGGCTCGCCCGCCGTGCGGGGTGCCGACGCACGATGATGCCTGGATGGCATTCGTGGTCGACCCGGTCGAGCAGCTCAGTGCGCTCGCTGACCTGCACGTTCGGGGCCTGTTGACGCCAGACCGAGTTCGAACGCCAGAAGGCCAAGGTCATCGAACGGTAATGCCCTCAGACTCAGCTCAGAGCGCGCTCCACGAGGCGTCGCCAGCCGTCGGGCGGGCGGCGACAAGTGGCGACTCGGTCAGGCCCCAGATGCGATCCACTCCCCTGCCGGCGATGGATCCGCCGGCACTGCCGCGACGACCGGGATGGCGGGCGCCACGAGCGTCCCGCCGGCGAGGGACACGACGCCGGCGATCGCAGCGCGCCACCTCACTTGTTGGTCAGCTGCCGCGCTTTGGCCGCAGCCTCAGCACGCGACGTGACCCCGAGCTTGCGGTAGATCACCTTGAGGTGGAACTTGAGCGTGTTCACCGAGACATACAGCTCATCGGCGATCTCCCGAACGGTGAGCCGGCTCGGCAGGAAGCGCAGGACATCCCGCTCTCGATCGGTGAGCGGCTCGACGAGGTTCAGTTGCCCGCGAGGTGGCCGGTCTGCCGCGGCTGCCGAACTCCGCCGTAACCGGTCGAGCCACGGCTCCGGCGCCCGCCACGCTCCGCGTTCGACCAACTCGAGCGCTTCCGGGCCCGCTGCGACCACCGTTTGCAACATCTCGTTGGCGACTGCGAGCTCGAGGGCCTTGGTCGCCCACTTCACGGACTCATCGTTGTCGGCCGCGACCCGTGCTCGAAGGAGCCCGAGGATGACTTCGTGACGCGCACAACGCGGAACAGCGGTGTCCAGCGAGGAGGCGGCATCCTCTCGGTTTCCGGCGGCGAGCTGGGCCCGGGCAGCGCTGATGCCGGTCCAGAACGGATCGTCGATCCGCCGCGCCCAGTTCACCGCCGCTGAAGGGTCGCCGGCGGCGACAGCCAGCCGCACTCCGACTCTCGCCAGCCATTGCTGGCAACCGAGTCCGAATGACTCGGACACGACCAGCGACTCGGCTTGTTCGAAGACGGCACGCGCAGCGTCGAGCTCGCCGTCGTCGAGGTGCGCCTCGGTGAGCTCAAGCATCGCGATGATCTGGCAGTAGAGCATCGTCTCCGCCGGCGTCGCTACCAGTTCCTCGAGCTCGGTCAGGGCCCGCGATCTGTCGCCGAGCTCGCGATGGGCGATGGCCTCGGCAAGCGCCAGCTCGACTCGGAGGACCGCCAGGTTGGCGACGGTCGCGACGTGCCGAATTCCAGCCGCCACGCGGAGTGCGTCGACGGGCCGACCCGCCAACGCCTCGCCCAGCGCCCGCGTTCCCTCCAACGCCAGGCGGCGTTCGGGATCGCGGCTCAACGCCAGATCGGCGCTTCGCACGTCGTCGCACGACTCGGACCACCCTTCCGACAGCGCTATCCCGCGGGCGACCATGTTCCAGGCGAAGCGGCCAAGGGTGTCGCGCCACCAGGTCTCACCCATCTCCTCTAACGCCCGCCGGGCGAGATCCTCACTCTCGCTCCAGTTCCCGGCGACGACTGCGGCGCTCGACTGCAGCATCGTCAACCGGTTTCGGAGGCGCTCATCCACGGTCGAGTGATCGGCCCACCACGTTGCCTGTTCGACGACGTTGATAAAGCGGCGGCGGTCGACGAGCAGCAGGCACCAGGCGAAGTCGAGCATCGATTCGAAGTCGGCCATCGCCACCTCGGTCGGCATCGCCTCGATCGTGCGCAGGATCGTCCCCTCCAGGCCCCGGTCGTACATCCCGGCATGCTCAGCAGCAAGGAGCCGGAGCGCCTCACGCGGACGCCCGGCGAGGAGCCAGTGCTCGAGGGCGGTCGGCACTTCGCCGACGTCCTCGAACCAATGTGCGGCGCGGGCATGCCGGTCGGCCAGCAGGGTCGGCGACCGTCGCGCCAGTTCGGCGAGGAGTACCGAGCGCACGAGGGCATGCACCGCAAACCAACCTTCGACACCGATGCGGTTGACGAACAAACCGCGAGCTTCGGCTCGCTCGAGGAGCTCGCGGGTGTCGGTTCGTCCCGTCAGAGCATCGGCGAGGCTCGTGTTGATGCGATCGACCACCGAGGTCTCGACCAACACGTCGACGATGTTGGCATCCTCGGCCGCCAGCACCTCGTGCCAGACGTAGTCGTCGACCAGCAGCTCGCTGCCGAGCTCGGTCGCCGCCAGTGGCTGGGCGCGACGTGATCGGGCAGCGAGCGCGGCCATCTGTACGCCCACCGCCCAGCCTTCAACGCGGTTGGCGGCGGAATCGATCTGTTCATCCGACAGCGACGGAGCCAGCCGAGCGAGCAGGTCGGTCGCCTCTGTGGCGGAGAAGCGCAGTTCGGCGAATCGAACCTCGCCGAGCCGACCGCTGGCCCGCAGGCGGTCGATCGGAATGGCGGGATCGCGGCGGGCAGCAACCACGACATGCAGCCAGGCGGGGACGTGGTTCAGGAACAAGCCCAGCGAGGTCGCGACGTCGTCGTTGCCATCCACCAAGTGGAGGTCGTCCAGAACAATGACGCTCGGCGGGCAAGATCGCGAAGTGAGCTGATCGAGCAATTGCTCGACAACATCGGGCAAGGCTGCGTGCCTCCGCAGCATCAGAGCGGCTTCATGGCCGCAACGGGGCGCAAGCACCTCGAGCGCAGCGACCACGCCGGTCCAGAACCGGGTGCCATCGCTGTCGCCGGCGTCCAACGAGAGCCACGACGTGGCGATCGCAGACTCCTCAATCCAGCCCGCCAGCAGCAGCGACTTGCCCGACCCAGCCGGGGCGACCACCACGGTGAGTGGAGCGGAAACTACGTCGTCCAGCAATTCGAAGAGACGTTGCCGGCGGACATAGTGCTCAGGCCGACCGGGCGCACGCAGCTTGGCGCGCAGCAACGCGGACGACTTCGGGGCCCGCTTGGACTCGCCGGTCCGGCCCATGCCGCTCACGGTCAACTCCGTTGCCCGAACACGCTCGTGGCGCGCAGCATGGCTACGTTGATCAGTGGCGAACTCCGAACAAGCGCTGCCCAGGCAATGGTCGGGTCAGGCTGTGTGTTCAACCCTCTCCCCTCACGATCGGGCCCGCGGTGAGCATAACCCCTCAAGGTGCCCGTAAAAGGGAACGATCGCCTGGTCGACAACTCGATGAGGGGACCAAAGTGGCCCCGAGCGCCTGGTGAGTCCACCCGGTGGGGGGTGGTGTCTCGCCACCCGTCACCGCACGACGATCGATCCGGGTGTGGGCAACCACGCCGCGAAACCTAACAGGAGAACCAGATGACGCACCTGGACGTGGTGATGGTCAACGTCGACGAGGTCCTTGCCGAGGACGCCCAGACCTTGCTCCGCGAGACGCTCAAGCTGGACAACCCGTAGCATCGTCAAATGGAGTCGATGAAGACGCAGATCATCGTCTGGTTGTCGGGCTTCGTCGCCGGTCTCGTTGTGATGGAGAGTTGGCGACGTCTCGGAGATCGCTCCAGCCCGACGGCACAGGGCGGCGGCGATTCACCGACACGGATGTCGCTCGCCCGCCGTCAGCTGACAAGCCGAAGGGTTTGAGATCGATCGTCGCCGGCGCGACGGCAGAAGCGGAACGTGCCCGACAGACCGTCGGCCGGGTGCTGCCATGGGCGAACAACACGACGACAAATCCGTAGACCGCGCTGCCGGAACTGCTGGTCGGCGATGATCGTGGCCCGTTGGGAGTGGCGGACCTTCGGGCCGAGGCTCGCGGCGGCTGACGAGATCGTCCCCGGCTTGACACCGACCGGTGTGCAGGTGAGCGACGAGCTGTACCTGTTGTCGGAAGCCGGTGACAACGTCAAGATCCGCGCCGACCTGTTGGACATCAAGGCCCTGCGCGCCATCGACCACCACGGCCTGCAGCAGTGGGAGCCCGTTCTCAAGGCCGCCTTTCCGCTCGACGCTGCTGACGTCGCGTCCACCTTCGCGGCGCTTCGTCAGCCGCCCCCGACAGCCGCTCAGAGCACCTACTCGCAGCCCGAGCTCCTCGAGGAGCTCGTCGACCGCGGCACGGCGGTCCGCCTGGTGTCGGCGAACAAGCGCCGGGTTCGCTACACGTACAACGAGTGCATGGTCGAGTCGACCGACATCGCAGTCGGTGACCGCCGCACCAGAACGCTCGCCATCGAAGCCGAAGACCCGGCCGCCGTCTGGGCCACGGTCACCGCCCTTGGGCTCGGCCACCGTGTCAACACGAGCGTGCCACAGGGCCTGCTCTCGCTCGTCAGCGACGAGCGCCCGCGATACGCGGTGATCGACGTTGGCACGAACTCGGTGAAGTTCCACGTCGGCGAGCAGAGCAATGACGGTTCCTGGCGGAGCGTGCTCGATCGGGCCGAGTTGTCCAGGCTCGGCGAAGGACTGTCGCAGTCAGGGATGATCTCCCCCGCCGCGCTTGGACGCACGACAGCGGCGATCACGACGATGGTCGAGGAGGCACGCCAGCATCACGCCCAGGCGATCGTGGCGGTGGGCACGGCCGGATTGCGCGCCGCCGGAAACCGGGACGACGTCGTGGCGACGATCGAGGCGGCGACCGGGGTCACGGTCGACATCATCTCGGGTGAGGAGGAGAGCCGGCTTGCCTATCTCGCCGTGCGCGCCGACCTCGAGGCTGGCGATGGCGCCCTCGTGGTCTTCGACACCGGAGGCGGCAGCACCCAGTTCACGTTCGGTCACGGCGCCGAGGTCGATGACCGCTTCAGCGTCGAGGTCGGCGCGGTGCGCTACACCGAGCGTTTCGGGCTGGACACGGCGGTGTCGAACGAGACCCTGCGCGCCGCCATCGAAGCGATCACCTCCGATCTCACCCGGCTGGAGGGGATGCCGGCGCCCGCCGCGCTCGTCGGCATGGGCGGTGCGATGACCAACATCACCGCGGTGAAGCTCGGCCTCGCCCCCTACGACCCCGACGCCGTACACGGGGCGACCCTGGAGCGAGCCGACATCGACCGCCAGATCGAGATGTACCGGACCCGCGATCTCGAGGCCCGTCGCACGATCGTCGGGCTCCAGCCCAAGCGAGCAGACGTGATTCTCGCCGGGGCATGCATCGTGCGTACCGTGATGGCGCTGCTGGAACAGCACACGGTGACGGTGAGCGACCGCGGCCTGCGACACGGTCTTCTCCGCGAGCGCTTCGGGCCGCCGGCCCGGCAGTGAAAGCGGTGCGCCCGACCGGCCCTGCTCAGGATTGCTCAACGTCAGGTACGCGGCGTCCGGGCTCGTGCTCGTCCGATGAGGTGGTGTGTGCCTCGACCGCTTGCGCAATGCTGAGATAGGCGCCCTCGTCACCCAGGCGCTCGAGGACACCCTCACGCCGGAGCAGTTCACGGACGGAGGGTTTCACGCGGGCCAGGCGAAGCGTCACGCCGGCTTGCTCGGTGAGGGCGAGGATCTCGTGCATCTTGGCCGAACCCTGGGAGTCGATGAAGTCGACGGCCACGAAGTCGAGCACGATCCCGCGGATGTCCGGCGTCGACAAGGCGACCTCCCGGACGCGGTCCTCGAGGGCGTCGGAGGTTGCAAAGAACAGGCCGCCGTCCAATCGGAGCACCACCAGGCCCGGGACTTGCTCGTCGCCCGGGTTCTCAGCCAGCTCGCGGAAGTACTTCGTCTGCGGATCCCGCGCCAACACTGGCATCGGGGGACGCGTCGCCACCGAGATCAGCCAGATCAACGACAGTCCGATGCCGACCATCACCCCGGCGAGCACGCCGAGCAGGAGGGTCCCGGCGATCGCTGCCACGGCGATCCAGAAGTCGAAGCGCTGCACCCGAAGTAGGCGTCGCATCTCGGGGACGTCCATCATTCCCATCACCACCGCCTCGATGATCAACGCCGCGAGCACCGGCTTGGGCAGGTCCGAGAACAGTGGCGCGAGAAAGAGGAGGGTGAGCAGAACGATGAAGCCGGAGGTGATCGAGGCGAGGCCCGTTCGTGCCCCGGTGTGGTCGTTCAACGAGCTCGCCGACAAGCTCGTCGAAACGGGCATCCCCTGCACGAGGCCAGCACCGACGTTCGCCATGCCCTGGGCAACCGATTCCTGGTTGATGTCGATGCGATAGCGGTGCCGGGCAGCGAACGCCCTGGAATCACCAGCCGTTTGGGAGAAACCGATCAGGACGAGCGCGATGGCGGCCGCGGCGACGGTCCCGGCATGGTCGCCGACCACGTCGATGTCGGGGACATCGAACGTCGGAAGGCCTCGAGGAACATCGCCCACCAGAGCGACCCCGCGAGCAGCGAGATCGAACAGCCGGGACGCCAGCAGACCGCCGATCACCAAGACGAGGGCACCCGGGATCGAGGGTGCCACGAACCTCAGCCCGAACACGACCGCCAGCGCAGCAGCGCCGACCACCACCGTCGCCGACTGAGTGTCGCCGAGGGTCCGGACCCACGACCCGAGCTCACGCAGCGAGTTCGAGCCAGTCACCTCGGTGCCGGTGAGCTTCGGCAGCTCACCGATCACGACGTCGATCGCCGCTCCGAACAGGAACCCCGTGACCACCGCCCGCGACAGGAATTGGGCGATCCACCCCATCCTCAGCACGGCAAGCATCAGGAAGAGGGCACCAGAGGTCAGCGTCATGAGGGCGACGAAGGACGCCACGTCAGCAGTCCCCGTGATGCCGGCGACCGCGACCGCGCTCGCAGCGACCGCCGCCAACCCCGAGCTCGGACCGGTCGAGATCTGACGGCTCGTCCCGAAGATCGGGTAGAGGATCGCACCCGCCGCCGCGGCGTAGAGGCCATTCTGCAGCGGGATCCCCGCGATGCCCGCGTACCCGAGGTTCTTCGGCACGATCAGGGCGGCGACGGCGAACCCGGCGATCAGGTCGCCGCGCAGCCAGCGCCGTTGATACGAGCCGAGCCAGCCGACGATCGGCACCAGGTGCCACCGGTCCCGGCCACCAGCTCCATCCCCCTCGACAGCCACAATCGACGGCACCGTACACGCGCCCGTCCGCGCGGCGTCAGCGACAGTGAACTCGACAAACCTGTTGCAGAACGCCGTGCCGGCGTCGCCCACCTGTGAGGCGCGGGTCGCTCGGTCGGGCCGGCGACTCGGCGGCTGGGCGGACCATTCATAATGACGGCGTGACTCAGTCGATCGGCCACCTCACGCGGGTCGATCGGTTGCAGAGGCGGGTTCCGGCCTTCGGATTCCCAGTTGCCGTCGCCAAGCGTTACGGCGAGGACCACGGCGGCTGGCTTGGATCCCTCATCGCGTACTACGGGTTCTTCTCCCTCTATCCGCTGCTGGTGGTCTTCGTGACGCTCGCCACCTGGGTCCTGGACGATCGTCCGACAGCGTTGCAGCGCGTGCTGGAGGCGTTGTGGTCGAAGCTCCCGTTCGTCACCGACGAGTTGAGCGCCGGCGTGAACCAGCAGGTACAGAACCTCGCTGGTCAGGGGTGGGTGCTCGGCGTGTCGCTCATCGTGGCGCTGTGGGGGTGCGTCGGGGTGGTACGGGTCCTCCAGGACACGGTCAACACCATCTGGGGCGTGCCGCGATACCGCCGGCCGAGATTCTTCTCGAAGCTGCTGCGCGGCCTCGCCGTCGTCGGCCTGCTCGGTATCGGGGTCGTCGGCACGGCGATCGTGGCCGGCATCACGGTGGCCGTCGACCTCCCCCTCGTCGCCGCGTTCGGCGCGGCTGTGGCCAACATCGTGCTCGCCGGGGCAATCGCCATCGGCGTCTACCACCTCGTCATCGGCACGTCCGTGCGGACCGCCGACGTACTCCCGGGTGCACTCATCACGGCCGTCGGCGTCTATGTGATCACGTTGCTGGGCGGTCTCTACGTCAAGCACGTCGTCGCTCGGATGTCCGGCATTTACGGCCCCTTTGCGAGCACCATCGGCCTGCTCGCCTATGTCAGCCTGACCGTCCAGATCTTCGTCGTCGCCACGGAGGTCAGCGTCGTGCGGGCGCGCCGCCTGTGGCCGCGCACACTGACCTCCGACCTCGGTGAACCAGACCAACGAGCGATCGAGCTGACGATGGGCCGCGAGGCGCTCTCCGCACCGCACGAGTCCTCGACCGTCGGTGGTCGCGACCGAGATCGCGAAGGCGTCCGGATCGACGTCGGCGAGCGCGGGTAGACGTAGGATGTTGTGCTGCTCATCTCCATGCGAGAGGACGTGGCGCCAGCCGCTTCGCCAGGGGGCACGCGAGCGGGGAGGGTTGGACAGATGACGATCGCCCGCCGAGCGAACTTCGGTTGGTGCGAGCCCCGCCCTTCACAACACATTGTGGGTTGCAGGAAAGGAACGGACGGATGAGCAAGAAGGTGGATCAGACACTCGCCGTGTTTTTGCTTGACAGCGGGGACGCGGCCCGACGACTGCTCGAGACTGTCGAGAGGATCGACAAGGGCGACAAGAACGTCAAGATCGTCGACGCCGCGATCGCCGATCACCACAAGCGAGGTCGGGTGACGGTCAAGCAGACCCACGACGTCAGCGGACGCAAGGGGGGGTTCCGCGGCGGATCGATCGGAGTGATCGCTGGCGCCGTGATGCTCGGTCCGCCCGGTGCCGCCGTCGGCGGTGCCGTCGGCGCGACTCTGTCGGGCTTGTATTCACGGTTCCGCGATGTCGGTATCGACGACAAGTTCATGCGCAAAGTCGCCCAAGACATCGACCGAGGCAAGAGTGCCGTCTTCGTCCAGTACGAAGGCGACTGGAGCGCGTCGATCGGAGCGGTCAGCGATGCCATCCGAGCCGATCATGTCGAGTTGATCCACAGCACACTCCCGGCCGACAAGGTGGCGGCGCTACAGGCTCTCGTCGAACCCGCCGTCGACGACCTCGGGGGCGAGGAAGCTGTGGCCGACTACGAGGTCGAGATCGCCTCCGAGGCCGAGGCGACGCCCGCCGAGGAACCTGCGGAAGTGGCTCCGGCACCGTCTCGAGCATCCGACGGGGCAGCGGCCAAGGGCGATGATCTCACCCAGCTCACCGGTATCGGAGCGAAGTCGGCCGAAGCCCTCAACGCGGCGGGGGTGACCACCTACGCGGCGCTGGCCGAGGCGAACGAGCCTACGATCCGTGAGGCGCTCCTCGCGTCCCATATCGTCGCCCGATCGAACGTCTCGACGTGGCCGATGCAGGCCAGCTACGCCGCCAAGGGAGACTGGCAGCAACTGGCGAAGTACAACCAGCGTCGATCCGGTCAGGCGAGGGCGACAACCGCGAAGTCAAAGGCCGCCGTTGCAGACGAAACGGACGATCTGACCCAGATCAGCGGTATCGGGCCACGGATGGAGCTGCTCCTCAATGCCGAGGGCGTGACGACCTATGCGGCACTGCGCCAGTCCTCTGCTGACGATCTGCGCACGATCGTGGCCCGCGGCGGGGCACTACCGCCCTCGAGCTTGCCGACATGGCCTGCCCAGGCGGCATTCGCGATCAAGGGCGACTGGAACGGACTCACGGCATACAACAAGAGCCACTAGTCGCACGCGCGCCGCGACCTCCAGGCGAGGCAACGGCAGTCAGTCGACACTGCCCTCACCGGAAGCGTTCGTGAGATGAGCGATGACAGGCTCTACGGCTGTCATCGCTCATCGCGCGAGTCCGAACGGTCAATGCGCACCCGCGGCGACATGGCCTCCACGGCGGCCCACACGCGACACGATCGCAACAACGATCGCGCCCACCGCTAGACCGACGACAGCGGAGATCGCCGTGTTGAGCGTCCAGGCGAGCACGCCACCGATGCCTGGCACGTCCTCGACCCAGTGCTCGACGTCGTGGACGAGGTCGTACGGCCAGTGCCAGCCGAGTTCGTCAGCACCCACGAGGAGGATGTGGCCGCCGACCCACAGCATGGCAGCGGTGCCAACAAGAGACAGGGCGCTGAGCAATTTCGGCATGCCGGCCACGAGGAGTCGGCCGACTCGCTGCGACGAGGGCTGTGGGCGTTGCGCCAGGCGCAGGCCGATGTCGTCCATCTTGACGATGAAGGCGACGGCGCCGTACACAACCGCGGTGATCACCAGAGCGACGATGGCGAGGATGATGGCGCGCCGGACGATCCCCTCGTCGAGCACCTCCTTGAGGGCGATCACCATGATCTCCGCCGAGAGGATGAAGTCGGTGCGGATCGCGCCGGAGATCGTCTTGGCCTCGGCATCGCCGCCCTTCACCACTGCCGGCACTTCCTCTGTGTGGCGCCCGTGGTTGCTCAACAGGTGATGGACCTTTTCGGCGCCCTCGAAGCAGAGGTACGTTCCCCCGGCCATCAGGATGATCTCCACGAGCACCGGAGCGATGGCGCTGAGGACCAGCGCTGCAGGCAGGATGAACAGAATCTTGTTGCGGAGGGAGCCCGTGGCGATCTTCCTGATGATGGGCAGCTCCCGATCGGCGGCGAGCCCCCGCACATACGCCGGCGTGACGGCTGCGTCGTCGACGACCACGCCGGCCGCCTTCGCGCTCGCCCGCCCGGCAGCCGCCCCGACGTCATCGATCGACGATGCCGCCAACTTGGCCAGCGCGGCGACGTCATCGAGCAGTGCGGCGAGACCGCTGGCCATTTCGCTCCTCGGGTAGGGCTCGAAGTCGCAGTGAGGCTAGCGGTGTCAAGTCGCGGCGATGAGGGCGACGATCCCGATCACGACGGCAGCGGCAACAAGGACGGCCATGATCGTGTATCCGGCTCCGCGGCGCCGCCACGGATCGGTGGAGAACGGGTGAAGAGCTTCGGCGCGTCGATCGCGAAGCTCGTGTTCGTTGGCAGGGCGTGTCCCTACCTTGGGTAGATGGCTCCGGCCCTTGCGCTTCATCCCCGACGAACCCATCGGGTGATGGTAGACGACCGGCGGGCTCCGCCTTCCGCCGGAGTTGTCAGACGTGATCGTCGTTGCTGCGACGGTCGAGTTACGGCGTTGAGACTCGTGCCACGACGATCCATACCGCCGCGAGGTGCGCTCCCGCTGCCGTCAAGGTGCACAGGTGCCAGACCTCGTGGTAGGAGAAGACGGTTGGCTTGAGGGTGGGCCAGCGACGGGAGAACCCGAGCGCGCCCACGGTGTAGACGACGCCGCCGAGCACCAGCAGTATGGTCGGCACCACGAGACCTGCAGCGGCAAGTGCCGGGATGAGGACCAGGCCTGCCCACCCATTGGTGATGTACATCGTTCTCGCCACGGGGTCCGCCCGCTGCCAGTTGGCGAGCTTGATCGTCGCCCCGACGAGGGCGGCGCTCCACACCACGACGAGTGTGGCGATCGCCGCCGGCGTCGGGAACAGTGCCAGGGCCAACGGGGTGTACGTGCCGGCGATGGCAGCGAAGATCATGGCGTGGTCTGCTCGACGCCAGATCTTCCGCCAGCGCACGGTGTGCACCCAACGGTGATAGGTCGTCGACGCAAGCAGCATTGAACAGAGGGTCCCGGCATAGATCAGCAGCCCGACGCCCGCTCGGGCCCCGTCGGCGCGCATCGACATCACCGCCAGCAACGGCACGACAATGACCAGCGCGAACAGGTGGCTGCGTCCACGCCACGACGGACGCGAGCTACTTCCAAGGGGTACATCGAGCACTCGCCGCGTCGATCGACCATCCGGTCCCGTGGCACGATCGGGAATCGTCGTGGAACCAGTTTCTGCGCCGTCTCGGCGCTTCAAGACCAGCTCGCTTCGCTCGCTCACACCGTGTCCTCCGACGCGACATCGAACAACGTCGCCAAGGACCAGAGCAACACCGAGCGGTGCCCGGCCTGAGCAACGTACCCGCCCACAAGGCGTCGCACAAGGCAACCGCAAACAGCGATCTGACCACCGGATCGGAGCGCCGGAACAGCGCCGGCCGCGGGCGTCGCCGTTCGGCGGCCAACCGGGGCCCGCGGACCCCCGGACCAACACCGATGACCATGTCGTTCGCGTCGACGCTGGAGCGACTGACCCGGCGAGCGCCGAGGTGTCAGACCGCCGGGCGAAGCGGCGGACCCCTCATCTCGGGGCGGGCGAGGATGTAGATGAGCGCGCCGAGCAATGGCAGCACGATGATCAGCAGCGCCCACCCCGCTTTCGCCGCGCCGCTGTGGTCGGAGCGCCGAAAGTTGTCGATGAACGTGTAGATCACTGCGAAACCGACCATGACGAACATGAACAGCAACACGAGCGACCAAAAGATCCCCAGCAACGGATAGTCGTAGGCAAGCATCGCAATCTCCTCGGCGGGCTCCAGCGGGTCGAACTCTCGCTCAGTCTGCATTGATCCGCGCCCCAGGTGGGGGACGGTCGCGTCTCGGCTGGCCGGCACGGTGTCACCGCCGATGTGGGTTCCGGTGGTTGCGTGGGGCCGCCGCGGGCGCGAACGGCGTGGCGCGCCGGCGAGCGGCCAGCTCAACCAGAGTCGGCGGGTGCTCTGACCGATCGGGCTTCGGGTATCAGCAGGACGGCGGCGATGAGGAAGCAGAGCGCGCCGAGGAACGTGCCGCCGTTGTCCCAACGCAGGTTGGTCACCTCGTCCGTGTGCGGGTTCGAGTACGCCCCGATGGCGGAGATCCCGAAGAACACCGAGCCAAGCAGGTTGAGCAGGACGATCCACCAGGCGAGTTCACGGAACCGTAGGCGCCCCACGCTGTGGCACACCTCCGCCCAAGCGAGGTAGCTGGCCACCAGAAAGCAGATCGAGCCGATCACGTCGGGACGCCACACGAGCCGGTTCTCCTGGCTGACCGACGGGCGCAATCACGGTCGCGGAGATCTGGGCGCGATCTGTCCGGACTGTCCAGACAAATCGCGCCCAGATGCGTAATCAGTGCCTGCCCCGAGTGCGCTGGCGCGGGCCGGCCGCGCGGGTGTCGGGTTCTAGTGAGCCGGAGTGGCGGCTCCGAACCAGAGGTCGAGTGCTCGCGGCAGTGCTGGGTCCGCGAGGTCTCCTGCCCAGGCGACATGCCCGTCGGGCCGGATCAACACGGCCGAGGGCGCAACGATCTCACCGAGGACCGGGAGCTCCCATGCGCCATCCTGCTTGGCGTCGACCAACCGGACACGGCTCCCCCATGGAGCGACGTCGAAACCGCCGGGTTCACCGAGATTGAGGAGGACGGGCCGAGCGTCGTGCAGCAGGGCGGACACGCGCCCGGGGCCGTCGGCGGTGTGCACGTCGAGGTCGGGCATGCGCCGCCCGACCAGCGGGTGTCCCTCACCGAGGTCGTAGTGGATGTCGAGGCCGGAGAGCATCCCGGCGAAGCGCCGGCGCGGCTCGTCCATGCCGAGCAGTTCGGCCATCGTGTCGCGGAGGGCCTGGTGACGCTCGTCGGCGCCGCTGAGGGCCACTTGGGCCATCGTGTTGTGCAGTACCCGCGCAGCGACCGGATGGCGTTCGGCGTGGTAGGTGTCCAGCAGGCTGTCGGGTGACCCTCTGTTGATCACCTGGGCGAGCTTCCATCCGAGGTTCACGGCATCCTGCACGCCGGTGTTGAGGCCCTGCCCGCCGTGTGGGGGGTGCACGTGTGCGGCGTCCCCCGCCAGCAGCACGCGGCCGCTGCGGTACGAGGCTGCCTGCCGCGTCATGTCGGTGAACCTCGAGAGCCGGCGGGCGCTGCGAAGCCCGAAGTCGGTCCCGTAGACGGCGACGAGCGCCTCGCTGAGGTCCTGCATGTTGGGCTCATCGGGGTGTTCGACGTCACGTTCCCTGAGTACGACGCCGTACGGCCCTCCGCCCTCCAGGCGGTTGACGGGACCGATGCCGCCGCCCTCGGGGCGCATCCCGATCTCCGGCTGCTCGTCCATCTCGACTTCGGCGATCATCCAGCTCGTCGACGGATCCAACCCGGGGAAGTCGATGCCGGCTGCCTTGCGGACCACACTGCGACCTCCGTCGCAGCCGACGAGATACTCCACCCGGAGCGACGCGGCCCCGGACACCTCGACATCGACGCCGCTGTCGTCTTGAGCGAAGCCCACCACCTCGCGTCCACGGTGCATCGGAACCTCGAGGTCACCGTGGACCCAATCAGCCAGGATCGGCTCGAACTCGCTCTGCCACAGCGCAAGCACGTAGTTGTGGCGCGTTGGGAAGTCGCTGATGTCCAAGCGGATCTGGGCATAGCCCAGGCTCGGATGCTGCTGCCCCGCCGAGACGAATCGTTCGGCGATGCCACGCTGATCGAGCACCTCGAGGGTGCGCGGGTACAAACCCCCGGCACGCGATCCGTCGACATCCTGACTGGTGCGGCGCTCGACGATGACGACGTCGACCCCCGCCAACGCCAGCTCGCCCGCCAACATCAGCCCGGTCGGACCGCCACCTGCGACCGCCACGGCATGCTCGCTCATCGCCGCGCTCCGGCGAACCCTGCACCGGACAGCACCAACTCCAGCATTCCAAACTCCTGGTCATCATTGATCTGGTCGAGATCGGCTCAGTGGATGAGTCATCATCAGCACGCAAAAACCGTTTGCTGCAAGCCCCCTCTCTTGCGCGATGTTGTTACTGGCGGCGAAGGTTCACGCCTACCTCCGGTGTCACCGAACCATCGGCGAATCAGGAGGTCGAATGTCCGAACGCAAGGATCTGGTCGATCGCTACTTTGAAGGCTTCCGTCGATCCGACCACGTCCAGATCCTCGAATGCTTGGCCGCTGACGTCGTGTGGGACCTGCCCGGCTACAAGCATCTGGAAGGCAAGAGCGAGTTCGATCGCGAGATCGAGAACGAGGCGTTCGTCGGCTCACCGATACTCGATGTCAATCGAATGATCGAAGAGGGCGACACCGTTGTCGCGATCGGTACAGGATCCGGCACGCAGACCTCCGGGAACAAGTTCGAGTTCGCCTTCTGCACCGTGTTCACGTTCGCACTCGATCACATCAGGCGCGTTGAGTCGTACATCGTGCCCCTGACGACCGCTCAAACGACCTGAGGCGAGCAGGTTGCGATGCCGATTGGCGCGGTGAGCGGTTCGCTGTCTCCGGCCTTCGGTGCGGTGGTTCGTTCCCCGCTTCGCCGGGCACGCAGCCTGCGGGTACGTAGCCTGGTGGTGTGCGGCTGGGGGTGCTCATCCTGCCCGAGGATCGTTGGTCGGTCGCCGCCGAGAAGTGGCGGCGCGTCGAACAGCTTGGGTTCGATCACGCCTGGACCTACGACCACCTAGCGTGGCGAAGTTTGCGCGATGAGCCGTGGTTCGCTGCGGTGCCGACCTTGGCCGCCGCGGCGGCCGTGACGTCGAGGCTTCGGCTCGGCACATTGGTGGCCTCCGCGAACTTTCGGCATCCGGTGCCGTTCGCCCGCGAGCTGGTCACCGTCGATCACATCTCCGGTGGTCGTCTCACCGTCGGGCTCGGTGCGGGGGGCGTCGGATGGGACACGACGATGCTCGGTCAGCCAGCGTGGAGCCCACAGGAACGAGCGGCCCGGTTCGCCGAGTTCGTCGCGTTGCTCGACGATCTGCTCCGCCACGTCGAGACCACCGCGCGGGGCGAGTTTTGGCAGGCCGTCGAAGCCCGCATGTACCCGGGATGTGTCCAGACGCCGCGTGTTCCCTTCGCGATCGCCGCGACTGGGTGGCGATCGATGGAGGTCGCCGCTCGGTATGCATCGATCTGGGTCACCAACGGGGACCGCAAGCACAGCGGTGCGCCGCTCGGGCCCGAAGAGGGCGCCGCTCTGGTGGGCCGACAGCTCGCGCGCTTCGAGGAGGTCTGTGCCGAAGTCGATCGGGACCCCGCCGAGATCGACCGGCTGGTGCTGACGGGATCCCGCCTGGACCCCGGACTGGGCTCCGCCAGCCAGTTTGGCGAGGTAGCGGCCGCCTACTCGGCCGTCGGCGCCACCGACCTGGTCGTCCACTATCCACGTCCGACCGATCCATACGCCGGCGATGACTCGGTGCTCGACTTCGTCGCCGAATATGCCACGACGTCCAAATCGTGATCTGGGTGGCTTTCGGTCCGGATTCCGGCCGTTTGGCCGCCCAGATCGAGAGCGATGACTTAGCTGACCACGGCACGTCTGATCTACAACGTGCGGTGGCGCAGGTGTCGCCCGGCTACGAAAGGGAAAGTGCCATGGAGATCATCAATTTGGGTGCAGCGGACGGGCTCCCGCCAGTGGACTGGGCCGCAGTCACGGAGAAGCTGGATGCGGGATCGGCGCCGGCCCCCGACGCGCACAACGCTCGTACGACGTGGCTCGCAACGCTGAACGAGGACGGCAGCCCGCATGTGACTGCGGTCGGCGCCCTCTGGCTCGACGGCGCATTCTGGTTCCAAACGGGCTCGGGAACCCGCAAGGGCCGCAACGTTGCGCGCGATCCACGCTGCTCGATTTCCTTGTCGATCCGCGACGCGGACGTCGTCGTCGAGGGTGACGCCGCACGGGTGACTGACGCGGGCAGCGTGGCGCGCATTGCGAAGGCGTGGGCAGACACCGGTTGGCCGGCGGAGCCCGACGAGAGCGGTTCCGGCATCACCGCGCCGTTCAACGCACCATCTCAAGGACCGCCGCCGTGGCACGTGTATCGCATCGAGCCACGCTCGGCGACTGTCGTGTTGGGCACAGAGCCGGGTGGGCTCACTCGCTTCAGGTTCTGATGCCGGGAGCGGCCTGCGCGTGACCCGACCAGGGCGTCGCTGAATGAGTGAAGGCCGCCGTCGACCTGTAAGAGCGCCGTCTTTTGCTCACGGGAAGTTGGTCCGCGCCCACCCGATGAGTTCGCTCAAGGGATCTCCGCCGCCGTACTCGTTGTCTCCGGAAGTCGTGTTTGACGGCTGTTGGACCGCTGTGCTCCCGATCGTGCTGCCGACGCCGACGACGCGGGGCCAGGGCTCGGTGCCCCACCACCCCCAGACCGCGCCACCCGACTGACCAGGCGTGAACTCGTTGAAGTGCCCGAGAACGAAGGCGTCCCGTCCGCCGAGACTCTGCGATTGGGCGGACGCGATCACGCAGTCGTCCTGGAACGCCGGCCGCTCACCCGACGCGAGCTCGCCCGGGTACCCGACGTACTGCCAGAAGGACCCGTTGTTCCAACTGTTGTGATAGGTGCGGTAGCCGGGGTATCCGATCACGTCGCCGATGCGATCCTCCATCACGAGCACCACGTAGTCGAATGCGGTCTCCTGATCGGTCAGCAAGCCCAACGCCTGGTTCCAGTAGATGACATTGGTCGCCCAGATCTCGCCCCACGGGCGATGGCCGTCGTAGTAGCTCGGCGAGAAGCTGATCCAGCCGGCTCCACCGTTGCCGTCCCAGTTCACGCAGTGACTTGCAGTGAGGACGTGCCGGGGCCCGATCGTCGTGCCGGAGCAACGACCGCCTGCCGTGCGGATCTGACCGGTCGTCCGCCACGGGAACGAATGGTCGTGGAAGAGGTATCGATTGTCGGTGCCGAAGATCGTGCCGCCACGGTCCCGGTCCTTGTCGTCATCGGGCGGGGCGAGACGCGCCGGTCCGGCGAGTTCGGGAACGAACCGCAACTTTGCGCTGTCCGGTGTCACGCCGCCCGCGTTCGCGGTCGACTCGCTTCGACGCGGCCAGTCGGCGGCTCGTCAGACGGATCGGCTCGATCTCGGGGCGGCGCGGCTCGGGCAGACCCTCCGAGTCCGCCCTGACCGTCAAACGGATACGTTCCTCGCCGGCGCCGACCCGATGCAATCGGAGATCGCTTGCGCCGAGCGCGTCAAGGTCCGCCACGGGGACGTCGATCGGATGTGCCTCGGCCCGTGCCGCTCGTTCCTTGCGTCGACGGACGGACGCGGTGTGCACCGGGGGCTTCGGTCCACGACCGCGACCCTTCTGACCGGACTTCCGAGCGGCCATATCGCTCGCCTCCCTTGTGAAGTTCGCATCCGTGGAGCGGACTCGACCCGATGCCGACTGTACCGATGGCGACGCCGGCGCAGCGGCGATTTAGCCTCCACGACAAGCCAGAAGCGTCCGTCGTCCTGTGGCACTCCTTCGTCGAGTTGATCCGACGGTGCGGTGAGTTCAGCGATTCAACGAGCAAGTCGACCGTGACCTTCAAGGGCGTCCGGCAGGGCGTTCATCTCGCCCGATGACGGTCCAAGGATGAGTCGACGGATCGGCGTCCCGGGCTTGGATCATCTCAGCACCCGACGGACGAGGCAATCGCCGGCGACGATCAGCTAGCGACGGCGGCGATCGGTGTGCGTGTTCAGCCCGCTCGTCGAGCGATTCCTGGATAGTCCACGACCAAGCCGTAGCGGTCGTACTGCAGCCGGACCGAGACACCGAATGCCGGAGCGGTGTAGTCGTAGTAGTGGGTATCGGCGGCGGCGCCGACCTGTCTGGTGTAGGTCTGGTCAAGACGTTCCACTGAGAGATCGACCGCCCGCACGTAGGCCGCAGGAGACTCGGCTCGTTCACCCGCACCGAGGGCCAAACGATGCACGGGTAACGCGTTGGTCATCGCCGACGACTCCAAGTCGACATCGATGCATCCGTCGAGATGAGGTGCAGGCATGCCGTCGACAAGCCAGGCTCCGTCTACGACCTCGAGCACGGTGCTGCGAGACCCGCTCGACGAACGACAGCGGACGGTGACTCGCCGGGTTCGCCAGCTCCGGTCGATCTCGATCGTGTAGTCCACCAGCCACGTCCGCCCCGCCTCGATCGCCGCCGTCACGCCTTCGAGCGCGATCGCTCGATCATCGGCGCGGAAGTAGACAACTTCGAATCCTTCGCGGGAATCCAAGTGACGCCACGCCGCCGTAGCGGGCAGGTCCAGGAACGTCACCAGATCGAGGTTTGCATACGGAACGACCGCGTCACCGCCGCGTTGCCACCACGCACCGGCATGCTCGCGGAGTCATTGCCATTCCCCGGTCGTCGTGACAACTCCGCGTCTTGGCCGGCCCCGACACACCGTCACCACAGTCACGTCGATCGGCGAGTCTGCGTCGAGCGGATTCGACAGTGTGCTCGAACCGGTGGTGCCGCTGTAGTTCGGGGGCGTCGTTCGCCATCTCTCCGATTCGGCTCGGACTCGGCGACTGTCAATCGAAGGTCACAATGAACGTTCGATCAAGCCATCACTCCACCCGGCGACCGTTCTCGCGAACTGCGATCGACATCGTCGGTGTCGCTGGTCTCACCTCCCCCGGCCGGTCGCGGCGTCCATCAGATTGGTGGCGCGGGACAACAGGTGGCGGCGTTCGGGGATGCTGGTGGTGAGGCGGGCGGCGTGGCGGTAGGCGGCGCGGGCGGCGTCGAGGTCGCCCTGCATCTCCAGGAGGTGGGCACGGACCGAGTCGACGTGGTGGGAGTCGACTTCGACGGTGGCGACGAGGTCGAGACCTGCCTCGGGGCCCTGCACCATGGCGACCGCCACGGCCCGGTTGAGCGTGACCATCGGGCTGGGCGCCACGCGCTCCAGCAGGCCGTAGAGCGCCAGGATCTGGGGCCAGTCCGTGTCCTCGGCCCGGGCCGCCTCGTCGTGCACCGCGGCGATCGCCGCCTGCAGTTGGTAGGGCCCGACCGGCGTGCTGGCGAGCGACCCGGTGACCAGCGCGACGCCCTCGGCGATGGCGTCGTGATCCCACGTCCCCCGGTCCTGCTCGGCCAGCGACACGAGGGCCCCGTCAGCGTCGGTGCGGGCCGATCGGCGGGCGTCGGTCAGCAGCATGAGTGCCAGGAGGCCGGCCACCTCGCCGTCGTCGGGCACCAGGCGGAGCAGGGCTCGGGCCAGGCGGATCGCCTCGGCCGTCAGGTCGGGGCGCAGCAGGTCGGGTCCGGACGTCGCGGTGTAGCCCTCGTTGAACAGGAGGTACAGCACCTGGAGGACGACCTGCAGGCGCTCGGTCCGCTCGGGCTCCGGCGGCAGGCGGAACGTGGCGCCGGCCGCCTTGATGCGCTGCTTGGCGCGGCTGATCCGCTGGGCCATCGTCGCCTCCGGCACCAGGAACGCCCGGGCGATCTCGGCGGTCGTGAGCCCCGCCACAGCCCGCAACGTCAGCGCCAGTTGCGACGGCGCCGACAGCGACGGGTGACAGCACAGGAACAGCAGCGTGAGGGTGTCGTCGCCCGACGGCCCGGCCGGCGTGGCGGGCTCGACCGCGCCCTGCTCCTCCCGGCGGCGACGGGACTCCTCGGCGCGGAGGTGGTCGGTGAGGCGGCGGCGGGCGACGGTGAGGAGCCAGGCCTTGGGGCTGCGGGGGCGACCCTCGACGGGCCATTGGGTGGACGCTGCCAGGAGGGCCTCCTGGACCGCATCCTCGCAGGCGTCGAAGTGGCCGTAACGGCGGACCAGGGAACCCAGCACCTCCGGAACCAGCCGCCGGACCTCCGACCAGCCGTCGACAGAGACGCCAGCCCGGGGTGGGTCGGCGGGGCTGGTGTGGGTGGGGCGGGGGGCTGGGCTCACATGTCTGGGTTCGCTTCGTGCATGAGGGGGCGTACCTCGATGCCCCAGTAGCGGGACGCCGGGTTCTGGGCGGCGATCTCCAGGGCCCGTTCGAGGCTCTCGCAGTCGACGATCGTGAAGCTGCCCAGGTACTCCTTGGCCTCGGCGTACGGCCCGTCGGTCACGGCCACGACACCCTCGTCGACCCGCACCATCTTGGCGGTGAGCTGGTCGCCGACCCCGTAGGCGCCGACCAGCTCACCCGACTCGAACAGCTCCTGGTTGAGGGCATCGGTCCGGCGGACGATCTCGGCGAACTCCTCGGGCGGCACCGCCTCCCAGTTCTCCTCGTTGCCGTAGATCAGCAGCATGTACTTCATCGGGAAACCCTACGCACCCTCGCCTGCACGGCCGTCGCCAGAGCCGCGGTCGTCCAGCACCAGCCGGGTGCGGGCGCCCACGGTGTAGCGGATGTGGGTGACCTCGGGGTCAGCGACCACCCGCGTCGGGGTGAGCTCGATGCCCTGGTCGTCGGCCAGGTCGAGGCTGGGGTCGAACAGGCGCTGGCCGTCCCCGAGCAGTACCGGCGCGATGTGCAGCTCCAACTGCTCCAGCAGCCCCCGCCGCAGCACCTGGCGCAGCAGGGTGCCGCCGCCGGCCACGGCGACGTCCTTGCCGACCGCCGCCGCGGCCTCCCGGGCCAACCCCACGGCCTCCTCGACGCCGCCCGTGACGAACGTGAACGACGTCCCGCCCTCCCGCTGCAGCACCTCACGCGGCCGATGGGTCACCACGAAGACCGGCGCCCGGAACGGCGGGTTGACGCCCCACGGGACCTCGCCGGCGTCGAACATGCGCCGGCCCATCACGTAGGCCCCGGCGGCGGCGAAGGTCTCCTCGATGATCTCGGAGTTGATCGAGCGCTCGCCCCCGGCGTAGCCAACGCGCTCCCGCCAACCCATGGCGTTGATGACCCAGCGGGTCACCCGGAAGAACCCCGGCGCCTCGGGCCCGTGCATCCAGCCGGTCATGTCCTTGGGATCCCGGTAGTCGACGGGCCCGGTGTAGTACCCATCGAGGGAGATCGACATCTGTGCGGTCACCTGTGTCATGCCCGGGTAGTCGGAGCCGCCGCGGGCTTCTCGACACGGTCGACGGAAATCCACGGTGACGAGGTCACCGGTCAGTTGCGCCGAAGAGGTCAGCTTGGATCACTCGTTCGATGACTGCCGCCGGGCTGACGGCGAAGATCCTGTCGGTGCTCGGCAGCGTTGCGGCCCAGGTCGTGGGCGCTCGATTACGAGCAGCCCGTGTCGGCGATATCCAGCAGGAGGTAGCCCATGAGCCTGAACCCGGTGACGTAGTCGCCGGCACTGAGGTAGTGGTTGATGAGCGTGATGCCGTCGTCGCAGTTGGCGGCGCTGGCCGTTCCGGGTGGAGTGCCGGCGCCGAGGGCGACGGGGAGGGCGGCCGCTGGCAGCAGCACCGCGGCGATCTTGGTGCGGATCTTGGACACTTGGTTCTCCTCCTGGCCTACACGCAGCCGGTCTCGATCATGTCCAGGAGGAGGTAGCCGGCGAGCTTGAACGCCGTCACGTCGTCCCCGACGCTGAGGTAGTGGTTGATCAGCGTCAAGCCGTCGGTGCAGTTCGCCGCGCTGGCCGTTCCGGCAGGCATGCCGACCCCGAGAATGATGGGGAGGGCCGCAGCCGGAAGCAGCGCCGCCGCAACCTTGGGGTGAATCTTTGGCACTTGTTTCCTCCTGACTGTTTCGCAGTGCTGTCCCCCGCCACAGTGGCGAGCGGTGCGATCGGTTCGGAGCGCAACCGATGGCGGATGGGTCGACCACTTTCCGTCGGCCCGTCGATGCCCACAACCGCGACTCCACCTCTCTGTCAGGACCGAGCACCGTCTGAGGAGCCGTCCAGGCTCTCGGCTTCATCGTCGCGTGCCCCCGGTTGATCGGTCGTTGGCGGTTGGCTTGCGACGCCGAGGACGAGCACGTCGGTGATGTACTCCTCGCCGAATCGCCGAATGGCCGTCTCGGTGCGATTGACGAATCGGCGGAAGGTCGCCTCCTTCGGTGACGCGTAGGGGCCGACTCGATAGGCGAACGCCCAGCCCTCCGAGCGGAGCTCGTCGAGCATCCTGCGGTACAGCCGCCAGCGATTGCCGAATCGGAACGTCGTCTCCAGTGCTGTGCAGATGGCGACTATCAAGCTGACGACGAGTGCCGTCCATCGAGCCCACGGGGCGTTGACGGTAGGGCTGGCGAGTGGCGGCAGAACCAGGGCCCCGATCACGGCTGGCACGCGCCACGAGTAGTACCAGTGCCGATTCGACTCGACACGCTTCTTGGCGAACCGCACTTGCGGACGCCACCGGTCCTGTAGGTAGCTCTGTTCGTCGGTCGACAACTTTCCGAGCGACGCCACGAGCGCATCCAGCTCTCTCGTCAGCTCGGCAAGCGCCTTCGACGACTGCTCGCCCTGGGAAGCGTGCTGCACACCCGGCGCGCTGGCTCTGTCCTCCACGGCAACCTCCTGATCAGCTCGATCAAGGCTCCCAGGTCACCCTTGACAGCGACGTCGTTTATTCGCGCTCACGGCCGACGCCAAGGTTGCGGAGCACGGCATGAAGGCCGCCATGGATCCGTCGACGGACCTGCTGTGGCTCTCGTTCGCACGACGCTTGGCGTGGTGAATCGGCACCGCGGGGAGTTGGGGCACACTGGCAGACTGGCGGTCAGAATGGCTGCGATGGATCGGCTGGAACGGGCTCGGGAGGCGTTTGCCGATCGCCGTTGGGAGTGCTCGCGTACACCGGCTACCGCTCCTGTGATGGCTCTGACGCGGCGACGACTTCGATGCCCTCGGCCGAGACTGCGCATTGGCTGGGACAGCCCGACGAGAGCGTCGTCGCGTACACCGCGGCGTACCGCCTCCATCGCGAGAGCGGTGACGAACGTCAGGCGTCGTTGTCAGCGTTGCTGATCTCCTGTCACCTTCGGTTTCAGGGGGCCGGCGTCGAGGCAGACGGTTGGCTCGTCACGGTGCGTGCGGCTGCTGTCCGAATGCCGACGAGGGCCCTGAGCACGGCTACCACCTGCACCTGGAGATCCCATCTCTGCTGGCTGTCGACCCGGTCGCGGCGTCGGCGTCGTGCGAGGCGGATGCAGGACCTCGGCGCCCGCTTCGGGGACGAGTCCCTCGTCGCCCTCGGTGTGTACTACGAGGGCCGGGCGTTGGTGAAACAGGCACGCGTGCGTGAGGGTTTGGCCATGCTCGACGAGTCGATGCTCGCCGCCCTGTCGGACGAGTTGAAGCCGATCTGGACCGGCGTGATCTACTGCGGTTTGCTCGAAGCTTGCCACGAGCTCGTCGATCTGCGTCGCGCCCAGGAGTGGACCGAGGCGATGTCGCGGTGGTGCGCGCCGCTGCCTGCTACGTCGCTGTATCCGGGGATCTGCCGGGTGCATCGTGTCGAGATTCTCGACCTGACAGGTGCGTGGGACGACGCCGAGGCCGCGGCTGTCGACTGCGTGCCGGGATCTCGGTCGGAATCGACGTGTTCGCCGTCGCCGACGGGCTCTACGCGATCGGTGAGCTCCGCCGCCGACCGCGGCGATACCGCCGCTGCCGAGGAGGCCTACCTGCGCGCCCATGAGGCGGGCCGGGATCCGCAGCCGGGGCTCGCCCTGCTGCGGCTCGCTCAGGGGCGGACGGACGCCGCGTCCGCGTCGATCGACGCTGCGCTGGTCGCCTGCGTCGGCGGCCGCTTGGAGCGAGCACGGCTGCTCGCGGCACAGGTCGACATCGCTCTCGCAGCGGGCGACGTCGATCTCGCCGACGCTGCCGCCGCAGAGGTCGCCGAGATCGCCGCCGAGTTCGAGAGCGACGGATTGCGAGCGATGTGCGAATCGTTGCCGAGGCGCGGTCAGCGTCGCTCAGAGGCCAGCCCGTGCCGGCGCTGGGAGCTCTGCGGCTGGCGTTCGCGACGTGGCAGGAGCTCGACGTGCCGTACGAGGTGGCGTGCACGCGCGCGCTGCTCGCCAAGGCGTACCGCATGCTCGCGGACGACGACGCTGCCTCCCGCGAGTGCGCTGCAGCGAGGAGCGGTGTTCGCCCGGCTTGCGGGCCGAACCAGACCTCCGGGCTCTCGATGCCAGCGATGCACCGCCCGGCGGGTTGACGCCCCGCGAGGTGGAGGTGCTTCGCCTGGTCGCCTCCGGTCGGTCGAACCGGGAGGTCGCGGCCCACCTCTTCATCAGCGAGAAGACCGCGGCGAGGCACGTCGCCAACATCTACGCCAAGCTCGGCATCTCGTCACGATCGGCGGCCACCTCGTTCGCTCACGAGCACGCCTTGGTGTAGGCCGCCCGCCGGTACTGCACAGAACACCGCATCAGCGTCGGGAGCGATCTGCACATCAGCGCCCGATGCGGCGCGGCCCGCTCGACCCGTACCGTCGACGCGTCGACCATCGAGCGAAAGGACCGACCGACCATGCCCAAATTCGTGATCGAGCGCGTGCTGCCCGGCGCCGCGATCGCTGACCGCCGCCGAGGTACACACCGTCGCCGCCAAGACGAACGAGGCACTCGCTGACATGTCACCGCGAGCTGCAGTGGCTCCACAGCTACGTGACGGGCGACAAGGTCTACTGCGTGTATGTCGCCGAGGACGAGGCTGCGATCCGCGAGCACTCTGACCGCGTCGGCGTCCCTGTCACCGCCGTCAACGCGATCTCGTCGATCGTCGATCCCACCACCGGCGAATGATGAGCATGACCGACGTTGCATCGAGCAGACGGCCGGGCGGGGCGATGCCGGGCGAGCACGAGCACACGCTCGTCGCCGCAGCACGCCGGGTCGGCGCCGTGACTCCGCCAGACAGCCGAGGAAGGCGAGCGTGAGCGCCGCTTGCCGACCGCGGCGACGAAGGCATTGACGGAAGCGGGCTTCTTCCGGCTCTGCCGACCGCGGGACCTCGGTGGGCTCGAAGTGGATCCACCCGCGGTGCTCGCATCCATCGAGGAGCTCGCCCGGCACGATGGTTCGGCGGCCTGGTGTGCGCTGAACAGCGGCGATCGCGGGCGCGCTCCACTCCTTCTTGCCGACCGACGGAGCACGCGAGACCGGCGGTGTCGACACCGTCGCCAACGGCGTCTTCGCCCCTGCCGGGCGCGCCGTCGAGCGCGACGGTGGGTACATCGTCAGCGGCCGTTGGTCCTTCGTCAGCAACTGCCACCAGTGCACCTGGCTGGCGCCGGCGAGCATCGTGTTCCACGGCGACGAGATGGCGACGACAGTCCGACGGCCCGGAGATCGTGGTGACGTTCATCGAGGCGGCCGACTGGCAGATCATCGACACCTGGGACACCGTCGGTCTTCGCGCCACGGGCAGCCACGACGTCGAAGTCGTCGAGGTCTTCGTTCCGGCCAGGAGAACGTTCCCGCTCCCGTTGCCCGAACCCGTCGCGGACGGTGCGCTGTTCCGCTTCCCGCTCGTCGGCCTGTTCTCGATCGGGATCGCTGCGTGCGCGCTCGGTATCGCCCAGGCGGCGATCGACGACGTCGTCGGCCTCGCACGTCACCAAGACGCCGTTCGGTCCTTCCGCCACGACCTTGGCGTCGCGTACGACCACGCAGCTCGTGGTTTGCGAAGCGGTGGCCGAGGTCCGCGCCGCCCGCGCGTTCCTCCACGAGGAGACGACGGTGCTCTGGCACCAGGTGCAGTCCGGCGTGGTCGCCACTGCTGAGCAGCGTGCCGCGCTCCGTCTCGCCACAACTCACGCGACCGCCGCTTCCGCCAAGGCTGTCGACCTCATGTACACCGCCGCCGGAAGTACCTCCGTGTTCGCGTCGAGCCCGCTCCAGCGACGGCTTCGCGACGTCCACGCCATCACTCAGCACTTCTTCGTCGCCCCGCCCACCTACGAAACGATCGGGAAGGTCTTGCTCGGCGTCGAGCCCGACGGCTTCATGCTCTGAAGCTTGACCCACAAGGCACGACCTCGGCGATCGGCAGACACATCGGGTCTCGTTCTGGATTGCTTCCAACCCTGCACGCGCTCGTCGGTCGCAGCCGACCACGCGTCGTAGTCGCACCACGTTGTGACGTAGCAGTGGGCGCGATCAAGCCGACGGGCGGGCGTCAATCGGTGGCTGTCATTCGGTTGCGGGTCGTGACCGTCAGCCGAGGTTCCGGCGGGTGGCTGCGGGGACGTCGACCTCGGTCATGTAGATCACCCCCGTGCGAGGGCCCTTGCCGATGTTCTCGGGGCCGTTCCATTTGTTGGCGACCATGAACAGCGTCGTCCCGTTTGGTCCGCCGAGGGCAACGGAGAAGGCAGGACGGTCGAGCTCGATCCGTTGGAGAATCTGGCCGCCCTGCGCCAGCCGGATCGCGCCGCCCTGTGTGGCACACCACAACGCACCATCGGCGTCGAGGCTGACGCCGTCGGCGCCGCCGTCGATCTCGGCCCACACCCGCCGATTGGTGAGGCTGTGGTCCTCCTCAACGTCGAAGGCGGCCACCCGCGAGGCGAACGATTCGGCGACGAACAGGGTGGCACCGTCGGGCGTGATGGCCATGCCGTTGGGAAAGGCGACGGTGTCGGCGACGATCCGAGTGCCGCCGCCCGGTGTGACGACGGCGATCAGTCCACGCTTCGATCCCAGCTCGAAGTTCATACCGTCGGCGCCCATCATGTCGAAGTTGATGCCATTGACGTAGGCGGCACCTGACGGGTGGACCACGATCTCGTTCCATCCGTACTCGGACAGGTGCGACAGGTCGGTGTGGAGCACGAGACGCCCGCCAGGCCCGAGCCGTTCGACTCCTCGACGACCGGTCACAAGCAGCTCGTCGTCGGTCGTCCAATCGAAGCAGAACGGGAACGACGTGGATCGTGTGACGATGGTGGGCTTGCCAACGTCGGCACCGTCGACGGCGACGCTGAGCACCTCGCCGGAAACCCAGTCCGAACACCAGAACCGCTCATCGTGCCAGCGGGCCGATTCGCCCATGGCGAGACCCTCCGTGAGGGTTGCGACCGAATCCATGGCAGTTCTGACCCACCGTTCCAGTCGAAATCATCGCAGGGCTGGCGCGGCGAGTGCGAGTCAACCTCGACGCGTTGATTTCCTCGATCTGTGATGAGCGGGTTGGCCGGAGCGCCGGATCCGGCGTGGTTCGGTGTTCTACTCGGAGTGCACGCGGGCGACGCCTCCGCAACAGGGCGCGCCGGCGGCGTGGCGGCGCAACTCCATCGTCAACGCGACTGCGGGCGTGGGACGATCTGAAGATGAGTGATCTCGCTACCACCGCCGCGGCGTTTGTCGAGATGGCGCACCGGATCGTGTGGGCGACGGTGGCGACGGTCGATGCCCAGGACCGGCCTCGCGGTCGGATCCTGCACCCGCTGTGGCAGTGGGACGGAGTGTCGTTGGTCGGCTGGATCGCCACCGGGCCGACGCGGATGAAGCGCGCCCACCTCGAGCGCAGCCCGTACGTGTCGGTGACGTACTGGACGGCGAGTCACGACACGTGTACGGCAGAGTGTCGCGTCCAATGGGAGTTCGACGATGACACGCGGCGATGGGTGTGGGAGCGGTTCAAGAACGCCCCGGCACCGGTCGGCTACGACCCAGCGATCGTGCCAGCGTGGTCAGGTGGCCCAACGTCTTCGGCGTTCGCTGCGTGGAGGCTGGAGCCGTGGCGACTACGTGTGCTTCCAGGCACGGCGATGTTGGGCGGGGACGGCGAAGTGCTCCGCTGGCCAACCTGACTCCGACCGTCCGGCAAGCACCGTCGTCGACCAACGCGTGCAGCGGCACGGTCGAGTGCTCGAGGTCTCGCAGCGCCACCGTTACTCATCTCGTCGTTCGGTGCTCGTGTCCCGTAGCAACGGCAAGTCAGTGCCTTCAGGACGCTGTTTCAGATCCGCTGACTCGAGTTGTCGGAGGGCGATCGTCCGACGAGTCCGCCGTGCTCCAATGGTGGTCGGCTGACCCTTAGGTCAGCTCGTCGGAGCGGCCGGCTTCGATGCGGGACCACTGGGCGATGGGGCGTCCGTTGGTACGCCAGACTTCGGGGTTCTTGGCGTCACCCCAGGGCTGGGGCCAGCCATCGGGTGAGTCCTCCCACGTCTCTTGGCGTCCGTAGACGGTCATGTCCCACAGCCCGTGGGTGGGGGCCATGATCTCGACGCCGCGACCGCCGGTGTAGTAGGTCTCGAACACCCGCTCGCCGTCGCGGACGTAGCAGACGAGGTGGTGGCGCTGCCAGTCGCGACCCTCCAGGAGTTGCGCCGCCGTCTTCTCGACCGAGTACCACGGCATGTCCAAGCCCATGAAGTCCCGGTAGCGGACGCTTTCTTCGTACGGGCCTTTACAGAGCGTGGCGTACGTGGCGTCGCGGGAGTGGATGTAGGACAGCTCGCGGACCTGGCTGTTGAAGAACGTGCAGCCCTCGCATTGCTCCGCGGCGGGTCGGTCGGGCCACCAGGCGTGGAAGTACGCGATGAGCTGCTGGCGGCCTTCGAAGACGTCGAGGATCGTGATCGGTCCGTCCGGACCGACGACCTCGATGGTGGCGTCGACCTCCACCATCGGCAGCCGCCGCCGCGCCGCTGCGATCGCGTCCCCTTCGCGGGTGTGCGCCTTCTCCCGGACCAACAGTGCCTCTCGGGCCTCCTGCCAGGTCTTTCTGTCGACTACAGGCGGGAGCGCCGGGCCGGGTGCTTGGTCGTTCATGATCGCCTCCATGCGTTCGCCGCGGTTGTTGCCCACCGACGAACGGGGCCATACAGGATTCGACGTCGGGCGGCTACGACCATCGACGCCGGTCCACGCGGCTGCGACTTATGCGCGTTTCCCAGCCGGCGGTGACCGGAACGGGATACGTTGGCGCCGTGAGCGACGACGTGAGGATCGAACCCGGCCAGCGATGGATCGGCGAGGATGACGTACCCGACATCGAGATCTTGCAGGAGGCCGGCACCGGCGCGTGGGTTATCCAGACGACGTACCTCTGGACCGAGGACTACATCCGCGACAACTACCGGCTGTCGAGCGTCGGCGACGACTGATCAACTGCCCACGCCGCGTGCCTGGGTTGTACCCAGCGCCGAGGCGTTGGGCGGGGAGCAGTTCGCCGCCGTGACTGCCGGATCACCGCTGCCGCAGCCGCGGCGATCACAGAGAGCGCCTACCGCGTCGGGTCCCGACGACGTCTAGGTGATGGAGATGCCGATCGGCGCGTCGCGGCGGCCAAGTCATCGTCGTTCGGGCCACTCGTTCTGAGCGCCATGGTGTGTTGCCCAGTCCGATGGCGGGGGCTCCCACAGCAGCTCGGCGACGTCGATGACAAGCCCGGCGGGGCGTACCTCGCCCGTGCCGACACAGACGACGTCGTTCAGCCAGCGGTAGCGCTCGTCGTCACACACGTGGGTAAGCCAGCACACGATCTGGCGGGCGCCGACGGGATAGGTGCGACCGTAACCGCCGCACTGGAACAGCACCGTGGCGCCGTCGTCGGTGGAGATCACGCCATGGAGGTCCGGGCAGAAGGTGCCGTCTCCCCGGCGACGAGGGTGATTGGCTCCGCGCATCGGTCCGCTGATGCGCCCGTCGCATCGACCTTCGGCGAGGAACAGATTCTGACTCTCGGTTCCTTCGGCGCCGACGGCGACGCTCCATTCGTGGGGATAATTGAACACCATGCGGTAGAGCGGCTCGAGGCGCATCGACCTAGTTCAACACTCTCCGATGCGCAACGACGCTTGAGCGGTCCCGACGGTGACGCGGGCGGTGGTCGGCCTTGCGGCGCTGGCTACTCGCCAGTCGAGCCGTCGATCGCCTCGCGTACCAGGTCAACGTGACCGTTGTGACGGGCGGTCTCTTCGATCATGTGGATCAGGATCCAGCGTAGGGAGAAGTGGCCGCCGGTGCGGCGGTCGGGTTCTACGGACATTCGCTCGAGGTTTCCACCGGCTTCGGCGACAGCAGCACGGCTGCGGGCGCAGGCGGAGCTGTACAGGTCAAGCAGGTAGTTCGGCGAGTCCTCGACGGCTGAGTGCCAGTCCCAATCGTGGTCATCGTCGAACGGCGCGCTCGCCCATGGCTCGATGTCGCTGCGACCGAAGAGCCTTGACTGGAACCAGTCGTCCTCGACGAGCGCCAAGTGCTTGAGCACTCCGGCCAGCGTGATCTCTGAAGTTGGCACGGCGCGGGTTCGGAGCTGATCGACCGACAGTCCCTCGACCTTCTGCACAAGTGTCGCCCGGTGGAAGTCCAGGAACTGCACGAGCAGCGTGAGTTCATCGCCGTGAAGATCGGGATCGGTTCGGACCACAGACTCGAAACTAGGCCAGTCAGCGCAGCACTGATCTGAGTGCGTCGAGGCGTTCCGGTACGAGGCGGTACCACACCACAATCCACGCTTCTCACGGGTGACGAGTCCAGCATCAACGAGGATCTTCATGTGGTGACTGACGGTCGGCTGTGAGCGCCCGGACGGTTCGATCAGGTCACAGGCACACACCTCGTCGCTCGGCGAGGCGATGCAACTCAACAGTCGCAGGCGGATCGGATCGACAGGCGGCGCGACCGCGCCAACATCTCAGCCGTGGCCTCATCGACCATCTCGACACGGACCGGTGTGCAACAAGCGATCGGATCGAGCACGGCAGCAGCCTTGATCATGGTGTCGACTGTATCGACGTTGATCGAAAGAATCCATTGACAGTCCTCGATTTACTCGGTATCGTCACTGCATCGACATTCGTCAATGTAAACCAGGAGGCTCCTCATGTCCCGTGTTCAACTCGCCCTCAACGTCGATGACCTCGACGCCTCGATCGCCTTCTACACCAAGCTGTTCCAGACACCGCCCGCCAAGATTCGCGACGACTACGCCAACTTCGCGATCGCCGATCCGCCTCTCAAGCTGGTGCTGTTCGCCAACGCCGGCGAGCCGGGGACTCTGAACCACGTCGGCGTCGAAGTCGAGACCACCGACGAGGTCGCCGCCGTCATCGCCCGCGCTCACCAACTGGGGTTCGACCAGCACGTCCAAGACAACGTGTCCTGTTGTTTCGCAGTGCAGGACAAGACCTGGGTCAAGGGACCCGAGAACGCCTGGGAGTTCTACACCGTGCTCGCCGACGCGCCTGCGATGGCATGCGGGACCGACGATGCATGCTGTCCCGCCGACGCCTGAACGAGCAGTACCGGGGCGGTGAGCGACTGCCTCGCATCGTCGCCGAGACGCTCGGCACCGGCCTGCTCGTCGTCGCCGTGGTCGGGTCCGGAATCATGGCCGAGCGCCTGTCGCCCTCCGATGTTGGGCTGCAACTGTTGGAGAATGCCGCCGCGACCGGCGCGGCGCTGATCGCGTTGATCCTGATCTTCGGTTCCCTGTCGGGTGCCCACTTCAACCCCGCCGTGACACTCGTTGCCCGCGCACACGGCACGATCACCACCGTCGACGCCGGTGTCCACGTCGTCGCACAGGTTCTCGGCGGCTGCGCCGGAGCGATTCTTGCCAACCTGATGTTCGACCTGCCCGCCATCGAACTGTCCACGCAGGACCGGTCCTCGGGTGCCCTGTGGCTGTCAGAAGTCGTCGCCACAGCAGGTCTGCTGCTCGTGATCTATGGCTGCCTACGCACCGGTCGCGCCAACGCCGTCGCCGTACGCGGTTGGGCTCTGGATCGCTGGCGCGTCTTGGTTCACCTCCTCAACCAGCTTCGCCAACCCCGCACTCACAATCGCCCGCATGCTCTCGGACAGCTTCGCCGGAATCACGCCATCCTCGGTGCCGATGTTCATCGTCATGCAACTCATCGGCACCGCCATCGCACTCGTACTGATCAGCGTGCTCTACCCGACAACAACTCCGGAGATCGATCATGTCTGAACGTCCCGAGGTGCTGTTCGTGTGCGTCCACAACGCCGGGCGTTCACAGATGGCCGCCGCCCTCCTCACCCACTACGCCGGAGACAACGTCGTCGTGCGTTCCGCAGGCACCGCCCCCGCCGACACGATCAACCCCACCGTCGTCACCGCGATGCGAGAGATCGGCATCGACCTCAGTACCAACCGGGCAATCCCCAAGCGTCTCACCGATGAGTCGGTTGCAGCCTCCGACATTGTCATCACGATGGGCTGCGGTGACACCTGCCCGTACTACCCCGGCAAGCGATACGAAGACTGGGAGCTCGATGACCCGGCCGGGCAACCGCTCGATGCCGTGCGCAGCATCCGTGACGAGATCGACAACAGAGTTCGAGCACTCCTCGAGCAGCTGCACAGCTAGCACCGAATGCCCGTGACGGAGCCCCCGATGCCGATGTGGGCGGCCTCCGCTCGGCATGTCATCGTAATTTACCTTGAGCGAGGCTTTACTGATTCTCACTTGCGGGTTGCTCGGGGCGGGTAAGAGCACACTTGCAAGGCAGCTAGCCACGGAGCGGAGCGCCGTGCGGCTCACGAAGGATGAGTGGTTGTGGGCCCTTGGCTCGAGTCCGTGGGACAGATCCACCGGGGAGAAGATCGAACAGGAACTCTGGCGCCTGGCCCAAGAGATCCTCAGCCTCGGCCTGAGCGTCGTGCTCGATTTTTAGCTCTGGGCGCAGATCGAACGTGACGAGATGCGAGCAGTCGCTCGTGGCCTTGGTGTCGGCGTCGAATTGCACTACGTCGAAGTGCCTACCGACGAACTCTGGCGGCGCATCGAGGCACGGAACTCGGCGCCACCCTGGGACAACGAACCGATCGGTCGCACCGACCTCGACGAGTGGCTAGCCATCTTCCAGCCCCCCGATGCTGCAGAGCTGGCGTTGTTCGATCCACCACCAGATTCATATTGAGCTCATGTCTCGACGGCAGCCTCGAATCTAGCTGATCTACTCTTGTGTCTTGAACTTTACCTTGTGTATGTCCCGTACCCGACTCCACGCGCTGCACGACCTCCGCCCGCACGGTGATGCCAGCGTTCTCTCGTGGCTCGCCACGCTGCGCAGCATTCGGTGCGAACGTTCGGCGCGCTTTCGCCACAGCAAGCGATCGCTGCGCGGGTCGGCCGACAACCCCGGAGCCGGCGATCTCGGATGCATACGGTCACGTGAGGTGCACGTCGTTCGAGGGCAGGCCGGACTGCGACTCCCGCTGACGCGGGCACGACTACCGATGATTTCCGGAGGCGAGCCGTGTCAGTCCTCCGGACGAACCAGTCCGTGCACCCGAGGAGCCCCTGGATGACCAAGTACCTGATCTCGTTCCCCAGCCGCGCGATGGAGGTCGCCGACGACGAGTGGGAGCTCGTCGGCCGGGAGACACACGCCGTCGCCCAGCAGGCCAAGGACGCCGGCGTCTGGGTGTTCGGCGGTGGGATCGACGAGAGCGTGGCCCCGGTCCGCGTCGAGGCGACGTCATCGTCCTCGAGTGTGCCTACCCGGGAACGAGCGGCTCTCCAGCCCGTTCTCCGTCCTTGAGCTCCCGCGGACGCTGCACTGGAGTGGGCCGCACGCTTCGCCGTGTGCTGCCGGTGCCCGCACGAAGTGTGGCAGTTCATGAACGACCCGGAGTCCTGAGCCGGCCAGTCGCGGGCACAGGAGCGCGCCGACGCGGGAATGTCAGCGCACGACGCGGGCGTCGTTGCGGTGTCGGACCGCTGCTCGACCACCGCGCCTGGGTCCCTTGGCGATTCGGATCGCGATGTCCGAATCGTGCGCCAGGTCCGCCAGCTCCGCCGCGATGCATTCGAGTGATCGCATGCCAGTGGCGACGTCCACGGTCGCCGAGATCTGGGCACGATCTGTCTGGAGTGTCCAGACAGATCGCGCCCAGATACGGGATCAGACGGATCGCGCCCAGATGCGGCGGCGGCGACCGAACGGCGATTCGGTCGGTCTGGTGCGCTGTTCGGCGTCAATTTCCGTCCCAAGGTTGAGGCCTCGTCTCGAGCGTGCTGCTAGTCGCCCTTGAGGATTTTGCTCGCCTTACGAGAGATGCGCTTGTAGTCCTTCGTCGACAGGTTGCCGTCCTTGCGGTTCTTCTTGGCGAGACGCACCGCGCTGATGGCGTGACCCTTGTCGGGCATCGGGTAGTTCCCGGATTCCTTGCGGGCCTCCTCGGTACGAGCCTTCTCAGGCAACCCGAACTGCGACGGTTTGAGCTCGGCCCGCTTCTTCGCTGAAAGCTTCGCCACGATCAACCTCTTCGCCTTCTCTGCGACATGACGTACCCGTCCCTGACTGATGACAGTCTCAAAGCGACATCGATGCAGAGTCGGGCGTGGCTGAGCTCCAGAATTCGTCCAGGTCGCCGTCCTGGAGGTCCGTACGATCGGAGCGTGGCGAGGAGGTGCTGACGATGCGAGTCTGGATCGATCAGGACTGCTGCACGGGCGCCGGGAGGTGCGTCGACCACTGTCCCGAGCTGTTCATCGTGCTCGATGACGGCATCGGCTACGTCCGCGACGGGATGACGGTGATGACTGACCCCGACAGCCCAAGCGTCGCCGTGCCGCGCCGCTACGAACGAGCCGCCATCGATGCTGTCGAACGCTGCCCTGGCGAGTGCATCTTCCTCGAGCCCGATGGGCAACCCATCTCGGCGGTTCCCCGGCCAGACGAGACAGACATCGTCGACGCCGACATCGTCCGCCCCTGAGCGAGCTGCGCCAGCGTCGAGCTGACGAAGACTCGTAGCCGTTGGTCAGGAGTCCGGATCGGCCCCGCAACCTCCTGGTGACGTCATCATCCGTCGTCGTCGGCAGTCGCGGCGGCGATGGGCTCGTCGCTACACCGCGTCGACGGCTGACAGGATGAGGGTCGTCACCTCGTCGGGGTGCGAGATCATCACGACGTGGCTCGAGTCCAACTCGACGGTGGTCGCGCCCATCCGCTGCGCGAACAGCCGCTCGGCATCAGCAGGGATGACCTCGTCGTGCTGGGCGACGGCGAACCAAGTCGGCAACGTCTTCCATGCCGGCGTCGTCATCACGTCCTCGAGTGTTGAAGCAGCCAGAGGCTGCTGGACGGCGAACATCACGCGGGCCTCAACCGGGTCGACGTCAGGAGCGAAATGCTGAAGGAAGGCGTCCTCCGGCAGCCAGGCGAAGCCCTGATCGTCGATTTGGAACTTGGCGATGGCGGGCGTCGGAGGACCCTGGCCGAGCAACGCACCGAGGGACTCGCCCTCATCGAGGCCGAACCCGGCCAGGTACACCAACCCAACGACGTTCGGTGCGTCCGTTCCGAGCGCGGTCATGACCTGACAGCCGTAGGAGTGCCCCACGACCAGTGTCGGCTCGGCCCGCAACGTCAGGACGTGGCGCAGCTTGGCGACGTTGTCCGCCAACGAAGTGTGTGGGAGCTGGGGAGCGATCACGTCGTGACCGGCCGCCTGCAGACGGCGGATCACCGCCGCCCAGGACGAACCATCCGCCCACGCACCATGCACCAATGCGATCCTCATGACTACTCCCCTTTCTCGCCACCGCACCTCGGTGGCGATCCAGACTCTGTCACGGGCGCGCCACGCGAGCACACGCCACCGAAATCCTGAGATGTGCCGGTGCCCAGACGCTGGCGCCAGGTTGCTGCACCTGAACCACCCTGGAGGCGATTAGCCGCCTCAACGAACGCCACGGAACGGATCGGGTGAATGTGGACGGCCGGCCCGTGCCGCACTCTTGGACGCCGTACTACGAAGGCTGCCGAACGAGGCGCGGCCGCTCGCGTCGTCGTTGTTGGGTCTGACTAAAGCGAGACTCGACGTTGGCGACCTCGAAGCGGACGGCCGCGCTGTCGAGGTCGTAGCTTCCGCTGACGGTGAGCGGATGCTCGATGGGTGTCTCGGTGGCGTTGATCTCGAATCGAAGCTGGTCGGCGTCGATTGTTGCGCTGCCGACCAGTCCTACGTGCCCGGATCCCCGTAACCCGGCGAGCCGCACCCGGCCGTGGCCCGTGGGGTCGGCGAACAGGTAGTAGCCGGGCGAGTAGACACCGGTCTCGTTGTTGAACTCGACGAGCACGGCGGGGATTCCCTGCTGGTCGGCGAGCGTTGCCGCCGCGGCGCCGGCGAACTCGCTGTTCCACATCAGGGCGTACTCGCCGCCGCCGCACACCAGCCGTCGCAGTGGGGTCGGTACGAGGTTGATGCCGGGCACCGGCGGTGCGGCCAGCTCGATGCGGTCGATCATCTTGCTCGTCGGTGTCGTCGTTCGGATCGGGTCTGCTGCGTCGTCGGCGGCGGCGATCCGGTTCTTCGGGGCGTCGATGCGGTAGGTGCCGAGCCGATGACGGTACGAGAGAAACGACTTGGCAGTGCGCAGCACCCGTTGCGTCGTCCGGTTGCCGCTGCGGCGCCGGCGGAGGAGTTCGATGTCGTCCGCCGTTCCGACCTTGCCGAGCCGCTCGATTGCCCGCTGCTCGACGTCCGGGTCGTCCACCGTGAGCGCTGCGCGGCAAACCTTGGAGTGACGACGGCGACGTGCTGCGCCCAAGTGTGGTCACGGCCTGAAGGCGTAGCGACTGGTCGATCCGCTCGTCGACAGCGAGTTCCTGCAGAAACCGATCGAGCCCTCGCGGCTTGCGGGCGACGAGTTCGATCAGCGCATCGCCGCTACCGGGGATCGACGTTGTGGCGCGGGCGAGCGTCCGCAGCTGCGGCGTCGTCATCCGGCTGACGCTCATTGGATCGGCGGTCACGAGCACGCCGTCCGTATCGAGCAGTGGTCATCCATCAGGTTGCCTTGCGTGCCGGTGAGTAGGACGGCGCCACGAAGGGTTTGCCCCGTGGTGTTCACGCAGCCCGTCTGCGCCATCAGGTTGTTCTGGGCGGTGGACGTCGTCGGGCAGGGCCCCGCGGGCAGGGCGGTGTGGTTGTGGTCGAGGCCGAGGAAGTGACCGATCTCGTGAGCGAACGTGCGCGAGATGCCCTCATCGACGTCGTCCACGGCTCCAGCCAGTAGACCGTCGTTCCTCGACCCCTTGTCGCAGTCGCCGCCAACGGGCGACAACCCGAGCATTTTGTTGCCGGCGGCGTCGACCAACGTGGCGCGCACCACAAAGGCGTCGATGCCGTCATTGTCGACGAAGAACGATCGCCACAGGTCTTCGGCTTCGTCGCCATCGGTGATGACCGCCATCCCGTCGGCATCGCCGTTGTCGATTTCGAAGTGCAGCACGCGCCCGACGCCGACGCCCTGGGGACGATAGATGTTGCGGATCCGGTAGACGCAGTAGTCGAGCTCGATCAACGCGTCATCGAGTGGCGACGTGCTCACGGTGTCGGTGGTACCCGCACCACCGGTCGTGGTCGTCGACGGTTGCGGGTCGGCGAAGGTGTCGAACCCGACGGCGATCACGTTGACGTTGATGTGGTCACCATCGAGCCCTTCGGCGAGCTGACGTAATGACACTGACGATGTCACCCCGGTCGGGTCGGGCGGCACGAGGCCACGGCGGAAGCCGAACAGGTCGAACAGCACGAAGCGATCACGCGAGCTGTCGGCGTCGACGCAGTCGAGCAGATCGAGAACGCTGATGTCAGCCATCGTTGCGTCTCACTGCAGCGTTACGAGCATGTCGACCATGCCCACGCCACCGTTCAGCGGGGTCAGCGCCTTGCCGAGCACCGCCCCGATCGCCTTCGCCGGGTCAGTGACTCGCCGCGCACAACCAACCGTCGCCGAGGTCGTGAGTAGGTCGCCGACCCGAATCGGCAACCCGCCGGCGTCCGCCCGGACGGCGACCTTGCCGATGATCGAGATCGGCGCCCGCCGCGTTCCCTTGTCGGGATCGCGGTCGAGAATGACCCCCGGACGGTAGTCACCGCCTCCGGCGACGACCCCGACAACACGGCGGTCGTGTTCCGTCGCACATGGTCGCAACCGCCCGTGGTCATCGAGCACCATCACCGTGCCCGGGTCGGCGGTGTCCGGGTCGACCACATCGAAGTCCTCTGCGGCGTCGCCGTTCTTGAGGATGATGTCGCCGGTCTCGCCGTTGAGATGGATCGTCTCGTTGCCGGCGTCGTTGCGGATCCGCACGTCGCCCTCATTGTCCTCGGCACCGATGAAGAGCTGGGCCGTGCCACCGTCGAAGTGGAACACTTCCCGGCCGTTGCCGTCGAGCACACGGATGTCGCCCTCATTGTCCTCGGCACCGACGAACAGCTCTCCGGTGCTGCCGTTGAAGTGCAGCGCGTCGCGTCCATTCGTGTCGCGGATGTGCAACTCGCCGTCGTTGTCCTCGACGCCGAGGTACAACTCACCCGAGCCACCGTCGACATGCAGCACCTGACGACCAGCGCTGTCATAGACGAAAACGTCGCCCTCGTTCTGGGCGCCACCGATCGTCACGCTGGCGTTGCCGCCGCTGAGGCGGATCGACTCGGTGCCGGTGCCGTCCCGCACGACGACGTCGCCCTCGTTGCCCGACGCACCAACGAACAGCTGGGCTGACGCACCGTCGAAGTGCAGGACTTCGCGGTCCTCGGCGTCGTTGACGAAGATGTCGCCCTCACGACCCGCAGTGCCGATCGTCACGTTGGCCTCGCCGCCACCCAGGCGAATCGATTCGACGCCGGCGTCGTCGCGGACAACGACAGCACCCTCGTTGCCTGACACACCGACGAAGATCTGCCCGGAAGCACCGTCGACGTGCACAACCTCGCGCCCGTCAGCGTCGTTGACGAAGAGGTCTCCCTCCCTGCCGACGTTGCCGATCCGCACGGTGGCCGTTTCCGCCGTCAGCCGGATCGACTGCTCACCGGTGGAGTCGTTCAACACGACGACCCCGGGCGTGCCTGCCGCACCGACCTCCACCTCGGCGTCACCGCCGCTGAGGCGGATCGACTCGGCACCCGAGTCGTCGCGGATGACGAGATCGCCCTCATTGCCCTCTGCTCCGACTTCGAGCCGGGCCCCAGCTGCGTCGAACGACAAGATGTCGGAGAACACACCGCCAACGCTGCGGCGGATCTCGACGCCTCCGTTGCTCGCGAGGCGGACAATGCGATCGCCGGACGCATTCGCCAGCGTGAAGTCATGGTCGACGACCTCGACATCTTCGTTGAACGTGGCCATGCGACACATCGTGATGTCGCCGCGTTACCCAAGCGTTACCGGAGGCTCCCCGAGGATGGTCCGGCAATCCGATCAGGGGATCGGACGTGAGCGACGCATCTGGGGGGCGTAGCCGACGTCGTCGTCGTTACGAGTCTGGTGGTGGAGCGGCCGCGCCGTCCGGTGTGGTGGTCTCGCCGCCGCCTTGGTCGAGGCGGAACGGTGGATACTCGTCGGTCATCAGCGTTGCGTAGGCGACGACGCGGTAGATCCAGCGGTTGAGGCCGATCACGAGATCGAAGATGGTCGCGGGGTAACGCCCAGTGAATAGCAGTGCCACCGCGGCGAACAGCACGAGCACGCCGATCAGGCCGGGGCGGTCGCCGGCCCATCGTGCGTCGGTGGGTTCCCACCAGCCGAGCCACCAGCCGCCGCCGAAGATGCCGATGATCACGTAGTGGGGTATCGCCAGGAGCCACCACTTGACGAGCACCAACCCGCGGCTGAGCTGCTCGGGATATCGCACGGTGAGCTCGGCCGGGTAGTCGGCTGGTTGCAGGCTGAAGGGCGGGTAGCGGTCAGTGCCCAGGGCGCTGTAGGAGTAGTAGCCGACCCGCCAACTCCACCGCAGCACGCCGACGTTGAACTCGAACAGCCCCCGTGGGTAGCGGCCGGTGAACAAGATGGCGAAGAAGGCGATCACGGTCACGACGGCGAAGGCGATCCACAAGAAGACGAGCACGATGTAGTGCGGGATGGCGAGCAGCCATTTGACGAGCCACAACCCTCTGCTGAGCGAAGGGTTGAGTTCGCCGGTGAGGATGAGCGGGTACGGCTCGACCGCCGACCGGATCTCGACCGCTGGGGCGATCGGGGCAGCGCCCGGTTCGGCTGGTGGTGGCCACGGCGCTGGCTCGGCGGGGAGGGGCCCAACCGGCTGGGCCTGGCCGCGGCTGCCGACGATCACGAGTACCGCGCCGCCGGCGAGCAGCACAAGCCCGAGGGCAAGGAGACCGATCAGCGCCGGCAACAACCAGTCCACCTTGATCCCCAGCCGGGCGTCGACGTCGACACCACGAGTGGCATCCGCGTTCATCACCACCACCGTCCAGTCGCCGCTCTCCACCTCCCAAGTCAGCTCGTCAGTCTGTTCGGTCATCACTTGGGCGACCCAGAAGGTCTGGTCGCCGGGCGGCTCTGGCGTCGACTCACCCGCGACTCGCCGGAACTCGACCCGGTCAGGGGACAGCTCGAAGTCGCGGATCACGTCGTGGCTCACACCGTCGAGGTAGGCCGCCACGTCGGCGCTCGGCCCGATCCCGGCAAAGATCGGTGTGCCCGATCTCCCCGGATCGATCGTCAACCGGACCGAGCCGAGGGCGCCCCGTTCGATCAGCCAGTCAGCGTCACCCGGTTCGCTCTCCAGGTCGACCTGGTCGGACGTGATCGCAGCGGTGGCTGACGCCAGGCGGACCTCTCCGGTCTGGAAGTAGCCATCCGTGCGCTGTGTGGCGTACGTGACCACTCCCGCCGTGGAACCGGCCAGCAACGCGAACCCGATCAGGGCAAGCACCGCGCCGAACACGATCATGATGATCCGACTGACTTTCACGACCAGCACCTCCCCGGCCCGTGGATTGCACCGACGACCGTCGATAGGACCCCAGAGTCTCCTTCAGCATGGCCCATCTGACAAGGTGCCTCGCGTACACGATCGCCGGGGTGACGGTGTGCGCTGTGCGTCACCGGTTGGTGAGGTAGTGGTGGATCATCGGAACGCTGATCGCACCTTCGCCGACGGCGGCAGCCACCCGTTTGACACCGTTTGCCCGTACATCGCCGGCTGCGAACACACCTGGCGCGCTGGTCTCGAGGGCGAACGGTGAGCGGTCGAGTGGCCACTGGGCGAGGTCGATGTCGGTGCCGGTGAGCACGAAGCCGTGGTCGTCGCGTTGGATCACCGTGGGCAACCAGCCGGTGCGGGTCTCGGAACCGATGAGCACGAAGAGGCCCGACGCGGTGAGGCGCGACCGTTCGCCGGTGACGCGGTTCGTGATCTCGAGCCATTCCAGGATGCCGTCTCCGCCGCCGTCAACAACGTCCGTGTCGGGTCGCACGTCGATGCTGCGGTTCGCCTCAATCTCGGTGACGAGGTATGCCGACATCGTTTCCGCCAGCGCTGCCCCGCGGGTGACGATGGTGACTCGGCTGGCGTAGCGAGCCAGGTGCAGGGCGGCCTGACCTCCCGAATTGCCGGCACCGGCGACGACCACCTGGCGGCCGGCGAGCGCTCGGGCGTGGCCGGTCGCCGCCCCGTAGAACACGCCGGCGCCGACGAGTCCCTCAACCGATGGGACGCCGAGTCGTCGGTAGGCCACCCCGCACGCGAGGAGGACCGAGTGCGCGGTGGCGACTGCGCCGTCAGACATCTCCAGTCGCAGTGGCGCACTGACCTCGAGGGCTGTGACAGAGCGGGCCAGATCCAACGCGGCACCGAACCTGGTGGCTTGCAGGATCGCCCGGCGACCGAGCTGCCTGCCGGTGATGCCGTCCGGGAAGCCGAGGTAATTGCGGATCATCGAACTCGTCCCGGCCTGGCCACCAAACGCTTCAGCCTCGACGATCAACGTCGACAACCCCTCCGATGCCGCGTACACGGCGGCGCCCAATCCAGCTGGCCCAGCCCCGACGACGGCCAAGTCAAAGACAGTGTCGGTGACGTCGACGACAGCTCCGAACGCAGCGGCGACCTGCCGGTTCGTCGGATCCGAGAGCACCGTCTCGCCCATCACCTCGACGACCGGGTACGCCACACTTGGTCCGGCCGTGCTCGCGATCGCCCGGCCGATCGCCGACTCCGCCGGGTACACGCCTGTCGGCACACCGAGACGCTCGAGCAAGTCACGAATCTCGCCACCACGGCCACGATCCGAATCGACGACCACCTTCACCGCCTCCACCAACGGTGTCGTCGTCCACGCCCAATCGCCAAGGCTCCCGGTGATCGCGCCGTGGAACTCCTCGTCGCGGGGGCCCGTCGGCTTGGTCAAGAACGAGTCGACCAGACCCAACGTGGCAGCGCGCCCCACGGCATCCATCTGATCTGGTCGGAGCCCCCAATCGAGCAACAGGATCCGTTTGGTCGTCGGCGACACCGCACGAACTCGGCTCAACACCTCAACCCCGTCCACAGGATCCATGGCGAGATCGGCGACCACCATCGCCACCGCATCCCCCGATGACCGCAGCTCACCCAACCGGACGAGCGCCGCATCGCCGTCACTCACCGCCTCGACTCGGTAGTCGCCTTCATAACGACCAAACTCCGCGACCATCGCCCGATGGGCTACGCCATCCGAGACCACCACCACGATCACCGGCTCCACCGACAGGTTCTAGCCCACCCTCCAACACCGTCGCGCACCCAGGGTCGTTCTGGCGCGGCGTCTCGGGGCGGCCTGCGACGGTTAGCGGACCGATGTCGCGCACTCACGTGAGACGGCGTTGGACGCACGGCGACCGACCCCTGCCATTGCGACCCGCGGATGGAACGCGAGGCAACTCGGGAGTGTGATCTGCTCGCTGCCGTCGTCATGGACGACCTGTAGCCACCCCTCCACGACCACACCCAAATGGTGCGCCACGTACCAGCTGAAACGTTCCGCGAGGCGTTCGGGTGCCGCCACGCCGGCCGCAGTGTGTACGTTGCCGGTCGTCGCCGCCGGCGCGGAACGGAATCGGGTGACAGCGCGTCAGTTGCGTTGAGGGACCCGACACGCCGACAACAACCTCACTCCGATCGACCGAAGGAGCAATCTGTGAACACCATCGTCCGGCTCCGGCTGCGCACCGCCAGCATCGCCGTCCTCGTGGGTCTGGCAGCCGCCGCGATCACGCCGCTCGCCGCCGCTGCCGGCGCCGGCGTCCAGACCGAGCCGCCGGTGATGACCACCGTTGTCGACGACACTGGGGCGTTCAGCGTGGACGTGCCCGCGGACTGGGTGGTGACGACGGCAACCGACCACTACCTCGGTATCGACGAACAGTTCCCCAACGACGTGCTCCTGCCGACGATCGTCGCGAGCCCGACGGGTGAGCAGTACGTGGACGGCTCCGCCGTCGTGCCGTCGCTCGTCGTCCAGGCGTACCCGACCGTCGAAGCGGCGGATCAGGGCGAGTTCTACGGTGACTACGGCGTCGACTGCACCACCTTCGAGGAAGGTGATCACGCCGCCAACGGGCTGACCGGGCGGTGGGGCGCGACGTCGGGTTGTTCGTGGGCGCCCGTGCAGGCCCGTACGTCGCTGTGGGCACGATTCGACGATGGCAGCGGGTCGTTGTTCGCCGACTACTACTCGGCGAGCGCCGCCGACGCGACCTGGACAGCGATTGTCAACTCGATCCAGCACACTGGCGCACCGATCACGACCGTGCCCGGGTTCGTCCCGGTGTTCCCGTACCCCGCGTTCGGCGACGTGCCACAGCTCGGTTCCGAGCCGGTGCGCGGTACTGGATGTGGCGCCGACGGCTCGATCGGCGACGTCATCCCCGACGGGATCTGGGCGGTCTTCGTCGACCCGCCACTCGCCGGCGAACCGCTGTCTGTCGATCTGCTGTGCATCTTCACTCCGGAAGCTGCCGCCGGCGTGCTCGCCGACGGCACCGCAACCATCCTGCTCCCGAACGGCGCCACCGATTCCGACGTCAACTATCTCGTCGTCAACAACAACGGACGCGAACGCATCGTGCCAGCGGCTGCCGGCATCGAACTCCGCGACGCGACGTTCAATGGCGGGGCGTGTGTCGAGGGACCGTTCCTGCCCGAGGTCGAGCATTCCGGGTACCAGGCGTGGATCAACATCGAAGCGGGCGAGGCCACGTGGATCGTCTGGGGCTGCGACCTCTACGGCGAAGGAAGAGACATTCCTACCGACGGACCGGCCGACAACGAGCGTACGTTGCTTGCCAACGACTGTGCGCTGCTCCAGGACACAATCTGGGAGGGTGACCAGTTCATCGGCGTCGAGTACCCGGCGGATGGTCAGCCGTTCACCGAGAGCCTGCGTCAGGCGATTCAAGCGACCCGCGACTTCTTCAGCTCCGAGGCGTCGCAGGTGCAGAGCCAGTTGGCGCAGGCCGCGTTCGCCCAGTACTACGCCGAGTGGGATTCGCTACTGCAGGCGGGGATCTACACCACGACGAACGTCGGTGCGGTCACCGAGGCCGGCCTGTTCGCTCTCGCTCCGCTGCAGAACGCCTGCGGCTGGGCAGGGTGATCGTCAGCGCAGTCGGACGGCCACCTCATTGGCGAGCAGTCGTCCATTGCGTGTCAGCACCCAGCGCTCAGTCGTTGTGCGTGGCTGTGGCGAACCGTTCCGTGAGCGCGGTTCGGCGGCTATGCGTTCGCCGACACCTCAACAACACGGATCGATAGCAACTCGATGCCCACGGCCAACTGCTGAGACGTAGTCGCTTGAACATCGGCGGCAAGACCCTGCGCCGCCTCGATCGAGTCGAACGTGATCATGGCGAGGCTCTCACTCTTTCGCACGATCCAATGTCCAGCAACCCGACACGAAACCTCGCGCCGACCGGACGCTGGGCACGATCATCCGATTCAGCCCCTCTTGTTGCTCAGCCTCTCTTGACAGATCCATGTGAAAGGTCGCAAGCATCGCGTGCGTGGGAGCAGGATCGAGCGTGTCGTTCATGACGCAACCTGCAGGTCGATCAGGTCGAGCACCTCGTGATCGTGGGTTGGCAGGTCGCTCACACCGATCGATTGCAACACGGTAAGCACGGCCGGCTCGACTCGGTCGCGGTGGAACCGCTCCGATGCTCGTCCGACGCTGTCCAAGGTCACGATGAGCCAGACCGCAGACGATGTTCCGCCTCTACGGCGATTTCCTCGCCACCTCGCCCCCCTCACTCCCCTCCACCTCGTCATCCGTGACGCAGCCACCGCCGACCCCGACGCCCGTGCTGTGTACAGAGCTGCAGCCACGCCTCCCGACCATCTTTGCCACCGCCCTCCACGAGCGGGGCCACCTGCGCAACGACGTCACCATCGACGACGCCCGCGACACCCTGTGGACCTACAACTCCGCCGAGCTCTACCAACTGCTTGTCATCGAACGAAGCTGGACGGCCGACCACTACGGCCAGTGGGTCGCCGCCGCGCTCACCGCCGCTCTGCTCTGACCGAACCCAAGTCACAAAGTGTCTCCGATCGCCGGATCACCAGGCACACGTCGATGCCGTCCTGGCGCATTCGTCGGCTGGTGACCAGCGTCCTTCGGTACCGCCGTTCTGGATACCCCGTTCGTCGTTAGGTACGTTGCAGCGCCCTGCAGTCTCACGATGCGGTGGTAAGTGCCGGGGTGCTTGCGCCGTTGGTGGTGACCGGTGAAACACTCCGGCAGGCAGGTCACGCTGAGGTGTGGTCGAGGTGTTGAAGTAGGTCGTGGGCAGCGAGCTCGATCGCCTTGTGTCGCCATTCCGCGGCCCGATACACGCAGGCGATCAGTCCAGTTCGGTGGACGCGACGGAGGTCGCCGTAGACGAAGGCGTATCGGCCTTTCGTCTCGTCGGGCGCACCCTCGGTCAGGCCGAGATGCCAGGCGGCGTAGTCGTCCCACGAGTGCGACTCGAGGAACCGGTTCTGATCGTCAGCGCGGGGCTGGACGTCACCCCAATCGCTGTCGAGCACGTACTGGCGCGCGTCGATGAGACGTCGAGCGTGGGCGACTGCCGCCTCGTTGAGCGTGTAGGACGCCATCGCCCGACATTCTCGTCGCGCCGCCTTGTCTCTGCTGCATTTCGTGCCTCCCCAAGCCAGCCGTCGGACGGTCGACGCAAGCTAGGCCCCGCGCTCGAGCGCGTCGCGTGACTACACGACCGCCATGCCGAAAGGCACAGCGTAGCGAAGATTTGGCCGGCCGGGAATACCGCTCGAGGTAGCGGCCGGGATCGGCGAGGAGCGATGACAAGGACGGGGGGTGCGGCCTCGAGCTCGTCGGGCTCTCGGGGGAATCGCGGGTCCTCAATGAGCTCCCAGAACCGACGCCAACGACTCATCGGATCGTCGAGCACGAGGAAGTCCGTGCCCTGCGAGAACCCTGCCGACGGTCCACGGCGCGCGACGTCGAGTGTCGATCGATCAGATCGGCAGCGACCGGCCGATCTTGGTAGACGTGCATCATTCGCTGACGAGGCGGCAGCACGCTGATTGCGGTCGAAATGCTGGCGTGGACTCACTATGCGGGAAGGGCGTGCTGCTCGGCCGGCTCGCTCGGTGCGCAGCTCGCGTCGGACGCGGTCACGGGCCGTCGGTCAAACGTGCACGCGGACCCTGCTTGTCCGCTCGTGGTGTTAGACCGTCCAGTTGACTACGCGACAGGCTCGAACGCATGCCCGCAGGCGCAGGTGTAGCTGCTGCCGTGCGGGCACGGGGTGTTGATCTGCAGCTCGCAGTCGCAGTCGGCGTTCGTGCACGTCAAGCGAGTCCCAGGGACGTTCTTCGCTTCATCCATGCCGCAATCGTTCCCCGTCGGACCGAGAGGGAACCATCTCAGCCAGATCGGGACAGTCCGAACCGACCGCTCCGCCGAAAGGCTCGGCACCCACGACTGGCCGAGGTTGACGGCGAGCATCAGATACCGCCATGCCGTTCGGCATCGTCTCCCGGGCGTTCGCGGCTGTCGTTCGGTGTGTGGCGAGTCTGTGCGCGTCAGTGGTGCTCATCCACCGTCGACGCGTCGCCGGGAGTCGTGACGAGGCCATCGCGGATCGCCGACTCGGGCGCAGTCCTACGGCGTCGGCCGCTCCAGTCCCAGCCAGGCTTACAGCTCAAGATGCAGCGCCAGGTTCGCCAGCGATGAGGCCATCCCAGCGGCGTGATCATCTGCCGAGATCCCGTCCGGCACATCGTCCGCTGTGATCTCGACCAGGGTCCCGCCCTCGACGGAACGGATGTGCCAGGTCATAGTCATCGTGCCAGCGAACGAGGGATCGTCGGACTCGAAGTCGACTTCCTGTACAACACGGACACCAGGCTCGAGGCTCACGAAGCGGGCCTCTACGACGTCCGAGTCAGCGGTCGCTTTGCCGCTGCCGCTTCCAGCATTCTTGTAGGTCAGCACGAGTCGATAGGAGCCGCCGGGCCGCGCATCGAATCGGTCGAACCGTGCGCTCATGCCCTCAGGTGGAAGCCACGCAACGAGTGCCTCCGGGTCGGTAAGCGCGGCGTAGACCTTCTCAGGCGGGGCAGCGATCACGCGTGATGCCCTGTCTGTGCGCGGCATACGCTCAGAGTAGAAGTCGCGTGCACACCGATCGAGGGCTACGCGAACGAACCGTGCCCGGGCGATCCAACTGGGAGTCCCTACACCCCCAGACGGGCCAGTCAGCCACCACTGCGACAGCAGAAGCCAGACGGCCGACTGGGCCTCCGCGATCGACATGCCGTCAGGGGCGGTCGCGCGGGTTGGCTGGGGTGTGGTTCGGTGTGATCGTTCTGCGTCGTGTTGGACCGGTCGCGAGATGGGCTCCGCCGATGTCTTTCTCGAACCAGTGGTGGGCGTATCGCTCGTCGTTGAAGGCCTCGACCTCCCGGTAGCCGGCTGCGCGGTACATCGCGATCGCTTCGGTGAGGGCGTTGTTGGTTTCGAGCCGAACCGTTCGGCTGCCGCTGGCGATTGCTCGCTGCTCGAGCTCGTCGAGCAGGCGGCGGCCAACGCCGAGACCACGCGATTGGGGGTCGACCCACATGCGCTTGAGCTCGATTGGTGCGTCGGTGTGGAATTTGAGTGCGCCACAACCGACCGCATCGCCATGTGACTTGGCGACAAGGAACACGCCCTCGGGGGGTCGCATCTCGTCGAGGTCGGCGGAGATGCTTCGCGCCGGATCGAAACCGGCATCGAATCGGCGATCAAGCTCGGCGAAGTACTCGGCGAGGCAGTGCTGAGCATCGGGGTGCGCGGGATCGACAGAGTCAATCTGGACCAACGCTGCGGTGAGCAGCCGGTCGACGTCGCCCATCGCCGCAACGAGGCGCTGACGCCGGGCGTCGTCGAGCTGTTCGAGCATTGACCAAGCGAGGGAGTCGCTGAGGCGGTCGAGCACTTTCCGTTCGGCCGCGCCCTTCTCGGTGAGCCGTGCGGTGCGGACGCGTCGGTCGTGCTCGCTCGGCCCGACCTCGATCAGTCCGTCGGCCTCCAACGAGCGGAGAAGGCGACTGAGGTATCCCGAGTCGAGATCGAGCCGGACCCGCAACCTCCGTATGTCGCAGCCCTGTTCGCCGATCTCCCACAACAGCCGTGACTCCCCGAGCGGTCGATCGCGGCGAGGTACTGGTCGTTGAGGGCGCCGACGCGTTGGGTGACGGTCCGATTGAACCGTCGCACGCACCCGACCAAGTCCGCCTCCTCGTTCATTCCTCTGACCTTAGTCAGATATGCGCTGCGTTGGGCGAGCGACGACGCCACTCACGTGCGCGCGTGTCGGCGTCGTTGCGGTTCAGAGGACGGGCAGCGCCGTGGCGTCGTTGCGGTACAGCGCCCGAAGCATTGCGGCCGCGCCGCAGCGGCGCAGGCCGATCAAGGCCCCGGTCTGGAGCACGACGCGGACGTGGGCTTCGGGCACCGGCCACGGCTCGACATCAATCGAGCGGGCGAGATCATCGAGGTGCACGACCTGCTCGACCAGACGTGTGACGAGGTAGTCGTCGAGGCGCATCGCGCCGCCGGCGACGACGGTGATCCGGTCAGCTGGCTCAGCAGGCAACCTCACCTCGAGGGCGGCAAGGCGCTCCGCGGCCTCGGCGACGACAGCGTCCGGTCCCTTAGCTGCGACGGCCGCGCCACGCTCCCGGATCGCGCCATCGGTGGCCTCATCGGACAGTGCCGCGAGCGTGGCGAAGTAGTGGTCGGCTGCCTCAAAGGTCGGATGGGCAGGCGCCGGTTGGTCGAGGTAGTCGCCAACCACCCACACCGCACCACGGGCGAGGTGCCCGGCGAGCCCGCCGACGGTCTGGTCGGCGAGCACACTGGGCTGGTCCCAACTCTCGGCGACAATGGGTGAGTCGATGGCATCGACGACGATCCGCGCCCCAATGAGGAACTGCTGGCGGATCACGCCACGACGCTACCGAGCGCCCACCGACACGTGGCTGCCGACCGGCTGACGACGTGCTTGAGTTCGCCGCCATCGTCGTCGACGATCGTGACGGGCCGATCACCGTCGTCGGCGGCCACGCCGAAGTCACCCTCGGCTGACCACAGCCAACCTTGCGAGCTACGACGCCGATGGCGCCGACGACTCGTCGTCGGCGCTGTACTCGTCGTGCAACTTCCACCAGGAGTACGGCGAACCTTGCGGGTAGCCATCCGGCGAGTCCTCCCAGTCTTCCTGTCGGCCCAGCGGGGTGATGTCGAGCAGGCTCCAGACGTTGCCGATGGCGTCGGCGGCACGACCGTTTGTGAAATAGGTGCGATAGATGCGGTCGTCGGCGCGAACGAACACGTTCAGCCCGAAGTACTCGTCCACGCCGAAGTCACGCGGGAACTCGTCGAGGGTGCTGAACCAGGGCACGTCCCAGCCCATCCGTGACTTGTAGCGCTCGATGGCGTCGAGAGGTGCCGGCGACACGAGCACGAAGGTCGTATCGCGTACGTTGAGGTGGGCGAGGTGCCCCATGTTGTCGATGAACATCGCGCACCCCGAGCATCCGCCGTCAGGCCAGTTCTCGACGCCCGGCTCAAAGAAGGCCCGGTACACGATCAGCTGCGTCCTGCCGTCGAACAGGTCGGCCAACGACTGCTCGCCGTCGGGTCCGACGAACCGGTAGGGCTTCTCGATCTCAACCCACGGCAGCCGGCGCCGCTCGGCAGCAAGCTCGTCGCGGCCACGTGTCGCCGCCTTCTCTCTCTTCAACAGCGCGTCACGTGCCGTCCGCCACTCCTCGGCTGAAACCACCGGCGGGGTGTCCATGCCCGTCGTGTTGAGGCCGTTCGTAGCCATCTCATTGCTCCTTCGGCGTTGACCATCCGTCGGCTTCGTGCGGGATCTTGTTCACGAGCTCGACCGGACCCGATCTATCTCCACAGGTCCTACGTACCCCGGTCCGGCCGATAGGACACGTGCTCCGGCTCGGACACCGTCACTCCCGTGACAGCAACCCTCGCGCTTCACACCCATAGCTGCGAGAACCCCTGTCCCCGCGAGCTGGCGTGACACTCAGGTCATCGGAGGGCGCTCATGACGTTCAACACCAGCCCGTTGGGGTCGACCACGAGGAAATGGCGCTGGCCATAGTCTTCGTCGCGGATCTCGGCGGCGATCTCGGCGCCGAGTCTTTTCGCCCGCTGGTACGCCTCATCCACGTCGTCGACGTGGATGGTCAGAACGACTCCGTACGTCCCCGACGATGCGGCGCGGCCGGCGAACAGTTCGTGATTCGGCTTGACGAAACCAATGTTCAGCGTCGGGTCGGACTCCGGCATGAGCTGCAGATACCAGTCGTCGAGTTCGACGCTGACCACCAGGTCGAACATCGCGACGTAGAAGTCCCGACTGGCCACGAAGGCCTCGGAGGACAGGTTCGGAACGATGCGAATCACCTTCATGGCAGGTGGTCCTCCCTCGTGATCAGCCGACGGCCTGCATTCATCGGGTCAGCGCGACCGGTCTCCTCGACAGTCATAGCCGATACCAGCACGACGTCGCGGCGCCTGAAGCGCCAGCGATCCCCGGAAGCGAGGTGGCCGCTGGCAGGGTTGGCGCAGGACAGTGCGGTTCGCCGCGACGAGCCGGTACGAAGGTCGCAGCGCCGTGAACCACTGGGACACCTGAAACTCCGCAGCCAGTCGCCGGCGGCGTGACACACTGCGGCCGGTGGACCGCACGGCGCTCGGCGAGGACGAGGAGTCGGAAGCCAGCGCGGCCACCATCAACAGACCCAATCCGAAGAGGTCATGGTGGCAACGGTTCCTCGATGGGAAGACCGTGCCGCAGAAGCTGATCGTGGCCATCGGAGCCCTGGCTGCTGCGTCGATCGCGATCGGAACGATCGTCGTTGCGGCGATCAACTGGCTCGACAATGGTGACCGGGAAGGGCGCACCGCTGCGACCGACTCGGGCGTGTTTGTTGGTGATGGTGACGAGCCGTTCGTGTTGCACTCCGGGACTCCCGACGCCGACAGATTCGTGCAATTCGGGATCGCGGCTGCCAGGCGAGGTGATCCCTTCGAGCTCAATGTGCAGATTCCTGAGGCACTGTTCGACAACGGCAGTCACGTCAGGTTGTTCTACGCCTGCGATGACAGCGGCGTCATCGGCGACGGACCATGCAGCTTCGTCCGTCTCGAACAAGGGAGCACGACGCCAATCGAGCTCGACCCGGTTGGCTGGTGGCTCCGTGGCTGTTACCTGCTCGTTCAAGACGGCGCCGGTTATCAGGCCGACCACCTCGACTTCGAACTCACCTGGGTCAACCACACCTGTGCGCCCCACGTGACGACTGGTTGACCAGGGCCGACGATCTCCCCAGCCGAGACTGGTCCGCCGGAACCGACGCTCGCCCAGCATCTCGCCGACCCGGCGAACGAGAAGTACGCCGAGTACGGCTGTACGACAGCAGCTCCTACAGCGACCCGTTCGCGTTGCAGCCGAAACGGTTGGTTGCGTGGTCATCGTTCCCGACCGACGCGACGCGTTCGTAGGCAGCGCCGCAGATGGTCGGTGCTCGCGTTCTGTCGCGAGCAGGAGAGTCAGGCCGGCGGCAAGACCTCGAACACGGGATGGCGGGGCGCGATAGCGCGGATCTGTTCGTCGGTGGAGTCGGGCCCGACACCGTCGAAGAAGACGCCGACCTCCAGCTTCCAACGCTTGAGATATGCCCGCAGCACGACGACCTTGTCGTCGTCAGCCAGTTCCCGGGCGCGAAACGCCTCGTTCCTCCTCCCGACCCGTAGTTCGCCATTGCCAGCGACCCGCAGGTTGCGAACCCACTGACCCTCGCCGCGAGGCGATACCAGGTACCGGCGACCGTCGAGCTCGAGCAAGTTGACGGGAGTGGAGCGCCACTCGCCGCTGCTGCGCCCCTTGACCGCGAGCACTCTGGAGCCGAGCACGCTCACACCGTGGCGGGTCAAGAACGCAACGAACCGGTTGAAGATGTTTCGGGTGAACCATCCGGGTGCGCGGTAATGGGTGTCAGCAGCCATGGCGCCCAGCATGCCCGTCCGACCCGGACTCGCGCGCCGAGCGCAGGAAAGCGCGGAGATGCCCGCTTCCTGTGTGCGTCTCGGCCGATCTCGCCGCTGTCGTTCGGTCGCGCTCAGCGCCCGCTTGGGGATGTTCGGCATCATGGCCGAATCTCACCGTGAAGCCGGTCATCTCCGGTGTCTGGATCAATGAGTGAATCGACCACCGCGGCAAGCGACGCGTTCAGGCCACGGGCCGATGCGTCGAGGTATGCAGATTGGCCGAGCGCGGCACGACTTCGGTCGATACCGTCGTCGCGCTCTCGCTTCAAATAGTCGGGTATGGGTGCGTCGACCCTGGTTCGATTGGCAGCCGACGCTGTGAACAGGGAGACTGCTCGGTCGTGCCTTGCCTCGGCGACTGCGATGTGGGCGAGCCCGTCGAGTGCCTGCGAGATGTTCGCGACATCGTTGGCCGTTCGCGCAAGCCGGAGGGACTCCATCTCGAGGTCGGTCGCCGCTTCGAGATCGCCTTCTAGTCGGGCTACGCCGCCAAGGCGGTGGAGTGAGATGAGCAGGCTGTAGACATCGGTACCTTCGGGAATGGCCCGAATGCTCTCCTCGAGAAGCATCCGCGCGGATGTGAGATCGCCGTGCAACCGGGCAATCTCCCCCAGGTCGGCGAGCGAGTAGCAGACTCCGGCGCGATCACCGAACTCTCGCGAGCCGAGCAGGTATTGCTCGCCGAAATGGCTGGCCGCGCGGAGATCTCCCCGGCCGAGATAGCAGTGAGCGAGACAGCCGAAAAGTCTCGCAGTGGAGTGGCGGTCGCCGATTTCGGCGGCGATCGCCAACGCCTTTTCGATCCAGTGCTGTGACTCGTCATACCTTGCCTGTTCGGTTGCCAACTCGCCGAGCATCTGGATCGTCCACATCGCCCGCCTCGGGTCGTGCAACTGGCTCTGGACCGATCGGGCCTCCTCGAGCAATCGGCGGCCTTCGGCGTACCTGCCCGACCAGCCCTCAAAGGCGCCCAGGTAGGTGAGCGCGTCGGCCAGCGTGCCGAGCTCCCCGGCCTGCCGGCTCAGGTCGATCGCACGCTCCAGTGGGCTCCTCGCTTCCTCGCCCCGACCGAGGTGGATGAGGATGTTGCCCAAGGAGGCAAGCGCCGTCGACTCGGCTACGCGGTTGCCGGCCGCGGCGGCCAGGTCGATTGCCTCTCCACACGCTTGGAGGCCTCTGGTCGAGTCGCGGCGGCCGAAGAACGCCAGATCGGCGAGCCAGGTGAGCCCGCGGATCCTGGATTCGGTGGCGACTTCGGCGTTGTCGGCGAGGGCGTGTTCCAGCCACGCCTGGCCCTCGTTGGCATGGCCGTGACCGAACCAGAACGGGGCGGCGGCAATCGCCAGCCGAAGTGCCGTGCTGTGATGGCCGTGGTCGAGTCCGAAGTGGAGAGCTGCGCGGATGTCGTCGTGGTATGCCTCGAACTCATTCAACCAGCGACCGGAATCCGGTCCGCTCAGTCCGGGCTGGGCTCGCTCGACAAAGTCGAGCATCCAGAGCTCGTGACGGCCTCGAACGTCGACGCCCTCGTTGGCCCCTGCGAGCTGGAGACGGGCATAGTCGCGGATCGTTTCGAGATACCGGTACCGCATGCCGTCGGTCCCCGCGTCGACTGACAGGAGGCTCTTCGTGACAAGGCCGTCGATCAGGTCCAGGATCCAGATTCCGCCGAGATCGCCTCCATCCGCGACAGCTTCGGCGCCGTCGAAGGAGAAGCTGGTTGTGAATACGGACAAGCGCCGGAACACGACCTGCTCTTCGGTCGACAGAGACTCGTGGCTCCATTCGATGGCGGCGGCGAGGGTCTGTTGGCGACGCGGAGCCGTCGCCGGGCCGGTTGTCAGGAGCCGAAAGCGATCGCTCAGCCGGCGGCCGAGCTCGGCGATGGTGAGGACGGAGGTGCGGGCTGCGGCCAGCTCGATCGCCAATGGCATGCCATCGAGTCGACTCACGATTTCGACGAGTGCCGGCAGCTCGTCGTCCGCCACCCGGAAGTCGGGTCGACGCTCGGAGGCCCGCTGGAGGAACAGTCGAACCGATTCGCTGGCCAGCACCGTGTCTGCCGAGACTTCTCCCGCCTCGGGGATATCGAGCGGCGGAACCTGAAACACGTGCTCTCCGGGCAATCCGAGTCGTTGTCTGCTCGTCGCCAGCACGCGGACGGCGGGAGCTGCGGCGAGGATGTGGTGCACGCTGTCCGCGCTATCGTCGATGACCTGCTCGCAGTTGTCGAGGACCAGCAGCGATCGTCGGTCCCGCATCGTCCTCTCGACGGCCTCGAGCGCCGACTCGTCCTCCGCGATCCTCGCACCGATCGCCTCGGCGATTCGCCCCGGCACCCGCTTGCCAGCAGAAACGGGACCCAGATCGACGAACCACACCCCGTGCTCATGCTGATCGACCAGGCCGGCGGCCACCTCGAGCGCAATCCGCGTCTTCCCCGCTCCGCCAGGCCCGGTCAGAGTCACGAGGCGGGTTTCGCTCAACAACTTGGCGACAGTTCGCATCGTCTCTTCCCGTCCGATGAACGCGTTCATCGGCGCCGGCAGGTTGTGGCGCGCCGCCGGGAGAACCCGCAACGCCGGGAATGACGATTCAATGCCATCGCCATGCAACTCGAACAGGAGTGCAGGCTGTGCGAAACCCTTCAAGCGGTAGTGGCCAAGTTCCGAAAGGCCGCAGCGAGGTGGAAGCGTCGACCCGGCGAGCAACGCGCTTTCCTCCGAGACGAGAACCTGTCCTCCGTGCGCCCCGTCACAGACGCGAGCGGCGCGGTCGACCGCCTCGGCTGCGTACTCTCCACCTGCCGGCATCGCCTCACCTGAAGCGATGCCCATTCTTACGCGTATCGACGCGCCCCCGGGCCAGCGTTCCTCTCGGAGCGCACGTTGCCCCGCCGCGGCGGCAGCGATGGCCGAGGCCGGCGTCGGGAACGCGACCAACAACACATCACCCAACGCGTTGACCTCGACACCGCCGGCTTCCTCCACCGCCGCTCGCAGGATCGTTCGATGGCGTTCGAGCAGCCCTCCGTACTCAGGTCCCAGCCGTTGCAGCAACCGGGTCGAATCCTCGAGCTCGGTGAGCAAGAACGTGACGAGTCCCGACGGAAGTGAGACGACGTTCCCCACGTCCGTTGGGGCAACGGACGAGCTCGACGTAGCCGGGTCGTCCGGCGACCCAACGGTCGACAGAAGGCGTCGGTCATGGGTGAGGATCGCCTGCTCGATGTCGCGTAGTGCTGGGCCTGGTTCGATCCCTAACTCGGCGGCAAGCACCATCCGCGCTCGGCCATAGGCGTCGAGCGCATCAGCGGGTCGTCCGCACTGATACAAGGCGCGCATCAACAGTCCCCACGCCCGTTCCCGGTAGGGGTTGGATTGCACGAACGCCTCCAGCTCGCCGACGCGTTGGTGCCCGCGGCCACAGGCCAACGCGGCCTCGGCCGTGTCTTCCACCAATGTCGCCCGCAATTCGTGCAAGCGGGCGATCTCCCCGGCCGGCAACGCCTCCTCCGGCACGCCCTCATAGGGTTCGCCACGGAACAGCGTCGTCGCTTGTGCTAACAATCCGACGGCTGTCTCGGCGTCTCCGCCGTGGAACACCTCACGAGCCGTGGCGACCATCGTGGCTGCTCGTGTGGCGTCGACGGACACAAGGTCCGGGTCGAGCAGGTAGCCGGCGCTGCGTTCGACGATCGCCGACACTCCCACCCCATGGCGCAGCCGTGTGACGTAGACCTGCAGCGTCTTTCGTGCCGACGGCGGCGCCTTGTTCGGCCACAGCGCCTCGACCAACACGTCCACCGCCACCCGCTCACCCAGGCGCGACGCCAGAGCGGCGAGCACTGTCCGTTCCGCCCGCGGCAGCCGGACGGTCGCGGCGCCGTCGATCAACTCCACCGGGCCGAGGACACGAACCTCCACCACCGTTGACGGTAGCCCCAGCGCCACGCAGCAACGGTCGAGTTACGCGCAGTCGTTTCGCAGGCGCAGTGCAACCGCCTCGAGCGAACGTCGACAACGACAACGCCGGACTCACGAACGGCTCAGCACCAAAGGAACGCACTCATGCACACCACCCGCGTCAAGTTCGTCGCCAGCGTCGGCTCGCTCGCCGCCAGCAGCCTGTTGCTGCTCGCAGTCCCAACCGGCCCGACCCAGGCCTGGCAACGGCCGCCGATGCCATGCGTCGCCATCCGTGCCGGGATCTACCCCGTCGGTTCCGGGTTCTGCCCCGGAACGGCCGTCGCAATCGACTGGCACAAGATCGCCCGCCAACTCGACGCCGCAGGCAGCGGCGCCGCTCTGACCAAGACGGCATACCACACGGCCAGCCCGACATGATCATTCACCCCGACATCGCCGCCACGGCTGCGCTCGGCGCCTACCAGGAACGAGTCGAACAGGCCCACGTCAACCACCTCATCGACCGAGCCGTCCGGGCACAAACCCCAGCCGCGGTCGACGCAACCGGCAACGACCACCGCACTACGAGATCAACCAGGTTGAGCCGATCGATCAAACGCCTGCTCGCCCATTCGCGACCACTGAACATCGTTGGAGGCAACCACCCGGGCATGCTCAACCCGCCACCGATCACGACAGACCCGTCATGAACGATCACCCCGAGATCGCCTGGTGGGCGGCCAGCCGGAGCCCAACACGGCCGCAACGAACAAGCCAGGCTCATCCGCCTCGTCCATCCCGCCTTCACGGCGCCGGCCACGGCCACCAACGACGACACCGCAACATCACCAACACCACAAGGAGAACAACCCAGATGAACAGACGCACGACCCTGGCCGTGGCGATCAGCGCACTCGCCGCCGCCTGGCTCCCCCACGGACCCGCCGACGCGCACAACGCCGCCCACTTCTTCCTGCCCAACGGCACCTGTCACAACGTCGGATCCAACAAGGACGCCCCAATCGTCGGTGCCGGCAACCCCAACCAAAGTCCCGGCTCCAACAACCTGCCCGGACAACTCGACCGGATCCCCGGCAACGGCGACCAATACGGCGCCCGCTACGCCGCCGAACACAGCCCACGACTACTCCCCGGCAACTGCCCCTGAGCACCACCAAACAACCCGATCCCCGGGGCCTCAAGCACGGCCCCGGGATTCGTAACCGCGGGACGCTTGGCGCGCCGAGCGACATCCCACCAGGGTTGGCGTCGAGCGCCTCGCCACCTTCGGCTCGACGTGGCCGACGTTCATCTCGATGGACGCGGAGACCGCCGACGCCGGCTGGTGATCGGATCGTGCGGCTCGAGCCACCAGAACACGAACCGACCGGTGCCCTCGGCCGCGGCGATTGCGACCAACTGAACGCCGATCCACAGCACGACCACGGGATAGCCGCGATCGACGAGGGATGCGTGCTCGTCGGCGAACCCGTACAGGATCGCCACCAACAAGATCGTCGCGCCGAACGTGAGGACGACCAGGGAGTCGAAGGCGGCGATCCACATGTCGGCGCGCCGCACGGCAATTCGCTCCTCGGAACGAAGTCGCACCCAGGCGAGCGCGGCGTGGGCGACACCGAGGATCGCGCTGGCGACGATGAGGTCAACGCCCTCGGCGTCGCCCATGCCGCCCCGGTCGGAGGCGAGCTTGACGGCGAGGGCCGGGACGAGAATGACGGTGAAGTCGAACACCGCGTAGATCGGCGGTGCGATCTCGTCGATGAGTTGTCGGTTCATCGTCCCTCCCGGGCGCGTAGCTCGAATTGATCAGCGAGGCTGCCGTCGGAGCGGATCGCTCGTGCTTTGAGGCGATCACTGTCGATGTCGATGTGGAGGAATTGCAGGGTCGACTCGGCGGCGGCGGTGAAGTCGCTGCGCCCAACCGGGGTGGTCTTGCAGCCACCACCGCTGACGACATAGGTGATGCCTTCGATCGGGTGGGTGCGCTCGTAGTGGTGATCGTGACCGGCGAGAACTAAGTCGACGCGGTGGCGGTCAAGGATGGGTGTGAGCACGGCGCGGGCCCCTGGCGTGGAACCGTGCCTGCCGGACGAGTACGGCGGGTGGTGGAGCACGACGATTTTCCACTGATTCGCCGAGGCGGCGAGTGTGTCGTCGAGCCACTCCGACTGCTGGGAGGCGCCCGAACCGAAGAGCCCTGGGACGCTGGAGTCGAGGTAGAAGAAGTCGGCAGGCCCATGCGTCGTCGTGTAGTACGTGGCGGGGGTGCCGAGCAGTCGCAGCTCCGCTTCGATCTCGGCGAGTCCCTCGTCGCTGTGGAACAGGTCGGCGTCGTGGTTGCCGATGGCGAGCTCGAAGCCCACGCCGGCGTCGAGAAGGGGCCGCATGGGGCGGATGAACACGTCCTCGAAACGATCCGCGAAGTTCCCGTAGTAGCAGATGTCGCCGAGCAGCGCGACCAAACCGAACGGCGCCCGCTGATACGTGCGGGCCATCTCGGTTGCCACCGCCATCGCTTGGCGGCCTCCGCTGCCATTGTCACCGACGGCAACGAAGCTGAGCCGATGGCCGGACTCGGTCCACGCCTCCCGCCGCAGCGTGACATCCGGCGCGGCGCCGGGAACGAGATCCTCACGCGTGAGGAGCGGCCACACATGCCTGCCCAGCAGCAAACCCGTAGCCGCCGCGCCGGCTGCCCCGCCGGCCGCGGCGAATAGCTGGCGGCGATTCAACCTCGTCATCGCGTACGCCATCGTGGCCGATCCCGACGGGAGCAACGTAGGCCTCATGAGCCCGATCGCAAAGGCGTCATCGCGCGGCAGTTTGCCAGCGCTGCGCCTCCTGCCGGTTGTTCTCTGGCTCATCAGGACGGGAGTGCAAGTCACCGTGTCTGCCCGGCGCGTAGGGAACCGAACACGTACAGTGTTTCCCACTCGAAGGACGCCACATGCACGCTGCTGCTAGTCGAACCTCTCCGACGACCTTCGCCCGGGCGCTCTTCGCCGGCCTCCCCGCCCGCTACGACCGCCTCGCCGCCGTGCTCTCACTCGGCCAGGACCGGCGATGGCGTCACGAGATGATCGATCACATCGCCATCGCCCGCCCGGCCACGGTGCTTGACGTGGGCACCGGCCCGGCTGGCGTCGCCCTCGAGCTGGCCGAGCGCTGCAATGCACGGATCGTAGGCATCGATGTGAGTGAGGACATGCTCGGCCGGGGCCGACGCAACGTGGTCGCCGCCGGCCGGGAGAACCGCGTCGCCCTCGTCCTTGGCCAGGGCGAGCGCCTGCCCTTCCCCGACGCCAGCTTCGACGCCCTCACGTTCACCTACCTGCTCCGTTACGTCGCCGACCCGGCCGCCACGATCATGGAGCTGGCCCGGGTGGTACGCCCGGGAGGCGCGATGGCCAGCCTCGAGTTCGCCGTGCCCCCCACGCGCTTCTGGCGGGGATGGTGGTGGCTCTACACCCGCGTTGCGCTCCCCCTCGCCGGCGCGGCGCTGGGCGGGCGGGCATGGTTCGACGTCGGTCACTTCCTCGGGCCCAACATCACCGCTCACTACCGCCGGTTCCCGGTGCCCGCCACCGTCGCCGCGTGGGAGGCGGCCGGGCTTACCGATGTCGGCCTGCGTCGAATGAGCCTCGGCGGCGGCCTCGTCATGTGGGGCCGCCGCACCGCCAACCATCGAGGCGCCGGATCGACCGGGCCGTGACCGACCACCCGCGTCGGCTGTCCCCGGCGTTCTACGCTGCGCCGTCGGGCGCGACCAGACGCGCCTGGGCCGACTGGTGGGTGTTGCTGCACCCGCCCTACACGCTGTGGCACCTCTCCTACGTCGCCATCGGCGCCACCATCGCGCCCCGCTTCCACGGCGGCCGACTGGCCGCCACCCTCATCGCCTTCCTGCTCGCCGTCGGGGTGTGCGCCCACGCCCTCGACGAACTCCACGACCGGCCGCTGCGCACCGCCATCCCCCGCTGGCTCCTCATCTGCGCCGCAACCGCCAGCCTGGCTGGCGCCGTCGCCATCGGCATCGTTGGGCTGTGGCGCGTCGGACCCGGCCTCGCCGTGTTTATCGTCGTGGGAGTCGCCCTCAACTGCGGCTACAACCTCGAGCTGCTCGGCGGCCGACTCCACAACGACCTCACCTTCGCCGCCGCCTGGGGCTCCTTCCCCGTCCTAACGGCCTACTACGCGCAAGCAGAAACGCTGCGCCTCCCCGCCGTAGCAGCAGCAGCGGCCGCCTACTGGCTGTCGAGCGCGCAGCGCTCTCTCAGCACCCCGGCTCGCACGTTGCGCCGCCGAACAGCATCCGTCAACGGCACCATCACCTACAGCGACGGCCACACCACATCGCTGTCCACCGCACGGCTCCTGGCACCGCTCGAGGCCGCCCTCAAGGCGGCCGTGTGGGGATTGGTGGCGCTCGCAGTGGCCCTCGTCATCTACCGGATCAGCGACCCCTGACCCTCCGACTTCACGCGACGTGACCGCGTCGAGCCTGCGTCCCTGGCCGGCGCGGGCCGGCCCGACGTTGGCCTTTGCCGCGGCATTCGGACGCTTCTGTGTTCGCGTTCCATTCGGTGCCGGGGCCCACGTTGCGTCGGCAACGGCGGTGGGACTGTCGGATCCGCGGTGTAACTGGTCTGGCCTGACACGGTGAGCGGTTCGCTCGCCGGGGAGGACAGACGATGACCGAGCAGGATGTGGTGGTGGCGAAGTCATTGCCCGATGACGATGAGGCGCGGCCGGAGCGGTCGTTGGCCGAGCAGCTCGTTGAGCAGGCGCGTGCCGACGGAGTCGATCTGGTCGGGCCGGACGGTTTGTTGGCCGGGTCTGACCAAGCAGGTCCTCGAGGCCGGCTTGGAAGTCGAGATGGACGAGCACCTCGGCTATGAGAAGCACGCTGCGGCTGGCCGTAACCATGGCAACAGCCGCAACGGGACCCGTTCGAAGACGGTGCTCACCGAGATCGGCCCGGTCGAGATCGAGGTGCCGCGGGATCGGGAGAGCAGCTTTGACCCGAAGACGGTGCGCAAGGGTCAGCGCCGCTTGGACGGGGTCGACTCGATGGTCATCTCGCTCACCGCCAAGGGCCTCACGACCGGCGAGGTGGAAGCCCACCTGGCCGAGGTGTATGCGACGACGATCTCCCGGGAGACGATCTCCAAGATCACCGACCGGGTGCTCGGCGAGCTCGCCGAGTGGCAGACCCGCCCGTTGGACCGGGTGTACCCGGTCATCTTCATCGACGCCATCGTGGTCAAGATCGGCGACGGCCAAGTCGCCAACCGGCCTGTCTACACAGCGATCGGGGTCACTGTCGATGGGCAACGCGACATCTTGGGACTGTGGATCGGCACCGGCGGTGAAGGCGCCAAGTACTGGCTGGGGGTGCTCACCGAGATCAAGAACCGTGGCGTTGAGGACGTCTGCATCGTCGTCTGCGACGGCCTCAAAGGCCTGCCGGAGTCGATCGAGACGACGTGGCCGCTGGCGGTCGTGCAGACCTGTGTGCTGCACCTGATCCGCAACACCTTCCGACTCGCCGGTCGCCGCGACTGGGACCGCATGGCCCGCGATCTGCGACCCGTCTACACCGCCATCAACGAGGCCGACGCCGCTGCCCGCCTGGACGAGTTCCACACCATCTGGGGCAACCGCTACCCGGCGATCCGCACGCTGTGGACCAACGCCTGGTCCGAGTTCGTGCCGTTCCTCGACTACGCCCCCGAGATCCGCCGGGTCATCTACAGCACCAACGCCATCGAGTCGCTGAACGCCCGCATCCGCCGGGCCACCCGGGCCCGTGGCCACTTCCCGAACGAGCAGGCGGCGATCAAATGCATCTACTTCGTCGTGCGATCACTCGACCCGAAAGGCAGCGGCCAAGAGCGCTGGATGAACCGCTGGAAGCCCGCCCTCAACGCCTTCGCCATCACCTTCGAAGGCCGCCTCTTCTAGCCCCGAGTAAAATGAAGAACAGAAGGACCCCGTCAGACCAGTTACACCAACGATCTGACAGACCCACGGCGGTTGGCTAATGGCCTGAGGCCGACGCGGGTTCTCGTCGTGTGCCAACGTGGCGGGGCCGGTCAGTCGTCGCGTTCGGTGTGGACGGCGTCGAAGTCGGCGTTCAAGTCGAGTTCCAGCTCGGTGCGATCGTCCTGGATGATCTCGACGTCGTAGCCACCGTCTTCGTCGACTTCAACGCTGACGACGGTTCCTCCACCGGCCTCGGCGAGGGCGGCGTCGTAGGCCCGCTGAAGGTCGACGTTTTCGATGTCGACGTTGCGGTCGTCGTTGTCGTTGTCGTCGGGGCTGGTGCGAACGACGACGAAGTCGAGGTCGAGATCGACGTCGAGGTCGGTGCCGTCGGTCAGGCGGACTTCGACGTCGTAGCCGTTGAGGTCGGCCTCGAAGGCGGTCACCGTGCCGTCGCCGGTCTCGGCGAGGGCAGCTTCGCTGGCTCGGGCGAGATCGGTGTCCGAGGTTGGTGGTTCGGTGGTGGCGCTGGCCACGCCCGTGGTCAGGCCGGTTCCGAGGAGGGTCGCGGCGGCGGCTGCGATGGACATGGTCCGTTGTCTTGTTCATGGGTTCGATGATGCCGATCGAATCCTGTCGAGATCCTGACGGCGAGTGTCCCCGGTTCAGTGTTTCGACAGGTGCGGCCGGGCAGGATGGAAGGTCGGAGGTGCCACGGTGAAGCTGCTCGTCGTCGAGGACGACAACAAGATCGCGACGGCGGTGAAGCGCGGTCTGGAGGATGAAGGTTTCACCGTCGACGTCGCCGCGAACGGCGACGACGGGTGGTGGATGGCCACGGAGGGCTCCTACGACCTGATCGTGCTCGACATCATGCTGCCGGGTCGGAACGGATACGTGTTGTGTCGTGATCTGCGTTCCGCTGGCAATTGGACACCGATCCTGATGCTGACGGCGAAGAGTGGTGATCTCGACGAGGCCGAAGCGCTCGATACCGGCGCCGACGACTATCTCTCGAAGCCGTTCTCGTTTCCGGTGCTGGTTGCCCGGGTCCGGTCGTTGTTGCGGCGCACCGGTCGGGGGGCGCCGGTGTCGACGATGGTCGGCACTGTCGCGGTGGATTCGGCGGCGCGCCGTGTGCAGTCGAGTGGGGTCGATGTCGCCTTGACTCGGCGGGAGTTTGATGTGTTGGAGTTCCTTGCTCGTCGGGCTGGTCATGTGGTGTCGAAGAACGAGATCATCGCCGGTGTGTGGGAGTTCGACTTCGGCGGCGACCCGAACATCGTCGAGGTGTATGTGGGCCGGTTGCGACGCAAGCTCGATGAGCCCTTTGGAACTCGACACATCCGGACCGTCCGCGGGTCGGGCTATCTGATGGCCCCTGATGGCTGAGTCCCGTCACCGATGGTTCCGTTCAGTTCGGGTGCGGGTCACGGCGATGGCCACGATCGCTGTCACCGTGGTGCTCGTCACGGCCAGTGTTCTGCTCGTGTCCTGGCAACGCGCCGGGCTGGTCGAACAGCTCGACGAAAGCCTGGCCGTGGAAGGCGAGCGGATCGCCGACGCCGCTGAGTCGGGCACCGTTCCGTCACTTGACGACGACCGCATCGTCGTCGTGATCAGTCCGGCGGGCAGTCTCGTTGCCTCGTCTGGCGACGACGACGAAGGCGCCGACACTTCGGCACTCCTGTCGGCGGCCGAGGCCAGGCAACTTGTGCTCGACGACGAGATGCACCGAGTCGTGTCGGAAACCTATGAGGCGCCCGGTGGCGGCGAGGGCGTCGTCCGCGTCGCCGCTTCGCTCGATGATCTCGACGAGAGCGTTGCCCAGCTGAGGCGATCCCTGATGTGGATTGTCCCGTCGGTCATCGTCGCCCTCCTCGCCGTCGTCTGGGTGGTCGTGGGACGGTCGTTGCGCCCGGTTGAACAGATCCGTGCCCAGGTGGCGACGATCGGGATGAGCGAGCTTGACCGGCGCATTCCGGTGCCACAAACCGGCGATGAGATAGCCCGGCTTGCGGACACGATGAACGACATGCTCGCCCGTCTCGAACACTCGGTCCGTCAGCAACAGCGCTTCGTGGCCGACGCCTCACACGAACTGCGCACACCGCTCACACGCATGCGCGCCGAGCTCGAAGTCGACGAACAACGTCCAGAGCGCGCCGACGCGTCGGTGACCCGGCGAAGCCAACTCGACGAGATCACCGGGCTCCAGCGGATGATCGACGATCTACTGTTGCTCGCCCGCAGCGACGCCGGAGCCACCGAACAGCATGTCGAATCGATCGACCTCGACGACATCGTCCTCGACGAGATCCGCGCCGCATCTGGCTCCACCGTGATCGTCGATGGACGGCGCGTTCGGCGGCACAGGTAACCGGTCGCTCCGACGAGTTGCGTCGAGTCGTGCGCAACCTGCTCGACAACGCCCGCCGTCACGCCACATCAACGATCACCATCGAGCTGTCCGAGAGCGACGGACGAGCCTCCCTCATCGTTGCCGACGACGGACCCTGGAATCCCCACAGAGCAACGGGCGATGATCTTCGAACGGTTCACCCGTCTCGACGAAGCTAGAACCGGTGCCGGACAAGCAGGACTCGGCCTCGCCATCGTGCACGACATCGTCACCCGCCTCGGCGGAACCATCA
>CAVYYX010000011.1:0-319473 GCA_963772825.1 Ilumatobacteraceae bacterium | reverse complement strand
GACTGGGTCTCGGCGGGACCCGGCCGCGACCAGCGGAGCTGGTAGAAGTCGTAGTCCTGGTTGCCGCCCTAGACGGCGACGATGCGCCCGTCCACGTTGGTGTAGACCTCCATGTCGCGGTGGGCACGACGGGACTCGAACCCATGACCTCCACGGTGTGAAAGCGAAACAGGCGATTCAGCACGCTGGAGCAACTCAGTACCATCACCTCTGAGCTGGGATTTTCGTCCGTGCCGTACCGCCATGTATCGGCCCGGGCCGCGCTCGAGGACCGTCTCATCTCCCACAATCCGGTCGCACAGCTTCCCCTTCCGCGCATCGAGCGCCGAGAGATGCGCTTTCTGACGTCCACCGAACTGTTGACGCTTGCTGACAGCATCGATCCCCGCTATCGCTCCTTTGTCATGCTCGGGGGGTTCGGCGGGCTGCGACTCGGTGAGATGCTCGGGCTCCGTTGGGGCCGAGTCGATCTGTTGCGACGGCGAGTGCACATCGCCGAAACGCTCGTCGACATCGCCGGGCGGACAGTTTCGGTCCGCCGAAGACGAAGGCGGCCGTCCGATCGGTGCCACTCCCCCGCTTTGTCGCCGACGAGCTCGCTCAACTCGCTACCGCCAACGTGGCAGCAGACCGGCTGGTGTTCCAGTCGCCCGAGGTCTTGCCGGTTCGAGCCACGCTCTTCCGGCGGCGCTTCTGGGCGCCGGCAGTCGACGCCGCCGAGCTCTCTCCGCTACGCATTCACGATCTCCGGCATACCGCCGTAGCGCTCTGGATCGCCGACGGCGCGAACCCGAAGCAGATCGCCGTGATGGCGGGCCACACGTCGGTATCTGTCGTGCTCGACCGCTACGGACACCTCTACCCCGAACAGGACGACGAACTGATGGACCGCCTTGAACGACGTATCGCACGGGGGCCGGCTGAGCGAACGTTCTGTGCGGTCTTCACCGATCGCGTGCGCGTGGATCGCGCTGCGCCCGCACACCAGCAAGACCCAAGACTTTGGAGCGCGTAGCCCGTCGTTCGGTGAGGGTCCACCGACGCCGACGATGGCCAAGCGACACTCGCGATAACGACGCTCCTATGTCTTGTCAAGGTGTTGTTGCCGGTGTTTCGGGCAGTCCAGTGATGGGCCACTCGGGTGAGGGCAGGCTCTTATGAGGCCACGGTCCGGCGGTGGTGTGCGGTGGCGGGACGGCATGTCGTTATAAGGACAACCCGGGGGTGTCAGGCAGTTCTTGGGCCAGTCCCGTCACCGCGTTTTGTCAGCGCGGCAACGCCCGAAAGGTTTCTCGGGCGACGTAACGCTTGAGACAGCGGATGATGTAGCGCTTCGACTTGCCCTCGGCCAAGCGACGGTTCATGTAGGCGACGGTGCGAGGTTCGTGTTGGCCGAGGCGGGTGATCACGATCCGCCAGATGGCGTTGTTGGCGTGCCGGTCGCCGGCGTTGTTGAGCCGGAACCGGTTGTCGATGATGCCGCTCGTGGCCGGGATCGGGGCGATGCCACACAGCATCGCCCAGGCGCCTTGCGAGCTGATTCGTTCAGCGTTGTCGCCGGCGGTGACGACCAGCACGGCGGCGGTGTCGACTCCGACGCCGTAGATGTTCACCAGCTCTGGGGCGGCGGATTTGACGAGTGGTCCGATCTGGGCGTCGATCGCTGCGAGCTCGGCGTCGAGGGCGTGGACCCGGCGGGCCAAGATCGCCGCCGCCGTCTTCGTTCCCTGCAACGCGACATCACCTCCGGGGCGTGGGCGGAGCTTGGCGGCCTCGTTGACCAGCTGTGTTGCGGTCAGCCTCCCCAACCGTGCGCGAAGGTCGTCGGGTGCGGTGAACACCAGGTGGCGGAGCTGGACGATCGTGCGGATCCGCGTCGAGCGCGCCGATCGCTTAGCGACCAGCAACGCCCGCAACGCCTCGGCGTGCGCGTCACCCGACTTCGCTCGGCCCTGACAACGACCCGACAACGCTTCGCTCGGCTACCTGGGCTGCGTCCGTTGCCGCTTTGTGCTGGTGTCGGGATCGAACGGAAGCGTCTCGACAACGGGGTTGGAGCCGGTGGCAACCACCATGCGCCCCACAAGGCGGCTCGCGGTGTCATCCGGCGGTGTATGAGGGGAGGCCGGGAATTGGCCACCAGTTGCGCAGATCAGTGGTGAACGTTGCCGGATCCAGGCTCGCGCCGTAGTTCACGAAGATCCCATCTTGATTGACATCGACATGGGAGCGTTCCGCGAGGCTCATAGGCCGCCTCCTCCAGCTGTGACCAGTCCGAGGCCGAATTCGACACGAGCACCCGTCTCGGAGTAGTAGTCCAGCCCCAGCACGACGATCAGGCGTTGGTCGGCGAGGACGAAGATCTCCGTCCCGTTGAGGCCCGCCGAAGAGATGGGGACCGTCGTCCAGTTGTCACCAGCGTCGGCGGACACGTACACGAAGACGTCATGGGGATCATCGAACCCGGTCCACGGCTTCGTCACTGCGACGTGGTCACCGGTGGCTGCGACGAGCAACTGGTAGTGCCCTTCATCGTCGGCAGTCACAACTCCTCGCTCGCTGTCCAGGGATTCGGGGCAGTTCGACATCGGTCCAGGATGCGCCGCCGTCGTCGGTGTAGGCCAGCCCGAGTCTGCCGTCAGGGGCGGTACCGACCCAGATCCGGCCCGATCCCGGTTGGGCGATCGACAACGCCGCCGTGGCGTCGTCAGGAACGCTCAACGGGCTGATCGTCCAGTCGCGCCGGTTGACGACGCGAGGCAAGAATCGTTCGAAGGTATCCGTGTCGACGTAGAACGGGTTGGGCTGGGCGGCGAACAGCACCAACTCTTGCTGTACAGAGGTCAGTGTCACCGGTTGGTCCCGCCACTTCAGCTCGCCGCGCTGGCCGGTCACCGAATCGATCAACCATGCCACTGGTGCCGTTGGCGGGTCCTTCGAGGTCGACGGAGACGCAGACGCCACGAACAGTCGGTCGTCGAGTGCTGACACGGTGAGATAGTCGGCCACTCCCAGCAGGCCGTAATGCACCTCGGGACTGTCCGCGCCACCCGTCACGTACGCCCATCCCTTCGTGGGGCACGTCCCAATAGCCTGCCGGTTCGGTCGACATCGCAATGAGACGTAGTTGCGGGCCGGTGTCACCGCGGTGTGGCCGCTGCCGTTCAGGTACGTGGCGGCGTCAGCTGGCGCGTTCGACTTCGTCTGGTGACGGCTCCCCGAGTGGGTTCGTCACGACCGTGTTGGGAGTGTCGGCCGGGTTCGTCGCGTTGTCCCGAGAAGTCACCACGACGATGGCGGCGACAACGGCTGCTGCCGCGGCAACCGCCAGAACGGCTCGGATGAACGGACGGCGACGCCGCGTCGGCCGAGCATGTCTGGGGACTGGTTCGATGTCGAGTGTTGCGAAGTCATGTGGGTCGGTGGACTCCGATGGATCGATCCCGGCGGCGATGTCGAGGAAACGGCGTCGCAGCGCGGCGCGGAACTCGGGGTCCGGTTCGTGGCGTTGGTCGATGCCGCGTAGGTCGAGGTCGTCACTCATCGGTTGATCCCTGATACCTGTCACGGAACGCCGCCCTGGCGCGGCTCAGCACCTGCTCGGTGGCGGCTACGGAGCGGCCGAGATTGTCGGCGACGGCGGCCACGCCGAGTCCGTCGACGTGGCGCAACACCAACGCCGCCCGGTAGGTCGGGTTGAGCCACGCCAACACCACCGCCGCCATCCCGGGATCGATGACCACCGAGTCCTCGACCCGGCGGTTCTGCTCCGCCGAATGAGCGAGCACCAACGTGCGACCCGCTCGTGCCTGTGCCCGCCAATGGTCAACGAGCTTGTGTCGGGCCACCCCGATCAGCCACGCCACATCCACCACGCCGCCGGTGGCGACCCGCCGGGCACCAGCTTCGAACACGTCTTGCGTCAGATCCTCGGCCACCCCGCGATCACCGACCCTGCTGGCGAGATACGAATACACGTCCGCCACGGTGCGGTCGTAGAGGTCCGCGACGTCGCCCGGGTACCCTACGGTGAGGGCTGTCGCCACCTCCGATCGACGCATCACTGCGTACATCGTTGCGTAGTTGGCGTTTCCGCCGGTCCGCCAAGAGAATTTCCGCAGAAGATCTGAGGTTTCCGGCCGGTCAGGCCGTTCTGGTGAAACCCCAGTCGAGTCATGTCAACCTTGCTCGGACTGCGCACCCCGGGCGACGTGAAGATTTCCTCTGATTGTCAGCGGTGACCGGCGGAAACGGCGGGTGCAAAACGATGTAGCTCGTGATGCGCAAACTGGTCGCGGTGACGCTCCTGTTGGGGTGCGGGGGTTCGTAGATGTCTACGAGCGCACCGTGCCCGGACTCGTTCTCGTCGGCGGACCCAAAGATTGGGGGTAACCATGTCTCAACTTCGTTCTCGTGCCCTGCTCGCAGCCGGGATGTCCGCGACGCTGCTCGTTGGTGTAGCGGTCGCCGAGTCGAGCGCGGCCACGTCACCCGACACGAGCGTCGCCACATCGCCCGAGACGAGCGTCGCCACATCTCCGGGGACAGGCACGCTGGAGATTCTGCCGCCGGATGAGGCGTGGGGTGGAGCGACACGTGGCGAATGGGACGCTCGCTCGACTCAGTGGTGGATGAGCATGCCCGCAGACGTCAACCCGAACCCCGGGCAGAGTTGCGGATATGGACAGTCCGGGCCGGTCTTCTTCCTGCAGTTCGGCCTCGGACCCGAGGCGGCGGGCTTCACGTGTGTGGTGGCCGAGGGCACGGCGATTTATGTGTCCGCAGGCAGCGTGGTGTGCTCAACCGTCGAGGGCTTCGAGGGAGGCCGGTTCTTCGGGCGATCTGAGGACGAGTTGCGGGCGTGCACCGCGAGAGAGTTGGACGAATCGACAGACGGGAACCAGCAGTATCGCGTCAACGGGCAAGAAGTTCCCGATCTGGACACCTACCGGACCGCTTCACCGCTGTTCACGGTCACTCTCCCGGATAACAACATCTTTGGGGTCGAGCCGGGCGTGGCGCAGGCGGTGTCGGAGTCTTACAGCTTCATCATCGCCCCGCCACCGCCAGGGCAATACGAGATCACCTTCTCAACGTTGGCCTCCGGGCATCCCGAAGGCAGAGTCGACGTCCTCGTCGAAGCACCCCGGGTGATCGAGCAGCCGACGACGACCTGAGACGGACCGTTCCGAGCACCGAACGGGCCGATCTGCTCTTGCGAGGCACGCAGCGGCTGAAGACTCTGGCGCGCCCTGATTCGGCGCTCTGCGTTCGCCCGCCGGTGCAACGGTGACGGCGTTCGAGCCGACCGATCGCTGCCGCGACGCCTCACGACGAGCCTGGAGCCGAAGACCGAACATCGCAACGCGACATTCGGTGGCGAAGGGCAATCCGCGAGTCGTCGCTCATGGCCGACTCGCCCGCGGTCGATCCAACGCGTCGAGGCGGATCCGTGGATCGGGGCGCGGTCTATCGAGGCTGACGCCGGAAGGGCGGCACCCGCGATACGGCAGTTCCTTGGCGACCGCTAGGGGGGACTCGTTCGACGTCGGCGAGCGTCCAGGTTCCGTCGAACAGCGGTTTGTCGGGTCCGTAGAAGCGGACGATCAGCCAGAAGTCTTTGCCTGCGGTGGGGATCCAGTTGGCTTCCATGCCGTCGGGGGGTGTTGGGGCCGATGTAGACGTTCACGGATCCGTCGTCGTCGAGTGTCAGGCTCGCCTTGTCGTAGGAGGAGACGGCGACGCGGTCGTGGGGGTTGTGGATGAATGCGTTGGTGCCGACCTCGTAGGCGACGATCGACCAGAAGTCATGGGCGGGGATGTCGGCGGGGACGCGTAGTCGATACCGCGTGTCGCCGCGGAACAGGTCGCCGTCCGAATCACGGAATGACTTGAGGTAGTACGAGGCGGGGAGCCTGGTCGGGTCGCCGAGACGCTTGGGTGCCCATGTCGCCCAGAACGTGAACCCGCCGCCGCGCCGGTCGTAGTCGAGTTTGCCGTCGCCGAAGAGGCGTTCAGTCCCGCTGGCTGCGCGCCGAGCGTCGTCGGCACGCGCTACCTGCTCAAAGCCTCGTAGACGTCCCGGTCGACGCCGTGGCGGTTGCTGGTGCTGGGTGGCGGCAAGAGGCGACGGTGGTGTGGATGATCTCGTTCCAGTCGGTGATGTGTCCGCCGAACGCCGTGGCGAAGGCGGTGTGGTCGGCGATGAACGGGGCGTCGAATTGGTAGTAGGTGGACAGCAGCTCGTGGACGTCGCGGTTGAAGAGCCCGATCGCTCGCAGCATCGGCTTGTTGAGGACGGTGATGCGGGCGGGTTGCTCGAGCGCCGCGTAGACGTCGGTGATGATCTCTCGGGTGGTGCGTGTCGGCGGGTTGGGGAGGTGCCAGACGTGTCCGAAGGCGTCGCCTCGGCTGCCCAGCAGCACGAGGTTGCGGCCGATGTCGGGGACGTAGCTGTAGGTGTGAAGGGTGTCGGGTCGACCGATGGTGCGAGCTTTCTTGCCGGCGAGTGCCGGCCCGAACACGTTCTCGCCCATCGCCGAGGCGGTCACCCCCGGCCCGATGAAGTCGGCTGCTCGCCCGATCGTGACCTCGACGCGGCCCGAACGGTGGGCGTCGATGAGCTGTTCAGACATCTCGGCCCGCACCGTGCTCTTGGTGCTCGTCGGGCTGACCGGGCTCGACTCGGTCATCGGGGCGCCACCGCTGGGACCGTACATATAGAGGTTCTCGAGGACTACCAGTCGTGCCCCGGCTGCGCTGGCGGCGCCGACGACGGCGTCTTGGAGCGGCGGGAACTCTTCGACCCAGCGGTGATAGTGCGGTGCGTTGAGGCAGAAGTACACCGTCTGCGCACCTCGCGCCGCGGCGTGAGCGAACTCTGGGTTGGTGACGTCGCCACCGACCGTATCGACACCGTCGAACACCGGGCGGCCGCTGCGGTTGACGACACGCGTCGGCCGACCCTGGTGCTCCAGTTCGGTGGCGACCGCTCGACCGGCGGGGCCGCTGCCGAACACGACCTGCAGATCGTCACCCAACGGTTGCGACTTCGCGGTTCGAGTCGACGGCGGGCACCCAGCGGTTGATCAGCACGCTTTGCAGGATGGCGACGACGAGCGCACCGGAGATCCCGAACACCGCCCACTGGTCTTCGACCTTGATGCCGACGCCTCCTGCGCTGACCGCCCATCCGGTCGCCCACATCGCTCCGGTGGCGAGCGTCCACGAGAGGGCGTGGCGACGCAGCGGAGCGAAGCTGGCGACCTGGGCGAGCCCGATGGCAACCCCGCATACGGCGCCCATCACGACCAGCGCGCCGAGCGATGTCTCGTAGCCGACGAGCGCCGCACCGGCGGCCAGGCCGACGCCGAACCCGACGGCGGTGGCGACGATCCAACCAGGCGAAGCCCCGCGGCGCCGCAACAGCGCCCACTGCGCCAGGCCGATCAGCGCGCCGGTGAGGACGCCACTCAGCAGGGCGGCGCCGACCCCGTCGACTCGACCGAACAGCTGGTGGGCAATGTAGCCGGCGGGCGGGAAGGCCAAGGCGGTGACGATCCACAGCCACCACGGTCGGATCCGTTCGAGCACCGAGGGACGGACGGTCGGACGGATGGTTGGACGGATGGTTGTGGTCATGGCAGCTCCTCGATGCGTTGAGTAGTGATATCTTTACCATCAGGATTCTTGATTGTCAAGAGACTTGATCGCCAAGGTTTTGTTCTCTAAGCTGAGCCCATGGTTCCCACCGCCGAGATCCCCGACGTCCGGCTCCTTCTGCGACGCTTCGCGCTCCACCGCGACCGCTGGATCGATGCGCTGTGCCGCCACGTCGGCGTCAGCCGCAGCGACTACGACGCCCTCGAAGCCCTCGACGAACACGGATCCCTGACCCCCGGCGAGCTGGGCACGCTGCTGTCGCTCACCTCAGGATCGGTCACCGCGCTCCTCGACAGGCTCGAAAAGCTCGGCTGGGCCAGCCGCAGTCGACACCCAGACGACCGCCGCAAGATCATCGTCACCCTCACCAAACAGGCCTGGCAGATCGGCCAAGACGAACTCAAGCCCTACCTCGACGCCGTCGACGCCGCCGCCGGCCAACTCGGCACCGACGACCGAGCCGTGGTCGTCGGATTCCTCGAAGACCTCATCGACAAGATCGCCCACGCCCCCCGCCCGGAAGAAGGTGGCGAAGCGCAGAGTCATGTCCCGCTGGACGGCGTCCCACAGCTCGCCACGCGGGTGTCCACCACGCTGACCGCAGACGCGACCTGAGTCCGCAAAGTTTCCACCCGCGTCGTGCGCGGAACGGTACCAACCACCGGCTGTCTCTCGGCGGCGCCCATGGTGGTGGCTGGGTAGGTTGCCGGGGTGGCATCGGATTCCGAGCGGGCGGATCGGAGCCGGATCGGGCAGGTCGGTTCCGCCGCCGCGATCGGTGGTCTCGCCGGCGCCGCGCTGGTCGGTCACCGGGGCGCCAAGCCAGCGATGCTCGGCGCGGTGGCGGGTGCGGTCGGGTTGGGGGTTTCCGAGGCTGTGGCTCGGGCCCGTCAGCGTCCGGGTGAGATCCCGGCCTTGTGGCAACGCATCGCGACGACCTCGGCGTTGATGGCTCCGTTGGGGTGGGCGGCAGGCCGGTTCACGAGTGCTGGACCGGTTGTCGTGGGGACGTCGGCGGGGACGGTGGTCGGCGCTTTCGGGCTGCGCCCGCAGAAGGTGGTGCTGGGGCCGATGGTCGGCGCGGCGGTGGGCCTCGCCGCCGCTCGGCGTCGACGGGTGCCGACGGCGGCGGTAGCGAGCGCAACCGTGCTGGCGTACCGGCTGCTGTCGGCGCTGCTGTTCCGCGACGCCCAGATGAGCCTGCTGGCCGAGCGGGTCCGAGCGGAGGACCTGCCCTTCGTCGTGCCGTTGGAGGCTCGTTCACGCTATGTCGGCACGGACTACGTCAGGGCGTTGGCCGAGGTGCTCGGCGGCACCTACCATGCTGACACGGCCGACGTCGGCATCGTCGCCGCGCTGGACGAGCTGGAAGGCCCGGGGTTCGACCCCGGCGTCGTCGACCCGCGGGTCCGGGAGTTCTACGAGCACACGACCCGCTTCTCCCTCGACATCGTGCCCGAGTGGCGCCGCTGGGTGCGGCCCGGCTACCTGCTGTATCGCAGCGTGCTCGCCCGTCCCCTCGGCCAGGCCAGCGTCCCGATGAACCAGCGCGAGGCCCTACGGGGGATCCGCAGCCGCATCGACACGATCACACTGGACCGCGATGACGTGGTCGCCGTCCGCGGGTGGATCCGATCATTCGCCGACAACGACGAACCGATCTACGTCGGGATCTACACCACCTACCGCCACGACGGACGCGGCTACGTCAGCGTCGGCTTCCCGCTCCCGCAGGCCAGCTTCACCGCCACGCTCGAGCCGCGCCCTCGACGAGGGGGCGGGCTGGTGCTCACCAGCCGCAGCGACCTCGATCACCCGGGCCACTACTTGACCTACATCGACCCGGCCACCAGAGAGCTCACAACCCTGGCGGTCCATGGCTTCGCCGAACAGCTCGACGTCTATGTCGACGACGACGACGGACTGCGCGCCGACCACGCCTTCTGGGTCTTCGGGCTCCCGTTCCTCGTCCTCCACTACCGAATCCACCCGAAACCGACCAGTAGCCCGTTTTGATCGCGTCCAGATCGGCGCAGCGCGATGTTCGGTGTCGCGTCGCCGGTGATCACCGTCGCGCCGATCCGGGTTTGGCGCTCGTTTCCCTCTCCGGGTGCTTGAAGTGCCGGGTCGATCGCGGGAGAGGCGTCTGAGGCGGTCACGATCGCGGCGGGAGTCGCGGTTGCGTCGTCGCTCTGAAAGAGCGTGTTCGGTGGGTCCGGCGTTGGAGTCGGGCTTCCCGGGGAGCGACGTTGTTCCGGGACCACGACGACGGCGACGAGGGCGGCGCGCCCAGTATCCGAGCACCGGATCACCCCCGCCACCCTGAGGCGTGTTTGCTCGTCCACCGTTTGCCCTCCGACCCTCGTTTGATGGGGAGCTCACATCGTGATGACGACCTTGCCTCGGGCTTGACCGGCGCGCAGGTAGCGGATCGCTGCGGGGGTCTCGCTCAGCGGGTAGCTGCGGTCGATCGCCGGTGTGAGCTGTCCCGACTCGATGAGGTCTGCAAGGGCCCGAAGGTCGCCGCTGTTCTCCGACGAGGCCAGCATCGTGAGCCTCTGGCTCACCAGTAGCGACAGCAGCACTGCCCGAAGGGAACGGTCGAAACCGCCAAGCCAACGTCCGCCGGTCTCGCCGCCGACGATCACCAGTGTTCCTCGTGACGCAAGCGTTCGACGGAGATGCGACAGCGCGCGGTTGCCTCCGGTGTCGAGGATCACGTCGTAGCGGTGCGTCCCGTCAGCGAAGTCGTCGAGGCTGTAGTCGATGACGTGATCGGCGCCGAGAGCTCGGACCAGATCCGTCTTGGCGGTGCTGCACACGCCCGTGACCTCGGCCCCGAAAGCCTTGGCGATCTGCACGGCGAACGTGCCCACACCTCCCGACGCACCGACGACAAGCACCTTCTGTCCCGGCTGCACCTGCGCCTTACGGACGGCTTGGAGGGCGGTCGACCCAGAGATTGGAACCGCCGCAGCCTGCTCGAACGACAGGCTCGTGGGTTTGCGTGCGAGCATGCTCGTGTCGACGCGGGCGTACTCGGCGAATGAACCGTCGCAGGTGCCGTAGACCTCATCGCCCGGCTCGAACTCGGTCACCTCGTTGCCGACCGACTCGACGGTGCCGGCGAGGCTGCGACCCGGGTTGGAAGCCTTGGGCGAGCGGACCCCGAACCCGGCAAGTCGCATCGCGTACGGCAGTCCGGTCATGCAGTGCCACGTCCCCATGTCCACGCTCGCCGCGGCCACCCGCACGAGGACTTGAGCGTCGCCGATCGTCGGCTTGGCGATCTCGGCGAGTTCGAGCACGGTGTCGGCATCGGTCCCGTAGCGGGCCTGAACGATCGCCCTCATCGTCTCTCCGTTCGTCGGTACCGCCTGCTTGGACCCCATGACCGTCTTCATTGTGGCCCCGACGCTCCTTGGATCAGTGCCCGACGGACCGGGAGACACTGACGGGGTCCAGGTGCGGTCGGCGATGAATGCCTTGAGGCATCCGCTTTCGACCGAGACGAACGCCAGCGGAGAGCCTCCGTGATCCTGGCGGACCTCAGGCGGTGCCGAGCGTCAGTGACCGCTGTTCGGTGCGGAACGTTCGTCACCATGGCCGGACCGAGCTTTCGCCGTCGACGAGCAGCGCGCTGCTCGCGACAAGTCGGGCAGTCGTGCATAGCGACCGATTCGGAGCACTCGATGGAGCGAGCACTTGATTGTCGGAGCGGCTCTCAACCCTGCTTCGAGCCGGCGATCGAGGACGGTCGACAGCGTGTGGGCGGATGGGATTTTCGGACACCTCGCCGATGCCGGACGCGCTGATGTGGGGTTCTCTGGAACTACCGGGTCCACCACCGTCCCCACCGAGTGTGGTGGACCTGCCACTTCATCCCGGACGGGAGGAGCCTCGCCGGCGCGGTACACTGCTGGTCGACGGTCACCTTCTCTTTCCTCCCGGCACGGGGATCCAGTCGGATCACAACCCGCCGTGAGGAGGTCGAACCATGAGGAGCATTGCGGTTCACGGGTTTCGAACCGGGAGCCCCGGTTCGACGTCGACGCTGAGGCTGGTGACGCGGCGCTCGTCAGCGCGGACGGACGTGTCCGAGGGATTGTCGAGCTGCTGGTCGGAGTTGGGGACGCCGCATCCTCGGTTCGGCGCATCTCGCGGCCGTCCTCGGAACCGAGGTCGTTATGCCAATGACTGTTCGCCGCCCGGCCCGATCACCGTGTGGCGACGTCGGACGATCGTGAGTGCGCACCTTCAGGCGTGTCGTCGGGGGTTCGCTCGTGACGGGGCTGGTGGGAGCGCTCGTCCCCACGCACTTCGTCTTGGCCGGGGCGGCGGCCCACCTCCTCGCTGGCGCGCAACGCTGCTCGCCTTTGAGCTCGGCTGGACATCGGGTGACCGTTTCCGAGTCGCCCACTGTGTCATCCATTCCACCTACGACGAGGACGTGACATGAGATCGAAGCGCACCGAGCTGCTTGAACAATGGGCCACCGAGCGAACCGAGGCGCGCGCGGCGAGGCGCCGGGGCGACGTCGCCGACGAGTGGCGACATCTCGAGCGTGCGCATGTGCTCAGCCAGCCGATGGCAGTTGCGCATGTGCGCACGCACGTGGCGATGCTCGGCTACGGCGTCCGGCGTCGCGATCGGCACGAGATCATCGGTCAGCTTGTGCGTCTGGTCGTTGCCGCTCCCGGGACGTGGACGGGACGCTATCCCGTCGGCAACACCGGCGGAGCCAACGTCAACGCGCTGCAGCCGATGCCGATACCTGACGACCTGCAAGCGGTTCTGAACGGCCCGTGATCGCTCCTGCTCGTACTCGAACGCGGCGATGACGGTGGATCGCAGGCGCCGGCCACGATTGTCGGCGGCGAGGTCGTCGACATTGAGCAGGCACCATGGTTGACGTCCACGCTGCTCAGGCGACGCGGTCGCTGCGAGGGCCGGTCCTGTGGGGGTTCGCCGTCGGGGTGATCCAGGCGGCGTCGCCGCTCGGATTTGCGTGGCTCGAACCGGCCACGGTGTACGCCCTGGGTCTCGGTGTCATCGCCGCGGTCTACGTGGGTTTCGCAGTTGCCGACGGCCGCCCGCATGTCATCGCCATCGAATGCGTGGTCGCCGCCGTCTTCGTCGTGCTTGCCTCGCTGTCGTTCACAGCAACGGCCTGGCTGCTCGTCGTCGGTTACGCCGGGCACGGCCTCAAGGACTTCTGGCAGGAGCGCCACCACTTCGTCGTCAACACCCGCTGGTGGCCACCGTTCTGCGCCTGCGTCGACTGGGTCGTCGCGCTCGTCCTCATCGCTGAGATCGCCGCCGGGGTCAACTTCCATTCGTAGGACTCGCACCAACAAGGAGCTTTGATGACAACCACACACGACACGCCGGTGGACGCCGGCGGTGACGACATTCTCAACCGACATTGCAGGCTTGGACGAGTGCATCGCCCCGACGCTCGTCGACCTCGCCGCTGGTGACGCCTTCGAACTCCGGATCGCCCCGGTCGTCAAGCAGATCGGGGAGAACCGAGTTCGGATGCTTGCCTACAACGGGTCGATCCCCGGCCCGACGCTGCGCGTGCGTCAGGGATCGGAGATCTCGGTTCGCGTTCGTAACGACGCCGACACCGAGGCGACCGTGCATTGGCACGGACTGTGTCTCGACAACCACTACGACGGCGTGCCGTACGAGACCCAGGACCCGATCGCCATCGGCGGCGACTTCACCTATCAGGTGCGTTTCCCCGACGCCGGCCTGTACTGGTACCACCCTCACATCCGCGAGGACTACGGCCTCGACATGGGCCTTTACGGCAACCTCGTCGTCGAACCCGCCGACCCGGACTACTGGCCGCCCGTCAACCGTGAGTTCGTCGTCACCCTCGACGATGTTCTCCTCGAGGACGGCCACATCACCCCGTACAACCTCGACGGCCCGAACTTCGTCGCCATGGGCCGCTTCGGCAACGTCATGCTCACCGGCGGTCAGTCCAATCTCGAACTCGCCGCCCGCGCCGGTGAGGTCGTGCGTTTCTACTTGACGAACACCGCCAACACCCGGCTGTTCAACGTCACCATCCCAGGTGCCCGCATGAAGCTGGTCGGCGGCGACAGCGGCCGCTACGAGCGACACACCTTCGTCGACGATGTACTGCTGTCTCCCTCCGAGCGCGCCATCATCGACGTGCTCTTCGAGACCCCCGGCGAATTCACCATCGCCCACAACACACCAACACAGAGCTACGTCCTCGGCGCGATCACCGTGACCGACGAGCCGATCGACGAATCCCTCCTCGCTCAGTTCGAAGAGCTCCGCACCTGTCCCGACCTGACGGCTGAACGGGTGCGGATCGACGCACACCGCGATCGAGCCCCGGACAAGACCTTGGCCTTCGAATCATCGATGCCGCTCCTCTACGGCGACCCGAACGCGACCGCAGACACCTGGACGTGTCCGATGCATCCCGAAGTGATCAGCGCGGAACAGGGCACGTGCCCGCAGTGCGGGATGAAGCTCGTCGCCGCCGCGCCGTCGGCGTGGACGTGTCCGATGCATCCCGAAGTGATCAGCGGGCAGCAGGGCACGTGCCCGCAGTGCGGGATGAAGCTCGTCGCTGCAGCGTCAGGTGCCGTCCCGGTCGCCGGTCACGCCGAGTCGCATGCTCACGACACGCCCGATGGCCTGGAGTGGGAGGACTTGATGCCCGACATCAACCGCGCTTCGGACTCGTCCAACATGATCTGGAAGCTCGTCGATCGCGACACCGGACAGGCCAACGAGGAGATCGACTGGGCGTTCACGGTCGGCGATCAGGTCAAGATCCGCCTCGTCAACGATCTCCACCAGGACCATCCGATGCATCACCCGTTCCACATCCACGGTGCCGGCCGATTCCTCGTGCTCTGTCGAGATGGCGAAGCGGATCGCAACCTCGTGTGGAAGGACACCGTCCTGGTCAGGGCCAACGAGATCGTCGACATCCTGCTCGACGTCACCAACCCCGGTCGCTGGATGGCGCACTGCCACATTGCCGAACACAACCAGAGCGGAATGATGTTCAGTTTCTCCGTCACCGACGCGGCCCCTGCGCACGCCACGGTGGTCGAGGAGGCGGACACACCGTGAAGCGAGCAATGATCGACCGACCGACGGGTCCAAGTCCCGCCACCACAGTTGTCAAGACGATGAAACCGGCCGGCGGTATGCGTCACCCGGCTCGTCGGGTCGCCGTAGCGGCGGCGATGGTCACCGGTTCCGTGGTCGGTGGCGGCGTTCCCGCATCGACGGCGATGGGGGCTTCGTCGGTGCCGCCGAGTCCGGATCCGGAGTCGTCGGGTGTGGTCGATGAGCTTGTCGAGGTTGGTGGCGCTCGACTTGTACATTCATTGTTCGGGCGCAGGCGACACGACGGTGGTGTTGATCGCCGGGCTCGGTGATGGCGGCGACAACTGGGGGGCCATCGAGCCCGCCGTGGCCCAGTCGGCGCGGGTGTGCTCGTATGCCCATTTCGGCACTGGCACGAGCGACCCTCCGCCGGGCCCGCAGACCTTCTCGACACGGGCGAACGACCTCCAGGCATTGTTGCGGGCGGCCGGTGAGCAAAGCCCGTACCTACTTGTGGGCCACTCGTTCGGCGGAGCAGAGGCCGTCATGTTTGCCTCGATGTTCCCTGATGATGTCACCGGCATCTTGCTGCTCGACGCCAGCCCGGCCACCTGGATCACGACGCTCTGCAGCGTGGTCGACGATGGCTCCGACGCCGCTGCCGGCTACCGAGAGTTGTGCGCGTCACTGTCCGACCCGGCCAACAACCCCGAACAACTCGACGGCCCAACCGCCTTCGCCGAGGTCGCCGAAGTCACCTCGTTGGGTGACCTTCCGATGATCGTCGACACCGCCGCCGAGCACCCGTGGGGTCTCGCCTCGAGCGAGCACAGACCGCCTCGACGAGGAGTGGACCGCTGGCCAAGACCACTGGGTGTCCCTGTCCTCAGCGGCACAGCTCTTGTCAGTGGACAACACAGGACATCACATCGAGGTCGATCGACCCGACGTTGTCAACCTACAGATCGCTGCGTTGCTGGCCCGCGGCACCGACAGCCCCTAATCCGCAGAGCCCACACCCGCCGATCTAGTCGCCGACCCGATCCAGAACCTGCTCGACGAAAGGACGTCGACCGGCCCGGGGCGGCGACACGGAGGCCGTCGCCCGCGCATGGTGATGTCATCTTGTACGCCTCCCTGTCGCCACCCCGCCGGCCCGCCATCGAGGTCAACGATCGACCTGCCGCTGAGAAATCCCAGCGGCAGGCATTCGGTCGAAGTCCGGTGCGGCCTTCGTCGTTGGAATCGAGGAGTGCGACCGGGCGGGCGGCGAAAGTCGTCGGGGTCGGAGGAGTCGGCGGCAATCCACTCGACCTCGCCGTCGAACTCGGCTCTTGGTAACGCCTTGTCTAGCTAAGAGGGCATGGAACCGACTTTGCAGGTCACGCTCGGCACCGCGATACAGCACCCGTTGAAGAACTCGAAGTTCGTCCACACCCTCGGTATGACTGACGGACCCTGCCGCTCGGTTACGTCAGAACACCCTTCTGTCGTCATCGCCCAAGCTGCTGGACGCACTGTGAGTATCGCGTCCGAAATCGCGTGACGCCGTGTCCGGTACCGCCGGCTCGTCGGCGCGTGCGAACGGCTGGCGACGGCCCGAACGCTTGCTATCGCGAGCACCTCGCTGCGCCCTGATTCGGCGATCGGTGGCGAGTGTCCTTCGGGACCGGCCTCGAACATCGTGGCTTGCCCGTCGGCCCTAACTGCTGTTCAGACGCGGCATGACCTCAAATCGCAGCTGCGACTTCGGGGCAGTCCGAACCGTGGCGTCGAGTGTCGTCTCGTGTCGCTTCGGGCTGGCCCGTGCTTGAAATCCTGTGCACCTGGTGTGCACCTGGAACATCGAAGACTCCGCCGGAGCGGAGCCTTGACACCTTCTACCAGGAATTTCGCGGTGGGCACGACGGGACTCGAACCCATGACCTCCACGGTGTGAACGTGGCGCTCTAACCAACTGAGCTACGCGCCCCAGAGGGGACTCCGCACGTTATCAGCGCGCCGTTCACGTTGTCACCGCCCCGCGGCGCTGGACGCATGCGTAGCCCATGCCTTGGCGGTCGCGGTAGGCCGACAGCCCGACCGGGCACACTCCCCCGTCGAGTGGCACGACCTCGCTCGACGACGAGGTCGTCGGAGGTGTCCGCGCAGATGACCTCGCGGGCATCGTCGTTCGCTTCGATCGCCACGCACGAGCCCGGCTCGAGCAAGTTGTCCGGTGGTGCCGGTTCGCTCGGTTTGGTCAGGGCAGTCGCGGCGAGGACCAGTGCGCCGCCGACGGCGGCGCCGCCGACGACGAATCGCCATGGGTAGCGGGCCGGTCCGCGCTCGTCGACGCGCACGAGCGGTGCCTTGGCTGGCGGATACGCGGTGCGGCGAGAGGGGCGCGACGCTCGGCGTGCGCCGCCAGCTCGGCGTCGTAGGCGGCGCGGCGCCCGGGGTGGCGGAGCACTCGATATGCCTCGTTGAGCGCGGCCATCGTGGCGCTACCCGCCGAGTCGCGGTCGGGGTGGTGGACGCGGGCGAGTTGCCGATAGGCGCTGCGAATCTCCTCGGTCGATGCCGTCGTGGCGACCCCGAGAACCTCGTAGTGGGTGATGATCCGACGCTACGTGTCTAGTAGCCGGCTTCGATGTCGACGAGGCCGATGAGCTCTTCGTCGTCGGCATACCGACGAACGTTGGTGGTGATCCGCTCCGAGAGCAGCGGGATCGCCATGTCCGGGGTGTTGCCGACGTGCGGGGTGATGATGCAGTTGGGCATCGTCCACAGCGGATGGCCCGGCGGCAGCGGTTCGGGATGGGTGACGTCGAGTCCGGCGCCACCGATGACACCTTCACCGAGGGCGGCGACGAGGTCGTCAGTGACGACGTGTCTGCCGCGGGCGACGTTGACCAGCCAGGCGTGGTCCTCCATCAGGGCCAGCTCGTCGGCGGCGATCAGACCTTCCGTGTCTGGCGTGAGCGCGAGGGCGACGACGACGAGGTCGGCTCCCGGCAGGGCGTCGGCATAGCGGTCGGCGTCGAGCACGTCGTCGACGCCCGGCAGATCCTCGGCGCGCCGACGAACCACCGTGATGTGACAGTTGAACGGCTGCAGCAGGCGGACCAGCGACGTGGTGATCCCACCTCCGCCGAGGATCGTGACCCGACCACCGAGCAGGTTGCGGCCTTGCGGAGGCTCCCATGACTGGGCCCGGCTGTACGTCGCCAGCCCACGGAGTCCGGCGAGGCCGAGAGTCAACGCCAACTCGGCGACCGGCTCGGCGTACACGCCCTTGCCGCACGCCCAGATCCGTTCGTCGTCGACGAGATGGACGAAGTTCTCGATGCCGGCGAACGGCAACTGCACCCAACGGGCCCGCGCCGCCTGACCGAGCGCCGACTCCAGGCCGGCGGCGTCCCGCGGGTCGCTCCAGATGACGCCCTCCGCCTCAGCGAGCGATACGACGTACCCGCCGCCCTCGTGGACTGCTTCGGAAACCCAGCTCGGGGCGCTCTCGGGAGCGACTGCTATTCGGGGTGCATCAGGCGGTGACATGAGACCTCTGAGAGTAATGGCCAACAGCGACCGCCGGCCTCGGTAGACGCATCAGCGGTGCGCTTCGCGGCGCGCCGATCGCAGCACGCCGACCATCATCAGCACGACGCTGACGATAAGGATCACGGTAGCCAGGACGTTGGCCTGCGGCGGGAACTGCACGCGGAAACTGCCGTAGATGTACAGCGGGAACGTGCTCAGTGCGCCGGCATTGAAGAGCGTGATGATGAAGTCGTCGATCGACAAGGCGAACGACAGCAACGCTGCGGCGAGGATGCCGGGAAGGATCAGTGGGAAGGTGACCTTCCAGAACGTCCGCATGGGCGACGCGCCGAGGTCCTGGGCGGCCTGCTCCAACGTCCAGTCGAAACCGCGCACCCGGGCCCGCACGGTCAGGGCGACGAAGCTGACCTGGAACATCACGTGAGCGATGATCACCGTGGTGAAACCGCGCGTGATGTCGGCGTCGAGGAACAAGGTCGCCAGCGACGAGCCGAGCACAATCTCGGGTGTGGTGAGCGGCAGGACGAGGAAGACGTTGAGTCCCTCGGAACCGCGGAACCGGTAGCGGGCGAGGGCGATGGCGATCATCGAGCCGATGACGGTGGCGATCGCCGTCGAGATTGCAGCGATCTTGAGGCTTTCGACAAAGGCGTCAGTGAGCCCCTGTTCGCTGAACGGGTCGCGCCAGTTGTCGAGGGTGAATCCCTGCCACACGAGGTTGAAGCGACCCTCCGGCTCGTTGAACGAGAACAACACGATCCACGCCATGGGCAGGAACAGATAGATCACCCCGAGCGCGGCGTAGAAGTTGAGTCCCCAGCGGGCGACCTTGGCGGGGCCGCTCATGCGATCTCCTCCGTCCCCAGGAACTTGCTGTAGATCAGCGTGGCGATGGTGATCACCGCCATCAAGACGAACGACATCGCCGCGGCCAACGGATAGTTGTTCTGGACGAGGAACTGGTTCTGGATCGAGTTGCCGATCATCGTCGTGTTCGGGTTGCCGAGGTACTCGGCGTTGATGAAGTCGCCCGCCGCCGGGATGTACGTGAGCAGCGTCCCGGCGAACACGCCGGGCAGCGACAGCGGCAGGACGACCTTGCGGAACGCCCGGGTCGACGACGAGTAGAGGTCTTTGGCGGCGTCCACGAGACCGAGGTCAATCTTCTCCAAGCTGACGTAGATCGGCAACACCATGAACGGGAGGAAGTTGTAGGTCAGTCCACCGATGACTGCCGCTCTGGTGTCGAGCAGCCGCCCGTCCTCCATGACGCCGAGCGTCTCCAACACGCCCGTCAGGTGCAGCCATTGGAGCACGTCGATGATCGGCCCGCTGTCGGCGAGCAGCGACTGCCACGCGATGGTGCGGATCAGGTACGACGTGAAGAACGGGACGACAACCAGACCGAGCAGCAGGTTCTTCCACCGCCCGCCCCGGAAGGCAATGACGTACGCCAGCGGATAGCCGATGATGAGGCACAGCACGCTCGCCGCCGCGGCATAGAGGAAGCCACGCTGGAACTGGGCGCCGAAGTCGGTGAGGGCGTCGACGTAGTTCCCGAAGTTCCAGTCGAACTCGGCTTCGACGGCGAAGCGGCTCGGAAGTGTCGACAGCGACGTACGGAGGAGGGTGAACAGTGGCGCTAGGTAGAACAGCGCCAGCCAGAAGATCCCCGGCTGCATCAAGCCGTACGGCGCGAGTCGGCGGCGGGCCTCCGGACCGCCAGTGATGGCAACGACGACGAAGCCGGCAATGGTGACGAACAAGAGGGCGGCAGCGATCACCGCGAGTGGTCCGTGCACCAGTCGTGCCCCGAGGGCGACCAGAAGCGCGCCGGCCAGCACCAGCGCGCCAAGCCCGATCCGGTCGTAACGACCCGAGCGCGGCCGGAGATGCTGCTCGGGATCGGCCGTGGTCGTGGTCGTTCACCGGCGCACCGCGGTCGTCGACGTGGCGGGGCTGTTATGCGCCGACGACGGCGGCGAACGCCTCGTCGAACTGTGCTCGGGTCTCCTCGTCGAGGTTGGCGAACGGGTGGATGTTGGACAGCATCTCCTCGTCCGGGAAGATCAACCGGTTCTCGGCCAGGTCCGGGTCGACCTTGGCGACCTCCTCCTGGACCCCCTTGACCGGTGAGACGAACTGCACCCAGGCGGTGATCTGCGCCGCCTCCACCGGGTCGTAGACGAAGTCCATCCACCGTGCCGCTTCGGCGCGATGCTCCGCCCCCTTGGGCATGAGCATCGTGTCGGCCCAGCTGACGCCCCCCTCCTCCGGGACGATGAAGCGGATGTCCGGGTTCTCGATGGCGAGCTGGGCGACGTCGCCGGACCAGCCCATGCAAGCGGCGAAGTTGCCGGACGCCAGATCGGCGAGATAGTCGTTGCCGGTGAAGGCGCGGATCTGGCCGTCGGCCTTGGCCTGCTCCACCATGGCGAACGCCTCCTCGGCCTCGGCGAAGCTGGTGATCGCGCGGATGTCGACGCCGAGGGAGAGCAGGATCAGTCCGATGGTGTCCTCCATCTCCGTGAGCATCCCGATGCGCCCGTTGAACTCGGGATCGAACAGGTCGTTGGTCGACGTCAGCTCGCGGCCAGTGGCACCGAGGTTGTAGGCGATCCCCGTCAGCCCCGTCTGCCAGGGGAGCGAGAAGCGCCCCTCCGGATCCCACGGCGGGTTGACGAGGTCGTCGCGCAGGTTGACGGCGTTGGGGATGTCGTCGAACGGGAGCTCGTCCAACCACCCAAGCGTCGTCAGCCGACCGGCCATCCACCCCGTCAGCGTGATGATGTCGGGGTCGATCGTCTCGCCGCGTCCGAGCACCGGTTGGATCAACGCGAAGTACTCCTCGTTGTCATTGATCGCCTCGGTGTAGGTCATGTCGATGCCGGTCGCCTCGACGAAGCGGTCGACGGTGCCGACGACGCCGTCCTCGGTCGGATCGATGTACTCCGGCCAGTTCTCGAAGTACAGCTCGCCGCCGTCGCCGGATGCGACACGCCGAGCCGCAGACGCGCGTGGACCGAGCAAGCCCGGAAGGGCAATGCCCGCGGCGCCGATCAGGCCGGCGCGGGCCAGCAGTTGCCGCCGAGTCATCAGTGGGACGGTGCGCTGGCGATGAGTCATGAGTGGTTCCTTTCAGAGGTGTGCTTCGATCTGGTCGACATCCGAGTCGCTGGCACCCGCCTGCGTTGGCCAGCCGGCGAGGAGGAAGGCGGCGCCCGCGTTCCACGTCGCGTACACGGACGTGCCCGGGCGCAGGAACGGAAGGTTGTCGTCCGGATCGACGTACGTGACAATCTCGGTGCCGTCAGCCAGCTCCAGCTGCAGTCTCGCGGACGCGCCCTGGAAGATCATCTCGCGGATTACCCCCTCGATGGTACGTCCGTCCGATCCGGCGTCGACGGAGACCTGCAGGCGCTCCGGTCGAATCATTACCGAGACGGGGTCGCCCTTGGCCGGGTGCCGACCCGGCGTCGCGCGAACCGTCGGGCCGCACTCGAGCTCGACGACGACGTCGTCGGCGTCGTCGCCGGTGGCCGTACCGGGCAGCAGGTTGGCCGAGCCGATGAACCCGGCGACGAACAGCGACGCCGGGCTGTTGTAGATCTCCTCGGGCGTCCCGATCTGCTCGATGAACCCCTCACTCATCACGGCGATGCGGTCGCTCAAGGTGAGGGCTTCGCCTTGGTCGTGGGTCACGAACACGAACGTGATCCCGACCTCGCGCTGGATCCGCTTGAGCTCCAGCTGCATGGCCTCGCGGAGCTTGAGATCGAGGGCGGCCAGGGGCTCGTCGAGCAGCAGGGCGCTGGGGTAGTTGACGAGGGCGCGGGCGAGGGCGACGCGCTGTTGCTGCCCTCCGGACAGATGCATCGGCTTGCGCTTGGCGTACCCGCCGAGACGGACGACGTCGAGCATCTCGGCGACCCGCCGATCGCACTCGCCGCGGCTCACCCGCTTGGAACGCGGTCCGAACGCGACGTTGTCGGCGACGGTCATGTGCGGGAACAGGGCGTATTGCTGGAACACCGTGTTGACGTTGCGCTTGTACGGAGGCACCCGACTCACGTCGGCGCCTTCGAGGAGAACACGGCCGGACGTCGGCAGCTCGAAGCCGGCGATCATCTTCAGCGTTGTCGTCTTGCCGCAGCCGGACGGACCGAGCATGGCGAAGAACTCGCCGCGGGCAATGCTCAGGTTGGCACCCTGAACGGCGACGAACGAGCCGAACTGCTTGCGCACGTTGTCGAGGACGATGACCTCGTCAGATCCTGTTGTCGGCGTGCCGCCGTCAGCCACGCAGCCCTCCCCTGAGCGTGATCGTAGATCTCAACTCTCCAGGTTGGCCATTACGTGCTTGATCCGCGTGTAGTCCTCGAAGCCGTACATCGACAAGTCCTTGCCGTAGCCGGAGTGCTTGAAGCCGCCGTGGGGCATCTCGGCGACGATCGGGATGTGCGTATTGATCCACACACATCCGAAGTCGAGCCGCTTGGACATGCGCATCGCCCGCCCGAAGTCCTTCGTCCACACACTCGAGGCCAGCCCGAACTCGACGCCGTTGGCCCAGGCCACCGCTTCGTCCTCATCGCTGAACTGCTGCACCGTGATGACCGGGCCGAAGATCTCGTTCTGGATCATGTCGTCGTCCTGGCGCAGATCGGCGACCACCGTGGGCTCGAAGAAGAATCCGGTGTCACCCTGGCGATGACCTCCGGTGAGCACCCGGGCGTGATCGGGCACGCGCTCCAGGAAACCGCCGACCCGCTCCAGTTGCGTCGGGTTGTTGAGCGGGCCATAGAGCACGTCCTCGTCGTCGGGGAGCCCGGTCTTCGTTCCCTTGGCCTGCTCGGCGACCGCGTCGACGAAGTCGGCATAGGCACCGGGCGCGGCGATGACCCGCGTCGCCGCGGTGCAGTCCTGGCCGGCGTTGAAGTAGCCGGCGATGGCGATCGCCTCGGCGGCAGCGGCGATGTCGGCGTCGTCGAACACGACGACCGGAGCCTTGCCGCCGAGCTCGAGGTGCACCCGCTTGAGATCGGCTGCCGCGCTGACCGCGACCTCCTTGCCGGCGCGCACCGAGCCGGTCACCGAAACCATCGCCGGCACGTCGTGGGCCACCATGGCCCGGCCCGTGTCGCGATCACCGCAGATCACGTTGAGCACGCCGGGCGGGACGTGTTCGGCGACGATCTCGGCGAGCAGTGTCGTGCTCGCAGGGGTCGTGTCGCTCGGCTTGAGGACCACCGTGTTGCCGGCGGCGATCGCCGGAGCGAACTTCCACACGGCCATCATCAGCGGGTAGTTCCACGGGGCGACCTGGGCGCACACGCCGACTGGCTCGCGACGGACCCACGAGGTCATGTTCGACATGTACTCGCCGGCGCTCTTGCCCTCGAGGTGGCGCGCCGCGGCCGCGAAGAAGCGAATCTGATCGATCATCGGAGGCATCTCCTCCGATGCCGTGAGAGCGATCGGCTTGCCGGTGTTCTCGACCTCGGCGGCGATCAGTTCGTCGGCGCGTGCCTCGATGGCGTCGGCGATGCGGAACAGGGCGAGCGAGCGTTGCGCGGGGGTCGTGTCCCGCCACTCCGGGAACGCCTCGGCCGCCGCCGCCATCGCCGCGTCGACGTCCGCCGGCCCGGACAGTGGTGCGGTGGCGTACTTCTCGCCGGTCACCGGGTTGACGACGTCGAGGGTCCGGCCGTCGGCCGCCTCGGCAGGCTTGCCGTTGACGAAGTTGGAGAAGGCCTTCATGGGGGTGTTGTAGCACGTACGGGCCGCCGCAGTGCCTACGTCGCCGGGCGTAATGTCGCGCCATGACTGATTCCAGTGCTGCAATCAGGACCGTTGGCGTGCCCAAGGAGGTCAAGACCGCTGAACATCGGGTGGCGATGACGCCCGACGGGGTGCGCGAATTGGAGCGCAGCGGGATCGACGTGTTCGTCGAGTCCGGCGCCGGCGCAGGCGCGTCGATCGGCGACAGCGACTACGTCGGAGCGGGAGCGACGATCGTTCCGGCCGCTGCTGACGCCTGGGCACAGCAGATGGTGGTCAAGGTCAAAGAGCCCAAGGCCGAGGAGTTCGAGTTTCTGCGTGAGGACCTGACGCTGTTCACGTACCTGCACCTCGCCGCGTACCCGGAGGTCGCCAAGGCGTTGCTGGCGGCGAAGACGACGTCGCTGGCCTACGAGACGGTGCAACTCGCCAACGGGGCGCTGCCCTTGCTGGCTCCGATGAGCGAGGTCGCCGGGCGCCTCGCCCCGCAGATGGGCGCCCACTTCCTCGAACGCCACAACGGAGGGCGGGGCGTGCTGATGGGCGGGGCTCCCGGGGTGCGCCCGGCCAAGGTCGTCGTCCTCGGGGCCGGCAATGTCGGGTGGAACGCGGCGTGGATTGCCGCCGGGATGGAGGCCGAGGTCGTGCTCATCGACAAGAACCTCGATCGCCTGCGCTGGGTCGACCAGATCCACCGGGGGCGGATCATGACGTTGGCCTCCAACCGTGGAGCGATCGAGCGCAGCGTGGCCGATGCCGACCTCCTCATCGGCGCCGTGCTCGTGGCCGGTGGCCGTGCGCCGGTGGTCGTCGACACCGAGATGGTCGCCGGGATGAAGCGCGATGCGGTCATCGTCGACGTCGCCGTCGACCAGGGCGGATGCATCGAGACGATCCGCGAGACGACGCACGACGACCCGGTGTACGAAGCCCACGGCGTGATCCACTATGCGGTCGGCAACATGCCCGGCGCCGTGCCGCACACGAGCACCTACGCCCTGACCAACGCCACACTCCCCTACCTCCAAGAAGTCGCCGTGTACGGCCCCGCCGCCGCCGCCCGCCGCGACCCGGCGATGGCGTTCGGGGTCAACACCGTGGCCGGCGCCGTGACCAACCAGCCCGTCGCCGACTTCCTCGGCGTCGACTTCCTCGACCCCCTCACCGCCTTCGACGCCCACCCCTAACACCGTCGATTGGAGTGTTTGCTGCATTGGAGTGCCTGCTGCAGACACGCCCCTCACGAAACACTCCGACGGGCGGCGATCTGGCCACGGCGGGCGTGATACAACGCCGTCAGCTCGTCGGCGAGCGTCGCGAGATCGACGAGGTCCGCCTCGCTGACCGGCTCGACCTGCCACTCCACGAGATGCAGGCTGCGATATCGGCGCGCATCGCCACCGTGGCCCTCGATGCTGCGGTGCTCAGGGTGGATATCGAGCTCGATTCCCCATTGGATCTCGGCTACAGCAAGATCGACGTGCACGGAGCCTCCTGCGCTGTGGACCACTCTGGCCTGCCGTTCGACCGGCACGGACCGTTCCCACAGTGCTTCGGCGAGGAGCACCTCAGGATGGGACTGCGCGGGCGCACCGCGGTCGAGTCGATGCAGGCTCTGTTCGAATCGAGTGCTCCCCGGGCGCGCAGGGTGACAGAGACGCTGACCGGTTTCGACGAGCTCGGCGACGGTGACCAGCCGACGATCGAGCAGTTGCTGGAGGACAGACGCGTGGTCGAGCGGGGCGAGATCGACCGCTAGGTCGAAGGCGAGCCGGCGTGCGGTGGCGAGGATGATCCCGTCCGGTCGAGTCCAGCGGTCGCCCGGCCGTAGGGCCCGCGTCTGGCGGAACGCGACGCCGATCTGCATTGGCAGGTGAACTCCATGACGGCATGCAAAGTGCAGCGCCGAGCGTCGCGGCATTCGCCGAAGCTCGTAGAGAACGCCCGCAGTCGGTCCGGTGACATACCCGGTTCGATGGGCCACGCTGAGCACCACACAGCGCTGCTCGAGGCTTGGCTTCGTCGCCGCCAGCACGTAGACACCCTTGTGGGCGATGCGCAAGACGTGTGCTCGAACGAGGCGATCGGTCGTCGAACGCCCGACTCCGGCGTCACGGAGTACGGCGGTGGTGATGGCGCCATGATGATTGGCCAACCACTCCAGAGCAGCCGGCGTGAGCTCGTTCATGAGATTCCCTTCCACGATCGGACAGATCGGGGGGATGCCGGTGCGGTCGACTCTAAGGACGAGGTGTCAGGCTCGTTGGAGTGTCACCTGCCGAGAAACGCAGCACGTGACACTCCATCGGCAGCAAACACTCCAACGAGTTAGGCGGTGGCGGGGGGTGACGGGAGTGGGGGCGCGGGTTCTGTCGGCGGTTCTGTGGCGAGGGGCGGCGGGGCGGGCGCGGCCGTCGTCGTCGCTTCCGTCGTCGGCGGGGTGACCGGGGGCACGACGATGACGGCGTCGACGGTGTGGGCGATGCCGTTCGTGGCGAGCTGGTCGATGACGACGAGATGGGCACCGTTGATCGTCTGCGTCGCCGAATCGATCAGCAGCACGTCACCGCTGAGGCTCGTCACCTCGGCGGCGGCGAAGATCTCCTCCTCGTCGAGCTGGCCGGGAACGACGTGAGCGAGGACGAAGTGCTGTAGCGCCGCGGGGTCGGCAGCGATGTCGTTCCACGTCGGCAGGGCGGCGATCGCCGCATTCGTCGGTGCGAGCACCGTGACACCTTCGGCGTTGATGAGGTCGATCACCTCCTGTGAGGGCGGTGTCGGCAGGACCCCGACGAGCACTTCTGCCGGTGGGTCGCTGCCGTCGAACAAGGCGACGAGATCGGCGTCTTCGACGGCTTCGGCGAAGGCCACGAGGTCGTCATCGTCTCCGATGAAGTCCCACAAGGACGCCAGGGCAACCGTCGTGGTCGTCGCCGGCAACGTCGTCGTGGTGGTCGTGCTGGTCGTGGTGGTCGACGTGGTCGTCGGCGGCAAGGTCGTGGTCGGCGGCAACGTCGTCGTCGTGGTCGTGCTAGTCGTAGTGGTCGACGTGGTCGTCGGCGGCAAGGTCGTGGTCGGCGGCAACGTCGTGGTCGTGGTCGTCGTAGAGGTAGTCGTCGGCGGCAAGGTCGTGGTCGGCGGCAAGGTCGTCGTCGGCGGCAGGTCGTGGTGGTCGTGGTGGTCGTGGTCGGCGGTGGTGGTGGCGGCAACGTCGTCGTCGTGGTCGTGGTCGTCGAGGTGGTGGACGTCGTCGTGGACTCGGTGGTCTCAGGCTCCGTGGTCGACGGCTCCGTCGTTGCCGGCTCGGTGGTCTCGGGCTCCGTCGTCGCCGGCTCCGTCGTCTCCGGCTCCGTCGTCGTCGGCTCCGTCGTCTCCGGGGTCGTGGTCGACGTGGTCGACGTCGTGGACGTCGTGGACGTCGTGGACGTCGTGGACGTCGAGGTCGTCGTCGTGGTCGGCAGACCGTCGATCAGCGTGCCGACGACCGAGGTCACCAGGTCGACCATCACGTCGTCGAAATCCGCCGCGGAGAGCGTCGACGGCAACGTGAACTCTGCGCCGATCACCAGTCCGTCGCGATGCCAGAGCAACAGGCACCACTGCGTCGACGGCCCGGCGACGCGGCACTCGCCGACGAAGTCGCCTCCGATCTGTGGCAACTCCACCCACGTCGGACGGCCGGCGCCGAAGCGCCGGACGACGCGGTCGAAGTCCAGCCCGACCTCGTCGTAGGGCCCGATGTCGAGGGCGAACAAGCTCACGCCCACCTCGTCGGGCGCCGGCGTCGCCGCTACGCAGCGCACCACCGCGACGCGATCGCCCACATCGGACTGCAACTGCGAGTCGATCGCCGTGTACGCGTACCACGGCTCGACCAAGACCGGCAGGCTCCCGGCGGCGGCGGCGACCTGCTCCGGGGTCGCCAGCGGACACGGCGTCCCGTCGGACGGGACGTCCGAACCTGCCGGCAACGGCGGGTTGGCAGCGATGTAGTCGGCGAGCTCGGCGCGCGCCTGGTCGACATCAAACGGCGTCTGAGCGGTCACCGGACGAGACGCAGCCCACCCGACAGCACCCACCACCCCCACGGCTACCGTCGCCGCGACAACGCTTCTCCAGCGGCTCAGCCGACCCCCTGTGGCCATCGTCAGATGCCCAGCGTCGCCCGTGTCCTGGGACCGGCGATGCCGATCGGGTCGATCCCGTTGCGCACTTGGAAGTCGACGACCGCCGCCTCGGTCAACGGCCCATAGCGCCCGTCGACCGGGAACACGTAGCCGAGATTGACGAGAGCGACCTGCAGCGCGGCAACCCGCGACCCTTGCTGACCGGGCCGGATCGATCCGGTGGCCAGCGACGGGTCATCGTCGTCGCATGGCACGGGGGCCACCTCGCTCGCCGTGACCACCGTCATCCCGAGGCGCGCCAGCGTCTCGGTGCACGAGATGTCGAACGACCCGTCGTACACCCATCCCTCCGGCTCGACGTGGAACACATCGAGCGCTCGACAGTTCTCGATGCCGACGATGTGCGGAGATCGCAGACCGTTGGCGAACCTGGAGTCTGTCGCCGATGTCGTCGTGGTGGACGACGACGTCGTCGTCGGTGGGGGGCACTCGACCGTCGTTCCGAACGCCCACCCGTCGGCGCACAGCGGCTCGTCGAGCAGGGTCACCCCGGTGTCGGCGGCAAGCGCATCGCGGAACAGGTCGGCGCCGGCTGGGTGACGACCGCCAGCGAGTCGATGACCGTCGGGACGGCGGACGTGAGCAGAGCGCCGGCAGTGGCGTTGTTGACGGCACTCGGTGGCCCTTCGAGAGTCAGCCCGAGAACCAGACTTCGCGAGCTCCACAGCACCACGCACGTCGCCGTGTCGTCGGTGCCGAAGCACGACCCGACCTGCTGACCGCCGATGCCCGCCGGTTGGGCGGCCACGATGCCCTCGAGGGCGTAGAGGCGGATGACATCGCCGAACGTGACCCCGTCGGTGAGGCTCACGGCGAACATCGCCGGACGGGTCGTCTGGCCGTCGTCGGGACGTCTCGTGTCGCAGCGCACGATCGGAATCCCCGCGATCTCGCCAGCTGCCGCCGAGTCGGGGCGCAGCTCGGGATCCGACGTCGTCCGGCCGAGCCACGGATCGAGTTGCAGCTGCAGATCGGCGCCGCTCTCCGCGGCGACCACGTTGGCGAGACCGCTGAACGACTCGACGGAGATCAGCGGGCACTCGGGTTGGTTGGCCACGGTGCTGCCGTCGACCGCTTCGGGGTTGGCCTCGACGAACAAGCGCAGGCGGGTCCGCGCCGCTTCGATCGCCAAGGACGGCGACACGTCGAACACGTTGGCAGGTCGAACCTGCTGGGCGGCAGCCGGCTCGGCGACCGTCCCGATCGTGACAGCGAGCGTTGCGACAGCAACTAGGGCGCGTCGCCGAGTCGCCGCGATCTTGGTCATCGAGTGTTGCCTCCCCGGAGCCGTGGCTGGGATAGATCGCGACCCTAGATCGCCGGGCGTGCCCACCGGTGGCGGTTCGGCCATCTGCAACAGGGTTGCAACGTAGTCCGCGGCGACCGACCGTCAGGCGTACAGCCGCTCGAACTCTGCGGCGAGGTTGACATACACGACATTGCGCTTGAGCTTGAGCGACGGAGTTAGCTCTCCGGAGTCGATCGTGAAGTCGCGGTCGAGCACTTTGAAGCGCTTGATCTGCTCGACCCGGGCGTAGTTGGCGTTCGCCGCGTCGAGCTCGGCCTGGATCATCGCCAGCAACTCCTCGTTGGCGGCGAGCGACGCCAGATCGCACGGGTGACCGTTCGCCTGGGCCCACGGCACAACGACCTCGGTATCGAGGGTGACGATTGCCACGGGGTAGGGCTTGCGATCGCCGAACATCACGACCTGCGAGATCCAGCGCGACCGGCGCAGGTCGCCCTCCAGGTTGGCCGGCGTGAGGTTCTTGCCACCGGCGGTGATGATGATGTCCTTCTTGCGGCCGGTGATCCACACGAACCCATCGTCGTCGATCGAGCCGAGGTCCCCCGTCTTGAAGTAGCCGTCAGCGGTGAACGCATCGGCCGTCGCCTCGGGATTGTTCCAGTACTCGCGAAGTAGAAAGTCGCCGCAGATCTCGATCTCGCCATCGTCCGCGATGCGAATGTCGGCCGCCCCGGTCGGCCGCCCGATGCTGCCGAAGCGATGCGCTTCCGGGAGGTTGACGGTTCCCAAGGCAGTCGTCTCGGTCATCCCCCAGCCCTCCATCACCGGGACCCCGCAGGCGTAGAAGAAGCGCAGGATCTCCGGGGCGATCGGGGCCGCGCCGGAGATCGCCAGGCTGATCTTGCCCCCGAAGATGCCGCGGACCAGCGGAAACAGCTCGGCGTCGACGCGCTCGAACGCCGCCGCGTCGTCCGCCGGCACGTCGTCGCCGGCAAGTCGTGCATCGCGAACGCGGTTGCCGAGCTCGATCGCCGCGGCAACCTCGGCCTCACCCCCGGGCGGGATCATCGCCATCGCCGAGGCGTAGACCTTCTCGAAGATGCGCGGCACCGACGGCAACACGTCGGGCTGCACCTCCCCCAGCTCGGTGACGATCCGTGTCGGCGTCACCACCCCAGTAGGCGATCGGCGCGCCGATCTCGAACGCCATCGCCTGGACGAGCTGGGCGAACACGTGAGCGAGCGGCAGGTACAGGTAGACGAGGTCGCCGGCGCCGAACAGGTTGACGTCGACACCGGTGCGCCGGGCCGCAGCGAACGCCCGGTTCGTCAGCACCACCCCCTTGGGACGCCCCGTCGTACCCGATGTGTAGATGATCAAGCAGGCGTCGTCGGCAGCAACCTGGCGACAACGCTCGTCGAGCACGTCACCGCCGCGTCGACGGCCGAGCGCGGAGACCTCGTCAACCGTCTGGGCGCCGGCGGCCATCGCGTCGATCACGACGAGATGCTCCAACCCCGGCAATCCCCCACGCACGATGTCGATCTTGGCGACCTGTGCAGCGTTCTCGCAGATGACGACCTTGGCCCCCGAGTCGCCGAGCACCCACTCGCATTCGTCGGGTGAATTCGAGGAGTACACCGGAACGACGACTGCTCCAGCCGTGCTCGCGGCGAGGTCGGCCACGGTGAACTCGAGCCGGGTGTTGGCCAGAATCGCCACTCGGTCGCCCACGCCGACGCCGAGCTCGACGAGCCCGCAGGCGAGGTCGCGGACCCGGTCCCACAGCTCGTTGTACGTCAGCTCGCGCCATGCACCATCGTCGAGGAAGCGCGCCGCTGTCGCCTCGCCGTAGCGATCGGCGGCGAGTTTCGCCAAGGTGGGCATCGTCAACTCGTCGGACGGTTCGGGTTCGGTCGTCACGACGTCACCGTATCTGCTCGCCGATGTGGGCTTCACCGCCCCGCCGGCGCCGCGACGAGGGCGGCCGCCACTCGATCGAGGCCGGCGATTCGGCTCGCCTTGACGAGCACAGCGGTGCCTGGGGCGAGCCGTCCGGCCGCTGCGACGGGGTCGCTCGTCGGTGGTACCCCGTACAGGTCGGTGCCGACGGCGACGAGCTCAATTCCTTTCTCAGCGGCGAGGGCGGCGATCGCCCGATGGGCGTCGGCAGGCTCGTCGAGTTCGGCCATCACCCCGACGATGGCGACCCGCCGGCTCGCCGGAAGCGCGGCCAGGGCGTCGAAGGCGGCAGCCATCGATGCCGGGTTGGCGTTGTAGGCATCGTCGATCACGACCGCTCCCGACGTCAGACGACGAACCGCCATCCGACTCGCCGACAGCTCTGCGGTGGACACGGCGGCAGCGGCGCCCGCCACATCGACGCCGAGCACCCCTGCGGCGGCGATCGCCGCTGCGGCGTTGCCGACCATGTGCCGGCCGCTGACGGCCAGCCGAACGTCGGCTTCGCCCCACGGGGTATGGACGCGAAACGACGGTCGAGCGAGTTCGTCGAGGGACACTCGGTCAACCCCCACGTCGGCGAGCGATGATTCACCGAACGTCATCGAACGCGCCTGCGTCACGTCGGCCATCGCCCGCACCCGCTCGTCGTCGGCATTGAGGATCGCCACGCCGGACGGTGGTAGGGCGATCACCAGCTCGGCCTTCGCCCTGGCGACGCCTTCGATGCCACCGAGGCGCGCCGTGTGGGCGTCGGCGACGGCGGTCACGACGCCGATCGTCGGTGGCGCGATGGCGCACAGCCGGGCGATCTCCCCGTGGCCGCGCATCCCCATCTCGAGCACGAGCACCTCGGTGTCGTGGGCAGCGCCGAGCACAGTGACGGGCAGTCCCTGCTCGTTGTTGTAGCTGCGTTGGTTGGCGGCGACTCGATGGCCGGCGGCGATCGCAGCGGAGGCGAGATCCTTCGTCGACGTCTTGCCGACGCTTCCGGTGATCCCGACGACCGTCGCCCCGAGCCGACTGGCAGCCCACGTCGCCAACTCGATGAGCGCCTGCGAGGTATCGGCGACTTCGATCGCCGAGATCCCGGCGGCCGCGGCCGATCCGGCATCGCGGGACGTCAACGTCGCCCGCGCCCCGGCCGCTGCGGCAGCACCGATGAAGTCGTGGCCATCCCGCTCGGCGACGAGCGGCACGAACAGCTCGCCCGGTCGCAGCGACCGCGTGTCGAAGGAGGCGCCGTCGACCTCGACGTCGTCGCCGACCAACCGCCCGTTGGTCGCTGCTGCGACGTCGGACGCCCGGAGCCTCACCGCCCTCACGGTAACGGGGCAGTACCGTTGCTGCGGTGGGCCGCATCCATCTGGTCGTGCTCTACGGCGGCAGGTCGGCCGAGCACGACGTCAGCTGCGTCACCGCCGCCCACGTGCTGGCGGCGATCGACCCGGCCCGCTACCGGGTGACCCCGATCGGCATCTCGACGAACGGCGAATGGGCGCTCGGTGAGGCGGCCCAGGCTGCCCTCGCCGCCGGTCCCAGCGCCCTCCCCGACCGGCTCGACACCGTCGGGCCTGCGATCTCGGTCGCCGACGTCATCGCCGCGGCCGACGCTGACGGCGCTGACGACGAGGTGACCGTCGTCATGCCGTTGCTGCATGGCCCGATGGGTGAGGACGGCACCGTCCAGGGAATGCTCGAGCTCGCCGATGCCGCCTACGTCGGTTCTGGCGTGCTCGCTTCTGCGTTGGCGATGGACAAGGCGATGGCCAAGCAGGTGCTCGCCGCCAACGGCATCCCGCAGAGTCGCTATCGCGCCGTGCGCGACTCCGACCTTCCCCCGGGACTGCCCGAAACGCTTGCCGCCGATCTCGGTCTGCCCTGCTTCGTCAAGCCCTCGAACATGGGGTCATCCGTCGGCGTGAGCAAGGCGCACACCGTCGAGGAGCTGCGTGACGCCGTCGACTACGCCCTGACCTACGACGAGTGGGTCGTCGTCGAGGAGGCGGTCGCCGGCCGCGAGATCGAGGTCGCCGTGCTCGGCGGGGTCGACCCGCTCGCTTCCGGTCCTGGTGAGATCATCCCCGGCGAGGAGTTCTACAGCTACGAGGACAAGTACGTCACGGACGGCGCCCAGCTGTTGGTCCCTGCGCCGCTTTCCCGGGACGACACCGAGCGGGTGCGCTCGCTCGCCGTCGAGGTGTTCGAGGTGCTGCGCTGCGACGGTCTCGCCCGCGTCGACTTCTTCTTGGAGGAAGGCGGGCGCGGCTTCCTGTGCAACGAGGCCAACACGATGCCCGGGTTCACGCCGATCTCGATGTTTCCGAAGCTGTGGCAGGCCGCCGGCGTGTCGTACCCGGAGCTCATCGACCGGCTCGTCGAGCTGGCCCTCGAACGCAAGGCGCGGCGCCGGCACAACACGAAACACTGAGGGGCGCTGAGACGAGATACGGTCGGATCGATGGCTACCACCGAATCCCCGACGCTCCCCCTCGGGTCGACGGCACCCGACTTCACCCTCCCGGACGCCACCGGAACGAACGTCACGCTGAGCGACCTGACCGGGTCGCGAGGCACGCTCGTCGCCTTCGTCTGCAACCACTGCCCGTACGTCAAGCACGTCGCACCCGAGTTCGCCGCCGCGGCGCAGCGGTGGATCGGCGAAGGCGTCGGGGTCGTAGCGATCAACAGCAACGATGCCGAGCAGTATCCCGACGACAGGCCCGAACGGATGGTCGAACAGGCGGCCGCGTGGGGGTGGACGTTCCCGTACCTCGTCGACGCCGAACAGTCCGCGGCTCGTGACTACGGTGCGGTGTGCACGCCCGACTTCTTCTTGTTCGACGCTGCCGGCACGCTCGTGTATCGCGGGCGCTTCGACGGATCGACGCCCGGCAACAACGTCTCGCTCACCGGTGACGAGCTCGGCGCCGCCGTCGCCGCCCTGGTGGCCGGCGAGGCGCTCAGCACCGACCAGCGCCCGAGCGTCGGCTGCAGCATCAAGTGGAAGCCAGGCAACGAACCGCGCTGACGAGGGCCTGCGTGGCCCCAGAACGCAATGAACGTCACGGCGCCACGGCGGCGCGCAGGAAGGCGCGCAGCTCGTCGCGGAGATGGCGCAGGGCGACGATGTCCGGCGTCCAGCCGACGGCGCGCAGCGCTTCAGGGTCGGTGGCGATGCCGGTGACCGTCGCGGCAGCGAGGACGGCGACAAGTCGAGGGTCGCCGCGCCGCAGTCGTCCGGCCTCCATTTCCGCAGCCAGGTAGGAGATCGCCCGGTCGACGAGCGACTGGAGATGGCGGCGCAGTCGCTCGGCGCGCTCCTCGGGCAGCCGGCTCAGCTCGCGAACCAGGCCGAGCAACGCGGGCGTCCGTACGGCGGCTCGGAACACGGCGTTGACGATCGAGTCGACGCGTTCGAGCGGATCGTCCGGCGCCGCCCGCGCCGCGGCATCGACATACGCCGCGAGCTGCGTGGCCGCTTCGGCGAACACCGCGTCGGCGAGCTCGTCCTTTGTGGCGAACCAGTACAGCACCGTCTGCTTGCGCACCCCCACGGCGGCAGCGATCTCGTCGAGCGAGACGGCGTCGACCCCGCGGCTCCCGAACAACTCGGTCGACGCCACGAGGATGCGTTTCCGGGTCGGCGCGAGCGGCTGCATCACCCGTCTGTCTACCATTTGGTAGAGAACCGTGCTAGACCTGTACCCCGTGATCGCCGAGGGGCTCTCCGGCAAACGCATCGCCATCACCGGCTCGACCGGCTTCGTGGGCACGGCGCTGGTCGAGCGCTTGCTGCGCTGTGTCCCTGACTGCCGCCTCGTGCTCCTCGTGCGCGACGGCAAGCGGACGACGGCCGCCCAGCGCGTCGAACGCGAGCTGCTCAAGAACGACGCGTTCGATCGACTTCGAGAACAGCACGGTCGTGACGGCTTCGGGCAGATGACCGGCGAGCGGATCACGACGATCCGCGGCGACGTCGGACGCGACGGGCTCGGACTTTCCCCCGACGATCAGCGAGTGCTGGCGTCGTGCGACGTGGTGATCCACTCGGCCGCCACCGTGTCGTTCGACTCACCGCTCGACTCGGCCGTGGAGATCAACCTGCTCGGTCCCGCCCGCATCGCCACGCTGCTCGGCGAGCTCGGCGTGACACCACATCTCGTCGCCGTGTCGACGTGTTATGTCGCCGGCAATCGCCGCGGCAACGCTCCCGAGGAGCTCGTGTCGCAGGGCCCGTTCGACCTCGGTCTGAGCTGGCGCGACGAGGTCACCTCGGCGCGCCGGTTGCGGAGCGACAGCGAGGCCGCCAGCCGGAGCCCCGATCGCCTCGTCCGGTTCCGCGCCGACGCCCGCCGCGAGCTCGGCGCGGCCGGCGCCCCCGCCTTGGCCGCCAAGACGGAGCAGCTGCGCGAGCGGTGGGTTCGCGATCAGCTTGTCGAGGCCGGCCGAGCGAGAGCAGCGAGTGTCGGCTGGCCGGATGCCTACGCCTACACCAAGGCGCTCGGCGAACAGGCCCTCGTGGATTCCCGCGGCGACGTGCCGGTGAGCATCGTTCGGCCGTCGATCATCGAGTCGGCATGGGCCGAGCCGCGCCCAGGGTGGATCCGTGGCTTCCGCATGGCGGAGCCGGTCATCCTCTCCTACGGCCGCGGCCTGCTGCGCGAGTTTCCAGGCGTTCCCGAGGGAACCGTCGACGTGATCCCCGTCGATCTTGTCGTCGCCGCGATCATCACCGTGGCCGCCCTCGGTCCTGACGGGGCGCCGCCGATCAGCCAGGTCGCGTCCGGGGGGATCAACCCGCTCAAGTACCGCACGCTCGTCGACAACGTCAGCGGATGGTTCGTCGAGAACCCGCTCTACGACCCCGCCGGCCAGCCGATCGTCGTCCCCGAATGGCGATTCCCCGGGCGCGGCCGGGTGCAAGGCCAACTCAACCGCGCCAAGACGGTGATCTCCCGCGGCGAGCGCCTGCTTCACGCCCTGCCGCTGCGCGGCAAGCAGGCCGAGCTGTCGGCGAAGCTGGAGAGCAAGCGCCAGGAGGTCGAGCGGGCGCTCGAGTACGTCGAGCTGTACGGCTTGTACACGGAGTGCGAGGCGATCTACCAGGTCGACCACCTCCTGGCGATGTGGGACGGTCTCGACGCCGCCGATCGAGCGGAGTTCAACTTCGACCCGCGCAGCGTCGACTGGATTCGCTACATCCGGGAGATCCACCTCCCGTCGATCGTCAAGCACGCCAGGGTCAAGACGGTCCCCGGCAAGACGACGACCGACCGCCCGGCACGGCTGCGGCGCCAGGTCCTATCGCCCGATCGGCACCTCGCCGCCTTCGACCTGGAGAACACGCTGATCGCTTCCAACGTGGTGGAGAGCTACACGTTCCTGGCGACCCGCCGCCTCGACAACAACGAGCGTCTGCGCTACGTGCTGCGCACCGCCGCCGAGGCGCCGCGCCTGCTCAAGCTCGACCGCAGCGACCGGACCGACTTCCTGCGCCACTTCTATCGCCGCTACGAGAACGCTCCCGTCGAGCAGATCGCCGAGGAGGCACGCGAGCTGCTCAGCGACGTGATCCTCACGAAGAGCTTTCCCGCCGGGATCCGCCGGGTGCGCGAGCACCGTGCGCTCGGACATCGCACGCTGCTGATCACCGGCGCCCTCGACTTCGCCGTCGACTGCCTGCGGCCGCTGTTCGACGAGATCATCGCCGCCGAGATGACCGTCAAGCCAGACGGCACGTATTCCGGTGAGATGACGGCGGTGCCGCCGACCGGAGAGGCGCGAGCGCAGGTGATGGCCGATTTCGCCGCCGCCGAGGGCCTCGACCTTGCCGAGGCGGTCGCCTACGCCGATTCGTCGAGCGATCTGCCGATGCTCGAGGCCGTCGGCTTCCCGGTCGCCGTCAACCCGGAGACCAGGCTGGCGGCGATCGCCCGCAAGCGCGGCTGGCTCGTCGAGCACTGGTCGAAGGCTTCTGGCGCCGGCGGCCGCCCGTTCCCGATGGCCCCGGTGATGGCCGAACGCGAGCGCCGGCGGAGCTTTCGATGAAGGCCCTCGAGATGCGGCGGTCGATCCCGCGGCTGGGGCTCGCCCGTATCGCCTCGGCGATCGGTGCGTCGACAGCGGCGCGTATCGCCCCGCTGGAGTACCGCAACGTCGATCCACCTGAGCTGCCCGGCGGCGGCTGGCACCGCGTCCGGACGCGGCTGTCGGGAATCTGCGGGTCCGACCTGTCGATGATCGAAGGGCACGCCTCGACGTACTTCGACGACGTCGTGTCGTTCCCGTTCGTGCCGGGCCACGAGGTCGTCGGCGAGCTCGACGACGGCACCCGGGTCGCCATCGAGCCGGTGCTCGGTCATGCCGCTCGGGGCTTCGCCCCGCCCTTCGACGGCGCCGCCCCCGGCGACGGCGACGATTACGGGCACCTCGTCGCCGGCTCGCTCGAGCCCGGCATCCAGACCGGGTTCTGCTCGTCGACGGGCGGAGGTTGGGCCCCCGAGTTCGTCGCCCACGACAGCCAACTTCACCGCCTCGGTGCGGTGCCCGACGAGCGCGCCGTGCTCATCGAACCGCTGGCCGGCGGGATCCACGCCGCCCTGCAAGCCGCCCGCAGCGAGTCGGTGCGCACGGCCGGCGCCCCGGTCGTCGCCGTGCTCGGCGCCGGCACGATGGGCCTGGCGGCGATCATCGGCCTCGTCCGCTACGCCCCCGATGTCACCGTCCTCGTCGGCGCCCGCTACCCCCACCAGCAGCGCGAGGCCCGGCGGCTCGGCGCCCACCACGTCGTACCGGCGTCCGAGTTGATTCGGGCCGTGCGCCGCCACGACGGCTGCCGGATGATCGGCGAGGCGGTTTCCGGCGGGGCCCACGCCGTCATCGACGCCGTCGGGTCGAACGACTCGATCACCACCGCGCTGCGGATCACCAGACCGCGTGGGCGGACGGTGCTGATGGGGATGCCTGCCGAGGTGACCCTCGACCTCACCGGGCTGTGGCACCGCGAGACCGAGCTCGTCGGCGCGTACACCTACGGCACCGAGTCGCTGCCCGACGGCACGACGGCCAAGACCTTCGCCCTCGCCGCCGAGACCGCCGACGCCATCGAGGCCGAGCGATGGGTGTCGGCGACCTACCGTCTCGCCGACCACGTCGACGCCATCGCCCACGCTGCCGACGCCGGCCGACGGGGCGCCATCAAGATCGTTTTCGACCTGCGAGAGAAGGCCTGATTCCATGCCCCGCCCCGGATTCGTGCTCGACGTCGACCGCTCGACACCACCGACCCTGTTCTGGCGCGGAGAGGGGTTCAGCTTGGAGAAGCTGCCTCCCGACCGCAGCCGGGTGATCTACGCCCCGGAGCCGCTACCGGCGATCGACGACATCGACGGAGCGATCCGCCACGCCCTCGACAACCCGATCGACGCCGAGCCGCTTCGCGCTCTGCTCTTCCCAGGGATGAGGCTGACGATCGCGTTCGACGACGTCAGCCTGCCGCTTCCAAAGATGCGCCGTCCCGACGTCCGTCAGCGGGTCATCGAAGCGGTTCTCGACCGGGCCGCCGAGGCCGGAGTCGACGACGTCCACCTGATCGCCGCCCTCGCCCTGCACCGGCGGATGACCGAGGCGGAGCTGCGTCATGCCGTCGGTGACCGCGTCTACGACGCGTTCGAGCCGATCGGCGCGCTGTACCAGTTCGACGCCGAGGATCCCGAAGCCGTCAGCTTCATCGGCACCACCGACCACGGCGAGGAGGTCGAGATCAGCAAGCGGGCGGCGGAGTCCGACCTCGTCGTCTACGTCAACATCAACCTCGTGGCGATGGACGGCGGCTGGAAGTCGACGGCGATCGGTCTCGCCTCGTACCGCTCGCTGCGACACCACCACAACCCGGCGACGATGGAGGCCAGCCGCAGCTTCATGGACCATCGCCACAGCGAGATCCACCACTCGACGTGGCGGATGGGCCGGGTGCTGCGCGACGCGGGGATCAAGGTGTTCCAGATCGAGACGACGCTGAACACCGACACGTTCCCGAAGCCATTCGAGTTCCTCTCCAAGCGCGAATGGGAGTGGTCGGCCGGCGACCGGGCGCTCTACGTCGGGACGGCGACCTCACTCGGCAAACTGCCGGTCAAGGCGGCCCGCAAGATCTTCCACTCGATCGAGGCGCCGCACCAGATGACCAGCGTGCAGTGCGGCGAGGTGGAAGCGGTCCATCAGGTCACGGTCGCCAACGTGCACCGTCAACAGCTCGTCGAGGTACACGGGCAGACCGACATCCTGACGATGGGGATCCCCTACATCTGCCCGTACAACGTGCACTCGATCATGAACCCGATCCTCGTGATGTGCACGGGTCTCGGCTACTTCTTCAACCTCTACCGCAACAAGCCACTCGTCCGCGAGGGCGGAGTCGTGATCATGACCCACCCGACGCTCGCCGACTTCAACCCGGTGCACCACCCGAGCTACATCGACTTCTACGAACAGGTGCTCGCCGACACCACCGATCCCCACGAGATGTCCAAGACGTGGGAGGAGCGCTACGCCTACGACGACTGGTACCGCCACCTCTACCGCACGTCCTACGCCTATCACGGCGTGCACCCGTTCTACATGTGGTATTGGGGCGCCCACGGGATGCGCCATTGCGGACGCGTGATCATCGTCGGCGGGGATGACAAGGCCGTCGGCCGTCTCGGGTTCACGTCGGCATCGACACTCAACGACGCCCTCGAGATGGCCAGCGACGTGGTCGGCCGCTCCCCCACGATCACCCACCTCCACACGCCGCCGCTGATGATCGCCGACGTGCAATGAGCGAGCCGGGGTGCGTGCGATGAGCGATGACAGCCGTAGAGCCCGTCATCGCTCATCGCGGTGGCTGCGGTCGGCGGCGCGGGCTGCCGGCACCGCCGAGCACGTGCTCGCCGGGGCCGCCGCCCCGCTGCGCAACACGGGCTTCCCGTACCGTCGGCCGACGGTGCCGCGGGGCGTCGTGGTGCCGGCCGAGCCGCCGACGCTCGGTGCTGACTACGACACGGATTGGGCGCGAACCCCCGTCGCCAAGGCGGCCCGCCACTTGATCGTCGCCGCCCCCCAACGATTGCTGATCGACCTGATCGCCGATCCTGAGATCCACGGTCACGATCGACTCGCCGACCTAATCCGGTCCGCCGATGACAGCGAGGGCATTCCACCAGCGGTGATCTTCGCCCCCAACCATCACAGTCACCTCGACACCGCGCTGATGGTTCGCGCCGTGCCGGCGGCGTGGCGCCAGCACGTCGTCACGGCTGCGGCGGCTGACTACTTCTTCGACAAGCGCTGGAAGGCGACGCTCGCCGCCCTGGCCCTCAACGCCATCCCAGTCGACCGTGAGGCGACCAGCCGCAGGTCGGCGGACCTCATGAGCGGGCTGCTCGCCGACGGCTGGAGCCTCGTCATCTACCCCGAGGGCGGACGTTCGCCCGACGGGTGGGGCCAGACGTTCAAAGGTGGTGCCGCCTACCTCGCCGGGCGCACGGGTGCCCCGGTGGTGCCGGTGTACATCGACGGGACCGACTCGATCATGGGCAAGGGCACCAACGTCCCCAAGCCAGGCCGCACCCGGGTGACGTTCGGGAGCCCCTTGCATCGGCGACCCGAGGAGTCGACCCGACGGTTCAACGAGCGCATCGCGATTGCCGTCGCCACGCTCGCCGACGAATCGACATCGGACTACTGGTCGGCTCGGCGACGCGCTGCGCAAGGGGCGACCCCGACGCTGATGGGGCCTGGGTATACCGGGTGGCGCCGCCGGTGGGCGCTCGCCGATCGGCGCCGGCGAGGCATCGCCGGCTGGCGCAAGCCGGCCCGGCGACGCTGGCCAGACCTCGGCTGATCGGTGAGTCCGTGGCCTGGGCGATGTCGGAGTCGGTGATCGAGGACGGGACTGCTCCGGCGGCATCGACGGGTCGGGCAAGCGTCGCCGCCGTCGTGGCGGTCACGGCCAAGGCGGTCAGCAGGCCGGCGCCGATCACCGAAACGAGGCGGCGGCGAGGTGCAACGGTCGGGTTCATGACCGTTGTGACGACCGGGCACCGTCCGCGGTTCCGCCGACGCGCTCAGATGATCACTCGTCCTCCTCGCCGCACGGCACGAGGATCTCGACGCCGACGATGAATGCGCTGTAACCCTGCGTGTTGGCGTTGGCCTCATCGAGCTGGTCAACGGTGACGTCGAGGCTCTGGGCCACGAGGGCCGGGATGTCGCCGTCCTCGATCGTGTAGGTGCCCTGCGGGTCGCCATTGGGGCAGGTGGCCGGTTCATCCGGGTCCTCGGTCTCCTCGGGCTCCCCGGAGTCGGAGTCGGAGTCGGTTTCCTCCGAGTCCTCGTCGTCGCCGGAGTCATCCTCTTCGTCGTCATCGGCCGATGGCACCTGGGCTCCGGGTGGGATGTTGATCTCCTGGTCCGGGTGCAGCATGTGCTGGACGCCGTCTTCCCACCGATTGAAGGCGGCGATCGACTCCGGCGGGATGCCGAAGTCCTCGGCGATGGCACCGAGGAAATCACCCTGCTGCACCTTGTAGACCTGGGTGCCGGCGACGGTGTCGCCGGCCGCTCCCCCGGAGGCGGGTGCGGCAGCAGCTGCGGCCGTCGTCGACACGATCGTCGAATACGTCGACGGCTGGATGTTGACCGTCTGCTGGGCCGAACCACCGTCGTCGCCGCACGCGCTGAGCAGCCCGGTGAGCAGCAGCGAAGTCCCGAGCGTCGCGGCAGCGAGCGAGCGCTTCAGCGACGGTACGGCCATGTCCGAAATCTAGTTGTCATAAAGCGCGCGATTGCGTCATCGGATGCGAGCGACCGAGCGCCAGCGAGGGAGCGGCCAGCAAGGGCCTGCGTGGCCCGGGAACGCAAGACTAGTCGGTGGTCTCGGGAACGCTGCTGAGCTCCTCGCCCTCGCAGGGCAGCCAAAGGTCCTGACCGGGAGCGAACGACACGAACGCCGGGTTCTCGGCATTCACCGCGGCGAGCTCCTCGTTGGTCAGATCGTTCTTGTCGGCAACACGACTGATGAAGTCGCCGGAGACGATCTCGTAAACGTCGCGCTCCGAGCCGTCCGGGCACATCGGGCCGCCGCCGGGCGCGGGCATCGTGCCGAGACCGTCGTCGGGCCGCTCGTCGGTGATCTCCTCGTTCTCCGGGGCCTCGGCAAACTCCGGAATGCGAACCTCGTCGCCAGGGTAGATCGGGTGGAAGCGGCCTTCCTCCCAGTTGTTGAAGTCGGCCAACTCCTCGACGGTGATGTCGTAGCGGTCGGCGATCAGCTGCAGAGCATCGCCGCGCTGCACCTCGTAGATCTCGCCCTCGCCGCTCGCCGCTCGATCGTCGGCGGCGGGCTGGCCAGCAACGGTGGTGTTCGGCCGCGCCGTCGTCACCACGGGCAACGTCACGTAGGCCGTCGGGCGGATGGCGATGGTCGTCTGGGCCGTGGCGTCGTCACCGCCGCCGTCGCAGGCGGCGAGGGTCCCGACGACCAGCAGGTTGACGCCGAGCGTGACGAAGCCGGCGAGACGCGGCAGCGATGACTTTCGAGGGACGATGACCCAGAAATCTAACGATCAGACCAGCTGGCGGGCGGTCGGCTCGATGGGCAACGGCAGCGAGGTCTCGCCGACGAGATACTCGTCGACGGCGGCGGCGCACGAGCGCCCTTCGGCGATCGCCCAGACGATCAGGCTCTGGCCACGGCCCATGTCGCCGGCGACGAACACCCCCGGGACGGACGTCATGTACGAACCGTCTCGGGCCACGTTGCCACGGGCGTCGAACTCGACACCGAGCTGGTCGAGCCACGAACCGTGCTCGGGACCGACGAATCCCATGGCCAGCAGCACGAGATCGGCGGCGAGCTCGCGTTCGGTGCCGTCGATCTTCGCGAAGCGGCCGTCGCGCAGCTCGACCTCGTGGAGCACGAGGGCCCGCACGTCGCCGTGTCCGTCGTCCACGAATCGCTCGGTGTTGACGCTGAAGATCCGCTCGCCGCCCTCTTCGTGAGCGGACGAGACGCGGTAGATCAGGCTCCACTGCGGCCACGGGTTGTCGGCGGCCCGCTCGTCGGGCGGGCGAGCGAGGATCTCCAGCTGGGTGATCGATGCGGCGCCCTGGCGATGGGCCGTACCCAGGCAGTCCGCCCCCGTGTCCCCGCCACCGATGATCACGACGTGCTTGCCGGCGGCCGAGATCGGCGACGCCTCGAGGTCGCCCTGCTGCACCCTGTTCGACGGCGGCAGATACTCCATCGCCTGGTGGATGCCGCCGAGATCGCGGCCCGGCACGGGGAGATCCCGCCACGCCGTCGCCCCACAAGCGAGCACCACGGCATCGCTCGTCGCCAGCAGCACGTCGACGTCGATGTTCTCTCCGACCGCTGCGCCGGTGCGGAACTCGGTGCCCTCAGCCTCCATCTGGGCGAGCCGCCGATCGACGTGACGCTTCTCCATCTTGAACTCGGGGATGCCGTAGCGCAGCAGGCCGCCGATGCGATCGGCTCGCTCGAGGACGACGACGTCGTGACCGGCGCGGGTCAACTGCTGGGCGGCGGCGAGTCCGGCGGGGCCACTGCCGATCACCGACACCCGCTTGCCCGTGCGGGTCGAGGGGATCTGCGGGGTCACCCATCCCTCGCGCCAGGCCCGGTCGACGATCTCCACCTCGACCTGCTTGATCGTCACCGGATCGGCGTTGATCCCCAGCACGCACGCCGCCTCGCACGGCGCCGGACACAGCCGTCCGGTGAACTCGGGGAAGTTGTTCGTGGCGTGCAGACGATCGATGGCGTCACGCCAGTGGTCGCGATAGACGAGGTCGTTCCAGTCGGGGATCAGGTTGCCGAGCGGGCAACCGTTGTTGCAGAACGGGATCCCGCAGTCCATGCAGCGTCCGGCCTGCTGGCGCGTGGCGGCGGCCGGGAACTCCTCGTAGACCTCCCGCCAGTCGCGCAGGCGGACGGGCACGGGCCGACGGGTGGGCGTGCGCCGCTCCCACTGCAGGAACCCCGTCACCTCACCCATGGGAGGCCTCCATCACGCGCTGGAGGACTTCGGTCTCGCCGAGGCCCTCGGCTTCCGCCTCCCGCATCACGGTGACCACCCGCCGGTAGTCGTTGGGCATCACCTTTACGAACTCGGTCACGGCGTCGTCCCAGCGGGCGAGCAGGCGTTCGGCGACGGCAGAGTCGGTGAACGCGTGGTGGCGGGCGACGATGTCGCGAAGCGCGTCGCACTCGTCGCCGTCGTCACCCACGTCTTCGAGGTCGACCATCTCGGTGTTGACCCTCGACGGGAACACGCCGGTGGGATCCCACACGAAGGCCGTGCCGCCCGACATCCCGGCGCCGAAGTTGCGTCCGGTCGGGCCGAGCACGACGACGCGGCCCCCGGTCATGTACTCGCAGCCGTGGTCGCCGATCCCCTCTACGACGGCCAAGGCGCCGGAGTTGCGCACGCAGAAGCGCTCGCCGACGACGCCGCGCAGGAAGATCTCCCCGCCCGTCGCCCCGTAGGCGATGACGTTGCCGGCGACGACCTGCTCCTCGGCAACGAACGTCGCCGCCGGATCGGGGCGCACGATGACACGCCCACCCGACAAACCTTTGCCGAGGTAGTCGTTGGCGTCACCGGCCAGTCGCATCGTGACTCCGGATGGCACGAAGGCCCCGAAACTCTGCCCCGCGGAGCCCGTGAAGTGGATGTCGATCGTCCCGTCCGGCAGCCCCGCACCCTTCCAGCGCTTGGTGATCTCGTGGCCAAGCATCGTCCCGACGCTGCGGTTGATGTTGCGGATCGGCACGTCGATGGCGACCGGCACGCGGTCGACGATGGCCTCGTGGGCCTCGCGGATCAGCTCGACGTCGAGCGCCTTGTCGAGCCCGTGGTCCTGGCTCTTCGTGTTGTGCAGCGACTGCCCATACGGGTTGCGCGGGGCGGCGAGGATCGGCGAGAGGTCGAGCCCGCCGGCCTTCCAGTGGTCGATCGCCGCCCGCGTGTCGAGCATCTCGACGTGGCCGATCATCTCGGCCATCGAGCGGAAGCCGAGCTCAGCCATCAGCTCACGCACCTCCACCGCGACGAACTCGAAGAAGGTCTCGACGAACTCGGGACGTCCGGCGAAGCGCTTGCGGAGTTCCGGGTTCTGCGTGGCGATGCCCACCGGACAGGTGTCGAGGTGGCACACGCGCATCATCACGCAGCCCGACACGACGAGCGGGGCGGTGGCAAAGCCGAACTCCTCGGCACCCAGCAGGGCGGCGATGACGACGTCGCGTCCGGTCTTCAGCTGACCATCGGTCTGCACGACGATGCGGTCACGCAGACCGTTGAGCAACAACGTCTGCTGGGTCTCGGCGAGCCCGAGCTCCCAGGGACCTCCGGCGTGCTTCAGCGAGGTCAGCGGGCTGGCGCCCGTCCCACCGTCGTGGCCGGAGATCAGCACGACGTCGGCCTTCGCCTTGGACACGCCGGCGGCGACCGTGCCGACACCCATCTCGGCCACGAGCTTGACGTGGACGTGTGCCGCCGGGTTGGAGTTCTTGAGGTCGTGGATCAGTTGCTTGAGATCCTCGATCGAATAGATGTCGTGGTGCGGCGGTGGGCTGATCAAGCCGACGCCCGGCGTGGAGTGGCGGGTCTTGGCGATCCACGGGTACACCTTGTGCCCCGGCAGCTGGCCGCCCTCGCCCGGCTTGGCGCCCTGGGCCATCTTGATCTGCAGGTCGTCGGCGTTCGTCAGGTACTCGGCCGTCACCCCGAAACGGCCGGAGGCGACCTGCTTGACCGCCGAGCGCCGCTGCGGATCGTGCAGCCGCTCGGGATCCTCGCCGCCCTCGCCCGTGTTCGACTTGCCGCCGATGCGGTTCATCGCGATGGCCAACGTCTCGTGAGCCTCCGCCGAGATCGACCCGTAGCTCATCGCCCCGGTCGAGAACCGGCGCATGATCGCCGATTCCGACTCCACTTCGTCGAGTGACACGGGTGACCGCTCCCCCACCTTCAGCTCGAACAGCCCGCGCAGCGTGGCCAGCCGCTTGCTCTGGTCGTCGACCGACCGGCTGTACTCGCGGAAGATGTCGAAGCGCTTGGCTCGTGTGGCGTGCTGCAGCTTGAACACGGTCGTCGGGTTGAACAGGTGGTGCTCGCCTTCGCGGCGCCACTGGTACTCGCCACCGAGTTCGAGCTTGCGGTGCGCCCGCTCCTCCGGCCGGGTCGGGTGGGCGGTGGCGTGGCGGGCGGCGACCTCGGCGGCGATCTCGTCGAGCCCGATGCCCCCGAGACGGCTGACAGTGCCCGTGAAGTAGCGGTCGATGAGCTCGCTGCCGAGACCGACCGCCTCGAAGATCTGCGCGCCGGTGTAGCTGGCGACCGTCGAAACGCCCATCTTCGACATCACCTTGAGGACGCCCTTGCCGCACGCCTTGATGTAGTTGCGCACGGCCTTGGGCGGATCCAAGTCGCCGAGGCCGTGATGGCCATGGGCGATGAGGTCCTCGATCGACTCGAAGGCGAGGTACGGGTTGATCGCCCCGGCGCCATAGCCGATCAGCAGGGCCATGTGATGCACCTCGCGGGCGTCGCCACACTCGACCACCAACCCGGCCTGGGTGCGCTGCTTGGTGCGCACGAGGTGGTGGTGGACCGCCGCGGTCAAGAGCAACGACGGGATCGGGGCCTCGACGGCGTCGCTGTTGCGGTCGGACAGCACGATCACTCGGGCGCCGTCCTCGATGGCCGCCGAGACCTCGGCGCAGATCGCGGTGAGCGAGCGCTCGAGGGCCAGCCCACCACCGGCGACGCGGTAAAGACCGCGGATCTCCTTGGCCTGCAGCCCGGGATACGACCCGTCGCTGTTGGCATGGAGGATCTTGGCGAGCTCGTCGTTGTCGATGATCGGGAACGGGAGGGCGAGCTGCCGGCAGCTTTCCGGGCCGGGGGCGAGGAGGTTGGCTTCGGGACCGACGGTCGACGACACCGAGGTGACGACCTCCTCACGAATGGCATCGAGAGGAGGGTTGGTGACCTGGGCGAACAGCTGGCTGAAGTAGTCGAAGAGCAGCCGCGGGCGTTCGGACAACACGGCGATCGGCGTGTCGGTGCCCATCGACCCGAGCGGCTCGCCACCCTTGGCAGCCATCGGGGCGACGATGACCTTGAGCTCCTCGTGGGTGTAGCCGAACAGCTGCTGGCGACGCAGCACGCTGTCGTGGCTGAACACGACGTGCTCGCGCTCGGGAAGATCGGCGAACTCGACGAGCCCCCCGTCGAGCCACTGCTGGTAGGGGTGCTCGGCGGCGAGGGCGGCCTTGATCTCCCGATCGTCGACGATGCGCCCCTCGGCGGTGTCGATGAGGAACATCCGGCCCGGCTGGAGGCGTCCCTTGATGACCACCTTGGCCGGGTCGATGTCGATGACGCCGACCTCCGAGGCCATCACCACGAGGTCATCGTCGGTCACCCAGTAGCGGCTCGGGCGCAGGCCGTTTCGGTCGAGGACGGCGCCGATCATCGTGCCGTCCGTGAACGCCACGCTCGCCGGACCGTCCCACGGCTCCATCACCGAGGCGTGGAAGCGGTAGAACGCCCGCTGCGCCGGGTCCATCTCGCGGTTGTTCTCCCACGCTTCGGGGATCATCATCAGCATCGCGTGATGCAGCGGGCGGCCACCGAGGTGGAGCAGCTCGAGGGCCTCGTCGAAGCGCGCCGTGTCGGATGCCCCGGGCGTGCAGATCGGGAACGCCCGCTCGAGGCCGGGTACGTGCGGGCTGGCGAGCATCGCCTCGCGGGCGCGCATCCAGTTCTCGTTGCCCTGGACCGTGTTGATCTCGCCGTTGTGGGCGACGAAGCGGTACGGGTGGGCGAGCGGCCACGATGGGAAGGTGTTCGTCGAGAACCGGCTGTGCACCAGAGCGAGGGCGCTCTCGAAACGCTCGTCGGTGAGGTCGGCGAAGAACTCGGCGAGCTGGGGGGTCGTCAGCATCCCCTTGTACACGAGGGTCCTCGCTGACAACGACGGCAGATAGGTGGCGATGTCCTCGTCGAGCTCGTGCTCGATGCGCTTACGGACGATGAACGTCTTGCGGTCGAGCTCGATGCCCGCCGCACCGGCCTCGTCGGTCACGACGAGCTGGCGGAACCGCGGCATCACTCCCCGAGCTGTGACGCCGAGACAGTCCGGGTTCACCGGCACCTCGCGCCAGGCGACGACACGGAGGCCCTCGTCGTCGACGATGCTCTCGATCGCCGCCTGGGCTTTTTCGGCAGCGAGCGTCTCGACGGGCAGGAACGTCAGCCCGACGGCGTAGCGCCCGGCCGGCGGCAGCGCTTCGCCGATCTCGGCGCGAAGGAAGCGGTCGGGCACCTGGACGAGGATCCCGGCGCCGTCGCCCGTGTCGGGCTCTGCCCCGGTCGCCCCGCGGTGGTCGAGATTGGTCAGCGCCGTCAGGGCGGTGTCGACGAGCTGGCGGCTGACGACGCCCTGCAAGTGGGCGACGAACGACACGCCGCACGAGTCGTGCTCGAAGCGGGGGTCGTAGAGACCGTGCCGCACGGGTGTCTGGGCAAAGGGATGCTGCATTCGGTTGTCGTCCTCGTCCACGAAAGTCGAAGCGGTCGGCTTGGGTGGGTGCCCGGGACGACATTGGCCCGAACGGTGAATCGCCAGTCTAGAGGATCGAGGATCGCCCGCACCGTTCTCGTTCTGGGCGGCCCGCGATCCGAATCGGCAACCGGGCGGCCGAACCAGGCGATTCCGGACCCGACGCCGCCCAGAACGGGTTCTAGCGGACGGTGTCGGGCTCGACGTCGGTTGGTCGGGACACGCTGGGATTGGCGACATCGACCTCGACGCGGCCGTCGTCGTTGACCCGCACCGGGTAGGCCGGCTGGTACTGCTCCATCTTGGCCTCCCAGCCGGTGCTCAGTTGGAACGACCACTGATGCCCCGGGCAGACGATCCGGTCGCCAAGGATCACGCCCTTGACGAGCTCGCGCTGCTTGTGGATGCAGACGTTGTCCATCGCGTACACGCAGTTGTCGTGGGTGATCACGACGATCGGGCGCTCGTCAGGACCGACGACGAACTTCTTGCGCTTGACGACCTCGGCGACGTCCCCAACATCCAGCCAGTTTGAAGCGTTCCCCGGCCACGCAGGCCGCGCGTCGTCCTCCGCTCGCTCCGGTCGCTCGCATCGGTGACACCCCAGCGTCGTCCACATCGACCGCTTCCCCGGCCTGTCTACGCTCGGTCGCTCGCATCGGTGGTCGCCTCCGGATCACTCACCGTGCTAGTCCGCCTCGGACTCGAGCATCCGTTCGGCACCGGCGGTGTCGGCCGCCGACAGCCACCGTCGCTTGAGCGCCTCGTCGGCCTTCGACGGCAGCGACTTGTCGACCCAGCGGTCGTCGAGTGCCTTCTGTTCGGGATCCCACGTGATGCTCACATCACCCATCGCATAGGTCTGGCAGCACAGCCGGTAGCCCTGGTCGAGCAACTCGCCGAGCCGCTCGCGCTCGCGTTTGCGCGGGGGGCTGAGGTTCTCGGCACCGTCGACAACGAGGACACGATCGGTGCCGCAATTGCCACTGGCGCACTTGTAGGGGACGTTGCAGTCGTTGCGGATCGCGACGCGCAGCAGGTTGACGTCGTCGCCTTCGGGAAAGTCGACCGCAGCGTTGCTGGTGACGAAGCGGATCGTGGGCATCAGCCCGTGCCGAGGCTGAGCAGGTCAGCGTCGGCGCTGTCCTTGGGCCCTTCCGGCCCGAGGTCGGCGGCAACGTACGTGTCGTAGAGCGCCTTGGTGTACGAGAAGCGCATCTCGGCGCCCGCCCGGACGATGTCGAGCGACCGCTGTTGAAGTTCGGGCGTGTCGGCGTAGTCGAGGACGATCTGGTAACCGCGCTCGCCGTGGACCTCGTCGGACGTGATGTGCAGGTCGAAGAACTCGGTGTCGTCCTCGGAGAAGCCGTACTTCTCGAGCAACGGCGGGTACTGCTTGCGGTAGATCGCCGGCACCTGCGATTCCAGGCCGACGACGAGTGCAGCGGTGGCGACGGCGAAGTGCTCGCGCATCGCCGTCGCGTAGCACCACCCCTGCAGACCACGCGTCACAGCGTTCATGTTGCGCGGGTCGGTGACCCGTTCGCGAGTCGTGCCGCACGCCTCGGCGAAGCGAATCAGCAGGTCCGTGTGGCGGACGTCGGAGAGCTCCTCCTCGTACATGTTCTGGAGGAGGAAGTCCTTGGCGTCGGTGGCGTGGTCGGGGGTGTTGGCGTAGATGTACCCGAGATAGTCGGCGAACGGGCCGACGTAGTGGTAGTGGTTCTCGGCCCACCGGGCGAAGTGCTCGCGCTTCAGCTCACCGTTGGCCCACGCCAGGCTGAACGAGGCGTTCTTCGCCTCGCGGCCCTTGATGGCGTCCTCCAACGCCGTGCGGAAGTCGTCCTTGGAGAGCAGCTCGGTCATCGTCGTCTACCTTTCGCCAGGTGCCACGGCTCGACGGGGGCACATCGCCATCATCGTATACTGTATACTTTCTCAACCAGGATGCAAGACCCTCCGGACACTGCGTCGATCGAATCGACGGTGGGCGCCTGGATCGCCGCGTGGGGCGCCGAGGTCGCCGGCGTCGACATGTCGACGGCTCGGCGCCGCTTCTCCCCCGACGTCGTCTCCTTCGGCACCTTCGCCGAAGTCGTCCACGGCCTCGACGAGCTCGAGGAGCAGCAATGGCGCAACGTCTGGCCGCGGATCGACGGGTTTGCGTTCCGCGTCGACGAGCTGGTCGTGATCGCCTCCCCGGACGGCCGTCAGGCGGTCGCCGTCGTGCCCTGGGACTCCGTCGGCAGGGCTGACGACGGGACACCGTTTGCGCGCCCTGGCCGCGCCACCGTCGTGTTGCGACGCGACTCGCCGGGCGATCCGTGGCTCGGCGTGCACACGCACTTCTCGCTCGTACCGCCAACTGTGTTCCCCGGCCACGCAGGCCGCGCATGACCGCTCACTCGCTATCGCCGCCCTCCTCGGAACGCATGTCTTCCTGTCCCGACTGGCGGAGCAATGCACGGGCCGCGGGGCTCGCGGGGTTGTGTGCGCCGCCGCGCCATTGGCCGCTCAGGCCGGCGCTTCGGCGATGCGTGACGGCGGCAACGCCTTCGACGCGGCGGTGACGGCGGCGCTCGCCGAGACGGTGCTGTTGCCGTCGAAGTGCGGTCTCGGTGGCGACCTCGTGGCCATCGTCCGGCGTGCCGGATCGACGCACCCCGAGGCGCTGCTGGCGATCGGTGGGGCACCCCGGGGCCTCGCCGATATCGCCCGCGCCGGAGCGTGGAGCGATACCGGACCGGCGTCGGTGGGACCGCCGGCTGCGCCGGCGGGCTACCGCGCCCTCGCCGCGGCCGGGAGGCTGCCGCTCGAACGAATCGCTGGCCCGGCGATCGAACTGGCGACGGACGGGTTTCCCTGGGCGGCCGTCAACCATCGCCTCACCATGGCGAGCGTCGAACTGCTCCGCCGGTGGAACCCGGACGGCACGGTGTTCCTGCCTGGCGACGCGCCAACCGAAGCAGGAGCGCTCGTGCGTCTGCCCGGACTGGCGGCCGCCCTGGCCAGCTTCGTCGAGCTCGGCGACCGGTTCCTCGACGGGCCGGTCGGTGACGCCATCATCGCCACGGTGCAACGGCATGGCGGAGTCCTCGCGCACTCCGATCTTCACAACACAACGCGAGCCGAGTGGACGGGGTGCGCCGAGGTGCGGACCGGATCCCGCATCGTCTGGGCAACACCTGCGCCGACCTATGGCCCCACACTTCTCGCTGCCCTCGCCGCAGCAGCCCCGGGCGATGCCCCGGCAACGCAATACCGACGTGTGTTGGCGGCGATCGCCGACCAGCGTGACGCGTTGGCCGACCCGTCCGGCACGTCGATCGTCAGCGCTGCCGACCGCGACGGCAACGCCGTCGTCGTCGTCCACTCCAACTCCTACCCGCGTTACGGCAGCGGCCTCGTCGTCGGCGCCTACGACCTCGTTCTCGCCAACCGCGCCGGGCGCGGGTTCACTCCGGAGCCCGACCACCCGAACTTCCCGCACGCGGGACGCCGCCCGGCGACGACCCTGCACGCCTGGATGACCGCCGCCGACGACGGACCGGCATTTCTCGGGGGCACCCCCGGCGGCGACAACCAGGTCCCCTGGAACGCACAGCTGCTCCAGGGGATCATCGACGGCGAGACCGCACCAGGAATCCTCGTGACGGCACCACGCTGGGAGTGGCTGCCCGTAGATGACGGTGTCCGCATCGAGGCCGGCTTCGACGACGTCGATGCCGACGACCTCGCAGCCGCAGCACCACGGGCAGCGCGAGTCGGACGGTGGGGGTTGCCGTGCGCCCAACAGGTGATCGCCGTCCCCGTCGCCGGCGAGGCGATCGTCGGCGCTGCCGACCCACGCACCGTCGGCGCCGCCCTCGGTGTCTGAGCACCGATGGGTGTTCAGGGGACGGAACGGTCCCCTACACACCCATCGGTCGCTGCGTGGCGGCGGGCCTCGGGCGGCGGTGGAGGGCGACGATGAGCAGGAGGGGCGACGCCACGGCGACGAGCAGCGTCGCGCGCAGCCCGACGGTCTCGCCGACGCGCCCGATCAACCATCCGGCCGCCGCCCCGATGCCGATCTGCGCCGAGCGGTAGGCCCCGAGCGCCGGACCGTTGGTGCCGAAGTAGTCGACGGCGACCATGTTGGCGATCGGGAAGAACGAGCTCACGGCGCCGGCGAAAACGGCGGCGCAGGCGTAGGCCGGCCACCCGGCCGGCAACGTGACCCAGGCGATCCCGGTGAGCCCGACGACGAGGGCGGTGGTCTGAGCGCTGGCGATCGGGCCGCGACGGTCGCTGCTGGCACCGGACAGCACCTTGGCGAGGATCGAGAGGACCCGACCGACCGCCAGCAAGGCGGCGGCCTGGCCGGCCCGTAGGCCCCACTCGGAAACGGCGAACGTCGTGAGGAACGGGATCGCCCCGTACTGACAGACGGCCCCGACGGCGCCGATCACGGTGGGCAAGCCGACGACCGCTTTGGCCGGGAAGCGCAGCGACACCGGAGCCCCCGTCGGGGGGCCCAACCGCACCGCCCACGTCGCCACGAATGCTGCGGCGGCGAGTCCACCAGCGCACCAGAAGGCGAGGCGCCAACTGCTCGCCGCGCCGATCGCCCCGAGCACGGCGGCGACCGTCAACCCGGCTGAGAACGCCACGCCGTAGAGGCCCATGGCGAACCCGCGGCGCCCCGATCCCGCCACGGCCGGCACGGCTTGCAAGCCGGCCGGGAAGTACAGACCGGCACCGGCGCCGAGGAGGACCTGGGCGGCCACGACGAGGGCGAAGCCCGACGCGACAGCAGCGACAACGCTGCCGGCTGTCGTCGCCGCGAGTCCGGCGAGCATCAGCGCCCGCGGGCCGAAGCGCCCGACGACGGCACCGCCGACCAGGTTGGCGGCGGCGATCGACAGGGCCAGAAGACCGAAGGCGACCCCAGACTGTCCCTCGGTCACCCCGAACTCGGCGGCGACCTCCGGCATCACGGGGGAGAGCGCCTGCTCGCCGACCGTGACCCCCAGATAGGCGAGGCAGACGAGCGCGAACGCACCCCACCGGGGCCGCTCATTGCGTTCTCCGGCCACGCCACAATCTGCCCGCGCAGTTGATGGCCGCTCCTCGGCTGGCGCCTCGTCGCTCGCGTCGGGAGGCATCTCGGATACTGTATGCAATCCGTGTTGCACCTCGACGATCGCACCATCGCCGGGCTCGTCGACCCCGTCGCCGCCGAGCGCGCCGTCGACGAGGCATTCGCCGCCTGGGGGCGTGGCGCGGCCGCGACCACCCAGCGGGTGCGGGCTTCTGGCGCGGGCGGTGGGATGGCATCGGCGATGGCGGCCGTCGTGCCGCCGTTCTGCGGCGGCAAGCTGTACGCCACCCACGCCGGACGGTTCACGTTCCTCAACGCCCTGTTCGACATCGAGGGCGACCTCCTCGCCACCCTCGACGGCGATGCGGTCACGCTGCTGAGAACCGCCGCCGCCTCCTCGCTGGCGATCCGCCACCTCGCCGCCCCGCACGCCTCGGTGGCGACCGTCATCGGCACCGGCCACCAGGCCTGGCCGCACGTCGAGATGCTGCTCCGGACACTCCCCCAGCTGGCCGAGCTACGCATCTGTGGGCGGACGCCATCGGCAGTCGACGTCCTCGCTGGTCGCGTTCAGGCCGACGGCGTCAGCACGGTGACGCTGAGCGACGCCGGTGTCGCGGTCGACGGTGCCCAGGTCGTCGTCACGGTGACGTCGGCGGGCGATCCACTGTTCCCCGCTGCGGCGGTCGCCGACGACGCTCTGGTGTGCGCCGTCGGAGCGACGAAGTACGACCGCGCCGAGATCGAGCCGGAGCTCGTCGGCCGCTGCTCGGCCGTCGTGTGCGACGACGTGACCGGGTCGCGCGCGGAGTGCGGCGACCTGATCCGAGCCGCCGCGGAGAACCGCTTCGAGTGGGCCGATGCCGTCGAGCTGAACGCCATCGCCGCCGGCAAGGTCGTCGTTCCCCGACCGGACCGCGCACCCGTACTGTTCGAGACCCAGGGCGTGGCACTCCAAGACGTCGCCGTCTGTGCCCTCGCCTACCAGCGCTACACCCAACAACCGATCCTGGAGGCCGACCGATGATCACGTCCCACCGACTCTCACTGGAGGAGGCCGAGCTGGCGATCGACGCCGCGCTCGCCAAGGCCGTCGAACTCGGCGTCGGCTCCGTCGTATGCGTGTGCGACGCCGCAGGCTGGCCGATCGCCATCAAGCGACCCGACAACGGCAAGCCGACGAGCGTCGAGATCGCCATCAACAAGGCATTCACGGCGGCCTGCCACCGTCGCCCGACGCACACCTACACCAACGCCCAACCTGGCCAGGAGGCGTTCGGCATCATGAACATGCACCAGGGCCGCTTCTCGATCTTCGTCGGAGGCTGGCCGATCGAGGTCGACGGCGAGGTCATCGGCGGCATCGGGGTCAGCGGCGGGCACACCAAGGAGGACATCGCCTGCTGCCAGGCCGGGATCACCGCCGTCCTCGAGCAGCTCGGCAGGACGCCGAACTTCGGAAAGTGGGACGACTGGAGCCCCGCCGACGTGAATCCGTTCCCCGGCCACGCCACCTACTGCCTGCGCAGCGTCGGGCCACTCCTCGGCTGGCGCCTCGTCGCTCGCATCGGCACACCGGTTACACGATGACCATTGAGGTTCTCAACCTGGTCGCCGGCGAGCGATGCCCTGCGTCCGACGGCGCAGTCTTCGAACGGCGCAACCCGGCCGACATCCGCCAGGTGGTGTCGACCGCCCCGGAGTCGACCGCCGCCGATGTCGACGCGGCCGTGCGGGCCGCAGTCGACGGGCTCGCCCGGTGGCGGCGGACGACGCCGACGCAGCGCGCCGACGTGCTCAGCCGGGCCGGGAACCTGCTCGCAGAGCGAGCCGACGCCATCGCCGCCGAGATGGTCGCAGAGGAGGGCAAGCCGCTCCCCGATGCACGCAACGAGGCGTCGCGAACTCCGAAGAACCTCGAGCTGTATGCCGGCGAGGCCTATCGGCTGACCGGAGCGACGTTCCCGAGCGACGACACACCGCTCGTCTACTCGGTGCTCGATCCGGTCGGGGTGGTCGCCGTCATCACGCCGTGGAACTTCCCGCTCAACCTCGCAAGCCGCAAGATCGGACCGGCCCTTGCCGCCGGAAACGCTGTCGTCTTCAAGCCCTCGCCGATGACCCCGTTGATGGGCGACCGGCTCGCCCAAGCATTCGTCGATGCCGGCCTGCCTCCCGGCGTGCTCAACGTCGTGCACGGGGTGGCCGCCGGTGCGCACCTCGTTGCGCACACCGACGTCGCGGCGGTGACCTTCACCGGATCGACCGCGGTCGGACGGAAGATCCACGACAGCTCCCGCCTCGGTCAGCGGCTGCAGCTCGAGCTCGGCGGCAAGAACCCGGTTGTCGTGCTCGCCGATGCCGACCTCGACATCGCCGCCGACGTCGTGGCCCGGTCGTCGTTCTCACTCAGTGGTCAGGCTTGCACCGGCGCGGGCCGAGTGCTCGTCGAGGAGGCGGTCCACGACGAGCTGCTCGACGCCGTCGTCGCCCGGGCCGGACGCCACGTCGTCGGGCCTGGCGATCGCGCCGGCGTGACGATGGGCCCGCTCATCGACGAGCGGGCCGTGACGGCGATGGACGCCGCCCTCGCGACGGCGCGCACCGACGGAGCCGACGTGGTCGCAGGCGGCAGTCGTCTCACCGACGGCGACCTGGCCAACGGATGGTTCTATGCCCCGACCGTGCTCGCCGACGTCGAGGCCGGTACGGCGATGGCTCGCGAGGAGGTGTTCGGGCCGGTGATCGGGTTCGAGCGGATCGCTTCGCTCGAGGAGGCGATCGCCGCCGCCAACGACGTCGACTATGGGCTCTCGGCGGCGATCTGCACCGGCTCACTCGCTGCCGCCCAACGCTTTGCCGCCGAGATCCAGGCCGGCATGGTGCGGGTCAACCGACCGACGGTGGGAGCCGCCTTCAACGCTCCGTTCGGCGGTGTCAAACAGTCGGGCACGGCGACCCACCGCGAGCAGCTCGGACCGACGGTGATGGACTTCTACACCGTCAGCCGCACCATCTGGTTGGGCAACTGATGGATCTCGGTCTCGACGGCACACGAGCGCTCGTCCTCGGCTCGTCGTCGGGCCTCGGCCGGGCCGTCGCCGCAGCGCTCGCTCAGGAAGGCGCCGCGGTCGCCATCGTCAGCCGCGACAGCCAGCGTGCCGAGGAAGCCCGCCAGGCAGTGGGTGGCGCGGTTGCGCTGGTCGGCGACCTCACGGTCCCTGGCGACCCGGCCCGGCTCGTCGCCGATGCCGCGGCTGCCCTGGGCGGGCTCGACATCTGCGTCGTCAACACTGGCGGTGGCAAGCCAGGCGGCATCCTCGCCACGGCCGACGACGACGTTGAGGCAGCATTCCACTCGATGCTGCGCCCGGCGCTCGACGTGGCCCGGGCTTGCGCCCCGCACCTCGCCGCCGGCGGTCGCGGGCGGCTCGTGTTCCTCACGGCGCGCAGCGTGCTCGAGGCGTCGCCCGACCTCGCCCTGTCGTCCGTGATGCGCAGCGGCGTCGCCGCCGCCGCCCACTCGCTCGCCGTCGAATTGGCCCCGAACGTGCTGGTCAACGTCGTCGCTACCGGGCAGTTCGACACCCCGGCACTGAATCGCTTCGAGGCGGCCAAGGCGCAGTCAGACGGCACGACGCCCGATCACGTCCGGGCCGAGCGCCTCGCCGAGATCCCGCTCGGGCGCTTGGGAACGGCAGAGGAGCTTGCCGACGTCGTGACGTTCCTGTGCTCGGCGCGGGCGTCGTTCCTCACCGGCGCAACCATCCGCGTCGACGGAGGCGCCACCCGCGGCTTCTAACCCATTCGGCCCGAGTGTTGAAGCGGCCCGAGTGCCGGGCGCCCACCTGGGGGGCACCGCACACTCGGTGCGCTCCGGCACTCGGGTCAGAGCGACTGGTAGGCGGCTGCGGCGGCGGCGATGTGCTCCTCGCCGCAGCGACTGGCCCGCTCGACATCGCCGTCGGCGACGGCGTCGACGATCGCCGCGTGCTCGTCCCACGACCTCGTCGAGCGTCGACTGATCCGAGCGGCGTAGACCCAGCGAATGATGTCGGACAGCCGGCCGAGCGTGCTGCGCAACAACTCGTTGCCGGCGGCGACCGCGAGGGTGTCGTGAAACTCCGTGTTCAGTGCCGGCAACTCATGCAGCCGTCGTTCCGCGGCGGCCTCCCGGCCTGCAACCACGAGTTCGTTGAGGGCGGCGAGGTGGGTTTCCGTGCGTCGCTGCGCGGCGAGACCGGTGACGAGCCCTTCGAGGGGGGCGCGCAGCTCGAACAGCTCGCTGGCGGCGGTGGCGTCGATCGAGGCGACCCGAGCTCCTCGCCGGGGCTCGATGACCACGAAGCCCTCGTTCGACAGTGTCCGCAGCGCTTCGCGGATCGGGTTCCGCGAGACGTCGAAGCGAGCGGCAACCTCCTCCTCGACGAGCCGTTCGCCCTGCGCGTAATCGCCGACGATGATCGCCGAGCGGAGCTCGTCGACGACGGCGTGGCTGAGCGGAAGGTGCCGTGCCCCGACCGTCGCAGCGACCAGCTCTGTCCCCGGGGCAGCTGGCCATTGACGCGCCATGCTGTTCACTGTATACAGTATTCACACGCCGTTGGGAAGACCACCAGCGGTGCGAACTTGGGGAAACACGGCGGGCACCGCCATGGCGGCGCGCTCGAGACATTACGGAGGGAGAGCCGATGCGCTCACAGTGGAGGACTTTGTTGGTCTCGGTCGTGGCGCTCGGCGTCGTGGCGGGCGGGACCAGCGCGCTGGCCGGCGGACCGGAGCCAGCGTCGCACGCTCGGCCGGCCACGCCGGTTGAGGGCGCCGAGATCACCATCGCCTTGGGCTCGGAGCCGACCAGCCTCGACCCCCATCTCGTCGACGACGGCGGCGAGCGGGCGATCAACGACAACATCTACGAGACGTTGCTCACGCGGACCCCCGACGGCGAGCTGGCGCCAGGCCTGGCGACAGAACTGCCGACCCAAATCGATGACACGACGTGGGAGTTCACGCTGCGCGAAGGCGTGACGTTCCATAACGGCGAGCCGTTCAACGCCGCCTCCGTCGTCGCTACGGTCAACCGCATGGTCGGCCTCGTGGAGCGCGGCGAGACCGACAACGACGGCTTCTACGCCACGCTCGTCGGTGCCGAAGCGGTCGACGACTACACGGTGCGGATCACGACCGACGGCCCAGATGGTGTGCTGCCGGCGCGCATGTACTGGCTCAAGCAGATCCCGGCAAGTGCCGAGGAGACGCCGGACCTGTCCGACGAGCCGATCGGCACCGGTCCCTACCGCTTCGAGAGCCGCAACCAGGGCGTCGACATTGCGATCGTCGCCAACGAGGACTACTGGGGCGAGGGTGGCACGATCGGCCGAGTCACCTACGAGTTCTCCGACGACGCGGCCACACGCCTCGCCGGCCTCAAATCGGAGCGCTACGACCTGATCACCAACCTGGCGCCATCGGACGTCGAACAGGCGCCGGCGTTCGCCTCCCGTCCTGGCCAGGAGCACCCGATCCTGCTCCTCGATGCCGACGAGGGGATCACCGCCGACCCGAACGTCCGTCTTGCCCTCAACCTCGCCGTCGACAAGGACGCCATCGCCGAGAACACGTTCGGTGGGTACGCGACGGTGGACGCCGGACAGCTGCTGTCGCCGTCGATCCTCGGCTACAACGATGCCCTCGAGCCGCTCGGCTACGACCCCGAAGAAGCCGAGCGCCTGCTCGAAGAGGCGGGCGTCGCCGGGGCGCAGATCCAGTTGATCGGCGAGTCGGGACGCTGGCTGCGAGACCGCGAGCTGCTCGAGGCCGTCGCCGGCTACTGGAACGCCGTCGGCCTCGACGTCCAACTGGAGATCCTCGAGTTCGGTGCCTACCTCGACGTGCTGTTCGACCGGGAGAACCGGGCCGACGCGATCTACGTGTCGAGCTCCAACGACCTTCTCGACCCCGATCGTCAGCTGTCGACGTACTACGAGGCGGGCGGCATCGGCTCGTCGAACAGCGACGAGGAGATGGCGGCGCTGATCGCCGCAGGTCGTTCCGAGCTCGACCCGGAGGTCCGCCAGACGACGTACGAGGAAGCCCTGCAGATCGCCTACGACCAGACCTACTTCGTGTGGCTCGTCAACAACGAGGACATCTACGGGATGTCGGAGAACCTCCGCTGGACGCCGCGGGTCGACGCCAAGCTGCTCGTCGTCGAGATGAGCGTCGTCGAGTAGAAATCACGGCGGGCCGACCGATGGGTGTTGTGGTGACGGAACGGTCCCCTGAACACCCATCGGTCGATCGAGTGAGAGGACGTTGAGTGGGGAGGTACCTGGCCGCACGGATGGCCCAGGGGGCGCTCGTGATCGTTGGCGTGAGCGTGCTCGTGTTCGTCATCACGCGCCTCGTCGGCGACCCGGTCAACTTCATCCTGCCGTTGTCTGCCTCCCAAGAGCAGCGCGACGAGCTGCGAGCCAGCCTCGGCTTCGACAACCCGATCATCGCCCAGTTCGGGTCATTCGCATCCGACGCCATCCGCCTCGACTTCGGTGACTCGACGTACTTCCGCAACGAGGCGGCGCTCGACATCGTGATGCGCTTCCTCCCCAAGACGCTGCAGCTGGTCATCGCCGGGATGAGCATCGCCTTCTTCACGTCGATCCCGCTCGGCGCGATCTGCGCCCTGCGCCCAGGCCGCCTGCTCGACAAGACGCTCGTCACCTTCAGCCTCATCGGCCTGGCGTCCCCGCAGTTCTTCATCGGCCAGGTGATCCTGTTGATCACCAGCGTCAAGTTCAGCCTTGTGCAGTTCGGCAACGGACCGTGGACCCACCTGATCTTCCCGGCGATCACCCTGGCCTTACCGGCGATCGGGCGGCTGACGATGGTCGTGCGCTCGGCAATGATCGACGAGCTCAACAGTCAGTACGTCAAGGCAGCGAGAGCCAAGGGCGTCAGCCGAGTTCGCATCGTCGGGGTGCACGCCTTGCGCAACGCAGCGATCCCCTTCGTCACGCTGTTCGGCTGGGAGCTGATCCGCGCCCTGGCTGGGTACACGCTCGTCGTCGAGGCGGTTTTCGACTGGCCGGGTCTCGGTTCCCTGGCGATCCTCGCCATCCAGCAGCGCGACTTCTACCTGATCCAGACGATCGTGTTCGTCGTCGCCGTGATGGTCGTGTTCGTCAACATCGCCATCGACGTGTCCTACAAGCTCATCGACCCGCGGGTGCAGTTGTCATGACACGTTCATTGCGTTCCCCGGCCACGCAGGCCGTTGATAGCCGCTCCTCGGCTGGCGCCTCGTCGCTCGCATCGGAGGACGTGTGACCTCTACTGACGAGTACTCGGCGCAGCTTCACGAGGTCGAGGACGCCCTCACCGAGGAAGAGGCCTACGAAGGTCGACCCTACGAGATCCACGCCGCCACGGGCGGCCTGTTCACCGAACTGCGCGCCGACAAACCCGGCATGTTGTCGGCGGTCTTCCTGATCATCGTCACCATCGGTGCATTCGGCGCCCCGTGGCTGGCGCCCTACGGCCCCGTCGAGGGCAACCCGTCGACGTCGAACATCCCGCCGGTGTGGGACGGCGGCACGTGGTCACACGTGCTCGGCACCGACACGCAGGGCTACGACGTGCTCTCGCGTTTGATGTACGGGACTCGCACGACGATGCTCATCGGATTCGCCGTGGTCTTCCTCGCCGGCACGTTCGGCATCACGCTCGGCCTCATCGCCGGCTACCGCGGCGGGCGCACCGACCGCTACCTGATGCGCTGGGTCGACATCCAAGTCGCGTTTCCCGGCTTGCTCATCGCCCTGATCATGATCGCCGTGCTCGGGCCGAGCATGAGCTCGCTGATCTTCGTGCTCGCCTTCAATGGATGGATGGTGTACGCCCGGATGGCACGCGGCATCGTCCTGTCGGCGAAGGAGCGGCCCTACGTGGAGGCGGCCGAGATGATCGGCTGCAAACCGAAACGGGTGATGTTCAAGCACATCCTCCCCAACCTCACGTCGGCGCTGCTCACCCTCGCCGTGCTCGAGTTCGCCAGGATCATGCTCGCCGAGGCGACGCTGTCGTTCCTCGGCCTCGGGCTGCAGTTCCCCCAGGTCTCCCTTGGCGTGATGGCCAACAGCGGCCGCGACGCCTTCTTCTCGCTCCCCCGCCTGGCGATCATTCCCGGCATCGCCATCACGCTGATCGTGCTGGCCGTCAACTTCCTGGCCTCCTGGCTGCGCGTCGCCTCTGACCCGATCGAGCGGGAGAAGCGCTACGCCGCCGGGTCGACATCTTCGGCCGCCTCGACCAGCGCACTGACGGGTGAAGCATGACGGAGGTCGGCGACCGGTGCTCGCCTCGATCGACTCCGGTGCTCGAGGTCGACCACCTGCAGGTCGACTTCGTGACTCGGCGAGGAACGGTGCACGCTGTCCGCGACGTCAGCTTCACGATCGGCAAGGGCGAGACGCTCGGCCTCGTCGGCGAGTCCGGCTCCGGCAAGAGTGTGACCGCCCAGGCGTTGCTCGGAATGATCGAGCTGCCTGGCCGGATCGTCGGTGGCGACGTGCGCTGGAAGGGCGCCTCGCTGGTCCACGACAACGCGGCCGCGACCATCGAGCGGATACGCGGGCGAGAGATCGCGATGGTCTTCCAGGACCCGATGACCTCGCTCGACCCGGTGTTCTCGATCGGCAGCCAGATGGTCGAGGTGCTTCGACGGCATCGCAAGCAAAGCCGCAAAGCGGCCTGGGCAAGAGCCGTCGACCTGCTCGACATGGTCGGCATCGCCAACCCGGCGCAGCGCGTCAAGCAGTACCCGTTCGAGATGTCAGGAGGAATGCGACAGCGGGTGCTCATCGCCATGGCGTTGGCGTGCGAGCCGGAACTGCTCGTCGCCGACGAGCCGACGACAGCGCTCGACGTGACGATCCAAGCGCAGATCCTCGACCTCCTCGCCGACCTGCAACAACGACTCGACGTCGCCGTCCTGCTGATCACCCATGACCTCGGTGTCGTCGCCGGCGTGTGCGACCGGGTCGCAGTGATGTACGCCGGCAAGATCGTCGAGGATGCCGCGGCCGCTGATCTCTACGCCACGCCTGCCCACCCGTACTCGATCGGGCTGCTGCGATCGACCCCACGAGTGGATGTCGTGCTCGACCGCCTCGTCGCCATCGAGGGGGCGCCACCCGATCTCCGCCGGCCTCCGGCGGGTTGCGCCTATGCCGCCCGCTGCGACCACGCCGCTGACCGTTGTCGCAAGGAACAACCCGTGCTCGAAGCGCTCAACGGACGCGATGACCGACTCGTCGCCTGCTTCCGCGCCGCCGAGCTCGCTGCCGCCGCCTACCCCACCGCCGACGTCGTCGAGGATGCGGTCGCGGCCGAGGTCGAGGCATGACTGAAACCGCCGCACCGATCCTCGGCAGACCGATCCCGACACAGGAGCGGGTCATCGAGGCCGACGGCATCTCGGTGCGCTTCCCGGTCGGGCGCAGCGGGTTCTGGGGTCGGCAGGTGAAGTGGGTCCACGCCGTCGACGACGTGTCGTTCACCGTGCACCACGGCGAGACGCTCGGCCTCGTCGGCGAGTCCGGCTCGGGCAAGACCACCGTGGGGCGCACGGTACTCCGGCGCCTCGATCCGTCGGCAGGCCGGATCATGTTCCGCGGCCAGGACGTCACCGCCACGAACGGCGAGGAGCTGCGCCGCCTGCGCCGTCGAATGCAGCTCGTCTTCCAAGACCCCTATGCATCGCTGAACCCACGGATGTCGGTGCTCCAACTCGTCGCCGAGCCGCTCGTCGTCCACGGCAAGGCGAAATCTGCAAGCTCCGCTCGCGAGGAGGTCGTCGCCCTGCTCGAACGATGCGGTCTCCCCGAAGACACCGCCGATCGTCATCCGCACGCCTTTTCGGGCGGCCAACGCCAGCGCATCGGGATCGCCAGGGCGCTGGCCTTACGGCCCGACTTCATCGTCGCCGACGAGCCGGTCTCGGCGCTCGATGTGTCAGTGCGGGCGCAGATCGTCAACCTGCTCCAGGATCTTCAGCGTGAGCTCGGCATCGCCTACCTGTTCATCGCCCACGATCTCTCCGTCGTGCGCCACATCTCCCACCGCATCGCCATCCTCTACGCCGGAAAACTGGTCGAGCTCGCCGACTCCGATGTGGTCTACGACACGCCGCTCCATCCGTACACCGAGGCGCTGCTGTCGAGCGTGCCGATACCTGACCCGCCGCTCCAGCGGGCGCGGCAGCGGATCGTTCTGCAGGGGGAGATCCCCAACCCCCTCGACCCGCCGCCCGGCTGCCGATTCCAGACCCGCTGCCCGCTCGTCCAGGACGTCTGCCGACACCAGACACCGCCCTTCGAGGAGAAGGCGCCCGGCCATTGGGCCGCTTGCTGGGTCAGATGACCGTCAACACGACCGCCGTCAAGACCACTCAAACCTCCTCGGCTCCGTTGCTGCCGATCGCCGTCGTCGGGCTGCTCGCCGGCTTCCTGGCCGGACTGTTCGGCGTCGGCGGAGGCATCCTCATCGTCCCCGGACTCGTGCTCGCCGCCCACATGGCCCAACGGCTGGCGCACGGCACGTCGTTGGCCGCAGTCGTACCGATCTCGGTCGCTTCACTCATCACCTACGCCGCCCACGACAACGTCGATTGGAACGTCGCCCTGTGGCTGGCAATCGGCGCCGTCGCCGGTGCGGTGATCGGCACCCGATTGTTGCACGCGCTCCCCCAACGAACCCTCGCGATCATCTTCATCGTCGTCCTCGTCGCCTCGGCGTTGCGCCTGTTCCTCGCCACCGACGCGGACGGGCGGGTCGGCCTGACTCCACTGTCCGTCCTCGCTCTCGTCGTGGTCGGGTTGATCACGGGCATCCTTGCCGGGCTGCTGGGCGTCGGGGGCGGCATCGTCATGGTGCCGGCGATGATCCTCCTGTTCGACCTCGAACCGGTCGTCGCCAAGGGCACCTCGGCAGCCGTGATCATCGCCGCAGCGGTGATGGGCACCTGGCGCAACCGGGCCAACAACAACACCGATCTCCGAGCCGCCGCGGTCATCGGAGCGGCAGGCATCGTGACCGCGGCGATCGGCGGCGTGCTCGCCGACCGGATGAGCGACGACCTTTCCAACGTGTTGTTCGCCTCGTTGCTGTTGATCGTCGCCGCTCGCCTGGCGTGGGGCCTGCGCCACGACTCGCACGCTGCAGACGAGTGATTGTTCATTGCGTTGACCGCCGTTGAATACCTGATCGCCCTCGGTGCGGTCGTCATCGGCGCCGTCGCCCAGGGAAGCGTCGGCTTCGGGTTCGGCATGCTTGCCGCCCCTGTCCTCGCCCTCGTCGACGAGGAACTCGTTCCTGGAGCGGTGCTGCTGCTCGGCCTCACCGTCGCTCTCATCATCGCTTGGGACGAGCGCGGCGCCCTCGATTGGTTGGGGATCCGCTGGGCACTGGTCGGACGGGTGCTCGGGACGCTCGCCGGTGCCTACGCCGTCACCCGTCTCGACCATGATGCGATGGCCATCGCCCTCGGTCTGCTCATCCTGTTCGCAGTCGTCATCAGCCTGACCGGATGGCATGTACGACCGACGACGACGACGCTCGTGGGGGCGGGAATGATGTCCGGCGTGATGGGCACGCTGACGTCGGTCGGCGGACCGCCGATGGCCCTCGTCTACCAACGCGAGGACGCCGCCAAGCTGCGCTCGACGTTGGCCGGGTTCTTCGTGTTCGGGGCATCACTGGCCCTGCTTGTGCTCACCGTGAGCGGTGAGGTCGGCGAGCGTCAGCTCGTCGACGGCGTCATCCTGCTCCCCGGGCTCTTCGTCGGCCTCGTGCTCAGCCGAGCACTGGCGCCCTACCTCGCCAACGGCCGGACCCGCGCCGGCGTGCTCGCCCTGTCGGCACTCGCGGCGGTGGCCTTGGTGGTCGGCGCGCTCATCTGAAACGCCCAGGCGCCAAGTCGTCGGCGAGCACCCCGACGGCGGCCAGCTCCGCAGGCCAAGGGACGGCGTCCCCGACGATCGCGGCGACGGCCGAGGCGAGGGCCGGCGACGTCTTGATCCCGGCGCCCCCCTGACCCACCAACCAGCAGAATTGCGGCGCGTCGGGATCCCATCCGATCGCGGGCAACCGATCGGGCGCGAACGTGCGCAGGCCCGCCCAGGATGCGTGGACGTGGCGCACATCGAGCGTCGTCGCCTCGTTGAGCATCGCCAGCGCCCAGGCGACGTCCTCCATCTCCGCCGCGACGTCCATTGGCTCACTCGGTGCCTCGTCTGCCGGCGACAACAGCAAACCGCCGGCCTCCGGCTCGAAGTAGAAGCGGCCCGCCACGTCCATCACCAACGGCCACCGAGCGACGTCCGTGGAAACCGGCACGATGCAAGCCGTGCGGCGCATCGGGCGCAGCCCGAGTGGGACGACGCCGGCTCGCTCTGCCACGACGTCTCCCCAGGCGCCGGCGGCGTTGACGACGATGTCGACGTCGAGCGTCGTCGTCCCGGCGTCACGATGGGTGCACGTCAGCGTCCAGTGGTCGCCGGTGTGGTTGAGCTCGAGCGCGGCGCAGTCGCGGCGAATGTCAGCACCGCGTCTGCGGGCTCCGGAAGCGAATGCGGCGAGCAAGGCGGCGACATCGAGCTTGAGCGCGTCGGCCTCCCAGACTCCGCCAGCCGCGATGGCGTCGGGACGCATCGCCGGAACGAGCGCACTGACCTCTCGCTGGTCGATTCGCCGCGCGCTCGGGGCCGCGCCGCTCGCCGACACGGTTGCGAGCTCGTCGAGCGCTCGATCGTCGCCGTCGCGGCCGATCCACAACAAGCCCATTCGTACGGCCAGGGGGTGGACTGCGAAACCTTCGGGTGGGTCCACGAAGAACGCCCGGCTCGCCCTCGCCAGGGCGCACACCGCAGGGAGGCCAGACGTCTGCGACAGGGTCGCCGCCGAACGCCCGGTGGCGTGGGTGCCGAGGTCCAGCTCCGCCTCGACGACAACGACGTCGTGATGCTCGGCGAGTGCCCAGGCCGCCGCGACACCGGCGATCCCGCCACCGACGACGGCGACGCGACTCAACGAGCAGCCGCGGCGACCGGCGAGCCGTCCCCGCTCGCCCGCAGGTCGTTGAGCACCGAGCTCATGTGCCGGCGAGTCGCCCGTTGGGCGGCGTCGGCGTCGCCCGCCTCGATGGCCGTGAGGATCTCGACGTGCTCCTCCCACCCAATCAGCCCGCGTCGGTCGACGAGCAGTGAGAACACGAGCTCGGTTCGCGCCCGCAACGGCTCGACGGCCGGACCGAGGTAGCTGTTGTCGGCCGCCCGCTCGATTGCCAAGTGGAACTGCCGGTGGGCGTGGGCGGCGTGGACGATGTCGTCGGCCGCCGTGGCGTCACGCCCCGCCTCGAACCAGTGACGGATCTCTGCGAGCTGCTCGGGTGTTCGTCGTTGGGCGGCAAGTTGGGCGGCGAACGCCTCGAGCACGCTGCGCAGTTCGAGCAGCTCGACAGCACCGTCGGGATCGAGGCTCGCCACGTAGGCACCACGCCGCGGCACCACCTCCACGAGGCCGGTGTTCTCGAGCGCCCGGATCGCCTCGCGCACGGGGTTCCGTGAAACGCCGAGCTGCTCGGCGAGACGATCCTCGAGCAACCGTTCGCCCGGTTCCAGCTGCCCACTCCTGATCATCGCCCGGATCTCGTCGGCGACGATCTCGCGCAGCGTCCGATGAGCATCTCCGAGGCGGCTCGTCGATGACACGAGGGCGAGCGTACCGGGCGGGTGACAGCCGTCGAGGTCAATCGCCGGTCGCCACGGGCCGTCGCGGATCGGCGATCCATCCCGACCACGAGGGCGCGAACAGTTCCGCGCGGATGCCGGCGACCTCCAGGGCGAGGATCTCGTGAGCCGCGGTGACCCCGCTCCCGCAGTACACCGCGACTCGCCGATCCGTCGCGACCCCGAATTCGGAGAATCGGCTCCGTAACTCGTCTGCACTCCGAAAGCGGCCGTCGGCACTGAGGTTGTCGGAGGTCGGCGCGCACAGCGCCCCCGGAATGTGCCCGGCAATGCGATCGATCGGCTCCTCGTCACCACGAAACCGTGCGTTGGCGCGAGCGTCGAGGAGGATGTCGACGCGCCCCTCGCCGATCTCGTCGGCATCGACGGTCGGCATCGACAAGCGCCCGTCGGACATCACCGGCTGCGCCGGCTCGGACGTCGGCAGCTCGGCGGTCACCGGCCCACCGGCGGCCCGCCAGACGCCGAGGCCGCCGTCGAGGACCTGGACGTGCTCGTGTCCGACCCACCGCAGCAGCCACCACGCCCGCGCCGCGCTCATTCCCCCGTTGTCGTCGTACACGATGACGGACGACTCCGGTCGCACTCCCCAGCCGGCGGCCGTCGTCGCGAACCGCTCTGGCGACGGCAACGGATGCCGGCCAGCGGCTGGATCGGGCGGGCCTGACAAGTCGTGCTCGAGGTCGACGTAGAGAGCGCCGGGGAGGTGCGCGGCGTCGTAGTCGCCGCGTGGGTTGACAGCACCGAGGCGCCACCGGACGTCGAGCACGATGACACCGGCGCCACCGTCCAGCTTCGCCAGCAGCTCCGCCGGAGTGATCAGTGGACCGATCATCGAGGTCCGCCGAATCGAGCCGGTCGGCCCTCGACGCTCGCCGTCACGGCCTCGACCTGGTTCGGCGTCCCGATGACCGCGCTGATCTCCCGGCGCTCCTCGGCGAACTGCTCGGCGGCGCCATCGTTGGCCAGACGATCGAACAGACGCTTGGCGCCGCGCACGGCGTCGGGACTGCGCTCCGCGATCTCGGCGGCCAAGGCCATCGCATCGGCGAGCGGGTCGTCGCTGAGCCGGGTCGCCAAGCCGAGCGCTGCCGCCTCGCGGCCATCGAAGATGCGGGCCGTGAACGTCAATTCCTTGGCGACGTCGGGGCGGACGAGCCGGGACAGGAAGTACGTGCCGGTCATGTCCGGGACGAGCCCCCAATGAACCTCACGAACCGACAACCTGGTGTCAGGGTGGACGATGCGGATGTCCGCACCGAGGGCGATCTGCAGCCCACCGCCGAGGGCGTGGCCGTGGACGGCGGCGATCACCGGCACTGGCAACTCCTGCCAGACCCACGCCACCTGCTGGCCGAGGTGGGTGATGCCGCTCCGCTGCATCGTTCCTGGATTCCCGGACTCTGCGGCTCGATCGAGCTGGCCGAACATCGTCAGGTCGAGGCCGGCGCAGAACGACTTGCCCTGTCCCGAGATCACCACCGCCCGCACGTCGGACGCTGACTTGAGCTGCTCGCCAGCGTCGGCGATCGCCTGGAACATCTCGCTGTCGAGAGCGTTGCGCTTGTCTGGACGGTTGAACGACACCTGGACGATGCCGTTGTGATTCTCGACGAGAACGCGATCACTCATCGGCCCATTGTCGTTGCTCGCGCCGCCTCAGCGACGATCGAGATAGGCACGGCCGCGCGCCGACAGTCGGTAGCCGACGTCGAGGCTCACGGTGAGCCCGAGCCGCTTGAGCTTGCGGACGTCGGCCTTGAAGGGGAGCCGTTCGCGCCCCAACTCCGTTGCCAGGTCGCCAGCGCGGACAGCGGGCTGGCGAGCGATGAGGTCGAGCGTCGGCCGAGTCCACGGGCCGTCCGGGCTCACCGCATCGAGGCGGTCGAGTCGGCGATCGATCTCGTCATCGTCGAGTGACGGCACCGCTGGCGTCGTCGGTTCCTCGCGGTGGAACGTGATGCGCAGCACGGTGAGATCGTCCGTCCAGCGCATCTCGCGCAGCATCGCCGCCTTGTCGGCGAAGCCTGCGTGCCGCGCATCGTCGTCGCCGACAGTGCGCAGCTCCACCGGCTCGATCGTCTCGACGACGAGATCTCCGCCGCCGGTGCGGTAGCGCCCGCCGACCTTGGCCTGCGGGCGCGTCCAGTGACGGAACGTGACGGTGATCGACCCGTCGCGCAAGCCGTCGTGGAGACGGTTCGGGAACAGCACAAGGTCAACGATGCCGCGCGAGTTGCTCGGGCTTCGAACCGCACGCGCCGTTCAGCCTCCGCCAAGAGGCGGCGACCATCGCCTTCTGGGCGTAGATCCCGACGAACTCAGATGCCAGGCTCGATGTTCTTGTTGCAGTGGAACACGTTCTCGGGGTCGTACGTCGCCTTGATCTCGGCGAGCCGACGGTAGGCGTCACTGCCGTACGCCTCGCGTACTCGACTGGGGTCATCGTCCGAGTCGAGGAAGTTGACGTAGACGCCGGCGTGGCAGGGACGCAGGGCCTTGTGGAAACCTCTCGCCCACGTGCTCTCTGCCTCGGCGTGCTCAGCGGACTCGTCCGGGAGCCACACGGCGTCGATGCTCATGTCGTGTGCGACATCGCGACTGGCGAACGCGGTGGCGTCGTGGGGAACTCGGGCCACGGCGCCGCCCAGGTGGAAGATTGCCGCGTACGATCGAGCCGAACCGGCGGCGTATGCGTGGGCGGCGACGATGTCGATGACCTCGTCGGACAAGCGCGTGAGATTGCAGGCCTTCCAGTAGTAGTGCCAGCCGTGAGGCACCGTGTCGTCGATGGCGCGCTGGTGATCGACGTACAGGGTTGGTCCGAGCAGGTCCACGAGCGGGCTCCCGAAGTTGCGGAGCGGCCGAACGATACGTTCACCGTCCTCCACGGGTCCGGCGTAGCAGCACGACACCGCGATCGCCGGTCTGAAGTGCAACTCGTGATTGATGACCGGCAGCTGCGGGATCGTGCCGAGCCGAACGACGGTCCCGAGTTCGTCGGGAGCGTCGGCGATGAAGTCCCGGTAGAAGCGCATGACATCGAGTGTGTCCTCGGCCGCCCAGAAGACCGGACCGGCGATGACCGTGGGACCCACGGGGTGCAACGCGAATCGGAACGAGCTGACAACCCCGAAGTTTCCGCCGCCGCCTCGCAGCGCCCAGAAGAGGTCGGGGTGATCGTGGGCCGACGCGCGGACGATGTCGCCCTCAGCGGTGACGACCTCGGCCGCCACGAGGTTGTCCACAGTGAGCCCGTGCTTGCGCATCAGCCAGCCGATGCCACCACCGAGGCTGACGCCGCCGACGCCGGTGTGGCCCACGATGCCTCCGGTGGTGGCCAGGCCGTGGGCCTGGGTTTCGTGATCGACGTCGCTCCACAGGGCACCGCCCTGGACACGCGCCGTGCGTTCGGCGGGATCGACCCAGACCCCGCGCATTTCCGAGAGATCGACAACGATCCCGTCGTCGCACACCGCGGTGCCGGCCACGTTGTGACCTCCGCCCCGTACCGCGATCTCGAGGTCGCGACTGCGTGCGAAACGGACCGCCGCGGCCACGTCGGCTGTCCCGGTGCAGCGGGCGATCAGTCGGGGTCGCCGGTCGACCACGCCGTTCCACACGACTCGGGCGTCGTCGTAGTCAGGGTGATCGGCGGCAATCAGTTCGCCCCTGAAATTGGGGATCTCGTGGTCAGCGACCGTGCTACTCGGCCGGCCCACTCGTTCTCTGGTTGGTGCTGTCATCGTCTCCTCCTTTGATGGTCTGAGCCCATCGCGCATCGGGGAGCACCATCTGAGAAGGCAGCAATCTGGACTTCGATGTCAGGAATCTGGACTTCACGGCGGGCGCCAGGCTCGCGACACTGGAACCGTGAGGACCTACGGCCAGTACTGCCCGATCGCCCGCGGCGCCGAGATCTTCGCCGAGCGTTGGACGCCGCTGATCATCCGCAATCTGCACTTGGGCTGCGAGACCTTTGGGGAGATCCTCCAGGGTGCGCCCGGGCTCTCGCGCACGCTGCTCACCCAGCGGCTCAGGCAGTTGGAACGCCTCGGCATCGTCAAGTCAGCGCCCAAGCCCCACGGACGCGGTGACCGCTATCACCTCACCGACTCAGGCGACGACCTTTTCAGGGTCTGCGTGACGCTCGGCGAGTGGGGTGCCCGCTGGCTGGAGATCGCCCCCGAGAACCTCGATCCGTTCGTCGCCCTGTGGTCGATGTGCCTCGCGCTGCGCCGGGACCGGCTCCCCGACCGGCGCGTGGTCATCCGCTTCGACTTCACGGGCTTCCGACGCCACGAGCGATACTGGTTGCTCATCGAGCACGGCGAGACCGAGATCTGCAAGACGTACCCCGGACTCGACGAAGACCTCTACATCACGGCGGAGGCCGAAGCGTTCGTCCGTTGGCATGCCGGCCGGCTCGGCTGGGCCGAGGCGCTTCGCGCCTCGCGCATCAGGCTGGATGGTCCGTCGTGGCTGATACGAGCGTTCCCAACCTGGAACGCCCGCAGCATGTTCGCCCACATCGAGCCCGCCGCGGGCGCCGCCAACGCCAACTGATGTCCGCTGCAGCGAGACGCCTGTCGTGATCGACGCACGCGCCGTCGCCTCGTCGGTGCGACACTCTGTCGATGCACCTCAACCTCACCGCGGACGAATTGCTGACGACAACACGCTCGGTTCGCAAGCGCCTCGACTTCGACCGGCCCGTCGAACGAGCGGTGGTCGAGGAGTGCTTGGAGATCGCCTTCCAGGCACCGACCGGCGGCAACCGGCAGGGTTGGCACTGGGTGGTCGTCGAGGATCAGGCCAACAAGGACGCCATCGCCGAGATCTACCGAGCCAATTGGACGGTGTACCGGTCGCTGCCGCGGCCCGACTACCACGACGGTGACAGCCGCGGTGAGCGCTTGGACAAGGTGCTCGACTCGTCGCAGTACCTGGCGGACAACTTCCACCGCGCCCCGCTGATGTTGATCGCCTGCCAGTGGGGCCGGCCGGACGGGTTGCCCCAAGCGATGGCCGCCGGCTACTGGGGCTCGTTGTTCCCCGCCGTTTGGAGCTTCATGCTGGCGCTGCGCGAGCGCGCCCTCGGGGCGGCATGGACGACGATCCACCTCATCGGCGACGGAGAGCAGCGGGTTGCCGAGCTGCTCGAGATCCCGTTCGACAAGGTCGCCCAGGGTGCGCTGCTGCCGATCGCCTACACGGTCGGCACCGACTTCAAGGCAGCGAAACGCCAACCGCTCGCCGACGTCCTGCACTGGGACCGCTGGTAACCGAACTGGGCGGCCTTCGGTCCACTCCGCAAACTGGGCGGCCAAACGCCCCGAATCCGGACCGCGGACCGCCCAGAACGGGCTTGGGCAGGTCGGGTTCGGCCGAGCGGGTCACTCGACGAGGCGCAGCCCGCTCGGCAGCGTCGATGGTCCGGCCCCGGGCAAGTCGACCACGAACTCGGTGCGGTGGGCAGGGAAGAGGTGCTCGCTCACCAGCACGGGGGCGCCAGACTCGTCCGTCGTGACGCGCTGACACTTGAGCAGGGGCGCCCCGACCGGCACGCGCAACAGCCGAGCTTCCTCCGCAGAAGCGCCATCGGCGCCGATCGTCTGGGTCGCCCCTCGCAACGTGACGTCGAGCAGTTCGTAGAACGGGTGCTGCTCGACATCGGCACGAGACAGGTGCTGGCCGAGTTCGCCCGGACACCACACCGTGACGACGGCGAACGGCTCGCCATCGGCGAGGTTGACCCGCTTGACCCGCAGCACGGAGTCGACGCCGAGCAGCTGGCGGACCCGTTCGGGTGGCTCCCCGAAGGCGAACTCGACGACACGACGTTCGCTGGTGATGCCGCTGCCGTCGAGCTGCGCCTCGATCGTTCCGAGTTGCCCCAGATGCTGGCGCACCGGCTCGGCCGCCACGAACCACCCGAAACCCTGGCGAGCCGCCACGAGGCCGTCGTCGCGCAGCACGTCGAGCGCTCGGCGGATCGTCACCCGGCTGGCTCCGAACTCGATCGACAGCTCGGCCTCGCTCGGGAGCAGTGAGCCGGCCGGCGCGGCGCCGACCCGCTCGCGCAACGAGTCGGCGATCTCCCGGTAGCGAATTCTCCTCACGGTTGGTTGGCCCTACGCACTTGTATTAGAGTTGTATATGTCAGGACGAAATGCAAGCGCCGATTCCGAGGAGGACTTCATGAGCAGCGCCAGCGCCTCCACCCCCATCGAGCTCGTCGAGGGGGTCTACGCCACGCTTGCCGAACGTGTCGCCCTCGGGCGTGAGCGCCTCGGGCGGCCCCTCACGCTCACCGAGAAGATCCTCATCAACCACCTCTCCGACCCGGCCGGTCAGGAGCTGGTGCGCGGCGAGAGCTACGCCGACTTCCAGCCCGATCGGGTCGCCATGCAGGACGCCACGGCTCAGATGGCCCTCCTGCAGTTCATGACCGCCGGCTTGCCGGAGGTCGCCGCCCCCTCGACGGTCCATTGCGATCACCTCATCCAGGCCAAGGTCGGGGCGTCGATCGACCTCGGCGTGGCGATCGATACGAACGCCGAGGTCTACGAGTTCCTGCGCACCGTGTCGGCGCGGTACGGGATCGGGTTCTGGGGACCAGGCAGCGGGATCATCCACCAGGTCGTGCTGGAGAACTACGCGTTTCCCGGCGGGATGATGATCGGCACCGACTCGCACACCCCCAACGCCGGCGGCTTGGGGATGGTCGCGATCGGCGTCGGTGGTGCCGACGCCGTCGACGTGATGACCGGTTTCCCGTTCAACGTCCGCTGGCCGAAGGTCATCGGCGTTCGCCTCACCGGCTCGCTGTCTGGCTGGTCGAGCCCCAAGGACGTGATCCTCGAGGTCGCCCGGATCCTCACGGTCGAAGGCGGCACCGGGGCGATCATCGAGTACCACGGCCCTGGCGCCGACTCGATCTCGGCGACCGGCAAGGGAACGATCTGCAACATGGGCGCGGAGATCGGCGCCACGACGTCCCTCTTCCCGTACGACCCGAACATGGCCGCCTACCTCGAGGCGACCGGCCGCGAGGCGATTGCCGAAGCCGCCGACGCCGCCGCCGAGCACCTGCGGCCCGACGACGGGGCGCTCTACGACGAACTCGTCGAGATCGACCTCGACGAGCTCAAGCCGATGATCAACGGCCCGCACTCCCCCGACCGCGCCCACCGGGTCGGCGCCGCAGTCGGCCAGGCAGCGTCCGAGAACGACTGGCCGTTGGAGATCTCGTCGGCGCTGATCGGGTCGTGCACGAACTCGTCGTACGAGGACATCACGCGGGCAGCGTCGATCGCCAGGCAGGCGGCGGCCAAGGGCTTGCAAGCGAAGACCGAGCTGCTCGTCACCCCGGGCTCCGAGCAGATCCGAGCGACGATCGAGCGCGACGGCCTGCTCGCCGATCTCGAAGCGGTTGGGGCCACGGTGCTCGCCAACGCGTGCGGGCCGTGCATCGGCCAGTGGTCGCGCCCCGAGAGCATCACCGGGCGGCCGAACACGATCGTCAACTCGTACAACCGCAACTTCCCCAAGCGCAACGACGGCTCTGCGAAGACACTGAGCTTCGTCACCTCTCCCGACACCGTGATGGCCCTGGCGCTCGCCGGGCGGCTCGACTTCGACCCAACCTCGGAAACGCTGACCGCGGCGGACGGCAGCGAGGTCCGCCTCGACGCCCCGGTCGGCGAAGTGCTGCCGGAGAAGGGCTATGACCCCGGCGTCGACACGTTCACGCCGCCGCCGGAGGATGGATCGACGGTCGAGGTCGTCGTCAGCCCGACGAGCGATCGCCTGCAGTTGCTCGAACCGTTCCCTGCCTGGGACGGCGCCGACTACGAGGCGCTGCCCGTGCTGATGAAGGCCCAGGGCAAGTGCACCACGGACCACATCTCGGCGGCGGGGCCATGGCTCAAGTACCGCGGCCACCTCGAGAACATCTCCGGCAACCTGTTCCTCGGCGTCGTCAACGCCTTCACCGGGACAACCGGAGACGGCAAGGACCAGCTCGACGGGCAGACTCGCTCGTTCCCCGACATCGCCAAGCACTACGGCACCGAAGGGGTGCGCTGGTGCGCCATCGGCGACCGCAACTACGGAGAGGGGTCGTCACGCGAACACGCCGCGATGGAGCCGCGGTTCCGCGGAGGCGTCGTGATCTTCGCCCGCAGCTTCGCCCGGATCCACGAGACCAACCTCAAGAAGCAGGGTCTCGTGCCGCTGACGTTCGCCGACCCGGCGACCTACGACGAGATCGGCGAGGACGACCGCGTGAGCGTGCTCGGCCTCCCGCCGGTGCCCGGACAGCCGGTTCGCTGCCAGATCGTCCGGCCCGACGGCGAGACGGTCGAGTTCGAGGCGACGCACACGTTCAGCGACGAGCAGGTCGAGTGGTTCAAGGCCGGCTCGGCGTTGAACATCGTGCGTTCGCGGGTCTCCGGCCGCGGCGTCGTCCGCAACCTCTGACCGCTCAGTCGGTTCCGGGTCGGCGGACCCGCTCCGCGGTCGGGTCGCCCTCGTAGCCGGGCGGGTACGTGGCGGCCAGCTCCTCGGCGGTCGGCGTCCGACGCTTGCGAGCCTCCGCAGGCAGCTGCTTGACGAGCGCCTTCATGATCCGCTCGGTGTCGGCCTTCAGCGACTTGCCCTTCAGCCCGGCAACCGGAGGGCCGACGCGGACCCGCACGGTTGGCGGGTTGGCGAGGTTCAGTACGTTGGGCAGCCGACTCGATCGCGGCCACACCTTCTCGGTCCCCCACACCCCGATCGGAATCAGCGGCGCCTGGGTCAGCTGATGCAGCCGGGCGGCGCCCCACCGACCCTTGAGCGCCGGGTCGAAGAAGGCCGGGCCGCGCGGGATCGTCCCCTGGGGTGCCATCGCCACGAGCTCGCCCGCCTCGAGGGCTGCGGCCGCCGCTTGCAACGGCTCGCTCGAACCGCTCGACCGCTCGACGCGGATGCCGCCCATCGCCGTGGCGAGCGGCCCGACGATCGGGGCGTCGAACACCTCCTTCTTGCCGAGGAAGCGCACCGCTCGCCCGCTGCGGGCGATGGCGACCGACACGGCGCCGGCGTCGAAGTAGCTGCGGTGATTCATCACGATGATCGCCGGGCCATGGTCGGGAATGTTGTCGACGCCGCCGATGTCGAAGCGGGCATAGGGCATCAGCTGGGGTCTGGCGAACTGCTGCACGATGCGTTGCAGCTCGATGCCCAGCACGGGGATCTTGAACACGCCAGGCGACACGTCGAAGTGTCGGATCGGCCAGCGCCGCAGCGTCGCCATCACGACCATGCTCGGATCCGGGTTGACGACGACCGGGTTGCCGACGGCCGACAGCAACGGGGTGTCGAACACGCTGTCGGAGTAGGCGAAGCTCTCGGCGAGCTCGATGTCGTTGGCCTCGGCCCACTGGCGGACGGCGACGAGCTTGCCGCGTGCCCAGACGAACGGGCCGACGATCGAGCCGTCGAACGTTCCGTCGGCGTTGACCCCGTAGCGGGTCGCGATGACGTCGTCGAAGCCGAGCCAATCGGCGAGCGGCTTGACGAGGTCGTACGGGGTCGTGGTGGCGATCACCACCTGGCGGCCGGCCTCGCGGTGCTCGTTGATCAGCGGCCAGGCGAACGGTTGGATCGACGCGGCCAGCGTCCCCGCCGCAGCGTCACCGGCCTCGCGCATCGCGTTGCGGGCTCTGCCGCGCGCGAAGGTGGCGGCTTGACGGGCAAGGGCCATCGACGGCAACGTCTCGCCGATCGCGTTGAACAGGCCATAGAGCAGCTTCTCGCCGGGGATCGAGCGCCCGACGAACCCCGAATCGCGCATCGCGTCCGAGTACACCGACCCCGACGCTCCGGCGAGCAGCGTCCGATCGAGGTCGAAGAAGGCCGCACCAACCACGAGCGGACTGTACCCAGCGCCGTTCCAACCGTGGGCAGTGGGGAGCCGATCATCCCGGTAGACCGGTGGCGCCAGGGACGGTAGAGAGGATTTCGTTCGGCGGTGGGCCGAGGCTTTGCTCGGCCCACCGCCGTGCGACGAGCTCGCCGAGCGAGCTTGCGAGCGACGGCGGAAAACGGGAAAGACCCTGCTGGGGGAAGCAGGGTCTCTCAACCTGGACCCGGGTCGATGGGGGATCGACCGGTGGGCCCAATCGAGCGGTACATGGGGGGTGTATCGCTTCGACTATGTGATTGTGAGTATACGCACAAGCCGCCAATCTGGCAAGAAGAACATATCGATGTCGACCATCGCTCGCGGAGATGGAACGGTTAGGGTGCGGCGGTGGACGTCCGCCAGCTCGCCGCGCTCGTGGCGATCGCTGACCACGGCACGTTCTCGGCCGCCGCCCGGGCCCTGTTCACGGTGCAGTCGAACGTCTCCAGTCACCTCGCTCGCCTGGAGAAGGAGCTCGGCACCGAGCTTGTCGATCGCTCCCGCGGTGGTCTCACCGACGATGGGGCACGGGTCGTCGAACGCGCCCGCCGGGTACTGCGGGAGATCGACGAGATCGGCGCCGAGCTGGCGCAGCGCCACGGCGACGTGGTCGGCGACGTGCGCCTCGGAATGCTCGGAACGACGGCCCGCTGGCTACTCCCCCGCCTGCTGTCCGAGATGTCGACCCGTCATCCACAGGTGCGGGTCATCGTCGCCGAAGGAAGCACCTCGGTGCTCATCCCGGCGCTGCTCTCCGGGCTGTACGACGCGGCCATCGTCCATCTGCCGATCGACGAGCCCGAGTTGAACATCGAGCCGTTGTTCGCCGAAGATCTCTTGCTCCTCGCCGGCGAGGGCCATCCGCTCGCCAAGCGCTCATCGATCCACCTCGCCGAGCTCGCCGGCTTCCGCCTGCTGCTCCCCCCACCCGGCTCGGCCCTGCGCCGGGTGCTCGACCGTGCTGCACTGTCCGTCGGCGCCCAGCTCGAGGCCGAGGCGGAGGTCGACGGTGTCCGCCTGCTCGCCACCCTCGCCGTCGACGGCCACGGGGCGGCGATCGTCCCGGCAACCGCCGTCCCCCACCGCACGGGCAACTTCACAGCGGTGCATGTCCCCGAGTTGCCGCCGCGAGTTGTCGCCCTCACGTCGCATCGCCGGCCCGGCCCGAACGGGGCGACGAAGGCGCTGTTCGACGTCCTGCGCGACGCCCTCCCTTCGCGAGCCCTCGAGCAAGCCGGCGTTCGCCTCGGTTCCGATGCCTTCCCGCTGCTTCGCGCCACGCGCTAGCCGGGCGCTCGATCGGCTCGCCACACTACGGTCGACAGCGTGACCCTCGCCGCCCTCTCGCTGCGCAGCCGGGCCGACGACTCGACACGAATCGACGTTCGCACGATCGACGGGCCTGACGGCGACCGACGGGTCATCTGGGTCGAGCTCGGGGCAGGGCAGGCGAGCGCGCCGATGTCCTCGCAGGCGTCAGCGAACGTGGCGCACGCCGCCACGGTGGCTCGTGCCGAGGGGATCCCGCTCGTCTGCGTGCTCAGCTCCACCGGTGCCGATGTCGTCGAGGGCATCGCCTCGTTGGAGGGCTGGGGCCGCGTGGCCAAGGCTTTCGTCGACTGCTCAGGTGTCGTCCCGACGATCCTCGTCGTCGACGGTCCGGTGGTCGCCGCCCCGGCGCTGCTGTTGGGCATCGCCGACCTCGTTGTGATGACCGCCGAAAGCTACGCATTCGTCAATGGACCCGTGATGGTCGCCGACTTCACGGGCGTGCAGATCTCCACGGACGAGCTCGGCGGGGCGGCCCCCCTCGAACGCCAAGCGGGTGTGGCCAGCCTCGTCGTCGCCGACCGGCCGACGGCCGAGGCCATCGCTCTCGACCTCCTCGGCTACCTCCCGTCGAGCGCCGACACGGAACCCGGCCGGTGGGCGAGCGCCGATCCGGTCGACCGGAGCTGCCCTGAGCTCAACCGGTTGCTCCCGGCCGCGCCGACCGGCAGCTACGACGTCCGCGCCGTCGCCCGCCTGATCGTCGACGACGCCAGCTTGCTCGAGCTTCGCGGGCGTTGGGCTCCAAACGTCGTGACCGCCCTGGCGACGATCGGCGGACGGCCGATCGGGATCGTCGCCAATCAACCGCTCGCTCTCGCCGGCACCCTCGACATCGCCGCCTCTCAGAAGGCGGCGCGGTTCGTCTCGTTCTGCGACGCCTTCAACCTCGGCATCCTCACTCTCGTCGACACGCCGGGCTTCTACCCCGGCAAGGACCTCGAGTGGCGGGGGATGATCCGCCACGGCGCCCAACTGGTGTTCGCCTACGCCCGGGCGACGGTCCCACGGCTGTGCGTGATCCTGCGCAAGAGCTACGGCGGCGCCTACATCGTCATGGACTCCAAACGGATGGGCAACGACGTGTGTTACGCCTGGCCGTCTGCCGAGCTGGCCGTGATGGGCGCCGGTCAGGCGGCGGCGATCTTGCGACGCAGGGCGACCCCGGAAGAGCGGGCGGCGTTCGAGGCCGACTACTCCGAACGACTGCTCAACCCCTACGTCGCCGCCGAGCGCGGCTACCTCGATGCCGTCATCGAACCCGCCGAGACGCGGGCGGCGGTCGCTGCGGCATTCGACGGGCTCGCTGACAAACGCGAGGTGTTGCAACCGCGCAAGCACGGCAACGAGCCGTGTTGACACGTCCCGCCTGAGCCACACGACGGACTGCGGGACTACCCTGCCCGGTGGGGAGGAAGCCCCGGACAACCGTGAAGCGAGAGGGAAACACGTGCCCGACACCATCACGATCACCGACGACCGCACCGGCAAGACGGTGACGGTCCCGATCGTCGACGGGATCATCCCGTCGTCTGCGTTCCGTGACCTCGACAAGGACCTGTTCGTCTACGACCCGGCGTTCCTGTCGACGGCCTCGTGCAAGTCGCAGATCACCTACCTCGACGGAGACGCCGGGATCCTGCGCTACCGGGGTTACCCCATCGAACAGCTCGCCGACCATGCGAGCTACCTCGAGGTCGCCTACCTGTTGCTGTACGGCGAGCTGCCCAACGAAGAACAGCTCAGCACGTGGACCCACGAGATCACCCACCACACGTTCATCCACGAGAACATGCGCAAGCGGTTCGTCGACGGGTTCCACTACGACGCCCACCCGATGGGGATGTTCGTGTCGGCGCTGGCCGCCCTCGGCACCTTCTACACCGAGTCCAAAGAGATCAACGACCCGGCGATCCGCCACAAGCAGATCCTGCGGCTGATCGCGAAGGCCCCGACGCTGGCGGCGATGTGCTACCGCTTCTCGGCCGGATTGCCGTTCATCCTTCCTGACAATTCGTTGTCGTACCCGGCGAACTTCCTGAACATGATGTGGAAGATCGGCGAGTACGAGGTCCATCCCGTTCTGCAACGAGCGATGGACGTCCTGTTCATCCTCCACGCCGACCACGAGCAGAACTGCGGCACGACGGCGATGCGCGTCGTGGCCTCGAGTCAGGCTGACCCCTTCTCGGCGGCGTCTGCCGCCGCCGCCGCGCTGTACGGACCGAGTCACGGCGGCGCCAACGAGGCCGCGATCCGGATGCTCACCGAGATCGGGTCACTGGACAACGTCGACGCGTTCATCGCCGACGTCAAAGAGGGCAAGGGCCGGCTGATGGGGTTCGGCCATCGGGTGTACAAGAACTACGACCCTCGGGCGCGCATCGTCAAGCAGACGGCGTACGAGGTGTTCGAGGTCACCGGCAAGAACCCGCTGCTCGACATCGCCCTCAAGCTCGAAGACGTCGCCCTCAGCGACAGCTACTTCACGGACCGCAAGCTGTACCCGAACGTCGACTTCTACTCAGGGCTGATCTACCAGGCGATGGGCTTCCCGATCGAGATGTTCACCGTGTTGTTCGCACTCGGTCGGATGGTCGGTTGGCTCGCCCACTGGGACGAGTTACTCAACGACCCCGACCAGAAGATCGCCCGCCCCCGCCAGTGGTACACGGGCGAAGGCGAACGCGACTACGTCAAGCTCGGCGATCGTTAACCCTCTCCCCACCCGAGTGTTTGCGGTCACCCGAGTGTTTGCAGCGCGACTTGCCGACCGCTGACACTCCGGTACCCGTGTTCGGTCGGGTGCTGATCGTTCTCGGCGCGGTTCTCGCCGCCCTCGGATTGCTCGCCGGGCACCTCAACAGAGAGGTGCTCGACGGCCCGACGTTCGCCGACAACGTTGACGAGATACGGCGTGACGATGCGGTCGCCGCCGAGCTCGGTGTGGCGATCTCCACACAGCTCGTGCGCCAGAACCCGAACCTCGTGGCGATCCGTCCGCTGGTCGAGTCGGTCGCCACGCGCGTCGCCGGAGGTGACCTCTTGTCGGGACCGACCCGCACCGCGGTCCAGGCCACTCACCGGGTGCTCACCGAGGGCGACGCCGACTCGATCGCCTTGCGCCTCGCCGACGTAGGGGCAGTCGTCACGGGTGCTCTCGCCGTCGTCGCCCCCGAGCGCGCTCCCGTGTCGTCGGACGTGTCGGTGACCCTGGCATCGATCGGTGACCAGGCGTTCGCCGACGCGACGATTGCCATCGCCCGCGCCGTCGGCGTGTTGGCGTGGCTCCTCCCGGTGCTTGCCATCGTCTGCTTTGCCGGGGCGGTTGCGCTCTCCCGAACGCGCTGGCGCACCGCCGCATCGGCGGGCCGTTCGCTGATCTGGGCCGCCGGCGTGCTCGGTGTCGTGCTCGTCATCGGCGGGTTCATCGTGCGTCGCGTCGATACCGACACCCTCGGCGGCGCCGTCGCGCAGGCTTCATGGGGCGTCGTCGTTCGGCCGCTGTGGTGGGGCGTCGTACTGCTCGCGGCCTTCGGGCTGACGACGATGTTCGCCTGCGACTCCGGCGCCCCGGCGGCGATCGCTAGGCGGGTTGCCGGCATGCGCCGCGCAGCTCTGCGACCGCAACACACCGTCGGTGTCGTGGTGCGCATGGTCGTCGCCGGAGCCCTCGGCATCGCCGCCATCGTCGACCCGCTGGGTTTGATCGAACCGTTCATCGTGGTCGGCGGTGTGCTGCTCGTGCTCTACGCGATCACCGAGATCGGCCGGCTCGCCGCAGCATCTCGTACCGGCACCGACACCGTCAACGCCGCCACGACGGAGCCCACGGCGCGTTCGGGGATCCGGCCGGCGACGATCGCCGTCGCCGCGCTGGCCGGACTGGTGGTCATCGCCGGCGTCGTGTGGCTCGCCAGGCCCGGGCGCGACGTCACTGCGGCCGAGGTCGTCACGGGAGAGGGCACGGTGTGTAACGGCCACGCCGAGCTGTGCGATCGCCGTTTCGACGAGGTCGCCTACGTCTCGTCGCACAACGCCATGTCTGCAGCGACGGAACCGGGCTGGTTCCTCGCCGAGCAGTCCGACTCGATCCCGGTGCAGCTCGATCAGGGTGTGCGAGCGTTGCTCATCGACGTGTGGTCGGGCATCCCGGCCGGCACGGTCGTGCGGACCGCACCCGGCAGTTACGACGAGGCCCGCGCCGTTGCCGAGGAGGAGCTCGGGCCAGAGGTGGTCGCCGCCGCCGAGCGCATCGCCAACTCGGTCGCCGGTCAGGCCACCGGAACCGAGGCGCGGTTCATGTGCCACGGCCTGTGCGAGAGCGGGTCGACCTCGTTCCTCGACACGCTCGACCAGCTGCGCGGCTGGATGATCGCCAACCCGGACGAGGTCGTCACGCTGTTCATCGAGGACCACGTCGACTCCTCGTTGATCGCCGCCGACATCGAGACTGCTGGGCTGCTCGACTTCGTCTTCGACCCGTCCACCGGGGACCCCTGGCCCACGCTCGGCGAGATGATCCGCTCCGGCAAGCGCCTCGTCGTGATGGTCGAGGAGGGCAACGGGGGATCTGCGGCACCTTGGCTCGTCAACGGCTTCGACTACACCCAGGACACGCCGTACACGTTCCCGACCGTCGAGTCGTTCAACTGCGACTCCAACCGCGGCCCCGACGACGCGCCACTGCTACTCCTCAATCACTGGCTCTCCGGCTTCACGTCGCTGGTCACCGACGCCGAGCTCGTCAACGACCGCGAGGTTCTCCTGCCGCGCGCTGAGCAATGCGAGGGCGAGCGACAGCTGCCCAACTTCGTCGCCGTCAACTACGTCGCGATCGGCGACGTCTTCACGGTGGTCGACACCCTCAACGGCGTCGCCTAGAACCCGTGGGCGCGGGTGACGTCGGCGTACCACCTCGCGCTGGCCTTCGGCGTGCGCTCCAGCGTGTCGTAGTCGACGCGGATCAGCCCGAAGCGCTCCGTGTAGCCGTACGCCCACTCGAAGTTGTCCATCAGGCTCCAGGCGAAGTAGCCGTCGATGGGCAGGCCCTCGTCGATCAGCTCATGAATGACAGCGAGATGGTCGCGCACGTAGCCGAGGCGATCCTGGTCGTCGACGAACCCGGCGGCGTCGGGCTGATCGTTCATCGCCGCGCCGTTCTCGGTGATCAGGTAGCGGGGGAACCGGCAACGCTCGTGGAGCCAGCGCACCGTCTCGGCGAGCCCTTCGGGGTAGATCTCCCAGCCCATCCCGGTGACCGGGCCGGGCGACGCGACGCGCTCGTCGGCGGCGTTGACGAGCGAGCGGCTGTAGTAGTTGACACCGAGCACGTCGATCGGCGCGGCGATGACGTCGAGGTCGCCGTCACGAAGCTCGGCAGCCGACCAACGATCGGCGCCCGTCGCATCGATCGGATAGCCGAGCCCGGCGATCGGCTCGGCATACCACCGGTTGTGCAGGGCGTCCTTGGCCGCCGCCGCGGCGACATCGGCCGGGTCGTCGCTCGCCGGATGCATCGGGTTGAAGTTCAAGACGACCCCGACCTCGGCGTCCGGCACCCGCGCCCGTAGACGCTCGACGGCCAGGCCATGGCCGAGCAGCAGGTGGTGGGCGGCCGCGAAGCCGTCAGCGACCGACTTGCGGCCCGGCGCCATGAAACCCGTGACATATCCGAAGTGGCTCGAGCAGTACGGCTCGTTGAGCGTCGCCCAGTGCTTGACCCGATCGCCAAGGGCGCTCGCCACCACGTCGGCGTACTCGGCGAAGTGATACGCAGTCGCCCGCTCCGGCCACCCGCCCTCGTCCTCGAGCACCTGTGGGAGGTCCCAGTGATACAGCGTGACGTACGGGTCGATACCGGCGGCGAGCAACTCGTCGACGAGGCGGCTATAGAAGTCCAAGCCCGCCGGGGCGACCTCACCGTGACCCTTGGGGATCACCCTCGGCCAAGAGATCGAGAACCGGTAGGCGCCGACGCCGAGCTCGCCCATCAGCTGTACATCTGCCGCCGCCCGCTCGACGTGGCCACACGCGACATCGCCGTTGCTGCCGTCGAGGATCGCTCCCGGGATCGTGCAGAAGCGGTCCCAGATGCTCTCCCCGCGTCCGGCGCGATCGCCCTCGATCTGGTACGACGACGTTGCCACACCCCACACGAAGCTGTCCGGGAAGTGCGCCGGTGGGGTCGACCTCGATGCCGTGGAAGCGATTGCACTGATTCCCTTGTCGGTCAGCGAGCTACTCGACATCTCACTGCTCATCATCGTCATTCCCCCAGTTAGATCTGCGTCATCTCTCCGACCACTTGACAGCGGCCGCCGCGAATCGTACGGTGAGAGCGCTTCCACTGCAAACGCGTGGCAGCCGGGGGATTCTGAGCAATCGGGGGTGTTCGCTGTTGTGTCTGGGGACGACGCTGGTGGCCGGTCGCGGCCGGTCACCCTCGAGGATGTCGCCCGCATGAGCGGCGTGTCGCGGGCCACCGCCTCGCGGGCCCTCAACGGACACGCCCGGGTCAGTGCCGACGTGCGCACCCGCGTCCGGATGATCGCCGACCAGCTCGGCTACCGCCCGAACAGCGCCGCCCGCTCGCTCGCCTCGGGCCGCGCCGGCGTCCTCGGACTCGTGCTCCCCGGTGGCCACCTGATCAGCGCTCCCTACGAGGCCCATCTGCTCGAAGCGGTGGCCGACGCGGCGACGGCCTCCGGACAAGGGCTGATGTTGTGGATGGCGGCCACCGAGCCGAGCCAGTCACTCCGCGACAGCTTCCGCACTGGCTTCGTCGACGGCGTGATCATCTCCGGGGTCGCCCTCGGATCGCCTTGGGTCGAGGACCTCCTCGACGGCCCGCACCCGTGCGTCCTCGTCGGGCGCCACCCGTCGCGTGTAGACGTCCCGCACATCGAGCTGACCAACGAGGCCAGCGCCTCAACGGCCGTCGACCACCTCGTCGAAGGCGGTGGTCGGCGGATCGCCATCATCCTCGGGCCGCCGGACCGTATCGACGGTCGCGACCGCCAGGTCGGCTACGAGCGGGCGCTGTACCGCAACGGCATCGAGGTCGACACCCGACTCGTCGAGCGCGGCGACTTCTCGATCGAATCCGGCTATGAGGCGATGCGCCGACTGCTCGCCCACCGCCCCGACTCGGTGTTCGCCTGCAACGACCTGATGGCCGCCGGAGCGATGCAGGCCATCGCCGCGGCCGGACTGCGGGTTCCCGACGACATCGCCGTGATCGGCTTCGACGACCTGCCGATCGCCAGCCAAACTTCGCCACCGCTGTCGACGATCAGCCAGGACGTCGCCGCGATCGGCGCTTCGGCGGTCGATCTGCTGGTCAAGCTCGTTTCGGGGGAAGCCGCCAACGGGGCGACCACCACGACGGTCAGCGGACCGCTCGTGATCCGGCAGTCGACCCGACCAGTCGCCGGCGTCGGTTCCGACGCCGCGAAACACAACCAGACACGCGGGGTACGAGAGGACACGACCTCCCACACCCCTGTCGCAGGCTCCACGTCCAGTGGTGAGAACAGGAGAGCAACATCGTGAAGCTATCGAGATATCGCGTCGGCGCCCGGAGGTACGAGGCGCTCCCGACGACTGGTCAACCGGGGTGCTCGCCGCCGCGGCGATCCTCTCAGCGGTCGGCGGCTCGGTCGGCGCGGCCCGGCCACAGTCCGGCGAACCGGTGACGGTGCGCTGGTTCGTCGGCCTCGGCACCGGCACAGAGCCCGAGCAGATCACCGCCCAGGAGACGGTCGCCGAGGAATTCAACGCCAGTCAGGACGCCATCGAACTGCAGGTCGAGCTCGTCGACAACGAGGTCGCCTATCGAGACGCTGGCCACCCAGATCGCGGCAGGCGACGCACCCGACATCATCGGCCCGGTTGGCATCCGCGGCTCGAACTCGTTCGCCGGCCAGTTCCTCGACCTCGAGCCGCTCGTCGAGTCGACGGGGTTCGACCTCTCGGGATACGACGAGGCGCAGGTCGACTTCTGGCGGGAGGAGGACGGAGCGCTGACCGCGCTGCCATTCGGCGTGTTCCCGTCGGCCATCTACTACAACAAGGACCTCTTCGACGAGGCCGGCCTCGACTACCCACCGGCGGCGTACGGCGAGCCGTACGCCGACGGTGACCCGTGGGACATGGACAAGGTCGCCGAGCTGGCGATGCTGTTGACGGTCGACGCCAACGGCAACGACGCGACGAGTCCGGACTTCGACCGTGACAACATCGTGCAGTGGGGCTTCCACCAGCAGTTCAACGACGACGCCCGCTCCATTGGCACATTCTTCGGACCTGGGATCGTTCGTCGCCGAGGACGGCACGGCGCAGATTCCCGAGCACTGGATCGAGGCGTGGCAGTGGTACAACGACCTGATCACCGCCGGGGCGGCGCCGAACCAGTCGGAGATGGAATCCGACGTGCTCGGGGCGCTCAACGCCTTCAACACGGGCAACGTGGCGATGGCCAACACCCATCTGTGGTACACGTGCTGCGTGCGCGACGAGAACGGCGTCGGCAGGGAGTTCTGGGACCTCGCCGTGATGCCGGAGTACAACGGTGAGGCGACGTCGAAGCTGCACGCCGACACGTTCCGCATCCTGTCGTCGACCGAGAATCCCGAGGCAGCCTTCGAGGCGCTGACCTACCTTCTCGACGACGCTGCGCCCGTGCTCCTCGACACCTACGGTGCGCTCCCCGCCCGCGAGGACCTGCGTGAGCCGTTCTTCGCAGGTCTCGACGAGCTGTTCCCGCAAGGGGTCAACTGGGACGCCGCCCTTGCCGGGTTGGAGCGGCCGGACGTGCCGAGCCACGAGTCGAACATGCCGAACTTCTTCGAGGCAGAGATCGTGATCGACACGTGGGAGGACCGCCTCACGACGGAGCTGCCCATGGACGTGCCAGCGGCCGCCGAGGAATTGCGCGTTGCGCTCGATCCGGTGTTCGCCGGCGCCCCGGCGCCGACCGTTCCGGGAACCGAGCCCGCCGGTGATGCATCTGCCGGTACCGAACCTGCCGGCACGGAGCCGGCAACGACGTCGGGCTGAGTCCCGACCGATATTGGGTGCGTTGCGATGGCGTTGATCACTGATCCGGTCGACGCAGTCGTCGCCGACCGACCCGGCCGGGAGACCTCTCGGCCGGGTCGGTTGCGCCACCGTCGACGCTCTCTCGGGGAGCGGCGCCGCCGACGAACTGGCCTGCTGTTCGTCTCCCCGTGGTTGATCGGGCTCAGCGTCTTCTACCTCATCCCCCTCGTCGCGTCGTTTGTGTTCTCGTTCACCAACTACGAGCTCGTCGACCAGGACGACATCGACACGAAGTTCATCGGTCTCGACAACTGGCGGCGGCTCTTCGAGGACCCCGACGGTGCGTCACTCGGCGCTCGTCACGCTGCGCTTCGCGGTGATCTTCCTGCCGCATGACGATGCTCGTGCCGCTGGGGATCGCCTACCTCTTGACGTCGCGGCACCTCTGGGGATCGCCGGTGTTCCGCGTTCTGTTCTACCTGCCGGCGATCGTGCCGTTCGTGGCCGCGTCGTTCGTGTGGCAGGGCTTCTTCAACGACACGACCGGATGGCTCAACCGCATCCTGCGGGCGTTCGGCCTCGACCCGCCGGACTGGATGAACGACACCACCTGGGTCATCCCTTCGTTGGGGATCATCGCCCTGTGGGGCATCGGCAACGCGATGATCATCTACATGGCGTCGCTGCGCAGCGTGCCGGTCGACCTCTACGAGGCGGCGCGCATCGACGGCGCCAACGCCTGGAAGGTATTCCGCCATGTGACGTGGCCGATGATCTCGCCGGTCACGTTCTACAACCTCGTGATCGCGCTCGTCGTCCTTGGCCAGTACTTCATCGTCCCCTACGTGTTGACCGATGGAAATGGCGCACCAGACGGCGCGTCGCTGTTCTACACGATGTACTTCTTTCGCGAGACGTTCACGATCTACGACGGCGGGTACGGGTCGACGCTGGCGTGGGCGATGTTCATCGTCATCATGACGTTGACCGCACTCGTGTTCTGGTCGGCCCGCTACTGGGTCCACTACCAATACGAGAGGAAGCGCTGAGATGGCGCTCATGGCACCACCGGTCGAGGCCGAGATCCCGGCGACCCGGAGGCGGTGGCGGCAAGCGCGAGGCGGCTACAAGGACCTGGACCGGCCGACGCGGCGCTATCTCACCAAGGCCACCGTCACGCTGTTCGCCATCATCTTCGTCGTGGCCTACCTCCTCCCCCTCGCCTACGGGTTCATCACCGGGCTGAAGAGTCCCGAGCAGATGTCCGACCCCCGCCAGCCGATCCTGCCGATGTCGCCGGAAACGGCAACGATCGACGGCGAGGAGTACCCGATCGTGGTCGTCCCGTTCGACGACGGGACTCGCGAGCTCGCCCTCGTCGACAAGGGCCGCGAGGCCAGTGGATTCGTCGATCCGGACGAACCCGAGCGTCCTCATCGAGTGGGAGGGCCGCTGGCGCACGCTCGAGCCGGCGACCACTCTCGACGTTCACTGGGACAACTTCTCGACCGTGGCCCGGATCCTCGACCTTCCCAAGTTGCTGTTCAACACCGGCGTCATCGCCGGGCTCGGCATGGCCGGGACGCTCATCTCGTCCGTGCTCGTCGCCTACGGACTGTCGCGCTTCAACGTCCCGTTCGAGAAGCTGATCATGGCGTCGCTGATCGCCGCCATCATCCTGCCCCGCTTCGTCACGATCGTTCCGACCTACGCCGTGTATCAGCGCCTCGGTTGGATCGGCACGTGGCTGCCGCTGATCGTCCCGCACTTCTTCGCCAACGCTTTCAACGTGTTCCTGCTCCGCCAGTTCTTCATGACGATCCCCCGCGAGCTCGATGAGGCCGCGACGATCGACGGCGCCGGATCCGCTGCGCATCCTGATGACGATCATCGTCCCGCAGGCCAGGGCGGCGATCGTCGCCGTCGCCCTGTTCCACTTCTTCTTCGCCTGGAACGACTTCTTCGAGCCGCTCGTCTACCTCGCCGGCGACCTCGACAAGTACCCGATCTCCGTCGGGCTGTACGGATTCATCGGGTTGTACCAGTCGGCGGCGAACCTCATTCAAGCGGGGGCGATCATCGCCATGGCCATCCCGATCCTCGTGTTCTTCTTCGGCCAACGCTTCTTCACCAAGGGCATCGACGTCAGCGGCTCCCTGAAGTAGCCGCCCCGGCAGTTGGGCGCGAATCGTTCCAGCGCCACTTGTGAGCAAGATCCTGCTCACAATTGGCCTCGGAACTTCGGATCAGGACATCTGGGCCTGGAGGCGGCGGTCGATGGCGGCGAGGAAGTCCTCGGTGTTGAGGTAGGGGGCATCCTTGGCGACGAGCAGGGCGAGGTCCTTGGTCATCTCGCCGCCCTCCACCGCCTCGACACACACGCGCTCGAGGGTTTCGGCGAACTCGGTGACCTCCGGCGTGCCGTCGAGCTTGCCGCGGTGCTTCAGGCCACCCGTCCAGGCGAAGATCGACGCGATCGGGTTGGTCGAGGTCGGGTTGCCCTTCTGGTGCTCGCGGTAGTGGCGGGTCACCGTGCCGTGGGCGGCCTCGGCCTCGACCGTCTTGCCGTCGGGCGTCATCAACACCGACGTCATCAGCCCGAGCGAGCCGAAGCCCTGGGCGATGGTGTCGGACTGCACGTCGCCGTCGTAGTTCTTGCACGCCCACACGTAGCCGCCCTCCCACTTCATCACCTGGGCGACCATGTCGTCGATCAGGCGATGCTCGTAGGTGAGCCCGGCGGCGGCGAACTCGTCGGCGAACTCGTCGTCGAAGACCTCCTGGAAGAGGTCTTTGAACATCCCGTCGTAGGCCTTGAGGATCGTGTTCTTCGTCGACAGGTAGACGGGGTAGTTGCGGTTGAGTCCGTAGCGCAGCGACGCCCTCGCGAAGTCGCGGATCGACGCTGAGAAGTTGTACATCCCCATCGCGATGCCCCCGCCGTCGGGGTACTCGGCGACCTCGAACTGCATCGGCTCGCCACCGTCGGCAGGCGTGTACGTGAGGGTCAGCGTGCCGGCACCGGGCACCTTGAAGTCCGTGGCCTTGTACTGATCGGCGTGGGCGTGACGGCCGATGACGATCGGCTTCGTCCAACCCGGCACGAGCCGGGGAATGTTGGAGATGATGATCGGCTCGCGGAACACGACACCGCCGAGAATGTTGCGGATCGTGCCGTTCGGCGAGCGCCACATCTTCTTCAAGCCGAACTCCTCGACGCGCGCCTCGTCCGGAGTGATCGTTGCGCACTTCACGGCGACGCCGTACTGCTTGGTTGCGTTGGCGGAGTCGATCGTGATCTGGTCGTCGGTGGCGTCGCGACTCTCGATCGACAGGTCGAAGTACTTGAGGTCGACGTCGAGGTACGGCAGGATCAGCTGGTCCTTGATGAACGCCCAGATGATCCTCGTCATCTCATCGCCATCCATCTCGACGACTGGGTTCTGCACCTTGATCTTGGCCATTGGCGTGGCGACTCCTCACTTGTATTGAACTTGTGCGAGGCTATCCGGGCGCCAGCGGCAACGACTCCGTGACTCGGGAACGCATCACGGTCCGAACGCGTCAGAACGGCACACGACCGCACGACAGAAGGGTGTCACCACATGCGAACTGCAACCGCTCTGCTGGCCTCGATCGCCGGTCTCGCGACATCCGTCCTCGCCGCCGGCGTCACGACGGCCGCGGCCCCGTCTGGATCACCGCCCGCAGGTTTCCAACGCATCGTCGACGACACCGGCACGGTCGCCATCTCGGTGCCGGCCGACTGGGGCAACGTCAGCACGGCGCCCGCCGTGGCGACCGACCGAACCGTCAACCCCACCATCTACGCCAGTCGCCCGATGGGCAACGATTCGTTCCCGTCGATGAGCGTCTGGGTCGAACCGTTCCGCGCCGGCGCCGCCGCCACGGACATCACGTGGTGCGAATCGAACTCGGAGCAGCCATACGCCCAGGGCGTCTTCAGCGGGCAGCGAACGTGGTTCACCGGCTGCGAAGGCGGCCTGCTGTACGAGGACGTCGTGATGGGCGACAGCACCCAGCAGTTCACCGTGACGGTGAGCTTCGCCTACTTCAGCGACACCGATCAAGCGACACTTGACGCGATCACCAGCAGCCTCGAGCTGCTCGCGGCCGAGTACCCCCCGCCTTCCGCGACCGGTCCTGTCGGGTGCTTCGCGCGCTGTCACGAGGACGCCGCTACGGCTCCCGTCGGCGAAGTGTCACCACCCCCTGCCGTCGTCGATCCCGCTGCCGCGATCTGGCCGTACGGGCCGTTCTGGAACGTCCCCCGAATGGGCAGCGAGCCGGTCCGTGGCACGGGCTGCGGCAGCCAGGGCCAGATCGGCGACGTGATCCCGGACGGTCTGTGGGCCGGCTTCGTGACCGATGAGAGCACCCCGACCGTCGGCATCGACCTGCTCTGCATCTTTACCGGCGCCGCCGCTCAGCACGTCGTGAGCGAAGGCACGGCGACCATCATCAACGACGAGCCCGACTACCTCGTCGTCAACAACAACACCCGAGTGCGTACGGCACCGGCCGCTCCCGGCATCGTGCTGCGCGATAGCGCCGTCGTCGACGGCGAGTGCGTCGAAGCCCCGGCCGCTGGTCACAATCCCGATCCTGCACGCCAAGCGTGGGTTCGGATCGACGGTGGCCAGGTGACGTGGATCCTCTGGGGCTGCGGCTTCCCGGCGATGCCCGCTGCCCCGCAAGCGGCCAATCTGCCACCCGCCTACCCCGACTACAGCGACGGCGTCGGCCACGTGTGGCCCTACGGGTCGTTCCAGAACGTGCCTCAACTCGGTACCGAGCCGGTCCGCGGCAGCGGTTGCGGTGCCAGCGGCCAGCTCGGCCCGGTGATCCCCGACGGCCTGTGGGCGGGGTTCGTCACCGGCTACGACGCGACGAACAACGCGCTCGGCATCGACGTCCTGTGCATCTTCGAAGGCGACACCGCCCAGACGGTGCTGACCGAGGGCACGGTCATCGACATCGTCAACAACGAGCCGGACTACCTCGTGATCAACAACAGCACGCAGGTCCGCACGATGCCGTCGGGACTCGCCGCGATCATCCTCGGCGAGGTGGCGAGCGATGGGCAGTGCGTCGAGGGGACGCACCTGTCGCCCGAGGCGGTCAATGAGATCGCGCCGCGAAGCGCCGTGCAGGCGTGGATCCGCATCGACGCCGGAGTGGTGACCTGGATCTTCTACGGCTGCTGAATCCGTCGTAGCCTCGCTCGGGTGGACTTCGCCTGGACCGCCGAGCAGGAGGCGCTGCGCAAGGAGGCGCGGGAGTTCGCCGCCGACGCTGTGGCACGGTTCGGCCGGCACAACGACTCGTGGATCAACGGCTACTCCAAGGAGCTGGCCGCCGAGCTCGCCTCCCGCGGATGGATCGGGCTCACCTGGCCGACCGAGCACGGCGGGGCGGGCCGCCCGGCGATCGACCGCTTGATCATCGGCGAGGAACTGATCTCGGCCGGGGCGCCGATCGCCGCGATGTGGTTCGCCGATCGGCAGATGGGGCCGTCGTTGATCGCCTTCGGGCGCCAGGACCAACGCGACGAGTACCTGCCGGGCATCCTCCGCGGCGAGACAACGTGGTCGATCGGGATGTCGGAACCGGAAGCCGGCAGCGATCTCGCATCGCTGCGCACGACAGCGCGCCGTGACGGCGACGAATGGGTGATCAACGGGCAGAAGATCTGGACGAGCTTCGCCGCCGTTGCCGACTACTGCTACCTGATCTGCCGGACGTCGAGCGAGGGGCCGCCCCACGAAGGGATCAGCGAGATCGTCGTGCCGATGAGCTCGACCGGCATCGAGGTCCGCCCGATCAAGGACATGACGACGAACCGCCACTTCTGCGAGGTCTTCTTCTCCGACGTGCGGGTGCCCCTCGACAACCTCGTCGGCGTCGAAGGGAAGGCCTTCAAGCAGACGATGCGTCAGCTCGAGCACGAGCGCGGCGGCATCGATCGGCTCGTGTCCAACCACGCCCTGTATCGGATCGCCCTCGAGCGCGCCGACCGAAAGAACGCCCTCGTGCGCCAGGAGATCGCCGCCTTGGAGTCGGGCTATCGGATCGGGAGGATCCTCGTCATCCGCGAGGCCCTCGGCCAGGCGCCGACCGGCTTCTCGGCCGCCACGAAGTGCTTCTGCACCGAGCACGAGCAGCGCGTCGCCAGCTTCGTCGCCCGCGTGCTCGGCCCGGCAGCGACCCTGTGGGACGACGTGGTGCAGGGGCTCGTCTACGCCCCCGGCTACACGATCATGGGAGGTACCTCGAACGTGATGCGCAACATTCTCGGCGAACGGGTGCTCGGCCTGCCCCGGGAACCTCGCTGAGTTCGGGGGAACCTATTCGACGGTCAGTACGTCGATTGTTCTGAGGCACCGGGGTCCTGGGTCTGCCGCAGGACCCCGGTGCTACGTGGGCGGCACCGGTACGGGCCAGAATGGCGGCGTTGTTCCCGCAGGAGGTCCTGATGCGTCGTCCGTTCATCAGCGCCGTGGGCGCAGCCGCCGTCGCCGGCGCGACCCTTGTCGGCCGGTGGCGCGTGCGATCGTCCGCGCCGCGCCGCCCGACGACGACGACGACAACGCTGCCGCCATCGAGCAGTTCACCGACCTCGCCGAGCGCTCCGGCTACACGCTGGTCGATCCGGCCTGCTCAGCGTCGCCGGAGTCGGACACCGACCTGACCTTCACGTGTTATGCGATGACCACCGCTGATGGTCCGTTCATCGCCCGCACGACGCTGTCACCGGGAGACATCGTCGAGTTCGAGATCATCGCCCAGCCGGGCGAATCCGTCGAGCCTGCGCCGCCTCCAGCGGGTCCGGGCGACGGCGAGACGTCGGAGACGGTGGCCTTCGACCCCCTCGCCTACTTCGACACGATGTTCTCCGGTGACGCTGCCGAGATCGCGACGCTCCAGGAGCAGACCGCAGCGGGATCACCGGCCGAGGCCTATGCCCTTTACCAGCTCGCCTTCGCCGAGATGATCACCGCCTTCGGCGGCGAGGTCGCGACCTCGCACGTCTATCTGACCGACGATGGAGTCCTGGTGTGCGTGATGCCCAGCGACTGCGTGTACGTCACCGACGTGGAGGTCATCGACGGCCAGCTCGCCGACTTCTCGGTCGACCGCAACGAGATCGCTCCCCGACTCGGCCGCCCGGGAGTGGCGGTGACCGTCGACCCGGCAACGGCTCGGGTCCGGGCCGCCTACCGCTCGGTCACCAGCGGCGATGCGCTCCGTGTCTACCTCGAAGTCTCGTCGAGCGCCGACGCCAGGTTCGAGCTGTCCAAGGCGGTGTACGTCGACAGCGACGGCAACGTCACGCCGGTCGACACGGAGACGAGCATCGGCGCCATCGACGGCTCGGCCCGCGTGCCCACAACGGTGGGTCTCGACTTCCCCGGAGCCGACCCGGGCGGCGAACTGCGCTTCTTGGTATTCCCCCGCGGCGCCGCCGCCCCGATCGCCGTCGTCCTCCCCGTCGACCCGGTCATCGACGAGCCGACAACCGACGACATCTGAGTCGCCGGCGTTGCACGACCGATGGGCTCGGACGAGGCAAGCCTGCGTGGCGCCTGACTCCGACACGAACGCCTCGTCCGGCACGGACGAGGCAAGCCTGCGTGGCGCCTGAACGCCCGCCGGAGGCAGAGAAACGGCGCACGCAGTGCCCACGGCGAGCGAGCGTCAGCGAGCGAGTCGTGGGCACGACGGGACTCGAACCCGGGACCTCTACCGTGTCATGGTAGCGCTCTAACCAACTGAGCTACGCGCCCTCGCGGCGCGCCAAGCTACCAGCATTGCGTTCCCCGGCCACGCAGGCCGCTGCTGGCCGCTCGCTCTGCTCGCTTGCATCCTTGGCCGGTCGACGACCGAGCGTCAACGCAGGCGGACGGCCACCTCGTTGGCCAGCAGGCGGCCGTGCCTCGTGAGCACCCACCGATCTCCGCACGGCTCGACCAATCCGTCGAGGCTCTCGCCGTCGAGTGCGTCACGGGGCACACCGGCAGTCGTGCGCAACGACAGCTGCAGCGCTTCGAGACGTCGAGTCTCGGCGTCGAGCGTCTCGCCCGCGGCCTCCGTCGGTTGACCGTCGGCGACGGCGGCGACGTAGCGCTCCGGCGTGCGCAGGTTCCACCACCGCCGGCCGGCGACGTGAGAGTGGGCCGCGCATCCGAACCCGAGGTAATCGTGTTGGCGCCAGTAGAGAAGGTTGTGCCGGCACTCGTGGCCCGGTCGCGACCAGTTGGACACCTCGTAGTTCACCAACCCGGCGGCCGTGAGCAGTTCGTCAGCGACCTCGTACTCCTCGGCCTGCACGTCGTCGTCGGGATACCTGGCCGGGTCGGCGGCGAGCGGCGTGCCCGGCTCGACGGTGAGGCCGTACGCCGAGATGTGCGGCGGGTCGAGGTGCAGCGCACGCTCCAGCGTCGTGTGCCATTCGTCGAGACGCTCGGTTGCCGTGCCGTAGATCAGATCGAGGTTGAACGACGTGAAGCCGATCCGGCGGATCGAGTCGACGGCGCTGATCACGTTGTCCGGGTCGTGCTGGCGGCCGAGCAGCTCGAGGATCCGAGGCACCATCGACTGCACGCCGAGACTGATCCTCGTGACCCCACCCTCGGCGAAGGCCGCCAGCAACTCGTCGGTGACGTCGTCGGGGTTGCACTCGACGGTGACCTCGGCGCCAGGGACGAGCGGGATCTCGGCAAGGGCGGCGACGAGCAGATCGGCCGGGACCAACGACGGAGTCCCGCCGCCGACGAACACGGACTCGACGGCACGGGACTCGGTAGCGAATGCCCGGGCGATGTCTCGCCGCACGGCCGCGAGGTAGTCGTCGATGAGGTGGTGTCGATCGGTCCACGTGGCGAACGCGCAATAGTCGCATCGCGAGCTGCAGAACGGGACATGGACGTACACGCCGAGGGGCGCCGCGTCACCGGATCGGTGAGCGGAGCGAGCGGTTTTCTGCATCGACAGCTCACCGATCATCGCCGGGCGCTCGCCATCAGCACTGCCGCGGCGACGGCGGCGGTCTCGACGCGCAGCACATTGGGGCCGAGGGTGACCGTGGAACCGGCGACTTCCAGCTCCTTGGGCGACCAGCCGCCCTCCGGGCCGACGGCGATCGCTGCATCCGCCGGTGTCACCGGCCGTCCACCCGGCTCGGCGGCGGCAACATCCGACAGCACGTCGAGCGCTGGTCGTGGTTCGGTGATGCCCGGAAACCACACCCGGCGCGATTGCATCGCGGCCTCCGCTGCCACGCGGCGCAGGCGGTTCAGCTGGCGGTCGAGTCGCTCGCCGGACCAACGCACGACAGAGTGCTCGGCGTCCAGCAGCACGATCCGATCGACCCCGATCTCGGTGCATTTGGCGACAAGCCATTCCAAGCGATCGCCCTTCGGCGGAGCGACAGCGATCGTCAGCACCGGGTCAGGACGCGCCACCGTCTCCACGCCGCCGGACACCGACACACCATCGCCAGTGAAGGTGACGGACCGCCACTGCCCGGCGCCGTCGGTGACCGTAACCGGCTCACCGCGGCGCAGGCGCAGCACCCGCGAAAGGTGGTGCATCGCATCGCTGTCCAGTTGCGGGTCTTCGACGTCGGCGACGAGCACGTGGGCGGCGGAGCGGCGCAGCGCCTCATTCATCGCGTTCCCGGGCCACGCAGGCCCCGCCTTGCCGCTCCTCGGCTGGCGCCTCGTCGCTCGCACCGGAGAACAGGGTCGAGCTCCTACTGGAACGCCGACTTGATGCGCGAGAACAGCCCTTTGTCCTCCGCACCGATCGTCTCGCCACGCAGTTCGGCGAATTGGCGGAGCAGCTCGACCTCCTGGTCGGACAGCTTGGTCGGCACCTCGACGACCAGCTCGGCGCGCAGGTCGCCGCGGCCACGGCCCTGCAGCCGAGGAACGCCCCGTTGGCGGAGCACGAACTCCTTGCCCGGCTGGGTTCCGGCGGGGACGGCGATCTCCTCGTCGCCGTCGAGCGTCGGCAGCTTGACCGTGGTCCCGAGCGCCGCCTGGGCGATCGAGACCGAGATCACCGTGACGAGGTCGTCGCCGTCGCGCAGGTAGCGGTCGTGGGGCTGCACGCGCAGATGGACGTAGAGATCACCCGTGGCACCACCACGCGGGCCGGCGGCGCCGCGGCCCGTCAGCCGCAGCGTCGAGCCGCTGTCGACGCCGGCCGGCACGTCGACCTGGTAGGTGTGCTCGGCGGTGATCCGTCCCTCGCCGCGACAGGTCGGGCACGGTGTGACGACAACCTGGCCAAGACCGCCGCACCGCGGGCATGGCGACGTCGTGACCATCTGCCCGAGAAGGCTCTGGCGGACACGCTGGACCTGCCCGCTGCCCTTGCACTCGACGCACGTCACGGGCTGCGTGCCGCTGCCTGCACCGCTGCCGTCGCAGTCGACGCAGCGTTGGGGCAGGCGCAGCGTGACCGGCACGGTGGCGCCGAAAACGGCCTGCTCGAACGAGATCGTGGCGACCGCCTCCATGTCCTGGCCGCGTGGCGGGCCGGCCGGCCCCCGTCGGGACCCACCCCCGAAACCGCCGCCGAACAGCGAGCTGAACAGATCACCGACACCGCCGGAGAACACGTCCTCGAACGTCGCCCCGCCGCCGGCCGCCCCCGACACGCCCGCCTCGCCGAAGCGGTCGTAGCGAGCCCGTTGCTCGGGATCGGAGAGCACCTCGTACGCCCGGGACACCGACTTGAACTCCTCGGTTGCGGCTGCATCCGGGTTGGTGTCCGGATGCAGCTCGCGCGCCCTACGGCGGTATGCCCGCTTGAGGTCGTCGGCGCTGGCGGTCCGCGAGACGCCGAGCAGCTCGTAGAAGTCAGCCACTGGTGCCCGCCTCGGCCGCCTCGAATCGCTGCCCGAGGCGTTCGCTGACGACCTCCACGGTGGCCAGCGCCTGCGGGTAGTTCATCCGCGTCGGCCCGAGCACGCCGACCGACCCGCGGTGCTCGCCATCGACGACGACGGGGGCGACGACCACCGAGCAGGCCGACAGCGGCTGCACTCCATGTTCGACCCCGATCGCCACGGACATGCCGCGGTCGAGGATGTCCGACACGAGCGTCACGATGACGAACTGTTGCTCGAGCGTGCGGAGCACATCGCGCACGATGTCGACGGCGTCGAACGCCGAAACCATCGCCGACGTGCCGCCCATGTACACGTGCTCGCTCGCCGAGCCGGCAACGAGGGCGCCGAGCGCCGACGCACAGATCGCATCGACGGCGTGGTCGCCACTCGTCGGCAGCGTCTGCCAGGCGATCGGCTTGCCGCAACAGTGGACGTTGAGCAATCGCCCGGCGGCCGCGACTTGATCGTCCGTGACGTTCGGGGAGATCTCGATGGTCTCGCTCTCGACCGCCCCGTTGCCGAGCACGGCGACAACGGTCGCCGCCGTCGGCGAGAGCGCCACCACCTGCACGGAGCGGACCGCCACAGCCTCCGCCTTCGGCCCGACGATGACCGCGGCGTAATTCGTCAGCCGTGCAAGCAGGTCGGACGCGCTGTGGAGCATCTCCTCGAGGCGACCGTGGGCCGAAGCGAAGAAGTCACCGACCGTCGCGCTGGTGTGCTGGTCGAGCAATCCTGGTGCGGTGAGGTGGTCGACGAAGAAGCGGTAGCCCTTGTCGGTCGGGACCCGCCCCGCCGACGTGTGCGGCTGGACGAGATAGCCCTCCTGCTCCAGGACCGCCATCTCGTTGCGCACGGTGGCCGGGGACACACCGATACCGGGCGCGTCGGAGATGTGGGTCGAGCCCACCGGAAGGGCGGTGGAGATGTACTCCTGCACCACCGCGCTGAGGATCGCCGTCTTCCGCTCGTCCAACATGGTGCTTGTGCAGGTTATCGACGGCGCGCCACCGGCTGGCACTCATTCGGGCCGAGCGCTAACCAACCTCGACCAACGTCGCGCCTTCAGGCCGGCCGGGAACTCCGGACAGGTGCTTCGGTATGCCGCGAGATCGCCGACGTACTCGTCCCACTCGGCGTGGGTGAGGTTGCGGCCGACGGACTGGCAGATCGGCCTCGACCCAGTGCGCCGGGTCGAGATCCCAGACCACGATCCCTTCGTTGGAGTCGACCGCCACCTCGAGCCCGTCCGAACGGATCGCCGCCCAACCCAGCTCGGTTCCGCTGTCGAGAACGATCGGGTCGCCGAGCAGCGTGCGGGTGGCCACGTCGTAGACGAGCATCGTGGTCCTCAACAACCCATCCGCCACCATGAGGCGCTTGGCGTCGTCGCTGAGCCCCATCACGCCGTCGACCTGGACCTCCCCGGGAAACGGCTCCCCGACCGGTTCCAGCGACTGGGCGTCGAGCTCGACGATGCGCCCGTCCATCCGACCTGGCGACGAGGACGCCGGCGCGAAGGTCGAAGTCCACGAAGCCCTCCGCCGAGACTTGCAACAGTTCACCGGTGGCGAGGTCGCGACGCTCGATCCGGTCTCGACCCGCACGGTTGACGACCAGATAGATCGTGTCCGGAGTCATGTCGTACCAGCCGATCACGAACTCCCCGTCAGTGTCGATCGCGTGGTGCCACGAGCTGACCGGTCTCGAAGTCCACTCCCTGCAATCGAGTATCACCGTCCCCGTCGAGTCCACGAGCGACGACCTGGCCGTCGCGCACCCAGACGCTCTCCGTCTCGAACCCGAAGTCGACACGAGGTCCGACCTCGGCATTCCGGGCCACATCGAACTGGACGACCGAGCCGTCGGCGAGGACGGCGATCACGACGTTCGGGTCGTCGGTCTGGAGCAGCCGGTACTGGCCGGCAAATCGGTCGATCACCCGGCCGCTCGCCGGATCGAGGACGATCGTCTCGTCGTCGTCGACCCCCATCCACACGACGAGGGAAGCAGGGTCGCCACCGAAGCCGTACTGCTCTACGTAGTGCGGTGACGAAGTCCGGTAGGCGACGTGGCTGACCGGCCCGGCACCGTCGAGGCGCCACTCCAGGAGTTGTGCTCGGGCGCCGCTGGCACATGACGCCACCGTGACGAACTTCGTTCCATCGGGACTCACGGCGATGGCGCAGGCCCCGACCGGTGGTGCGTCGAACTGGCGGATCTCGTTGCCGCTCTCGGCGTCGAAGGCGATCACCGGGCCTGGGCCGGTCGGGCAGAGCACCGCATCGATGAACGGGGCGTAGACGATCATCCGGCACCTGACGTCCCGATCTTGCACCGGCGACCGCATCTCGGACTCCTCGACGTCCCAGCTGACAAACCCGGATGATCCCGCAGTGACGAGTACGGAACCGTCCTGATTGAACGACGCTGCCTCCCCGACAACTTCCCGATCGCCGTCGAAGCGCTGCAGTTCGACACCTGTTGCGGCGTCGATGAGGCGAATCACCCCGGTTCGTGACACGATCGCAAGACGCCCGTCCGGGGCGAAGAGCACGCTCTCCGTGTCGGCCGAGCTGCCCCAAGCGGACGCGACGGGCGGCGAGTCGAGCTCCAGTTGCAGCGCACCCGACGCGCCGTCGCGGACCTGGGTCCGGCCGAGCGGACCGCCGGCGACGACCACTCGTGAGCCGTCGTCGTTGATCGTCACGGACCTCGAGATGTGGTCGATGCGCACGGGTTCGAATCGATGCTCGTTCGTCTGCAGATCCCAGACCGTCAAGCATGCTGTGGTCCTGCCCGAGCTGCGGGCGCCACAGCCCGGCGAGATAGCGGCCGTCGGCAGACACCGCCAGCTCGGTGTACCCGCGAGTGGTCGTCAACCGCTGCGAAGCTGCGTGTCCGTCACCGGCGGCGGCGTCGACGAGATGGACGATTCCGCGGCGGTCGGCAATCGCCACGATGTCGCTGTCGGGCACGAAGGCGGCGGCGGCGCCGAACGAGATGCTCACCTCGGTCTGCCGCGTCCGTGGCGGCATCGTCCCACCCGTGAACATGCCGAACAGCGCCGACTCGGTGGTCGCGCTCGGGGCGAGCTCGATGGGCCTCGACAGCGAGGAGGCGCGGCAACGTCGGCCTGGCCGGAACGGAGCACCTCGGACCGGCTCACCAGGGTGCCGGCCGCCGCCTCGCGTCGCTCCTGCTCGCTCGTCTCGCGTTGGCGGTAGGCGGTGACCACTCCGGCCGTGGCGACAACCACCATCACGGCGACGGCGGCCAGCGCCCGGCGGAGTCGGCGGCGCTGGCGGGCGTGGGCACGTTGCTCATCGGCGTGGCGCTCCCGCGCCGCACTGGCCTCGGCGATCGAGGCATCGAGGAACTCCCGCTCCAGCTCGGTGAGGTCCGGCGCAGCCGCCGACCGCCACTCCAGCGTCGCTTCCAGTCGGGCGCCGCGGTACAGCTCCGTCGCCGGCCGGCCGAGCGACTCCCAACCCTCGGACGCCGCGGAGAGGTGGCGGAGGATCCGCTGCCCGGCGGCATCCTCGTCGAGCCACGAGCGCAGACGCGGCCACGCCCGGGCCAGCGCCTCGTGGGCCAGCTCGACGCTGTCCTCCTCCGCGGTCACGAGCCGTGCACGCACCAGCAGTCCGAGGACCCGCTCTCGTTCGACGTCGCCGCCGAGTGTCCGTGTGGACACACGTGACCGGACAGGTTCGCCGTCCGCCGAGGACGAGACGAGGCGCAGCAGCAACGACCGCAGCTTCGCCCGCTGGTCCACCGGCAGGCTCTCGTACAACCGATCGGCCGATCGAGCGACCGCGCCGCGGATCTCGCCCGTGGCCCGATACCCCTCGACCGTGAGCACGCGCCCGTCGCGACGCTGCCAGGTCTCGGCGAGGGCGTGCGACAGCAGTGGCAATGCTCCTGGTTCGCCCTCGCAGTCGCGCACGAGCAGGTCGACGAGGCCGGGCTCGATGCGCAGCCCGGCCTGGGCGGCCGGACCTTCGATCGCCTCGCGCAGCCGCTCGCCCGACAAGTGGCGTGACGAGATGCAGGCCGCGCTCGGCCAGCCGGGCGAACTCGACGTCGACCCCCGAGGTCGGCGACGTGATCGGCGCGTACGGTCAGCACCACCGGAGCGACGTCGACTGCGTAGGCGGCGAGTCGGTCGCAGAACGACCGCGCCTGATCGGAGGACCTCGTCGGCGAGGATGAACACCTCCTCGAATTGGTCGACGACGAGCACCGGTGCGCCGTCGCACGAGGCCAGCGCCTGGGTCATCGCCGCCGTCCGCATCGTGCCCTGGCACGAACACGGCGACTGACTGGCCGGCACGCGCCAGCGCCGGCACCAAACCGGCCCGGGCGATCGACGACTTGCCGCAGCCCGACGGACCGGTGACGACCAGCAACGGGTTGGCCCGCAGTCGCTCGACGCACTCGGCCACGTCGTCGGTCCGCCCGAAGAAGGCCTCGGCGTCGTCGACGTCATACGGTGCCAGACCCTTGTACGGGCAGTGTTCGGCGATCGCCGGGGGTTCCGGCGTCGTGAGCGAGCGTCATCGTCCTGGTCGAGGATCGCTCGCTCGAGGGCGACGATCTCCGTTCCCGGCTCGATGCCGAGCTCCTCGACGAGCGTCTGGCGGGCCCGGCGCAGCGAGCGCAAGGCGTCGGCCTGCCGGCCGCAGCGGTACTGGGCGAGGGCCAACGTCGCCCAGCGGTGCTCGCGCAGCGGCTCCTCGGCGACCACGGACCTCGGCGATCGCCACGACATCGCGATGCTCGCCGGACTGCCAGCCGGGCATCGAGCAGGCGCTCCTCGGTGGACCGTCGCAGCTCATCGAGGCGGGCGGCCTCGATGCGCCCGGGCAACCAGCCGTCGAGGACATCGAACGGCGGGCCGCGCCAGAGGTCGAGGGCCCGACTGAACGACGACGGTGGCCCGATCGAATTCGCCGGTCGCCACCAGCGACACACCGCGGTCGACGAGCTCCTCGAAGTGGCGGCTGTCGATCTCGTCATCGGCCAGCGGTCAGCCGATACCCGGCCGTCGTCGTCTCGATCGCCGACGGGCCGAGGGCCCGGCGGAGGCGCAACACGCAGCCCTGCACGACCTTCGACCACGATCGCGGCGGCTCCTCGCCCCACAACGCCTCGGCCAACCGGTCGGCGCCCAGCACTTCACCGGAGCGGAGCGCCAAGGCGCACAGAACGACCTGGTCCCGCCGCTGCAGCGAGGGGGTCAATCCGCCGACTCTGAGCGCACCGATCACCTCGATGCCCACCTGTCGATTGTCCGCCCGTGGTTCCCGCCTGTCAACTGGCGCGATACCGGCGCGATACCGCGACGACACGTCGGGCGTTACCGGCGTGCGGCAGGATCCAGACGACGGACCACGTCGGGCCGCCATTCCGGAAGGAGACGACGATGAACAGGACCTCGACGAGGATCGGGACCACGATTGCTGGGCTGATCATCGGAACAGCACTGCTCGCCCCGCTCGACAGCACCAGCGCTGCCGGACCGGCTGCGGCGCGGTTCAGACCGCCGATGCCCTGCGTGCTCGTCAAAGCGCGGATCCTCCCGCCGCGAGCGGGCTTCTGTCCAGGTACCAGCATCCGCAACGGGCGGACCTCGTACTCGTTCGACGCCGGCGCTCTCGCCCTCGGGGTCGCCGGAGTGAGATCGACCAGCTGCAGATGCTGGTTCTGCGAGTGCGAATCCGGGGCCGATGCGGGCACCTTGGCGTCGGCGGTGACGGCGGCCGACGAGTTCTTGGCGTCGTTGAGCGACGATCAACGCGCCGCGACCGTGTTCGAGTTCGCCGATCTCGATGCGCAAGCGCTCCAGCTGGTCGAACTTCGAGCCGGGCGAGTTCGATGGACGCCAAGGGGCCCGCTTCGGCGATCTCGACGAGGACCAGAGGGCCGCGGCGATGGCGGTGCTCGCCAGCGTGCTGTCGGCCGATGGTTACGAGTACGTCGCAAGGCGTGATGGCTGCCGAGGACCTGCTCATTCCCAGGTAACGATCGACGAGTACTACCTCGCCTTCTACGGCGCAGCCGTCGACTGACGAACCCTGGACGCTGCAGTTCGGCGGCCACCACCTCGCCATCCACATCAGCCTGGGCGGCGAGATCCTCAGTGTGTCGCCGTACTTCCAGGGCGTGCAGCCGATCGTCCTCGACGTCGACGGCACCACCATCGAGCCGATGGCGAACGACACGAACAATATGTTCGGTCTGTTCGAGTCGCTGGACGACGAGCAGCTCGCCGCCGCCAACCTGACTGCGGGACTCCACCGATCTCGTCATGGGACCGCAAGATCGACACCGGGTACCCGGAGCCGGAAGGTCTGCCGTACACCGAGCTCACCGCCGAACAGCAAGACCTCGTGCGTGCGGTCATCTCCGACTGGGTGGCCGACGCCGCCCCCGAGCTGGCCGAGCCGCTGCTGGCCGTCTACGAGTCTCGAGCTCGACGAGACAGTCATCGGCTGGTCGACGTCCATCAACCGTGAATCGGCGGCCTACATGCGCATCGACGGGCCGCGGGTGTGGATCGAGTGGCTCAACCGGGAGAACCCGGGCGAAGCCGGTTTCCACCCCCACACCGTCTACCGCGACAAGTTGATCGACTACGGCACCGGCGCCGACGTCGTCCCGGACGTTGTCGAAGAGAAGTGATCCCGGCTGAACGTACAGAGAAGCCACCTGATGCACACAAGCCGCACCAAGCTCACCATCAGCACTAGCGAAGCCACGTGGCGCTCGCCATCGATGCCATGCATCGCCGAAAGGAATCCAACAACATGAACACCAACCGCAACACAACCCTCCCCAACCGATTGCTCCTCGGTGCCGCAGCTGTATCGCTAGCCATCGGTGCCTCGAGCATTGCGTCAGCATCAACAGACACCACCGAGCCGACTGCCACGGAACCAGCCCACACCGAATGCGGGGCACACGATGGACACGACGGCGGCGTCGCTCGCCGTCGACGGCTCCGCGGAGGCGAGCTCCCCCGAGGCTGAGGCATTCTGTACTGCCGAGATCGGCGTCCAGGAGGCCCTCCTCAGCGAGGACGAGGTGGCGATCGACACGGCGATCGACGCCCTCATAGCCGTTGCCCCCGCAGACGCGATGGCCCTACTCAACCCCGTCCTCGCTGCGGGAGGCCCGGAAAGCCCCGACTTCTCAGCGGCCTACACCGCACTGATCGACTGGGAAAAGGCCAACTGCGGTTTCGCCGAGGTGGACGTCACCGCCTCCGAGTACACCTTCGAGGGTGTGCCCGCCGCGATCCCGGCGGGTCCGGTCATCTTCAGCCTCGAGAACGTCGGCGAACAGGTCCATGAGATCATGGTGATGCGGATCAACGACGACGTCACGCTCTCCGTGGAAGAGATTCTGGCGCTGCCCGAGGAAGAGTCCCAGACGATGGCGACACCAGCCGCCTTCGCCTTCGCCTTCCCCGGCGCGTTCGACTTCGTCACCGTCGATCTCGCCCCCGGACGCTACGTCGCCCTGTGCTTCCTCCCCGAGGGCGCCACGCCTGAAGCGGTGACGCAGCTCCAGGAGCTCGGGGTGGACGGGCCGGAAGACACGATCCCTGCAGACTCCGGCCTGGAGCTCGGTCCGCCGCACTTCACCAAGGGCATGGTTCACGAGTTCACGGTCGCCTGACGCTCGTCGCTCGCTCGGTCACCGAAGCCGCCTGGTTCACGCCGGGCGGCTTCGTCGCGGTCGGCGACTGCTCGTCGAGGTCGTTGCATTGCGACGTGTCGCCGGGGATTTCACGACGACGATTGGGCTGAAGCGCAATGCACTCGTCGTGACAACCCGACGGTGACCGTGCCGTCGCCCCACCGCTGAAGGTGACACCGCTGCGATACCGGCACGGCCCTCGCGGAGATACCAGCAATCCGCACAGTGGACGGCATCGGCTCGGGCCACACCGGCGGCAGCCGACGAAGGAGACAGCCGTGAACATGTCCACCAAGATCGGCACCGGCATCGCCTCGTTGATCGTCGCCGGCGTGACGATTCTCGCCCCGCCCAAGTCGGCGCGACCTTCCGCCCGGCGCCCAACGACATCCACGGGCCGGGATCCGACGTGTGCCCTGCGGCCGACCACGTAGCGGAGTGTGCCCTGCATCGAACCGACTCGTCGGCGAGCGCCGAGGGCGGTGTGCCTCGGCTGCCTCAATCGAGGACGATCCTCGATGGAAGGGGCGGATCGACGAGCACCGTCAGCCACGGCCGCTCGGTGCCGAGCCCGCGCTGATCATCAACTCGCCACGGTGTCCGACCCCCCACCGATGGGTGTTCTCCATGACGGAACGGTCATGTGAACACCCATCGGTCGCAGGAGCGGGGCGCCCGCCGGTCAGTCGTCGAGCTTCAAGGCGTTGATGAAGACGTCGCCGGGGACCTCCACCCGACCGATCGACTTCATCTTCTTCTTGCCTTCCTTCTGCTTCTCGAGCAGCTTGCGCTTGCGGGTGATGTCGCCGCCGTAGCACTTCGCCAAGACGTCCTTGCGCTTGGCCCTGACGGTTTCGCGGGCGATGATGCGGCCGCCGATGGCGGCCTGGATCGGCACGTCGAAGAGCTGCCGCGGGATCAGCTCTTTGAGCTTCTCGGTCATCCGCCGGCCGTAGTCGAACGCCTTGTCGCGGTGGACGATCGTGGCGAAGGCGTCGGCGGGCACGTTGTTGAGCAGCAGGTCGACCTTGACGAGCGGCGACTGGCGGTAGCCGGCCGGCTCGTAGTCGAGGCTGGCGTAGCCCTGGCTGCGGCTCTTGAGCTGGTCGAAGAAGTCGACGACGACCTCGGCGAGGGGCATCAGGTAGTGCAGCTCGACGCGCTCGGGCGAGAGGTACTCGAGCTTGTCGAGCTCACCCCGGCGCTGCTGGCACAGCTCCATCAGCGTTCCCGTGTACTCCTTCGGGGAGATCAGCGAGACCTTGAAGTAGGGCTCCTCGATGTGCGCGATGCGCTGGGGATCGGGCAGCTCGGCGGGGTTGTCGACCTCGGCGACGGTGCCATCGGTGCGCTGGACCCGGTACTCGACGCTCGGGGCCGTGGCGATGAGGGCGAGGCCGAACTCGCGCTCCAGGCGCTCCTTGACGATCTCCATGTGCAGCAGGCCGAGGAAGCCACACCGGAAGCCGAACCCCAGGGCGCCGGACGACTCGGGCGTGTAGGTGATCGAGGCGTCGTTGAGCTTGAGCTTCTCCAGCGAGTCGCGGAGGTCCTCGAAGTCATCACCGTCGACCGGGAAGAGCCCGGAGAAGACCATCGGCTTGGGGTCGCGATACCCGGGCAACGCCTCCGTGGCGCCGCGGACGGCGGTCGTGACGGTCTCGCCGGAGCGCGCCTCGCCGACGTCCTTGATGCCGGCGATGAGGTAGCCGACCTCGCCCGGACCAAGCTCGGCGACCGGTGTGGGGACGGGTCGGCGGACACCGATCTCGATCGGGTCGTGCGATGCCCCGGCCTGCATGAAGCGCAGGCGGCCGCCGGAGGTCAGCGTGCCGTTGACGACGCGCACGCTGGACACCACGCCGCGGTACTGGTCGAACTGGCTGTCGAAGATCAACGCCTGCAACGGTGCATCGGGATCGCCGGTCGGTGACGGGATCGTGTCGACGACGGCATCGAGCAGCTCTGGCACGCCTTCACCGGTCTTCGCCGAGATGCGCACGATGTCGCCGGCCGGGATGCCGAGAACGTTCTCGATCTCCGCGGCGAAGCGCTCGGGGTCGGCAGCGGGGAGGTCGATCTTGTTGAGCGCCGCGACGATCGCCAGATCGTGCTCGAGGGCGAGGTAGCAGTTGGCGAGGGTCTGCGCCTCGATGCCCTGGGCCGCGTCGACCACGAGCACCACCCCCTCGCACGCTGCCAGTGAACGACTGACCTCGTAACCGAAGTCGACGTGGCCGGGAGTGTCGATGAGGTGGAACGTGTGTCCCTTCCAGTCGACACGCACGTTCTGGGCCTTGATCGTGATCCCCCGCTCGCGCTCGAGGTCCATCGAATCGAGGTACTGCTCGCGCATGTCGCGCGCTTCGACAGCCCCGGTCAGTTCGAGGATGCGGTCCGAGAGCGTCGACTTGCCGTGGTCGATGTGGGCGATGATCGAGAAGTTGCGAATCCTCGAGCGGTCCATAGCCCGCCTCGGCTCGATCAGCCGGCGCTGTTGACGGTCTTCATCAGGCGGCTCTTGCGACGAGCAGCCTGATTCGGGTGGATCACACCCTTGGCGGCGGCCTTGTCGAGGCGCTTGATCGCCAGTCGCACATCGTCGGCGTTGGACTCGGTGCCCGCCGACTGCGTGGCCGACTTGACGCGGGTCTTCAGCTCGCTCTTGACCGCCTTGTTGCGCTCGGCACGCTTGGCGTTGGTGAGGTTGCGCTTCTTTTGGCTCTTGATGTTCGCCACGTCTTCAGTCCTGTTCGTCCACACTGGATCGGCGCACCGAGGCTATCGCCCGGCCCGGTCGATCCCACGAGACCTCATTGGAGTGTTTCCCGCTAATGGAGTGCTACGCGCCGACACGCCCCGCAGCAAACACTCCGTCGGCAGCAAACACTCCATTCAGGTGCGGGCGAGTCGGGAGAGGCGGGCCACCAGGATCTCGATGACCAGGCCACTGTCGAGATCACGACGACCGCGGAGGTCGAGGTCGGCGGCGGCGAGCAGGTCGATCGCCCTGCGGATCGACGTGCCGCCGAGACGCCGGGACTGCTCCATCGCCTTGCGCGCCGGATATCCGGGCTTGATGCCGAGGGCCGCGGCAGCGTCGGCCTCGGAACGCAGGTCACGGCCGTCGAGCGTCGCCAACTTGGTGTAGTGGCCCTGGAGGATGGCCATCACCTGGAGCGGATGACGCTCACCGGCGCCGAGCATCCGCCCGAGGAGATCCAGGGCGCGACTCGTGCGTCCAGCGTCGATCGCGTCGGTGAGGTCCCACGGCGGTACTCCCCCGGCATCGCCGAGGAACGGATCGACCTGTTCCGGCCCGAGCACGAGACCGCCGCCGAACGTCGCCGACAGGGTCCGCAGGACGCCGTCGAGCGAACCGACGTTCTCGCCGAGATGACCGACGATCCGCTCGACGGCGGCAGGGCTGAGGCGCACTCCGACCGCCTTGGCGGCGTCTTGGACCCACGCGCCGCGATCCCGGGGCCGGTTCGGCGGCGATGTCGACGTGATCGTCGCCCCCGCCGCGGACAGCGCCTCGTCGAGACGCTTCGGTCGCCGCTGACTGCCCCACTCGATGACCAGCTCGGTAGACGGCAGCGGTTCGGACAGATAGGCGACCAGCGGTGCAAGCTCGTCGGCGCTGAACCGGCCCATCGCCCGCCCGACGACGATGCGCCGCTCGGTCAGAAACGGTGCGGTGTAGGCAGCGTCGACGAGCGGACCGACGGTGTAGTCCTCGGCGTCGAACTCGTCGACCATCAGCGCCCGATCGCCGCCGGCGACCAGCGTCTGGACGAGCGAGTTGACGCCCGCCCGGAGGATCGATTCGTCATCGCCGAGGAGGACGTGGACGCTCACGGCCGACATTGTCGCCCGCCGCCGAGGCTTTGACAGCGCTGCCGGCGCGAAACGCGCACGCCAGCGTCGCCAGCACCGCAGCCACCACGGCGACGTTCCACGGGGGTCGCCGCTCGATGGCCGCGGCCACCGTGGCGACGCCGTCGACCCAGCGGGTCCCGAGGCCGACGGGAAGCATCACGATCCAACGCACGGCGGGGACCGCCCCGGCGACCACGCTCGCCGGCAGCCCGTAGAGCATCACCAACCCGGCGACCGGCACCGCCACGAGGTTGGCGACGATTCCGATCACGCTGAATCGCCCGAACACGGCGACGCTGGGCACCAGCACGCCGATCTGCGCCGCCACCGACATCGCCACCGGCGTCGCCAACCACCCGATCGGCGACAACCGGCGCTGCAGCGGTGGGCCGATCATCGTGACCCCTGCCGTCGCCCCGACGGACAGCCAGAAGCCGACCGAACGGACGAGCAGCGGATCGGCGATCAACAGAACGACCACGGCAATGGCGAGCAGGCGAGGCGGCTCTCGCTCCCTGCCGAGGGCGAAGGCGATCGCCGCCAACGCCGCCATCATCCCGGCCCGCAGCACCGACGGCTCTGCTCGGGTCAACACGACGAACCAGGCGATCGCCGCGATCGTCGCCGCCAGTCGAATCGGAGGACGAGCGCGCTCGAGCAACGGGGCGATGATGGCCAGCGCCAATGCGACGTTCTGACCGGACACCGCCGTGAGGTGCGACAGGCCGCTCAGTCGGAAGCGGGCGGTCATCTCGTCGGGCTGGTCGGAGTCGTCGCCGATGATCAGGCCGCGGGCGAGCGCGGCGTCGTCGAATCCGAGCGATGACGTCCCGGCTGAGATGAGCGCCCGCACGCGGTTGGATGCGACATCGAACCGCCGACCGTCGACTCGGTCACCGAGCACGTCGGCGTCGAGCGCCCCGACGACGTGCTGCCAGGCGACCCGGCCGGCCCGCTTTGGATCGAGTGGCCGGCGCGTGCCCTCGACCCAGACGCGATCGCCGTGCTGCCACGCATCGACACGAAGTCGGGACGCCCGACCCCGCACCCACAACTCGTAGCGCTCGCCCTCGACCTGCAGGATCACGCGAGTGGCGTCGAGTCCCGGGTCCGGCTCGGCCGCCACCGACGCCCATCCGGCGAACGGGCCGAGCTGGTCGGCGAGCAGACCGTCGTGCACGGCATCCGATCGGACGACGACGAGCAGGGCGACAACGGCGATGCCGAGGCCCGACCGCCACCGCCCGATCACGACGAACGACGCTCCGGCGAGCACGAGCGCCTCGACCGGTGCCCGGCGCCAAGCGGCGAGAGCCACCACGACGGCAACGAGCACGGCGACGCCAGGCTCGCCGGCAGCGAACCAACGACGCCGACCATCCTCACCCCGCCGCTCCTGCCACGTAGACTCTGTCGACGTGCTGGTCGCTACCCCCGAGCAGGTGTCCGAGCCCCAGTCACTCATGACCGACCCCGTGTACGAGGGCCCCCTCTGGTACCGCACGAGGATCCGCCGATTCGGGCCGCTGCTCGCCCTCGCCACTCCAGCCGCGTTGGGGTTGGTGGCGGTCATCGTCCTCAGCGTGTTCGATGGTCGGGCGAGCGGGTGGACTGCCTTGATCGTCGGTGTCTGCGCGGCGCCCGGACTGCTGGCGATCGGTGTTCCCTTCGCCAGCACGGCGATGTACCCGATCGGCATCGCCATCTCGGTCGCGCTGTGGGTCGCCGTCGGCATCGTCGCCTCGCGAATCGCCACCCGCAATCCCGTGGCAACCTGGTCCGACTTCTGGCGGGCGTACCGTTGGCTGGCGATCGGCGTGTGGATCGGCGCCCTCGCCGCCCTCGCCGGGTCGAGCCTGATCCTCGGTCGCGAGCTGCTGTAGCCGCCCAGTCATACGCGGACGCGGTCGCGTATCGCCTCGACCTTTGCCGGACCGATGCCGCGCACCGCTTCGAGCTCGTCGATCGAGGCGAACGGCCCGTTCTCGTCTCGGTGATCGACGATCGCTGCGGCGGTGGCCGGACCGATCCCCGGGAGGGTCTCCAGCGCATCGATGTCTGCCGTGTTGAGGTCGATCACCGCTGGCTCGCCGACCCCGGCGGCAGTGCCGGCGTGGACGTGGCCCGGCTCACCGCCATTCGCTCCTGACTCGCCAACCGTCGGCACGGCGATGCGATCGCCGTCGGCGACCGGTGCGGCGAGGTTGAGGGCGTCGGCATCTGCGTCGGCCAGCGCCCCTCCGGCGGCAGCGATGGCGTCGGCGACGCGGTCGCCAGGGTGCAGGTCGTAGACACCCGGCGTACGCACGGCCCCGGTGACGTGGATCACGATCGAGGCGACCGACGTCGTCGGCATCAGGGTCGTCGGTGCGCCGCTCGATGTGGTGTTGACGTCCGCCACGGCCGCCTCGACGCGCTGGGCCAACGGCAGGCGGGACTCGGTGGGGACGGCGGGCGACCGGAGCATCCACCACGCGATCCCGACCAGCACGAGAGCGGCGCCGACAGCACCGAGGATCCGTCCAGGCCCGACGAAGCGCAGCCAGGGAAGGACCGTCGTGGTGACTACCCGATGGACTGCGGCACGGTCACCCGCGCCGGACTCGTCGTCATCGATGTCGTGGTGGGGATCGGCGGCCACTGACTGCCTCCTCGACGCTGCGCCGCCACGGGGCGGCTGACGGTTCCAGGAGGGATGTCGGTGGCGACGACGCTAGCGCCAGAGCGCTAGAACAGCTCGCACAGGAAACGTCTGCTTGGTGGAGACGAGGCCGGGTCCGGTCGGCGCCGTGGTGCGGTACCGCTCCGACGGGGGTTCGGGGGCGGTAGCCCCCTGATGCGGCGGCTCAGGGCCGGCTCTGCCGGCCGCCGCCAGAAGCTGGCTGCGGCGCAGCCGCTCAACGAGCTCGGCCGAACGGAGAGAGCGAGCGCCAGCGAGCGACGAGTGAGGTCGAAATCGCTAGAACAGCTCGCGACTCAGTTTCTTGCGGTAATCGACCGTCCGCGGGTCGTCGGTGCCCATCAGCTCGAGGATGTCCACGTACTGCTGTCGAGCCTCGTCGTCTGACCTGACGAGCGGGAGCAGGGCGGCGAGCTTGTCGTCGTAGTCGTCGCTCGGCGCCTCGCCGGCCTGCGGCTCGCCCAACCTGGCGGCGGCGGCGATCGGCCGGGTGCGTTCGGACTCGGGGATCCGTTCGAGCAGAGCGAGCGCCTCGTCGAACTGCTGCTGGGCGACGAGCAGCTCCGCCAAGGCGATGACCGCCTCCTCGTTGCCGGGATCGAGTTCGATCGCCTGGCGCAGGCTCTGCTCGTCACCGGCCTCGATGAGCGAGGCCAGCGTGGTCTGCGCCTCGGTCGGCAGCAACGTCTGGACGAACCGCTCGACGTCCCGCTCGGGTACCGCCCCGAGGAAGCCGTCGACGATCCTGCCGTCGCGCAGGGCGTACACCGCCGGGATCGACTGCACCTGGAACTGCGCCGAGATCTGCGGGTTCTCGTCGACGTTGACCTTGGCGAGCACGACCCGTCCTTCCGTGGCATCGACCGCCTTCTCGAGAATCGGGCCGAGCGTGCGGCACGGGCCACACCACGGGGCCCACAGGTCGACTACGACAGGGACGGTGGACGATTTGTCGAGGACGTCCGCTTGGAACGTCGCATCGGTGACGTCGATGGCCATGCTTCCAGGGTAGAGGGATCGGGACGAACCGCGACCCGGCGGTGTGGACCGGGCTTGTCGGTACCCTCAGGGAACGTGACGTCCGGGGGCCAATTCGCGTGAGTGACCACCGCTTCGTCACGGACGTTCCCGAGTTCGTCACGCCACGGCTCGTCGTAATGCTCACCGGTTGGATCGATGCCAGCGGCGCCGCGGCGGCGGCGATGAGCGCCCTCGAAGTCGAATGCGACGCCCGCCCGTTCGTGCAGTTCGACGACGACGTGTACATCGACTATCGAGCCCGGCGACCGATCCTCGAGGTGCGCAGCGGGGTGAGCACGAGACTCGTCTGGTCCTCGCCGGAACTTCTCCTGGGCCGCGACGCCGAGGGCCGCGACGTGCTGTTGCTCAGCGGGCCGGAGCCGGACATGGCCTGGCACCGCTTCACGAACACGGTCGTCTCGCTCGCCGAGCGCTTCGGCGTCCAGTCGATGACCACGCTCGGCGCCTATCCGTTCGCGATGCCGCACACCCGACCGCCGGTCGTCTCGTCGACGTCGCCGTCACGCGATCTGATCGCCCAGCTGGGCTTCAGGGCCAACTCCGTCGACGTCCCCGCCGGTGCCGTAGCCGCCCTCGAGCAGGCGATGCACGAGCACGACATCCCCGCCGTCGGCTTGTGGGCGCAGGTTCCTCACTACGTCGCGGCGATGAGTTATCCGGCTGCCTCCGTCGCCCTCCTCGACGCGCTCGAACTGGTCACAGGGATCGCCGTCCCGGCTCGAGAGCTCAGACGCGAGATGGTCCTCCAACGCGAGCGCCTCGACCAACTCGTCGAGGGCAACGACGAGCATCGGGAGATGGTCGGCAGGCTCGAGCGCGTCTACGACAACGATGAGCCCGACTCAGCGGACGACGGCGAGGGCCTCGAGCTGCGCTCCGGGGACGAGTTGGCAGCAGAGGTCGAGCGCTTCCTCAGGGACCAGAAGGGTTAGACGTCACCGCCTACAGTCCACGACGTGAAGGTCGACGCGATGCTCGGAACGCCGCTCACCGCGGTCGGCGAACAAGCGCACTCGTTGGAGATGATCGGCTACTCCGGTGGTTGGAGCATCGAGGCGGCAAACGATCCGTTCCTTCCGCTCGCCCTCGCCGCTGAGCACACGGCTGCCCTGGAGTTGGGTACGGCGATCGCCGTCGCCTTCGCCCGCAACCCGATGACCCTGGCGAGCACTGCCTGGGACCTTCAGGGGCTCTCGCGTGGTCGGTTGATCCTCGGGCTCGGGTCGCAGATCAAGCCGCACATCACGAAGCGCTTCTCGATGCCGTGGAGTCACCCGGCGGCGCGGATGCGCGAGCTGATCCTGGCGATCAGGGCGATTTGGGACACCTGGCTCACCGGCGCACCGCTGGCGTTCCGCGGCGAGTTCTACACGCACACCCTGATGACGCCGTTCTTCTCGCCCGACCGCAGTGCGGTCGAGCCCGTCGGGGTGCCGCGGATCTTCCTCGCTGGAGTCGGTCCGGCGATGACCGAGGTCGCCGGCGAGGTCGCCGACGGGTTCATCTGCCACCCGTTCACCACCGAGCGCTACCTCCGCGAGGTCACGCTGCCGGCCCTGGAGCGGGGCAGGGCCACGGCCGGCAGGGACCTCGGAGGTTTCGAGATCAGCGGTCCGAGCTTTCTCGTCACCGGATCCAACGATGAGGAGGTCGCCGCCGCCGATCAGGCGACGCGCCGGCAGCTGGCCTTCTACGCCTCGACGCCGGCCTACCGCGCCGTGCTCGAGCTGCATGGCTGGGGCGACCTGCAGAACGAGTTCAACGGCCTCTCCAAGGCCGGCGAGTGGGCGCGCATGGGCGAGCTGGTCGACGACGAGATGCTCGCCGCCTTCGCCGTTGTCGCCGAACCCGAGGACGTCGCCGCCCGCCTGGCCCAGCGCTACGGCGACGTCGTCACGCGGATCTCGTTGGCGATCCCCTACGACACCGACCCCGACCGCTGGTCCGCCGTCCTCGCCGCCATCCAGTCGATCTGATTGGAGTGTTTGCTGCCGTTGGAGTGCTACGTGCCGACACGCCCCGCAGCAAGCACTCCATCAGCACGAAACACTCCAATCTCAGGGGATGGCGGCGGTGAGCCAGGCGACGGCGTTGGCGCCGAGGGCCTCGCCGGCATAGCCGCCTTCTTGGAGCACGACCAGCGGGCGACGGCGGGCGGCGACGGCAGCGCCGCAGCGGCGGAACCCGTCGGTCGTCAGCGCCAGGTCGCAGATCGGGTCGCCTCCGAAGGTGTCGAGGCCGAGCGACACGACGACCACCGCCGGGTCGAACGCGTCGACCGCGTCCAACGCCTGGTCGAGCGCGGCGAGGTACGCGTCATCATCCGTCCGGGCGGCCAGCGGGAGGTTGGTGGTCGATCCCCGGCCACGCCCGGCCCCCGATTCGTCGATGTAGCCGGTGTGGTAGGGGTAGGCGCGGCGCGGGTCGCCGTGTAACGACACGAAGGCGACGTCGTCGCGCTCGTAGAAGATCTGCTGGGTGCCGTTGCCGTGGTGGTAGTCGACGTCAAGGACAGCGACGCGCGACCCGGTCGACGACCCGATGTGGTTGGCGGCGATGGCCGCGTTGTTGAAGAAGCAGTAGCCGCCGTACAGCGTCGTCGCCGCGTGGTGGCCGGGCGGGCGGCACAGCCCGTAGGCGATCGGCTCGCCGTCGAGCACCGCGGCAGCCGCCGAGAGAGCGACGTCGACCGCCGACCGGGCGGCCTGGTACGTACCTTCGGTGATCGGCGTCGTCGTCTCGTAGCACCACCAGCCGAGCCGCGCCGACGCTCGCGACGGCTCGCCGGCACCCGCATCCATCCCCGCCCGCAGGCCAGGCATCGCGAAGACGTCTGGGACCACGTCATGTGTCGGGCCGACCTCGCGTTGGTACTCCGCCCACGCCGAGTCGAGGAAGCGAACGAGCCCCGGGTCGTGCACCGCTTCGATCGGCGCGGTCCCCCACTCCGCCGGCTCGACAACCTCGAAGCACCCATTGGCGACGAGGGCCGCCCGAATCAGCTCAGCCCGCTGCGGGTTCTCGAACGGCGCCTGGAATGCGGAGGATTCGAGTTCCTGGTCGGGATCGTGCAGGCGATGCTTCGGCGACGAGAAAGCACGTACAGCCACCTCAGGCGAGCACCAACTCGTCATCGAGGTACTGCTCCTTGCACTTCGCCCGCTGCAGCTTGCCCGACGACGTCTTCGGCAGCGTTCCGGGGAGCACGAGCATGACGTCGCGTGGCGGGATACCACAGACCTCGAGCGTCCGGCGGTGGACCTCGGCGCGCACGGCATCGAGCTCGGCGCCGACGACGCGTACCTCGGCGACGACGACGACGCTCTCTTTGCCCTTGTAACCCTCGACACCGATGGCGATCACGTTGCCGGCGCGAACGCCATCGACGCCGGCGACGGCCCGCTCGATGTCCTCCGGAAAGACGTTCCGCCCGCCGACGATGATGACGTCCTTGATCCGGCCGCACAAGACCAGCTCGCCGTCGAGTTGATAGGCGAGGTCGCCGGTGCGCAGCCACTCGTCGTGGAACAGCGCGGCGGTGGCGTCGGCGCGGCGGTAGTACCCCGACGTCACCGACGTCCCGCGGATGACCAGCTCCCCGACGTGGCGCTCAGGGCGCTCCTCGAACGTGTCCGGGTCGACGACGCGGATCTCCAGTCCGGGGACGGCCCGCCCGAGCAACGGCAGGCGCCGGGCGCTGACGGCAAAGTCGTCGGGATCATCGACGACGACGGGCTTGGCGACGCGGTCGCGTTCGAGGACGACCCGGTCGACCGTGTCACAGACCATCCCCCGGCCCCGTGGTGGGAAGGTTCCGGCGATCGCCACCTCAGCCATTCCGAACGCCGGGAACACCGCCCCCGGGCGGAAGCCGTGCGGCTCGGCGGCGGCGACGAATGCCTCCATCGCGTCGGGGTCGACAGGCTCGGCCCCGGACAGGGCGAGGGTCAACGACGACAGGTCGAGTCCGGTCGCCCGCCGCAGTGCTCGGGTCGCCAACACCCACGAGAAGTTCGGCCCGGCGGTCACCGTGCCATGTCGGTCCGAGATCCACTGCATCCAGTTCGCCGGATGAGCGAGGAAGTCCTGCGGGGCGGCGAGCACGAGATCGACGCCGGTCGTCATCGGGATGGCGAGGAAGCCGACGAGACCCATGTCGTGGTACAGCGGCAGCCACGACACCATCACCTCCTCGCCGAGTCCAGCGGCCGCGGCGATCGCGTCGATGTTCGCCGACAGGACGCGATCGGGGATCATCACGCCCTTCGGCTCGCTCGTCGATCCACTCGTGTACTGGAGGATGACGAGCCGTTCGGGATCCGGCGGCGGCGACTCCAAGGCGTCGCCGGTCGGCACGTTTGGCGCCCCGGGCAACACACTCGACAACGGCGCCGTGGGCGGGTCTCCCGGGGCGGGCTCGTAGACGCCGGCGAACAGGTCGTCGATCAGCAGCAACTTGGCGTCGCCGTGACGGATGCGGGCGCGGGTCGAGGCGATGAACTCGTCGAGCGAGCCCATCCGCATCGGCAGCGGGAGGACCATCGACGTCAGCCCGGCGAGCCAACACGCGCGTACGGCGGTGATCAGCGCCCGGCTCGTCGGCCCGAGCACGGCGACGTGATCACCCGGGATCAGCCCCTGCGCCTGCAGCGCGGCGGCGACGGCGCGAGCCTCGTCGTGGAGCTGCCGCCACGAAACGGTGATGGGCCCGTCGGGTGCCACGGACGATCCGACGAACGTCACGCCCTTTCCCGTGTCAGCGGCGAGGTTCAGCCGATCGGCCGTCGCCGAAGACGCCGGGGGAAACCCACTCACCTCTCTGACGGTACTCACCATCGGGGCCAGGCAGGGCGACCACTAGCATGGGTACCTCATATGTCGACGGAAACCACCAGTTCAGAGCCTTCACAACCGGAGGCGGCGGACGCCCCGCCGTACCGCTACAACGCCGCGCTGGCCGCCGACCTCGAGCTTCGCTGGCAGGACCACTGGGATGCCGAGCACGTCTTCGAGACTCCGAATCCGGCCGGGTCGCTCGCCGACCCCGCCGCCGTGGAAGCGGCCGGCGACAAGCTGTTCATCCTCGACATGTTCCCGTACCCGTCGGACTATGGGCTGCACGTCGGCCACCCGCTCGGCTTCATCGGCACCGACGTTTTCGCCCGCTACCAGCGAATGGCCGGTCGCAACGTGCTGTACACGATGGGGTTCGATGCTTTCGGGCTACCCGCGGAGCAGTTCGCCGTGCAGACCGGCCAACATCCGGCCGTCACGACCGCATCGAACGTCGTCAACTATCGCAAGCAATTGCGCCGGTTGGGGATGAGCCACGACGGCCGGCGCTCCGTCGAGACCACGGACCCGAAGTACTACAAGTGGACACAGTGGATCTTCGCCCGCATCTTCGACTCGTGGTACGACCCCAACGCTGCCTCCCCTGATGGCGATCAGGGACGGGCCCGGCCGATCGCCGAGCTCGTCGCCGACTACGAGACCGGCGACCGCGCGACGCCCGACGGCCGGGCGTGGTCGTCGCTGACAGCCGCCGAGCGCGCCGCGATCATCGACCCGCAACGCCTCGCCTACGTGGCCGAGGCGCCGGTCAACTGGTGCCCCGGCCTCGGCACGGTCGTCGCCAACGAGGAGGTCACCGCCGACGGGCGCAGTGACCGAGGCAACTTCCCGGTGTTCAAGCGCACGATGCGCCAGTGGATGATGCGCATCACTGCGTATGCCGACCGCCTGATCGACGACCTCGACCGGCTCGACTGGACCGACGCCCTGAAGACGATGCAGCGCAACTGGATCGGGCGCTCGACCGGGGCGAGCATCGACTTCGACTCGCCCGCCGGCCCGATCTCCGTGTTCACGACGCGCCCGGACACGCTGTTCGGGGCGACGTTCATGGTCCTCGCCCCCGACCATCCGCTGGTGCCGGACCTGACGATCGGCGAACAGGCCGTCGAGGTGGTCGCCTATCGCAAGCAGGCGGCAGCCGAGCAGGAGGTCGAGCGTCTCGACGAGGAGCGTGCCAAGACCGGGGTGTTCACCGGCTCCTACGCCACCAACCCGGCCACCGGCGAGGACATCCCGATCTGGATTGCCGACTACGTCCTCTTGGCCTACGGCACCGGGGCGATCATGGCCGTGCCGTGCGGCGACCAGCGCGACTTCGAGTTCGCCGACGCCTACGGGCTCGACATCCGCCCGATCCAACGACCCCCTGACGAGTGGTTCGCCGCCCACCTCGTCAAGCCGACGCTCGACACCCGCCACTGGCCGGCGGCGTTCGTCGGCGACGCCCCGTACATCAACTCGTCGAATCGGGAGGTGTCGCTCGACGACATCGTCTCAATCGACGAGGCTGTGTCCACGATCAACGAGTGGCTGGAGTCCCGCGGCGTCGGCGAGGCGACGATCACCTACAAGCTCCGCGACTGGCTGTTCGCCCGCCAGCGATATTGGGGTGAGCCGATCCCGATCGTCTACGACGCCAACGGCGATCCCCACGTGCTGCCCGACGACATGCTGCCGCTGACGCTGCCGGACACCGACCAGTTCTCGCCGCGCTCGTTCGACCCCGACGACGAGTTCTCCGAGCCGGAGAGCCCGCTCGACCGGGTCACCGAGTGGGTCGACGTGACCCTCGACCTCGGCGACGGCGAGCAGACCTATCGCCGCGACACGAACGTGATGCCGCAGTGGGCCGGGTCGTGCTGGTACGAGCTGCGCTACTGCGATCCGGCCAACGACGAGGTGTTCGTCGATCCGGCCGCCGAGCGCTATTGGATGGGCCCGCGCACCGACCTACGGCCCGACCATCCTGGCGGCGTCGACCTCTACGTCGGCGGCGTCGAGCACGCCGTGCTGCACCTGCTCTACGCCCGCTTCTGGCACAAGGTGCTGTTCGACCTCGGCTACCTGTCGTCGTCGGAGCCGTACGCCCGCCTCTACAACCAGGGCTACGTGCTCGCCGCCGCCTACGAGGACGAGCGCGGCATCTACGTGCCCGCCGACGACGTCGTCGCAGACGCCGATGGCATCCCCACCTACGAGGGCCGTCCGGTCACCCGCCACTGGGGCAAGATGGGCAAGAGCCTCAAGAACGCCGTGTCGCCGGAGAAGATTTACGACGACTACGGCGCCGACACGCTGCGCTTGCACCTGATGGCGATGGGACCGCTGGACGCGTCCAGGCCATGGGAGACCCGCGACGTCATCGGCATGTTCCGCTTCCTGCAGCGGCTGTGGCGCAACATCGTCGATGAGCAGACCGGTGAGGTGCGCGTCGTCGACGTGCCCGCCGACGCCGCGACCACCAAGCTGCTGCACCGCACGATCGACTCCGTGCGCGCCGACATGGAGGCGCTGCGCTTCAACACGGCGATCGCCAAGCTGATCGAGCTGAACAATCACGTCACCAAACTCGAGGCAACGCCCCGCGAGGTCGCCGAGGCGCTCGTGTTGATGGCATCGCCGCTCGTCCCGCATGTCGGCGAGGAGCTGTGGCGACTGCTCGGGCACCCCGCCACGATCGCCTACGAGCCGATGCCGACAGCCGATCCGGCGCTGCTCGTCGAGGACACGGTCGAGTACCCCGTGCAGGTCAACGGCAAGGTGCGCAGTCACGTCACCGTCGCCGCCGACGCCGATCCGGAAACGGTCGAGGCCGCCGCCCTGGCCGACGCCAAGGTTCAGACGGCGATGGCCGGCGCCGACGCCAAGAAGGTGATCGTCGTCCCCGGCCGGATGGTCAACGTCGTCACCTGACGTTTCGCCGTCGCAAGCAGAGCTTGCTCGGCGAGCTCTGCCGCCCCGCACCGCCCGCCGGCGCCCTCGGGGCTAGGTCTCTGACTCTGCGTCGAGTTGGAGGGCCAGGCTGTTCATGCAGTAGCGCTGACCGGTCGGCTGGGGGCCGTCGGGGAACACGTGGCCGAGATGCGATCCGCAGCGGCGACAGCGCACCTCGGTGCGCACCATCCCGTGGGTTCGGTCCTCGATGAGCTCGACGGCGTCTGCGACCTTCGGCTCGAAGAAGCTCGGCCAGCCGCTGTGCGACTCGAACTTGGTCGACGAGTCGAACAGCTCGGCGCCGCACGCCGCGCAGCGATACGTGCCGTCGGCGTGGCTGCGCACGTACTCGCCGCTCCACGCTGGCTCGGTTCCCGCTTCGCGCAAGACGTGGTACTGCTCGGGCGTCAATTGCTCACGCCACTCCGCCTCTGACCGCTCGATCTCCGGCATGAAACCCACCCTACGGCGTCACAACGACGAAGCACGCCGGCTGACCGGCTAGACAACTGGGCGGTGAACGACAGCGACGCCCAGGGAGAACGTCCGGCCCGCGACCTCGACGACGTCGCCGATCGTGAGGAGCTGCGTCGCCGCTACGCGATGCTCCTCCAAGAGCTTCGCGTCGTGCTGCCAGGGGTCCAGGTGCTGATGGCCTTCCTGCTCACCGCCCCGTTCGCCCAGCGCTTCTCCGACCTCGACGACCTCGGGCGCAACGCCTACCTCCTGGCCCTGACGAGCGCCATGGGCTCGACGATCTGTCTCCTGTCGCCGACCGTGTTCCACCGCGTCGCCGACCGCACGGCCCGACGGACCCGGCTGATCTGGAGCATCCGCCTCGCCGTCATCGGCATCATCCTGCTCGCCGTGGCCCTGACGTCAGCGTTGTGGTGCATCACTCGTCTCGTGTTCGGGACGACGGAAGCGAACGTCATCGCCGGAGCAGCGATCGCCGTGTTCGCCATCGTCTGGGTGGCCTTGCCGGTGGCCGTCGGCCGCCAACGTCCCGAGGCCCGCTGATCACACCCTGGTGAGGAACAGCTGCAGTTCGACGACTCCGTGGTCTTCTGCAGACACCACCACCGGGGCGCTCGGCACGCTGACGCCGTAGTCGGCGAAGACGATGTCCAAGGAGCCGACGACCACGATGTTGTCGCCGACCACCTGAGCGTCGAGGGGGATCGTGACCGGTGTCGTCACCCCGTGGATCGTCAGCTCTCCGGTGGCTTGCACGGTGACGGCCTCGCCGGAGGCGGCACTCGCTCCGAGCTCGATCGGCTCGGTGAGCACGAACGTCGCCGTCGGGAACTCGCCGGTCCCCAAGGCGCTCTGGACCTTGTCGTCGCGACGACTCTCGTTGGTCGTGATCGCCGTCATGTCCGCCTCGATCGTCACCTCGGTGACCGTCGTGCCGTCGATGACGAGCGTGCCCGTCACCTCTGGGGTGCGGCCGACGGCGGTGGTCGAACCGACGCCGGTCAGCTCCTCCTCGACCCGGAACCCGACGAACGTCCCGGTCGAGTCCTCGTAGCTGAACTCGCCGATCGACGTGTCGACGGACCACGCTCCGCTGACGTCGCTCGCTGCCGTAGCACTTGTGGTAGCTGCGGCGGCGGCCGCGGTGGATGCCGTCGCCGATGCCGACTCCGCCGCGGCGGCCGTGTCGACGCTGTCGACCTGCGCAGCGGCGTCGGCGATGTTCACGGTGTCGGGAGCGTCGTCGCGGAAGAACCACCAGATGAACCCACCGGCGGCGATGAGCACGACGACGAGAGCGCTGAGCCCCCACGTCAGCACGCGCCGGCGCCGCTTGGGGTTGCTCGCGGGATCGGTCGACGGAGTGTTCACGGGCGTTCCTTGTCGTGTTCGGGTTTGGGGTTGAGCGGTTCTGTCGGGCGCCATCGTGCCCAGCGATCCTGTGAATCAGCTGGGAGCCCGCTCAGCGCGAGCACAGACTTCTCGTGGAGGACTCTCAGCAAACTCCCAGCAACCGCTGCCATGCTCGTCATCGTGAAGCGCCAGCATCTGCTCATCGTCGACGACGAGGACAACCTGCGGTCGATGCTCGCAGCCGCCCTGCAGCATCACGGCTTCGCCGTGTCGACAGCTGCCGACGGCCGCCAGGCCCTCGACACGATTTCCAAGGATCGCCCGGATCTCGTGCTCCTCGACGTGATGATGCCGGACCTCGACGGGTTCGAGGTCTGCCGCCGGCTGCGCGCCGACGGTGACCGCACACCCGTGCTGTTCCTCACCGCCCGCGACTCGACCGAGGACAAGGTCCGCGGCCTCACGCTCGGGGGTGACGACTATCTGCAGAAGCCGTTCAGCCTCGACGAGTTGATCGCTCGAGCCCAGGCAGTCCTGCGTCGCACGTCCGACGACCGGCGACCCGGCAGCGTCCTCGAGTGCGCCGACTTGGTGATGGACGACGATGCCCATCGCGTCCGGCGGGCAGGCCAGGACGTGGCGTTGTCGCCCACCGAGTACAACCTGCTCCGCTACCTGCTGATCAACCAGGGCCGGGTCGTCTCCAAGGCGCAGATCCTCGACCACGTGTGGCGCTACGACTTCGGCGGCGACGGCAGCGTCGTCGAGACCTACATCGGTTACCTGCGACGCAAGGTCGACCACGTCGAACCCAAGCTGATCCACACCCTGCGCGGTGTGGGCTACGCACTGCGCGTGCACTGAGCGGCGCGGCTGTGCGATGAACCTGCGCACCCGCCTCCTCGTCGGCATGGCGTTCGTGGCCGCCGTCCTCGTTGTCGTCGCCGTCATCGTCACCTCGACCACGCGCGCCCAACTCGTCGACGAGATCGACGATCGGCTGGCGTCGTACGCCGGCGGCGCTGGTCGGGATCCGTGGCTCGGTGAACCAAGAGGAGACCGCGACGGTCCGCCCGGACTCCCACCGGACGGCGCGCCAGAGCGCCGCAGCGACGCGTTTCAGGGCTACGTCGACGCGGATGGGAACCTCGTGACCGTCTTCGCCCCGAACGTCGGCGGCGACGAGGACGAGGCGCCAGACATCGACCCCCACAACCTGCCGACGTCAGGCACCAACACCTTCACCGTCGATGCTGCAGAGGGTGGCGGCACGTACCGGGTCCTCGCCAGGCCGGTCGGCGACGTCACGTCGATCACCGCCCTCCCGCTCGACGACGTTCAGCGCACGATCTCGGGCTTGCTCCTCGTCGAGGTCATCGGCTCACTCGCCATCCTCGCCGCCCTCGGCCTCGTCAGCTGGTGGGTCGTCCACCTCGGGATCCGCCCGGTCAAGGAGATGACCGCCACCGCAACCCGCATCGCCGGGGGCGACCTGACCGTCCGGGTGCCCGAGTCGGCACCGGGAACCGAGTCCGGTGAACTTGCCGTCGCCCTCAACACGATGCTCGGCAATCTCGAGTCGGCACTCGATGAGCGAGCGGAGTCGGAGGCCCGACTGCGACGCTTCGTCGCCGACGCCTCCCACGAGTTGCGCACGCCCGTCACGACGATCAGGGGATACGCCGAGTTGTACCGCCACGGCGGCCTCGCCGAACCGGCGGCCCTCGACGACGCGATGCGCCGCACCGAACAGGAAGCCGCCCGCATCGGCCGGCTCGTCGAGGACATGCTGGCGTTGGCGCGACTCGACGAGCAGCGGCCACTCGAGGTCCGGCGAGTCGATCTGTCGGCACTCGCTCGCGATGCAGCTGACGACGCCAGGGCGACGTCGCCGGGACGGCCGATCGCCCTCGACATCGCGACGTCGCCGATCATCGTTGATGGCGACGAAGATCGCCTCCGTCAGGTGATCGCCAACGTCGTCGGCAATGCCCTCGTGCACACGGCGGTGGACGTACCGGTGACGATTCGTGTCGACCGCGACGACACGTCGGCGACGATCGCCGTCGACGATCGCGGCCAGGGCATGTCCGCGGAAGTGGCAGAGCGGGTCACCGAACGGTTCTTTCGCGCCGACCCATCGCGCTCGCGCCACCGTGGCGGTACCGGACTGGGGCTGTCGATCGTCGACGCCACCGTGTCCGCCCATGGTGGCTCCGTGGAGATCGACAGCGAGGCCGGCAAGGGCACGTCGGTCCGCCTGACGATTCCCGTCGCCGAAGATCAGTCGAGGTGAGCGGGGAGGCCGAACAGCGGAAACAGGCGCGCCGCGTCGAGATAGAAGGTGAACTCGGCGATCCCATCGGGTCCCCAGCGCACCATCTGCAGCGCCCACGGGGCGTGGCCACCCGCCGGGTCGATCTTGTACTGCCCCAAGGCGACCGAACCGTTGGCCTCGGTGACGATCAATCGTGACCCCCGACACCCGGCGCCGATGCCTTGCCACCAGGCGAGGATCTCGTCACGCCCTTCCAGCCACATCGCCCACGGCGGCATCGATTGCGTCGCGTCTGCAGCGATCAGCGCCGTCAGCGCTTCGATGTCGTAGCGCTCGAAGGCGTCGACGTACCTGGCGAGCAGCTCGCCCTGCGCCTCGTCATCCGGCTCGACCGTCGGCACCTCGGCGCGCTGCCGGGCGTTCATCGTGGCGTGCGCCCGCTGGAGTGCGCTGTTGACGCCGGCGACCGTCGTGTCGAGCAACTCGGCCACTTCGCTGGCGTGCCACTTCAAGACGTCGCGCAGGATCAGCACGGCGCGCTGCTGCGGCGGCAGGTGCTGGAGGGCGGCGACGAACGCGAGACGGATCGACTCTCGCTCGGCGGCGGCCTCGGCCGGGTCGCTGGGGCGCGTCGACACGCTGTTGCCGGGGGCCGGTTCGACGAACGCGCTCTCCGGGAGCGGCACGCCGATCAGCCCGTCGGATGCCGGCGTCGACCCGGTCATCTCCATCGGCAGGGCGCGGCGCTGTCGGCCGCGCAGCGTGTCGAAGCACACGTTGCTGGCGATCCGATAGAGCCAGGTACGCACCTCGGAACGACCCTCGAATCGGTCGTAGGCCCGCCAGGCACGGGTGAAGGTCTCCTGCACAGCGTCCTCAGCATCGAACGCCGAACCGAGCATTCGGTAACAGAAGCCGGTGAGCTCGGCACGGTGCGCCGGAGTGAGGACGTCGTCGATGGACGGTCGGGACGACGTCTGCGTGGTCCCCATCGCCCGGCAATCTACCGAGGGTCGGATCGACGAAGGACGTGACAGGGAACACGCGGCACACTGAACGGGTGGCTGGCCACGACGAGCACGGACGCGAGACGCACAGCCACATCTCGATCCGGGCAGGTGAACGGCACAAGGGTCCGCTGCTGGCGGCGTTCGTCCTGCTCGCGGCGTTCATGGTCGTCGAGGTCGTCGCCGGGCTGCTCTCCAATTCGCTGGCGTTGCTGTCCGACGCCGGGCACATGGTCACCGATGTCATCGGCGTCGGCATGGCGCTCGCCGCCATCCAACTTGCGAGTCGAGGCAGCGAACGACGACACCGCACGTTCGGGCTCTATCGCCTGGAGATCCTCGCCGCCCTGGCGAACGCCGTGCTGCTCGCCGCCGTCGCGGCCTACGTCGTGATCGAGGCGATCGGCCGCTTCGGCGACTCGCCAGAGATCGATCAGACGACGATGTTGGTCGTCGCCGTGCTCGGCCTGCTCGCCAACCTCGTGGCCTTCGTCTTGTTGCGCGCAGGTTCCAAGGAGTCGCTCAACGTCGAAGGCGCCTACCTCGAGGTGCTCTCGGACACCGTCGGCTCATTCGCCGTGATCGTCGGCGCCGTGGTCATCTCGGCGACGGGGTGGTCATGGGTCGACCCTGCGATCGCCATCGCCATCGGCGTGTGGATCCTGCCCCGGGCGTGGCGTCTCGCGGCCCGAGCGTTGCGGATCGTCATGCAGTCGGCGCCGCCCGGCCTCGACCTCGACGCCGTCGCCGGGGAACTGTCGGCCATCGACGGGGTCGTCGACGTGCACGACCTGCACGTGTGGACCCTGACTTCGGACATGGAAGTGGCATCGGCGCATCTGCGCGTCGCCGACGGCAGCGATTCGCACGGGGTGCTCGACGCAGCGCGAGAGCTGCTGCTGACGCGCTACCGGATCGGCCACGCGACGCTGCAGATCGAGCCGATCGATCACACCGGTTGCTCCGAGGTGGCGTGGTGACCCGGCGGTTCGACGGCTACGACGTCGGCGTCAGGGCGCCCAGGTGCGATCCGCGGCCGGCGGCGCCTGCTTGTTCTCTTCCCGCACGTTGCGCAGGAAGATCAGCGGTAGCACGATGGCCGCGAGCACGCCGCCGAGCCAGACGATGACCGTGGCGGCGAGCCAGGTCCAGCCACCGGTGATGCTGAACCCGTCGAAGATGAGGTCGGTCACGATCAGACCGACCAACGTCGTGACGAGGGCGATGCCCCCGCGCAGCGCCGGCACGTTCGTGAGCGCCATCTTCGTGATCAGCGGGCCGGCGATCACCTCGACCAGCGTGAAGAACGCCACGGCGAAGATGTACACCTCCCACTGGATGCTGAGGTCATCGAGCACGACGTCGGCGATCAGCAGGCCGACGAAGTTGGCACCGAGGTGCAGCGCAATCGAGATCAGCCACCGGATCATCGGATGCTCCGGCGCGAACGATTCGGGTTCATGGCAGAACAGTAGACCGGTCCCAGCACCGCAACGTGCGATGGTGAACCCGACCACCGACGTGCAGAGCACCGGCGGGGTAAGCCTCCGTGGCGCCTGAACGGCCGCCGGAGGCAGAGAAAACGGCGGAGCGAAGCTCCACGAAGGAGCGAGCCCCCAGGCGAGCGACGAAGTGGAGCTGAGGGGAATTGAACCCCTGGCCTCATCCATGCCATGGATGCGCTCTACCAACTGAGCTACAGCCCCGCGTGTGCGGCCCTCGACGATACCAATCGCCACCGACCGATCAAACGGTCTCAATCTGGGCGGCGATCGGTCCACACGGCGATCTGGGCGGCGATCGGTCCGGAATCCCGGCTGTTGGCCGCCCAGATCGGACTGTTCTACGTCCTTAGCCGGCGGCGCGGCGGCGGATCTCGGCGGTGATCGCCGGGACGATCTCGTGGAGATCGCCGATCACGGCATAGTCGGCCTTCGTGACGAGGTTGGCGGCGGGGTCGGTGTTGATCGCCAGGATGCGCTTCGACGACATCGCCCCGACCCAGTGCTGGATCGCCCCGGAGATGCCACAGGCGATGTAGATCTCCGGGGCGATGCGCGTGCCGGTCTGGCCGACCTGGTCGGTGTGCTTGCGCCAGCCGTTGTTCGTCACCACCCGCGAGCACCCGACGATGCCGCCGAGCAACCCGGCGAGCTCCTCGAGCTCGGCGAAGCCCTCCGCCGAGCCGACGCCGCGGCCGCCGCCGACCACGACACGAGCCGTCGCCAGCGTCACCCCTGCCGCCCGTTCGACCCGCTCGATCACCGCGCTGCGGGCGACACCGGGATCGATCTCGGCGTCGAACGGTCGTGGCGTGCCCAGCGCCGGCGTCTCGGCGGGCGAGGCAGCGACGGCATGGTCGGCCACGGTGAGCAGGCACGGGTGTGAGCCGACCTCGGCGGTCTCGATGAGTGACCCACCCCAGCGCACCCGGCGAACGCGCGACGGCGCCGTCGCCTCGACGGTCAGACAGTTGGCAACCATCGGCACGTCGAGCACGGCCGCCGCATGGGCCAGCACCTCGTTGCCCACGTCGGTGCCCGTCGCAACCACGAAGTCCGGCGACAGGAAGCGCACCGCCGCCGCGAGCACGTCACCGCACGCCTCGGGGTTGTAGTCATCGAGCAGTCCGTGGTGAGCCTGGTGCACCTCGGTCGCCCCGTACTCCCCGAGCTGCGCAGCGAGCCGATCGGCTGCCGCCCCGACGGTCAGGGCGACGACCTCGCCGAGCGAGCGAGCGAACGTCATCGCCTCCAACGCCGCCGGCGCGATCGTCCCGCGATCGTGCTCGACGAGCACGAGAACACGACTCACGGGAGCACCCCGATCTCACTCAGCAGGTCGACGACCGCCGGGGCGGCGTCGGCACCCTGCCCGAGCACGACCGTGTGACTCGCCTGTTCCGGGGGTGTCTCCAGGGACACCAGTCGCTGGCCACCCGGTGCCGCGGCCGGCTCGATCGTCGTGACAGCAACCTTCTTGGACGCCAGGCGCCCCTTCATCGTCGGGTACCGCGGCAGGTTGATGCCCTCCTTGACCCCGACGACCGCCGGGGTCGGCAGCTCGAACACGACCCGGCCGGCATCGGTCTCCCGCTCGACTCGCACACCCCGCTCGTCGATCGACAGCGCCTTGGCGCCGTTGACGACCGGCCGACCGAGGGCCCGGGCGACGCGGATGCCGACCTGGAAGCCGCCGGAGTCGGCCGACTCGTTGCCGAACAGGACGAGGTCGAAGGGCGCGTCCGCCTCGAGCGCGGAGACCGCGTCGACGATGGCCGACGCCGTGCGCTGAGGGTCCCAGTCCATCCCATCCGTGGGCACCAGCACGGCGTCGTCGACGCCGACACTGACGGCGTAGCGCAGCTGCTCCTCGGCCTCCGGCGGGCCAACCGTCAGCACCGTCGAGCGTCCGCCGTGCTGCTCGACGAGCTGGACCGCCGCCTCGACCGCGCACTCCTCGTGCGGGCTCGTGGTGAAGCCGAGGAACGACGTGTCGACGGCCAGCCCGTCAGGAGTGACGTTGATGCGCGAGCCGGGCGCCGGCACGCGCTTCACACAAACAAGGATCCTCACGACTTCATGCGGGTGTCATCGGGGTCGAACAGTGGCTTGCTGCCGACCCGCGACACGACGACGGGAAACAGCTCGTTCATGTACATCACGCGCAGCTCGGTGCCTTCGACGGCGTGCTGGGGCGGCAGGTAGGCCATCAGCAGGTAGGCGTCCAACGAGGGCGCTGCACCCGCCGTCGTCACCCGGGACACGCGACCCTTGGCGTCGACGATGCGCTCGCCTTCGAGCGTCAGGATCGGCTCGTTGCCGCCGACCGGGTATCGCGCGATGCCGGCCGCCGACGTGTGGTCGAGCATCGTCAGCGTGCACAACGTCGCCGCTGGACCATCGGCCTCGGCACGGGCGCGAGCGGCGAGGTAGGCCTCCTTGCCGATGAAGTCGGCCGACTTCACCTTGGGGCGAGCGAGACCCGCCTCGACGGGGTCGTACTCGCTCTCCAATTCGGCGCCCATCAACCGGTAGCCCTTCTCGATGCGCCCGGTCACGGCGTACACCCCGATGCCCACGGGCACGATGCCGAACTCCTCGCCCGCCGCGGCGATCGTGTCCCACAGCCGCAAGCCGTGCTCGACCTGTGTGTAGATCTCCCATCCGTTCTCCCCGACGTAGGAGATCCGGAACAAGGTGCACGGGATCCCGTCGATCAGCAGGTCGCGCACCGAGCCGTACGGGAACTCCGCCTGCGAGACGTCCACCCGGGCACCCGTGTGGCGTCGCTCCGGAGTGACCACCTTGGCCAACACCGACGCCGAATCGGGTCCCCACAGCCCGAGGGTGCACAACGACGACGTTCGGTCCGTGAACGTCACCGAGCCGTCGACCGGGAGGTGCTTGCGGAACCAATAGTGGTCCCGGCCCCCGTCGAACGCCCCGGTGATGATCCGGAAATGCTCCTCGCCGAGCCGCTGGATCGTGAGGTCGCCACGGAACCCGCCGTGTGGGGTGAGCAGCGGTGTGTAAATCGACTTGCCGACCGCCACGTCGACGTTGTTGACGACGATGTGCTGCAGCCCGGCGGCGGCGCCCGGCCCCTCGACGTCGAACTCGTTGAACGCCGTGAGATCGACCATACCGACGCTGTCGCGCATCGCCAGGTGCTCGGCGTTGGTGATCGGCGACCACCACCGGGCGTCCCACTCGTGGGGCCGCGGCGTGTTGGCCGCCGGGTACTTGTCGAACAACGCGGCGTTGCTCTCGTACCACTGTGGGCGCTCCCAACCGTGTGCGTCGAAGAACACCGCTCCGAGCGCTTCCTCGCGTGGGTAGAACGGACTGCGCCGCATGCCCCGCTCGGTCCCCCACTGCTCTCGCGGGTGGACGATGCCGTAGGTCTTGTTGTAATGCTCGGCGCAACGGGCGACGATGTGGTGCTCGGTGCGCTCGTGCGGGTAGAACCGGCTGATGTCGCTGCTGTGCGGGTCGCAGAGGTGCGGATACCCGTACGTCATCCACTCGGCGACGAGCTGGGCGATACCGGGACCCTCCTTGATCCACACCGCCGCGGCGCTCCACAGGTTGGCGACCTCGACGGTCTCGCCGAGCACCGGCATGGCGTCGGGCGTCAGGGACAGCAAGCCGTTGATCGCATAGCGGATCTCGGCCGTCTCGAGGATCTCGCCCATCAGCTCCAGGGCGCCCTCGAGTTGCGGATCGAAGTCGTCGGCGGTGAACGGCAGCTCGGTCGGGCTGAGCGCCGACTCCTCGTTGGAGGGGATGTCGTCGGGATGGTGGAAGATCGGCCGGTGGGCGTACGAGCCGACCTCCATCGAACCGGCGGATTGCCGCTCGTAGCAGAACGTGTCCATGTCGCGAACGATCGGGTAGGCGACCTCTCTGTTCGTCTCCACGAGCACGTCGATCGGCCCGACATCGGCCATCTGATGCACCGCCGGGGTCAACGGGATCGTCGCTCCGGCCATCGCCGCGAGGCGCGGGCTCCACACGCCGCAGGCGATCACCACGTACTCGCACTCGATGCGCCCCCTGTCGGTGACGACGGCGCGCACGACGGGTCGATCGCCGGACGGTTCGACCTCGATGTCGAGCACCTCCGTGGTGGCGAAGACCTGCAGGGCACCCTTGGCGACCGCCTCCTCGCGCATCAACGTGCCGCTCTCCAACGAGTCGACCACCGAGACGCTCGGCGTGTAGAACCCGCCGAGCACGACCTCCTCGTCGAGGAACGGCACGAGCTCGTTGACCTCGACCGGTGTGAGCAGTCGCGATTCGATACCCCACGCCGTCGCTGACGTCATCCGGCGGTTGAACTCCTCCATCCGCTCCGGCGTGCGGGCGACCTCGATGCCGCCGCACGTCGAGTTCATGTCCATCGCCACGTACTGCCGCTGGCTCTCCAGCGTCAGCAGGGCCATCTCCTTGTTGTGGTCGGTGGGGAAGATGAAGTTGGAGGCGTGGCCGGTCGAGCCGCCGGGGTTCGGCAGCGGGCCCTTGTCGAGCTGCACGAGGTCGGTCCAGCCGAGTCGAGCGAGGTGGCCGACGAGGCAGTTGCCGACGATCCCGGCGCCGATGACGACGCATTTCGCCTGCTCAGGCAGCGCCTGACTCGCCTCTGACACGTCGACCTCCTGGGATCTTGACCGGGCGGCCGATTCTGACACACACGCTGCGGCGGCCGTCCAGACGCCGTCCCGCTGCTTCTGGGGAAGATTCGTGTCAGGGCCTCGACACGAATCTTCCCCAGAAGGCCGATTGACACGGATCTTCCCCAGATGTTGGAGCGCGGGGTGGCGCGCTCAGTGCGTCGGGGGCGGGGGCTGCAGGCGCTCGGCGAGGCCCTGCGTGAGGCGGTCGAGGACCATCGCCATCAGCGTGAGGGCCAGTGCCACTTCGACGCCGCGGCCGATCTCCACCCGCGTGAACGTATCGACGATGAGGTAACCGAGCGCCCCTCCGCCGGTGAGCCCGGCGATGATCACCATCGCCACGACCATCAGGATCACCTGGTTGACGGCGAGCATGATCGTCGGCAACGCGAGCGGAACTCGTACGCCCCAGAGCAGCTGGCGGCGCGACGCCCCGAACGTCGTCGCCGCCTCGATCGTGCTGCCCGGCACGGACTGGACCCCGAGGGCGGTGACTCGGATTCCAGGCGGGACGGCGTAGATCACCGAGGCGATGATTCCACCCGGAACGATGCCGACGTCGAAGATCGTGACGAACGGGATCGCGTAGACCAGCGGCGGGATCGTCTGGAAGCCGTCGAGCACGGGGCCGATCGCCGCTCCGAATCGTGGCCGTAGCCCGGCGAACAAGCCGATCGGAACGCTGATCAGCATCGCCAGGACGACGGCCATGCACACCATCACGAGGGTCACCAAGGCCGCTTCCCAGAGGCCCACGAGACCGATCGCCGTGACCGCCACCCCGCAGAACAAGCCCAGCCGCCAGCCGCGAATGGCAGAGCCGGCGAGGGCCGCACCGACGATGAGAACCGGCCAGGCGACCGACTGCTCGAGCCACGAGGAGATGCGCACGTGGACGTCGCGGACGAGGAACTCGTTCAGCCACTTGGTCTGGTCCCGCCAGTTGTCGCGTACCCACGCGACTGCATCGTTCACCCAGTCCGCCCACGTGACGCCCCAGTCGGCCGGGAACTCTGTCCATCCCGCCTGGCGGCCAGCGGCCACGGCAACGACGACGGCTCCTGCGGCTGCCAGCCACGGGAGGTTGCTTCGGGTGCGCCACCCCGTGCCCGTCCGCCGGTGGATGAACGAGCGACTGACCCGGTCGAGCATCACGGCGACGGCGACGATGGCCACGCCGACGACGAGCCCGCGCCCCGGCGAGCGCAGGCGCAGCGTCTCCAGCGCCTCCTGGCCGAGCCCGCCGGCGCCGACGAGGGCGGCGATGACGATGATGCCGAGGGCCATGTTGATCGTCTGGTTGACGCCGGTGAGGATCGACGGCATCGCTTGGGGCAGCTGCACCTTGAACAGCAACTGGCTGCGCGTCGAACCGAACACGTGTCCCGCCTCGACCGTCTCCGTCGGAACCTGGCGGATTCCCAATGCCGTCAGCCGGACCACCGGCGCCATCGCGTACACGACGGTGGCCACCGCCGCCGGCACGGGGCCGATGCCGAAGAACAGCACCGCGGGGACGAGGAAGGCCGTCGACGGCACGGTCTGCATGGCATCGAGCACCGGCCTCATGAACGCGTAGAAGCGGCGGTTGAGACCGGCCGCCACGCCGAGCGGCACCCCGATCAGTACCGAGATCGCGACAGCTACGAGCATCAACGCGAGGGTCTCCATCGTCGGCTGCCACAGGCCGAACATGCCCGGCAGGGCGATCGCTATGGCCACGGCGATCGCCGTGAGCCAGTGGCCGGTGCGTCCGATCAGACCCACCACGATGAGCGGCAGGGCGAACCACGGGAGCGCCTGGAGCTGCTCGGCGAGCGTGTCCAGCGACCAGTCGACGACATCGCTGACCGGTTGGAAGAAATACGTGAACAGCGGATGGGTGGTCTGATTGTCGCGAACCCAGGCGTGAAACTCGTCGATCGGATCGGCGAGGTTGATGTTCCAATTGGCTGGGAAGCTGCCGAGCCCACGCAGCGCGACGGCCACGACGACGAACGCCACCAGCACGCCGAGCGGGACGAGCCGCGTGAGATCCCGACGCCGGCCGATCGATCGAGCGACAGCAGTCGTCGTCACGGTGCGGCGATGTGCGGACGTTCGCGCGACAAGAGCGCGGCGACGTCGGCCGCGGCGACGCTGCCGACGAGCTCACCGTCTTCGTGGACGGCGATCGGCGACGGGTCGCCGAGGAGCATCGGGATCAGCTCGGCGATCGTCGCCGAGGCCTCGACGTGCCGAGTGCAGTCGCGCACCGCGCCCATCACCCGCCGGGCGGTGAGCACCTCGGCCTGGGGGACGTGAGTGGTGAACTCGCGCACGTAGTTCGTCGCCGGCGCGGCGACGACCTCCTCGGGCGTCCCGACCTGATCGAGCACGCCGTCCTTCATGATCGCGATGCGGTCGCCGAGCCGCAGCGCCTCGTCGAAGTCGTGGGTGATGAAGACCATCGTTCGCGGCCGGCGCATCTGCATCGCGCACAGCTCGTCCTGCATGTCCCGGCGGATCAGGGGGTCGAGGGCGGAGAACGGCTCGTCGAAGAACAACACGGCGGGGTCGAGGACGAGTGCCCGGGCCAGCCCGACGCGCTGCTGCATCCCGCCGGAGAGCTGCTGCGGGTAATGATTGGCCCACGGGCCGAGGCCGACGGTCTCGAGCACCGCGGCCGCCCGCTCGCGACGCGCCGCCTTGGGGATCCGCTGCACCTCCAAGCCGTAGGCCACGTTGTCGATCACCTTCCGGTGGGGGAACAACCCGAAGTGCTGGAAGACCATCGACAACTTCGTGCGGCGCAGAGCGCGCAGGGTGGCGGGATCCATCGCCGTCACGTCCTCGCCCTCGACGACCACCTTCCCGGACGTCGGCTCGATCAACCGGGACAGGCAGCGGATCAACGTCGACTTGCCGCTCCCCGACAGGCCCATCACGACGAAGGTCTCGCCGCGCTCGACCTCGAAGGACATGTCGCGCACGGCGACGGTCTGGCCGGTGACCGCTTGGATCTCCTGCCGCGACGCTCCCGCCGTGGCCATCTCGATCGCCCGACGATGGTCGCCGCTCCCGAACACCTTCCACAGGTCGGCGACCTCGACAACGGTGTCGCGCCCCATGGGCGAACAGTACCGGTCGAGGTTGGCAGCTGGGTCGTTCAGCAGGTCAGGCGAGCACGGGCACGTCGGCCATCGCCGCGGCGATCGCCGCGTCGGGCAGCTCGTAATCGACCATCTCGCCAGAGAGATAGGTCTCGTAGGCGGCGAGGTCGAGGTGGCCGTGACCGCAGAGCGCCGTGAGGATGACCTTCGACTCGCCGGACTCCTTGCAGGCCAGCGCCTCGCGCACGGCAGCCGCCAAGGCATGGGTCGGCTCGGGCGCGGGGATGATTCCCTCGGCACGGGCGAAGCTGAGAGCGGCGGCGAAGCACTCGCGCTGGGGAATTGCCACGGCCTCGACGAGGCCCTCCTCGTAGACGTGCGACACGAGCGGAGCCATCCCGTGATAGCGCAGGCCACCGGCGTGGATCGGCTCGGGGATGAAGCCGTGACCGAGCGTGTGCATCTTCAGCAGTGGCGTCATCCCGGCGGTGTCACCGAAGTCGTAGCGGTACTCGCCCTTGGTGAGGCTCGGACATGCCGAGGGTTCGACACAGCGGATCGTCGGGTCGATGCGCCCGGCCAGTTTCTCGCGCAGGAATGGGAAGGCCAGCCCGCCGAAGTTGGATCCACCACCCGTGCAGCCGACGAGCAGGTCGGGCGTCTCGCCGACTTTGGCGAGCTGCAGCAAGGCCTCCTCGCCGATCACGGTCTGGTGCAAGAGCACGTGGTTGAGCACGCTGCCGAGGGCGTATCGCGTCTCGGGGTCTGCGGCGGCAACCGCCACCGCCTCGGAGATGGCGATGCCGAGGCTGCCGGTGTGGTCGGGATTCTCGGCGAGCAGCGCGCGTCCGTACTCGGTGACCTCGGATGGACTGGAGTGCAGCGTCGCTCCCCAGACCTCCATCATCGTCTTGCGGTACGGCTTGGTGCGGTACGAAGCGGCGACCTGCCAGATCTCGCACTCCATCCCGTACTGGGCGGTGGCGAAGGCCAGCGCGCTCCCCCACTGCCCAGCCCCCGTCTCGGTCGTCAGGCGGCGGATGCCGTCCTCGTTGTTGTAGAACGCCTGGGGCACCGACGTGTTCGGCTTGTGCGAGCCAGCTGGGCTGACGCCCTCGTACTTGTAGAAGATCTTCGCAGGGGTGTCGAGCAGGCGCTCCAACCGGCGGGCCCGGAACAGCGGGCTCGGCCGCCACAGGCGATACACGTCGAGGACCCCTCCGGGGATGTCGACGTAGCGTTTGCTGGTCACCTCCTGCTCGATCAGCGCCATCGGGAACAACGGCGCCAAGTCGTCCGGCCCGACCGGTTCGTGAGTGCCCGGGTGCAGTGGCGGAGGCGGCGGCGACGGCAGGTCGGCGATCACGTTGTACCACTGCGTGGGCAGCTCCGACTCGTCGAGGAGGATCTTGGTGTACGTGTCTTCCGTGCCCATCGTTCCGACCGTAATCGACCTGTTCCGCGTCGCGGGCGGGGTCCGCACTGTGGAACACTTGGCAACCACGTGGCGGCCCACGGCGGGCTGCTCAAAGGAGGACGGGGATGGAGCGCAGAAGGTTCCTGCAGATGATGTCCGCGGCGGCGGCAGCCGGTGCGGTCGGCACGCTGCCGGCCTGGGCCGGGGCGGCTGGTCGACACACGCCAACCGCTGGACGGCGCATCGTCCGCCGTCCGCGCAGCGGTGACCTGCCGGGCATCGTGCTCGTGCAGAACCCGTGGACGGCGTCGGCGCTCAACGCCGAGGTCGCCAAGATCCTCATCGAGGAAAACCTCGGCAACTCGGTGGAGATCACGGCGATCGACGAGAACACGATGTTCGCCGGGCTCGCCGCCGGTGACCTCGATTGCTGCCTCGAGGTGTGGCCGTCCGGCGTCACCGCCGAGGAACAGGCCTATCTCGACGACGCCACGGTCGTCGGCATCGGTCCCCTCGGGGCGATCGGGCAGATCGGCTGGTACGTGCCGCGTTACGTCCAGGAGCAGTTCCCCGAGACGGTGACGTGGGAGGGCTTCCTCGATCCCGAGGTGGCCAGCCAGTTCGCCAGCGCGGAGACGGGCGACCTCGGTCGCTTCTTGGGCACCGATCCGTCGTACTCGCAATACGACGAGGCGATCATCGAGAACCTCGGGCTACCGCTACAGGTGGTGTTCTCGGGTTCCGAGGCCGCCACCGTGGCGGCCCTCGACTCGGCGGTCGCCGCCGAGGAGCCGATCCTCATGTACTGGTGGGTGCCGACCGCGGCGGCGGCGAAGTACGACCTCGTGCCCGTCGAGCTGCCGGAGTACACCGACGAGTGCTACGCCGACCCGGCGGAGATCGCGTGCGCCTATCCGGAGGACGTCCTCGTCAAGATCGCCGGCGCCCACGTTGCCGAAAAGGACCCAGCGGTGAGCAACTTCCTCGCCTGGTTCACGCTGACCAACGAGGACCAGTCGTCGATGCTCCCGGCGGTCGAGATCGACGGCGAGCCGGCCGACGAGGTCGCCGCCCAGTGGGTCGCCGACAACGAGGACGTGTGGTCCGCGTGGCTGTCGGGAGACCCGCCCCCGACGGCGCCGGCGTCGTCGGCACCGGCCACCGCGCCGGCGACGACCGGCGGTTGACACGGCCCCCTCCCCCAACATTGGTGAGCTGACGCAGCGGAAACCTGTCGTCTGCGCTCACCAATCTCGACGATGAGCAACGTCCAGTCGGTCGAGCGGGCGGTCGCCATCCTGCGCTGCCTCGCCGGTGCTGAAGCCGGGGTGACGCAGATCGCCGAGGTCGTCGACCTCCCCAAGAGCACGGTCTCGCGACTGTTGTCCACCCTTCAAGCGCTCGGGGCGGTCGTCCAGACCGCGGATGGGTTCCGGATCGGACCGCTGATCGGCGATCTGGCCAACGGCACGGGTCGGCACGACGATCTCGTCACCCTCGCCCGGCCGATCCTCGCCGCGCTCGTCGGCTGGAGTGGCGAGGACGCCGGGCTGGCGGTGCTCGACCGCGACACGACGCTGTATCTCGCCCAGGTGAGCGCGACCGGCGAGGTGCAGATGAGGGACTGGACGGGGGAACGAGTTCCGCCGCACTGCGTGTCGTCGGGACTGGTGCTCCTGGCCAATGTCCCCGCGGCGGACCGCGAGAGGATCCTGGCTGGACCGCTGCCCCGCCTCACACCGCGGACGATGGTCGCACCGGCCAAGCTACGTCGGCGCCTCGCGGCGATCCGCAGCCGGGGCAGCGAGTGGGTCTACGGCGAGTTCGCCGCCGACATCAACTCGGTCGCCGCCCCGGTGCTCGGCGCAGACGGCCACGCCGTCGCCGCGCTGCACCTGCACGGTCCTTCCTACCGCTTCCCCGGAGACAACGACCCGGCAGAGATCGCCGCCAGGGTGGTCGACGCCGCCCAGCAATTCAGCCGCCGGCTGGCGCGATGAGTTCGTCGTACGACTTCGTGATCGTCGGCGGTGGCTCGGCAGGTTGCGTGCTCGCCAACCGGCTGAGCGCAGACCCCGCAACCCGGGTGCTCGTCCTCGAGGCGGGGCGCCCTGACTACTGGTGGGACGTGCTGATCCACATGCCCGCAGCGCTGATGCTCCCGAGCGGCAACCGCTTCTACGACTGGAAGTACGAGAGCGAGCCGGAGCCCGAGATGGGCGGGCGGCGAGTGGCCCACACGAGGGGCAAGGTGCTCGGGGGGTCGTCGAGCATCAACGGGATGATCTTCCAGCGCGGCAACCCGCTCGACTACGAGCGGTGGGCCGCCGACCCGGGCATGGAGCGGTGGGACTACGCCCACTGCCTGCCCTACTTCAAGCGGATGGAGGACTGCCGGGCAGGTGCCGACGACTACCGCGGGAAGGGCGGACCACTCGTGCTCGAACGCGGTGAGGCCACCAACCCGCTGTTCGGTGCCTTCTTCGAAGCAGTCCAGGAGGCCGGCTATCAGCTGACGGACGACGTCAACGGCTTCCGCCAGGAGGGCTTCGCCCGCTTCGACCAGAACCTCCATCGCGGCAGGCGGCTCAGCGCAGCTCGCGCCTACCTCCACCCCGTCAGCAGCCGTCGCAACCTCGACGTCGTGACCCGGGCGAACGTGATGGGTGTGCGCTTCGCCGGGCGGCGGGCCACCGGTGTCGAGTACCGCACCTGGCGCGGCGAGCAGCGCTCGGTCACCGCCGGCGATGTGATCCTCTGCGGCGGCGCCTTCAACTCGCCGCAACTGCTGCAGGTCTCCGGCGTGGGCGCCGCCGACCATCTGCGCAACGTCGGCGTCCCGGTCGTCCACGACCTACCCGGCGTCGGTGCCAACCTGCAGGACCACCTCGAGGTCTACGTCCAGCACGCGGCGACCCAGCCGGTGTCGCTCAACCCGCTGCTCGCCTGGCGCCGGCGGCCATGGATCGGGCTGCAGTGGATTCTCCGACGCGGCCCGGGGACGACGAACCATTTCGAGGCAGGCGGGTTCGTGCGCGGCAACGACGACGTCGCCTACCCCAACTTGATGTTCCACTTCCTGCCGATCGCCGTGCGCTACGACGGCTCGCGGCCGCCCGCACCCCACGGCTACCAGGTGCACGTCGGTCCGATGAACTCGGACGTGCGCGGTTCGGTGCGCATCACGTCGCCGGACGCCCGCGTCAAGCCGGCACTGCGCTTCAACTATCTGTCGACACCCGACGACCGTCGCGAGTGGGTCGAGGCGATCCACGTGGCCCGCCACATCCTCGGCCAGCCGGCGTTCGCCCCCTTCGACGGCGGCGAGGTGTCGCCCGGTCCCGGCGTCGCCACCGACGAGGAGATCCTCGACTGGGTGGCCCACGACGCCGAGACCGCCCTTCATCCGTCGTGCACGTGCGCGATGGGCACCGGCGAGCAGTCGGTGGTCGATCCGCACACGATGGGCGTCCACGGCATCGACGGGCTGCGCGTCGTCGACGCCTCCGTGATGCCGTACGTCACCAACGGCAACATCTACGCGCCGGTGATGATGATCGCCGAGAAGGCCGCCGACCTGATCCTCGGCAACACGCCGCTGGCGCCGCTCGACGTGCCGTTCTATCGCCACGAGCAACGCCCGGAGCGTTCCACGATGCGGGCGGGTTCCGGATCGTGAGAAGCTGGGGGCCATGACCGACGCGCAGGAGATCGACCTCGCCCTGCTCTCGGACGGCGACCTCGTCAAGCAGATGCACGACGATCTCTACGACGGACTCGCCGACGAGATCGTCGAGGGCACGACGATCCTCCTCGACCGCGGCTGGGGCGCCGATCGGGTCCTCGACGAATCGCTCGTCGAGGGCATGCGCATCGTCGGCATCGACTTCCGCGACGGCATCCTGTTCGTCCCAGAGGTCCTTCTCGCCGCCAACGCGATGAAGGCCGGGATGGCGATCCTGCGCCCGCTGCTCGCCGAGACCGGCGCCGAGCCGATCGGCAAGGTGGTCATCGGCACGGTCAAGGGCGACATCCACGACATCGGCAAGAACCTCGTGGCGATGATGCTCGAAGGCGCCGGCTTCGAGGTCTTCGACATCGGGATCAACAGCGACGTCGACAAGTACCTCGCCGCCATCGAGGAGCACCAGCCGGACATCCTCGGCCTGTCGGCGCTGCTGACGACGACGATGCCGTACATGAAGGTCGTTGTCGACACGCTCACCAGCAAGGGGATGCGCGACGACTACATCGTGCTCGTCGGCGGCGCGCCGCTCAACGAGGAGTTCGGCAAGGCGGTCGGCGCCGACGCCTACTGCCGCGACGCCTCCGTGGCCGCCGAGACGGCCAAGCAGTTGGTCAGCGCCCGCCGCGCCCGGCGCGCCGCCGAGCCCCCGGGACCGTCCGTGCAATGAATCGTGACGCAGCCCCACTTGTCGTCGCATGCGGTGCGCTGGCCAGCGAGTTGCGAGCGGTGCTCGCCGGGCAGGATCTCGACGACATCGAGGTGCGCTACCTCCCGGCCAACCTGCACAACCGCCCCGAGCGCATCGTCCCGGCCTTGCGTCAGGTGCTCGACGACGCCGGGGGCGAGCGCGAGGTGTTCGTCGCCTACGCCGACTGCGGGACCGGCGGTGCCCTCGACGCCTTCCTCGCCGAGCACCCCGGCATCGGACGGCTCCCGGGCGCCCACTGCTACGAGTTCTTCGCCGGCAGCGAGCGATTCGCAGCGCTACACGAGGGAGAGCCCGGCACGTTCTACCTCACCGACTTCCTGGCCAAGCACTTCGACGTGCTCGTCTGGCAGGGACTCGGCCTCGACCGGCATCCCTCGCTGCTGCTGACCTATTTCGGCAACTATCGACGCGTCGTGCTGCTGTCCCAGAGCGGGGACCCAGCCGTGCTCGTCGCCGCCACCGCGGCTGCCGAACGGCTCGGGCTCGAGTTCCGCCACGAGCACACCGGGCTCGAGCCGTTCACCACCGCAGTCGCCGTCGGCCTCAACCACAAGGTCGCGTGACATGCCCCGCCAACGCAACGAGGTCGTCGTCATCATGTGGCGGGACATCCCCGCCCAGGTCAACGGCCAGGCTGGTCGAGTACGGCACCAGGTCGTGCTCGACGCCAAGTTCCAGCGAGCGATCGACCGGGCCAAGCGCAAGGCGCGCATCGTCACCGCCCAGGAGGACGTCGCCCAGTGGCGACGGGTGAGCACGCCCTGCGACGGCGATCCGGCGGCCGCCGCCCAGGACGCCGCAGCCCGCCTCGACGCCGAGTACTCCGACGAACGCCTCGGCAAGCTCGCCTTCAACGGCGGCGTCGAGTGAACGCCACGCACTCCGGAGCCAATTGTGAGCAACATCCTGCTCACAATTGGCCTGAGAGTCGGCGGCGGTGAGATGAAGCACCGGGTTGTGTTCACGCCGTCCGGATTGACCGGGGAGGTCGGCGACGGCACGACCGTGCTCGCCGCTGCCCGTCAGCTCGGTGTCGATCTCGACAGCGTGTGCGGTGGCCGGGGGATCTGCGGGCGCTGCCAGGTCGTGCCCTCGATCGGTGCCTTCGCCAAGTGGAACATCACGACGTCCGGCACTGAGCTCGACGGATGGTCGGCGCTCGAGCGGGACTACCGCGGCGGCCGACCGTTGGCCAGCGGTCACCGCCTCGGCTGTGTCGCCGCGATCCGCGGCGACACGGTCATCGACGTTCCGGCGGCGAGCCAGGTGCACCGTCAGGTCGTGCGCAAGGAGCTCGGCGCCCTCGACCTGCCCAAGCTCGTCGTCGACCCGCTGTTCGCCGTGCGCTACGTCGAAGTCGCCCCGGCCGCCCTCGGGTCTGGGCTGTCGGCCGCAGACCTCGTGATCGCCGCAGTCGCCGAACAGCACGGCGAGGTCGTCGACGACTTGGCCACCGACGTGCTGCCAGCCGTCCACGCGGCGATCGCCGGCGGCACGGCGACAGCCGCGATCCGCGACGGACGCGTGATGGCCATCTGGCCTGGGTTCGTCGACGAGGCCTTCGGGGTCGCCGTCGACGTCGGCTCGACGACGATCGCCGGCCACCTGTGCAGCCTGTTCGGCGGCGAGGTGCTCGCCAGCGGCGGGCGGATGAACCCGCAGATCCGCTTCGGCGAGGACCTCATGAGCCGGGTCTCCTACGTGATGATGAACCCCGGCGGCGACGAGCGGCTCACCGCTGCCGTCCGCGACGCGGTCGACGAGCTGATCGGCGAGCTGCTCGCCACCGCCGACGTGCGCCGTGATCGGGTGCTCGACGTCGTGATCGTCGGCAACCCGATCATGCACCACCTGGTGCTCGGCATCGACCCGACGCCACTCGGCAGCGCACCGTTCACGTTGGCGACGAGCGCCGCCGTGTCCGGCCCCGCCGCCAACATCGGGCTCGACCTGCCCTTCGCCTCGTTCTACGCCGGCCCGTGCATCGCCGGCCACGTCGGGGCCGACGCTGCGGCGATGGTCCTCGCCGAGGGGCCACATCGCAGCGAGCAAATGCAGCTCGTCGTCGACATCGGCACGAACGCCGAGATCGTCCTCGGTGACCATCGCCACCAGTTCGCCGCATCGAGCCCGACGGGACCGGCCTTCGAAGGCGCCCAGATCAGTTGCGGGCAGCGGGCGACGGCCGGGGCGGTGGAGGGTGTGCGCATCGACCCGCAGTCGCTGGAGCCCACGGTCAAGGTGATCGGCGTGGACCCGTGGAGCGACGATCCGGACTTCGGGTCGGCGGTTGCCGCCACCGGCGTCACCGGGCTGTGCGGCTCGGGGATCATCGACCTGCTCGCCGAGATGTACCTCGCCGGTCTTCTCGACGCCGACGGCACGATCGTCGGCGACAACGCGTCACGAACCGACAGGGTCGTGGCCGACGGGCGGACCTACCGCTACGCGTTCTACCGCGACGATCGCACCGAGCTTTCGGTCACGCAGAACGACGTGCGGGCGGTGCAGCTCGCCAAAGCGGCACTGCGCGCCGGCGTCGACCTGTTGCTCGAGCACGCCGGCAACCCGACCGTCACCGACATCCGACTCGCCGGCGCCTTCGGAGCACACATCGACCCACTGCACGCGATGGTCCTCGGGCTGGTCCCGGACTGCCCGCTCGACGGCGTCCGCTCCGTGGGCAACGCCGCTGGTGCCGGGGCGGTGATGGCCCTGCTGTCGGCGACGGCGCGTCGGGAGATGGAGACGGCGGTGCTGAGCATCGACAAGATCGAGACGGCGACCGAGCCGCGCTTCCAGGAGCTGTTCGTCGCGGCGATGGCGCTGCCCCACGCGTCGGCGCCGACCGACCAACTTGCCGCGCTGGTGACCCTGCCCCCTCGCCGATCGGCGACCGACGGGACTCGAAGGAGGCGCCGATGACCGATCAGCCACACGGCCGCCGGGCAGGAGGTCGAGCCGGCCGCCAAGCGATGCGGGCCGCAGCCGCCACCCATGCCGACGCCTTCCTGACGCGGACGATGAAGCCCGTCGAGGTGCTCAGCGACGAAGGCCTCGACACGATCATGTCAAACGCCGACACGATCCTTGCCGAGGTCGGCATCGACGTGCGCGGCTACCCCTCAGCGGTCGACCGTTTCGCTGCAGCGGGTTGCGATACCGATGGCGAACGTGTCCGGTTCCCCCGCGGCCTGGCCCGCGCCCTTGCCGCCACCGCACCATCCAGCTACGTGCAGCACGCCAGGAACCCGGCCCACAACGTCGTGATCGGCGGCGACGCGACGGTGTTCGCCCCGAACTACGGGTCGCCGTTCGCCCACGACCTCGACAACGGCCGGCGCTACGCCACGCTCGTCGACTTCCAGAACTTCGTCAAGCTGACCTACTCGTCGCCGTACCTGCACCACTCCGGGGGGACGGTGTGCGAGCCCGTGGACATCCCCGTGAGCAAGCGGCACCTCGACATGGTGTACAGCCACCTGCGCTACAGCGACAAGGCGCTGATGGGCTCGGTGACGGCGGGCGAGCGAGCCGCCGACTCGGTGGAGCTGGCACGAATCGCCTTCGGTGGCGATCTCGCCGACCGAACCGTGATGACCAGCCTGATCAACGCCTCCTCTCCGCTCGTGTGGGACGCCACGATGCTCGCCGCCGCCGAGGTCTACGCCGCCGCCAACCAGGCGACGATCATCACCCCGTTCATCCTCGCCGGGGCGATGGCCCCGGTGACCGTCGCCGGTGTCGCCGCCCAGACGCTCGCCGAGGCGATGGCCGGGATCGCCTTCACCCAGCTCGTCCGGCCCGGCGCGCCAGTGGTCCTCGGATCGTTCGCCAGCTCGATGTCGATGCAGACGGGGGCACCGACGTTCGGCACCCCCGAGCCGGCCCTCGTGCTCTACACCCTCGCCGCCCTCGCCCGCCGCCTGAACCTGCCGTTCCGCAGCGGCGGCTCGTTGTGCGCTTCGAAGCTGCCCGACGCCCAGGCCGCCTACGAGAGCGCAGCGACGCTCCTGCCGACGATCATGGCCGGCGTCAACTTCGTGCTGCACGCCGCCGGCTGGTTGGAGGGCGGTTTGGCGATCGGCTACGAGAAGTTCATCCTCGACGAGGACCAACTCGGCATGATGGCCGTGTTCGTCAAGGGTGTCGACCTGTCCGCCAACGGACAAGCGCTCGACGCGATCCGCGAGAACCCGCCGGGACAGCACTTCCTCGGCTCAGCGCACACCTTGGCCAACTTCGAGCACGCCTTCTACCGCAGCACGACCGCCGACAACTCGAGCTTCGAGCAGTGGACCGAGGACGGCGGGCTCGACGCCGCCCAGCGGGCCAACCGGATCTGGAAGCAGCGACTCGCCGAGTACGAGCCACCCTCGATCGACCCGGCGATCGACGAGGAGCTGCTCGACTACATGGAGCGCCGCAAGGCCGAGCTGCCCGACGAGTTCGCCTGACCGTTCTGGGCGGCCTCGGTCCATTCCCGATCTGGGCGGCCTCCGGTCCGGATTCCTGCCGTTTGGCCGCCCAGTTGTGGTCCGCCCGGCCACCGATGAGTTCGGCCGCACGGATCGTCTCTCACCAGGTGACCACCACCTTGCAACCCGCCGCCGAGCTGGCCGCATCCAACCCGATCCGCCACCCCAACGAGTCGGCCGAGTACCGCAGTGCCCGCCAGCAGCTGCTCGTCGAGGAGATCGAACTGCGCAGGCACATCGAGCGCGTCGCCGCCCTGCGCCGCCAGCTGCCGCCTGGCGGCGAAGTACCCCGGGACTACCGCTTCGTCGCCGAGGACGGGGCTGACGTGACGCTCGACGACCTCTTCGGCGACCACGACACGCTGGTGATCTACAGCTACATGTTCGGACCAGAGCGCGATGGGCCGTGCCCGATGTGCACGTCGCTGATGGGCGGGCTCGACCACAAGATCCACGACATCCACCAGCGCGCCGCTATCGCCTTTACCGCTCGCTCGCCCATCGAGCGACTCGTCGACGCCAAGAAGTCGCGTGGCTGGGTCGACCTGCCGGTGTTCAGCGACCGGTCCGGCGACTACACCAGGGACTACGTCCATCCCGACGACGGCGACCTACCCGCCTACAACGTATTCACCCGGCGAGATGGAGTCGTTCGTCACTTCTGGGGCGACGAGATCACCGACGCGATGGCCGATCCGGGCGAGGACCCGCGAGGTGCCGTGCAGCTCGACCCGTTGTGGCTGCTCCTCGACACGCTGCCCGACGGCCGCGGCACCGATTGGTACCCGAGCCTCACCTACTGACCGACTCCCCTGCTTCTGGGCGCCGATCCTCACGAGGTGCGCAACGATCTGCGCCCAGAACGTTGGCCGATGCGCTCGCCGATCGCACGTGGCCCGCTGTTGGTGAGCGGGCCGACCTCGGCGACGATGGCGTCGAGGTCCGGGCGGGCGACCGGTTGGTGCTGATCCACGGCCTCCCGCATCGCCGCGAGATGCTCCGGCGATGTGCCACAGCAGCCGCCGATCACGCGGGCGCCGGCAGCCGCGGCGAGCGTGGCGTAGCGCCCCATCAGCTCCGGGGTGCCCGTGTAGACGATCTCGGTGCCCTGGAATCGGGGGACTCCGCAGTTGCCCTTGCAGATCGTCACCGCACTCGGGTCGGCGGCAGTCATCGCCAGCAGCGAGACGAGAATGTCCGGGGCGCCCACGCCGCAGTTCGCGCCATAGGCCAAGGGGGCAACCGCCAGCCCGTCGAACACACGAACGAGATCGCCCGGCAACACTCCCATCATCGTGCGCCCGGCCGTGTCGAACGAGCACGTCGCGGTGTACGGCACCCCGACGTCGATCGCCGCGGCCGCCGCGGCGCGCACCTCCTCGGGCGCTGACATCGTCTCGATCCAAACGACATCGACGCCGCCCGCCACGAGGCCCTCGATCTGCTCCCGAAACGAGGCGACCGCCAGATCGTGGGTGAGCGCGCCGAGCGGGGCGAACAACTCCCCCGTCGGACCGACCGATCCGGCGACGACGATCGGGCGGTCAGCGGCGTCGGCCACCGTTCGGGCGATCGTCGCCGCCGCCTTGGCCAGCTCGAACACCCGGTGCTCGGCGCGGTGCAGGCTCAATCGGTTGCGGGTGCAGCCGAACGTGTTGGTGAGAATGATGTCGGCACCCGCACCGACGAAACTGTCATGCAGGTCGGCGACCCTGTCGGGATGCTCGACGTTCCACAACTCGGGAGGCTCGCCCGACCCAAGGCCCATGTCGAAGTAGTTGGTCCCCGTCGCCCCGTCGGCGAGCACCACCTCACGGTCGGCCAACAGAGATTCGAGCGAGCTGCGCACAACGCCAACCTAGGGCTGCTCGGGTTGCTCGCCGGCCCACGGAATCGTCGGCGCGTCCCGGTAGAGGCGCTCGATCTCGTAATACCGTCGCACCTCGTCGAGGAAGATGTGGACGACGACGTCGCCGTAGTCGATGAGCACCCACTGTTGCTCGCGCTCGCCCTCGACTCGTAGCGGTGACCGCCCGCCGACCTCGCGCACGCCGGCCTCGACGTCGTCGACGAGCGTGCGGACGAGGCGCCGGTTGGGGGCGTCGACGACCACGAAGTAGTCGATGATGCCGAGCACGCCACGAACGTCGAGGACAACGATGTTGCGGCCCTGCTTGTCGTCTGCTCGCCGGGCGGCGGTGACGGCGACCTCCAACGACTCTGCGTCGATCGTCATCCGGCGGCTCCCACCGAGGTCTCGGGGGCGGCAGTCGAACCCCCCGTCGACGTGGCGGGGACGGTCGCGGTCGCCGCGGCGGAGTCGAGCCGGCTGAGGTAGTCGGTGCCCAGCGTGGCGACCACGTCGACCCCGGCGATACGCGGGTCAGCGATGCGCACCTCCACGGTGCCGAACACCTCGCTCAGCGTGTTGGCCGCCTGGATCAGGTTCTCGTCACCGACCTCGATCACCGTGGCTGCTCCCGCCTCGCCCGACGACGTGTCGACCGAGACGACGTTGGCATCGCTCCCGAGGACTGCGTCCGTCGCCGTGTAGGCGACATCGAGCCGCGACACGCCGTCGGCGAGCTGCTCGTCGGAGAACGGACTGACGATGCGGAAGTTGTAGCCGGGATTCGGGGCGGCGACCTTGCTCGGGGCGATATGCCCGAAGATCACGAGCACCTCCGGTCGATCGAGAGCGACGGCGTCGACGCCCCGCGGGTTGCGATCGAGGCTGACGATCGGCGACGACCGCAGCGGCTGCACGGAGATCGGCCCCTGCAGCACCCGATCGAGCACCCGCCCTTCGACATCGGGGGCGCTCGTCGACGGTTCGGCGCTCTCGGTCGTCGACCCATCGCCGACGGCATCGGCGATCGCCGCCCAGATGGCGACGTCGATCGGGTAGCGATCCGCACCGGTGGTGTCGCCATCGCGTGGCGCTCAACAGCTCGGCAACCCGCTCGGGAGTCAGCGTCTGGACACCCGGCCCGGCGATCTCTTGGCCGGAACCATCGATGACGGCCGCAGGAAGGTTCACCTCGATCGGGCCGATCGGGGCGAGCAACGCAGCCAGCTCGTCCTGGTCGAGGACCGCCAGCTGGTCGACTCCGACGCCGAGCAGCACCGGCACTTCGTCGGCGAGCGACTCGGCCCCGAACAGTTCCACGGTCTCGTTGAGCGGGGTGCGTTCGGTCCCGAAGCCGCCCGAGGAGTCGGCGCTGATCGGTATCGGGACGACCGTTCCACCACGGCCCTCGTCGGAGTCGTCGTCCGGGCGCACAGCGAGCACGGCGAGCGAGGCGAGGTCACCGTCGTCATCGACGATGGCCAGCGTTGCCGTCGGAGTGGCCGGGAAGGTCACCTCTGTGGCGCCGCCGCCGACCACCTCGCCGTCGGTGGTGTTGGCGATGGCGACGTAGCCGGCAGCGCCCGAGCCCGACGGCGATCACCAGGCCGACGAGTGAGGCGACGACCGCCCGGGTGGTCGTCATCCGCCGCCGATGGCGCGACACCGTCATCGGGCGGGCACCATCGTGTACAGGCCGCGCCCCTCGATGATCGTCAGCACGGCGTCGGTGATCAAGTAGTCGAGTGGCCGTCCGTCGTTGAATCGTGCCCGCAGGTCGGTGCTCGAGACCTCGAGGTGCGGAACCTCGACGTGGATCCAGGCGACATCGTCGGGGAGCTGCACCGCCTCGCCAGGCCGATCGACGACAACCAGCGACGATTGGGCGATGACCTCCTCGAACCGCTCCCACGTGTGCAGCCCGGCGGCGGCGTCATCACCGACGATCGTGAACAGGTCGGCCCCGGGATACCGCTCAGCGAGGGCCGCCAACGTGTCGGCGGTGTAGCTCGGCCCCCCGGCGTCGATCTCCAAACGTCCGGCGGCCAGTCCGGGGACATCGGCGACCGCCGCCTCGACCATCGCCAAGCGGTCGACGGCCGGGGTGATCGTGCGTTCCCCCTGCTTCTGCCAGGGAATGTTGGCGACCATCAAGAACACGATGTCGAGTCCGAGGGCGTGGCGGACGTTGACGGCGGTGACCAGGTGGCCGACGTGCGGCGGGTCGAAGGTCCCTCCGAACAGGCCGATCCGGGCCACGTGTCCAGCGTTCGGTGCAGCTGGGGAACCCGGTGGCGGCACGGCGCGAGTGTACGGCTCGGGCCCGTCCCCGCCGCGGAGCCTGAAGATCGGCGAACGCGACGTGAAAGTCGGTTGACAGCCTTGTTATCCTGAGGTTTCCCGATTCCTCCGCTGGGGTACTACCAGCGCGAACTCCGACACACCCCCCGAACCTTCGCCGTCGAAATCGGCTGTGTTGCCTGCTCAGCAGGTGGGAATGAAAACAGCGAACGAACGGTTGACCACCACACAATGAACGATTCCATCGGCCTGTATCTGAACGACATCGGCAAGGTTCCCCTGCTCACCGCCGAGGACGAGCGAGAGCTCTCGCGCGTCATCGAGGCCGGCCGCGAGGCCGCCGAGCAGCTGGCCAACGGTAAGCGCAGCGTGGCGTTGAAGAACGCCGTCGCCGCAGCTGCCGACGCCAAGGACCGCTTCATCCGATCCAACCTGCGCCTCGTGGTCTCCATCGCCAGGCGCTATCCGCTGCCCCAGGGCATGGATCTCCTCGACCTCATCCAGGAGGGCAACCTCGGGCTCGAGCACGCCGTCGACAAGTTCGACTGGCGGCGTGGCTTCAAGTTCTCGACGTACGCCACGTTCTGGATCCGTCAGGCGATCGGCCGGGCGCTCGACCAGAAGGCCAGCCTGATCCGCATCCCCGGCGATCGCTCGGCGAGCCTGCGGGCCGCCCTGCGCCAGGCCTCCGGCGACGGCGAGACGCTCGACCAGGCCAACGCCGAGCTGCACCGCCTCACGACCCCGGTCTCGCTCGACAAGACCGTCGGCGACGACGGCGATGCCACGCTCGGCGACCTGATGGCCAACGGCGAAGGCACCCCCGAGGACGCCGTGATGTCGATGGTCGACGGCGACCTCCTCGACGAGTTGCTCGGCACGCTCGACGGCCGCGCCCGCTACGCCGTGGAGGCCCGCTTCGGGCTGCTCGACGGCGAGCGCAAGAGCTTCCGCGAGGTCGGCGAGAGCCTCGGTGTCACCGCCGAAGCCGCCCGCCGGCTCGTGTCGCGCGCCGTCGCCGGACTGCGCGACGACGCCGAGCGCATCCTCGCCGTCTGACCCACCCGTTCTGGGCGGCCTCCGGTCCGTTTGCCGATCTGGGCGGCCAAACCTCGGGAAATCGGACCGTACGCCGCCCAGATGGGCGATCGACGCGATGATGGCGTCGTGACCACCTCCCCCCGCCTTGGCGTCTGTTTCCCCCGCGAGCTCGAACCGGCGCTCGTCGTCGAGTTCGCCCGACGCCTCGATGCCGGCGGCGTCGACGAGCTGTGGGTGATCGAGGACTGCTTCTACACGGCCGGTATCACCCTCGCGGCGACTGCGCTCGCCCACAGCGAGACGCTGACCGTGGGCATCGGGATCCTCCCAGCGGTCACCCGCAACGTGTCGACGACGGCGATGGAATTGGCCACGATGGCTCGCCTGGCGCCTGGGCGCATCGTCGCCGGCATCGGTCACGGTGTGCGGTCGTGGATGGAGCAGATCGGCGCCCGTCCAGAGTCGCCGGTCGGCGCCCTCACCGAGGTCGTCACCGCCCTGCGACGCCTGCTCGCCGGCGAATCCGTCACGATGGCCGGGGACTACGTCGAACTGCACGACGTGCGACTTGACGTCGTCCCGTCGCCGCCCCCGCCGGTTCTCGCGGGAGTGCGCCGACCGAAGTCGCTCGCCGCGGCGGGCCGATGCGCGGATGGCATCATCCTGACCGAGCTCACCGGGCCGTCGGCCGTTCGCGACTCGCTCGCCACGGCCAACCCGGCCGGCCGCTTCGACACGGTCGTCTACACGGCAGTGTCGATCGACGACGATCGGCACGAAGCGCGCCGCGCAGTCGCTCCATTCATCGCCGAGACGCTCGCCAGCGGCGGCAACTTCGGCCTCCAGTCGGCGCCGTTCCACGACGAGCTGCTCACCCTCGTCGATCGCCACGGGGTCGACGGGGTCGCCACCGCGCCGGACGACTGGTGGATCGAGCTCGGGGCGATCGGCACGCCCGACGACGTGGAGGCCCATGTCGAGGCGCTCGGCGCCGCCGGAGCGACGACGGTCGCGTTCTTCCCACCGCCCGTCGCCGACGCCGCGCTCACCCAACTGGACCGCGTCATCAACGACGTCGTTTGTAGGCTCGCGACATGACCGTGGCCTGGACACCGTCGTCGTGGCAGGACCGGCCCGCCCGGCAACAGCCGGCGTGGCCCGACAGCGATCAGCTGCTCGGCGCCCTCAAGACGCTCGCCGGCTACCCGCCGCTGGTGTTCGCCGGCGAAGCCCGCTCCCTGCAAGGCGTCACTCGCCCAGGTCGCTGCCGGCGATGCGTTCCTGCTCCAGGCCGGCGATTGTGCCGAGAGCTTCGAGGAGTTCTCCGCAGACAACATCCGGGAGAAGCTCCGCGTCATCCTGCAGATGGCGGTCGTGATGACGTACTCGATGGGTGTCCCGGTGATCAAGGTCGGGCGCATCGCCGGCCAGTTCGCCAAGCCCCGCTCGAGCGCCACCGAGCGCATCGGCGAGGTCGACCTGCCGGCGTTCCGCGGGCACATCGTCAACGATCCGAGCCCGTTCGCCGAGTCGCGTGTTCCCGATCCGAGTCGCCTCGTGCAGGCCTACCATCAGTCGTCGTCCACGCTCAACCTGCTGCGCGCGTTCACCAAGGGCGGATTCGCAGCCCTCAGCCGAGTCCACGCCTGGAACCAGGAGTTCGTCGCGTCCAGCCCGCAGGGGCAGCGCTACGACCGCATCGCCGGGGAGATCGACCGGGCGCTGCGCTTCATGGGCGCCGCCGGCATCGACACGGAGTCCAATCACAACCTCCGCGAGGTCGACGTGTACACCAGTCACGAGGCGCTGATCCTCGGCTACGAGGAGGCCCTCACCCGCCAGGACAGCCTCACCGGCGACTGGTACGACTGCTCGGCGCACATGCTGTGGATCGGTGAGCGGACCCACCAACCCGACGGTGCCCATGTTGAGTTCCTCCGCGGCGTCGGCAACCCGCTCGGCTGCAAGATCGGCCCGACGACCGACCCGTCCGAGGTCGTCGAGCTGTGCGCCACGCTCAATCCCGCATCGAGAGCCGGGGCGGCTGACGCTGGTCAGCCGGATGGGCGCCGACAACGTGGCCGAACGGCTGCCGACGATCGTGCGGGCCGTCACCGATGCCGGGCACCCGGTGGTCTGGGCGTGCGACCCGATGCACGGCAACACGTACGTCGCCCCCAGCGGCCGCAAGACGCGGCACTTCGACGAGATCTTGCGCGAGATCGCCGGCTTCGTCACGTCGTGCCGCAGCGAGGGCGTGTGGCCGGGCGGCATCCACGTCGAGCTCACCGGTGACAACGTCACGGAGTGCCTCGGCGGCGCCGACGAGCTGTCCGATGCCGACCTCGACCATCGCTACGAGACGGTCTGCGACCCCCGCCTCAACGCTCGCCAGAGCCTCGACCTCGCCTTCCGCCTCGCCGAGCTGATCACCGGCCGCAACGCCTGACGGCCAGGCTGATGCGGGCGCTGCAGCTCGTCACTCGGTGGGAGGTCGCCCACGCAGCGGCAGCCGTCGTCGCCGCCGACGGACGCGTCGTCGACACGATCGGCGATCCCACCCGTGAGTTCCGGCTGGCGTCGCTGACCAAGATCGCCACCGGGTGGGCGGCGATGATCGCTGTCGAGGAGGGGACGATCGACCTCGACGAACCCGTCGGCCAGCCCGCTTGCACGCTCCGCCACCTCCTCGCCCACGCCGGCGGGTACCCGACCGACGGGCCCGAGCCGATCACCAAACCGGGTCGGCGGCGGATCTACTCGAACACCGGGATCGAGCTTGCGGCCGCGGCGATCGAGCAGCGCGCCGGACTGCCGTTCGCCACGTATCTCACCGAGGCGGTGCTCAGCCCCCTCGGCATGACGTCAACCCGCCTCGTCGGCTCACCGGCGAGCGGCCTGCGCGGCACGGCTGCGGACGTGACCCGGCTGCTCGCCGAGTTGCAGCGCCCCCAGCTGCTCTCTGCCGGCGGTGGTGTGGAAGCCGTCACGATTCAGTTCGCCGACCTCACCGGTATCGTTCCCGGGGTGGGGAGGTTCGACCCATGCCCGTGGGGACTGGGCATCGAGATTCGTGGCGACAAGTCGCCGCACTGGACGGGCACGACGAATTCGCCGGCCACGTTCGGCCACTTCGGCGCGGCAGGGTCGATGATGTGGGTCGATCCCGGTGCCGGGTGTGGGCTCGTCGCCCTCGGCGATCGCCGCTTCGACGACTGGCCCGACGCGCTCACCGCGTGGAGCACGTTGAGCGACGCCGTCATCGAGGAATGGGCCGTCGCCGCATGATGTACAGCCTCGGCGACCGGGTGCGTGTGTCACTCACCGCGGATGACGGACTGCCGCTGGTGCGCTACGGGTTCGTCCGCTCGGTTGCCGACGCTGACGGACCTGTCGTCGTGATGTTCGATGGCGAGATCGGCGGCGAGGAGATCGGGATCGACCAGCTCGAGCCGGTCACGGTCACGTCGCTCGATTTGTGCCTCGAGGGCGGCGACGGGTTACTTGACGATCCCGAGCTGCGTCGTGGCCTCGCCCCGCTGTGGCAGGCCGAAGCCGAAGATGCCGGCCTCGACGTCGACGGGATGATCCACCTCAACGGCGACGGCGCCGAAGGTCCCGGTGCGTGGACCCTCGCCCACTTCACGAGCGGCGGCGAGCGTTACGTGCTGCGCGCCCTGGCGGTGCGCCGCAACGGCAGCATGATCCGCGTCCACGCCGTCGCCTTCTGACTCGCCGAGTATCTGGGCGTCGGATCAGGAGAGGCGCTCGATGACCATCGCCATGCCTTGACCGCCGCCCACGCACATCGTCTCCAGGCCGAGCGTGCCGCCCGACTCTTGGAGGCCGTGGATCAGCGTGGTCATGATCCGGGCGCCGGTCATCCCGAACGGATGCCCGAGGGCGATCGCCCCGCCGTGCACGTTGAGCTTGTCGAGGTCGACGCCGAGGTGCTTGGCGGATGGGAGCACCTGCGCAGCGAACGCCTCGTTGATCTCGACGAGGTCGATGTCGTCGATCGTCTTGCCGGCTCGGGCGAGCGCCTGACGGCTTGCTTCGATCGGCCCGAGTCCCATGATCTCCGGGTTCAGCGCCGAGACGCCCGACGACACGATCCGGGCGAGCGGTGTGATGCCCAGCTCGTTGGCCCGGGTGTCACTCATCACGAGCACCGCGGCGGCGCCGTCGTTGAGCGGGCAAGCGTTGCCGGCGGTCACCTCACCATCAGGGCGGAACACCGGCTTGAGGGCGGCGAGCCCCTCGAGGGTCACTCCGGCACGGGGACCGTCGTCCTTGTCGACCATCGTGCCGTCAGGCAGCGTGACCGGCGTGATCTCGTCGGCGAAGAAGCCGTTCTCCTGGTTGGCGACGGCGAGTTCCTGCGATCGCTTGGCGAACTCGTCCATCTCGACGCGCGTCACGCCTTCGTACTCGCGGACGTTCTCGGCGGTCTGGCCCATCGCGACGTACACGTCGGGGAGGCCCTCCGGTGGCGCCCATGGCGGCTGCCCGCCCCCGGCCCGTTCGAGCGTGCGCAACCCGGCCGGCTTGAACACCGGGTTGGGGGCGGTGTCGGAAAACCCGGCGCTGAAGCGGCTGACCGTCTCGACTCCGGCGGCGATGAACACGTCGCCCTCGCCGGCCTTGATGGCGTGGGCAGCCATGCGGATCGTCTGCAGGCTCGACGAGCAATAGCGGTTGACGGTGACGCCCGGGACGTCGATCCCGGCAAGGATCGCGGTGACCCGTGCGACGTTGAACCCGGCTTCTCCTGCCGGCTGGCCGCAGCCGACGATGAGATCCTCGACGGTTGCGGGATCGAGGTCGGGCACCTTGGCCAGCAGCGCCGTCACGATCTGGGCGGCGAGGTCGTCGGGACGGACATCGACGAGGGATCCCTTGTTGGCGCGCCCGATCGGGCTGCGAGCGGTGGCGACGATGACAGCTTCAGGCATGCCGGCGAGCCTACCGATCGGTAACTACCGCCTCCGAAGCCGACCAGCGCCGACCGATGGGTGTTTCGGGGACGGAACGGTCCCCAAAACACCCATCGGTTGTCAGTCGCCGAGATCGCCGTGCCGGAAGTGGCGGCGGCAGAGCAGTTCGTAGCGCACGCTGTCGCCGAACAGCGGCGGCGCCGTCAGCTCCTCGGTGTCGCCGACCATCACCGTCTCGCCTTCGAAGACGACATCGCCGTTGACGACCCTGGCATTGTGTGTCGCCCGCGATCCGCACCAGCACCGCGCTTCGACCTGCAACGGGTTGCGTTCGTCGGCGAGCTCGAGCAGTCGGCGGGTGCCGTCGAACAGTCGCCCGCGGAAGTCGGTGATCAGCCCGAAGGCGTACACATCGACCTCGAGGTCGTCGACGACGCGGCCGAGCTGCTCGCACTGCTCCGGGGAGTAGAACTGCGCTTCGTCGCACACGAGATAGTGGATCGGCCAATGGGCGAGGGCGAGGGCGTAGAGGTCGGCGCCATCGGAGATGTCGATCGCCGGGGCGGCGACACCGAGCCGACTGCTCACCTGCTGGCCCTCACGGTCGAGGCTGGTGAGCAGCAGGCCGTAGAGGTCGCGGCTGGCGAGGTTGTGGTGGATCTGCAGGGCCACCGTGCTCTTGCCGGAACCCATCGTCCCGAACGAGAAGCGCAACGTGGCCATAACGACGCGACGCTATCGATCGCTCTCAGGTGCTACAGCAGGGCTTGCAACGCCTCGATGCGGTCGGCGTCGGCGGCCGACTTGTCCGGGCGGTACCGGCGGATCCTGGCGAAGCGCAGGGCGACGCCGCCCGGATAGCGCGGCGAGCGTTGCACACCGTCGATCGCCACCTCGACGACCTTCTCCGGTCGGACGTGCACGACATGACGTGATTCCTCGTTGCCGGTGGCGATCGCGATGCGTTGTAGCTCGTCGGTCTGCCAGCGCAGCAGCTCGTCGGTCATCCCCTTGAACGTCTTGCCGACCATCACGAATCCGTCGTCGCCCCGAGCACCGAGGTGGAGGTTGGACAACCAGCCCTGGCGGCGTCCGTGGCCCCACTCGGCGGCGAGCACGACGAGATCGAACGTGTGCACCGGCTTGACCTTGCGCCACGATCCACCGCGCCGCCCGGCGGCGTACGGCGACGAGAGGTCCTTGACCATCACCCCTTCGAGCCCCCGACCGACGGCGTCGTCCATGAACGCAGCGGCCTCGGCGACGTCAGCAGTGACGATCGAGGGCAGGCGGAACGGTGGCGGCACCATCTCGTCGAGCACGCCTCGACGCGCCGACAGCGGCTGATCGACGAGGTCGTCGCCGTCCGCGTGGAGGATGTCGAAGAAGTACGCCGCCAAGCCGCCCCCGCGTCCCGTCGCGGCCTGGGCGCTGAAATCACCCATCGTGTCCTGGAATCGTCGCGGCCCGCCATCGTCCGTCGCCCCGGCGACCTCGCCGTCGAGCACGAGATCACCCCCAGCCAATCCTGCGACCAGCGACACGACGCCCGGCAGGCGGTCGGTGATCTCGTTGAGGTTGCGCGTGAACAGGTGCACCTCGCCGTCACGCCGGTGGGCCTGCACTCGGGCGCCGTCGAGCTTCCACTCGACCGACGCAGCGCCCGTCTCGGCGAGCGCCTCGGCGACTCCGTCCGCTGGCGAAGCGAGCATCGGCCCGACCGCTCGGCCCGGCACGAGGGTGACCGTGCGCAAGGCCTCGACACCGCCGGCGAATGCCTGCAGGGCGGTCGCCCCAAGATCGCCTGAGAACATGTGGGCGCGCCGCACCTCGTCCACCGGGACGCCGGCGCCGCGACCGATCGCTTCGATCATCACCCCGTCGAGGGCGCCTTGGCGCAGCTCGCCGCTGAACACCCCCCACAGCAGCCGCTGCTCGGGCGCCGTCGCCCTGGAGAACACCGCCTCCAGCAGGTCGCGCCTGCGCCCCGCCGAGCCCGGCCCCGACTCCGCGGCGAGGTCGCTCAGCCAACGGTCGATCTCCAGCACGTCGAGCGACGGCTCGGCAGCCTCGCCGTCGTCGAGCTTGCTGAGCGTCGACCAACCGACACCGGTGCGCCCCTGGCGCGGCTGCCCGGTGAGCAACCCGACGGCGACCGTCGCTTCCTCCGGCGTCATCGAACGCAGAACGCCGGCGAGCAGCGCCGTCTTCTCACCCCGCTTGGCGGTCGCCGCAACCTGCTCGGAAACGACGGCCAGCTCGATGAACCGCATCTTCATCACACTACGAAACGGATCTTCACCCGTCTTGACCTGTGCTCCGCGACATCGTCCCGCTACCGTGTGTTCACAGGAGGGGGACGGCAACGACGCTGACCCGACGAGATGACTGACACAGCCCAAGCCCCGGCCGGTGGACAGACGTCGAGGGTGGGTGAACCGCAGACCCTCGATCGGGTTGTCGTTCGCTTCGCCGGCGACTCCGGAGACGGCATGCAGCTCACCGGCGACCGATTCACCTCGGTGTCTGCCCAGTACGGCAACGACCTTTCGACGCTGCCCGAGTTCCCGGCCGAGATCCGCGCCCCGGCCGGCACCGTGCACGGCGTGTCGAGCTTCCAGGTGCACATCTCCGACCACCAGATCACGACGCCCGGCGACGAGCCCAACGTGCTCGTGGCGATGAACCCGGCGGCGCTGCGTGCCGATCTCGGGCGCCTCGAGATGGGCGGCACGCTGATCGTCAACGAGGACGCCTTCGAGGAGCGCAACCTGCTCAAGGCGGGCTACCACGGCCCGGGAGACACGTTCACCAACCCGCTCGACGACGGCAGCCTCGACAGCTACCGGGTCATCAGGGTGCCGATGACCAGCCTCACCAAGGAGGCCACGGTACCCCTCGGCGTGAAGCCTCGCGACGCCGAGCGCTCGAAGAACTTCTTCGCCCTCGGCCTGGTGTCGTGGATGTACACGCGTCCCACCGAGCCGACCCTCGAGTGGATCGAGCAACGGTTCGCCGCCAACGAGCAGGTCGCCGCCGCCAACCGGGCAGCGTTTGTCGCCGGCTACAACTTCGGTGAGACCACCGAAGCCGTCGGGCACCGATTCGAGGTCCGCCCGGCCCATCTCCCGGAGGGCGAATACACCAGCGTCACCGGCAACACGGCGCTGGCCTGGGGGATCGTCGCCGGCGGCCAACTCGCCAAGTTGCCGGTCACCCTCGGCTCCTACCCCATCACGCCGGCGTCCGACATCCTCCACGAGCTGTCCAAGCACAAGCACTTCGGCGTCCGCACGGTGCAGGCCGAAGACGAGATTGCCGCGGTCGGCATGGCCCTCGGGGCGGCCTTCGCCGGACACCTCGGCGTCACGACGACGAGCGGTCCGGGGATGGCCCTGAAGTCCGAGACGGTCAGCCTGGCGGTGTCGTTGGAGCTGCCCCTGCTCATCGTCGACATCCAACGAGGCGGCCCGTCCACCGGACTGCCCACCAAGACGGAGGCCGCCGACCTCAACATGGCGGTGTTCGGCCGGCCCAGCGAGGCGCCCCTGCCGGTCATCGCCGCCTCGAGCCCCGTGGACTGCTTCGCGGCAGCGATCGAGGCGATTCGCATCGCCGTCAAGTACCGCACGCCGGTGATCCTGCTCTCCGACGGATTCTTGGCCAACGGCTCGGAGCCGTGGCGCTTGCCCGACATCGACGTCGCTTCCTGACATCTCCGTTTCCTTCGCCACGGAGAAGAACCATGTCAACGAGGAGGGTGTCGAGGAGTTCTGGCCGTATCTCCGCGACCCCGAGACACTCGCCCGTCCGTGGGCGATCCCCGGGACGCCCGGCTTGATGCACCGCATCGGGGGGATCGAGAAGCAGGACGGCAGCGGAAACATCTCCTACGACCCCGACAACCACCAGCGGATGGTCGAGCTGCGCGCCGCCAAGATCGCCGGCATCGCTCGCGACATCCCGCCGACGGAGGTCGCCGGCGATGTCGACGACGCCGACCTGCTGATCGTCAGCTGGGGCTCGACGTGGGCGTCGGTCGATTCGGCGGTCGAGCGGCGGCGCCGCGATGGGCGCAAGTTGGCGTGGATCCACCTGACCCACCTCAACCCCCTCCCGTCCGATGTCGGCGACATCGTGCGGAGGTATCCGAAGGTCCTCGTACCTGAGCTGAACAGCGGCCAGCTCGCCCGCATTCTGCGTGCCAACTTCCTCGTCGACGTGCAGTCGGCGACGAAGATCAAGGGTCTGCCGTTCACCGCCCGCGAGCTCGAAGCAGCGATCCAGAAGGAGCTTGGCGAGGTGAGGAGCACCGATGACTGATGTAGCCGTTCCGTTGACCACCAAGAAGGACTGGTCGAGCGACCAAGAGGTGCGCTGGTGCCCGGGTTGTGGTGACTACGGCATCCTCCTTGCCGTGCAGCAGCTGATGCCCGAGCTCGGCGTCGCCCCCGAGAACACGGTGTTCATCTCCGGGATCGGCTGCTCCAGCCGGTTCCCGTACTACATGAACACCTACGGGATGCACTCGATCCACGGGCGCGCCCCGGCGATCGCCACCGGCGTGGCGATCGCCCGACCCGACCTCGACGTGTGGGTGATCACCGGTGACGGCGACGGTTTGTCGATCGGCGGCAACCACCTCATCCACGCCCTGCGCCGCAACGTCAACTTGACGATCCTGCTGTTCAACAACCGGATCTATGGCCTCACCAAGGGGCAGTACTCACCGACGTCGGAGGTCGGCAAGGTCACCAAGTCGACCCCGATGGGGTCGATCGACCCGCCGTTCAACCCGTTGTCCGTGGCCCTCGGTGCCGAGGCCAGCTTCGTTGCCCGCACCCACGACCTCGATCGCAAGCACATGATGGAAATCTTCCGGGCCGCCCACGATCATCGCGGCGCGGCGTTCGTGGAGATCTTCCAGAACTGCAACGTGTTCAACGACGGCCAGTTCGAGGACATCACCCGCAAGCCGGTGCGCGACGAGATGATGATCGAGCTGGTCCACGGCGAGCCGATCCTGTTCGGGGACCAGCGCCAGCGCGGGGTCATGATGGGCGCCGACGGACAGCTGCGTCTCGTCGAAGTGGCCGATGTCGGCCTCGAGGCCATCCTCCGCCACGATGCCGAGCGCGCCGATCCGAGCCTGGCATTCGCCCTCGCCCGATTGAGCAACGACGACCACTCCCCCACACCGTTCGGGATCTTCCGCCGGGTCGAGCGCCAGGAGTACGCGTCGGCGATCGGCAACCAACTCGCCGTCGCCGCCGAGAAGAAGGGCCCTGGCGATCTTGCAGAGCTGATCCGTTCCAACGGGACCTGGAGCGTTTCCAACTGACGAAGAGTCCGCCGCTGGTTGGCGGCGCGCTACTCGACGCAGCTGCCGTCCTCGACCGGCTCGTCGGCTTCCGGATCGCTCGCCCGTAGGTCGCCGAGCGGATCCCACAGGTCCCAGGACTCATCTTTGTGGCGATGCTCGGCGAGCCGCACGGCGTCGTACTCGCCGGCGACGATCGCCCCGATGTTGGTCGGGGCCTCGGAACATCGATCGAAGTAGCGAGCGTGACCCTCGATCGACCACGGAGGATCGGCGTTGCGCCCCGGCCACTCGGCCTGGAAGCGCTGGGCGCCGAAGTCGTCCTCCGCCGGGTCGTTGCCGAGTCCGACGTCGGGGCCACCGGCGAGCTCGACGAGGTCGTGTGGTTCGGCGCCACCGGTCCGCCCGAATTGGCTCACGGGGTCGTCGCTGGCGCTGCCGACCCACGTGTGCGACGTGCCGGTGGTGAGGTCGGCGGCGTTGTCCGCACGCCCGACGCCCGGACTTCCGGTGAGCACGACGTCGTCCGCGTCGAGACCGAACTCGTCGGCTGCGATGGCGACCGTCGTGCTGCCGTAGGAGTTGCCGATCACCGTCAGATGAACACGGTCGTCGCCGCGCATCTCGCGCAGTCCCTTGATGTCATCAGCGAGGGCGGCGGCGCCCCGGGTGGCGGAACCGATCGTCAGGACGTGGGCCAGATCGCCGGCTTCGCCGATCCAATCGACAGCGTCGTCGACCGGGTCGGGGTCGGTGCCGTCGACGACCGAAAGGCTCGGCGCGTCGTAGCCGACCCACGCCATCACGGCGATGCCATCCGACGTGTAGGAGCTCGCTTCGGCGTAGACGACCTCGGGCACCGTCATGCCAAGTCTCGCCACCTCCGTCCCCACCCCCGAAACGGCGACGGCGACGTGGCGCGCGTCGTCGAGGTCGCCGAGCACCACCGCGGCTCGTCCGTCGCCGTCGAAGGCGGCCGGCTCGTAGAGGTACAGCTGGACCGGCACCGGCGCGCCCGTGCGTGCATCGACGAACACCGCCGCGTCAACGAGGGCGGCACTCACGGCGCGGGCGTTGGCCAAGACGGTCGCCTCCTCGTCGGTCAACGTTCCAGCTACCGCCCGTGCGCCGAGATGTTCGAGATCCCGCGCGAGCAGCAGTCGGTTGGCGCTGTCGCGTGCCCACGCCGGGACACCGTCGAGGTTGGCGATCGCGGCAGGCGCTTCGGCGATGACCGTGTCCTGCTCGGCACGGCTCAAGGCGTCCCACCACCGAGCGACGACGTCGGCGCCACCCGACGGCGGTTGGCGACGCGGGCAGGTCGACGCGACAGATGTCGGTCGGCGCGGTCCACGATGTGAGCGAGGCGTCGTCGCCGATCCGTCCGAGCAGCGGAGCCCACTCGAAACGCAGAGAGTCGAGGATCGTCCCGACCACCGCCGAGATGCCGGCGCCGGCCGGCGCTCCGGCGGCCAACGTGGCGAGCTCATCGGCGGCGACGCTCAGCTGGCGGTGCAGTCGGTGGACTCGTGATCTGTCATATCCCAGCCATCGGCCAGCCATCCCGCCTCCGATCCAGTCGCGCCGGTGCTCACCCTCCCTGGGCGTCGCCCGGGTCGGCGAGGGGAAGCGCTCAGGTGATGTGGCGGAGCAGGCGTTGGGCCAGAGCGTGCAGCTCGTCGCGCACTTCAGGAGGGTCGAGGACCTCGAAGTCGACGGGCAACCCGGCGAGGTAGCGAGCTACCCAGTCCGGGTCGCCGCCGATCGTCACGATGCACGTGTCGGCCCCTGGGGGCGATGGTTCGACCACTCCGACGGTCGGCCCGATGAACATCGCCGCGTGGTCGGACGTGGCGTGGACCCGCACGCGAGTCCGGGTCTCGAAGACGCGGACGGCGACGCCTTCGCTCACCAGCGCTCCGGCATCCGGCGTCTCTCGCGGTGTGTTGCGGTGCCCGGTCGGCACGAGCTCACTGATCCGATCGACTCGGTACGTCCGCCAGTCGTCGCGGTCGAGGTCGTAGCCGACGAGGTACCAGCGCCGGCCCAACGACACCAGACGATGCGGCTCGGCACGTCGCTCGCTCGTGCGATCGGCGGCGTCGCGGTAGGTGAAGCGGACACGCTCGGCGCGCCGGCAGCACATCGCCAGGCCCATCAGGTTGGGCAGCTCGATGCGGCTGTCGCCATCCATCGACCGTCGCGGACGACCGTGCCGAACGCCGACCACGACCTCCCCGAGGGCGTCGACGCGGTCACGCAGCGCCTCCGGGAGCACCTGGCGCAACTTCGTCGATGCCGAGAGAGCGGCCTCACCCAGCGTCGGATCCGCTTCCACCGAGAGCTCGCGAAGGGCGACCGAGACGGCGATCGCCTCGTCGTCGTCGAGCAGCAAGGGCGGCATGCGGCCGCCGGCGCCGAGCTCGTAGCCCCCGTAGCGGCCTGTCGTGCTGGCGATCGGGTAGCCGAGGTCGCGCAGTCGGGTGACGTCGCGGCGCAACGTCCTGGTGGTGATCTCGAGGCGACCGGCAAGCTCGTCGGCGCTCCAGCTGGCCCTCGTCGTGAACATCGCCAGCAGTCGTAGGAGGCGTGCCGGGGTGTCCACGGTCACGCATCATCGCGCGGATTGCGGACTCTCTCTGTCCACAAGACTTCGTAGGGTTACATCCATGACATTCCCGAACTCCATGGACCTCGCCGCCATCCTTGCGATGGATCGCCAACGGGAGCTGATCGAGTCGGCCACCGAGCGACGGATGGTGCGCCGCGCCCGAGAGACACACCCATCACGCCGCCGCTGGCGGAGGCCGCCAGAGCCGCCGAGCGCTGCGTAGGTCGGCTGCTCCGCGTACCCTCCGGCGGAGCACCGGCTCAGTGGCGCTTGACGCCCCCGTACTTCATCCGCGTGTCGCTCATCGCCGCCACCCGGGCGTCATCGTCGGTGATCGCCGCGGCGGTGATCTCGCCGACGAAGAACGTGTGGGTCCCGAAGTCGATGGACTGACGGACCGCGCAGTCGAACCAGGCCAGGGCGTCGGCGAACACCGGAGCTCCGGAGGGCGCCGGGCGGACGAGCCGCCCGTTCAGCGTTGTGCGCTCCCCGTCGGTCGCCAGCACCGCCGGCTTGGAGAACTTGACGAAGACCTTCGTGTCTTCGGCCGACCACAGGTTGACGGTGAACGACCCGCCGGTGTCGATCAGCCGGTGGGTGACCGCTTCGTTGTCCACGCCGACACCGACGAGGACCGGCTCCATCGACACTTGAGTGATCCAGCTGGTCGTCATCGCATTCCACTCGTCGCCGGCCCGCGAGCCGACGAGGGCCAAGGCGTTGGGGATCTTCCAGGTGACGGCGTTGAGCAGGGCAGTATCGAGGCTCATCGCTCCACGCTACGAACCGCGGTGCGCGGATCGGCCGCGATCGGACGGCCATCCAGATGGCAAGCTCGGTAGCGATGGACGTGACCCCCACGATCGTTTTCTTCCATGCTCACCCTGATGACGAGGTGTTGCTGGCGGGCGGCTCGATGGTCAGGGCGTCGCGAGCGGGCAACCGCATCGTGCTCGTTGTCGCGACGAACGGCGAGCACGGCGAAGTGCCTCCCGATCTCGCCGGAGGCGAGACGCTGGTCGAGCGGCGCCGGAGGGAAACCGAGTGCTCAGCAGAGATCCTCGGGGTGCACCACGTGCTGTGGCTCGGATACAGCGACTCGGGGATGACCGGCTGGGAGCAGAACGCCGATCCGGGCTCATTCTGGCAGGCCGACGTCGACGAGGCGGCGACCAGGCTCGCCAAGCTGCTCGAAGCAGAGCACGCCGACATCCTCGTGACCTACGACTGGCATGGGGGCTACGGCCACCCCGATCACGTCCAAGCCCACCGCGTCGGTCATCGTGCGGCCGCATTGGCCGGCACGGCGCGAGTCCTCGAGGCGACGTTCAGCCGGGACAACATGCGGGCGTTCGCCCTCGCCGACGGCGGTGATGAGTGGGATCCAGACGGCCCAGCCGACGATGGCAACCCGTTCGGCACCCCGGAGGTCGAGATCCACTACGCCGTCGACGTGTCAGACCTCGTCGAGGACAAGCGCCAGGCGTTGGCCTGCCACGTCAGCCAGACGAGCGACGCCGGGATGATGCTGGCGATGCCCTCGGAGATGTTCGCCGCCGCGTTCGGCACCGAGTGGTTCATCGAGCCCGGCAAGCCACCCGGACTCCGCCGGATCTCGCCGTTCGACTGAGCTCTCTTTGGTCGCTGTGACGACGTTAGTGGCGCCAAATCGACCAATGAATCCGCGGCCGCCCAGATTGGTTGCGGGCGAGTTCTAGCTGCAGCCGCTGGTGGTGCCGCAGCTCGGGCAGGCGTGGCAGGCGCCGGCGCGGATCATCGCCACCCCGCATTGCATGCACATCGGGGCGTCGGACTGGCGGATCACGCCCGCCGCCGGTGTGTTGTCGAGCGGCACCGGGGTGGCCACACCGGCACTGAGCTGGTCGGCGAGGTCGCCGGCGGAGGGCAGCGACTTCGGGTCGGCGACCATTTCGGAACCCGAGCTGGTCTCGACGAGCGTCTCCTCCATGCCCGGCAATGTCGGCTGCATCCGCTCACTGACCGAGAAGATCGACAGCTCGGCCCGCTCGTCGTACGTCATGTACTCCATCGCCAGCTTGCGGAACAGGTAGTCCATCACCGAGGAGGCGAAGCGGATCTCGGGGTCGTCGGTCATCCCGGCCGGCTCGAAGCGCATGTTCGTGAACGCCTCGACGAACGCCCGCAGCGGGACCCCGTACTGCAGGCCGTAGGAGATCGACTTGGCGAAGGCGTCCATGATCCCGGCGAGCGTCGAGCCTTGCTTGGACACCGTGAGGAAGACCTCGCCCGGGCGGCCGTCGTCGTACTCGCCGATGGTCGCGAAGCCCTTGCAGTCGGCGACACGGAACTCGAACGTCCGCCCCTTGCGGCTGCGCGGCAGCTTCTCGCGCACCGGGCGATGGACCACCTTCTCGACGATGCGCTCGACGATCTGCGTGGCGCCGACTTCGGCGACGACGGTGGTCGCATCCACGGTCTTCTTCGTCGTCGACAGGGGCTGGCCGACCTTGCAGTTGTCGCGGTAGATGGCGATCGACTTGAGTCCGAGCTCCCAGGCCAGCTGGTGGAGGTGCTCGACCTCCTCGACCGTGACGTCTTCAGGCAGGTTGGTGGTCTTGCTCACCGCCCCGCTGAGGAACGGCTGCACGGCGGCGAGCATGCGGACATGTCCCTCGTAGTGGATCGTGTTGTCGCCCATCGAGCAGGCGAACACCGGCAGGTGCTCAGCAGCGAGGTGCGGCGCGCCGACGATCGACTTCTGGGCGTCGATGTACGCCACGATGTCGGCGATCTCAGGGTCGCCGTAACCGAGGTGTCGAAGGGCCCGGGGCACGGTCTGGTTGACGATCGACATCGTCCCGCCGCCGACGAGCTTCTTCGACTTGACGAGGCCGAGGTCCGGCTCGACACCGGTCGTGTCGCAGTCCATCATGAACGAAATCGTGCCAGTAGGTGCGAGGACGCTTGCCTGCGAGTTGCGCACGCCGTGCTCCTCGCCGTCGCGCACCGCCGCCTCCCAGGCGTCCTTGGCTGCGCGGGCGACGTAGCTCGGCACGGCATCGATGCCTTCGATGCGTTCGGCGGCATCGCGGTGCATGCGCAGGACGCGCAGCATGTGCTCCTCGTTCGCGGCGAACCCGGCGAACGGACCCATCCGCGCCGCCGTGCGAGCCGAGGTGGCGTAGGCGTGACCGGTCATCAACGACGTGATCGCTGCCGCCCACGCCCGCCCGGCGGCGGAGTCATACGGCAACCCGAGGGCCATCAGCACGGCACCGAGATTGGCGTAGCCGAGCCCGAGCTGTCGGAAGTCGTGAGCGTTCTCGGCGATCTTCTCGGTCGGGTAGTCGGCTCGTCCGACGAGGATTTCCTGAGCGGTGAAGACCATCTCGACGGTGTGCCGGAACGCATCGACATCGAACCGATCGTCGTCGAGGAACTCCAACAGGTTTATTGAAGCGAGATTGCAAGCGCTATTATTTACTGATAGATATTCTGAGCAGGGATTACTTGCGTCGATTCGTCCCGAATTGGCAATTGTATGCCAGCGGTTGATCGTCGTGTCGAACTGAATTCCCGGGTCGGCACACTCCCAGGCGGCCTCGGCGATCTGGCGCCACAGGTCGCGAGCCTTGACGGTGCCGACGACCTCGCCGGTCATCACCGCCGGAAGGTCCCAGTCAGCGTCGGAGATCACCGCTTGCATGAACTCGTCCGTCACGCGCACGGAGTTGTTGGCGTTCTGGTACTGCACGGAGAACGCGTCTCGGCCGTCGACGTCCATGTCGAATCCGGCTTCACTGAGCACCCTCGCCTTGCGCTCCTCGAGCGCCTTGCACCAGATGAACTCCTCGATGTCGGGGTGATCGGCGTTGAGAATGACCATTTTGGCGGCGCGACGCGTCTTGCCGCCGCTCTTGATCGTCCCGGCCGAGGCGTCGGCACCGCGCATGAAGCTCACCGGGCCGGACGCCGTGCCGCCCCCGTTGAGCAGCTCGGCGCTGGAGCGGATCTTCGACAGGTTGGTGCCGGCGCCCGATCCACCCTTGAAGATGATGCCCTCCTCGCGATACCAGTTGAGGATCGCGTCCATCGTGTCGTCGACCTCGAGGATGTAGCACGCACTCGCTTGCTGTTTGACGCCGGGCACACCGATGTTGAACCACACCGGGCTGTTGAACGCCGCCCGCTGGGTGACGAGGATGTACTTCAGCTCATCGGAGAATGCCGAAGCCTCGGCATCGTCGCTGAAGTAGCCCCCCTCGAGACCCCACCTGGTGATCGTGTCGACGACGCGGTCGACGATCTGGCGCAGGGACGTCTCCCGCTCCGAAGTGCCGAGCGCACCGCGGAAGTACTTCTGGGCGACGATGTTCGTGGCATTCTGCGACCAGTCGCCGGGAAACTCGACATCGGGTTGCTCGAACGCCACCGAGCCGTCTGCGAAATTGGAGATGCGCGCATCGCGCCGCTCCCACACCACCTCGTCGTAGGGATCGACGCCCTGTGAGGTGAACAACCGGCCGAGTCCGATCCTCAGGGGATCTGGAGCAAGCGACATGCCTGCCCTCCTTTCGCTGACGTCGAACTACAACAGTGTAGTTACTGCTTCACCACGTCGCCACCGCCGCCGCTCGGCGACGCCCGGAACCAGGTCGGACGGGCTCCGACGGGCGGTGTGACTCGCAGGTTCAGGACCACTCGAGGCCCTACGTCGACCGTCTGCTCGAGCAGTCGACCAGCTTTCCGCGGTGTCACACCGCCGTCGGTTCCGTCGGAGAGCGTAGACACCGGCATCTGTGGGTTGATAGAGGGACAAGCCTGTGAATTCAATGTGGGTTTCCTTGCCCGACCCCGAGTCGTCGCTGACATGATCAGCGTCGTGCATCGCATCTATCCTCCCGGCGATCCCACCGACGCCGAGATCGGAGCGCTCTACGGTGGCGTCCGTCCCGCCGTCGAGGGGCGACCCTGGGTCGGGCTCAGCATGATCACCAGCCTCGACGGGGCGACCGCCGTCGACGGTTTGAGCGGCGGGCTCGGCAACGCCAACGATCGGGCCGTGTTCGGCGCCCTCCGGGCGGCCGCCGACGTCATCGTTGTCGGCGCCCGGACGGCCACCGCAGAGGGTTATCGCCCGACAGCGCGGCCCGGGCAGCGCATCGCCGTGGTCACCAGCAGCGGACTTGTCGACACGAGCGGAGAGCTGTTCACCTCCGGCTGCGCGTTCCTCGTGGTGCCAGACGACGCTGGCGCCATCCCCACAGGCGTCGAGTCGATTCGTGCCGGCCAGGGCTCGGTGGACCTTGCCGGGGCGCTCCGTCAGTTCACCACCATCGTGCCATCGACCCGCTTCGTGCTCGCCGAGGGCGGTCCTCGACTCAACGGTGCACTGCTCGACGCCGGATGCCTCGACGAGCTGGACTTGACGATCGCTCCGGCGCTGGTCGGCGGCGACAGCAGCCGGATCGTCGCCGGCGCTACTGAGTTGCGGCGGTCGTGGCGCCTCGTCCACGTCCTCACCGACGAGGACGGCTACCTGTTCACTCGTTGGGTGCGCTCTGGCTGAGCTTGCCGAGCAACTCGATCTCGCGGTGGAAGTCGGTGGCGGCATCAAAGTTCTTGTAGACGCTGGCGAAACGCAGGTAGGCGACCTCGTCGACGACGCCCAGCTGATCGAGCACGAGGAGCCCGATGTTGGCGCTCGTCGTCTCCGAACCGGCGAGCCGGACGGAGTCCTCGACGGACTCGGCGATGTGGTCGATCTGGGCAGCACTGATCCCCCGTGACTTGGTGGCCGCCTCGACGCCTTTGACGATCTTCGCCCGATCGAACGGCTCGGTCGTGCCGTTCGACTTGACGACCGTCAGGGGCACCTCGTCAACGCGCTCGAACGTGGTGAACCGATGGCCGCACGACGGGCACCTGCGCCGCCGACGTACAGCCGCGCCCTCGCTGGCGAGGCGGGAATCGACGACCTTGGTGTCGTCGGCCTGGCACATCGGGCAATGCACCGCGCAAGGGTACGTGACGCGGGGCCACCGAGGGTTGGCCCAACTCCCCGTCGCCTGGCGGCGGCGCGTTGCGTTGCCAGCGCCACAACGACACCCCGCACCACGCCGACATCACCACGGCGATGAGGGTGACGGCGCGCTCGGAGGCCTGGCCACCTCCCGCACCGAGCAACGCTTCGGCGAGTACCGCGATCATTCGGTGGCCTCCATGATTGTTGAAACGAACAGCGAACAGTCGTACGGGAACACTCGTACGGGAACAGTCGTTCGCAGTCAATCAGAACGTTCGTTCGTTGTCAACTCGACGCCTCGCGTGGCCGGGGAACGCCGGAAAGCGTACAGATGTTTGACATCGTCCTGCGAACGCCTGTACGATGTCGGCATGTCCGCGCAGAAGCTCACCCGTCGCCAGCGCCAGGTCCTGATGTTCATCGAGCAGCAGATCCGTGACCGCGGCTATCCCCCCTCGGTGCGTGAGATCGGCGAGGCAGTCGGCCTCACGTCACCGTCCACCGTGCACAGCCATCTGCGCACCCTGCAGAACCTCGGCTACCTCCGCCGCGACCCCACCAAGCCGCGGGCCATCGAAGTGCGCTGGGACCCCAACTCGGGGGCGATCATGGAGCGCCGCCCGGTGCGCCACGTGCCCCTCGTCGGCGATGTCGCCGCCGGCACCGACGTGCTCGCCGAGGAGAACGTCGAAGAGCTCTATCCCCTGCCGGCTGACTTCATCGGCGACGGCGACCTGTTCATGCTGCGCGTGCGCGGCGAGTCGATGGTCGGGGCCGGGATCCTCGACGGAGACTTCGTCATCGCCGAGCAGGTCAAGGTCGCCGGCGCCAACGACATCGTCGTCGCCGGGATCCCCGGGGGCGAGGCAACCGTCAAGCGGTATCGCAGCGATGGACCGACGATCACCCTCATGCCGGAGAATCCGGTGCTCGAGCCGATGGTGTTCGACGCCGCCGACGTGCAGTTGTACGGCAAGGTCGTCGCCGTCTTCCGACGGTTGTAGTCGACCTTTCAGCGCACGCCGAGGCGAGCGCCGACGAGCTCGATGCGTTCGACGGGCTGGACCACCGCGACGCGGACGAATCGACCGCTCACGGCGCCGTAGAAGTCGCCCGGACTGACGATCGCGCCGCCCTCTCGCGCCAGGCGTTCTGCAAACGCCCAACCGTCGCCGACGTCGACCCACAGGTAGAACGCCCCATCCGGTGCCGGCACGTCGACGTCGAGCCACGTCCCGAGGATCGTGCGCATCCGCGCCAGGCGGGATGCGTACCGCTCGCGCTGGACGGCGACATGGTCGTCATCGTCGAGAGCGACGACGGCGGCGGCCTGGGCGGGGCCCGGCACCATCATGCCGACGTGCTTGCGGACCTGCTGCAGGTAGTCGACGAGCTCGGCGTCGCCGGCGTAGAACCCGACGCGAACACCGGCGAGGTTGGACCGCTTGGACAGCGAGTGCACGGCCACGACACCCTCGGTGCCGTGTTCGAGGATCGAGCGCCCCCGGCCGTTCCAGGTGAACTCGACGTAGCACTCGTCACTGAACACGGGGACGTCCCGGGCCCGGCCCCAGGCGGCGATCGCGCCGAGATCGTCGCACGCCCCCGTCGGATTGCCTGGCGAGTTCACCCACAGGGCCAGTGCCCGGGCAGCGTCCGACTCGGCGACGGCATCGAGCATCAGGCGTCCGTCAGCCCTCAGCGGCACGGCTACCGCCCGGCACCCAGCGAGGATCGCCCCCATCTCGTAGGTGGGGTAGGCGATCTCGGGGTACAGCACCGTGTCGCGGTCGGGACGGCGCAGCCGCATCCACTGCGGCAGGGTGCCGACGAACTCCTTGGTGCCGACGCACGCCGCGACCTGGGCAGGCGCTACGACTACGTCGAAGCGCCGGCCGATCCAGTCGACGATCGCCCGGCGCAGCTCCGCCGATCCGGGACTCGTCGGATAGCCCCGCTCGCTGTTCGAAGTCGACAGGACACGAACGACGGCATCGAGGGGCGGGTCGACGGGCGTGCCGATCGACAGGTCGACGGCGCCGCCCGAGTGGGCGCTGGCGACGTCGAGCAGGTCGTCGAGCCGATCGTACGGGTACGGCGGGGGGACGAAACCTTGTTGATCAGCTGCTGTCGTCACCGCGATCGCCATCGACGATGAACTCGCTGAGCCGGCCGGCCGAGGGACCCGACAGGCGGGCGCGCACCCTCATCGCCGCTGAGTCGTCCGTCGTCGAGACGACCTCGCCTTCGCGATGGATCGCCGCCAGCACATCGCCACGATCGTAGGGCACGGCCAACTCGACGACGCTGGTCAGCGCACGGAGGCGGTCAGCGAGCACTCCGAGCAGATCGTCCAGCCCGTCACCGGTCGCGGCGCTGATCGCCACCGAGCCAGGGTGGTCGGCGACCAGTTGCTTGGCGGCCAGCGGCGCCAGATCGGCCTTGTTGAACACGATCAGTTCGGGCACTCGCTCGGCGCTGATCTCGGCGAGCACGGTCCGCACGGCATCGATCTGGCCGGCAGGGTCCGCCGCGCTGGCGTCGACGACGTGGATCAGGTAGTCGGCGTCGGTGGCCACCTCGAGCGTGCTCTTGAAGGCCTCGACGAGGCCGTGGGGCAGCCGCTTGACGAACCCGACCGTGTCGGTGAGCAACACCGGCTCGCCGCCGGGCAGCGCCAGACGCCTGGTCGTTGGATCGAGCGTCGCGAACAAGCGGTTCTCGGTGAGCACCCCGGCGTCGGTGAGGGCGTTGAGCAACGTCGACTTTCCGGCGTTGGTGTACCCGACGATCGTGACGGACGCCAGGCCGCTGCGCTGGCGCTGCTTGCGCTGCAGGTCGCGCGTGCGATCGAGCTCTTTGAGGTCACGATCGAGCTTGCTGATCCGTCGGAGAATGCGCCGCCGGTCGACTTCCAGCCGCGTCTCGCCACCGCCGAAGCGCATCCCCACGCCGCCACGCTGCTGGGCGAGTCGGGCTGCGGCGCCCCGGCGTAGACGGGGCAGGCGATAGCGCAGCAGGGCCAGTTCGACCTGGGTGCGCCCCTCCAAGGTGTGAGCGTTCTGGGCGAAGATGTCGAGGATCACGGCGGTGCGATCGATGGCGGTGCGTCCGAGCAGACGTTCGAGGTTGTACTGCTGTGCTGGGGTCAGCTCGTTGTCGAAGACGACGGTGTCGGCGTCGACGGCGAGACACAGCTGGTGAAGCTCTTCGGCCTTGCCCTTGCCGACGAACCAGGTGCGGTCCGGCGCGTCGCGTCGCTGGGTGAGGCGCGCCGCCTCGTCGGCACCAGCGGTGTCGACCAGCGCGGCGAGCTCGTCGAGACTGGCCTCGGCTTGCTCGTCGGTCACTCCTGGGAAGGCAACCCCGACGAGGACGATGCGCTCCCGAAACGTTCGCTCGATGAGCGTTGCACCGAGTGCTTCGGAGTATGGGGTGTTCGTCATGGGAGCTCGATCGTTGCGAGGTAGGTGGTTGGACCGCTGAGCGTCACGGACGTCACGCCGGCGCCGTGGTCCTTGAGTCCAACGCTTGCACGTCCACCATCCATGTGGACGACGAGTTTCCCGTCACGCGGCGCGGCCAGACCCCACCGCGTCGCAGCCACGGCCGAGGCGCAGGCCCCACTTCCGCACGCCTCGGTGATCCCGACACCGCGTTCGTGGACGCGCATGGCGATCGAGTTGGCGTCCGGCCCTGCCGCGATGATCTCCAAGTTGACGTCGGGCACCGCACCGCCGAGGGTTTCCAGCTCGACGGCGTGGAGATCGTCCACGCCGACGACGGTGTGCGGGTTGCCGACGCTGAGGTGGGCGACCGGTCGTGCCGGGTCGACGCCGAGAGCGGACCACCCGTTCGGAGCAGCGATCTCGGTGACGTCACCCATCGTCGCCGTGACGAACATCGTCGTCGGATCGTCGGTGGGTTCCAGCTCGACGCGACGCAACCCAGCGTCGGTCGCGATCGTCATCGACACCGATCCTTCGTCGCCACGGCGCCGGGCCAGAGCATGGGCGAAGCAACGCAGACCATTGCCGCTGATCTCCGGGCGACCGCCGTCGGCGTTGAACAGCGCCATCTCGGCGCTGACGTCGGGGTGGCTCTCGCCGACGATCAACCCGTCGGCACCCACACCCCGTCGCCGATCGCAGACCCGCCGGGCCAGGGCCGCGAGCTCGGGCGGCGAAAGGTCGACATGGAAACCGATGAGGAAGTCGTTGCCGAAGCCGTGGAACTTGACGAGCTGCAACGCGTTCACCTGAGGGCGTCGGTCACGATTGTGCGCACCTCGGCGAGCGGGTCGGCGGCGGCTGGGTCGATGTCGATCCAGCGTATGCGGGGGTCGCGACGGAACCACCGCTCCTGTCTCGTGGCGAAACGGCGCGTTCTGGTGACGATCGCCTCGACGGCCTCATCGAGCGTCGCCAGCCCGTCGAGGTGGTCGAGCAGCTCCTTGTAGCCGAGCGCCTGGCGCGCTGTCGGCGACAGACCGTGGGCGGCGAGGTGGGCAACCTCGTCGAGCAGGCCAGTTGCCATCATCGTCGCGACTCGCCGTTCGATGCGCTCGGCGAGCTCCGCCCGCGGCCAGCGAATTCCGTACTGGGCGATGTCGGTCGGCGGGTACGCCCCGACACCAGGGCCGAAGGAACTGAACGGTTGACCGCTGCCCACCGACACCTCGAGTGCCCGCACGATGCGCCGACGATTGCCAGGATCGATCCTCTCGGCGGCGGTGGCATCGAGATCCTTGAGCCGGGCGTAGAGGACGGCCGTGTCGGGCTCCGCTTCGATCGTCGCCCTGACGTCCGGCCAGACGCCCGGAAGCTCGAGTCGGTCGATCGCCGCCGTGAGGTAGAGGCCGGTGCCAGCGACGAGCAGGGCCTGAGACCCTGCGCGCGAAGCGATCGACGAGAGCGCCTCGTCGTACGCCACGCGAAACGCGGTGACCGACATCTCGTCGCTCGGGTCGGCGAGGTCGAGGCAGTGGTGGACGACGGCAGCGCGATCGGCGGCGGTCGGCTTGGCCGTGCCGATGTCCATATCCCGGTACACCTGCATGGCATCGATCGCCACGATCTCGGTGCCGGGCACCGCAGCCGCGGCCGCCATCGCCACCTCGGACTTCCCGGATGCAGTCGGTCCGAGCAGGGCGACGGGAGGTCGCATCAACCGGCGGCGACCGGGATCCTGACGCGGTGGCGGGCGTCGGCGGTCTGCTCGACGAATCGGGCGGTGAGATGGTGCGGCGCGGCGGCGGTGATCATGACGTCGGCATAGGCGCCTGGCCGGAGCTGTTGGGGGGCGGTGAAATGGACGAGGCGGTGCTGCCTGGTCCGCCCGGCGAGCACCGCCGGGTTCTTCTTGCTCGGTCCCTCGACGAGCACCTCTTCGGTACGGCCGATCCGCGTCTGGTTGTTGGCAAGGGCGCTTCGTTCGATCACCACGCGGAGGCGGTCGAAACGCTCCCCCGCCACCGCCGGGTCGACGAAACGGTCGGCGAGCAGGGCCGCCTCGGTGCCCGGACGTGGCGAGAAGATGAACGTGAAGGCGTCGTCGAAGCGCGCCTCGGCGGCCACTTCGAGCGTCGCCGCGAAGTCGTCGTCGGTCTCCCCGGGGAAGCCGACGATGACGTCGGTGGACACGGCGAGGTCGGGAACCACCCGGCGGGCCTCGGCCAGGCGATCGAGGTAGCGCGCCGCCGTGTAACCGCGGTGCATCGCCGCCAGCACACGGTCGGAGCCGGACTGCAGTGGATAGTGCAGTTGCTCGCAGACGGCTTGGGTGCCGGCCATCGCGGCGAAGGTCTCGGGGCGCATGTCCTTGGGGTGTGGCGACGTGAACCGGACGCGACGAATGCCCTCGACCGTGCCGACCACCTCGAGCAGTCGGGCGAACAGCGGTCGCGGCAGCGCCTTCTCGTCGCCGGCACGCCGGGCCGCAAGTTGCAGGTCTCGCCCGTAGCTGTTGACGTTCTGACCGAGCAGGGTCACCTCGGTGACGCCGTCGGCGGCGAGCGTTTCGACCTCGGCGACGATGTCGGCGAACGGGCGGCTCATCTCCTCGCCGCGCACGGCGGGCACGATGCAGAACGCGCAGGTGTTGTCGCAGCCGATCTGGATCGTGACCCAGGCGTTGTAGGAGGTCGTGCGGCGAGCCGGCAGCGCCGACGGGAACATCGCATGGTCGTCGACGACGGCGGCTTCGAGGATCTCGGTCAGCGGGCCGTTGCGGCGCGCCTCGTCGAGCAGCTCGGCGGCGCGGTGGACATTGTGCGTGCCCATCACGACGTCGACGTGTCCGGCCCGCGTGCGCACGACATCGCGATCCTTCTGGGCGAGGCACCCGGAGACGACGATCTGGCGCCCGTCGCGCTGCGCCTTCCACGTCTTGAGGTGGCCGAGGTTGCCGTACAGCTTGTTGTCGGCGTTCTCGCGGATGCAGCACGTGTTCAACACGACGACGTCGGCGTCGGCTTCCGACGTGGCGGCGACCATCCCGTCGGCTTCCAGAAGTCCGGCGATGCGCTCGGAGTCGTGCTCGTTCATCTGGCACCCGAAGGTGCGCACGAGGTAGCGCCGAGCCGATTCCTGCACTCGTGTGAGGCTACCGGCGGCGCTTGCACCAGCCGGGGTGCGCATCGCTAGGTTCGACGCCGTGCTCGCCATCCTGCCCATCTCCACCGGCTACGAACTGCTCGGCCTGTTGCACATCCTGAGCGTGATTGCCGCCTTCGGCCCACTGTTCACCTATCCCTCGATGCTGCGCGCCGGCGCCGGCGCCGAGGTGGCCAAGTGGCACCTCCGTCTCAGCCTTCCCGCTCTCGTGCTCGTGTGGGTCTTCGGCATGGGACTCGTCGGCCTGTCGGACGACGCCTTCGAGATGTCCGACGGGTGGATCGTCGCCTCGCTCATCCTGTGGGTCGGCCTCGTCGCCGTCAGCTGGTTCCTCATCCGCCCCTCGCTCGCCGACACGAGCGAGCGGGCCCGCTCGATGCTCAGCGCCGGACTCGGCATCACCCACCTCGGCCTCGTCGTGCTCCTCTGGCTGATGGTCTTCAAGCCCGGCGCCTGAGAGTCGCCACCGTCTCCGACCGGTCAGATCAGTCGAGCTCGATGGGGGCGTCGTCGTCGGGGCTGTACTCGGCGGCGCCGGCGGGCTCGGCCGCCTCCGTTTCGTCCTTGCGGAGCCCGGCCATCGTCAGCACCTTGTCGCTGATGTCGACCATGATCTCGGGATTGCCGGTGAGGAACGCCTTGGCGTTCTCCCGCCCCTGGCCGAGCTGCTCGCCCTCGTAGGTGAACCAGGCGCCCGACTTCTTGACGATGTTCATGTCCACCGCCATGTCGAGCAGGGCACCCTCGCGGCTGATCCCCTTGCCGTACATGATGTCGAACTCCGCTTGGCGGAACGGCGGCGACACCTTGTTCTTGACGACCTTGACGCGGGTGCGGTTGCCGACGACTTCGGCGCCGTCCTTCAACGACTCGATGCGGCGAATGTCAAGACGGATCGACGAGTAGAACTTCAGCGCCCGACCGCCAGGGGTCGTTTCGGGTGAGTTGTGGACCATCACCCCATCGACGAAGTAGTTGTGCGTGCCGCCGACCTCGAGGTCGAACTTGTGCATGCTCCGTGTCGGCGGCTTGACGGCGATCCTGGTGATGCGCATCGGTGTCAGCACCTGGCGGGGCTCGACGAACACCGGGTCGACGCCGAACCGATCTCGGAATCGCGACAACAGCTTGTAGTCCATCGACGGGTGGACGAAGGGCGCGATCAATGCCTGGAACTTGGCCGTCTCGGCCGTGGGGAACTGAAGGACAGCCTTGGCTGACTTGCCACGAGCGGCGAGCTTGGCCTCGATCCCCCACGTGTCAGAGAGGTAGCGAACCAGACGGTCACGAGTGTCGGCGGACATCGCTTCCACACAGATCTCGGCGCGTCCACTCCCCCCGACCGTTCGCTGCTGGAGACCCTTCGAACGAACCGTAAACGAGCCGTCATCCATGTACCAGACAGCCAGGGACAGCGGCGAAAGTCGCTTGAGGTAATCGTCACTCAAAACCTTCTTGCCGCCGATGTAGACCGCCTCGCGGAGTTCAGCCAGCTCGGTCAGCGGCTGCATGTCATGGAACACCGCGCCGTCGCTGTTCATCGACCGGCTGACATCAACGTTGGCGAACATCGATGCCTTCCAATCGCCGTAGGCGACCTGCTTGGCGCCGTGCCCCCAACGGAATCGAGCACCGTTTCCAGACCGGCTCGATGACAGCGCACCATCACCCATCAGTCCACCGAGAACGATCTGCCACTGAACGTCGCTGAGCAATTCAGTCGTCGCCTGCAAGACACGGTCACCGGCGATGAGCTCGCCGGCCGATCGCCACCCGCCGGGGGTGGAGATCAAGTGATTCTCGGTCATGGCGAACTGGGCCTTCCCGTTTCCTCCACCACGCTCGACCGTGAACTGCAGGAAGCGGTCGGCGATGCCGTTGTCGAACCAGTTCGTTACCGGCCTCGTGGTCAGTTCGCCGCGCTCGAAGTCGTACGTGAGGACCTCAACCGGCAACTTCTGGTGGACGATCTTGCCGATCTTCTCCTGGGTACCGTCAGCGAGCGTGACCCGAGTGCCATAACTCGCGCACCCGAACATCACGCCGATTTCTCGCGCAGCTGGTTGATGAAGATCATGATCGTCTTGGTCCTGTTGAGGTTGGCGGTGAGCTTGCGCAACGCCTGGCTCATCAGGCGGGCCTGCAGGCCGACGTGGGTATCGCCCATCTCGCCCTCGATCTCGGCCCGTGGGGTCAGCGCCGCCACCGAGTCGATGACGACGACGTCGAGGGCGCCCGAGCGCACCAACATGTCGGCGATCTCCAGGGCCTGCTCGCCCGTGTCGGGCTGGGAGATCAGCAACTGGTCGATGTCGACGCCGATCGCCTTGGCGTAGATCGGGTCCATGGCGTGCTCGGCGTCGATGTAGGCGCACGTCCCCCCGTTGCGTTGCGCCTCGGCGACGACGTGCATCGCCAAGGTCGACTTGCCCGACGACTCCGGCCCGAAGATCTCGGTGACCCGGCCCCTGGGGAGCCCGCCGACCCCGAGGGCGAGGTCGAGCGACAACGCCCCGGTGGGGATCGCCTCGATGTTCATCGTCGTCTTTTCGCCCATCCGCATGATGGCGCCCTTGCCGTACTGCTTCTCGACCTGCGCCAAGGCCATCTCCAGCGCCTTCGCCTGTTCCGTGCTCATCTCGTGCCTGTCCCTTTCGCCACGTCTCGTGGTTCGTGCTGTCGGTGTGGGATGTCTGCTGAGCACCTTAGAGAGGGGGTGTCACAGCGTTTCCGTGGGTGCGTGAGGACGCCTCGCTGGTGTCGAATGACAACAGTGTAATCCCGAACAGTCGTTCGTTCAAGGACAGCCACGATCACCTCACGGCGAGTTGACGATCAACCTCACGGGTGAACCTGGTGCGGCCACGCCGAACCAGACGGACCGCCGCACCAGGCACCACCCACGATGCCCGCGCCGCGCTTGGAGGACGGCGGCAACGACGATCGCCACGCCGAACACGCCGAGCACGATGATGCCGAAGACCGTGCTGAACCAGGCGATCGCCGCGGCCCCGAGGGCGATCACGACAGCGCCTCCGACGACCGACGCAGGACTCCACAACGTGTTGCGGTCGCGCCAGGGCTGACTCACGCAGATTCCGCATGGGCAGACCATCGGCACACGAAGGTAACCCAGCGCTTGTCGGCTGATGACGCGCGACACTCTGGCGGATGCTGACTCGTGAGGACATCGAGGCGATCGCCGGCGGGCTGCCGGAGACGACGATCGAGCGGTCCCCCGACGGGCGGCCGGCGTTCCGTGTGCGGAGCAAGCTCTACGGCTGCCAGCGCGACCGTCGCCCCGACGCCGTCGATCCGGGCACCGGCGAGCGCCTCGACGACGTGATGATGTTCCGCGTCACCGACGAGGGTGTGAAGCAGGCGCTGCTCGCCGACCCGTCCGGCGCCTGGTTCACGACCCCGCACTTCGACGGCTACCCGGCGATCCTCGTGCGCCTGTGCGACCTCGACAAGCTGACCCGCGCCGAGCTCGAAGAGGTCATCGTCGACGCCTGGCTGTGCCAAGCCCCCAAGCGCGTCGCCAAGGCGTGGCTCTCCGAGCACGACGAGTCGGACTGACGCCCCGACACGGGTCTGGGCGGTGCCCAGAGGTCACGTCAGCCGCTGATACCCGTGCGCTCGACGCCCTCGACGATGTAGCGCTGCAGCAGCACGAAGCCGACGAGCAGCGGCAGGATGGCGATCGCCGAGGCGACGAACAGCTGAGTCATCTGCGGGCTCTGCGAGTTGAGGAACGTGGACAACGCCACCTGCACCGTCCACATCTCCTGGTCGCGGCCCACCAAGAGGGGCCACAAGAAGGCGTTCCAACTGGCGATGAACGTGATCGAGGCGACGGCAGCGAAGATCCCCTTGGAGTTCGGCACGACGATTCGCCAGTACGTTCCCCACGTCGACAAGCCGTCGATGCGCGCCGCCTCCTCGAGCTCCAGCGGGAAGCCGAGGAAGTACTGGCGGAACAGGAAGGCGGCGAACGCCTGGAACATCACGGGCACGATCAATCCCTGGTAGCTGTTCAGCCAGCCGATCTTGGACACGATGACGAAGCTCGGGACGAACGTCACGGCGGCCGGGATCATCAGCGTGGCGAGGATCGAGACGAAAACGGCCTTCGAGTAGCGATAGGGAATGCGGGCGAGCCCGTAGCCCGCCATCGAGGCCACGAACACGGCCCCGGCGGTCTGTAGCACCGAGACGATCACCGAGTTGCGCAGGCTGCGCAGGAACGGGATCGAGCGGTTGTCGAGAACTTCGGGGACGTTGCCGAATTGCAGCGACGACGGAAACAGCTTCCAGTCCGGCGCCGAGATCTCCAGATCGGTCGAGAGCCCGTTGCGCACGAGCAGATAGAACGGGATCAGGAACAGCACGGCAGCGATGATCAGCACGCCGTACAGTGCCGCCGCGCCTGCTACGGCGCGGGGACCGGTGGGACGGACCTCAGCCATACGACTCCCGCCTCCCGAAGCCGAGTAGGCGGCCCTGGATGAGCGTGAACGTGGCGATGATCAACGTGAGGATCACGGCGCCGGCGCTGCCGTGCCCGAAGTCTTGCTGTCGCCCGAGGGCGACGTAGTAGAGGTACACGAGCGGCGGGCGGGCATACGGCGGGTAGGAGCTGGCGCCGGCGTTGACAAGCAGGTTGTAGAACTCGTCGAACGCCTGGAAGGCACTGATCAGCAACAGCACCAGCACCGCCGCCGACGTCGCTCGCAGCTGCGGGAACGTGATGTACCGAAACGTCTGCCAGCCCCGTGACGCTCCGTCGACCGAGGCTGCCTCGTAGAGCACCGCCGGGATCCGCTGCAGGCCGGCGAGGAACAGCAGCATGTAGAACCCGACCTGCAACCAGAGCCGCTCGCTGACGATCACCACCCAGTACAGCGGCGGATCGGGTCTCGACAACCACTGACGTCCCTCGAACCCCAACGCCCGCAGCACCGTGTTCGCCAGGCCGAAGCGCACGCCGTTGAAGATCGACACCTTCCAAATCAGCGAGGCCACCACGTAGCTGCACGCGACGGGAATGAAGAAGACGGAGCGGAACAAGGTCCTCGCCACGCGTGCTCGGTTGACGAGCAGCGCCAGCGACAGCGAGCATGCGAACGTCAGCGGCACGATGAAGGCGGCAAAGGCGACGAACGTCTGCAGGCTCGAGCGGAACGCCGGGTCGGTGAGCATGTCGCCGTAGTTGCGCAGGCCGACGAACTCGGTCGGTGACAGGGTGTTGCGCGCCTCGAACAGGCTCAGCCACAGGCTCCACACGATCGGGACGACGACGAAGGCGACGAGCCCGACCACGAACGGGCCGACGAAGACCCAGAACCACAGCGTGTTGTTCTGCGGGCCGGCGAGGCGCTTCCACAGCGAGCGCCGTGGCGAACCAACCGGTATCGCCTTGCCCGGACGGACAGGCTCCGTCCGGGCCGGCCCGACCGATCCGGCGACCGTCTCCAAGCGGCGTTGCTCAGCCGGTCGTCACGGGAGCAGTGCCGGCCGGCGCGGCACCGGCCTGCACGCGCTCGAGCTCGGCCTCGACGACCTCGCGGACAGCGGCGATCTCGGTCTCGGGGTCGGCCCCTTCGGCGATGATCCGTGCCCTGGCGTCGTTGTAGGCCTCGCGTGAAGCCGGTGTCCACAGCAGCGGCTCCTGGATACGGCCGTACTCGTTGACCAAGCCGACCGTCGTGGCCGCCGGGCCCGACTCGAGGTGATCGGCCTCCTGTTGAAGGCTCGAGCGCACGGGCAGGTGGAAGCCGTAGCTCGTGGCGAAATCGAGTTGCTTGTCGGTCTCGTCGACCCACAACCACCGGACGAACGCTTTCGCGAGGTCGACGTCGGCAGTGCGCGAGCTGACCGTCGACGACAGCGCGGCGAACGGCAGTGACGGCGACCCTGTGCTCGCATCGAGCTGCGGCCAGGCGATCACGTCGAAGTCCTCGCCGACCTCCGACTCGAGAATCTGGGGGAACGTCCACAGCCCGGTGAGCTGCATCGCTGTCAGCTGGTTGATGAACGAACCGGGATCGAACCAGTCGGTGGGAGCACCGAGCAGCAGGGAGTCGCCTTGGAACAGCTCATGGAGCTTGGCGAACGACGCGTAGACAGCGTCGTTGGCGAACCCGAACTGGTTGTCCTCGGTGAGGTAGTCGGCACCGGCGGACCACAGCGGATAGCCGGCGAGGAGACCGACGCCACCGTCGTTGCCGACGAACAGGCCCTTGGTGTCGCCGGTCGTGAGTGCCCCGGCGGCGGCGATGAGCTCGTCGAGCGTGGTGGGCGGCTCGACGCCTGCCTCCTCCAGCAGGCTCTTGCGGTAGAGGAGCACGTGCATGTCGATCATCTGGGGCACCGCCCACAGGTGGCCATCCCAGGTCATGCGCGAGATCAACCGCTGGTCGAAGTCGTCGGCCTCCTCGCCGAGCACGTCGTCGAGCGGCACGACTTGACCACTCTGAATCATGTCGATGTTCGGGCCATTGACCCACTCGAAGACATCGGGGCCCTCGTCGGTGAGCAGCGCCGCGGCCATGGCGGTTTCCCAGTCCCCCGAGATCCACTCGACTTCGACGTTGGCGTCAGGGAAGGCGGCCGCGTACGACTGCACCGCCTCCAGCGTGCCCTCCTCGCCGTATTCGTGATACCACTGCGACAGCGTCGGCAGATCACCGCTTCGTGGGCGGCGCGCAGCGCTCGCCGCTGAGCGGGTGACGCCCGGTCGACCGGCAGCCGCAAGCCCGCCGCCGGCGAGTACGCCAGTAGCCAGCAACCCGCCTCCGGCGAGTAGGCGCCGCCGGGTGAAGGTCGTTCGACCGAGTTGATGGTTCGGCTGGATCATGGCGTGGCTCCTCCTTGTGATCCCGAAAGCCCCGATCGTAGGCGCTCCTCCCTCGGGGCGCGGCGGCGGTGTGCCGGGGTCAGCGATGTCGGGCGGATGCATCGCCAGGTCGACGGCCTGCCACAGCGTGTGGCTCACCGGATACAGGACGATCGGCAGGACGATTGCGAGAGCGCCGAGGACCAGCACGAGCGGCACCACCGCGATCTCCGGCGATGTGGCCACAACGCCGACCACGAGGCCGACGATGAGCGTGCCGAACACGACCACGATGTTGATCGTCATCGCGCCGAGCTCGAAGCCCTCGTAGCCACGTTGCCAACCCAGTCCACACGTTCGGCAGCGGTCCTGCTTGGCGAACCAACCGGTGAAGAACGCGCCGCGGCCGCCACACCACGGGCACCGCCGCCGGGCCCCTCGCCACAGCATCGTCGGCAGCGACGGACGTGTCGCGGTCGATGTCCGGTCGCCCACGAGGGTCACGGTACGCGACTCGTCATGTCGCCGATGCGGCGGCATCGCCGATCTTTGCCAGACTTCGCCGGGTGCGCCGCGGACTCGCAGCCCTGTTGTTCTTCGTCGCCGCGGTCCTGCTCGCCCTCGCCGCCGGCGGCTGGTGGCTGCAGCGCGTCGCGTTCAACCCGGAGAGCAGCAGGGCCGTCGCCCGGGAGGTCTTCCAGGATGCGGAGATCCGTGCCCAGCTAGCCGCCGTCGTCGCCCCGGCGGCGGCCCCAACACTCGGGATACCGGAGAACGAGCTCGTGCTCACCATCGCCCGCGACACCGGCAACCCGCAGGCTGCCGAGTTCCTCGCCGACATCGTCGCCGATGCCCACGCCCGCGTCGTCGGCGCGGGCGGACCTGTGCAGATCACCGGGCCGCAGATGGTCAACATCGTGCGCAGCCAGGCCGTCGCCGAGTTGCCGGCGGTGACCCTCCCGGTCGAGGAGGTCTCGATCCTCGACACGATCCGCACGGTGCTGCGGTGGCTCGTCCCCGTCGCCGCCGTGCTCGGCCTCGCCGCCGTTGTTCTCGGTGTCCTGACCCACCCGGCGCGGGCCGACGCAGTGTTCGGGATCGGAGTGTTCTGCATCCTGGCGGCGGTGCTGGCGATGCTCCTCGGCTATGTCGTGCCGACCTTCCTGCTGCCGGTGCTGAGTGACAACGTGTGGATCGAAGTGATCCCGGCCGCCGCCGCCAATGAGTTGCGGACGGTGGCCGGCTTGGCGTGCGCCCTCGCCGTTGTCGGCGTCGTGTTGGTCATCGCCTCGACGAGCTTTCGGCGGCGACGCAAGACGAGTTGGTCGTCGCCGGTGCGCTCAACCCGGTACAGCGAGCAGCGGCGTTGGAGCTAGGCGGGCGGTCAAGCCGTCGCCCACTGCTTGGGTCAGCCAGACGACTCAGGAGCGGTCGCCGAGCTGACGCAAACGGTTAGGACGTGAGCTCTTCGGCGAACTCGGCGAAGACGTCGGCGTAGCGCATCGCAGCGGCGTCGTCGTGCATCACCGAGACGAGCCACTGCTCATCGAGGCCGGGGGGAAGCAGGATGCCGCGGTTGATGCCGTGGATCCATTGCGAGAACGCCACTTCGAGGTGCCCGGAGAGATAGTCGCGATAGTTCCGGACCCGCGCACGACGCCAAGTGACGCACCCCTTCGCCCCGAAGCGGACCGTGTGCGCCGGCAAGCCGGCACCGTCGATGACCTCCTGGCAGGCGTCGACGAGGCGGCCGTTGCGGGCGATCGCCTCGTCGGTGGCCCGCTGGTCGCACGCCTCGGCGAGCGTCGCCTTGGCGGCCGCCATCACCAGCGGGTTGCCGTTGTAGGTGCCGAGGTGGAGGACTCGGGCGGCGGTGATCAGGTCCATGATCTCCTGCTTGCCGCCGAACGCCCCGATCGGGAATCCGCCGCCGATCGACTTGGCGAGGGCGACCAGATCGGGCTCGACGCCGTAATGGCCGGTCGCTCCGCCGTAGCCGGCGGTGATGCCCGTCTTGACCTCGTCGAAGATGAGCACCGTCCCGTGTTCCGTAGTGAGGTCGCGGACGCCCTGGAGGTAGCCCTCGTCGGGCAGGCAGATGCCGATGTTCTCCATCACCGGCTCGACGATGAAACAGGCGATGTCGCCCGACCGGAGCACCCGTTCGAGGGCCTCGAGGTCGTTGTACGGCACGACCACGGTGGCGGCGATGACGTCGGGGGCGATCCCTTCCGTGCCCGGAACGGAGTTCGGGGCGCCCGGCGGGCCGGCGAGCTCGAGCGGAGGCTTCATCGAGATCATCACCTCGTCGTGGTGACCGTGATAGCCACCCTCGACCTTGGCGATCCGATGGCGACCGGTCATCCCCCTGGCGAGGCGGATGGCGTCCATCGTCGCTTCCGTGCCGGAGTTGGTGAACCGCCACATCGGCAGGCGGTATCGATCGCGCAGTAGCTCGGCGACCTCGGCATTGAGCTCGCACGGCGTGACATACAGAGCACCGTCGCCCAGCTGCGCTTCGACAGCGGCCCGCACGACGGGGTTCATGTGCCCGGCGAAGAGGGCGCCGAAGCCCATGTCGTAGTCGGTGTAGGTGTTGTCGTCGACGTCGATCATCTTCGAGCCAGACGCATGGCGCACGACGATCGGGTGCGGGTCGTAGGCCTGGAAGCTCGATGGCACACCGAGGGGCAGAACACGCCGTGCCCGATCCGTGGCCCGCTGGGACCCCGTGGTCCGCAGCTTGTACTGATCGAGCTCGCGCTCGGCGATCAGCTTTGCTCGTTCGAGCAGCCGAGCTTCGAGCGGCTCGGGGTCGACGGCCACTCCAGAGTTCGGATGGGTGGCGGCCATGACGTATCACATCCCTACGGTTGTTCGATCCGGGTGCCGCCACGGTAGCAGCGCCCCCGCACCGCCAACCGCAAGCGACCGATGGGTGTTTACGGGACCGTTCCGTCCCCCATACACCCATCGGTGGCGTAGAAGCCACGGTGGTGAACGTCGCCGGCCGTGGCAGACTGGCTGCCCGCATGGTGGGCGTAGCTCAGCTCGGTTAGAGCGCCAGGTTGTGGCCCTGGAGGTCGGGGGTTCAAGTCCCCTCGCTCACCCCACTCGGTGCCGGGGGTACGGGCTCGCCCGTACACTCGGCAGCCAACTCGCGCCTCTAGCTCAACGGCAGAGCAGTGGACTCTTAATCCATTGGTTCTGGGTTCGAATCCCAGGGGGCGCACCAGGATGAGCAGATGAGCTGACGGCGGCATGGACAGACGAAATTGCACCCGTCGTCCACCCGGGGCCGTGTCGAGAAGCACGCGCCTGGTCCGAACTGCTCTCCTCGGCATCGAGCACCATCAGGAACTCCCGCGTCCGACCGACGATCGGGTTGCATGAGGATTCCATCCGCGCAGCACCAGGCCAGCAACCGGATGATCACACTCCTCCAATGCGGCGGCCCCGGCGTACAGCTGGACGAGCACCGTCTTGCGCACGTCTGGCGACAGGTTCGGACCGGAGCCGTGAACCGTGAGGCAGGAGATGAACAGCACATCGCCGGGAGCTGCCTCGTAGAGCGTCGCTTCGCTGATTGGGTGCTGCTCGGCGAAGGCGCGATATCCGTCGGGATCGTCGTAGTCGGGCTGGCCCGATGCCGACGGCATCCGACCCAGTCGGTGGCTTCCGGGAAACGCGGCGACGCAACCCATGTCCGCCGTTGCCGGGGAGAGGTGGATGATCGCCGCAATCATCCGGTCATCGGTGGTCGGGAAGTAGCGCCAGTCCTGGTGCATGGGGAACGGCGATCCGCGACCGGGTGGCTTCTGAAACAACTTCGTGTGATGGAGCACGATGTCGCTTCCGAGGATCGCCTCGGCAACGTCGAGGAATCGCGCGTCGAGGACCGCGTGGAGCCAGCTCGGTGAGTAGTTCTGGACGTTGTGGGTGTGCAGCACGACCCGATTGCGGTCGGTGCTCCGGTCGGCAGTGGTCCAGGTCGCGTCGATCGACTCGCGCGATTCGATGAGTTGGGCGACGATGCGATCGAAGTCGGCCTCGAGGCGATCGATAGTCGCCGCGTCGAAGACGCCGCGGGCGAGGTAGACCCCGTCGTGTTCGAAGGTTGCCTTGATCCCACGCGCATCCACGGTCACGATTGTCCCTCCGCTCCAGTGGTCTCGCGTCGCACTTCGGCGAGCAGTTCGTCGTCATACAGAAAGCAGGAGGCCAGATGCTCGCGTTGATCGGTCACATACAGCGGAGGCCGATGCGTCAGGCAGTGCTCCATGCGATGCGGGCAGCGAGGGTAGAAGCGACAGCCACTCGTGTCGAAGCCGTCCAGTTCCTCTTCCGAGGGGAGTTCGATGTCGGTATCCCATCTCTGACCCGGGTCGGGGGCAGGCACTGAATCGACCAGAAGTTGCACGTAGGGATGTTTGGGGTGGTCGATGACCTCGGTGGTCGCGCCGCTTTCGGCAGTCGCCCCCTGATACAGGATGTAGATCTGGTCACCGATCTGGTAGGCGGTGCTCAGGTCGTGGGTGATGTAGATGAAGGAGATCTCCATCTCATCGCGCAAGCGCAGCATCACGTCGAGAATCGCGGCGCGCAGTGAAGCGTCGACCATCGACACCGGCTCGTCGGCCACGATCAGCTTGGGTCTGATCATGTAGGCGCGTGCCATCATGATGCGCTGTCGCTGGCCACCGCTCAGTTGGTGGGGATACTTGCGGAGCACGTCCTCGCCGCGGAGACCAACGACGTTCAGTGCGTCCTCGATCAGCTTGCGACGTGCCGGTTTGTCATCGGCGAGCCGAAAGGCTCTCATGATCACGTGGAAGACGTGTTCGACGCGATAAAAGGGGTTGAAGACCGCATAGGGGTCTTGGAACACCGCCTGTACGTTGCGTCGGTACGCTTTCCTTTGTTTGTGATTCACGTCCGACAGGTCCTGGCCCTCGAACAGAATCTGGCCCGAGGACAGTGATTCGAAGCCGAGGATCAGCTTGGCGAGTGTGGTCTTGCCGCTCCCACTCTCTCCGGCGACGGTTGTGATGGTCGCTGGGTGTTTGGCGATGCTCAGATTGAAATCCTGCAGAGCAACGACCTCGTTTTTCTTGCGGCCGTATGTCTTGGTGACATCACGAATCTCCAGCAACTGCTCCGACATCGAAGACTCACCCGTCTTCCGTTTGGTCATACAGGTGGCACGCAACCGTGTGTCGCGGTTTGAGTTCACGCATGGGCGGTCGCACGCTGCGACAGCGGTCCATAACGTACGGGCAGCGCAGTTGGAAGATGCAACCGGGCGGCGGATCGCGTGGATCGTGCGTGATGCCTTCGGTGATCTTGAGTGGCTTGCGTTCTTTCAAAGTGGGAATGGACTCGATCAGGAGCTGTGAATAGGGGTGCAGCGGCTCCTTGAACATCGTGTCAACCGGGGCAGTTTCGACAATGTTGCCCGCGTACATGACCGCAATACGGTCGACGAGCTGCGCCATCAGACCCATATCGTGTCCGATCATGATCATCGAAACGCCCAGGGTGTCCTTGACCTTGATGAGGGTTTGGGCGACGACGCGTTGCACGACCACGTCCAGGGCACTGGTGGATTCGTCGGCGATGATGACAGTGGGATTGAGGGCGATGGCCATGGCAATGCAGACACGTTGCTTCATGCCGCCGCTCAGCTCGTGGGGATACATGTTGGAGACCCGACTCGGGAGGCCCACCATGCGCAGCAACCCCAGGATGCGCTCGCCGCGCTGTGCCTTCGAGGCGCGCCCCTCGTGGGTCCGGATGGCGTCGGCGATCTGATCCTTGACGCGCATCACCGGGTTGAGGGAGTTCATCGCGCCCTGTGGGATGAGCGACATCTTCGTCCAACGCAGACGCCGGAGGTCGTCGTTCGAGAGTTCGAGCACATCCTCGCCATCGAGGACGACCTGACCGTTGACGATGCGTCCCGGCGGTTGGACCAGTTGCAGGATTCCCATGGCCGCAGTGGATTTCCCACATCCGGACTCCCCGACGAGCCCCAGTGTTTCACCTTCTTCGAGTGTGAGGTCGATGTCGGCGACCGCGATCACGTCCCCCTTCGGGGTCTCGTAGTGGATGCGCAGGCCCTTGACGTCGAGCACGACACGGCGGTCGCTGGATCGCTCGGTGGACATCACTCGAGCGTCACTCCGAGGCCTGTCGCAGACGTGGGTTGGCGACCTCGTCGAGGCCGAGGTTGATCAACAGCAACCCGCCGAAGATGAGGGCCAGGATCGCCATGGGGAACCCCCACCACCACCACATCCCGCGGAGGATGGCGGCGGACTCGAGTGCGAAGTAGATCGTCACGCCAAGGGTCGGCACCCGCTGGGGCCCGAGACCGAGGACCTCCAGGCCGATGGCGGCGATGATCGCCCCCGCGGCGGTCCCGATGAAGCTGGCGGCCAGGTAGGGAAGGAGGTTCGGCATCATCTCCAGGAACATGATCCGTCCGGTTGATGTACCCGAGAGCCGCGCCATCAGCACGTAGCCGCTCTGCTTCATGCTGAGCACCTGGGCGCGGATGAGTCGCGTCGGCCCCGGCCACGTGAACAGGGAGATCAGCAGCGCCATGTCCGTGAGGCTGATCTCGCGGACGACGGATTGGATGACGATCAGGACGAGCAGCGCGGGGATGGTGATGGTCACGTCCGACATCAGCCGGATGACGTCATCGACCTTCCCGCCCAGGAAGCCGGCGGTGAACCCGAGGATGATACCGACCACCATGCCGATGCTCGCCGCCACCAGACCAACCCACAGGGAGTTCGGCGCGCCGATGATCATCAGGGCGAGCATGTCGCGGCCGGCGTTCTCCGTGCCCAGGGGATGGGTCCAGGTGCCGACCTCGCCGCGTAGGTTCGTGAATCCGACCGGCGGCTGGCTCAATGGCCCGCTGGCGACGAAGGCAAGGTTCTCGTCCCAGAAGACACGGCCCAACAGGCCGAGCAGGACGATCATGGCGATCATCGTCACGCCGATGATCAGCTTGGGGTTGATCCAGGGTGTGTCCCACCGGTTGAAGCGTCCCATGCTCCCGGCGGGCCGGGATGGCTCCGTGGTGACGATCGTTTCGTCGACGGCAGGTAACAAGGGCCTATTTCCGTTCGTAGGAGATGCGTGGGTCGATGAGCGGGTAGATGAGGTCGAGGATCAGCACGGCCATCGCGGTGGTCAGGATGACCATGTACGACGTTGCCTGGATGGTCGTAAAGTCCTGGTTGCGGATCGCTGTGAAGATCAGCGTGCCCATGCCGCGGTACTGAAAGACCACCTCGACGAGGATCTGGCCGCCGACGATCGTGCCGACGCTCAACGCCAGCGCGGTCACCTGGGGCAGGATCGCGTTGCGCATCGAGTAGCGGTAGAGAACGTGGCGAGACGTCAGTCCCTTGGCGCGGGCCAGCGTCATGTAGTCCTCACCCTCGATCGTGACCATCATCCCGCGCATTCCAAGCGCCCAGTAGCCGAACGTCACCAGCACGATGGACAGCGCCGGCAGGATGCTGTGCAGGGCGATGCTCTGCACGTACTCCCAGGTCAGCTCGGGCTGCATCCCGCGCCCGTAGGAGCCTTGGAGGGGTAGCCAGTCGAGGACGATGGCGAACAGGTACAGGAGCAGGATCGAAGCCAGCAGCGGAGGGATCGAGGTGAACATCATCGAGACCGGGATGAGGACTTTGACGAGCCATGGCGTGGACCTCCACGCCAGCAGGGCGCCGAGCAGGTTCCCGATGACGAAGGTGATCGCGAGGGTGATCGTCAGCAGACCGATCGTCCAGGGAAGGGCGCGCATGATCATGTCGCTCACCGGGGTCGGGAAGGACGCCAGCGAGTACCCGAAGTCGAACGTGACCAGCGACTGGAGGTAGCGGACGTACTGCACCAGCAGCGGATCGTCGAGGCCGAAGCGCTCCCGCCAGGCGGCGATCATCTGATCAGCACCTTCGACGTAACCGGCCTGCGCCGACAAGCGGGCGACCATCGCCGTGATCGGATCTCCCGGCGCCAAGCGGGGGATGATGAAGATGATCGTCGCCGCGATCCAGACGGTGAGGACGAAGATGCCAAATCGCCGGACCACGTAGCGAAGGGTGATGTTTCGCATTCGCCGGGCTTACCCCTGGAGCGGTCGGTGACGACCCGAATGGAAACGCGGCGGGGTCGGGGAGGTGGCTCCCCGACCCCGCGACGTCGTCAGCAATGGTCAGCCAGCCGGTTCCAGGTTGTGGATGATCTGGTGGGTGCTGTTCCACCACGTGGCCGGGTGGTTGAAGTTGTTCTCCGCCGTCGGCCAGCCGACCCAGTAGGTCGTGTCGAACGGCACGATCTTTCTGGCCTGGGTGATCGGGATGAACGGCATCTCCGCACTCCAGATCTCCATCGCCTCGGCGACGAGGGGGGCGATGGCCTCGTCACCCAAGGGCAGCACGCCGATCTCGTCGACGATTTCGCTGTAGCGCGCGTTGCTCCAGCGGATGTGGTTGTTCAGGTTCGGCGCCGACTCGCCGATCGGCACCACGAACCGCTCGTGGAAGCGGTTCATCGACGACCACGGCTCGTTCACGCTGTTGCAGGCATCCCAGTCCATCACGCCCTCGTAGTTGCCGAGGAACTTGTTCTCCTGCCACGTCCCGTCGGCGACGGCGCGGGTGCTGGCGTCGATGCCGATCTCGCGAAGCTGCTCGACCACCACCTCGGCGATGCGGCGCTTCTCGATGTAGGCCTCGCTGGTCTGGATGTCGAGCGACAGCACGTTGCCGTCGCGCTCGTACATACCGTCACCGTTGAGCTCGAACCCAGCTCCCTCGATGAGGGCCCGGGCGCCGTCGACGTCGGCGGCGGGGTCGATGGCGATGCCGGCGGCCTCCATGTCCTCGATGAACGGCAGCAGCCCGGCGTACTCGACGAACATCGACCGTGAGGGAATGGTCGTGCCCTCGTAGGCGACGGCCACGATCTCGTTGCGGTCGATCGCCAGATTGAGGGCGTTCCGGAGGTCGGCCTCGCCCCACGGCTCGACCGATGTGGTTGAGCGACAGCTGGCGCGGGCAGGGATCGAACCAGGCGAACGGCGGTTCGTCCAGCCAGGCGACCACGTTGGGGTTGCGGGCCTGGATCGCTTCGAGCGCGCCGAGGGTGACGTCCATCACGCTGTCCAATTCGCCCTCGCTCGCCAGCGCCGCCTTGGTCTCCTCCGGGCCGGTGATGACCCAGATCAGCCGACGCGGTGCCGGCAGGTCCTGGAAGCCGGTCTCGGCACCCCACCAGTCGTCGTCCCGATCCCAGACCATCTCGGTTTCGCTGGCGCTGGTCAAGGTATACGGGCCGGTGCCCATCGGCAGCCCGGCGTCGGGATCGTAGAACTCATAGGTCAGCTGGTCCTCGCCCGCCCAGATGTGCTCGGGCAAGATCATCACGCTGCCCCAGATGCGCACCGAGAAGTGGTCGAGCTGGAAGCGCGGATTGGGCCCGGTGAGGTTGAACTGCACGGTGAGGTCGTCGATCTTCTCGACGCTCTCGACCCACTGCTTGATTCCGGCCGATTCGTTGGCCTCGGGTGGACCGTCCTTCAGCAGGTTGACCGTGAAGACCACGTCGTCGGCGTTGAAGTCTTCGCCGTCCTGCCACTTGACACCCTCGCGGAGGTTCAACGTCCAGACGGTGAGGTCCTCGTTCGGCTGCATCTCGAGACCGAGCCATGGATCGATCTCGCCGGTCTCGTAGTTGAGGATGAACAGCGGCTCCATCATCGCCTGGTGATAGCCGTGATTGCGGTCGTTGCCAGGCACCATGTAGTTGAAGTTGAACGGGTTGACGAGCGAAGCAGAATCGGTGTCGAAGATCACCGTCTCCTCACGCGGAACATCCTCGACTCCGCGTGGTGCCTGCTCGGCGGACACGCTCACCCCGGCCACAGTCGTCGTCAGCAGCGCGGCGGCGCCGAGGATAGACAACCCGAGATGTCTTCTTGTCTTCAATACCTTGATCATGTTTCCCCCAATAGTTCGCGGTGAATCGCGGTGCCGGGCCAGTGTGCACCCAGCTCATTCCCCGTCAAAGCCCCTCTGACGAAGGTGTGCCGCATGCGGACTCGCACCTCCACTGCTGAGTCCTTGCGACTCCCCGCGCCATTGTAGGCACGTTCAGTGAGGCGGCCGTTCGTGCGCGGGAAGGGTCGCCGCGTCGGTGGCGTCGGATCAGCGCCGTCAACATCCGGTGCGACGCCGACGACGGACGTAACTGTCGACAACTGCGAACTTCCGCCTGGAATCCATGCCGGAAACCCTGAGCACCCGAAGCCCGGTCCATCACCGTGGCACCCTGACCTGAGGACAGGCCCGGTGATACTTGCAATATCCGTCCTACCGAAGGTCGCGTGAGCGCTGCTCGATGCCGAGGGTGCCGTAGGGGTAGTCGGCGACGAGCGGCGCGCTCGCTGCGGTGAGCAGCTCGGTTTCTTTGTCGGAGAGGTGCATCCCGGCGGCGTCGAGGTTGTCGTCGAGTTGGGCGACGGTGCGGGCGCCGAGGATCACCGAGGTGACGGCCGGGCGGTCGGCGACCCAGGCGAGCGCGACCCGCGACATCGGCACGTCGCGGCCCTCGGCGACGTCGCCGACGGCGTCGATGATCCTCCAGGTGCGCTCCTGGGCGTTGCGCGGACCGTATGCCTCCATCCCGCGCTCCGGGTCCTCGCCGAGACGGGTCGCACCGGTCGGAGGTTCGTCGCGGGTGTACTTGCCAGTCAGCCAGCCGCCGGCGAGCGGCGACCAGGGCAGGATCCCGATGCCCTCATTACGGCACACGTCGACAATCTCCAGCTCGATGTCGCGGACGAGGAGGTTGTACTGCGGCTGCAGGGTAACGATCGGTGCGGCCTCGCTCGCCAAGAGCGCGGCCTTCTGAAGCTGCCAGGCGACGAAGTTGCTGACCCCGGCGTAGCGGATCTTGCCGGCCCGCACGGCGTCGTCGAAGAAGCCGAGCGTTTCCTCGAGCGGCGTCAGCGGATCCCAGGCGTGAGCCTGGTAGAGGTCGACGAAATCGACGCCGAGGCGGCGCAGGCTGGCGTCAAGGGCGCGGCCGAGGTGGGTGCGGGACAGGCCGGCGTCGTTGGGCGCGTCGCCCATAGGGAAGCGTCCCTTGGTGGCGATGACGATCCGCTCGCGCATGTCGGGGCGGGCTGCGAGCCACCGGCCGATGATCTCCTCGGAACGCCCAAGCGAGTACACGTCGGCGGTGTCGATGAAGTTTCCGCCGCGCTCGACGAACAGATCCAGTTGCGCATGTGCGGTCTCTTCGTCGCTCTCGGCGCCGAACGTCATCGTGCCCAAGCAATGCGCGGACACGATCGTGCCGGTGCTGCCCAGGGTGCGGAACTCCATCGCCCTCGAAACCTACTCGCTGCCGACGATTGAGGCGGACGCTGCACCTGGGACGTCATCGACCTCGGCCACGCCTGATCGCCGCCACTCCCCACCGACCATCGCGGGGAACCGGTGCCGACAACGTGAGGCGGCGGAACCCCGGGCGTTGGCCGGCACCGGTTCAACCCGCCCGACAGCGTGCCACGCCGAGAGCCGTACCACACGCACTCCGGTAATTCGATCGCGAATTGACTAGCGGTCGAGGAAGACGATCTCGAGCTGAGCGAGGTGCTCTGGGTCGGCGAGCAACTCGATGGCGACGATCCGTCCGTCGACGATCAGGAAGTCGAAAACGGCACGCGGCTCGCCGTCGGGAGCCCACACGGCGCCCGGCGCGCCATCGATCAGTGCCCGTTGGGCGGTACGGGCGCGGCCGGCGAACACCTTCGCCACCGGCGACGATCCCCGCACGAGACTGGAAAGCAGCGGAGCGCCGGCGGCCTGATTCGCCGTAGCGGCTTCCACGGCGGCAGCGTCTGCTCTCAGCACGACGTCAGGATCGAGCAGCGTGAGCAGCTTGTCGAACTCGCCGTCGCGGGCGGCAGCGATGAACGCGCCGACGACCTCGTGGCGTCGCCCCTGATCGGCGCCGGTTACCCGGTCGGCCCCTTGCACTCGACGGCGGGCCCGGCTGGCAAGCTGCCGGGCGGCGGCGGGCGTCCGTTCGACGATCGGCGCGATCTCCTCGAACGGCACGGCGAACATGTCGTGCAACACGAACGCGAGCCGCTCTGGCGGTGTCAGCGTGTCGAGCACGACGAGCAGCGCCGGACCGATCGAGTCGGCGAGCACGGCCTCGCGCTCTGGATCGGCACCGACCCGGTGGACGGCGGTCACGTCGGACACGTTCTCAGCCAACGGCTCCTCGTGGCGGGACCTTCGGGAACGCAGCATGTCGAGACACACCCTGGCCACGACGGTGGTCAGCCAGCCGCCGAGGTTCTCCACGTCGCTGGTGTCGGCACGGCTCAGCCGCAGCCATGCCTCCTGCAAGGCATCATCGGTCTCGCTGTCCGAGCCGAGCATGCGGTACGCCACGGCCCGGAGGTGGCTGCGGTGGCTTTCGAACGTCTCGGCCAGCCAAATCGCATCGTCCATCGGTCACATTCCTTCGACTTGATCCGTCAAAGCATTGACGTACGACACCCCCACGTCGTGACAAGGAGCAACCCATGGAATCACGAATCGACACTGTTGCAACGCTGCCAACTGCGACGACCACCAACCTTCCGCTCAAGCCCGGCAGCTGGGCACTCGACAAGGCCCACGCCCGCGTTGGCTTCTCGGTCCGCCACCTCGGGGTTTCCAAGGTGCGCGGCTACTTCCCGGACGTCGATGCTGATCTGGTTGTCGGCGAGACCCTCGAGGACACGGCGGTCACCGCCTCGATCGACCTCGGTTCGATCGACACCGGCAACGCCGAACGGGACGCCCAGGTCCGCGGCAGCGAGATCCTCGACGTCGAGCAGCGCCCGACGATGACGTTCCAGTCCTCCGGCATCCGCGGTTCGGAGGACGCCTGGACGCTCGACGGCCACCTGACCATCGGCGACGTGACCAATCCGGTGTCCCTCGACGTCGAGTTCGGCGGCGTCGCCGACGTCGTCTTCGACGGCACGCGTCACGCCGGGTTCGAAGCCCGTGGCGAGCTTCGCCGAAAGGACTTCGGTCTGTACTTCGGTCCCCTCGACCCACTGCTGGGTCAGGTCGTCAAGATCGAGCTCGACCTGGAGTTCATCGAACCTGCCTGAACTCGCTGGACGCAGCCTGCGGGTACGGGGAATACCTGACGCGGCTGACTGGTTGATACTTGCGACCGCAAGTATCAACCAGGGAGCCTCAGATGCCAGCGATTACCGCCGACCCACTCACCGTCCCGAGCATTGCCGCGCCGGACGTCACATCGACCCCGCGCCCGGTGCGATCGGTGACGACAGCACCGCGGGGCACCGAAGGCGAGGGCTTCCCCGTCCGTCGGGCGTTCGCCGGCGTGAGCCTCGCCGAGCTCGACCCGTTCGTCCACATGGACCAGATGGGCGAGGTCGACTACGCCCCCGGTGAGCCGCGGGGGACGAACTGGCACCCACACCGCGGCTTCGAGACCGTCACGTACATCATGGACGGTGCCTTCCTGCACCAGGACTCGCACGGTGGCGGCGGCTCGATCGAGAACGGGGCGACGCAGTGGATGACCGCCGGCAGCGGCATCCTGCACATCGAGACCCCTCCCGAACAGCTCGTCGTCAGCGGCGGGCGCTTCCACGGATTGCAGCTGTGGGTCAACCTGCCGTCGAGCGACAAGATGATCGCCCCGCGGTACCAGAACCTCGACGGCGATCTCGTGACGCTGCTGTCGTCTCCTGACGGCGGCGCCCTCGTCCGCCTGATCGCCGGCGACATCGCCGGTCACCGCGGGCCGGGCTCGACGCACACCCCGATCACCGTCGCTCACCTCACGCTGTCGCCAGGCGCGCAGATCACGCTCCCCTGGCAGCGCGACTTCAACGCCCTCGCCTACGTGCTCTCGGGCCACGGCACGGCCGGCGCCGAGGCCGCCCCCGTGCAGCTCGGCCAGCTGGCGGTGTTCGGCACGGGGGACACGATCACGCTCACGGCTGCCGACAACGAAGCGCTCGACGTCTATCTCCTCGGTGGTCGCCCGATCGGCGAGCCGGTCGCCGCCTACGGGCCGTTCGTGATGAACACTCGCGACGAGCTCGCCCAGGCGTTCGAGGACTTCCAGGCCGGGCGCCTCGGAACGATCCCGGCTCACGGCTTGATGCCGTTCCATCCGTAACCCAAACTGGGTGGCCAACGCCCAGGAATCCGGACCGGAGGCCGCCCAGCTCGGGAATTGGACCGCAGGCCGCCCAGAACGAGGACGGCGAACGGCCCCGCCTACGGCCCGGCCATCCGCTCGACGATGGCGTCCAGCACGACCGGGCTGGTAGCGAAGTTGAGACGGACGAATCCGGCGCCGCCGGCGCCGAAGCGGTGACCCGCCGCCAGCTCGACACCGCGCTGGCGGAACGTCGCTGCTGGATCGTCGCCGAGGTCCAACCGGCGGCAATCGAGCCACGCCAGATAGGTCGCTTCCGGAGGGCTGTAGTCGATCTCTGGAAGGTTCCCGGCGAGTAGCTCGGCGAGGCATCGACGGTTGCGGTCGAGCAGCCCCCGCACGGCCTTCAGCCACTCGTCGCTCTCCGACCATGCCGCGTCGGTGGCCTCCACGGCGAGCAGGTTCGGAGTGCCGAGGTAGTGCGACGGGAGGGCAGCGATCGCGTCATGCAACGATTTGTGCCCGGCATGCAGGATCGCCCAGCGCAAGCCGGCGAGGTTGAACGCCTTCGACGCCGAGGTCAGCGTGACGGTTCGCTCGGCGGCACCCGGGCCGACGCTGGCGAACGGAACGTGATCGTGACCTGGGTGGACGAGCTCGGCGTGAACCTCGTCGCTGACGACGACCAGATCGTGCCGCGAGGCGATCTCGGCGACCCGCTCCAGCTCGGGGCGTGCGAAGACCCTGCCGGTGGGGTTCTGCGGGTGGCAGAGGATCCACAGCCGAGCACGTGACGTTCCGGGCCGGCCGAGTCGCTCGTCGAGCTCGTCGTAGTCCCACACGAACCCGTTTGAAGTCGACACCGCCGGGATCTCGACCAGCGATCGCCCGGTCTCGGCGATCACTGCCAGGAACGGCGGGTACGCCGGCGTGTGGACGACGATCCCGTCACCTGGCGAGGTGAGGTGATGCACGGCGAGAGCGACCCCCTGCATCACGTCGGCCAGCTCGTGCAGTCGCGCCGGGTCGGGCGACCAGCCGTAGCGGTCCGCCATCCGCTCGACGAAGCGGTCGACCAGCGGTGAACGTCCAGCGTCGGCCCACGTCGGGTATCCGACGTCCTCGGCAACGCGGCGAGTCAACCGCTCGACGATGGCGGGGGCGATCGGGAAGTCCATGTCGGCAACCCAGCTCGCCAGCCGCCCGCCCGCCAGCTGCCACTTCTCCCCGGGCCGGCGCGACGCCTCGAAGGGCCCGAACCCGGTGAGCCCGAACGGGTCGTCGTCTGCGACGATCACTCCGTCTCGTCCTCGGCGAACGGATTGATGCCGAGGGCATCGAGGCGCCGACGCATCGGGATCGGGAGGTCGACGTCACCGCCGCCGAGGACGTTCTGGGCGAACTCGCCCGACTCCTCCCAAACGTGACAGCTGTTCAGTGTCGCCGCCCACCGTTTGGTGCGCTCCTCGGGTGGCAGGTCCTGGGGACGCCGCCACTGTCGGCCTGCAGCTCGGTCGTCGCCGACCTGCATCGACCAGATGCTCTGGATCGCTACCGGCGCCATCGCCAGCAACAGCGCCGTCGTGTGCGTGCAACCGCGCGGCCCGCCGAAGCGCTGGCGCACCTCGTGCGTGAACCCGCGAGCGATCGAGAGCCCGACGAGCTTTCCGTAGTGCGGGGCGATCGAGCCACACGTGTCGTGGGGATGGGCTTCGAACAGCACGCTGGCGGCGGCGATCTCCATCGACGGGTACGCGACCTCGAGCTCCACCTGCATGTGATGGATCGTCAACGGGTCGGGATCGGTGGCGAGGTAGAACCCGGCCGGCTTCTGGTCGCGCACAGCGCCGCGCAGCAGGAGCGTTCGACTGTCGTGGCGGTCGACGCGATACGCACGCACCCGGTATTCACGCTCGTGGAGCACCGCCGCACCGTCTGGATCCGGTGGCAGGATCGCATCGCTGCCAAACAGCTGTCGTGTCGTCACGGGGGGCATCCTCATGTCGTATCGGGTCGGCGGGAACGGTGTCGAGCCGAAGCGGCGACGTTGACTACCGTCGCCGCCGTGTCGCTCGCCGCCCGAACTGGCCCGTTGATCGGTCGCAACGTCGAGCTCGTGCCGCTCCGCGCCGAGTTCGTCGACGACTTGACGACCGCTTCGTCTGTCGATCGCTCGACGTACGACTTCACCGAGGTGCCCCACGACCGCGAGGCGATGGCCCGCTACGTCGCGTGGCTGCTCGACCAACGCGACAGCGACGTGGCCGTGCCGTTCGCCCAGCGGCTCCTGCCCTCCGGTCGCCTCGTCGGGTGCACGCGCCTCATGGAGCTGCGCTGGTGGCGCGGGCGTCCCGACCCCGACGAGGTCGAGATCGGTGGCACGTGGCTCGCCGCCGACGTCCAGCGCAGCGCCGTGAACACGGACGCCAAGCTGCTCCTCCTGAACCATGCGTTCGACGTGTGGAACGTCGATCGTGTCGCCCTGGCCACCGACGAACGCAACGAGCGCAGCCGGGCGGCGATCACCCGTCTGGGCGCCTCGTTCGAAGGCATCCTGCGGAACCACCGACCGTCGAAGGTGCCCGGCGAGGAGGGCCGCCCTCGCAACACGGCGCTGTTCTCGATCACCGCTGAGGAATGGCCGGAGGTCCGCCGGGCGCTCACCGACCGCTTGGATCGAGGCCGCTGACCGCGACAGCGATCTCGCTGGCCACCGAGGCGTTGCGCTCGGCGAGGGCGAGGTTGGCCGGCACGCTTCCCCCGGCCGTCGCCGCGGCGATCCGCCCGAGAACGAACGGGGTGACCGCCGCCCCGCCGACGCCGTCCGCCTGAGCAGCCTCCAGCGCCTCGTCGAGCGCCTCGTCGATGGCGGCGGGGTCGAGCTCGGCCTCCGCTGGGATCGGTACGGCCACGAGCACGCCGCCGCCTTTTCGCGTACGTGCTGCAAACACCCTGGCGACGGTGGCAGCGTCCTCGACTCGGTGCGGCACGGGGAGCCCGGACGACCGCGTGTAGAACGCCGGAAACCAGTCGTGCTGCCAGCCGAGCACGGGCACGCCGTGGGTCTCGAGGTACTCGAGCGTCCGACCGAGATCGAGGAACGCCTTGGCCCCGGCGCTCACGGTGACCACGGCGTGCACGGCGAGGGCATCGAGATCGGCGGAGATGTCGCCCGTGACATCGGCACCGCGGTGGACGCCGCCGATGCCACCGGTGGCGAAGACCTGCACTCCCGCCGCCGCCGCCAGGGCGACGGATGCGCTGACGGTCGTCGCCCCGAAGTCCCAGCCTTGGGCGATGGCGACGGGCAGGTCGCGCTCGGCTGCCTTGCGCGCCGGACCGAGGATGCGGTCGTGCTCACCCGCGTCGAGCCCGACCCTGGCGACACCGTCGAGAATCGCCGTGACCGCCGGGACTGCACCACCCGCTCGAATCGCCGCGACGCATCGTTGCAGTGCGTCGGCGTTGGCCGGCGTCGGCAGGCCGAGGTTGGAGAAGATCGTCGATTCGAGGGCGACCACCGGGTCCCCGGCCTCGATGGCGGTGCGCACTTCGTCGGAGATCTGTGGTGACAGCATCTGCGCCGCCCTCAGCTTCGCTCGAACCGAGACACCACTTCGATGTGCGTGGTGTGCGGGAACGTGTCGATCAGCTCCGACCGCTGGTGGAGATAGCCGGCCTGCCCGAGCAGCTTGACATCGCGCCCAAGTGAGCCGGGGTCGCAACTGACGAGCACGAGTACCGGCGCTCCGAGGCGGGTGAGCGCCGCCGTTCCCGGCGCCCCGAGGCCACTGCGCGCCGGGTCGGCGATCACCACTTCGGCTCGGAGATCCTCGGGGGCCCGCCAGCCACCGACCTCGCCGCGCACGAGTTGGTGGCGACGGCCACTGAGGTTCGCCCGGGCGTCACCCACCGCCGACCGCGACGTCTCGATGGTCACGACGTAGGCGTCATCGGCCGTGGCGCAAGCGGCGAACATGCCCACTCCGGCATAGGCATCGACGACGACACCCGCCGCTGCGAGCTCTGGCGCCGCACGGCGCACCGCCTCGACGAGCAACGTCGCCGCCTGCGGTCCCGACTGGAAGAACGAACCGATCGAGATGCGCAGGCGATGCCCGCAGACGTCCTCGTGGAGGATCGCCGCGCTCCCCCGCAGGACCTCGACCGGCAGCCCGTAGACGCCGCCGAGCTTGCGGTCCCAATCTGCGCCGACGTCGCCCGTCGCCACCGACATCCGCAGCGTCGCCTCGACACCGGGGTCGAGTCGCAGGGAGGCGACGAGCGCACGCAGCGTCGGGTGGAGCACGAGGCAGGAGGGAGCGGCGATGACGTCGTGCGACCTTTCGGCACGGAATCCGGCCGCACCGTCAGGTCCGGGCGCCACGCGTGCAGTCGTGCGGTACCCCTCGCCGTCGACGCCGGGGCCGAGCACGACCTCGGCATCGGCGATGCCGCCGGTCCGCCGCAGAGCGTCCTCGACGATCGCCGCCTTGGCGCGACGCTGGGCGCCGAGCTCGAAGTGCATCCAGCCGCAACCCCCGCACCCGGCGAGTCTCGACGCGCACGGCGGAGTCAGCCGATCGGGGCTTGCCTCGATGATCTCGACGACGTTGGCCCGGGCCCAGTCGCGCTTCTCCTGGACCACGTCGGCGGCGACGGTCTCCCCCGGCAGCGCCCCGCGGACGAACACGACCCGACCGTTGTCGTCGCGGCCGAGGGCTTCCCCGCCGGCGGCGAACCGATCGGGGCGGAGCTGCACCGTTGCCACGCAGGGATGGTATGCCGACTTTGAACCCGACCACCGCTGCGAGCGACGAGCGCTCACGTGGAGCGGCCAGCCCGGGCCTGCGTGGCCCAGGAGCGCCATGACGTCTCCCGCTACTACGGTCTATGCCGTGGCACTGCCGATCCAGATCGCTCCGTCGGTGCTGCCGGCCGATTTCTCCCGGCTCGGCGAGGAGATCGTCGCCCTCGAGAAGGCCGGCGTCGACCTCGTGCAGTGGGACGTGATGGACGGCCAGTTCGTCCCCAACCTGACGTTCGGCCCCGACGTCATCGCGTCCGTGCGCGAGAGCGTGGCCCTCCCGTTCGAGGCCCACCTGATGGTCCTCACCCCGGACGTGATGGCAGCGCGCTACGTCGAGTCGGGCTGCTCCCGGCTGATCGTCCATGCCGAGGCGTGCACCCACCTGCACCGCACGCTCGACCACATCGCCGAGCTCGGGGCGTCCGCCGGCGTGGCGATCAGCCCGGCGACGCCGGTCAGCGCCGTCGCCCACGTCCTCGATCTCGTCGACGTCGTTCTCGTGATGACCGTCAACCCCGGCTTCGGCGGGCAGCAGTACCTGCCATCGATGGAGCCCAAGATCGCCGAGCTGAGCGCGTTGCTGACCAGCAACGGCCGTGGGGAGACGACGAGCATCGAGGTCGACGGTGGGATCACCGTCGAGACGGCTCCCGGGGCCGTCGCCGCCGGGGCGAGCATCCTCGTCGCCGGCAGCGCCTTGTTCGGGCACGAGGACGGTCTCGAGGCAGCCGTCGCCGAACTGCGCGCGGTGGCCAACGACGCTCGCGACGGCTGACTTCCGCGGCCCGATGTGGTTCGATGGAGCCGTGGGGACGATCGACGACGACCCCGGCCTCCCGCTGAAGCTGTGGCCGTGCTCCAACGGCGAGTACTTCCCGCCGCCGCTCGGCGAGCTGCGGGCCGAGGCGATGCGCCGGGCCCGCGCCGATGCAGACGACCAGGCTCGGCATCACGGCTGGTCACGGCGCCAGTTCCTGGTCTCAGCGGCGGGGATGGCCGCCGGGCTGAGAGCCTTGGAGACCTCCACCGCCGACCGGTCACGGGCCCTCGAGCTCGAGCGCGGAGGTGTCTTCAGGGTCGGCGACTCGGCGGGCGCTGACCCCGCCGAAGCCGCCGAGCTCGTCCACGGAACCGCGGGCGCCACCGGGGTGGTCGACGTGCAGACTCACTTCCTCGAGTTCGGCCCATGGGGCGGGGGGTTCCCCCAGGCGGAGTGTGGCGAAGCGGACTGGGCGGACTGCTTCTCGGTCGAGTACTGGTACGACCTCGTGCTCGGCGGCAGCGACACGTCGGTCGCGGTGATCTCCGCCGTGCCGGTGGTCGGCGAGGCCGATCCGCTCTCGGTCGAAGCGATGGAGCGCGGCCGGGAGGTGGCGACTCGGCTGTGTGGAGACGGCCGGGTGTTGATCCAGGGCCACGCCGTGCCCGACGTCGGCCCGATCGACGCGGCCGTGGCGTCGATGGCGGATGTCGCGGCGACCCACGAGCTGTGCGCCTGGAAGGCCTACACCCACTCGCCGAACGGCTGGTTCCTCGACGATCACGATCCGGCGCTCCCGCAGGTCGGTGCGCCGTTCATCCAGGCGGTCCGGGACACAGGCGTCGGCGTGATCTCGGTGCACAAGGGCCTCGCCGGTGGCAACCCTTACGCCTCGCCGATCGACATCGGCCCGGCGGCGGCCGCCAACCCCGACGTCCGCTTCCTCGTGTACCACTCCGGCTACGACAACGGGACGGCCGAGGGTCCCTACGACCCGGACGGCAACGGCGTCGACCGCCTCGTCCGCAGTGTCACTGAGGCGGGGGTCGGCGCGGGAGGCAACGTGTATGCCGAGCTCGGCTCGACCTGGCGCATCCTGATGGGCGATCCCGATGCCGCCGCCCACGTCCTCGGCAAGCTGCTCACGGCGTTCGGGCCGGAACGCATCCTGTGGGGCACCGACTCGATCTGGTACGGATCACCGCAGGACCAGATCGCCGCCTTCCGGGCGTTCGAGATCAGCCCAGCGTTCCAGGAGCAGTTCGGCTACCCGGCGTTGACGGCCGAGGTCAAGCAACGGATCATGGCGGCCAACGCCGCCGAGCTGTTCGGGATCACGGTGCCGGAGCCGGCCTGCGAGCCGGCCGCGCTGGGAGCCAGCATGGGCCGATCGAATCGCACCTACGGGCCGGTAGCCAGGCGCGACGTGGTCGCCACGTTCTTGCGCGAGCATCCCTGGATCGCCGCCGCCCAGTCCTAGACTCGAGCGAGCCGGCTCGGCCTGGATCGTGGTGGGCGATCCCGACCGCGACGCCTGCGCCAGGTCGGCTCGCTCGATGCTCACTGCGGTCGCGCGCGGACGCGACTGCGACGACGTTCGAGCGATCGACTCGGCTCCCCGCCCGATGCCGGTGAGGAACCACCGGAAGGCGGCGAGGGCGAACACGGCCAAGCACACGACGGCGACCGGCACGAGCAGCGAGCGCAGCAGGCCGTCGCGATTGCCGAAGAACGGCGACAGGACGCCGGAGTCGATCGACGAGCCGTCGGTATGCATCGTGCGCATCGGATCGGCGACCGGCTTGCAGACGAGCTCGCTCTCCGTGGCGCCGATGATCTCGTCACCGCCGAATGTCGGCGACTCGGGCTTCACCCGCGACCGCAACGACTGGATGGTCGAGTCGTAGAGCGCCCCGATGAGGAACTGGTCGCCATCGTCGAGGTACTTGGCGTCGATCCCGTAGCGGACGTCGACGAGGCCCTGGGAGGCGAACTGACCGATGTCGCCGGCCCGCACCTGATCGACTCGGAAGCGCACGGTGCGGTAGTCGGAGTCGACGGCCGTGCCGACGAAGACGACGTCGGGCAGCGGTTGGATCGGACAGCCGACCGGGACGTCGACGAGCGGTTGGCGTCCTGGCGGTGCCGGATCCTCCTGGGCGGCGGCGACGGAGGGCGCGGCGAGCAGCCCGGTGGCCACCAGCAACGCCGCGAATCGCCTGATCACGGTCGCCAGCGTAGGCCCAGGTCGGCGCGCGACGGCGGGCACCCGGCGATACTGGCGTCGTGGGCTACAACCCCTACCGCCGGTTCCGTGCCCGCCCGTTCGACTACGTCTTGGTGGCAGCGTGCCTGCTCGTCGCCCTCGCCCTGCTCGTCTGGGCGATCGCCGGCTGAACGACGACCGATGGGTGTTTTGGGGACGGAACGGTCCCCTGAACACCCATCGGTGGGTCAGAAGGCGTTCTCGTAGACGTCGACCTGGTCGCCCGTGATCGCCACGACGTCGAAGCGCAGTGACAACCGTCGGCCGACGCGATGCTCGGCCAGCCAGGCCGCGGCGAGCCGGCGCAAGCGCTGCTGTTTGGCGGGCGTCACGGCGAGCGCAGGAACACCGAAGGCATCGCTCTTCCTGGCCTTCACCTCGGCGACGACGAGCAGGCGGCGGCGCCGGACGATGAGGTCGATCTCCCCCAACGCGCAGCGCCAGTTCCGCTCGACGATCGAGTAGCCGTGGCGGCGATACCAGTCCGCTGCCAACGCCTCGCCGTACTGCCCGAACGCGATATGGGCCGCGACCATCGCGCACCTCCCGAAGTCTGCATCACTCGGGCGCGCCCGGCGCCGATCAGCTGCTCAGAAGCTGCGCTTCTCGCGGATCTTGGCGGCCTTGCCGACCCGGCCGCGCAGGTAGTACAGCTTCGCCCGGCGGACGTCGCCACGCTTGACCACCTCGATCTTCGTGACGGTCGGCGTGTGCAGGGGGAACGTCCGCTCGACACCGACGCCATAGCTCAGCTTGCGCACCGTGTAGGTCTCTTGCAGGCCACCGCCCTGGCGGGCGATGACGTTGCCCTGGAAGACCTGGATGCGCTCTTTGCTGCCCTCGACCACCCGCACGTGGACCTTGACCTCGTCGCCGGGGGCGAAGTCCGGGACGTCGTCACGGAGCTGGTCGTTGTCGATGAGGTCGGTGGCTTTCATGGAACGTCCTGAATGCTGGGTGGGGGCCGATCAAGGATACGGGACAGGCGGGAACTCTTCCAACAGGCGTTGCTCTGCTGCGGTGAGGCCGCCGCGGCGTTCGATGAGGTCGGGGCGGTCCGCCAGCGTGCGGTGCAGCGCCTGGGCGTGCCGCCATCGGTCGATCTGCCCGTGGTTGCCGCTGACGAGGACGTCGGGAACGGTCCAGCCTCGGAACGTGGCCGGGCGGGTGTACTGCGGCTCCTCGAGCAGGCCGCGCTCGCCGAAGCTCTCGTTCAGGGGGCTGGTGTCGTTGCCCATCGCCCCCGGCAACAACCGGGTCACGGCGTCGATCACCACACAGGCAGCCGCCTCACCGCCCGAGAGGACGACGTCGCCGACGCTCAGCTCGCCGTCGACGAGGTGCTCCCGCACGCGATGGTCGACGCCTTCGTAGCGGCCGCACAGCAGGGCGAAGCCGTCGCCGGCCGCCAGCTCGGCGGCTAGCGCCTGGTCGAAGCGCCGCCCGCCCGGGCCGAGCAGATACAACGGCCGCAGCGGATCGGCCGCCTCGACCGTCTCGAAGATCGGCTCGGCCTTCATCAGCATCCCGGCGCCACCGCCGAATGGCGCGTCGTCGACCGTGCGGTGCACGTCTGAGGTGTGGTCGCGGATGTCGTGGCACCGCAGATCGAGGACGCCGGACTGACGGGCCCTACCGAGCAGGCTGGCTGCGCAGAACTCGTCGACGGCAGACGGGAAGATGGTGAACACGTCGACGCGCATCACGGCTCGTCCACGTCGTCGAACAGCCCGAGCGGCGGGTCGATGACGATCCGACCGGCGCCCTGCTCCGTCACGAACACGACCGGGACGAGGGCGCCGGAAGCGAGCTCGAGGAGGTCGGCGGCCGGGTTGGCGACGACCGCCACGCACGTGCCCCGCGAGCGACCCGATACCTCGACGACCTCGGCCCCGATCAGGTCGTGGACCCACATTTCGTCGGGATCGTCGATCGGTTCGGCGTACACCGTGGTGTTCGTGAACCGCTGCGCGGCCGAACGGTCGCCGAGCTCAGCCAGCGTGACGAGCCAGCGGTCCTGGTGCCGCCGGGCCGAGACGACCGTCAGCCAGCCGTCGCCGGCAAACCAACGGGCCCCGTCGGCAACCCGCTCTGCACGATCAGACGCCAGCTCGACGAGCACGTCACCGCGCACGCCATGGGCCCGCCTGATCGTCCCGATCTCGAGGAGTCCGGCCGGTCGGGCCACGACTCGCCTCGTTCCTTCAGTCGTCGACGAATTCGATGTCGACGTCGGTCTCGTCGCGGGCGGCAGCGGCTCGCACGACGGTGCGGATGCTCTGGGCAGTGCGCCCGCGGCGGCCGATGACGCGACCGAGGTCGCCAGGCCCGACCCGGACATCGAGGCGCACACGGCGCCCGTCGTCGGTCGTGTCGACACGAACGGCAGCGGGATCGTCGACGATCGAGCTGACGATGTGCTCCAGGACAGCAGCGGCAGTGGGTGCGGCGCTGCGGTTGGCGTCGTCGGGACGATCGTCGACCAGCTCGCCGGTGTCGTCGCTCACTTCACGAGCCCTTGGACGCCGTGAACTGCTCGAGCGCCCCGGAGATCTCCAGCAGCTTGCGCACTCGGTCGGTCGGCTGGGCACCTTGGCTGAGCCACTTGACGGCCTTGTCGTTGTCGACCGCCAGCGTCGACGGCTCGGTGCGCGGGTTGTAGTGACCGAGGATCTCGATGAACCGGCCGTCGCGCGGCGAACGCGAATCAGCGGCGACGATGCGGTACTCGGGCTGCTTGGTCTTACCGACGCGGGTCAGGCGCAGCTTTACTGCCATCTGTGGGTCCTTCTGGGGTCGTCAAACGAACCATGCGAGGATATCGGCCCAACCCCGGCCCGAGTGTTTCCGGCCACCGGAGTGTTCCGGATGGACGTGTCGGCCGCAAACATTCGGTCTGCCGCAAACACTCGGGTGGAGGAACGATCAGCGGCGCGGGAGGCCGGGGAGGTCGCCGAGACCGCCGCCGAGGGCGTTGAGGTCGCCGAGCTCGGAGAGGTCGGGCATCGCCCCACCGCGCATCCCGGCGAGGGCGCCGAGGCGGCCGCCCTTCTTGCCCTTCGTGCCCATTCCACCGAAGCGCTTCATCATCTTCTGCATCTCGGAGAACTGCTTCACGAGACGGTTGACATCGGACGGCGACGTCCCCGAACCGAGGGCGATGCGGTTGCGGCGCGATCCATTGATGATCTGCGGCGTCACCCTCTCCTCCTGGGTCATCGAGCGGATGATCGCTTCGACCGGGCGCAAGGCGTCATCGTCGACCTCGGCGCCCTTCAATTCTTTGGGCATGCCCGGCATCATCTTCAACAGGCCGCCGAGCGGGCCCATCTTCTTGAGCTGCTGCATCTGCTCGAGGAAGTCGTCGAGCGTGAACTGCCCTTCGAGCAGCTTGCTCGCCGCCTCCTCGGCCTGCTCTTTCTCGAAGGCCTGCTCGGCCTGCTCGATGAGCGTGAGCATGTCGCCCATGCCGAGGATCCGCCCGGCCATGCGGTCGGGGTGGAACTGCTCGAAGGCGTCGAGCTTCTCCCCCGTCGAGGCGAAGGCGATCGGCTTGCCGATGACCTCCTTGACGCTGAGCGCGGCACCGCCGCGGGCGTCGCCGTCGAGCTTGGAGAGGATCACGCCATCGATCGCCAGCGTCTCGTTGAACGCGACGGCAGTGTTGACGGCGTCCTGGCCGGTCATCGCGTCGATGACGAGGAACGTGTAGTGCGGGGCGACGGCGCCGGAGATCAGGCGGACCTGCTCCATCATCTCGGCGTCGATGGCCAGACGGCCGGCGGTGTCGACGATGAGCACGTCGCGGCCGAGGCGACGGGCCTCGGCGAGACCGCGGGCCGACGTGATGATGGGGTCGTCGGGTTCCGAGAACACCGGCACGTCGATGCGGTTGCCGAGCGTGCGCAACTGCTCGACCGCGGCCGGCCGCTGCAGGTCGGCGCCGACGAGCAGCGGGTTGCGGCCCTGGGCCTTGAACCACCGGGCGAGCTTGGCCGCCGCCGTCGTCTTGCCGGAGCCCTGGAGGCCGGCCATCAACACGACGGTCGGCGGACGGCTCGCGTAGTTGATCTTCAGCGCCTCGCCACCGAGGATGCGGGTCAGTTCAGCGTTGACGATCTTGACGATCTGCTGGCCGGGATCGAGGACCTGCGAGCGGGTGGCGCCGACCGCCTCGACGCGGATCCGGTCGATGACGTCGCGCGTGACGCCGACATTGACGTCGGCGTCGAGCAGGGCGGCGCGGATCTCGCGCAGCATCTCCTCGACGTCTGCTTCGGTCAGGCGGCCCTTGCCACGCAGACGCTTGACGATGCCGTCGAGGCGGTTGGACAGGTTCTCGAACATCTCGCCGGGCAGGGTACCGGTCACACCGACCGGCACTTACGAGGTTTGTTTAGCAACGGTAATGAGCTACGCTAACGATGTGCCTGCAAGCGCCTTGACCAGCAAGAACTCCCGGATTGACGTCGACACTGACGTGGATCCGGACCTGGTCGCCGGGCTGCGTGTCGGCGTCATGCGGCTGTCCCGGCGGCTGCGCCTGGAACGCAGCGCCAGCGACCTGACACTCACCCAGCTGTCCGCCCTCGGCACCCTCTCGCGCTACGGCGACCTGACGATCGGCGAGTTGGCGGCGATCGAGAAGGTCAAGCCGCCGTCGATGACGCGAACCGTCAACTGTCTCCAGGATGTCGGGCTGGTCACCCGCGCCGCCCACGAGTCCGATGGTCGGCAGGTCGTCGTCGGACTGACCGAGGACGCCAAGGCCGTGCTCGACGAGGACCGTCGACGTCGCGATGCCTGGCTCGCCGTCCAGCTCGCCGACCTCGACCCGGACGAACGTGAACTACTGGGCGCGGTCGCCCCGCTTCTCGACCGCCTGGCCAGCCAGGCGTGAAGTCGACGTTCGCCGCCCTGCGGATTCGCAACTACCGGCTGTTCGCCGCCGGGTCGCTGGTGTCAAACACCGGGACCTGGATGCAGCGCGTCGCCCAGGACTGGCTGGTCCTCGCCCTCACGGGGAGCGCCGGCGCCCTCGGTCTGACGACCGGGTCTGCAGTTCCTGCCGATCCTGCTGTTCTCGCCGATCGCCGGGGTGATCGCCGACCGCTTCTCCAAGCGCTCGGTGATGATGGTCACGCAGATCGCCATGTCGACGACTGCGGCACGTCCTCGGCGTCCTCGCCATCACGGGTGTCGTCGAGGTCTGGCACGTCTACGTCATCGCCTTCGCGTTCGGCACCGCCGCGGCGTTCGACACGCCGGCCCGCCAGGCGTTCGTCAACGAGATGGTCGGCCGCGAGACGCTCACCAACGCCGTGGCCCTCAACTCCGCTTCGTTCAACCTCGGGCGGATGATCGGCCCGGCCGTGGCCGGCGGGGTCATCGCCCTGCTCGGCTCCGGTGTCGGTGCCAGCGGCTGGGTGATCCTCCTCAACAGCGGCACCTATCTGGCCGTCCTCGTCGCCCTGAAGCGCATGCGCAGCGAGGAACTGCATCCGGTCCCGAGGCTGCCGCGAGCCAAGGGGCAGCTACGCGACGGCATCGCCTACGTCCGTTCCCGGCCGGACATCGTGCTCGTGATGGCGATCCTGTTCGTCGCCGGGACGTTCGGTTTCAACTTCCAGATGACCACCGCGCTGATGGCCACCGAGGTGTACGGCAAGGGCGCCGGAGAGTACGGCATCCTCGGCTCGATCCTCGCCGTCGGCTCGTTGACCGGGGCGCTGATCGCTGCCCGGCGAACGTCGTCGAGCCAGCGCCTCGTCGTCGTCGCGGCGATCGTGTTCGGTCTCGTCACCCTCGCCGCCGGGCTGATGCCGACCTACCTGACGTTCGCCCTCGTCCTGCCCGTCGCCGGGATCACGTCGATGACGCTGATGACGGCCGCCAACTCGTTCGTCCAGATGGCCGCCGACCCGGCGATGCGCGGCCGGGTCCTGGCCCTCTACCTGGCAGTGTTCATGGGCGGCACGCCCGTCGGGGCACCGCTGCTCGGATGGGTCGCCGAACATGCCGGGGCGCGCTGGACGCTCGTCGGCGGGGGCGGGCTCACGGCCCTCGGCACGATCCTGATCGTCGCCTACACGGCCCATCGTCGTGGCGTCGTGCTCACCCGCTACGTCTGGCGCGGCCGCCGCACCCAGCCGGATTACGCGCCGGTCGTCGCCGACTGATTCGAGCTCGGCCGAACGGAGCGAGCGAGCGCAGCGAGCGACGCGAGTGAGGACGAAATCAGAACAGGGCGTCGACGAACTCGTCGGGGTCGAACGGGACGAGATCGCCGATCGACTCGCCGAGGCCGACGAGCTTGACGGGGATGCCCAGCTCGGTCTCCACGGCGAACACGATGCCACCCTTCGCCGAGCCGTCGAGCTTGGTGAGGACGATGCCGGTGAGCTGCGTCGCCTCGCCGAACTGACGGGCCTGGGCGACGCCGTTCTGGCCGGTCGTCGCATCGATCACGAGCAGTGACTCGGTGACGGTGCCGGCGCCTTGCTCGGCGACGCGGCGGACCTTGCGCAGCTCCTCCATCAGGTTCGTCTTGGTGTGCAGACGACCTGCCGTGTCGGCGAGGACGAGGTCGACGTCGCGTGAAGCGGCCCGCTCGATGGCGTCGAAGACCACAGCGCTCGGGTCGCCGCCCTCGCTGCCGCGGACGAGCTCGGCGTCGGCCCGCTCGGCCCACGTCGACAGCTGCTCGGCGGCCGCCGCCCGGAACGTGTCACCGGCGGCGAGCAGCACGCGGTGCCCGGCGGCGACCTGTTGGTTGGCGACCTTGCCGATGCTCGTCGTCTTGCCGACGCCGTTGACGCCGACGAACAGCCACACATTGGGACGCCGGTCGTCATCGAAGCGCAGGGTGCGATCGGCTCCGGCGAGCCGCCCCTTCATCTCCTCGCGAAGGGCGTCGAGCAGCTCGTCGGGCTGCGTGATCTCCTTGGCCTTGACGGTGCCGCGGAGACCTCCGAGCAGGTCGGTGGTCACGCCGAGGCCGACATCGGCGCGCAGCAGCGCCTCCTCGAGGTCGTCCCACGTCGCGTCCGTGATCCCGCCACGGCTGAGCACGCCGGCGAAGGCCCCGGCGAAGGCGTTGCGGGCCCGCGCCAGCCGTCCGCGGAACGTCGGCACCTCGACGACCGCGGCCACCGGTTCGGCGACGGCGGTTGCCGTCGGCGCCGGCTGCGGAGGCCGATCGAGGCGAGTCGCGGCCGGCCCGGGCGGCGCCGCGGTGGCCTGCCCGGCACGACGCCGGTTCCAGACCAGCACACCGATGCCGAAGACGATCACCACGGCGATGAGGACGAGGAAGATCCACTCCATCGCCGCCCGACGCTACCGACGCTTCTGAGCGGGCGTCGTCAGGAGGGCACGGTGGCGCGCTCGGAGAGCACCTTGGAGCTGCCTCCTGGCTGCATCGTGACGCCGAACAGGCAGTCGGCGGCCTCCATCGTGCGCTTCTGGTGGCTGACGATGAGCAGTTGCGCTTCCTCACGGAACTCTGCGACGAGGCCGAGGAAGCGGTGCAGGTTGACGTCGTCGAGGGCCGCCTCGACCTCATCCATCACGTAGAACGGCGACGGCCGGCTGCGGAACACCGCGAACAGGAAGGCGAGGGCGGTCAGGCTGCGCTCCCCACCCGACAGCAGCGACAGCTTCTTGACGTTCTTGCCGCCCGGCTTGGCCTCGACCTCGATGCCGGTCTCCAGGAGATCCTCCGGCTGGGTGAGCAGGAGTCGCCCGGTGCCGCCGGGAAAGAGGCTGCCGAACAGGGCGGCGAAGTGGTCGGCGACGTCGGCGTAGGCAGTGGCGAACACCGTCTGGATCTCGTGGTCGACGGCCTTGATCACCCGGGCCAGCTCTCGACGAGTCGTGCGCACGTCCTCGAGCTGCTCGTCGAGGAAGACATGACGCTGCTGCAGCTCGGTGAACTCCTCGAGCGCCAGCGGGTTGATCGGACCGAGCAGCCGGAGCTCACGGTCGAGCTCGCGCACGCGTCCCTGCGCGGTGACACCGTCGGGAAGCTCCGGCGGATCGGCGGCCTCGGCAACGTCCGGCTCGACGTCGCAGTCGTGGCGCAGCATCTCGATCGCCGACTCGACGCGCAGTCGGGCCTCGGCTTCTTCGACCTCCGCCCGCCGCGCCAGCTCACGCACTTCGTCGAGTTCACGCTCGACGACGTGCCGCCGGCTGCGTCGCTCGTCGAGACGAGCCGACAGCGCGCCGACCTGCTCGGTGTGGCGCCGGCGGCGCTCGGCGAGATCGGCGCGCTGCTCGTCGATGGCGACGCGCCTGACGTCGACGAAGCTCGCCAGTCCGGCAAGTGCCGCCAGCACGCGTTCGATCGAGGTCCGCCGCTGTTCGGCGTTCGCCCGGGCCTCGGCATCGACGACCAAGCGATGCTCGGTCTCACCGAGGCGCTGCTCGAGGAAGGCGGCTCGTTCGCCGAGGCCGGCGGCGCGCACCTCGAGGTCGCGGCGTCTGCCGCTGAGCACCGCCGCCCGGGCATCGAGCCCGGCGCGCAGCTCGTGCCGGTTGCGCGCCGCCTCGGTCTCGGCCAACTCGCCCGCCTCGAGCCCGGGCATCACCGACTCCAACTCGGCGATCCGCCCGCGTTCGGCGGCCACCAGCTCGGCGAGCTCGTCGCCGCGGGCGGCCAGCGGCTCCTGCTCGACGATGACCTCGCGACGCTCCGCCTGCAATCGGGCGAGCGCCTCGGATGCCGCCGTGAAGCGGCGATCGTTTGCGTCGAGGCGCTCGGCGACCTCCGCCGCATGGTGCCGTGCGGATACCTCGGCGCTCGACGCCGTCGCCTCGGCGGTCCGGGCCTCGGCCAGCGACCGCTCGGCGGCGAGGCGCCTGGCGTGCGCATCATCCAAGGCGGCCGCTGTGACGCCCCCGGACGAAGACGCGCTGACCCGCCAGAGAGCCGGTCCCAGCCGTTCTCCCGCTGGCGTGACGATGATCCCATGAGGAGTGGCGAGCGCTGCGCTGGCGGCGTCCGTGAGGCTGTCGACACAGCGCGCCGTCGCCAGCAAGCCGTCCAGCAGACCCTCGACGTCCGTGCGGGTCGCGCTGACGTGCGGTCGCACCGGCTCACCGATCGTCACCGTGCTCGCCGACGGGGCGACGCTGCGTTCCAGAGCGATGACCGCGCCGCTGGTGTCCGACGCACGCAACGCCCGCAGCGCCCGGGCGGCTGCTTCGACGTCGGTGACCACGACGGCAGCGAGTGATTCCCCGAGGGCGGCCTCGACAGCGATCTCCCAGCCAGGTTCGATACGCACGAAGTCGAGTAAGGCCCCCAGCACGCCATCGCCGCCGGCCAAGTGCTCGGCACCGGCCATGGCGTGAGCCTCGTCGAGGGCCAGCTGCAGCGCCTCGACCCGTGCCTCGACATTCGACAGCTCCTCGGCGGCCTTCCGAGCTCGCTCGGCAGTCGCCCCGTGGGCCACCTCCGACTCGCTGACGCGGCGCTCGGCCGTGGCGAGCTCGTCGACGAGCGGCGCTTCGAGCAGCTCGATCGCCAGACAATCGTGGCGATGCCGTTCGGCCAGCTCGTCGAGCCGGGCGAGGCGGGCGGCGAGGGCGTCCCGACGGCTACGCGTGCGCATCAGCTCGGCTTCGCCCGCCTCGCAGGCCGACCGTCGTGTGCGGAGCTCGCCGCGCACTTCGGCGAGCGCACTGCTCGCGCTCGACCCCGGCAGCCCGTCGATCGATCCGAGCACCTCCGCCCGCTCGACGGCGAACGCACCTTCCTCCTCGGCGAGGGCGGCGAGTTGCGGACCCGCATCCTGCATCGCCAGGCGGACCACGTCGATCTCGCTCCGGTAACGCGCCGCGTCGGCCTCCAACGTGGCGACAACGGCCTCGTCGAGCAGCTGGCCGCGGTCGCCGGCGAGGCGACGGGAGCGCTCGGCGATGATCGCCGACAGCCCGCGAGCGCGCTCGGAAAGTTGGTCGGCCAAGGCGACCCGCTCGCCGACGTCGTCGGCGCCGCGAGCGGTCAGCTCGGCCTCGAGCGCCATCACGTCGGTGTCGAGGGCGGCAAGCTCGGACTTCAACCGCTTCTCGCCGTCCGCCGAGCGAATCCGCGTCTCGGCGAGCGTCGTCAGCTTCGTGCGCAGGGCGGCGATCTCCCGTCCGGCGACGTAGACGCGCAGACCGCTGAGCTCGGCGGTGAGCTCGCCGTGGCGTTTGGCCGCCTCGGCTTGTCGTTCGAGGGGGCGGAGCTGGCGGCGAACCTCGCGGAGCAGGTCCTGGAGGCGTAGGAGGTTGGCCTCCGTGGCGTCGAGGCGGCGCTCGGCCTTCTCCTTGCGCTTGCGGTACTTGAGGACGCCGGCGGCCTCCTCGATGATCGCTCGACGGTCCTCGGGCCGGGCGTTGAGCACGGCGTCGATCTGGCCTTGGCTGACGATGACGTGTTGTTGACGGCCAACCCGGGCGTCGGAGAGCAGCTCTTGGACGTCGAGCAGGCGGCACGGCACGTTGTTGATGGCGTACTCGCTGTCGCCGCTGCGGAACAGCGTGCGCTTCACGGTGACCTCGGAGAACTCGATCGGCAGGATGCCGGCGGAGTTGTCGATCGTCAGGCTGACCTCGGCGCGACCGAGGGCTGGGCGGCTGGCCGTGCCGGCGAAGATCACGTCGTCCATCTTCTGGCTGCGCACGGCCGAGGGAGCCTGCGCTCCGAGCACCCAAGCGATGGCATCGACGACGTTCGACTTGCCCGAGCCATTGGGGCCGACGACGACGGTGACACCCGGCTCGAGCTCGAGGGTCGTGGCCTCGGCGAAGGATTTGAAGCCCTTGAGGGTCAGCGATCTGAGGAACACGGCGGGCCCGAAACTACCGGCTGGGCCGAGCGTGTGGGGGGATAGCCGCCCGCCGTCCGCCGTCTGGGGAAGGATCGTGTCACGCACGGTTCTGGGGAAGAATCGTGCCAGCGTCTGACACGGATTCTCCCCAGATCAAGGTTCCGGGGTCACGATCGGGGGCGCTGGCAGACCGGGCAGAAGTACGTCGATCGCCCACCGCTCGTGATCCGCCGGATGAACCCGCGGCCGCACGTCGAGCAGCGCTCGCCCGCCCGTCCGTACACGAGGTGGGCCTCCTGGTACGAGCCGCCTTCGCCCATCATGTCGACGTATCCGACATCGGAGAGCGTCGAGCCACCGGCGCGAATCGAATCGCCCAGGATGCGATGCATCGATTCGTGGAAGGCGACGGCGTCACGGCGCCGCAACGACGACGCCTGGTTCTCGGGATGGATGCGTGCGGCGTGGAGGATCTCGTCGGCGTAGATGTTGCCGATCCCGGCGATCACGCTCTGGTCGAGCAGCAGTGGCTTGATCCGCATCGACCGGCGCCGCAGCACCGCCCACAATTCGTCCGGGCTCGGATCGTCGACGAGTGGATCGAGGCCGAGGCGAGCGACCTCTGGCAGTTCGACGTCGACGTGTTCGGGGTCGTAGACGACCATCTCGCCGAACGTCCGCGGGTCGACGAAGAGCAGGTCGTCGTCGCCGAGATGGAGCACGACGTGGGTGTGTAGCGGGCGCTCGGCCCCGGGTTCGACGAGGAGCAGTTGGCCCGTCATGCGCAGATGGACCATCAGCGCGTCGCCGGAGTCGAGCGGGCACAGGAGGTACTTGCCGCGCCGCCCGGCGGCGACGAGGGTGGTGCCGGTGAGGCCGTCGATCAGTGCTTGGCTGGACGTTCGCCGCACGGTTCGCTCACGGCCGACCTCGACGCCCTCGATCCGCCGCCCGACGACGAGGCGTTGCAGCCCGCGTCGCACGGTCTCGACCTCTGGAAGTTCGGGCATGGTGTGCTGGGGCGGCGCCTTACGGCAACCTCGTGTCGCCGCGGTCGTCCGTCGCGCTGTTCAACTCGGTGGCCAGCGTTCGCGTCGCCGCGGCCGCCGCCCCCTGCTCGGCGGACCGCTTGGAGGGTCCCTCGCCGGCCCCGAGCACCCGTCCACTGGCGGACACGGTGGCGAAGAAGCGCTTCTGGTGATCGGGCCCCTGCTCGGTGATGTCGTAGAGCGGTGGGGCCATCCCCGCCCCGGCGAGGAGCTCTTGCAAGGTCGTCTTGAAGTCGAGTTCGTCGAGCCGTTCCGCAGTGGCCTCGACACGACTGGCGATCAGCGATTCGACGAACTCGTACGCCCTCGTCGACCCCCGATCGAGATAGGCCGCCCCGATCAGCGCCTCCATCGCGTCAGCGAGGATCGACGGCTTGCTCGACCCGCCCGCGGCGGCCTCTCCCCTGCCGAGCTTGATGTACGGGCCGATGCCCAGCTCGGCGGCCATCTCGGCGAGCGCCATCGTGTTGACGACGCCCTTGCGGATACCCGTGAGTTGGCCTTCGGACATGTCGGGGAAGCGTCTGAAGGCAGCGTCGGCGGTCACCCACCCGAGCACCGCATCGCCGAGGAATTCGAGTCGCTCGTAGCTCGGGTTCCCCGGATGCTCGGCGCACCACGAGCGATGCGACATCGCCTGCTCGACGAGGCCGAGGTCATCGAACTGCAGCCCGAGGCGGCCCACCAGCACGGCGACGTCGCCGATGCCGCCGTCGCCGTCCGTGGGGTCAGCCACCTTGGCGCGTGCGCTCGGCGACGTAGTCGACGGCGTCGCGCACGGTCTTCAGATCGGCGAGGTCCTCGTCGTCGATGCGGAACCCTTCGGCCCGCTCGCTCAACTCCTCCTCGAGCGCCTCGACGAGTTCGATCAACGCCAGCGAGTCGGCGTCGAGGTCGTCGACGAACGACTGCCCCTCGGAGATCCCCGCCGGGTCGATCTCGAGGATGTCGGCCAGGCGGTCGCGGACGATTGCGAAGATCTCGTCTCGCTCGATGGGAGTGTCTGCAGGCATCGGTGGGCGATCGTACTTCGACCGCCTACGTTCGCTCGTTCCTCGCTCACTTCGTTGGTCGAGCTTCGTTGAGCGGCTTCGCCGCACCCACCTTCTGGCGGCGGCCAGCAAGCTGGCCTGGCGCCGCCGACTCGGGGGCTACCGCCCCCGAACCCCCGACGGAGCGGTACCGCGGACAGGCGCCGACCGGTTCCCAGTCGGCGCTGCGACCGAGGAACATTCCGGTCGCAGGCGTCACACGTATTGCCTTGATTTTGTCGACCATCCGGTGCTCGACCATCTCGGCGGCGACGCCGATGGCGTTGCGGATCGCCGTGGCCCCGGACGAGCCGTGGGAGATGATGCACACGCCGTCGACGCCCAGCAGCACGGCGCCGCCGTAGGTGTCGGGGTTGAGCGTGTTGTACAGCGGGACCAGCGCCGGGAGCAGGGCGTCGGCGTGCTCCCGGTACCCGTCCTCGGCGAACGCGGCGAGCAGCGCGGCGATCAACGCCTTCATGCCGCCTTCGAGCGTCTTCAGCGTGACGTTGCCGGTGAACCCGTCGGTGACGGCGACGTCGACGGTGTCGCTCATCACGTCACGGCCTTCGATGTTGCCGATGAAGTTGATCGCTGCGGCCGACGAGAGCAGCGGGTAGGCATCCTTGCGCAGCGAATCGCCCTTGCCCGGCTCCTCGCCGATCGACAGCAGACCGACACGTGGGGCCTCGATGTGGAAGCGGGTGCGGGCGTAGACGCTGCCCATCTGGGCGAACTGCACGAGCCAGTCGGGCTGCACTTCGGCATTGGCCCCGGCGTCGAGCAGCACGGTCGGCGTCGTTCCACCGGGAACCGGGATCGGCGTGGCGATCGCCGGGCGCTTGACACCCTTGATCCGACCCATTCGAAAGAGGGCGGCGGCCATCGTCGCTCCCGTGTTGCCGGCCGACACCATCGCCGAGGCCTTGCCGTCGCGGACTGCCTCGGCGGCGCGTACGAGCGTGGAGTCCTTCTTCGTGCGAACGGCTGCTCCGGGCTCCTCGTCCATCGCGATCAGCTCGTTGGCGCTGATCAGCTCGATGTCGGGATCGTGGGCGAGGTCGGACGGACCGACGAGCACGACCGGGATGCCGTCGTCGACCGCCCGGCGCACACCGGCGAGCACGACGTCCGGCGCATGGTCGCCGCCCATGGCGTCGACCGCGATGGGCAGCATCGAATGGCGGACGTCAGGCGACGTCGACAGCGACGCGGTTCTTGTACCAGCCGCAGGACGGGCAGACCGTGTGGGGGGTCTTCGCCGCGCCGCAACGTGGGCACACGCTGCGTGCCGGGGCGTCGAGCTTCCAGGCTCCGGCGCGACGGCTGCGCGTCTTGGACTTCGACTTCTTCTTCTTGGGAACGGCCATCGTGGGTCTCCGGGACGAAATACGGGCTGGCCCAGGCTACCGGCCCAACCCCCACGTCACGCCCGCCCGCCGGTCAGGGGTGGCGGAGCTGGTCGAGGGCGGCCCAGCGCTCGTCGATGACGGCGCTGTCGCATCCACACGGGCCGGCGCTGAGGTCGGCGCCACAAGCGGGGCACAGGCCGGGACAGTCGGCATCGCACAACCGCGGGTCGTCGACGGCGAGCAGGACGTGCTCCCGAACCATCAGGGCGAGGTCGATCTGGCCGTGTTCGATGGCGAACGCATCGTCGTGCTCGCTCGGCTGCTCGGCGTAGCGCTCGTCGACCTCGACGACGATCGGCTCGGCGAACGGGCGGGCACATCGACGGCACTCCCCGTGCCATGGAATCTCGATCGTCCCGGTGAGGGCGATGTCGTCGAGCGTCGACACCAGCTCCACCTCGACGGCCACGTCACCGCCGATTGTCGGGTGCACAGCATCGACATCGACCGGCACGATCATCGCCGAAACGTGGCGGCGCAGCCCCGGCTCACGCAGCAGCTCTGCGGCATTGATGCGCAACTGGTTGGCGGACATGGCACCAGTCTGCCGGTGATGTCAGCGGCCGACGACGTCAGCCGTCCTGGTCGAAGAAGCCCTTCGTGGGGTCGTCGATCTCGTGCTCGCCGGTGTGCCCCGGGAGGGCGCCGATCGACAGTCGCTGGCGCCCGGCGTTGACCGTCTTCTGCAGCTTGTCGAGGAGGATCTCGAAGCTCCCGAGACGTTGATCGAGGAAGTCCTCGGTCTCGTGCCGCAGCCGACGAGCATCGGTCTCGGCAGCCTCCATCACCTGTCGGGCCCGCTGTTCGGCAGCACGCACCACCTCGGTGCGCTGGACCATCCGCTCGGCGCGGACGCGGGCCGCCTCGAGGATCTCCTCGGCCTCGCGCCGAGTCTTGGAGACGAACTCTTGACGCTCCTTGAGCATCCACCGTGCCTGGCGCAGCTCGTCGGGGAGGCGCTGCAAGGCCTCCTCGAGCAATTCGATGATCTCGTCGCGGTCGATGCGTGGCGACGACGAGAGCGGCATCGTCGGTGCCGTGGCGATGATGTCGATCGACCGGCGCAGCAAGGTCTCGGCGTCGCCGACGTAGCCGACCGGCGGAGCGTCGGAGTAGTCCTCCTCGTCGAGGTCGTCGTAGTCGTCGTAGTAGGTCTGGTCGTCGTCTCTCATGTCGTGCTCGAACTGCCCGAAGGCGGGAACATCGTGGCGAGCGCCACCGCTACCGGCCCCGGAACGAGGTGCTCTACCGCACCACCGTACCGGGCGATTTCACGCACGAAGCGGCTGCTGATGAATCCACGATCCATGCGGCAGGGCAGGTAGGCGGTCCGTACGCCGGACACCGAGTAGTTGGTGAGGGCCATCTGCTGCTCGATTTCGAAGTCACCCGCGTTGCGCAGACCCTTGACGATGAAGTCGACCCCGGCGAGCCTCGCCGCATCGACCGCCAGTCCGCCGTGAGTGATGACGCTGACTCGCTCGGCCAGCCCGATCTCGGCGGCGCTCTGGTGGACGAGGCGCACGCGGTCGTCGACGCCGAACACGCCCTTCTGCTTCTCGTCGTTGTGCATCACGGCGACGACGACGTCGCCGAACAACTCGGCGGACTGCTCGATGACGTCGAGGTGCCCGAGGTGGATCGGGTCGAAGCTGCCGGGATAGAGCACGGTGCTCATTGGTGCACCACTGAGCTGAAGGCGCCGTGATGCTGGAGCTCGCTACGCTCGCTCATTGAGCCGCGACGGTAGTGCCCGCCGGGCGAAGGTCGGTCACCGCCGTTCGAGGAACGTCACCCACGTCCGTCCGTAGCGCTTGACCCGTTGCTGTACCCAGCCGCCGGTCGCATCGACGGCGGCTGCCGACTCGGCGACGAGCAGGCCAGCCGGCAACCGATCGAGGAGCGCCGACCAGTCGTCGAACCGATAGGGCGGATCGGCGAAGGCGACGTCACAATCGAACCGTGCCGCCATGGTCAGCACATCACCTGACATCACCCGGCTGCGGCCGGTGATGCCGAGCTTGGCGATGTTCTCGTGGATCGCCGACAACGCATGGCGATCGGACTCGACGAACGTGCAGTGCTCGGCACCACGGGACAGGGCCTCGATCCCCAGCGCTCCGCTGCCCGCGTAGAGGTCGGCGACCAGTGCTCCCTCGACGACTCCGAGGCTGGTCAGGGCGTTGAAGATCGCTTCGCGGACGCGATCCGTGGTCGGACGGGTCGACGGCGATTCCGGCGCCGTCAACCGGCGTCCGCGGAACTCCCCGGCCACGACTCGCATCATTTCCCAAGCATCTTCACGGATGCGAGCGACGAGGCGCCAGCCGAGGAGCGTCCGGCCGCGGCCTCCGTGGCCGGGGAACGGAAAAGCGCGGCACAATGGAGGTGGTGCTCGAGCCAGATCCGATCATCACGTGCGTCGACTGCGGTGGACGGGCCCACCTCCTCACCCCACCACGGCGTGACGAGGAGGACATCGAGGCAGAACCGTGGCAGGAGGGCGACATCGTGGCCTATCGCTGCGAGGACTGCCTCGACCGCTGGGACATCGTGCTCGCCGACGACAGCCCAGACGACTGACGAGTGTCGCTAGGTCGAGGGGCGCACCTCGGTCCAATAGCCGTAGATCGCGATCCCGATCAGGAGGACTCCCGATAGCACCTCGATCACTCGGTGATGGACGGCGAGGAAGCGGGTGATCTGGCGCTGCGCCGGGGCGGCGAGCACCGGCAGGACGACGAGCGGCCAACCGAACCCGAGGGCGTAGAACACGAAGTACACCAACGAATCGGCGAGGGCGTCCGATCCGCTGACGCCGCCGATCACGAATGCAGACACGACGAGCGGGCCGGTGCACGGCAACGTCATCGGTCCGAGGAAAACGCCGTAGAGAAACGCCGTGGCGGTCGGACTGCGCAGCACCGGCGCCTCCGTGCGGACGAGCCGCATGAACGGGTTGCGCCCGAGCAGCATCAGCACGCCGAGCACGAACACCGTTCCGTAGATCGCCGGCAACAACCAGTCGAGGATGTCGGCGACGGCGCGGCTCGCCTGATAGAGGACAAAGCCGATGGCGACCATGAACGCGACGATGCCGGCGAGGACCGCTGAGCCCGAGGCACATCGTCGACAGGCGCGACCGAGGGTTGGCGAGGCGCGCCGAGAGCATCACGACGAGCCCCGGGTACAGCGGCAGCAGGCAGACGTTGCTGAGGATCGCCGCGTTGCCGAGGGTGAACGCCTCGACGTAGTCGGACACGGAGGGCGATCAGCCCTCGGTGGTAGCGGTGGCGCTCGGCGCGGATGCGGCGGTGAGCTGCTCGACGAGCTGCTCCGTGCTCTCCTGACCCGTCGTCATCTCGCCGGCGACGCCGCTGGCATCGATGATGATCTTCGGCGTGCTCGGCGGGTTGGCCGCCGTAGTGCCGAACGCCTCGACGAATGCGGCGAGCAGCTCCGGGCTCATCACGGCGAAGCGGATGTCGGGAAACTCGTTGTCGACGGCGTACTCGGCGACGGCGTCCGGCGAGAGATCGGTCTCCACGCTCAAAGCGACGACCGCTGCGCCGTCGCCCAGCGCCACCGCCGCCTCCTGGGTCTTGGGCAGCTGCTGCCGGCAGTTGCTGCACCATGTTGCGAACGTCTCGACGAGCACGGGTGTGCCGATGCAGTCGGCGAGCGTGAACGCCTGCCCGTCGACGTCGACGATCTCGAGCGTTTGCCACGCCGGCAGCTCGGCGACCGCAGTCGATGCCGAGGTTCCCGACGAGTCCGATGGACTGCACGGCTCGGCGCCCGGAGGCGTCGACGAGTCTGGCGGAGCGGTGGCGGTGGCGGTGGCGAGCGTCGACGACGGGGCGCCGACAGCCAGTGCGGCGACGACGGCGACCGTGATCAGCGATGGCATGGTTCTCCTCCCCAAGGGTTTCGTAGCCGGAGGCCAGCCGGATTGGTTGGATCTCATCGAGGCCGTGGTGGCTCCTCGGTCGGGCCGACGTTGGCCTCCAGCCACTCCGTCACCGGGGAGCCGGCCCGCCACGCCTTGGCCACCTCGTTCGCTGTCCGCCCCGAGTGCACCCAGGCCGGAGCGCCGAAGTCGCGCACGGTGATCAGTCCCTTCATCCGCAGCAGAGCAACACGTGGATGGTCCTTCGGCCAGCCACGCGGCGCAGTCACCAGCGCCGGCTCGATTCCGGCGATGTCGAGCCGGGCACGGCGGGCCGCGGCGGTGGCCTCCTCGACTGCGGCGCCGGTGCGCTCGTCGCCGACCGCCGCACGGAACCGCGCGAGCTGATCGCGGGCCATGTGGTAGATCCCCGAACCGACCAACAGCCCGGTTGCGCTGACTTGGACGTAGTTGGCGGCTCCGCCGTCCCTCTCGGTCATCGCCGCATGGGCCGTCTTGTACGGCGACTTGTCGGCGGAGAACCGGACATCGCGATTCATCCGGAACACCTTGAACACGCCGAACTCTGGCTCGAGGACATCGAGCAACGCCCGCATCGGCTCGGCCACCGACGCCTCGAACCGCTCCTTGTTGGCCTGCCACCACGGGCGATCGTTGTTGCCTTCCAGCTCGACGAAGAAGTCGAGGGCGTCGGGCGGGAATCCGGTGAAGCCGGCCATCTTCCCCATCTCACCACCTCTCAGTTCTTGGTGAGGAACTCTTCCTCGTCGGCGCTGAGCAGCAGGTCGAGCTCGTCGGCCAACTCGGCGTGCTTGTCCAGCTCGGGATCGGCGTCGACGATCTCGAAGGCGACGTCGCGCGCCGTGCGGATCAGCTCGGCGTCGGTGCGCAACGACGCCAGGCGGAGGTCACTGCGTCCCTTCTGGGCGGTGCTCATGATCGTGCCCTCGCCGCGCAGCTGGAGGTCGACCTCGGCGAGCTCGAAACCATCGGTCGACGCGACGACGGCAGCGATTCGCGGGCTGACCCCTTCAGGTCGTTCCTCCGACAGCAACCAGCATTGCGACGTCGCCGTGCCCCGGCCGACCCGACCGCGCAGCTGATGGAGCTGGGCGATGCCGAAGCGATCGGCATCGAGGATCACCATCACGGTGGCGTTGGGGACGTCGACACCGACCTCGATGACGGTCGTGGCCACGAGCACGTCGAGCTCGCCGGTGCGGAAGCGGCCCATCACGTCCTCTTTCTCGGCCGGCTTCATCCGACCGTGCAGCAAGCCGAGGCGCAGGCCCCGGAGCTCGTCCTCGGAGAGACGGGTGAACGTCTCCTCGGCCGACGCGACCTCCAACTTCTCGGAGTCCTCGATCAGCGGGCAGACCACGTAGGCCTGCCGTCCAGCGGCCACTTCGGTGCGAACGGCGTCCCAGGCCAGGGCGTGGTCGAGCGGGGCGACCGCGCCGATCGTCTCGATCGGTGTGCGGCCGGGCGGCAGCTCATCGAGGATGCTCACGTCGAGGTCCCCGTACACCGTCATCGCTGCCGTGCGCGGGATCGGCGTCGCCGTCATCACGAGGACGTCGGGCACCGCTCCGCCGGCCTTGTCGCGCAGCGCGGCGCGTTGCTCGACCCCGAAGCGATGCTGCTCGTCGATGACGACGACGCCGAGGCGGTGGAAGTCGACCGCCGATTGGATCAGGGCGTGGGTGCCGATCACCAGGTCGACGGCGCCGGCGGCGAGGTCGGCGAGCAGCTGCTTACGGGCGTTCCCGGTGATCTTGTTGGTGAGCAGCTCGACGCGCAAGGGACGATCGCCGAACAGGTTGTCGGGATCGGGGACGGTGAGATCGGCGAGCAGCGCGCGCACGGACTGCAGATGCTGCTCGGCAAGGACCTCGGTGGGCGCCATCAGCGCCCCCTGGTTCGACGACTGCACGGCGGCGAGCAGCGCCGTGACGGCCACGACGGTCTTACCGGAGCCGACGTCGCCCTGCAGCAGCCGGTGCATCGGCCGGGGCGACGCGAGGTCGGCGTCGATCTCGCCGATCACGCGGCGTTGGGCGACGGTCAGGTCGTAGGGCAAGGCGGCGTGGAACCGATGCACGAGCTCGCCGCCGACCTCGTGTACGAAGCCGATCGAGCTCGCCTCGATCTCCCGCTTGCGGCGCACGAGCACGAGCTGGACGCGCAGCAGCTCGTCGAACGCCAGCCGCCGACGGGCCAGGTCCTTGGCATCGATCGTCTCGGGGAGGTGGATCGAGCGCAGCGCCGTGCCCCGGTCGACGAGGTGCAGCCGGCTGCGGATGTCGTCGGGAAGCGGGTCGGCGATGCCGCGCGTCGCGCAGCGATCGAGGGCGCTCTCCACCCAGCCGGCGAGCTCCCACGTCGAGAGCTGGACCTTCTCGCTCTGCGGGTAGATCGGCACGATGCGCCCGGTGCGGTCGCCGATCAGGTCGACGACCGGGTTGGTCATCCGCAAGCCCCCGCGGTACACGTCGACGGTGCCGAACAGGGCGACGTTGAGCCCCTCGACGAGCTGCCGCTCGCGCCACGGCTGGTTGAAGAACACGACGTGCAGGCGCCCGGTGCCGTCGCCGACGACAGCCTCGACGATCGTGCGCCGATTGCGCGTCGTGCGCCGGTGGGCGGATCGGACGGAGACGAGCACGAGGGCCTCGGTGCCCACCACGAGGTCGGCCACCCGCGCTTCGTTGGTGCGGTCGACCCACCGCCTCGGGTAGCTCATCAACAGGTCGAGGACGGACTCGATGCCGAACGCCTTGAGTGCGTCACGCTTTCGCTCGCCGACGCCGCGAAGCTCGCCGACCTGATGGCCGTCGAGCTCGCGCAGCGTGATCCCGGCTGCGCTCACTCCACCCCGAGGAGGTACGGATACAGCGGCTGGCCGCCGGCGTGAATCTCCAGTTCGACATCGGGGAAGCGCTCATCGATCCAGGTCGCCAGCTCGGCCGTGACGTCGGCGTCGGCGTCGCTGCCCGTGATCAGCGTGATGAGCTCCCGAGCCTCGCTCATGAGGTGCTCGAGCAGCGCCTTGGTCGCCGCGGCGACGTCGCCACCGATGGCGACGATGCCGTCGCCGCGCACGATGCCCAGCCAGTCGCCCTCGGCGACGTCGCCGGCGGGCGTCTTGGAGGAACGCACCGCCTGGGTCACCTCGCCGGTGACCACGGCTTCGGCGGCCCGGCGCATCGGGAGCACGTTGGCGGGCGCGTCGACCTCGGGGTCGTAGGCCATCAAGGCGGCGAGCCCCTCGGGCATCGAACGGGTCGGCACGACGCGCACCGTCTTGGCGGTGAGGGCGTCGACCTGTTCGGCGACCGGGATGATGTTCTTGTTGCCGGGGAGCAGGACGACGTGACCGGCGTTGGCCCGTTCGACGGCGGCGAGCAACTCGGCAGTCGATGGGTTGAGGGTCTGGCCGCCGGACACGATCACCTGCACCCCGAGGTCGCGGAACAGCGCCGCAATCCCTGGCCCGCTGCTCACGGCGACGGCCGCGCAGTTCACCGCGGGGAGCTCGACGTCGGGGTCGGCGTCGTTGGCCGCGCTCATCGTGGCGACGAGCGCCGCCTCGCGGCTGGCGTGCTCGGCGGCGACCTCCTCGAACAGATCGGTGACCCGGATCTGGAACGGTCGGCCGTCGAGGTCGAGCGCCGTCTCGACCGCCGCCCCGATGTCGTTCGTGTGCACGTGGCAGTTCCACGTTCCGTCGCCGCCGACGACGACGATCGAGTCGCCGATCGTCCCCCACCCTTGCTTGAGCGCTTCGATGTTGCTGTCGTCGAGATGGCAGAGGAACATCACCTCGTAGCGCTGCTCGCTGACGTCCAGCTCGCCGTCGACTCCTGAGGTGCGGTGGGCGACGGCCTCGAAGGCCGCTCCGACAACGCCCCCGCCGGCGTCTGGCTCGACCGGCGGCAACGGTTCGCCGTCGACGACGTGCAGGGCAGCGTCGAGCAGCAGCAGGTAGCCCGCTCCCCCGGCGTCGACGACGCCGGCGTCGCGCAGCACCGGAAGCAGGTCGGGCGTCTGGTCGAGGGCGGTCTGGCCGCCGGCCCGAGCCTGGCGCAAGACGTCGTCGAGCGACTCCCCGGAGTCGGCGGCCTTGCGGGCAGCAACCGCTGACTCGCGCACGACGGTCAGGATCGTCCCCTCGACGGGCGTCAGCACTGCCGCGTAGGCGCCCGTGGTCGCCGCTTCCAGGGCCGTGGCGACGACCGCCCCGGTTGCCTCATCGGCAACCTTCAGCGTCGACGCGACGCCGCGCAGGATCTGCGAGAGGATCACCCCGCTGTTTCCCCTGGCGCCCATCAACGCGCCGTAGCTGATCGCGTCGCAGGTCGCGACGAGATCGACAGGCGCCTTGTCCATCTCGGCGACGACGCCGTCGAGCGTGCGCGCCATGTTCGTGCCCGTGTCACCATCCGGCACCGGATACACGTTGAGCCGGTTGATCCTCGCCGCGTGAGCGTTGACGACGTCGCGGAACGTGCTGACCGTGTCGCGCAGAGCGTCGACGCCGAGCACCTCGAGTGTTGGCACGAAGCTCACTGTAGAGCCACCATGTTGCGCTAGTCCTCGACCAGCTCCTCGACGCGATCGGTCAGCCCAGCGAGCCCGAGACCGGCGAGTTCGGTGCTCAACGGGTCGTCGGACGAGGCGCGTAGCCCGTCCCCGTCGACCACGTAGCGGCCTTGCCGGTTGACGACAGCGAAGTACGGCATCGCCTCGGAGTCGCCCACGACGAGGAACCACAGCGCCTCGTCCCCGGTGTCGAGCGGTCGCATCCCGTCGACTTCGACGGGTGTTCCGTCACGGAGGGTGGCCGGCTCTTCGACGATCACATCGCCGGACACCGACCCGGCAAGCACGTCGGTCACCTCGAGGACCAACAGTCGGGTACGAACCGCCGCGGCCGGATCGTCGGGCGCCGAGATCTGCCGACCCCCGGCGATGTCCACCACGGTCGCGGCTACCACGAGATCGCTGCCGGCGACGAGTTCGTCAGCAGTCGTGAAGTCGGCGGCCGAGGAGGTCAGCTCGATCGCCTCGGGCTCGGTGTCATCGCTGCGTACGGCGACGGCGACAGCGGTCGCACCGGCGATCAACGGTACGACGGGCAGCAACCAGATCCAGGTTCGCCGCGTCAATCGAGCGTCGGCGGGTCGAGCGCCAGCACGTACGTCGACGTCCGGGCGCGCCTGCCGAGGCTCGCCAGATCGACCCGCGGGTCGATCATCCGTTGACGCTGACGCCCGTTGAACGACACCCACGAGTCTGCCTGGACGATGACCTCGTCGTGGCCGCGGCTCGCAAAGTCGTCGGCCACGAGATGGGCGGCGGCGAGCGCCAGCTCGGGGCGGATCGCCGCCTGGCGGGCCTGCCAGTCGGTGAGCACGGTTTGCGGGTCGACCGTCCAGATCTCGGCGGTCGCCGGGTCGGTGACGGTGAAGCGCAGCAGCCCGGCCTTCTCGGTGAGCATCACGCGGAACGATCCGTAGTAGCCCTCCTCGGTCCACCGCACGTCGCCGGCGTAGGCGACGTGGCGCAGCGGGACGACGACCTGCATCGCCGCCCACAGCGCGGCGGCGGCGACCATCCACCGGCGCTGGAACGGCGAACTGGGCGGCCGAACGGCCGGATTCCGGACCGTTGGCCGCCCAGATGGGAAGATGGACCGGAGGCCGCCCAGATCGGGAACGGGGAGGCGCCGGGGCCAACCGGGAGCGAAGAAGATGGTCGTGGCGGCGATCATCACCCAGGGGAACACGCCGATCGCGAAGAGCCGCCACGTCAGCACGTGGAACACCACGAGGGCGACGTAGGCGAACGGGCGAGATCTCCGCCACAGCAGCCAGCCGACGATCGTCAGGTCGAAGACGGCGCCCAACCGACTGGCGACGAGCCCGACGGAGGGTTCGTCGAATGCCGCTCCGATGACGGGTGTGCCGGTCCGCGATGCCAGCCACGTCGTCATCGGCTCACCGCTGAACAACCAATCGGCGTTGAGCTTGGCCAGCCCGGCCATCACGTAGACGACGCCGACCTGCAACCTGAGGGTCCACACGACGAGCACCGGAACCGTCGCCCGGCCGCTCGTCGGCAGCACGGCGAGGAGGACGAACGTCAACGTGACGAACCAGTAGTGGTTGAGGTACAGGGCGGCGTCGATCAGCTCGCAATAGGTGAACGCCAGCACGAACCCGGCGGCGGCGAGACGCGTGCGCCGCCCGGCCGCCACAGCGAGTCCGAGGGGGATCATCGCCACTACGACGGCGTACATCAGCGGCCCGGGCAGCGGCCGCACCCAGGTGAACCAGGGGTACGTGAGGTGATGATCCGGAGCGAGGTACAGCGCCTCGACCCAGCCCTTGGCCAGGAAGCGAGCCGCGCTGAACGCGCCGAGCAGCCCCATCGCCACGCGGAAGAACACCACGGACGACGAGTCGACCTGGCGCCACGGACCGTCGTCCGATGGCTCGGGCATCGATGCCCGCTGGGACTCAGCCGGCGCTGTCGCCGTCAGCATCGGAGAAACCGATCGTGACGTCGAGGCGCGCCGCCACCTCGGTCGCCAACGTCGCTTCGACGTCGGCGGCAAGGGCCCGCCCCTCGTCGAGATCGCCCGCCGCGAACGCCTCGTCGGCGGCCTCGATCTCGTCGCCGAGGCGCTCGGCCAAATCGTCCCCGAGCAGCGGTTCGAGGGCGTCGTACACGTCGTCGATGCCCTCGATCTGTGCGCTGCGATCAGCGGTGACGTCGACCGGTGGCAGGTCGCCCTCGTCGCGAGGCTCCTCGGTCAGCCGGTGAACGAGGAAGATGCTGTCGTTGACGAGCATCTCCAGCCACCTGTCTGCTTCACCGTCGTCGGCGATGACCTCACCGAAGGCGTCACCGCCGTCCCACGAATCGTTCCAGTCGGCGACGATCAGGTCGGCTTCGGACGCCATCACCTCGGCGTTGGCGCGCAGGTAGTCGCACCACCGCTCGTCGACCAGCAGTTCGGTCACGTCGTCATGGGTCAGCACCCAGCGCATCGCCGTCAGCCCGCGGGTGTCGGCACCGACGTTGTTGCCGATGACATCTGCGATGATCTCGCCGGGTGCTGAGCGCTCGATGAGCGCCTCGATGTCGGCGATTCGGATCGGCCAGTCGATGACCGCCGGTGATCGCCGCTCCATCACCGGCCCGGTCCAGGTCGCCTGCGTCGTCAACCACTGCCGGCGGGTGGCCTCGATGCTCGCCAGGGTGTCGTCGATCGCCTCGCCCTCGATCGACTCGCAGGTCTCGTCCACCTGCTCGACGAGGTCGCTCGTGGAGTCGGCGAACGATTCGAAACCGGGAATGGCCACGTCGTCGGCCACGTCGCCGAGCACGTCCGCCCGTGACGGAGGGTCGTCGCCGCAACCGGCGGCCAGCACAACCATCGCGAGTGCCGCGGCGACAGCGGTCACCGAACGTCCCGATCTCACAACGCCTCCAGGAAGGCGAGCAGTCGGCGTCGGTCTTCGACGGCCGATTCGCGGAACGCCGTTGCGGCCGCCTCCCCCTCACCGCCGTGCCACAGGATCGCCTCCTCGATCGTCGCCGCCCGGCCATCGTGGAGCAGGTAGCGCGCTCCGGCGATGTCGTCGACGAGACCGATTCCCCACAGCGGCGGGGTGCGCCACTCCTGCCCGGTCGCCTCGAAGTCAGGCCGTCCGTCGGCGAGGCCGGGGCCCATGTCGTGGAGCAGCAGGTCGGTGTACGGGTGGATCTCCTGGTTGGCGAGCGTGGCGATCTCGCTGTCGCCCGTGTTCTGCGTCGGCGTGTGGCAGGCAGCGCAGCCGAGTGACTCGAACAGGGCGGCGCCCTCGCGCACGTCCGGCGAGTCGGAATCGCGCATCGCCGGCACCGACAGCGTGCGGCCGTAGAACGTCACGTTGGCGAGCTGGTCGTCGGTGAGCTCGGGGTCACCGCCGTCGATCGCCGCGGCGCAATCGAGCTGTCCGTCGGTGCAGTCCTGCTCCGGATGCGCCGACGACGTGATTCCGAGATCGCCGTGAAATGCCGCGGCGACCTGCTGCTCGACCGTGGCCACGTTGGCCTTCCAGCCGAACCGGCCGAGCGCGAGCTCGCCCTCGACGTCGTCCCACACGACGTTGGGGCGCCCGGAGATCCCGTCGCCGTCAGCGTCGTCAGGATCGGCCGCCGCCGAAATGTCGTCAGCCGGGATCGCTTCGAGGAGTCCCATGCCGATGACCTGCGGTGCGAGGCGCGGCGAGATCATCGTGTCGTCGCCGAGCTCGCCGAACTGCGGGTCGGCGATCCCGTAGGTCGGGGACACGAGGGTGTACGGCGTGCCGTCGGCGTAGCTGCCCTCGATCGTCGTGAAGTGGACGTCGAGTGTCCCCTCCGCCGGAACGCCGAGGATCGATCGGTCCTGCAACTGACCGCCGTAGACGGGGTGCTCGGCCGGGGCGCCCGTCGGCGTCTCTCCCGGCACGGAGAGGCGCAGCAGCAGGCCGATCGGCACGGTGTCGCCCGTCGGCGTCGGCGGCACCCCCCGACCGTCGAGCACGTGGCACGACGAGCAGGCTTGGGCGTTGAACATCGGACCGAGCCCGTCACGGGCATCCGTCGACGCCGGGGCCGTCACCCAGTTCTGGTTGAACAGGCTGTCGCCGACCTCGAACGTGCGCCGCTCGTCGCGGGAGAGGTTCGGCGCCGGGAAGCTGAACGAGGTGCGCGTCGAGCTGTGCCGCGTCGTGTCGCCACCCAGATCCGGGTCGACAGGTGGTGGCGCGTCGTCGCTCGGTATCGCCGGTGCGATCAGCATGGCGAATCCTGCGGCAGCCGCGAATCGCCGGGCCCGTCGGTGCGGCGTGGTGATCAGATCTCCAGCGTGATCCCGGCGGGTGCGGCGGCGGCGACGAGGGCGTCGGCCTGCGCCTCGAGCGCCTCGATGGCGGCGAGCACGCTCGCCCGGCCCGGGTCGTCGTCGGGAACACCGTCGACGAGATGTTGATCGAACGGCGCCGGGATTGCTTCGAGATCGGCGAGGCTCGCGTCGACCGCCTCGCGCAACGCGGCTGCGGCATCGGGGTCGGCCGCTTCGAACAGCGATTGCAGGCCGGGGCCTTCGACGCCGCCGGGGTAGATCCCGGTGAGCACCATCTCGATGCCGCGCGCGTTGGCCAGCAGGTCGGCGGTCGTGTTGTCCGAGAAGCACGAGTGCTCGTCCTCCTGGGAGCGCTGCTCGTAGGCGACGTACATGCGCTCTCCGGCCAGCTCGCCACGGGTCAGCTCGCCGATGCCGGTGAGGATCATCGTCAGCGCCTCGGTGGGGTCGCCGGCCACGAACTCGGCGCGGTAGTTCTCGCTGTCGGGCGCCCAGGCGTCGACGAGTCCGGTGAGATGCTCGAGGAGCAGGTCGCTGGTCACGGCGAGATAGGTGGCCCGCCGGTCGGCGTTGTCGGCCGTCGTGTAGTCGGTGACCGGTCGCTCGCCGGGCCCGTCGGTCGACAGGTCCTGGCCCCACAGCAGGAACTCGATGGCGTGCCAACCCGTCGAGATGTTCGCCTCGCCACCCTCCTCGTTGAGCGAGGTGATCAGCTCGGCGTCGATCGTCGGGTAGGTGTCGGGGTCGTTGACGATCCCCGCCGTCTCGTCGCCCTCGACGTAGTCGATGTACAGCTCGTCGAGCGGCCACGCGTTGATCAGGCCTTCGGGTCCGTCCGTCTCGTTGTCGATCGGACCGCCGTAGAAGCGAAACGCCTCGGTGAGGCCGTAGTCGTCACGTGCCGCCAACCAGGCCTGCTTGGCGGCTTCCAATGTCTCGTCGGTCGGGTCTGCGAGGAACGCGTCGATCGCCGCGTCGAGCTCGGTCGCCGACTCCAGCGATGCGACGTAGGCGGCGTGCGCCCCGTCCGCGTAGTGATCGACGACGGCTTGGGCGTCGCCATCGCTCGACCCAGCCGATGCCGCTGCCGGCACGGTGACGGCGACCGCGGCGACCATCGTGAGGGCGGCCATCGAGGAGCGGGCGATCGAGCGGATCGGCCGCGCGGAGGTGTGCTGCTGCATGGCGCGGCATGATAGGTACGCTTGACATCGTCGATCAAGCGACACGACGACCAGAGGCATGTCCCGAGGTTGTCGATATCCTGACGTGTCGTTTCTCGTCGGCCGACCGTCGGCGAGTCCCCGAGGTCGGAGAGCATCGAACATGGCAGCAGTGTGTGAAATGTGCGGCAAGCACCCCTCTTGGGGTATGTCCGTGTCGCACTCCCACCGCCGCACGAAGCGGCGTTGGAACCCGAACATCCAGCGGGTGCGCGCCGTGGTCGGCGGGTCGGCCAAGCGGATCTACGTGTGCACGGGATGCATCAAGTCGGGCAAGGTCGTGAAGGCAGCTGTGCGGCCGGCGCCCGTCGCCAACAGCTGAGTTTCGGCATGCAGGGTGTCGTCAAGGCCTACGACCCGGTGAGCCGCACCGGCGTCGTGATGTGCGACACCGACATGAGCGATTACGAGCTGGCAGCCGCGGCCCTCGACGGGTCGGTGCTGCGGATGCTGCGCCAGGGCCAACGGGTGATCTTCGATCTCGACGATGCCGGCCAGGCGACGGCGATCCGTCTCGGCTCCGAGGTCGACATGCAGACGCCCGGAGGCTGACGCTGGGCGCGGTTTCCATCCGCCACGGTTGGAAGCCAGACTGGGACAACATCTGACAACGGAGACAGATTGATGAGCGGTCACACCAGCAACGCGAAGCTTCTCCAGTGGGTCGACGACTGGGCGGCGATCCTGCAGCCGGACGTCGTTCATTGGTGTGACGGATCCGTCGAGGAGTACGGACAGCTCAGCGCCGACCTCGTCGCCGCCGGCACGTTCACCGCCCTCGACGCGGAGAAGCGGCCGAACAGCTTCTGGGCACACTCCGATCCGGCTGACGTCGCGAGGGTCGAGGACCGCACGTTCATCTGCTCGGAGCGTGAGGCCGACGCCGGTCCGACGAACAACTGGCGTGACCCGGCGGAGATGCGCCGCCAGCTCAACGACCTGTTCAGCGGTGCGATGCGCGGCCGGACGATGTACGTGATCCCGTTCTCGATGGGGCCGCTCGGCTCGCCGATCGCCCACATCGGTGTGCAGCTCAGCGACTCGGCGTACGTCGCCGCGAGCATGCGAATCATGACGCGGATGGGTCAGAGCGCTCTCGACGTGCTCGGCGACGAGGGCGAGTTCGTCCCGTGCGTGCACTCGGTCGGCGCCCCGCTTGCCGATGGCCAACAGGATGTGCCGTGGCCCTGCAACGCCGACAACAAGTACATCGTCCACTTCCCCGAGACCCGCGAGATCATGTCCTATGGATCGGGGTACGGCGGCAACGCGCTACTCGGCAAGAAGTGCTTCGCCCTGCGCATCGCTTCGGTGATGGCCCGCGACGGCGGCTGGCTCGCCGAGCACATGCTGATCCTCAAGCTCACCAACCCGCAAGGCGAGTCGAGGTACATCGCCGCCGCCTTCCCGTCAGCCTGCGGCAAGACCAACCTGGCGATGATCGTCCCGACGATTCCCGGCTGGACGGCGGAGACGGTGGGCGACGACATCTGCTGGATGAAGTTCGGCGAGGACGGTCGGCTGTACGCCATCAACCCGGAGGCCGGGTTCTTCGGTGTCGCCCCCGGCACGGGCTTCGGCACGAACCCCAACGCGATGGGCACACTGCACGCCAACTGTGTGTTCACGAACACGGCGCTCACCGCCGACGGCGACGTCTGGTGGGAGGGCATGACCGCCGTCCCGCCCGCCGTCGCCACCGACTGGCTCGGCAACCCGTGGACACCCGAGTCGGAGGCGACTGCCGCCCACCCCAATGCCAGGTTCACGGCCCCGGCTTCGCAGTGCCCGTCGATCGCTCCTGAGTGGGAGGATCCCGCTGGCGTGCCGATCTCGGCGATCCTGTTCGGCGGTCGTCGTCGATCGACGGTCCCCCTCGTGACCGAGGCGTTCGACTGGGAGCACGGTGTCTTCCTCGGTTCGATCATGGCGTCCGAGACGACTGCTGCCCAGCAGGGTGCCGTCGGCAAGCTGCGCTTCGACCCGATGGCGATGCTCCCGTTCTGTGGTTACAACATGGCCGAGTACTTCGACCACTGGCTGTCGATCGGCAAGACCAGCGACCCCAGCAAGTTGCCGTCCATGTTCTTCGTCAACTGGTTCCGGCGGGACGAGGACGGACGGTTCCTGTGGCCGGGCTTCGGCGAGAACAGCAGGGTGCTGAAGTGGGTGTTCGAGCGCGTCGCCGGCGACGCGCCCGCTGTCGACACGCCGATCGGCCTGCTGCCGGCGGCCGGCGCATTGGACACCAGCGGACTCGAACATCCGCGACGACGATCTCGATGCGCTGCTCGCCGTCGACGTCGACGGGTGGCGCAGCCGCCATCCCCCAGATCCGCGAGCACTACGCCCGCTTCGGCGACGACATCCCCGCTGCCCTGCAGCTCGCCGTCGACACCCTCGAGCGTCGCCTCACCGACACCTAAAAATCCGTCTGTGTAAGCGTGTAAGCCTGCTGCGGGCTTACACGCTTACACAGAGCGCTGAGTGCCGGGCTGTGACACCCGGGCGCGACACTGACGTCTCCGGTATCGGCGCACGTTCTCCGGAGCGCCCCACTCGATCTCCATCGAACGGGCACTCACATGCACCACACCACCCTGGGACTGCAACAACTTGCGGATGTCGCCACCGGTCAGCACGGCGTGATCACCGCCGACCAGGCGCGTGCCGCCGGTCTCACCAAGAATCAGATCCGGCGACGAGTCGCCGATGGGTCGCTAGAACGGGCGGGTCGCCACGTGCTTCGAGGAACGTTCCTCGAGCCGTCGGCGCTGGCCGAGGTCGCGGCAATCGTCCTCGACTGCGGCATCGGTGCCGTGGCGTCCGGCCCAACTGCCGCAGCGCTGCACGGCCTCGATGGCGTGACGTTGCGGCCGCCCTTTCACATCACCGTGCCGCGTGGTCGACTCCTCGATCGCCCACCACACGTGATCCATACGACGACCGAGCTGCCTCCCGAAGACCGCTCTCTTCGCCACGGTATCTCGGTACTCTCCGTCGCCCGCACGCTCATCGACGTCGCCAAGTTCGTGCGCGCCGACACGCTCACTACAGCTCTCGACGGCGCGCTGCGCGATCGTCTCGTCACGGAGGACGTGCTCCACCAGCGCATCGCCGCGATCCGATCTCGCGGTCGCTACGGGATCCCGAAGTTGATCGACGTCATCGAAGGGTCCGAAGCGAGTCGCGGCGGGCACAGCTGGCTGGAACGGCGGTTCCTCGAGATCTGCGTCCGGGCGGGGCTCCCACGACCGTCCCGGCAGGAAGTCGTCACCAATGCCCGCGGCAGGATGGTGCGGGTCGACTTCCGGTTTCCAGGCACTCGCGTGGTCGTCGAAGTCCTCGGCTACCACTGGCACCGGGGTAACCGACAGCAGCTCTCGCGGGACGCCGAGCGCATCAACGCGCTGGTGCGCGACGGCCTGCTACCGATCCAGTTCACCTACGACCACGTCACGCTTGAGGAGGCGTGGGTGGTCTCGGAGGTCCGGTCGATGCTCCCCCCGTCGTCTGTGTAAGCGTGCACGCCCTCTGCGGGCTTACACGCTTACACAGACGGTTTGGAGATTAGTTGAGGGCGAGTTCGCGGATGCCGAGGCCCATGATGAACAAGCAACCGCCGGCGTAGAGCAAGTACTCCTTCCCGCGCATGAAGGTGCTCGTTCGGTAGCTGTACAGAATCCCCACGGCAAACACCGCGGAGAACCCGTAGAGGGCGTGCAGCCGCGCCGGCTGGAGGTCGTAGCGAGCCATCAGCACGGTTCCGACGACGGCTTGGGCGAGCGCCGTGAGCTGGGCGATGACGACGGCGGCGACGAGCGGTCGGCCGCGCACCGCCCGATACCGATGGGCGGCGAGGCACCACGCCCCGGCAGCTGCGTTGCTGGCGATCAGCACCCAAGCGAGGGCGCGGTGCCAGGCCAACCAGCCACTCACATACCCACGCCGCAAGGATCGCCGCCGATGATCACGGTAACGAGGTCGTCGGCGGCGGTCCCAGTGAGCCGACCGCTGAGCTCATCGTCGACGTAGAAGCTCGGCGCGAACAGCCCTTCTTCGCCGGCTTCGACGACAACGTCGGCGTACGCCGCCCGCAGGAACTCGACCGTCGTGCCGAGGCCGATGCCCTCCGGCGTCGCCAGGCCCTCTGGGATCGCTTCGAGATCGCCCACGCTTCCATAGGAATAGCCGAAGAAGTGTCGCTCACCCGCGCCGGCCGCCGATTCGTCGGTGAAGTAGACGTACAGCGCGCCCCACGCCACGAAGCGCGCCTCCGCTCCTGCGCATGCGCCGATCGTCATCGGCTCGACCCACCCGGAGTCCGTGTCTGGCTCCCCCAGGACGGCCGTCACGGCGGCGACCGCCGAATCGGCATCGTCGCCGAACGAGGCGATCCCCAGCCCATCGCGCCCCAGCACGATGGTCGGCGCGACGGGCGTCTCGACGGAGCCAGATGAAGTCGACCGAGGTGGTGGGACGATGGACGTCGCCGCCATCGTCGTGGAGGGAGACTCGGCGACGGCGGCGATGCCGTCGCCATCACCATCTCGTCCGCATCCGGTGGCGACGGACACGCTGGCGGCGAGCGCGCACCATCCAATCGTTCGTCGAAGTCTCATCTACAGCCTCTCTTGCGAGAGAGCGACGCTAGTGGTGCCCGCCGCGGGGCGGGTGGACCCCGGCGGCGGCTCAGCCGTCGAGCGAGTCGACGATCAGCTGAAGTTCCGCGCGTGGGTCGAAGTCCGAGATCGGTTCACCGGTGACGGCGTGGAGCACACCCACCACGTCGTTGCCGGACTGAGCGAGCAGCACCTCGGCGTCGAACTCGATCGGAACGATGAAGACGGCTGACAGCTCGTACCCCAGTGCGACGCTGCGGTCCCCGATCCCGAGGTCCGCTTCGTTGGACACGCTGATGTCAAACTCCACCGGAACGTCGCTGTCGTCGCTCTCCGTAGCCATGTCAGCCTCGAAGGCCTCCAAGAGGCAGTCGGTGGTCGACTTTGCGCCCATCAGGTCAATGAACTCGGCGACCGTAGCGACACTGTCGTCATCGATCGTTGCGGCGAACGCCGCCGCCGACTCCTCGGAGACTTCGAGCGAGAACGCCTCCGTCGTCGCCGTGCTCTCGGTCGGTGACGCGTAGCTGAACTCGTCAGATTCACTCTGGGCGACCTGCCCCGGCAGTTGCTCGGCGTCGAGGTCCTCGAAGACGACGCCGAGGTCGCCGAGACACTCGGCAAAGGCGTCGTCTCCAGAGTCGTCGTCAGCGTCATCGTCATCGTCAGCGTCGTCCTCGTCCTCGTCGTCATCGTCGGCTGGCCCCTCGGACACCCATCCGGCGGCGGTCATCCGCTCGTTGAAGCCGTCGATTGCCTCGTCCAAGCGTGCCTGGTCGTCTGCCGCGGCAGCACCGGCGAGACCCGGGGAGCAAACTGCGGCAATCAGCACCGACACGGCCAACAACATCGATCGACGTGCCATCACGTCATGGTAGACGGGCACCAGCCCTCAGGTGTCGACAACCGTCCCCGCGGCGATCAGCGTCTCGACGCGCTCGGCATCGAGACCCCAGTCGACGAGGATCTCCCGCGAGTGCTGTCCGGGATATGCCGGCGGCAGGCCGATCGCCGCGGGCGTGCGGCTGAACCTGGGCGCCGGCGCCGGCTGGATCCGCCCGCCGACCTCGACGAACGTCTGCCGCGCCGCGTTGTGCGGATGGACGACGGCCTCGGACATCGTCAACACCGGCGCGAAGCACACGTCAGTGCCGTCGAGCAACGCGCACCACTCGTCGCGCGTCCGCGTCTTGAACAGCGCGGCGAGCTGATCCTTCAGCTGCGGCCAGCTGGCGCGGTCGAGCTGGGCGGCGAACCGTTCGTCGCCGTCGAGGCCCAGGCGCTTCAACAGCTCGGCGTAGAACTGCGGCTCGATCGAACCGATCGAGACGTACGTGCCGTCGCGGCACTCGTACACGTCGTAGAAGTGGGCGCCGGTGTCGAGCAGGTTGGTGCCGGGGTGCTGCTCGTCGAAGGCACCGATCTCGCGCAGCGTCCAGAACATCGACATCAGCAGCGCCGTACCGTCAACCATCGCCGCGTCGACGACCTGGCCCTTCCCGCTGCGCTGCGCCTCCAAGAGCGCGCACACCACGCCGAAGGCGAGGAACATCGCTCCGCCGCCGTAGTCGCCGACCATGTTCAACGGCGGCGTCGGCGGCTGGCCCTCACGCCGGAAGTGGGCAAGGGCCCCCGCCAGAGAGATGTAGTTGATGTCGTGACCGGCTGCGGTCGACCACGGACCGTCCTGACCCCAACCGGTCATCCGCCCATAGACGAGCCGCGGGTTGCGGGCGAGGCACTCGTGCGGGCCGACCCCGAGGCGCTCCATGACCCCGGGGCGGAACCCCTCGATGAGGGCGTCCGCCCGTTCGACGAGGTCGAGGAGCACCGCCACCCCGTCTGGCTGCTTGAGGTCGAGGGCCAGGTTGCGGCGGCCGCGCAGCGTGATGTCGACGTGTGGCTCGTCTGGCGCCGGGCCACGGGCGGCCGCCGCCCGCTCGACGCGGATCACCTCGGCGCCCAGGTCGGCGAGCAGCATTGCGGCCATCGGTCCCGGGCCGATGCCTGCGAGCTCGATGATTCGGTAGCCGGCGAGCGGCCCGCTGGCTGTCACTGGAGCACCCTGTACAAGTGCGAGCGACGAGGCGCCAGCCGAGGAGCGGCAAGTCGCTGCGCAGGCAGTATGTGGCGTGGCCGGGGAACGCAATGAACGGTCATGACCCGGCACTGATGCCGAGGATCGCTCCCACGATCAGCTCCCACAGCGGCGGCGGGATGTCGTGGCCCATGTCCCCGACGAGCAGAAGGTTTGCGCCGGGGATCGCCTCGGCCGTCGCCGTTCCCCCGTCCGGCTTGATCAACGTGTCGTCGCGTCCGTGGATGACGAGGGCGGGGACGTCGAGCGTGCCGAGGGCAGCGGTGCGATCGCCGCTCGCGTAGATCGCGGCGAGCTGGCGCGGCCCGCCCTCGGGGTAGAAGCTGCGGTCGTAGCCCTCCGCCGCCCGGGCGCGGATGCGCTCGATGTCGACGTAGCGCTTGGACGCCCACACCGCAGTGCGTGAAGCAGCGTCGACGTAGGCGGCGCGATCGCTCGGCGGAACGGTGAGCAACACCTCCAACGCCTCGGGCTCGGGTTTGCCGGTGCGCGGGTCGCCCGGCGAGCTCATCATCGAAGTCAACGAACGGACCCGGTCGGGGTGCTCGATGGCCATCGTCTGGGCGATCATCCCACCCATCGACGCACCGACCACATGCGCGGTCGCGATCTCGAGGGCGTCGAGCAGGCCTACCCCATCGTTGGCCATGTCGGACAGGGTGTAGGGCACCTCCGGCATCGGCCCGCCGGTCAGCTGGGCGTGCAGCGCGGCGTGCGCGTCGACCTTGGCTCCGTCGAACTTCGTCGACAGGCCGCAATCACGGTTGTCGAAGCGAATGACGTAGCGACCTCCGGCGGCAAGGCGTTCGCAGAACTGTGAGTCCCAACTGGTCAGCTGGACGACGAATCCGGCGACGAGGAGCATCGCCGGGTCGGTGGCAGAGCCGAACGTCTCGTACTCCACGTCGATGAGGTCCGGGCGCGTCGTCTTCACGGTGGTTCTCGGCACCGGGGCAGTTTCGCAGCGCCGAGTACCGTCGCACCACATGAGAGCGAGAACGCCAATTGCGTTCCCCCGCCACGCGGGCCGCGGGAGTCGAGACCGATGACGCTGTTCGGGGTGCACACCGGCCTGCAGAACATCACCGTCGACGAACTGCGTGCGACGTGGCGGCGCATCGACGAGCTCGGCTTCGACTGGATCTCGGTCTGGGACCACCTCTACGGCGCCACCGGCAAACCTGACGACGCCACCTGCCTCGAGGCGGTGACGATGCACACCGCCCTCGCCATGGAGACCTCCCGGGTGCAGTGCGGATCGTTGGTCTACTCGGTCGGCTTCCGCCACCCGGCCGTACTGGCGAAGGCGGTGACGGCGATCGATCTGCTCTCCGGCGGACGGGCGGCGATCGGCCTCGGAGCCGGGTGGGCAGAGGTCGAGTACGCCGCCTACGGCATCGACTTCCCGTCCGTCGGCACGCGCATGGATCAGCTCGAGGAGTGCGCGGCGTGCGTGCGCGGGCTGCTGCACGACGACGTCACGTCCTTCGACGGGCGTTGGTTCACGCTGCGCGAGGCACGCAACGATCCGCGGCCGGTGCAGGCCAAGCTGCCGATCTGGATCGGCGGCGGAGGCGAACGTCGCACGTTGCGCATCGCCGCCCGCTACGCCGACGGCTGGAACGTGCCGTTCATGTCACCGGAGACGTTCGGTCACAAGCGTGCCGTGCTCCACCAGCACTGCGCCGACGTGGGCCGCGACCCTGCCGAAATCCGTTGTGCGGTCAACGTCGGCCTGGCGTGGTCAGAGGCGAGCATGCAGGAACAGTTCGGGGCGATCAGCGAGTACGTCCGCCCGGGGGTCCTCGGCGGTTCGGTCTCCGAGGTCGTCGAGCGCATCGGCGACTACGTCGCCGCCGGGGCCGACCAGGTGAACCTCGCCCTGCGGGCGCCGTTCGACGTCGGTGACCTGGAGCGCTTCGCCGCCGCCTTCGACCTTGCCTGACTACTTGCCGAGCAGGCGCTGTTTCTGCTCGTGGAACTCCTCGTCGGTGAGCGTGCCGCGATCGCGCAACGCCTCGAGCCGTTCGAGCTGCACGGTCACGTCGTGGGGCGGTGCGCTCACGGCACCGGACGAACCCGATGCGCCGGACGCACCCGCCTCCCCCGGTTGATGGCGATGCATGCGCTGATCGTTGAGCTCCATCTGTGAGTGGATCAGGTTCTGGATGCGATCAGGGTTGTGCACGTCGGTGAAGCGCTGCTGGCCCCCTTCCGAGCCCGACTCGATGAGCAGGTCGCCCGCACCGACGATGCGTTCGAGGATCGTCTGGTTGAAGTGCACGCTGTTGACGCGCTCGAGGGGGATCTCGATGCCCGTCTTGGCGAACACTCCGTGGCGGAAGATGACGCGGTCGCTGGTGATCACGAAGTTCGTCGTCATCCACTTCAGGTAGCGGATCACGACCCACACCGCACACCCGAGGATCAAGAACAGGGCGATCCACCGCACGGCGTTCGGCGCGTCGATGCTCACGAGGACGATCCCGAGGATGATCGACACCACGAGGGCGAACACGACCTCGACGAAGTACAGCCAATGCGGGTGCAGGTCGACGGCCAGCTCCTCGTAATCGTTGAGCAGCTTCTTCGGGTACGGCATGGGCACACAGTACCGGCGACCTTGCGCCCGCCCGTGCCAGCGCAGATCCCCAGTGGAGTGTTTGCTGCCATTGGAGTGCTACGCGTCGAGTTTCCCGGCAGGTGACACTCCGTCGACCGGAAACACTCCAATCGAGAAGGGCCGCCGACGACGGACAGGGGTCCCGTACAGTTGCGTCGTGGATCCGGCTGCGCTGCTCGGCGACCTCGATGTCGATCAACGAAGCGCCGTCACGACCCCCTCGACGCTCGTCGCCGTCATCGCCGCCGCCGGCTCCGGCAAGACCAGGGTGCTGGCCCGGCGAATCGCCTACCGCGTCGCCACCGGGACGGCGGAGGCCCGGCACACCCTGGCGCTGACGTTCACCCGCCAGGCCGCCGGAGAACTGCGCCGCCGTCTACGGACGTCGGGCGTCCGCGAGTGGATCGAGGCCGGCACGTTCCACTCCGTCGCCCTCGGCGTGATGCGCCAACGGTGGGCCGACGAGGGGCGGCCGGCACCGCACATCATCAGCGACCGGCACCGCCTGATTGCCGGCGTCGCCGGGCGCCACCCAGTCGAAACGATCGCCGCAGAGCGCTCCTGGTCCGCAGCTCGTGGTATCGAACCCGCCGGCTACATCGCCGCGGCCCGCGCCGAGAACCGGCGATGCGGCGTTTCGCCGTCGGAGATCGCTGCGGTCCTCGCCGAGTACGAACTCGTCAAACGGCGGCGCGGCGTCGTCGACCTCGACGATCTCCTCCTCGTGCTGACCCGCGAGCTCGACGACGATGCGACGTTCGCCGATGTCGTGCGTTGGCGGTTCCGTCACGTTCTCGTCGACGAGGCCCAGGACCTCAACCCGGTGCAGTACCGGCTGCTCCATCACCTCGTGGCCGGGCGCAACGACCTGTTCCTCGTCGGCGACCCGGCGCAGGCGATCTACGGCTTCAACGGGGCCGACCCGTCGTTGCTGCTCGACGTTGATCACCACCTCCCCGGCATCGAGGTGATCCGCCTCACGGCGAACCGCCGGTGTACCCCCCAGATCGTCAGCGCCAGCATGCACGTGCTGCGGGCGGCCGACCAGCTCGGCGACGCAGTCTCGGCACGCGACGATGGGCCACCCGTCGAGGTCCACGCCACCGCCGACGAGCAGGCCGAGGCCGAGGTGATCGCCCAGTTCGTCGTGTCCCAACCTGCCGCCCTGGTCAGCGCCGGCCAGCTCGCCGTACTCGCCCGTACCCACGAACAGCTCAAGACCCTGCGGCCGGCGCTCGAGGCCAGCGGCATCGCCGTGCAACAGCCGGCGATCCCTCCGGGCAGCCCGCTCGCTGCAGTGGTCAGCGCAGCAACGGCGCTGCCGTCGGCCGCCCAACTGCGGGCGTGGGCCCACGACCTCCTCGAGCCGGCCCCTCCGGCGATCGGCGCGACGATGACCGCCCACGAGCAGGCCGAGCGTCGCGTCGCAGCCGCCGCCCTCGACTTCCTACGCGAGCAGCCCTACGGCGACGGCAACGGTTTTCGGTCGTGGATCACGACGAGCGCCGTGTTCGCCGAGCCGGGAAGCGACGTCGGTGTCGAACTGCTGACGTACCACGCCGCCAAGGGTCGGGAATGGCGGACCGTGGTCGTGACCGGCGTGGAGACCGGGCTGGTCCCCCACCGCTCGGCGACGACGCTCGACGCCAAGGCCGAAGAGGCCCGCCTGCTACACGTGGCGATGACGAGAGCGAGCGACACGCTGGTCCTCACGTTCGCCGAGCGACGTCGGGGATACGCCCGCAAGCCGAGCCCGTTCATCGTCGGGCTACCGACCGAGAAGGTCCCGGTCGTCGCTCCGCCGGCGCACGTCCGTGGGACCGCGGGCGTCGTCGCCCAACGAACCGACTCGTTGCGCTCATGGCGCCAGACGGCTGCCCGGGCGGCGGCGTTGCTGCCGACGCAGATCTGCTCGGACGCCGACCTCTCGGCGATCGCCGAGGCACCGCCGTCGAGCCCCGCCGAGCTGTCGACCGTGGCCAGCTTCGGCCCGGTGACGGCAGCGCAGGTGTTCGCCCCGATCAGAGCTGCCCTCGACGCCGCCGAGCGCTCACACTGACAGCCACGCCGCGGCGTCGGCAGGCAGGAAGTCGGAGTCGAGCGGCGTGCTGGTGAGGAGCACCTCACGGTGGGCGGGCAGGGCGACCGGCATGGCACCGAAGTTGACGACGCACCGGAAACCGGGTTGGCGGTCGAAGCACAACACGTCGGGAACGGTCTCGATCCACTCCAGGCGACCGTCGCCGAGCGCCGGGTGCTGACGACGGATCCGCAACGCGGCGCGGTACAGCGACAAGTGGCTGTCGGGGTCATCGCGTTGCGCCTCGGCGGTGAGTTGCGCCCAGCTCGCCGGCTGAGGGAGCCAAGGCTGCGAGCCGTCGGGGCCGAACCCGAAGGGCGCCGCGGTACCAGACCACGGCAACGGGACTCGACAACCGTCGCGCCCGCGGATCTGCCGGCCGGAGCGCTCCCAGATCGGATCGTCGAGCACGTCCGTGGGGAGGTCCTCGACCTCCGGTAGCCCGAGCTCGTCCCCCTGATAGATGTAGGCACCGCCGGGGAGGGCGAGCTCGAGCAGGGCCGCCGCCCGCGCCCGTCGCAGGCCTACCGCGAGGTCGGTGTCGACGGCCCCAGCCGGCGCACTCGCGTGGTCCTGGTCGCGCCCGTAGCGGGTGCGATGGCGGATCGTGTCGTGATTGCTGAGCACCCACGTCGCCGAGGCCCCGACCTCCCAGATCGCCGCGGTGGAGTCGTCGATCACCCGCCGTTGGCTGCGGGCGTCCCAAGGAGCTTTGAGGGCGTCGAAGTTGAAGGCGCAGTGCAACTCGTCGGGGCGTAGGTAGCGAGCGAGCCGTTCCGGCGGCGTCACCCACGCTTCGGCGACGAACGTTCTTGCACCGCCCGGACGTTCGTCGTACTCGTCGGCGATCAGGCGCCAGCGCCGATGGATGTCGTGGACCTCGTCACGGTCCCAGTGCGGGTGGTCCGGGTACTTGTTCGCGGGTTGACCCGGCACCCTAGGTTCGTCGACCTCACGCAACGTGCTGTCCTTCGACATCGAGTCGGCGACATCGATGCGGAAGCCGTCGATGCCGCGGTCGAACCAGAACCGCAGGATCGAGTCGAACTCCTCGTGCACTGCCGGGTTCTCCCAGTTCCAGTCCGGCTGGCTGAGGTCGAAGAGATGGAGATACCACTGGCCGTCGTCGACGCGCTCCCACGCCGACCCCCCGAAGGACCCGGCCCAGCCGTTCGGCGGCAAGGTGCCCTGCGGGCCCTCAACGCCGTCGCGGAACCAGAAAAGATCGCGCTCGGGCGTCCCGCGCCCCGCAGCGACGGCCGCCCTGAACCATGGGTGCTCCCAGGAGCAGTGGTTGGGAACGAGATCGATGAGCACGCGCATGCCGAGCGCGTGAGCCTCGCCGATCATCGCATCGGCATCGTCGAGCGTGCCGAAGTCGGGGTTGATGTCGCGGTAATCGGCCACGTCGTATCCGCCGTCGAGCAGCGGTGACGGGTACCACGGGCTGATCCAGATGGCATCGATGCCGAGCTCGGCGAGGTACGGCAGCTTGGAGCGGATGCCGTTGACGTCGCCGATTCCGTCACCGTTGGCGTCGGCGAACGATCGAGGGTAGATCTGGTAGACGACCGCGGTGCGCCACCACTCGGCGGCGCCGCTCACTGGTGCACCACTGAGCTAAAGGCGCCGCAATTCTGAAGCGCTCGCTCGAAGGCTCGCTCGCTCACTCGTAGTCGACGATCACGGGTGCATGATCGCTCGGTTGCTGGCCCTTGCGGGCGTTGCGGTCGATGACGCACCACGCCACGCGCTCGGCCACGGGGGCGGTGGCCAGCACGAGGTCGATGCGCATTCCACGGCCTTCGTGGAAGTCGCCACGCCGGTAGTCCCACCACGAAAAGACCCGGTCGACGTCCGGGTAGCAGGACCGCAGTACGTCGTGCCAGCCGTCGTCGACGAGCCGCTCGACGACGGCACGCTCGGCGGGGCTGACGTGCGTGGCGCCGGCGAACGCCGCCGGGTCGTAGACGTCGATGTCGGTCGGGGCGATGTTGAAATCGCCGGCGAGAATCACGCCGTCGTGCTGCTCGCGCGCCGCACCGACGAGGTTCTGCAGGCGTTCCAGCCAGCTCAACTTGTAGTGGTACTGCTCGTGATCGATCGACCGCCCGTTCGGCACGTAGACGTTGACGACGGTGACATCGCCGCAACGTGCCGTCATCACCCGTGCTTCAGCATCCGGATCGAGGCCGTCATCGAAGCCCATCGTGACCTCGTCGAGCCCGACCCGTGACAGGATCGCGACCCCGTTCCAACGGCCCTCACCGTGATGAGCAGACTCGTAGCCGAGGGCCTCGAAGGCCATCGCCGGATACGCCTCATCGGCGAGCTTGGTCTCCTGCATGCACAGGATGTCCGGACGGACGTCGGAGATCCACTGCTCGATTCGTCCGAGTCGGGCGTTCAGCGAGTTGACGTTCCAGGTCGCAAATCTCGTCATGGCGTGTCGGAGGCCTTCTTTCTCGTCCGTCCGGAGCTGGATCGTGTCGCGGCGGACGGCGCCGGTGCGGTGTCGACGGGCGCAGCGGCCGCTGACTTCTTTGTCGCTCGTTTCGCCGGCGAGGCCTTCTTGGTCGCAGCCGCCTTGGTGGGCGCCGCTGTCTTCTTCTTTGTCGGCGAAGCCGCCTTCTTGCCGGCGCTTGTCGCCTTGGCCAGCGTCTTCTCGGCCGGCGTCTTCTTGGCAGGCGCCTTCTTGACGGCCACCTTCTTGGCGATGGCCTTCTTGGCCGGGCGAGGCTCGACGGAAGTCTCGACCGAAGGCTCGGCCGCAGCCGCCGGGGCCGCCTTCTTGCGACGGGCTGGGGCGCGCCGGGGTCGGCGCTGCGGGGCGCTCGCCGAGGCCCGGAAGGGCGAGATCGACGTTGCGGCGGGCGGGGGCGAAGCTGTCGACGACGAGGGTCACCGCTTCGCCCTGTTTCATCACCTCACGCGCACTGCGCGGCGGAGGGGTGCCCATCAGGCGCAACGGCACGTAGCCACGAACCTCACCGATCGTCACGTAGGCGCCGTGCGAGGAGTACGACTCGACAACGCCGCTGACGCTGCTGCCGACCGGGTGATGCTGGATGAAGTCGAGGAACGGCAGCAGCTCGTTCACCGGCCCACCCCGAGGCGCGGCGGCCTGCACGGCGGGAGCGGCCGCGGGAGCGGTGACCTCGCTCACTTTGGCCGCCTGCTTGGCCGCCTGCTTGGCCTTCGGGGTGCGCACCGGCCCGGGTGGCGGGGCCGACGGCACGGGCATCGGCTGGCTCGCCAGCTTGCTCGCCGAGCGCCGGGCGGTGGACTTGTCGGCCGCCGAGGCCCGGGCCTTGCGACTCACCGGACCCTTCACCGGCAATCGGTTGACGAACACCCAGCCGACGTGCGGGACGGGCTTGCCGCCGACGAGGCGGCCCTCGTCGAACAGCCATGGATAGGTGCCGTGAAACTCTTGGAACGAGTCGTTGCTGAGCACCCTGGCGCCCGACTTGTTGGCGATGCTGAGCACGAAGGCGTCGCCCCGGCCGACGGCGCCTGCCGGTGGAGCGACCAGTTCGTTGTGGGCCACTGCGGCGTCGAACTCGGCGACCTCACTCTTGGCGATTCGGTGGCCGAACGTGGCGTCGACGACGACGGTCACGTTGACGTCTGGATACTCGTCGCGGAAGCTGAGCACCGCCTCGTTGAGTTGGGCGAGGCTCGGCATCGAGCGACCCTCGGTGGCGATGTTCGAGCCGTCGACGACGACGAGATCGCCGTCGCCTTCGTGGCGGGTGGCGGCGCCTCGTGGCGGTGCTTTGGTCATGGGGGTGCTGGTCTGCTCCGGATTCGGTCGTTCGGACGACCCTCACGAGCGAGCGGGCGCCGGCGAACCACGCAGTGACGTCGGTCCGCAGGTCTCATCGTAGAGTCAGCAGACGTGTTCACGGCGGTTCTCTGGGACCTCGGCGGGGTCATCTTGTCGAGCCCCTTCGACGCCTTCGCCCGCTACGAGCGAACCCACCGCCTGCCCTCCGGATTCCTGCGGTCGGTCAACGCCATCGACGCCGATCGCAACGCCTGGGCACGGCTCGAGCGCAGCGAGCTCACCGCCGACGACTTCGACGACGCCTTCGCCGCCGAAACGCGGGCGCTCGGGCACGAGGTAGCGGGCCGTGACGTTTTGACGTTGCTGGCCGGCCACCTCCGCCCGGCGATGGTGCGGGCGCTCGACATCATCAAGGCTGCCGGCTACGCCCAGGCCTGCCTGACGAACAACGTCGCCGATGCGGCGGTCGGGCCGGCGGCGATCCCCGACGTGATGACTCGATTCGACGTCGTCGTCGAGTCGGCGAAGGTCGGCGTGCGCAAGCCGGAGCCACGGTTCTACGAGATCGCGTGCGGACTGCTCGGCGTGGAGCCCCCGGCCTGTGTCTATCTCGACGATCTCGGCGTCAACCTCAAGCCCGCCCGGGCGATGGGCATGACGACCATCAAGGTCGACGATCCGAAACCCGCCCTCGCCGAGTTGGGAGCACTCCTCGAGCTCGACCTGTGACGCGACGCGTCCTGCTGTGGTCGATTGCCCCCGAGGTCACCACGAGCCGGAGCTGCCACCACCGCCGCCACCGCCGACGCTGCCGCCCGAGAAGCCGCCGATCGAGCTACCCCCGCCACCACCACCAGATGACGACGGGGCGGTGCGCGTGCCGGTCAGCGCGGCGTTGTGGTGGTACAGCACCAACGGGGCCAGGGCGTTGAACTCGGCGGGCGGAACGGTCGACGACCGCATCGCCGCTTCCCACGTCTCGGCCGTCCCGAGGGCGACCGCCCACGCCGAGTACTCGCGAAGCAGCCCTTTGCTCCACGCCCACTCGACGTGCCGAGCCTCGCTGGCGGCGAGGAAGCGGCGGAACGACTCGGTGCGCAGGGCGAGCGCCGAGCCGGTCGCCGTGCGTCGCGGCAGCAGTGTGCGGTACACGGCGACGGCGACGATCAGCGGGACGATGATGCCGATGGCGATCGCCGCCGCCGGGCTGTCGAACAGCGACGGGGAACGCAGCGCCCTCTGAGACGCGAGGATCCACACGACGAAGATGGCGAAGACCGCCAATGGGAGCAGCGAGGTGATGCCTGCACCGACGGCGCCGTGGATCGGGCGCGTCCAGTAGCCGGCGGCATCGATCGCCTCGCGCTGTCGGTCGGCCACCGCTCGCCACGCCTTGGCGAACGACGGCGAGTAGTTCCCGAGCTTGACCGCCTCATCATCGTCGAAGAGGGCGTCGAGAACCTCGCGGGCCTCGGCCGGTGCAGATTCGTGGCGCGTGCCGCGGCGCAGTTCGATCCCGGAGTCCTCCTCGCTGACCGCCAGAACGTCGTCGGCGGCATGGCCGGCGAACCAGGCGCCGACCGCATCGTTGGAAAAGCGCTCCGTCAGCAGCACGTGGCCGAGCCACGGGTCGATCCCTGTCGGTGGGACGAACTCGGTGGTCGCCAGTTCGTCCATGCGATCGTCTGGGACCAGCCGCACTCCCGACAGCGGCGCCACCTGTCGCTCGCCCCGTGGCGCGGCGACGGCACCAGATTCGTCGGGAGCTTCCGGCGTCGCCGACGGTGGCGGCAGCGGCGCCCCGAAGGCGGCATCGGCGGCACCGCCGGCGAACACCTCGTTGCGGCCGCGGCGCCGCGCCCAGGCGTACACGCCGGCGGCGGCCGCGGTCCCGAGCACCGCGTTGACGGCTGCCAGCAGCCCACGGCGGTTCGCCTGCGGGTCGGGCTCGGGTGGGAGCGGGACGTCGACCACCGGGAGCCGCCCGACGATCGTGCCACCGATGGTGATCCCGTCGCCCGCCTCGAGCGGGGCGACGACGGCGCGGTACACGTCACCGTCACGCACCAACTCGCAGCCGCCGGACGCGTCGGGCCCCCCGACGTTGCACAGCGGGTCGTCGACCTCGAGGCCCGTGATGACGACCTCGAAGCGCTCGGTCTCCAGGGTCTCGTCGGTGCCGATGACGTCGAGGGCGAGAAGGCCCGAGTCGATCATCGTGACCGGATAGGTGTACTCGAGGACGTAGCGGTGCTGGCCGGTGATCGTGCGGCTCGGATCGCCGATGCGGATGCGGGTCTGCCCGCCGATCTGCTCGACGTCGACGCCGTCGGGCGCCGTGCCCGAATCGGCAGTCACCTCCACCGGCACGCCGAAGTCGTTGGGGATCAGTCGCTCATAGCCATGGCGTCGGCGGTTGCCGAAATCCTGGTCGACCACCTCGCGCACGTGTAACCCGTCGGTGCCGACTGGGGACACGACCACCTGCTTCGCGTCAAAACGCTCGGCGTGGTCTTCGCCGATGATCCCCAGCCCGGCGGCGAGCGTCGTCGCCCCGATCGTGCCACCGACGACGACGTGCCTCCACGACCCAAGCTTGCCGAGCGGTGTCACCATCGCTCGACGATCGTAGGCACCGTCGACGACGACGCCACGGCGGGATGGACGGAACGGCCGGGGCTCGTCCAGCCTGGCCAGGCAAGTCCCGACCGAGCGGGCCGAACCGTGTGCGTTGTGTCGGGAACTTCGTCAGCGCACGCTTGCGGGCGATCCGCTCAGGTCCTAGGAGAACGTCTCGTCGAGCAGGTCGACGAGCTCTTGGTCGTGGATCGCCTTGGAGCCGGTGGCCGGGCTGCCCGACTCGACACGAGCGACGTGGCGCATTTCGTAGCCGAGCTCTTTGACCCGCCACGTGCGGTTCTCGATGAACCGCCAGGCGCCCATGTTCTCGGGCTCCTCCTGCAGCCAGACGAGCTCCCTGGCGTTGACGTAGCGGCGGCGGAGCAGGTCGAGCATCTGCTCGGTCGGCAGCGGATAGAGCTGCTCGACGCGGATCACCGCCACCGGCGCCTCGCGCTTGTCGCGTTCGGCCATCGCGTCCCACGCCACCTTGCCGCTGCAGAACACGACCCGCTCGACCGCCTCGGGATCACCGACACCTGGGTCATCGAGCACCTCGCGGAATGAGCCGGTGGTCAACTCGTCGAGGCGCGACCGGGTCTGCTTCATGCGGAGCCCCTCCTTGGGCGTGAACACGATCAGTGGTGTGCGGCGCTCCGTGTACACCTGGCGGCGGATCAGGTGGAAGTACTGCGCTGCGGTCGTGGCGTTGACGAGTTGGATGTTGTCCTCTGCAGCGGCGAGCAGGAAGCGCTCGATGCGGGCCGAGGAGTGCTCGGGACCTTGGCCGTGATACCCGTGCGGGAGGAGCAGGACGAGCCCGTTGCGCTGGCCCCACTTGTCCTCGGCGGCGACGAGGTACTGATCGACGATCACCTGGGCGCAGTTGATGAAGTCGCCGAACTGCGCCTCCCACAGCACCAGCGTCTCGGGCGAGGACTGGGCGTACCCGTACTCGAAGCCGAGGGCGGCATACTCCGACAGCAGCGAGTCGTAGACCCAGAACCGGGCGTCCTCGCCGGCGACGGCATCGAGTGGGACCCACGGCTGGCCGGTCTCGTAGTCGATCAGCGCGGCGTGGCGCTGGGAGAACGTGCCGCGCCGGGTGTCCTCGCCGGCGAGGCGCACGCTATGCCCCTCGGCAAGCAGCGACCCGAACGCCAATGCCTCGGCGGTCGCCCATTCGATCTCGCCCTCGGCGAACAGCTTGGCCCGGGCCTCGAACTGCTTGGCCAGCTTGGGGTGCGGCGTGAAGCCTTCGGGGTACGCCGTCAGCGACTCGAAGACATCCGAGAGCACGTCGCCGTCGACTCCCGTGGGGATCGGAGGCAACACCCCCACGGGCTTGGGCGGGCGGGCCGCCTTGTGGGCGGGTGGCGCCTGGGCCCGTGTCTCGTCGAGGGCGACCTGCAGTCGTTCGTGGAAATCGGCGAGGGCTTGCTCCGCCTCGTCGACCGTGATGTCGCCGCGCTTGACGAGCGACTCGACGTACAGCTTGCGCACGCTGCGGTGGTCGGCGATTGCCTGGTACATCAACGGCTGCGTGTAGCTCGGGTCGTCCCCCTCGTTGTGCCCGTGGCGGCGGTAGCACCACATGTCGATGACGACGTCCTTGTGGAACCGCTGGCGGTACTCGAAGGCGAGGCCGGCGACACGTGCACACGCCTCGGGATCGTCGCCGTTGACGTGGAAGATCGGCGCCTGCACCGTCTTGGCGACGTCGCTGCAGTACAGCGACGACCGGGCAAATTCGGGCGCCGTGGTGAACCCGATCTGGTTGTTGATGATCAGGTGGATCGTGCCACCGACCCGATAGCCGGTGATGTCGCTCATCGCCAGCGTCTCGGCGACGACGCCCTGGCCGGCGAAGGCGGCGTCGCCATGGATGTTGATCGGCAGCACGGGATACGAACCCGGCGGTTCGGTGCGGTCCTGCATGGCCCGCACCATTCCCGAGACGATCGGGGTCACGGTCTCGAGATGGCTCGGGTTGGCGGCGAGCTCGAGGCTGATGTCGGCGCCGCTCGGGCTGACGTACTTCCCCGTGGCGCCGAGGTGGTACTTGACGTCACCCGAGCCCTGCACCGAGTTCGGGTCGAGGTAGCCCTCGAACTCTCGGAAAATGGCGTCGTAGCTCTTGCCCATGATGTTCGACAGGACGTTGAGCCGACCCCGATGGGCCATCCCGAGAACACCAGCAGAGAGGCCCGCATCGGCGGCAGAGGCGAGGATCTCGTCGAGGATCGGGATCACCGACTCGGCGCCCTCCAATCCGAAGCGCTTCGTGCCGACGTACTTCGTGGCGAGGAACCGCTCGAAGGCCTCGGCGGCGTTGAGCCGCTCGAGGATGCGCAGCTTGGCCTCCTTGTCGAGCGGCTCGACCGGGCGCTCGACGCGGGCCTGGATCCACCGTTGCTCGTCGGTGTCCTGGATGTGCATGTACTCGACCCCGACGGTCCGGCAGTAGGCGTCGCGCAGCACGCCGAGGAGCTTGCCGAGCTGCATGCGGTCGGTGCCGCCGATACCGCCCGTGAGGAACTCGCGGTCGAGGTCCCAGATCGTCAACCCGTAGGTGAACGGGTCGAGTTCGACGGGCATCACCGGGTCCTTCCAGCGCAACGGGTCGAGGTCGGCGATGAGATGGCCGCGCACCCGGTAGACGCGGATCAGCGTGGCGACCTGCATCTGCTTTTGGAGCATCGATTCTTCGCGGTCGATCGGATTGACGTCGGGGTGCCACCTGACCGCTTCGTACGGCATGTCGAGGGCGGTGAAGATCTCGTCGTAGAAGCCGTGCTCGCCGAGCAGCAACTCGTGGACCCGCTTGAGGAACAGGCCGCTCTCGGCGCCCTGGATGATGCGGTGGTCGTAGGTGCTCGTGACCGTGACAACCTTGGAGACTCCGAGGGATGACAGGTTCTTGCGGTCGGCGCCCTCGAACTCGGCGGGATAGTCGATGCTCCCGACGCCGACGATGACACCCTGGCCGGGCATCAGCCGAGGCACGCTCTGCACCGTGCCGATCGTCCCCGGGTTGGTGAGCGTGACGTTGGCGCCCTGGAAGTCGTCGAGTGTCAGCTTGTTGGCCTTGACCTTGCGGATGATCTCCTCGTAGGCGCCCAAGAACTCGGCGAAGTCCATCGCGCTGGCGTCTTTGACGACGGGGACGACGAGCGACCGGGTGCCGTCACCCTTGGCGACGTCGACGGCGAGGCCCATGTTGACGGTGTCGTTGACGACGAGTCGACCCTTGCCGTCTGCGCCGGTGGTGTAGCTGTTGCGCATCGCCGGCACGGCGTCGGTGATCGCCCGGACGAGGGCGTAGCCGACGATGTGCGTGAAGCTGACCTTGCCCAGTCCCGAGCGCGTGCGGTAGCCGTTGATGACGTTGCGGTTGACCTCGAGCAGCTTGGCCGGGACGTTGCGGAAGCTTGTCGCGGTCGGGACGGCCAGGCTGCGCTCCATGTTGGCGGCGATCGCCGCGGCAGCGCCCTTCAGCGCCGTGCCGGGCTCCTCGTCGACGACAGGCTTGGCAGGGGCAGGCTTGGCAGGTGGTGCGGCGACGCTCGGCGTGGTGGTCGGGGCGGGAGCGGCGGCGGGCTCGGCTGCCGGAGCAGGGGTGGCCGCAACTGGGGAGGAACCGTCGCGGACGTCGCCGGAGGTCGTTCCCCGATCGCTCGGCGGGGCAGTCGGTGGACGGGATGGAGCGGCACCGTTGCCGTTGGCGAACAGCTCGCGCCACGACTCACTGACCGAATCGGGGTCATCCGCGTACTGCTCGTACATCTCCTCGACGAGCCAGGAGTTGGCCCCGAAGCCACTGCCGTCTGACGTCGTTGTCACACCATTCAGGGTAGTGGTCGGCACAACACGCGACCCCGGCGCGACGGAGTCGCGGGTCACCACGAAAGTTCCCGGCTGCGGCGGATCCCGTCGTTTATCTTCTGCGGAGTTGTCGGTGAACTCTTTGGTCGCGTTGGCGTCGTTGGTGGCGCCATCCAGGCCAAAGACACGACGGCCGCCGCTGAGCGCCGCTCACCAATCCTCGCTGCGGGGCCGCCGGTAGCCTCCATCGGCGTCATGGCCCACGAGTTCATCTACACGACGTACAAGCTCGGGCGGTTCTACCCGCCGGATCGCACGGTGCTCGAGAACATCTCGCTGTCGTTCTATCCGGGCGCCAAGATCGGCGTCATCGGCGCCAACGGAGCCGGCAAGTCGTCGCTGCTCAAGGTGATGGCCGGCCTCGACGACGGGTTCTCCGGAGAGGCCCGCCTGACTCCCGGCTTCACCGTCGGGTACCTCGCCCAGGAGCCACGCCTCGACCCGGACAAGGACGTCAAGGGCAACGTGATGGACGGCGTCGCCGCCGTGCAGTCGATCATCGACCAGTACAACGCCGTGATGGCCAAGTGGGCCGACCCCGACGCCGACTACGACAAGATCGGTGCCGAGCAGGCGGCCCTCGAGGACAAGATCGCCGCCGCCGACGCCTGGAGCCTGGAGCGCAACGTCGAGATCGCCATGGACGCCCTGCGCTGCCCGCCCGACGACGCCGACGTGGCGACCTTGTCGGGCGGCGAACGGCGGCGCGTTGCCCTCTGCCGCCTCCTGCTCAGCCGACCCGACCTCCTGCTGCTCGACGAGCCGACGAACCACCTCGACGCCGAGAGTGTCGACTGGCTCGAGCAGTTCCTCCGGGACTACGCCGGAACCGTCGTTGCCATCACCCACGACCGCTACTTCCTCGACAATGTCGCCCGTTGGATCCTCGAGCTCGACCGCGGGCGAGGCATGCCGTTCGAGGGCAACTACAGCTCGTGGCTGGAACAGAAGCAGGAGCGTCTCGCCCGCGAGGAGCGCTCCAACGTCGCCCGGCGCAAGTCGCTGGAACGCGAGCTCGAGTGGGTGCGCATGGCCCCGAAGGCCCGCCAGGCGAAGGGCAAGGCCCGCCTCACCGCCTACGAGAAGCTGCAGGCCGAGGCCGAGGCGGCACGGGGCGACGACCAGCAGCTGGAGATCGCCATCCCCGCCGGTCCACGGCTCGGCGACACCGTCATCGAAGTCGACGGGCTGCGCAAAGGCTTCGGCGAGCGCTTGCTCATCGAGGACCTGTCGTTCTCTCTCCCCCGCGCCGGCATCGTCGGCATCATCGGCCCCAACGGCGCCGGCAAGACGACGCTGTTCAAGATGATCACCGGCAGCGAGAAGCCGGATGCCGGTTCGATCACGGTCGGCGACACGGTCGAGTTGAGCTACGTCGACCAGGATCGCGACTCGCTCGCCGACGACGCCACGGTGTACGAGGAGATCACCGGGGGCGTCGACCACCTCAAGGTCGGCAACCGCGAGATCCACGGGCGGGCCTACGTCGCCAGCTTCAACTTCAAGGGCGCCGACCAGCAGAAGCGGGTCGGCGACCTGTCCGGCGGCGAGCGCAACCGGGTGCACCTCGCCAAGCTGCTCAAGCGCGGCGGCAACGTGCTGCTCCTCGATGAGCCGACCAACGACCTCGACGTCGACACGCTGCGCGCCCTCGAGGCCGGACTCGACAACTTCCCCGGCTGCGTCGTCGTGATCAGCCACGACCGCTGGTTCCTCGACCGCATCGCCACCCACGTGCTCGCCTTCGAGGGCGACAGTCAGGTGCGTTGGTTCGAGGGCAACTTCACCGACTATGAGGAGTGGCGGCACAAGCAACTCGGCACCGCCGCCGACCAACCGCACCGGATCAAGTACAAGAAGCTCGCGTGACGCTCTCCACGCAACCGATGGGTGTTTCGGGGACGGAACGGTCCCCAGAACACCCATCGGTCGAGGAGGGCTAAGGCGTCGATCCGTGCGGGTGTCGAAGAACTATCCTCGTCGCCATGTGCATGAACTGCCTGTCGACCGCAGAGGCGGCCGTCACCGGGGCGGCGTTCGTCGGCTACGCGGTCAAGCCCCGGCTGCACCGCCTGCTCGCCAAGCTCGACGTCGTCAACGAGCCCGACCCGGTCGCCCATGACGTGACGACAGTGGCCTTCCTGCGCAGCCTCGACCTCGACCCGGTCGAGATCCTCGGCGCCGACGTCGTCGCTGCGGCGACGGCCTGGGTTCCCGCTCAGTCGAGCGCCGGACTCGCCGGGCTCGCCCGTCGCTTCGCCTCGGCGCGACCCATCGGCTCCCAGAGCTTGCTGACCACCCAGTAGGTCGCCCCGAGCAACGCCAACGTCACGGGGGCGACGATCCACGGGTTGACGTGGGGCAGCGAACGCGCCCCGATCCAGTAGGGGCCCGTCCATGACAGGTCGTACGGGAAATCCTCGACGACGTGGGCCCAGACGCTCCACGAGATCATTCGGCAGACGCCGTAGAAGAACGTCGCCCGGTACAGCGCGAGCAAACCTCGCTCGGGAAGGAACTTACCGAACCATGCCCACACCCGGGCGTCCGCCGGAACGATCTGGGTCCGCCAGTAGTCGCGGGTGAGCACGCGCCAGGACACGAGCACGACGGCCAGCCAGAACAGATCCATCGCCAGTCCGAGGCTCGAGTAGTAGGCCGCCGCGTCGAGGTACTTGCCGCCTTCGATCGTGGCCGCGTACGCCCAGGTCTGCACGCTCCAGTTCATCGTCGAGAACGGGAACAACAAGATCGTGCCGACGGAATCGTTGACGTCGGTGAGGGCGTGGGCGGCGTACCCGAGCAGATAGCCGATCGTGAAGGCGCGGTTGCGTTTCCACAGCCAGAAGGCACCGGCCAACAGGATGCCCAGGAACAGCGTGTGGGTCACCCCCATTCCCGGCCATCCACGATGCCACTTGTGGGGCACCTCGGCCCCGTAGTGGCGGCCGTTGATCGTGATCCCGTACACCCAGAACTTGGACAGGAAGTCGGGCGTGAAGTCACCGAGAAAGATGCCCCAGAAGCTGACCTTGCCGCGCATCTTCTTGGGCAGGTGGGCCTGCACCGCGTAGACCTCGAACTGGTGCGCCGCCCAACTCACCGGCGCCCCCCTCGGCCACGCAGGCGATCCCAGACAGCCGGCCCAATGACCACGACCGCGACCAGCCACAACGGCCCGACAAACCAGTTGAGCAGGAACTTGTGCCAGATCGACAAGGTGATGTAGCTGACCGCCGCGGCCAGGTACCAAAACCACTCCTCCCGGCCGGCAAGGCGCCGCGATCCGCGGAAGTCGAGGTCGGCACCACCGGGCCCGGGGTCTGGCACGGCGGGCGACAGTACCATCGAGGAGTGCCGCAGCAGCGTCCCCGCGAGGAGTCCGACGCGGCGCTGGCGACCCGACTCGCCACGCAGACCGGGCACCGACTCGTCGAGTTGCGCAACCACCTCGTCGACACCGGGGCACCCAGCTGGTTGCTGATGGACGAGGGTGACGCAACCGCCCATGCCTTCATCGCCGCCGAGCTGATCTCAGCGCGACCCGACGATGCGCTGCTCTCCGAGGAAGGTGCCGACGACCCGCGACGCCACCTCCACGACCGAGTGTGGATCGTCGATCCACTCGACGGCACCCGCGAGTACGGCGACCCCCGGCGTAGCGACTGGGCGGTGCACATCGCCCTGTGGGAACGAGGCGCGCTGACCGCCGGGGCAGTGGCATTGCCGGCGATGGAACTGACACTCGCCACCGATCCCCCGCCCGAGCTTCCCGCTATCGATCGCTCGCGTCCGGTCGTCGTCACGTCGCGCTCTCGCCCCTCGTTCGTGACGGCGATCGCCGCCGAGGCGATCGGCGCTGACGTGGTGGCACTCGGCTCGGCAGGCGCCAAGGCGATGGCCGTCGTGACGGGAATCGCCGACGTCTACGTTCACGCCGGCGGCATGTACCAGTGGGACTCCGCCGCCCCGGCAGCGGTGGCGATGGCGGCCGGCCTGCACGTCAGCCGTATCGATGGGTCGCCGATCGTCTACAACGAACCCGATCTGTGGCTCCCGGACTTCATCGTGTGCCGCGAGCAGTACGCCGCCCCCGTCCTCGCCGCCCTCGACAAGGCGTGGCAGGAATGGCAGCACCGCCGTAATTCCGAAGCGGGCTGATCGGGCATTGGGTCGGTGGTCCGACTTTGCCACGATGACGACATGACCCCCATTGCTGACCGCATCTCGCACCTGTCCGATCGCTTCGAGGCGTTGATCGAGGGCGTCTCGCCTGGCGACTGGGGCAACCAGTCGCCGTGCGACGAATGGAGCGCACGCGACGTCGTGCGCCACGTCGTCGACGTCCATCAAATGATGCTCCGCCCGCTGGATCGCTCGCTGAGCCCGGCGCCGTCGGTGGACGACGACCCGCTCGGAGCATTCCAGGCGGCGCGCGCCGACATCGCCGGCGTCCTCGACGATCCGGACCTGGCCACCACCGAGTACGAAGGGTTCTTCGGCCGGGCCATCGTCGAGCAGACGATCGACCGCATCCGCGCCCAGGTCGACGGACTTGGCGAGGCTCTTCGCGGCCCGGGTGTCTGCAAGCAACCGGTGGACGTCGCCGACGACGCGTCGGACCAGGACAAGCTGCTCGCGCTGCTCGGTCGTGATCCTCGTTGAGTCAGACGCGAGCCGACCCAGCGATTGCGGTGCCGTTAGCTTGAACCGGTGCGTCTGATGATCGCCCGCTGCTCGGTCGACTACGACGGCAGGCTCAGCGCCCACCTTCCCGAAGCGACCCGGTTGATCATGGTGAAGAACGACGGGTGCGTCGCGATCCACGCCGACGGGGGCGCGTACAAGCCGCTGAACTGGATGAATGCCCCGAACCGACTCGTCGAGGCTGATGGCCGCTGGGTTGTCAGCAATACCAAGGGCGAGCGCTTGACGATCACCATGCACGAGGTCGTGTCCGACACGAGCTGGGAGTTCGGCGCCGATCCGGGCTTGAGCAAAGACGGTGTCGAAGCGCACCTCCAGGAGTTGCTCGCCGCCACGCCGTCGGCGATCGAGGTCGGACTGACGCTCGTCCGCCGGGAATACCCAACGGCGATCGGTCCCGTCGACCTCGTCTGTCGTGACACCGACGGTGCTGTTGTCGCCATCGAGGTCAAGCGCCGCGGAGAAATCGACGGCGTGGAACAGCTGGCGCGATACATCGAGCGCCTGCGCCTCGACTCGTCACTCGGCGACATCCGCGGCGTCTTCGTCGCCCAGGTCGTAAAGCCCCAGGCGCGCGTGCTCGCCGAAGCTCGCGGCATGCGGTGGGTCGAGGTCGACTACGACGAGCTGCGCGGCATGGCGCCGAGCGACCTCCGCCTGTTCTGACCGCGACCCCACATCTGGGGAAGATCTCTGCCAATCGACGATTGGGGGAAGATCCGAGTCAGGCCTTGACACGGATCTTCCCCAGATGGGTGGCCGGATTAGGTTCAAGCCATGCCGCAGACCGTTCGAGGAGTCGTTGCCAGCACCAAGGGCGCGCCCGTCACCATCGAGAACATCATCGTTCCCGATCCGGGGCCCGGCGAAGCGCTCGTCGCCATCCAGGCGTGCGGGGTGTGCCACACCGACCTGCACTACCGCGAGGGCGGGATCAACGACGAATTCCCGTTTCTCCTCGGGCACGAGGCCGCCGGGGTTGTCGAGGAGGTCGGCGACGGGGTGACCGATGTGGCCCCCGGAGACTTCGTGATCCTCAACTGGCGGGCCGTGTGCGGCCAATGCCGTGCCTGCCGCCGGGGGCAGCCGTGGTACTGCTTCGACACCTTCAACGCCCGCCAGAGGATGACCTTGGAGGACGGCACGGATTTGTCCCCTGCCCTCGGGATCGGCGCCTTCGCCGACAAGACACTGGTCGCTTCCGGACAGTGCACGAAGGTCGACCCCGCGGCGCCGGCAACCGTCGCCGGGCTGCTCGGCTGTGGTGTGATGGCCGGCCTCGGGGCGGCGATCAATACCGGCGGCGTGACGCGGGGCCAGTCCGTCGCCGTGTTCGGGTGCGGCGGGGTCGGCGACGCGGCGATCGCCGGTGCCTACCTGGCCGGTGCGGCGACGATCGTGGCGATCGACATCGACGATCGCAAGCTCGCTCTCGCCAAAGAGTTCGGGGCGACCCACACGTGTAACTCGGCGAACGACGATCCAGTGGCGTTTGTGAAGTCGGTGACCGGAGGATTCGGCGCCGACGTCTGCATCGAGGCGATCGGACTGCCGGCCGTCTACCGCCAGGCCTTCGAAGCTCGCGACCTCGCCGGCACGGTGGTGCTCGTCGGAGTCCCGCGGCCCGACGCCGTGCTGGAGCTGCCGTTCATCGAGCTGTTCGGCCGCGGTGGTGCGCTGAAGTCGTCGTGGTACGGCGACTGCCTCCCGTCGCGGGACTTCCCGATGCTCATCGAGCTCTATCGCCAGGGGCGACTCGACCTCGAGCGCTTCGTGTCCGAAGAGATCGGGCTCGACGGGATCGAGGACGCCTTCCACAAGATGGAACGGGGCGAAGTCCTGCGATCCGTCGTCGTCCTCTAGACAGCCGCTGGCCGCCGGAGCGCAACGATGCAGCAGATCACCGGTGTCGTCCAGCACTACCCGTGGGGCGATCGGCAGTTCATCCCCGAGCTGTTCGGCCGCCAACCCGACGGGACGCCGTGGGCCGAGTTGTGGCTCGGCACGCATCCGTCCGGAATGTCGCGACTCCCCGACGGGCGCGACCTCGCGGCCGCGACAGGATCGCTTCCGTACCTGCTCAAGGTTCTCGCGGCGGCGGAGCCGCTGTCACTCCAAACGCACCCGAGCGCCGAACAGGCTCAAGCCGGCTATCAGGCAGGCCGATACCCCGACCCCTACCCGAAGCCAGAGTTGCTCTGTGCGCTGACGGAGTTCGAGGCGTTCTGCGGGGTTCGCCCGATCGACGAGACGATCGCTCTCCTCGAAGAGATCGGCCTGCGACGCTTTGCCGCCGCCTTCGAGACCTCCGGGGTATCCGCCACGATCGCCGCCCTGCTCAGGGGCAAGGTCGACGTCGGCCCGATGGTCGAGGCCTGCGCCGAGAGTCGCCGGCCAGAGGCGCGCTGGGCGGTGCGGTTGGCCGAGTTGTACCCGAGCGATCCGAGCGTCGCCGTCACGCTGCTGCTCAACTACGTGCAGCTCGAGCCCGGCGAGGCGATCCGGCTCGCCCCCGGCAACCTGCACAGCTACCTCGGTGGCGCCGGCATCGAGCTGATGGGGGCGAGCGACAACGTGGTCCGGGCGGGCCTGACGACCAAACCCGTGGACATCGCGATGCTCCTCGAGGTGATGGACCCGACCCCATTGCTCGATCCCGTGATGTCGGCGGCGCGGGTCTACGCGCTGACCGACACGTCGATCCGCCTGCTCCGTCTCGCCGGCCCTGCCGAACGGCTGGCCAAGACCCACGAGCTCGTCGTCGTCGTGCCCGGGCGGGTCGGTTACCTCGCCCCCGGCGAACGCCTGGAGATCGCCGCCGGCGAGACGGCATACATCGCCACCGCCTGAGTTCCGCCCGCCCCGACGCTCTGCGTCAACCGGCGATCTTGACTCAGCGTTCTGCGACGGTCTTGCGGATCTCGACGATGCGCTCGGCGTCGTGGTTGGCGTCGGCGCCCTTGGCATCGAGCAGCGCCGAGCGGTCACGGGCCGCCTCCCGCTCGGCCTTCGTGGTGTCGGCCTTGGCGATCGCCGCCTCGATGCCGTGCTCGTTGATGAACTCGGCCCACTCGACGAGGGCGTCGACCATCTCGGCCTCCGGAACCACGGCGATGTTCCGGCCCTTGACGAACAGGTGACCACGCTTGTTGCCGGCAGCGATTCCGAGGTCGGCTTCGCGGGCTTCGCCGGGGCCGTTGACGACGCAGCCCATCACGGCGACCTGCAGTGGGAGCTGGCGCTCGCCGAACGCCTCCATCGCCCGCTTGGCGACGTCGATCACGTCGATCTCCGCCCGCCCGCACGACGGGCAGGCGATCAGGTCGACGTTCTTGCGTTCACGCAAGCCGAGCGACTCGAGCAGCTGGCGCCCGGCGCGGGCTTCCTCCACCGGATCGGCGGTGAGCGAGTAGCGGATCGTGTCGCCGATCCCTTCGAGCAGCAGCGTGGCGATCCCGGCAGTCGCCTTGATCAAGCCGGCCGGCGGCGGGCCGGCCTCGGTGACCCCGAGGTGGAGCGGTCGGTCGGTGGCGTCGGCCAGCTGCCGGTAGGCCTCGACCATCAGCGGCACGCTCGACGCCTTGACGGAGATCTTGACGAGGTCGAAGTCGACCTCCTGGAAGTAAGCGAGCTCCTGGAGCGCCGACTCGACCATCGCTTCCGGGGTGGCACCCCCGTGGCGCTCGTACAACGCCGGATCCAGGGAACCGGCGTTGACCCCGATACGGATCGGCACGCTGCGGTCGCGCGCCTCGGTGGCCACCGCCTTGATGTGCTCCGGCCTGCGGATGTTGCCGGGGTTGAGCCGCAGGCCTTGGACGCCGGCTTCCATCGCCGCCAGCGCCATGCGGTACTGATGGTGGATGTCGGCGATCACGGGCACCGGCGAGCGGGGCACGATGTGGGCGAGCCCCTCGGCCGCCTCGGCCTCGTTGCACGTGCAGCGGACGATGTCGCAGCCGGCGGCCGCCAACGCGTAGATCTGCTGCAGGGTGCCCTCGACATCGGCCGTCTTGGTGATCGTCATCGACTGCACCGTGATCGGCGCCCCACCGCCGACGGGCACGGCACCGACGTGGATCTGGCGCGTTCGACGACGCTCGGTCCGGTCGGCAACCTTCATCAGAGCGGTTTGGTGATGTCGAGATAGAGGCCCGACATGAACAGGAAGAAGAGAACGGCGATGACGCCCATCGTGAACGGCATCAGCCTGGCGACGTCGGCGAAGTAGCGCCGCCCGCCCCTGCCGATCTCCCGGAAGCGCTCGTAGGTAGCGATCGCCGCGTGCCCGCCGTCGAGCGGCAGCAGCGGGAACATGTTGAACACGCCGACGAAGACATTGAGGATGGCGAGCAGGTAGAGCACTCCGGCGAGGCCCTGCCCTTCGCCGATGTCGTCGCTGACCCCCGTGACGCCGACGATCGTCGTCGGCCTCGTACGCAGGTCCTCGGACTCGCCGCTGAGGTGCTCGAAGATGTTGACCGGGTTGAGCACCTGGACGATGCCCTTCGTCGACTCCCACGTGGCGGGCAGCAGGTCGGTGAACGTCGTCGTCGCCGCCTCGCCGATCGAGAGCTCCTCCCACTCCGTGGCCCCACGCGACGTCACTCCGAGGAGCGCCGTTCCGTTCAACTCGCCGGGCGTTGTGTTCTCGCCCAGCGTGGCATCGACCGTCACCTGCTGGCCGTCGCGCTCGAACACGACGGCGACGGTGTCGCCGGGGTCAGCCTCGCGAACTGCGGCACCCAGGTCGCCGTCCTCGATGGCCACCCCTCCGACCGACAGGATGATGTCGCCGGACTGGATGCTGGCCGCGTCGGCACCGGATTCGGCGGCGACATCACCGACTTCAGCGCCCGGGCGATCGACGATCTGGCCGCGGATGGCGAAGACCCCGAACAACAAGACGATGGCGATCAGCAGGTGCATCAACGACCCGGCCGTGATCACGAGCATCCGACGGGGATACGACTTCTGTCGGTAGGTCCGTGCCTCATCGGCGGGTGGCACGTCATCGAGGTTGTTCATCCCGATGATCCGTACGAACGCCCCGAGCGGCAGGAGTCGAACGCCGTACTCGGTCTCGCCGCGATGGAAGCTCCACAGGCGGGGGCCGAAGCCGATGAAGAACTGAGTCGCCTTCATCCCCGTCATCCGCGCCGTCACGAAGTGGCCGAGCTCGTGGAGGAACACGGAGACCAGGATCCCGAGGGCGAACAGCAGCATCCACCGGCTCGTCAATCCGAGCCAGATGAACAACCCGATGATGGCGAGACCAGCGATCGCCCCGGTGGAACCACCGCCGAACGGCTCTTCGGCCGGGTCGCGCTCGGTGACTGCGCCACCGGCCATCATCTCGCCACGGAAGCGGTCGAACCGCGTCCCGGCGAGCGGGGGTGGGAGCTCACGCCCGGGGGTGGTGGGCTGTTCGTTCGTTTGCATCTTCGTCTCGCGGTTACTGCCGAGCGTAGGCGACGTGCTCGGCGGCGACTCGGCGGGCGGACCGGTCGGCCTCGATCACGTCGCCGACCGAGGTCGGCACCCCTGCATCATGCCGGTCGAGGGCCGATTTGCACACCTCGGCGATCTGCCCCCAGGAGATCTCGCCGCCGAGAAAGGCGTCGACGGCGACCTCGTTCGCCGCGCTCAGCCACGCCGGGGCGGTCCCCCCAGACCGGCCAGCTTCGTAGGCCAGGCCGAGACAGCGAAACGTGTCGAGGTCGGGCAGCTCGAAGTCGAGCTGGCGGAGCTCGGCCCAGTCGATTCGTCCGAACGCCGTCGTTGCCCGCTGCGGATAGCCCAGGGCGTAGCCGATCGGCAGGCGCATGTCGGGGTTGCTCAGCTGGGCGACCGTCGAGCCGTCCGTGAACTCGACCATCGAGTGGACCACCGACTGCGGGTGAACGACGACGTCGATGGCATCGAACGACACGTCGAACAGCTCGTGGGCCTCGATCACCTCGAGGCCCTTGTTCATCAGCGTGCTCGAGTCGATGGTGATCTTCGGACCCATCGACCAGGTTGGATGACTGAGTGCCTCGGCGACCGTGACGGCGGCGAGGTCGGCGCCCCGTCGTCCGCGGAATGGGCCGCCGCTGGCCGTCAGCACGATGCGGGCGACCTCACGGTCGGCGTCGGCGGACGCCCGCAGGCACTGGTGCACGGCACAATGCTCCGAATCGACGGGCACGAGCTCGGCGCCGGGGACCGAGCGCAACGGACGCACCACCGGCCCGGCGGCGATCAGGCTCTCCTTGTTGGCGAGGGCTAATCGCTTGCCCGCCTCCAGCGTGGCGATCGTCACCGGGAGTCCGGCGAACCCGACGACGGCGTTGACCACGACGTCCGCCCCCTCGACGAGGTCGGCGAGGCTGTCGACGACCGTGGCCGAGGGCAGCGCCGCCGCGACCTCTGCACGGCGGGCCGGGTCGCCCACGGCGACGCGCTGGGCGCCGAACTCGGTGGCCTGGGCGACCAGCGTGGCGACGTCGGACCCGACGCCGAGACCGACCACCTCGTAGCGCCCGGCCTCGGCGCGCACGACGTCGAGCGTCTGGGTGCCGATCGATCCCGACGACCCGGCGATGGCGACGCGGACGGGCTTCAGAACAGGGTGACCAGGGTGAAGTAGTAAACCGCCGGCAAGGCGAACAGGTAGCCGTCGAAGCGGTCGAGCACTCCCCCGTGTCCCTGGACGATCGTGCCGAAGTCCTTGATGTCGAGGTTGCGCTTGAACATGCTCTCGGTGAGGTCACCGAGGGGCGCCATCACGGCGATCACGAGCCCGAAGAGGAGCACGTCGGAGGCATCGGTCCAGGTGCCCTCCGTGTTGATCTTGCTGGCGATGAACAAGGCGATGATCGTGACGAGCGCCCCGCCGAGGAGTCCCTCCAGCGTCTTGCTCGGGCTCACCCACGGTCGCAACGGCGTGCGCCCGACCGCCGAACCGACGACGAGCGCGCCGACATCGTTGGCCGCCACCCCGAGAGCGAGCATGAACAACGTGTCGGTGCCGATGTCGTTGGACACGACTGCTGTCGAGAAACGCAGGATGAGCGCGGCGTAGCCCCCGAGCAGACCGATCCAGACGACTCCCATCGTCGTCACGGCCATGTTCGGCAGCGGGCCGGACTCCACGCCGTGGGCACCGATGAACCCGGCCGCCCCGGCCATGAAGGCGAAGGCGACGACGAGTGGCAATGCTCCGTCGCCCACCCAATAGGCGGCCAGCGGGGCGCAGACACAGGCGGCGAGGCCGGGGGCGACGGCGGGACGGTAGCCCTTCTCGGTGATCTTGCCGAAGTACTCCCAGGCCGCCAGGGCGAGGATGACGACGATGATGGCGAGGACGATGACCGGTCGGGTGAGCAAGGCGATGATGAAGACAGCGGCGATGACGAGCCCGGCGATGACGGCGTTGCCCATGTTGCGCGGCGGCACGGCTGAGGTCCTCGTCGGTCCCACGGGTCGTCCTGACCGCTGCTGCCCGGGCCGGCGGCGCACCGGGTCGGTCTGGCGGCGGGGCATCATCGACGGGTCGGTACCGATCGTGATACGACCGGGTTCGCGCTTCGCTCCAACCGGCACCTCGCCGCTGAGGTCGCCAGGCCGGGAGCCCCGGGGATTGGCAACTTCCCCGGTCGATGGGCCGTAGCCGCTTCCGTAGCGTCCGTAGTCGGACTCGCGCAGGTCGAACTCGCCGCTCCCGGTGCTGTCGGCCGGGCGGTCGTAGCCGGCGCTCGAATCCGACCGTCGAGCCGTGCCACCGCTGCGGTCGGTGGCCCCACTCGGATCGGGCTCCCGCGCCACCTGATCCATCACCGTGGTGACGGGGTCGTCGTCGCGCCAGACAGGCGACTCCGTGGTGAACGTCGACCAGACATCGACATCGTCTGAGTCGTCGTCAGCAGCGGACGGGCCACGAGGAGGCGTGCCGAGGCTGGGAATCTCACCGGTCGGCGGCGCGGTCCAGTGCGGTAGCGGCCCGGTGTCGTCCGGACCGAAGCGCAACCGCGGCTGACCGGTGTCGTCGGCGGGTCCGTTGCCAGGCCGACGGTCGTCCTCGGCGGGCTCGTCCGGGAACAGCGGTCCCCCGAACTCGGCGCTCTCGTCCACGTCAGCAGGGTCGCGCCGGTCGCGCTCACCTGTCTTCCACTCGTCGTCGCTCATCGATCCGTCTCCTTGCTCTCCTGCGCAGACACCCCCGAGGCCGTTCAGACCTCGAGCAGCTCCGCCTCCTTGCGGTGCAGCGCAGCGTCGATCGACTCGGTGTGGTCGTGAGTGATCTTCTCCAACTCCTTTTCGGCTCGGTCGAGCTCGTCGGCCGAGATCGTCCCCTGCTTCTCGGCCCCTTCGAGGTGCTTTCGGGCCTCTCGGCGCACGTTGCGCACGGCCACCCGGCCCTCCTCGGCGAGATGCTTCACGATCTTCACGTACTCCTTGCGGCGCTCTTCGGTCAACGGTGGGAACGACAGGCGAATGGCCGCGCCGTCGTTACCGGGTGCGACGCCGAGGTCGGAGTCGCGGATCGCCTTCTCGATGGCCGCCAGCGTGCTGCGGTCATGGGGACGGACGAGCAGCTGCCTGGCTTCGGGCACCTGGATCGTGGCCAGCTGAACGATCGGCACCTGCGTGCCGTAGTAGTCGACGGTGAGCCGCTCGACGAGGGCCGGAGCTGCCCGTCCCGTACGCACGGTTTGGAACTGCGACTGCACATGGGCCACGGCCTTGTCCATCTTGTCGATGGCTTCGAGCAGTGTCTCGTCGATCACTCGACTCAGCGTAACCACACTGTCATGATCCACCGCGGACAGGGCTGGCGTCTGAGCTTGCAGGACCCGTTCTCCGTTGCGAGCGGCGAGGCCCCAGCCGAGGAGCGTCCAGCAACGGCCTGCGTGGCCGGGGAACGCAGACAATCGTTAGTGGATGATCGTCCCGACGTGTCCGCCGGCGATGATGTCCCGCAGCGCGCCCGGTTTGGACATGTCGAAGACGACGATGGGGATGTTGTTGTCGCGGCAGAAGGCGATCGCCGTGGCGTCGATCACCTTGAGATCCTTGGTCATCACGTCGAGATAGCCGATCTCGTCGTACTTCACGGCGCCCGGGTTGAGTCGCGGATCCGCGTCGTACACACCGTCGACGCCGGAGTGCGTTCCCTTGAGCATTGCCTCGGCGTCGATCTCAGCCGCACGCAGGGCGGCGGCCGTGTCGGTGGTGAAGAACGGGTTGCCGGTGCCGGCAGCGAAGATGACCACCCGCCCCTTCTCGAGGTGGCGCACGGCGCGGCGGCGGATGTACGGCTCGGCGATGCGCGGCATCTCGATCGCCGATTGGACGCGCGTCGGTTGTCCGAGCTTTTCGAGGGCGTCCTGCAGGGCGAGGGCGTTCATCACGGTGCCGAGCATGCCGATGTGGTCCGACTGCGTCGCATCCATCCCGGCGAGCTCGCCCTCGCGACCACGCCAGAAGTTGCCACCGCCGACGACGACGGCCACGTCGACGTCCTGGATCTGACGCACGTCGATGATCGAACGGGCCGTGAGATCCAAGGTCTTGCCGTCGAGGCCACTTCCGGAAGGGCCGGCCAGCGCCTCACCCGATGGCTTGAAAACGATCCTCCGCCAGCGCACGGGCTTGCCGGCAGGTTCGTTCACAGGTGTGATGTCTAGCCGATGGCGACCTGGGCGAAGGCGACGACCGAGGCGTCGCCGAGGATCTGGGTGATCGTCTGCTTGTCGTCGCGGGCGTACGCCTGATCGACCAGCACGGAGCTCTTGAAGAACCCCTGCATACGGCCTTCAACGATCTTCGGCAGGGCGGCCTCTGGCTTTCCCTCGTTGCGGCTGATCGCCTCGAACGTCGCCCGTTCGGCGGCGACGATGTCCTCGGGGACGTCCTCCCGGTGGAGGTACGCCGGGCGAGCGAAGGCGATGTGCACGGCGATGTCGTGGGCCAGGGACCGCAACTCCTGGGCACCGCCCAGACCCGAGTCGCCACCCGCCAACACAACGAGGACGCCGTTGACGCCGCGGCCGCCCTGGACGTGCAGGTAGCTGTCGAGGACCTGGCCGGCCGCCGCCTCGAGGCGCGCGACGCGGCCGAGCTCGATGTTCTCCTTGAGGGTGATCTTCAGGTCGTCGAGGTTCGTCTGGCGCGCAGCGGCTGCCTCGGCGCCCTCAGCGGCGACGAGCTTGGCCAGTGCCTCGGCTTCCGACTTGAACTGCTCGCTACCGGCGACAAAGTCGGTCTCGCACTTCAACTCGACGAGTGCGCCGACTTGGCCGTCGACGGCGAGGGCGACGACACCCTGGGTGTTCTCCCGGTCACTGCGCTTGGCGCTGGCGGCGAGGCCCTGCTCCCTGAGCCACTGCTTGGCGTTCTCCATGTCGCCTCCGTTGGCCTCGAGGGCCCGCTTGGCGTCCATCATCCCGGCGCCAGTCGCTTGGCGAAGCGCCTGGACATCCTTGGCGGTGAATGACATGTCGGTTCAGCTCTCCGTCTCGGTCTCGGTGTCGGCCTCGGTGGCCGCGCTCTCAATGGCTCGGCTTCAGCCTCGATGACTTCAGCCTCGATGACTTCAGCCTCGATGACTTCGGCCCGATCACTTTCGGCCTCGGCCTCGATGACCTCGGCCGCGATGACTTCGGCCTCGGCTTCGGCCTCGACGGCGTCGGCAACGGCCGCCGCGTCCACGGTGTCGTCGCCGCTCGTCGCGGCGGGGGCGACATCGCTCGTCACATCCGTCGCGCGGCTTCGACATCGGCCGGCAGCTCCTCGGCCACCGTCTCGACGAGCGGCGCGACAACCTCTTCGACGACTGGAGCGTCGTCGACGACCGGCGATTCGGACACGGCCGCATCGGCCTCGTCGAGCGATGCGTCGGCAGGAACCTCGAGACGGCGGTCGCGGGCAGCCTGGGCGGCCATCGCCTCACGACGGGCTGCGGCCTGCTGGGCGTTGAACTCGGCAACCTGCTCGGCGCTCCTCGTCGGGCGCGGCGCCGACGGCTCGCGCTTGGCGGCGATGAACCGGCCTTCCTCGACGGCGTCGGCGATCACTCGGGCGAGCAGCGAGTTCGCCCGGATGGCGTCGTCGTTGCCCGGGATCGGGTACTGCACGAGCTCCGGGTCGACATTGGTGTCGACAACGGCCACGACGGGGATGCCCAGCTTGTTCGCCTCGGTGACGGCGATGCTCTCCTTCTTCGTGTCGAGCACGAAGATCGCGTCGGGGCGCTTTGTCATGTCGCGCAGGCCGCCGAGGTTGCGCTGCAACTTCTCCAGCTCACGCGTCAGCAGCAGGGCTTCCTTCTTGGGCATCGCCTCGAACTCGCCGGAGCGCTGCATCCGCTCGTACTCGAGCATCTTGTTGATCCGCTTGGCGATCGTGTCGAAGTTGGTGAGCATCCCGCCCAGCCAACGCTCGTTGACATAGGGCATGCCGCACTTCTCGGCGAAGCTGCGCACGGGATCCTGAGCCTGCTTCTTGGTGCCGACGAACATCAGCACGCCGCCGTTGGCGACGAGGTCGCGTACGAAGCCGTAGGCCTTCTCGACGCGCGAGAGGGTCTGCTCCAGATCGATGATGTAGATGCCGTTGCGCTCGCCAAAGATGAAGCGGCGCATCTTCGGGTTCCACCGACGGGTCTGGTGACCGAAGTGCACGCCAGCTTCGAGCAGCTGGCGCATCGTGATGACAGCCATCAAGGTTCTCCTTCTGCGGTTGTGCCGACCACCGGCGCCAACGGGCGACCGCAGGTAGTGGACGGTTCAGTGAGCCTCGACCCACCGGACGATGGGCCGGCGAACGATCATATCGGGCGGCATCGCAACACCGGCTCGGGGGGTGGGCGGCGGGCGGTGCCGTCGGTCGGCACGAGGTACGGCGGGACGACCAGCTCACCGAGCAACGGCTGAGGATCGATGTACGCATCAGGCCCCGTGCGAAGCCCGAAGTAGAGGCCGGCACCGCTGTGCCCGACGAGCTGACCGGTCACGACGATGTCGCCAGCGTGCAAGGTCGTCGACGAGAGACCGCCGTAGGTTGCCAGCAGGCCGTCGCCGTGGCGAACCACGACGTAGCGAACGTCGACGACGACGCCGCTGAACGTCACCGTTCCCGATGCCGCAGCCCGCACAGGCACTCCTGAAGCAAGGGCGTAGGTGACGCCTCGATGCCCAGCGCACCACGGGCACGGCGGGGCGTCGAAGGGCCGGCTGATCGGGGCATCGACCGGCGGCGCGAGACACCCCTCGCCGCGTGCCGGTGCACCAGTCCACGGGGCCAGAAGCGCGGTGAGGGCTACCGCGCCGGACCGCGCGCCACGTCGGATGGATGAAACGAGCAAGATCGCTCTCCCGCTGGTTCGGAGGCGTCAGGCGACGCCGGCAGCTTCGAGGCGCGAGCGGAGATGGAGCACCGATTTGCTGTGCAGCTGGGGCACCCTGCTCTCGCTGACCCCAAGGACCCGCGCGATCTGGACGAGGGTGAGCCCCTCGTCGTAGTACAGCGAGAGCACGAGCTTCTCGCGATCGGGCAGCTTGCCGATCTCGGAGCGGACCAGCTCGCGCACCTCTTGGTCCTCGACCAGCTTGGACGGCGACTGCGGCACCTCCCCCGACAACGCCACCGGCTCGGCGCCGGCGTCGAGCGCCCGCTCCAGCGGTCCGACCGTGGTCGAGGCGATCGACGTCAGCCAGCGGTCGAGCTCGGGCCGTTCCAGCCCGAGCTGCTCTGCGAGCTCGGAATCCGACGGCGACCGACCGTTGTCGACCTCGAACTCATGGATCGCCCGCTGCACGTCGCGGGCCCGTGCGCGCACCGAGCGAGGCACCCAGTCGAGCTGGCGCAGACCGTCATAGATCGCCCCGCGGATCCGTGGCGTGGCGAACGTCTCGAACTTCACGCCCTGGTTCGGGTCGAAGCGCTCGATCGCATCGATCAGGCCAAACACGCCACAGCTGACGAGATCGCCCGGATCGACACTCGCCGGCAGTCCCGACCCGACCCGGCCGGCGATGAACTTGACCAACGGCGAGTACGACACGATCAGATGATCGCGGGCCGCGACGTTGCGGCGCCGCAGCCACCGCTGCCACTGCAGTGACAGATGCGGATCGATGTCGACGATGCTCACGACCGCTCGCTCACGCTCGTGGGTGCGCCGAGTTGTACGCCGAGCGCAGCCGCTCGCGACTGACGTGCGTGTAGCGCTGGGTCGTTGCGACGTCACGGTGTCCGAGCAGCTCCTGCACGGCCCGCAAGTCGGCGCCACCATCGAGCAGGTGGGTGGCGAAACTGTGGCGCAACGCATGGGGATGGGTCGGCACGGGCGACCGCCGGTCGATGATCCGGCGCACGTCGCGTGGGGTGAGGCGGCGACCGCGCTCGTTGCCGAACAGCGCCGCCGGCGCCGGGCCGTCCGCCGGCACGACCTCGTGGCGGACCCGTAGCCAGGCGTCCAGCGCCCTCACCGACGGCTCCGAGAGGGGAACCCGGCGCTGCTTCGATCCCTTGCCCCACACGACAACCGCCGCCGCGTCGAGGTCGAGCGACGACGTGTCGAGCCCGCACAGCTCGCTCACCCGCAGCCCGGACCCGTAGAGCACCTCGAGCACGGCGTCGTCCATCGATCGCCGCCAGCGCGCCTCGCCCTCCGGACCAGGCCGTTCGAGGAGCTCCCCGAGGTCGCGTTGGTCGAGCACCCGGGGAAGGCGGCCGTCGCCCGCTCCGGTGTGCACCCCGAGTGTCGGATCGACGGACACCAGTTTCTGGCGGGCCAGCCACTGGTAGTAGCGACGCAGCGAGGCCGTCTTCCGGGCGATGCTGCGCCTGGCGTACTGGCGGGTGGTGAGGAAAGCGAGATAACGGCGAACGACCGTGCGCTTGACGGCATCCGGCTCCGTGACCCCGGCACGCGCCGCCCACTCGGCGAAGCCACGAAGATCGGCGAGGTACGCCGTCACCGTGTTGTCCGACAACGAGGTCAATGACTGGGCGAACGACTCGAGTCGCCACGGCGACAAGACGTCGGAGGGCTCGGCGACAGCATCGGACACTCGATCGAGGGTATTCGGTGCTACCGCTCAGCCGGCGGACACGTCGACGCACCCCGAGGATCGCCGTCACGGAGCATCCGGACACCGGGACACCTCCTCGAACCAGCCGCCGGCCTCGCGCACCCAACCCGAGCGCTCCAGGCGGGCCAGAGTCATCGCCGCCTCGGTGAGCGACAGGCCGACGTCGGCGACGATGTCGTCGAGCGTGCAAGGGTCGGCACAGCACCTGGCGAACACCCGCGCTTGTTCGCCACGCGGCAGTGGGCGCGGGTCGTACCCGCTGCCGACCCGTCGGTGATCGAGACCGAGGGCGAGCAGGACGTCGGCGGCGTCGGTCACCGGTGTCGCCCCGTCGCGGATCAGCTGGTTCGTCCCCGCGGCGGCCCGGTTGTTCACCGAACCCGGCACCGCCATCACCTCGATCGATCGCTCGAGAGCCTCGCGCGCCGTGGTGAGCGATCCACCTCGCTCGCGGCTCTCGACCACGACGAGCACCTCGCTCAGCGCCGCGAGGATGCGGTTGCGTTGTGGGAACCGGAACTTCTCGGGCTCCGTGCCGGGCGGCCACTCGGACAGCAGCAGACCCTGACGGGCGATGGACTCCCACAGGTCGGCGTTGACCCGTGGGTACGGGGTGTCGAGTCCGTTGGCAACCACGCCGACAGCTCGCCGCGATTCGGCACGCAGGGCGCCACGGTGAGCGGCGCCATCGATGCCCTTGGCCAGACCTGACACAACCGCCACGTCGTGCTCAGCGAGTCGGAACCCGAGCATTCCGGCAAAGTCGCGCCCAGGTCCGGTGGCGTTGCGGGTCCCGACGATGCCGACGCGCCGGGCGTCGAGCGCGGACCAGTCACCACGCCAGAACAGGACCGCTGGCGGTTGCGGATCGGTCAGCAGAACGTCTGGGTAGTCGGGATCACCGAGGATCACCGCCCCGATCGCCGATCGGGCACACCGAGCCGCCCACTCGTCGACCGGCCGGTCGGCGCCGGCGCGCGACCATGCCGACCGCACGTCGGCGGTGAGCATCGGGGCCACCGTTGGGTGTGGTCGGGCACGGCCGGCGGCGACGGCGAGTGCCTCGGCAGGTTGATGGTGGGCGAGCAGCACGAGCAGCCGCGGTGCCGTGATCAGCGGCAATCCGGCGAGCACCGCCAGCGCCCCCGTGCGCTCCTGGTCGCCGGTCATGCGATCCACCGATCTGCGGCCGACCCGACGGTCCGTTGCCGCAACGACGCCCGCATCTGCAGTGCCAATTCGACGTCGGCCACCGAGATCGCCTCGTCGCCGGCTCCATCGAGGTCGGCAATCGTCCGGGCCACCCGCCTGATGCGGTGGTAGCCCCGCCCGGTGAGCCGATCGCCCTCGACCTCGTCGCGTAACAAGGTGCGGGCCGCGTCACTCAACGGGGCCAACACGTCGAGCTCGTCGGGGGCCAGCGCGGCGTTGAGCTTGCCGCCACGAGCGAGGGCGACCGCCCGGGCGCCGACGACCCGCTGACGCACGACCGCCGAGGGCTCGCTCGGTTCGACGCCGAGCAGGTCGTCGACGGCCGGGCGATGAACGACCACGCGGAGATCGAAGCGATCGGTGACCGGGCCCGACAGCCGGCGGAGGTAGCGCAGGCGGGCGCCGTCGTCGCACTCGCACGAGCCCGGCGCGCCACCGCCGCACGGGCAAGGATTGGTGGCGGCGACGAGCAGGAACCTCGCCGGCATCGTGGCGCGGATCGCCGCCCGGGCGACCCGGATGACGCCCTCCTCGAGCGGCTCGCGCAACCCCTCCAGCGCCGCCCTGCCGAACTCTCCAAGCTCGTCCATGAACAGAATTCCGTGGTTGGCGAGGGACACTTCGCCCGGCCGGAGGTGGTGCGACCCTCCGCCGACCAACCCGACGACCGAGGTGGTGTGGTGCGGCGCCCGGAAGGGCGGTTGGCGCACGAGTCCCCCGGGTGGTAGTCGGAGCCCGGCTGCCGAGTGCACCATCGTCGTCTCCAACGCCTGGTCCCGCTCGAGCGGCGGCAGCAGTCCGGCGAGGCGCTGCGCCAGCATCGTCTTACCACTCCCGGGCGAGCCGACAAGGAGCACGTGGTGGCCACCTGCTGCGGCGATCTCCAGCGCCCGCCTGGCCACCGGCTGGCCGCGAACGTCGCTGAGGTCGGGCATCGGCGGCAAGTCGACCTCGTCGTCGACCGCCGCGAGGTCGTCCCAGGGCCGTGCGCCGGTGAGCGCGGCGACCGCGGTGGCGAGGTCGGCGGCCGCGCGCACAGGACCGCGTGCCGCGATCTGCGCCTCGACGACGTTGCCCGGCGGAACCACGACAGCGACCTCGTCGAGCGCATCGACCATCGGCGCGACGCCCGGGACTCGCCGGATCGTGCCGTCGAGTCCCAACTCGCCGATGAAGGCGTGACCAGCCAGGTCGGTGGCGACCAGCTGGTCGGATGCGGCGAGCACCCCGACTGCGATCGCCAGATCGAGCCCGGCCCCGGACTTGCGCTGGCTGGTCGGCGCGAGGTTGACGGTGATACACCGGTTCGGCCATCCGAATCCGGCACTCATGATGGCCGCGCGCACCCGGTCGCGCGACTCCCGGCAGGCGGTATCAGGCATGCCGACCATGTGGTAGCCGGGAAGCCCCTCCCCGACGAACACCTCGACGGTGACGGGGCTGCCGCGTACCCCGAGCACCGTCGCCGATGGGATCGATGCGAGCATCACGAACTCCTCCGGAGCGGTCGCCGCGGTGCGGCGAGTTCTTCAACGGTGGAGGACGATGACCGGTCCAACGACGGTTGCCAGCAGGCTAGCGAGGGGGTGTCACAACTCGGCGGGCAGCATGGGTGCCTCGGTCAGACGAGGGCGGTCTGCGAGACTCGCCACCCGTGCGTACCCTCCGGGCACTCGTTGCCGCAGCCGCCGTCGTGGCGCTCGTGGCGTGTGACGACGATGCCGGCGACGCCGAGCAGTTCTGCGAGGACGTCGCCCAGAACGTCGAGGGTCTACGCGCCGATCCGACCTCCGAGGACGAGGTCGACGACCTCATCGACCTGTGGCAGGACATCGGCGACCGCGCACCGCTGGCCATCGAGGCGGAATGGGACGCCCATACCGACAATCTCGAGTTGGCGTGGACGAGCGACGATCAGCAAGAGGTGGTGGCCGACGCCTTCGAGGCCGAGCGATCGACGGTGGCGATCGCCGCGTGGCTGAGCGACAACTGTGGCATCGATTTCGGCCCCGTCACCACGATCGTGCCGGGAACCGTGGCGACGACCTCGACCGTCCCCGGCACGACGACGACCTCAGCAGGCTGATCGGAGTGTTTCGCGCGGTGCGTGTCGGCGCCCAGCACTCCACTGGCAGCAAACCCTCCAATCGACGAGGATCAGCGCATCTCGCCGCGGCGCACGATCACGTGGTCGCAGAGGCCGTATTCCTTGGCCTCCTCGGCGGAGAACCACCGGTCGCGGTCGGCGTCCGCCTCGATCTGCTCGACCGGCTTGCCCGAGTGTTGCGAGATCAGCTCGAACATCCGCTTCTTGGTGTACGAGAACTCCTGGGCCTGGATGGCGATGTCGGCCGCCTGGCCACGCATGCCGGCGAGCGGCTGGTGCATCAAGATCCGGGCGTTGGGCAACGAGTAGCGCTTGCTCGGGGCACCGGCCGTGAGCAGGAACTGACCCATCGACGCGGCCAGGCCGATGCACACCGTGGCGACGTCGCAGCTGACGAACTGCATCGTGTCGTAGATCGCCATCCCCGACGTCACCGAGCCGCCGGGGCTGTTGATGTACAGCCAGATGTCGCGGTCCTTGTCCTCGCCCTCGAGGTACAGCAACTGGGCGCAGAGTTGGTTGGCGATGTCGTCGTCGACCGCCGCGCCGAGCATCACGACACGGTCCTTGAGCAGGCGATTGAACACATCGCTGCGCGGGTCGCTGGCCGCGTCGAGCATCCGGGGCGTGAGCGGGGGCGTCGGCTCGTTCATGAACGTCAAGGCTAGGCGCCATCAGAACGTTCGCCCCGCCCGCGATCGACACCTGAGAAGATCACCGCCACCGTCTCCCCCGGCCCCGGCTGGCCATCGGCCACGAGCAGGGCGGCGACCGCCGCCGACCCCGTCGCACTGACCTCGATTCCCGTGCTGGCGGCCACCCTCACCGCGTCGACGACCGCTTCCTCCGGGACGACGATCGGGTTTCCCCCGCTGGCCTCCATGACGGCGAAGTCAGCGAGCCAGTCGTAGGTCTCGTCGTCGAGGATCCCGTCGGCGATCGATTGCGGCCGATCCCACGGGACCATCAGCTCTGCCCAGCGGCCGGGAAGCTGATCGGAGTCGTAGCCGGCATCGCGGGCCCGCCACCAGGCGCGGGCGAGCGGGGCGCAGCCCTGTGTCTGCACGGTGTCGAGACGGATCCGAGGACCGAGCCCCCAGCCGACGCAGGCCGCCAACGCTCCCCCTCCAACCTGCACGACGACCCGATCGACGACCGGCGGCCCGCCGGGGGCGCCGACGGCGTCGGCGATCTCCCAACCGATCGTCCGGCCTGCGTCGAGACAGAGGGCGTTCTCAGGCCCCTGCACGGTGAACGGCAGTGCCCCGCCGGACACTGCCTCGCGAAAGCGCAGCATGGCGGGGTCGCCCGGCGGATCATCGTCGCGGCGCGGACACACCTCGACCTCGGCGCCGAGCGACTCGATCAGGGCGAGGACGCCCGCAGGCGCCCACTCCGGCACGAAGACCCGCAGCGGCCACTCGGCGCGTCTGGCGAGCGTCGCCGCGGCAATGGCGGCGTTGCCGCACGAGGCGATGGCCAGCGTCCGTCGACCGCCCGTCGCCAACCCGATCGCCTCGGCGATGCGCAGGTGCAGCAGGATGCCGGCGAGGTGACGGCTCTTGTGGCTGCCCCCGACATTGCCGGTCTCGTCCTTGACCCACACCGTCTCGGGCGCACCACGGCGCAGATCGAGGTCGTGGGCGCCGAACGGTGTGACCTCGAAGCCCGTACCGACGTCGCGAGCGACCTCGACCAGGACCGGCTCGGCCAGCCCGTGGGAAGCGCCGAACGCCCACCAGCCCATCCGTGGGCCGTAGGCGACAAGCGGATTCGGGTCATCGAGCAGTTCACCGTTGGCCGCCGGCTCGACCACCGGGTGCAACACGTGGCGGCGATCCGCGGGCGACGATCGGGGGCACGTGAACGGGTACGGCGTGGCGACGTCGACCATCGTGCCGCACACCGCGCACCGCCACCCGACGACGGCGTCTTGCTGCGTCCTCACCCGGAGGCGACCGCCGCGTTGAAGTCGTCGATCATCCCGTCCCACACCTCGAGGTAGCGACGTAGCCCGACCCAGAACGACCGGTCCCGGCGGGCTTCGAACAACTCGATCGGTATGCCCTGCTGTTCGACCCACGTGAAGTACCCGAGGTTGAAGATGCGGTTGCGCACGGCCGCGGTGCACTCCACGGAGTTGTCGGTGGTGACGTCGGCGAGATGTTCCCCCCACACCGCCGCGGCATCGAGGTTGGTGAAGCCACCGCCGAAGTCACGGGCCAGGATCTTGGCTCGTTCGCTCGGGTACATCGCCGCCCCGTCGGTGGCGACGGTGACGATGGCGTCGTCAGCGGCGAGGCCGAGCAACTTGGCGGTGGAGATCGCGGCGAGCACGTTGCAGATCGACGAGAGCCCGAAGTGGCCCAGCGTGCGCAGGGTCCGCTGGGGCACGAGCCGCCGGTCGGCCAGGTAGCCGAGACCGTCGTCGCTCGCGAACATCACCTGCAGCTGATCGGTGGCCCGATCGCTGACGGCGACGACGACATCGGTGTTCATCACGTTGTGGATGAGCGGGATGTGCTTGTCGCCGATGCCCTGGATGTTGTGCTCGCCGAAGCCGTTGGCGAGCATCGTCGGACACTCCAACGCCTCGACGGCGACGATGCGGCTCCCGTACTCGTCTTTGAGCCGGTCGCCGGCGGCGATCGTGCCAGCCGAGCCGGTCGCCGAGACGAAGGCGGCGAGGCGCAGGCCGGGGCGGTCCGCGGCGACGCTGTCGAACACGTGGCCGAGCGCCCGACCGGTGACCTCGTAGTGGGCGAGGTGGTTGCCGAACTCGCAGAACTGGTTGAGGACGACATTGGTCGGGTCCTTGGCCAACTCGTTGCAGGCGTCGTAGATCTCTTTGACGTTGGACTCTGTCCCGAACGTGCGGATGACGTCCTCGACCGGGTTCTCGCACCAGCGCTCCAGCCAGTCGAAACGCTCCTGGCTCATCCCCTCGGGGAGGATGGCGACGCCGCGGCTGGCCATGATCCGGCTGATGGCGATCCCCCCACGGGCATAGTTGCCGGTTGACGGCCAGATCGCCCGGTGAGCGGTCGGGTCGAACTGACCGCTGACGATCCGCGGTGCCAGGCAGGCGTAGGCGGCGAGCACCTTGTGGGCCGTGATCATCGGGAAGCGATCACCGAAGACCACGATGATCGGGCTAGCGACGCCTGTCAGCTCGGTCGGTAGGACGACGTGCTCCGGAACACCGACACGTGTCCCGGCAAGATCGTTGTACCAGTGGTTGCGCCAGAGGTTCCGAGCATCGGGAGCCTGCGGATCGGCGTCGCCGACGCGGTCGGCGGCGACACGTGTCGGGTCGGCGAGCTCGGCGAACGTGGGCAGCGTGATGCCCCGTTCGCGGAAGCGTCGGACGCTGTTGGCGAGCGCTGTGTCGTCGACGATCCGGTCGGCGAGCCCGAAGCGCGTTTCCAGAACGTCGGACGATGGGCCGCCAGCGGTGTCGATCACGGTCGCATTCTGGCCGAGACGGCGCTAACTCACGCAGAACTCGTTGCCTTCTGGGTCCGCCAACGTGACCCACGTGTGTGGACCCTGCTGGCCGTCCCACAGCCTGGTGGCGCCGAGGGCGAGGGCGCGCTGGACCTGCTCTTCGCGCGACTCCTCGCCAAACTGGAGATCGAGATGGATGCGGTTCTTCACCGTCTTGGCCTCGACTATTGCAAGCAGAACTCGTTGCCCTCGATGTCCTGCATCACGTAGTGCCGCCCGCCGCGCTCCTCGACGAGGCGCACCTTGGTCGCTCCGATGGCGACGGCCCGCTGGACGGCGGCGTCGACCTCGGCGCGGCGTTCGTCGTCGGGTGTGCCTCGCGAGCCGCCAGCGTTCACGTCGAGGTGCACTCGGTTCTTCAGCTCCTTCGGTTCTGCGACGCGCTGGAAGAAGATGCGTGGACCATGCCCATCGGGATCGCTGATGGCGCTGGCCATGTTCCAGTCGCTCTCGGGAATGCCCTGCTCGATCAGCCACGCCTCCCACGAGTCGTAGCCGGGCGGTGGCGGGTCGAGCTCGTAGCCGAGCAGGTCCGCCCAGAAGTGGGCGAGGCGGTCTGGGTCGGCACAGTCGAAGGTGACTTGGACAGGGATAGCCATTCGATTCCTCCTCAGCGACTCTTACTTGAGGCACATTGCCCTCGGGCACCTGTTGAAAGAGGAGACGGGCCGTTTCCTTGGGATCGCGGCAAGCACCCTAGGTGCCGATGTGGACAGATCCGTCCGCAAATCGTCACCGGCGGTTCACCGGAGTGTTTCCAGCCGACACGCCCCGCGCCAAACACTCCGACGGCCGCAAACACTCCGATGGGGGGCGTCAGAGGACGACGACTTTGGTGCCGACTTCGGCGAACGCCCACATGAACCGGGCGTCGGCGTTGGCTTGGCGCTGGCAACCGCCGGACAGCCGGGTGCCGAGCTCGTCCTCGGTCATGTACGGGGAGCCGTCGGACACGTGGATCGGGATGCCGTGGAAGCCGATGTGGCCGATGTCGGTCTGCAACCAGCGGATCATCAGCGGCAGGATCGCCCGGCCGTTCCACGCCGTCGACTGCTCCGACCGGCTGTACACCTGGTGCGTGCCGGGCATCTCGTTGTTGTACTGACTGCCGGCGACGAGCCACGAGCGGATGATCTCGCCGTCCTCGCTGACCGCCCAGACGCGCTGGCTGATCCGCTCGTAGACGACCCGTCGGCCGGTACCCGAGTTCTCGGGCAGGGGCGGCGCGTCGGCGCCGGTGGACGCCACCGACGACAACGTGTAGCCCCAACTGTCCTGCGCCCCCGGAGCGGGCGGGGGCGTGCGCACGACGAGCAGCTTCTCCTCGGGCCAGATGCCCAGCTCGATGCCGGTCTCCCGGCCAGCGACGCCGTCGACGAACAGATCGCGTTCGGTCTGCAGGGACTCGACCGCCGCGCTCGTCGCGAAGTCGAACTCGCCGCTCAACGCGCCGGTGTAGAAGCCTTCGCGCTGCAACGCCTGCTGGAGGCATTGGACGTCGATCGGTTCGGACTCGTTGCTGATCGTCTTGGGCGGGATCGTGCAATCTGCGGTGAGCTCGGTCGGCGCGCCGGCCAGATCGGGTGCGGAGTCTGTCGGTTGCGAACCCTCGCCAGCGGTGGGCGTAGCGGCGGTGGTCGTCGGTCCTGCGGCCGCCAATCCGGCAGGCGTCGCCGCTTCGGCATCGGGGGCGTCGGCAGCGATCTGGTCGACAGCACCGGGTGCCCCGGTCTCGGCATCGCGGGCCTGGGCGACCACCGCGAACACGCCGACCGACGAGATGACACCGGCGACGACGACGGTGCGGAGCAGGCGCTCACGCTGCTGTCGGGGTGCCGGGACCGGCCGACGTTCGCGAAGTTCACGTCGCTCGCGCGGATCACGACCAGTCACGCACTCTCCTTGTCACCAGGTTGCCTCCGACTGTCCGGACCCACCCAGAAGGCGAGCCGCAGGACAGCGCACCCCGGGAGTCTAGGCAGAGTCACGACCGTCCTTGCGGCAATCGGGTCCTACGCCACCCGGCTACGTTGACACGTCGTGGCTGACCTCCATCTCGGCGGGCTGATCGACCCGGCCACCCACGAGCGAACGGGGTCGGACCTGGCGCTCGACTCCGCCGATCTGACCACCCACGCCGTCATCGTCGGGATGACCGGCTCCGGCAAGACCGGCCTCGGCATCGTGCTCATCGAGGAGGTGCTGCGCGCCGGCATCCCTGCCCTGCTCGTCGATCCGAAAGGCGACCTGACCAACCTTTGCCTCACGTTTCCCGACCTGGATGCTGCCTCGTTCCGACCGTGGATCGACGAAGGTCAGGCCAAGGCGGCTGGACAGTCACCCGACGACTTCGCCGCGGCCCAGGCCAAGTTGTGGGGGGATGGTCTCGCTGGTTGGTCCTTCGGCCCCGAGCAACTCAAGGCGCTGCGGGACGCCTGCGACTTCACGATCTACACCCCCGGATCGCGCTCGGGCGTGGAGCTGAACATCGTCGGATCGCTGCAGGCGCCCGATACCGACGACGTCGAGACGATCGCCGACGAGATCGACGGGTTCGTGTCCGGCTTGCTCGGCCTGATCGGCGTCGCTGCCGATCCGTTGTCGAGCCGCGAGCACATCCTGCTCTCCAACCTTGTCCAGCACGCCTGGTCGAATCAGCAACCACTCGACCTTCCGACGCTCGTCGGCCAGGTCCAGCAGCCCCCGCTGAAGAAGCTGGGTGTTTTCGAGCTCGACGAGTTCTTCCCGGCAAAGGATCGCAAGCAGCTCGCCCTCAAGCTCAACGGGCTGCTCGCATCGCCGGCCTTCGCGGCGTGGGGCGAGGGCACGCCCCTCGACATCGACACGATGCTGTTCAGCGCCGACCGCACCCCGCGGTGCGCCATCGTCACGACCGCCCACCTCTCCGACGAGGAGCGCCAGTTCGTGACGTCGCTACTGCTCGCCAAGCTCGTCACCTGGATGCGCCGCCAGAGTGGCACGACCGACCTCCGGGCTCTGCTGTACATGGACGAGGTGATGGGCTACCTCCCACCCACCGAGGATCCACCGACGAAGAAGCCGATCATGACGCTGATGAAGCAGGCCCGGGCGTTCGGCGTCGGAGTCGTACTGGCCACGCAGAACCCTGTCGACATCGACTACAAGGCGATCTCCAACGCGGGGACCTGGATGATCGGACGGCTCCAGACCGAACGCGACAAGGACCGCCTGCTCGACGGCATGAGCGCCGCCGACGGAGGTGTCGACGTCAAGGCGGTCAGCGCCACGGTGAGCGGCCTCGACAAGCGGGAGTTCGTCCTGCGCCGCGCCGGAGCGGACCAGCCCGAAGTGTTCACGACTCGCTGGGCGATGAGCTATCTCCGCGGACCACTCACCCGCGACCAGATCGAGCAGGTGGTCGGTGATGAGGCCCCGGACGCTCCGACGGCGGCTGCAGCCACGCCGAACGCGAACGCTCCGGCTACGGCTGCAGCCACGCCAGCGGCGCGCAGCCGCTCCGACGTCCGCCGAACTCGGCACGGACTCGACACCACTGATGCCTGCGGTCGCCGACGGCGTCACGGTGCGATGGGTGACGGCGACCGCATCGTGGTTGGCAGACGTCGGCGGTGACCCGGCTGGCACCCTCCACGAACCGGCGATCCTCGCCCGCGTCCACCTGCGCTACGACGAGGCCAAGGCTGATCTCGTCCACGACGTCGACCACGATTCGTTGCTCTTCCCGCTCGACTCCCCGATCGACCCGAGTCGGGCCACCGCCATCGCCTTCGCCGAGTCAGATCTCTCGGGCACGGCGCCGTCGTCGGCCGCCTACCGGCTGACCGATGCCCCGATCGGCGATGCCAAGACCTGGAAGCAGGTCGAGCGTGGTGTCGTCGACCACCTCGTGCGCACCGGCTCACTCGACCTTCAGGTCAACAAGCAGCTCAAGCTGTACTCACTGCCGGACGAGTCAGCCGAGGAGTTCCAGGCGCGGTGCATCGCCGCGGCGCAGGCCGCCGCCGACGCCGACAAGGTGAAGTTGGCGACGAGCAAGGACGCCAAGGAGGCCAAGCTGCGGGCCCAGCTGGGCGCGGCCGAGGACCGGGCCAGCGTCGTCGCCGAGCAGGCCGAGGACCGCAAGCGCGGCAACCTGCTGCGTGCCGCCGGGGATCTGCTCGGCGGGTTGTTCGGCTCGCGACGCAACGCAGCATCGAAGATCGGCAGCGCCGCCGACCAACTGACACGGAACGCGGACGGCGAGCGCGTCGAAGCCGCCGAAGGCAAAGTGGCGCGAATCGAACAACAGCGCCTCGAACTCGAGGAGAAGTTCGCTGCAGAATCGGCGGCGATCGAGGCCAAGTGGTCGGCTGCGGCGGCAGCCAGTTCGACCGTGCCGGTCGGCCTCGAACGGACCGACGTGAAGGTCACCCAGCTGCTCCTCGTCTGGGTTCCCGTCCCGTGACGTCGGTGCCGGCGGAGAGACTCGAACTCTCACTGTCAGGTTCCTAAGACCTGGGCCTCTGCCAATTGGGCTACGCCGGCGTGCGTTTCAGGCTACGAGTTACCGTCCCTGTGGACATTTTCGTGAATCGACTGCTGCGCTCGATGCTTTCTCCAGCAGATGAGCGCCGCGCTGCAACTCTGGGAAGCTCCGGTGGACGTCACCGCAGGTAGCGCCGCGGCCTCGTTCGAGCAGTTCATCGCCGACGCCCAGGTGCGACTGCGTCGGGCCCTCGTGGCCCGCTACGGCGTACAGCTCGGCGTCGAGGCATGCGCCGAGGCCACCGCCTGGGCGTGGGCCAACCGCGACCGGCTGCTGGCGATGGCCAACCCCGTGGGGTACCTCTACCGAGTCGGCCAGACCGCCGTGCGCAACGAGTCTCGCTTCCACAAGGCCCCGTTGTTCCCGGTCGAGACCCGCGACCCGGAGCTGCCGGCTGGCGACCCGGGCCTGCAGCAGGCGCTCACCCGACTCACACCCGACCAGCGGGCGGCGGTGATGCTGGTCCACGCCCACGGCTACCGCTACGCGGAGGCCGCCGACCTCCTCGACATCCCGATCTCGACCTTGAAGAACCACCTGCACCGCGGCAGCCGGCGGCTGCGCAAGCTCCTGGAGCAACGATCATGAACCCAGAGCTCGAGCGCCGCCTGAAGAACTACGGCGCGTACGTCGACGCCGCCGCCGACGTCGCCGCACAGCGCCGCAGCACGGCGCCGACCGGGAACGCTGCCACCGTCGCCGACCTCGACAACGTCGTCGTGCTGGCCGAGCAGCCGCACCGCTTCTACCGTGCGCTCGCCGTGGCCGCCGCAGCGGTGGCGGTGGTCGCCGGGGGCATCGCCATCGTCGGCGGCTCCTCGCCATCGACGAGCGTCGGCGAGCGCCCGCTCACGTCGCAGTCAGCGGCTACGCCAATCGACACCAGCGCGGTGACGACCGAAGCGGTCGACGCCACGCCGCGCCCCACGAGCGTGCTCGAGCCGACACCGACGCAGGTAGCTGCGTCGGCGACTGCACCCCCACCGCCGACGAACCAGACCGTGCCGCCCGTGTGCTCGTCGTACACGGTGCGCAACGACTACCACCTCGAGATCTGCGACGAAGGTCCCGCCGTGCGCCTCGTCCAGGAGCGCCTCAAGGCGGTCGTCGACTCCTCGCTCATCGTCGACGGGTACTTCGGCCCGGGCACCCGCACCGCGGTGAGGTCGTTCCAGCAGATGCACGGCCTCACGGTCGACGGCCAAGTCGGCCCCGCCACCTGGGCGCTACTCGTCCCGGACGCTCCGGGCACCGACACCGACGGCAACCGCATCGTCGACCCCAGCGAGATCACCCCGGGTTGATCGATTCTGACGCCACGATCCGGCCAGATTTGACCGGTTTGTGGCATGAGAACTGGCGCGGCACCCGACGCTTGGGTCCGGTCGGCGCCCGAGTCGAGCTACGTCGCCGTCGGGGGGCTCCGGGGGGCGGTAGCCCCCCGATGCGGCGGCCAGGGCCGGCTTTGCCGGCCGCCGCCAGAGATTGGGTGCGGCGAAGCCGCTCAACGAGCTCGACCGAGTGGAGAGAGCGAGCGCTAGCGAGCGAACGAACGAGGTCGAAGGGTGGCACACTCCGGGCCGTGATCGTCGTCGAGGTGCTGGCCTGGGTGGCGGTCGCCGTGATGGCCCTCCTCGTTGTCACCCAGCTGATCGGGTGGTCCGGCACGAGGTTGGTCGTCGGGCTGCAGGCGCTGACGCCCTACGTCCTCGGTTCCGCGCTGCCGATCGCCATCGTCGCGGCGATCACCGGGCGGTGGTTGCTGGCCGGCGTCGCCGCGGGAGGTGTGGCCGCCCTTGCAGTCGTCATCCTGCCGCTCCACGCGTCGGCAGCTGGAACGGCACCGGCGAGCGCGGGCGCGTCGCTCCGCATCTTCCACGCCAACCTGCTCTACCTCAACGGCCGCACTGCCGAACTGGCCCGGGTCGTCGCCAGCCTTGACGCCGACGTGCTGGCATTCACCGAGTACACCCTCACCCACGCCGGCGGGATGTACGTCAGCCCGCTCGCCAGCTCGTTCCCATACCGCATCGAGTATCCCGAAGCGTCGGCCGGCGGCTCGGCGCTCTGGAGTCGTTTTCCCCTCACGGAGATCGACGCTCCCGATGCCCTCTACCAATCGACGGCGGCCATCCTCGATGTCGCCGGTGGCGTCGAGCTGTACGTCGTCCACCCACCGAACCCCCTCGATCACCTCGGCGACTGGCTCGCCGAGCTGGCCGGCCTCGCCGACCTGCACGGAGTGTCGGATCGACCGGCGATCGTCACCGGCGATTTCAACGCGACGTACTGGCATCCGCCGTTCCGTCGGGTCCAAGCAGCAGGGTGGCGGGACGCCCACCGGCTCGTCGGCCGTGGCTTCTCCAGCTCGTGGCCCACCGACAAGGCGTGGCTGCCGCCGATCATGCGCCTCGACCATGCGCTGATCGACGACTCGCTGTCCGTTGCCGAGGTGGCCGACGTCGACCTGCCCGGCAGCGACCACCGCGGGTTCGTCGTCACGGTCGTGGTCAGCCGGTCGGCAGCGGCAAGCTGAGCAGCGCGTTCTCCACGACTTCGGGCAGCGACGGGTGGATCCAGTACTGCTTCGTCGCCACGTCGCGAGCCGGAAGGTCGAACGACATCGCCTGGATCAGCGGCTGGATCACCGTCGCCGCCTCGGGACCGATGACGTGGGCGCCGAGCAACAGGCCGCTGCGCCGGTCGGCGAGCACCTTGACGAAGCCGCTCGTGTCCTCCCGCGCCCACCCGGCGGCGATCCCGGAATAGTCGTAACGGGCCGTCACGTAGTCCAGGTGCTGGCTCGCAGCCTGCGACTCCGTCAAGCCGACGGAAGCGATCTGCGGGTCGGTGAACACGGCGGCGGGAACGAATCGATGGTCGCTGCGGATCATCGACTCGGGATGGGCAAGGTTGTGGCGGACGACCCGCATCTCGTGGTTGGCGACGTGCTTGAGTTCCCAGTGCGAGGAGATGTCGCCCAAGGCGAAGATCCCGTCGACCGATGTCTGCTGGAACTCGTCGACGACCACGAGTCCGGTGTCCCGGTCGATGTCGATCCCCGACCGAGCGACTTCGAGGAGATCGCCGTTTGGTACCCGACCGGTTGCCACGAGCACGACGTCGGCGGTGACGTGGCGACCCCCGACATCGACGTCGACGCCGGAGCTGGAGGCTCGGAACGACGACGGCTGCGTGCCGCTGAGGAGCGTCCAGCGGCCCCTGGCGGCTTCCGTGAAGGCCCAGGAGATGTCGTCGTCGTGCCTGCTGAGCAGGCGGTGATCCCTGATCACCTGAGTCACCTCGCACCCGAACGCGTGGAACACATGGGCGAACTCGGCGGCGATGAACCCACCGCCGAAGATGACGACCGACCGCGGCAGCTCGTCGAGCTTCATGATCGTGTCGGAGGTGTGAACGCGTGGTCCGAGCTCCAGCCCGGGTACCGCCGGCACGGTTGCCCGGCTACCGGCGGCGACAACCCAGCGGTCGGCCGTGATCAGCGTCCCGGTGCCGGTGTCGAGCTGCTTGTGCCCGACGAAGCGCGAGGTGCCCGTGTAAACCGTGACCTTCGGATTCTCCGGACCCTCGCGGTAGGCCTTGCCGGCGGCGACGAGCGGATCGATGCGGCCGAACACGCGATCGCGCAGCGCTCGCCAGTCGACGTGATCGACCGTCATGTGCACATCGAGCTCGGCGCCGGCGCGCGCCCCGGCGGCGAGGTCGGCGGGGTGCACGAACATCTTCGTCGGGACACACCCGGCGTTGAGACAGGTGCCGCCGAACTTGCCGTGCTCGACGATGGCGATGTCGAGGTCGTCGAACTCCGGGCCGGGGATCGAGTTGCCGGACCCAGCCCCGATGATGACCAGGTCGTGGACCCGGCGCTGGGTCATCGACCGCTCTCCGTCCACTCCTCGGCGAGGCGCTCGAAGAGGGCGGCGAATGCTCTGCCTCGATGGCTGATCGCCTGTTTCTCGTCGCGGGTCATCTCGGCGAACGTCCGTCCATCGCCCGCTGACGGCACGAAGACACTGTCGTAGCCGAATCCGGCGACCCCCCGGGGCGTCGCGACGATCTCGCCGTCGCACGTGCCCTCGGCGAACAGCTCGGACCCGTCGGGACCGACGACCATGGCGATCGTCCGGAAGCGGGCACGCCGGTCGGCTTCGCTCCCGAGGGCGGCGAGCAACTTCGTCCAGTTGTCCTGATCTGATGCATCCGGTCCGGCGTAGCTCGCCGTCTCGACACCCGGAAGGCCGCCGAGGACGGCGACCTCGAGTCCGGTGTCGTCGGCGAGACCGGGCAACCCGGTAGCGGCGGCGATCGCCGCCGCTTTGAGTCGAGCGTTGCCAACCAAGGTGCCAGCGTCCTCGATCACGTCGGGAACGTCCGCGGGCCGCGGCAGCAACTCGAACGCGTCGCCGACAAGGGCGGCGATCTCGGCCACCTTCGATGGGTTCGCCGACGCGCACACGAGCCGTCGCGGTCGGTCGCCGTGGGAGGTGGTCACCGCCTGCGCGCGGGGGGTGGTTCGGCGATCATCTCGGCCTGCAGGTCAGCGATCTCGGCAAGGCCCTGCTCGGCGAGGGACAGCAACGTCGCGAGCTCCGAGTGACTGAACGGCGCCCCTTCGGCGGTCCCTTGAACCTCGACGAACCTCGTCTCGTCGCCGCCGATCGGCCTGATCGTCACGACGTTCATGTCGACGTCGGCCGTGCTGTCCTCGACGTACGGGAGGTCGAGCACCGGCACGCCTCCGACGATGCCGACGCTCACCGCGGCGCAGAACGAGTGCAGTGGGTGCGCCTTGATCGAGCCGGCTGCCACCTGACGGGCGAGTGCGTCGTGGAGGGCCAGGAAGCCGCCGCAGATGCTGGCGGTGCGCGTCCCGCCGTCGGCTTGCAGCACGTCGCAGTCGACCACGACCTGACGCTCGCCGAGCATCGTGAGGTCGCAGGCGGCCCGCAAGGAGCGGCCGATGAGACGCTGGATCTCCACGGTTCGCCCGCTCTGCTTGCCCTTCGCCGCCTCCCGGCCGACGCGCTCGGGAGACGAGCCCGGCAGCATCGAGTACTCCGCGGTCACCCAACCCCGACCCGTCCCACGCATCCAGCGGGGCACGTCATCGTCGACACTCGCCGTGCAGAGCACCTTGGTGCGCCCGAAGCTGACGAGGCACGAGCCGTCGGCCATCTCGGTGTAGTCGCGCTCGAACGTCACCGGGCGCAGTTCGCTATCGGCGCGGCCGTCAGGTCGTGTCATGAAGCACTCCTTCGCTCTCCACGAGCGGTTGCAGGGCGGACGATTGGTGGGCCCGCTGCGCCGGCCAGCGTTGAGCATCGTCGAGTTCAGGGCCGAGCAGGCGTCGGCCGAGCTCGCGGAACAGCTCGACATCGCCGCTCGACAAGAAGCGATGCCGGCCGGGCCGGCCGTGATCGGGCCGCAGTAGCCCGAGCTCACCGAGCACTCGCGCCGCACTGAACGCCGTCTCGTCGGCGGAGCTCACGAGCGTCACGTGCGGTCCGACGACGTCGCCGATCACCCGGCTGAGGAACGGGTAGTGCGTGCACCCGAGCAGCAGGGCGTCGACGTCGGCGGCTGTGACGGGTGCCAGGAGGCGTTCGGCGAGCACGGTGACCTCGTCGCCGGACGTGTGGCCACGCTCGACGAACTCCACGAAGCCCGGGCAGGCTGCGCTGGTCAGCGATACGTGCCGGCCGGCGATCATCGAGGCGTGCTCGACGGCACGGAGGTAGGCGCCGGATGCGACCGTGCCGACGGTGCCGATGACGGCGGCGCGACCGCTCTCGGTCGTCTCCACGAGCGCCGCGGCGCCGGGTGCGACGACGTCGATGATCGGCACGGAGAGGTCGCTGCGCAAGGCATCGAGCCCCGAGGCAGCCGCCGTGTTGCAGGCGACGATGATCGCCTTGACCTGGTGATCGGCGACGAGGCTATTGGCGAGCTCCAGCGCGAAGCGGCGGACCTCGTCGGCCGGACGCGGACCATAGGGGTAGCGAGCGGTGTCACCGATGTAGACGAGGTCCTCGGCGGGCAGCAGATCGATCACGGCGCGGGCCACCGTGAGCCCACCGAACCCCGAGTCGAACATCCCGATCGGCCGATCCACGGTCAGCAGGCTAGGTCGCGGGCGATCCGGCCCCGTAGAACGCAGTGAACGTCAGTCAGCGAGTGCTGACGTCGGTGGAGATCACGGCGCCGCCGAACAGGAATGCCAAGACGTACCCGCCGGTGTTGCTGGCCACGTGGACGATGATCGGGGCGAGGATGCTGCCCGAGCGGTAGCGGAGGAAGCACAGCCACATTCCGAGCAGGAACGTGCCGACGACCGCGATCGCCACACCTCCCAGCTGGCCGACCAACCCCGTGCCGAGCAGTCCCTCGAAAACGGGGTTGACGTCGGCGAGGTTGAGGGACGGCAGGACGTGCCACAACCCGAACAGACCGGACGAGTACACCACGGCGCGGAACGTCGACATGCGCTTGGCGAAGACCGCCGGAAGCGCGCCGCGAAACGCGACCTCCTCGAGCAGGACCGTACCAAGCGGGATGCGGATGGTCACCTCGTAGAACAGTCGTGGAATGCCGCCGTCGACCCGCCGATCATTGAACAGTTCGTCGAAGCCAGGGGTTACCGCGGCGACGAGGTACAAGCCCAGGCCCACGAGCGTGACGGCCAAACCCCAGCGTGCGCCGCTGGCCCAGTTGGTCATCCCCATGTCGTACGGTGTGACGAGGCGAGTGGCGATGATCACCACGACTGCCGCGGTGACCAGGTTGGTGGGGACGTACAGTGCCGCGGGCATCACGCGATTGGAGAGAATGTTGCCGATGAGCAGCGTGACGACCACCGCGACGGGGACGGCGGTGAGGGGTCGGGACAAGTACGTCGATTTCATTCGTGCGTTCAGCTTGCTCGTCGTCGTCGCCTGGCACTGGGTGTTCACGATCCTCGTGTGGGAGGACGACGGGCCACACGCCAGCAACCCGCTCGGCTTCACGACTGGCCTGTGGGTCCTCACGTGGGCCTTCCAGGTGATGCCGCTGTTCTTCTATGTCGGGGGGTACGGCCATCTCCGTTCCTGGGAAAAGGCACGCGACCGAGGGCAATCGATCTGGACGCTAGTCGGCTCCCGACTGAAGCGCCTGGCCGTGCCGACGTTCGCCTTGCTCGGCGTGTGGATCCTCGTCGGAATCGTCGTCTCGGCGGTGTTCGACTGGAACTGGACGTGGCAGGCGGTCAAGCTCGTCGTGAGCCCGCTGTGGTTCATGGGCGTCTACCTCATGCTCGTGCTCGTCCTGCCCGTCGCGATCTGGCTGCACGAGCGCTTCGACACCATCGTCCTCGTCACCCTCGCCGGTTTCGCCGGGCTCGTCGACGTCGCCCGCTTCCGCTACGACGTGCCGTTCGTCGGGCTGATCAACATGGTCCTCGTGTGGGGCCTGTGCCACCAGCTCGGGTTCTTCTACGACCGCATCGCTTCTTCTCGGCGCACGGTCGATTGGACGCTGCTGATCGGCGGCGGCTTCGCGCTTGCCGCGCTGGTGGGGAGCGGGCTGTACCCGGGGTCGATGGTCGGCGTCCCTGGGGAGACATCGAACATGGCGCCGCCAACCGTGTGCATCGTCGCCCTCGTGCTGTTGCAGGCCGGAGTCCTCGAGATCATCCGCCCGGCGATCGAGACGCGCCTCGAACGACCGACGTGGGAACAGGTGAACGACGTGATCAATCGCTTCGCCCTGCCGCTGTTCCTGTTTCACACGACCGGCCTTGCCCTGTACATGGCGATCAACTACGTGATCTTCGGCAACAGCACCGACCGTCGACGCCCGGACGTGACGTGGTGGCTGACCCGCCCGCTGGCCTTCATCGGCCCGCTGCTGTGCACCTTGCCGGTGATCTACCTGTTCGGCCGCAAGTGGGTCACCCGCCCGAGTCCGCAGTCGTTCGTGGCGACCAAGGTGCAATCGGCGAACTGACCCGGGCGTCGACCCGCCGGCGGCCGACCGGATTGGTGAATCCAGCCAGCAGGAACCTGCATCGACAGCTCACCAACATTGGGAGTCAGCCGGACGTCGTCGTCGCCGCTGTAGTTGCCGGCGCCAGGGTGGGCACGACGAGCAATGCGTCGATCGTCTGGACGATGCCGTTCGTCCCTTGCGTGTCGGCGGTGACGATGGTCGCGCCATTGATCGTCTGGTTGACCGGATCGACCTCGATCGTCTCGCCGCTCAGGGTCGGCAACTCATAGGGCTCGATGCCGGTGAAGAGGTCTGCGGCGGTCAAGGCGCCGCTGATGAGGTGTGACCGGACGAAGCTTTCGAAGGCCTCATCGTCAGCGACGATCTCGTCCCAGTTGGCGACCTGGGCGATCGCCGCGTTGGTCGGTGCGAACACGGTCACCACATCGGTGCCGTTGACCAGCTCGACGAGCTCGGGACGGTCGGCGAACCCAGCCGTGTAGTCGCTCAACTGCGGGTCTTCCTGGATCAACTCCCAGTCCGTCTGGGTCGGCGCCACGGTCGTGGTGGTCGTCGTGGTCGACGTCGTAGTGGTCGACGTGGTGGTGGTGGTGGTGGTCGACGTCGTCGTGGGTGGAAGCGTCGTCGTCGTGGTCGTCGGCGGCAACGTCGTCGTCGTCGTAGTCGTCGGCGGCAACGTCGTCGTCGTCGTAGTCGTCGGCGGCAACGTCGTCGTCGTCGTCGTCGGCGGCAACGTCGTCGTCGTCGTAGTCGTCGGCGGCAACGTCGTCGTCGTCGTCGTCGGCGGCAACGTCGTCGTCGTAGTCGTCGGCGGCAACGTCGTCGTCGTCGTCGTCGGCGGCAACGTCGTCGTCGTCGTCGTCGGCGGCAACGTCGTCGTCGTCGTCGTCGGCGGCAACGTCGTCGTCGTCGGTCGTCGGCGGCAACGTCGTCGTCGTCGTAGTCGTCGGCGTGGTGGTGGTCGTCGACGGACGAGTCGTCGTCGTTTCCTCCTCGGTCGTCGTCGTCTCCTCGGTCGTCTCCGGCTCCGGCTCCGTGGTGGACGTCGTCGACGTCGTCGTGGTCGTCGACGGGCGAGTCGTCGTCGTCTCCTCCTCGGTCGTCGTCCGGCTCCGGCTCCGTGGTCGTCGTCGTCGACGGGCGAGTCGTCGTCGTTTCCTCCTCGGTCGTCTCCGGCTCCGGCTCCGTGTCGTGGTCGTCGACGGGCGAGTCGTCGTCGTCGCTTCCTCGGTCGTCTCCGGCTCCGGCTCCGTGGTGTCGTCGTCGACGTCGTCGTGGTCGTCGACGGGCGAGTCGTCGTCGTCTCCTCCTCGGTCGTCTCCGGCTCCGGCTCCGTGGTGCGTCGTCGTCGACGGGCGAGTCGTCGTCGTTTCCTCCTCGGTCGTCTCCGGCTCCGGCTCCGTGGTGGACGTCGTCGTCGACGGGCGAGTCGTCGTCGTTTCCTTCCTCGGTCGTCTCCGGCTCCGGCTCCGTGGTGGACGTCGTCGTCGACGGGCGAGTCGTCGTCGTTTCCTGCTCGGTCGTCTCCGGCTCCGGCTCGGTGGTGGTCGTCGACGGGCGAGTCGTCGTCGTCGCTTCCTCGGTCGTCGTCGTCTCCGGTTCGGTCGTCGTGGTGGTCGACGATGTCGACGTCGTGGTCTCGGGCTCGGTCGTGTCGGGCACCGTCGCCACCTCGACGGTCTCGATCGCTGCGGGCACGGTGGTATCCGGGGCAGTCGTGGTGGTGGTGGTCGAGGTCGTCGACGTAGACGAAGAGGTCGAGGTCGACGTCGACGAGGTGGAGGTCGAGGTCGACGTCGAGGTCGAGTCGAGTCGACGAGGTGGAGGTCGAGGTCGCCGCCGCCGTCGTCGTCGAACCGGCGACGGTGGTCGAGGTGACCGAGGTCGGCAGCGGACCTGTCGTCACTGACACCGACGGCACCGTCGACGACGAGGCCGGACCGACGGTGGTGCTCGACGCAGGCGTGGTGGTCGACGTGTTCTGCGTTTGCGCCGGCAGCGAATCGTCGGTCTGTTCATCGTCTCCGCCGGTGAAGATCACCAGAGCGACGATGCCAAGGACCACGGCGACGGCTCCGGCAGCGAGGGCGATGAGCGCCCCGGGTTGATTCCACCAGCCGCCCGGCGGCGGTTCGTACTCAGGCTCGAAGTCGGGACCTGGGCCGTACCCGGGCCCGTCGATCCCACCGCCGCCCCCTGGTGGAGGCGGCGGGATGATCTGCGTCGGGTCCGATGGACCTCCAGGTCCCTGGTCGCTCACCAGCGCGCACCTTAGCCGTGAGGCGCTGAGCACGGGCCTCGGCGCCAGCTGCCATGGGCAGCGTCACGATCCGGGGTCACGAACCTGTCGGTGGCTGGGTTGTTGACGACGTCGTGTCCGGCACCGCAACGAACAGCGACGCGCTGATGCCTTGGACGAGGCCGTTCGACGCCAGCTGGTCTGGTGTCGTGATCGTTGCGCTGACGCTGCCGTCGGTGGAGGAAGTCAGGGTGGTGCCGCTCACCATCCAGATCTCACCGTCGCGCATCTGCACCTGACCGGCGGCTCCGAGCGCGGCAACGTCGAAAGCCCCGTCCGCCACGTGGGCGTCGACATAGTCAGCGGCAACCGCCGGATCGCTCAGCGCCTCGGTCGGAATCGCTGCGTCGGGCGGTGCGAACACCGTCACGGTGTCGCCCTCGATCTGGCCCTGCATGCCGGCCGTGATGATCACTTCGGCGAACTGTTCGTTGTTGACCGCGATGACCTCGAAGGCGTTCTCGCTCGGTGCGGTGGTCGGTGGCTCGGTCGTCTCAGGCGGAGTCGTGGGCGGTTCCGTGGTGTCGACCACGGTGGTCGTTGCCTCGGTCGTGGTCGTGGCCTCAGTCGTCGGGGTCGTCGCCGCCACCGTGGTCGTGGTCGCCGCGGTGGTGGTCGTCGCCACAGTCGTCGGGGTCGTCGCCGCCACCGTGGTCGTGGTCGCCGCGGTGGTGGTCGCCGCCACAGTCGTCGGGGTCGTCGCCGCCACAGTCGTCGGGGTCGCCGCGGCGGTGGTCGGCGCCGGCTGCGTCGTGGTCGTCGACGGTCGTGTTGTCGCGGGTTGAGTCGTGGGTGCTGGGGTGGTGGGCGCCTGCGTCGTCGCCGGCTGGGCCGGCACGGTCGTCACGTTCGATGGGAGTGGCCCGGTCGTCAGCGACGGCGCCGTCGGCGCCTGCGTGGTTGTCGACCCAGCCGTGGTCGGGGGGCGAGGTTGCGTCGACGTGCTCTCGACGCTGCCGAAGGGGATGGTGTCGTCAGTGCTGTCGTCATCGCCGCCGGTGAAGACGATGAGGGCAATGATCCCAAGGATGACCGCGGCAGCACCTGCGGCGACGGCGATGATCGCTCCCGGCTGCTGCCACCACGGCCCGGGAGGCGGCTCGTACTCGGGCTCGTACTGCCAATCCCCGCCGCCCGGCGGGACGCCCCCGGCGTCGCCGCCTCCCGCCTGCGGCTGGATCGTCGTGGCGTTCGGGTCGTAGCCGGCAGCGCCCTCCGCCCCGGCCATCGCCTCGGTCGGCGGCGGCGGTGGAGGCGGTGGCGTTGTGCCGCCAGGCGGCGGCTCCCACATGCTCGGGGGGTCGTTCGATGGGGGGCCGGCGTCGCTCACTGGCGGCGATACTAGAAGCCGTGGTCCGGCGGAGCCGGCACGGCCTTGCTGAACCTTCAGAAGTAGATGACCTGTTCGGCGTTCTCGACGGCCTCGTCGAGGTCCGTGGTGTAGGCGCCGGTCGACAGGTACTTCCAACCGCCGTCGGCGACGACGATGACGATCGTGCCGCCGTCGAGATCGTCGGCGACCTTGGCGGCGCCCGCCATCGCTGCCCCCGCCGACAGCCCGGCGAAGACTCCCGCTTCGTTGACGAGACGACGCGTCCACTCGATCGACTCTCGCGGCCGCACGACCCGCTTGCGATCGAGCAGCTCGAAACCGTTCCAGTCGTCGAACACCGGCGGGATGTAGCCGTCAGCGAGGTTGCGGAGCCCCTCGACGCGCTCGCCCTGGGGCGGCTCGATGGCGACGATCTTGACGTCGGGGTTCTGCTCCTTGAGGAACCGGCCGGCGCCCATCAGCGTGCCGCTCGTGCCCAGCCCGGCGACGAAGTGGGTGATCTCCGGGCAGTCTCGCCAGATCTCCGGGCCCGTGCCTTCGTAGTGCGCCCGCGGGTTGGCGTCGTTGGCGTACTGGTACATGAAGCACCACTCGGGATGATCGGCAGCGAGCTGTTCGGCCCGCCGCACGGCGCCATTGGAGCCCTCTGCGCCCGGCGTGAGGATGATCTCGGCGCCGAACACGCTGAGCATCTGACGCCGCTCGATCGAGACATTCTCGGGGAGCAACACCTTGATCGGATAGCCCTTGAGCCGTGCGATCGCCGCCAAGGCGATGCCCGTGTTGCCTGACGACGGTTCGAGGATGGTCTGGCCGGGACGCAGGTGGCCGTGCTTCTCGGCGTCCTCGATCATGTACTTGGCGATGCGGTCCTTGACCGATCCGAACGGGTTCTGGTTCTCCAGCTTGGCGAGAATTCGGACGTCGGAATTCGGCGACAGCATCGACACGTCGACCAGCGGCGTGTTGCCGATGAGGTCGAGCACGCTCTCGTGCACGCTGGCGATCGTCAGCACCGTCTACTCCTCGAGTCCAAACCGGAACAAATCCGATCCGATTCATCAACAATCTATCGCACTGCTGCCGATCAGCACAGCGCATCGATCAGCTGACGACGATCGGCTCCTCCACGACCTGCCCATCGGAGATGCGATAGCTGCGGATCTCCGGGCTCTCGCGCTTGAGGCCGACGATGACGTAGTGCCACGCGGGGTCGGGAGCCTGGGCGACGTCGGTGGGGCTCGGGTACGGCTCGGTGTGTGTGTGGCTGTGCACCACGCCGACGATCTCCCAGCCCGACGCCTCGGCAGCCCGTTCGGCACGGAGGTGGTCGAGGGGGTCGACCGTGTACACCCGCGCCGATTCGGCGGCGTTGCGACACGCCGTGAACGCCGTGACCTCGTCGCCGCCGAGCGGGCCGGCAAGCAGACCACACCCCTCGTAGGGATAGGCGTCGTACGCCATCGCGGCGAGTTCGTCGACGACAGCTCGGGGGACCGAGAGCACGGCGGGACGGTAGCCTCGGCGCTCCTATGGCCGCCAGGAGAAGGGCCCGGACGCTGCCCTCGGCACGCCAGGGGGACACCAAGCTGATCGCCAGCAATCGCCGCGCCCGGCACGACTATGAGCTGCTCGACGTCGTCGAGGCCGGAGTCGTGCTCAGCGGAAGCGAGGTCAAGAGCCTGCGCCTCGGGCAGGTGCAGCTCGCCGACGGGTTCGCTCGAGCCGACGCCGGCGAGCTCTGGCTGGAGGGGGTACACATCTCCCCGTATCAGTTCGCCGCTGACGCCGGTGCCCACGATCCCGATCGTCGGCGCAAGCTGCTCCTCCACCGGGACGAGATCGATCGGCTGCAGGCCCGCGTCGCCCAGGAGCGCCTCTCGCTCGTGCCGCTCAGCCTGTATTTCCGCGAGGGTCGGGCCAAAGTCGAGCTGGCGCTCGGACGGGGCCGGCGCAAGGCCGACCAACGCCAGGCCATTGCCGAACGCGATTCACAACGCGAGATCGACCGGGCGATGGGCCGCGCCGCCAAGGGCATCTGACGGAGCGTCGCCGATCCCGGCGTTAGACTGACGTCCTCATACCACGGGGCTGACAGGTTTCGACGTCAGTGACGAGGGACGAGAACGCGACCCGAGTTGCTCAGACTCGCTAAACGGGGCAACAACAAGAATTGCCAAGACGCAGTTCGCTCTCGCCGCCTGATCTAGGTGCGTGAAGAGTCATCGTGAGCAGCAATGCCACACGGGGCCGGTCCGCCGCAGCCCGGCAACAGAAGCGGAGGATGACGGTGGGAAAGACCACTGCCGGCCGGAAAGACGGCTGACTCCAGGGAAAGACCAGGCGTTGGTGACCGCGAGGCCACCAGCCGACCCGCCGGTGGGGCAGCGATAGCCCTCAAGTCGGGAACGGTCGTAGCGGGTTTGTCCACCGGCTGATGGACGGGGGTTCGATTCCCCCCAGCTCCACACGACTTTCGTCGCGTTTCGCCTGGTCAGAGGTCTACAGCGCTGACAATCGATGCCGAAGAGGGCGCGAAAAGGGCGCGCGCACGACACGCGGACGACGAGGAACACGACACGAGGACGACGCGACTCAGGGCGATTCGCTGGCCGGCGTCGGCCCGCCCTTCGAGCCGCACTCCGTGAGGTACAGATTCGTGCGGAGCGGGGGAACTCGCCTCCACTCGGCCTCGAATCCGGCCACCATCGATTGCGAATTGAGCCCACTCTCCGGCCGGTTCGCGGAGTGGGCCGCCGTGTCGCCGTACAGCGACAGCCAGCGACGCGGCGGCGGCATCGCCTTTGCCGTGCGATCGTTCGTTCAGTGCGAGCGGGGACACGCACACGGCTCAGGAGCCGCCGCGACCGCACGTGCAGGGTGGCAGTGTCGACGATGACGAGGTAGGCGCCAGAGCCCTCGTTCTACGCGACGAGCCAAGCGCGCATCGTTCGGACGCAGGGCTCCGTAGCGAATCCTCTTTGTGTCAAGGGGGTCGTTGTCGGCTTCTGGGGCGCGTCGCGGCCAGCCGCGGTGAGGACCGGCGGCGGTCGAGAGTTAGCGTGGTTTCGGGTTCGGGAGTGACCGTTCCGAAGAGCCGGGTCAGGTGAGGTGCAATGCCGGTCACGCCGGAGTTAGAGACGTCCTCGCGTTGTCCTCCCGAGCCCACTGGTGGTAGGCCGATCGAGTTCGACGACGCTGTCAGCGGTGAGTGTCGGCGACGAGGTGTTGGTAGACGGCGTCGCTGATCCGTCGCTTGAGGGCGCGCAATGCTTCTTTGCGGGTCTTGCCCTCGGCTTGCTTGCGAAGGTAGTAGGCCCGGCCGGGGGTGTCGTTGCGGACTTGGGTGACGGCGGCCATGTGCATGGCGTGGTTCAACTGGCGGTCGCCGCGAGGGTTCAATCGATGTCGCTTGGTCGGTCCTGATGATGCTTCGATCGGTGCCGTGCCGTTGTGTCGGGCGAAGTGCCCGGCGCTCGGGAAGCGGCGGAGGGGGTATCCGCAGATCTGTGTAAGTGGCGTGGCCTGATGGAGGCCGGTGAGGAGCCGGTCTCGGGAAGGACATGACATGACAGACACGGTGCAGACTGACGAGGTGGCAGCGCGCCTCGCCCGCCGATCGATCCGGAGTTGGTCGATCAGTTGATGGCCGACGCCGGCGGCGAGAGGCCGAGCTGCTAGGCCCTGATGGCTGCTTTCGGGGCTCACCAAGGCGGTGATGGAACGGGCGTTGAAGACTGAGCTCACCGCCGAGCTCGGCTACGAGGCCGGCGACCCGGCCGGTCGCGGTTCGGGCAACTCCCGCAACGGGGCCTATCCCGAAGTCGGTGCTGACCGAGCTCGGCGCCGTCGATTGGCGATCCCACGGGACCGCAACGGCAGCTTCGAGCCGAAGCTCGTCCCGAAGGGCACGAGCCGCCTGGCGGGGTTCAACGAGCGGGTGATCGCGATGTACGCCCGGGGGATGACGGTGCGCGACATCCAGGCGCACATCGCCGAGATGTATCAGGTGGAGATCTCCCCGGACCTGATCTCGACGATCACCGACGCCGTGCTCGACGAGCTGCAGGAGTGGCAGATCCGCCCGCTCGACGCCGTGTACCCGGTGATCTACCTCGACGCCATCGTGTGCAAGGTCCGCCACGAAGGAGCGGTGCGGAACAAGGCGGCGCACATCGCCATCGGTGTCGACGTCGAGGGCCGCAAGCACGTGCTGGGCATCTGGCTGGAGACCGCCGAGGGCGCCAAGTTCTGGCTGCGGGTGATCACCGAGCTGCGTAACCGTGGCGTCGAGGACGTGATCTTCGTCTGCTGCGACGGGCTCAAAGGCCTGCCCGAAGCGATCGAGGCGGTGTGGCCCGCGGCGAGCGTGCAGACCTGCGTCGTGCATCTCATCCGGGCATCGCTGCGGTTCTGCAGCTACAAGGACCGCAAAGCCGTCGTCACCGCCCTCAAGCCGATCTACAAGGCCGTCAACGTCGACGAGGCGACGTTGATGTTCGAAGCGTTCGAGCAGACCTGGGGCCGCAAGTACCCCGGCATCGTGAGGGTCTGGCGTGACGCCTGGGAGCGGTTCATCCCGTTCCTCGATTACCCGCCCGAGATCCGCACCGTGATCTACACCACCAACGCCATCGAGTCGCTCAACTACCAGCTGCGCAAGGTGACCAAGACCCGCGGCCACTTCCCCACCGACGAAGCATTGCTCAAGCTGCTCTACCTCGCCATCCGCAACCTCGGCCGCTCCGACCGCTTCGGAGACACCTCCACCGCCAGCTGGAACTGGCGGGGAGCCCTCAACCAATTCGAGATCTTCTTCCCCGGCAGGCTCCGCCTCGCCTGAGAAGATGAACACCGCCACGACCACTTACACAATCGAGCGGACAACCTCGCGGCGGACATCACCGGTCCGGCCGACGATGATCGCCGCCATCAACGGTCCGATCCCGTACACCTCGGTGACCGTCGTCTTCGACGCCTCAATCGCCGTGATGTGGCGTCGGCGGACCTCGACACGGGCTGCGTCGAGGGCGCCGACTTCGTCGAGCAGTTGCCGTGCCGTGGCGATCCGCTCGATCGTGATCGGCCCATCGACATGCACGCTGGCCAGCAGTTCTTCCGCTCGGGCGACCGTCAGAGACCTGCCGGTGCCACCTCGATGAGCAGGCACAGCAAAGCGTGCAACCGGCAGATCGAACGGGTCCGCTGAGCAGTGATCTGATGATCGCGATCGGCCAGCAGGCGCAACACGGCCGTGTGCTCATCACTCGAAGCAACGACGTTGAGCGCCGGGGTGCGCCACGCCACGATCGCCGCCGAACGGGCATCGTTGGGATCGGTCTTGTCGATCCGGCCGCGCTCGAGCAGGCGCACCCGCGCCGACAACTTCGCTGGCACATCGACGACATGCTCACCGGCACCGACGAGCTGCTGGGCGGGCATCGCCCCCATTCCCGTCGCCCCCTCGACGGCCCAGCTGCGCGGCTCGAAGCGTGTCGCCCACTCCAACAGCCGGCCTCGCTGATGTCGATCAGCGTCGACACGAATCGTGTCAACGACCGTTTCGGAACGGTCCACAGCGACCGCCGTGTGCGACCCCTTGTGCGGGTCAATCCCGATAATGAACATGTTGTCCTCCCTGTGCTCGTGTTGGTCCGCCGCAGTGGGCACACCTGATACGTGTCAATGCCGTTCCTCTTCCGAGCCACACCGCGACAGGATCTGGCCGGATCGTCGCTTCGCTCAAAAGCCAACCTCACAGCGGCAGGGCATTCACGAGACACACCCGACCAGACCCCCGACGCTACGGAACACCGTCGCGTCGTGCCTCCCATCCTCCATCAGGGCATTCGGGGCGCACTTCTGTGGCGCCGTCGAGCCGGCGGTACCGGACGCGACGCGTCGGAATGTTCGGACGCGGTTGGTGGGCACCGCCAGGCGCGGGCGTTCTGTTTCGTGCGGCGGCGCCGGCGTTCCCGGATAGCCACGGGTCTCCTTCGTGTCCGGGATTATCGGGCACGAGGTACGGGCCGATAGTGGACGGGCTGTCGAGTCGAGGTGTGCTGTGAGCTGGGCGGCCGAGGCTGGACCGGGGGCGGCGGGCGAGTCCATCGTCAGTCAAACGCCACCGTGACTCTGCCGAACGGTCCGAAGTCGGCCACGCACGAGTCACCCGCGCCGACCTCGAAGACATCGGTCGCCACGCCGGTCGTGACGACATCGCCGCGACGCAGTCGTAAGCCGAACCGGGGCAACTCATCGGCCAGCCACGCCATCACGTTGAGCGGATGACCGAGCACCGCCGCGCCCGAGCCGGATGTGGCGAGCTCGCCGTCGCGGGTAACCGACACCGCCGACGCGGCGAGGTCGCGGCCGCGCCAGTCCGTGACCGGCTCGCCACGGAGCCACCAACCGTGGATCGCGTTGTCGGCGGCGATGCGCAACGCACCGACCGCCCACGACTCGAACCGGTAGTCGACGATCTCGATGCCCGGAATCAACGCGTCGATGTGCTCTGCGATCGTCACCTGCGTGTGGCCACTGTCGACGGGTTCGACATCGGCGCCGACGCGGAAGGCGAACTCGGCCTCGACGACGCGACGTGTGAACTGGTCGGCCGCGAGCGTCGTGCCACTCGGCGAGGTGGTCTGCGACATCAGCCGGCCGAACACCGGGCGATCGATCTGCAGAGCAGCCTGCGCGATCTCGCTGGTGCACGCCACCTTGTAGCCGATGCACCGCCCACCAGCCCGCGCCACAAGGGCAGCGACCACGCGGTGTTGGATCGCGTACGCGTCGATCAGCGTCTCGGGCCGCAGCGACAGCGGCAGATCGGGCACCACTCGACGGTTCGCCCGCATCTCGAGCAACTCCGTCGCAGCATCGCCGACCACCTCGTCGTTCACGGTAAACAGCCTGCCAAACGGCGATCGCCAACCAACCAAGCCTGATCCAACCGCCCCGCCAAAAACCGGCGTTCCCGGATAGGGCGGAGCCCGGCTTACTCCCCGCCGACACCGGACAGTCGCCCTCTGCGCGTTCGGTGTGTCGCAACGGATCGCGGTCGCCGCTCCCGATCGGGCATTCGGTCGCGGCGGCAGACCATGTCTAGGGTCGGCATGGTCACGCCCGTCAGCCCGCGCCGGATGAGTTCGATTGGGACCCGAGAAATGTGGGTAAATCCACCGACATGGATCCGCAGGCCGCGACGTATCAACCGTTGGTGATCTCCCCCAGCCGACGCTTCGGATGGTGGATCGAGGGACGCAAGTCGAACGGCCGCCGCTACATGTTCACGTGGTGGCCAACGAAGGCGTTGGCCACCTTCGTCGCTCGAGTGTGGGCTGCGATGCTCCGACGGCTGACCCGCGCCGAGGTGCTGATCGAGGTCCGGGAGACGCCCAACCAAAGCACCTGAGCGTCATCAGCGGTCTCGGACGCATGCAGCGTCCGGTATCACCTGTTGGATCATTGTGGCGTGACCCACCTGTCTTGCCGGCGAGGGCAAGTGCTGGCAGGCCGCCGGTGTCGCAGCCGGACCCAGGGTCGGTTTGGGCCACCCAGACCACGAGCGCCACCGTCGCGGCGGCGAGCGGCCCACCGACGGCCAGCGCCACGCCCGGCCGCAGTCACGGCGGCGGGCCCACCCCGGGCGTGCGTGGCGGAGGTACGTCGGCCACGTCGTCAGCTCCGCTCGGCGCTCGGCGCAGGCTTGCCCTTGAGGCCAACGAGGCGCCGCAGCACGTCGTACCAGAACGAGGCGCCGAACAGCAGGGCGGCCCACGTGAGCAGCCGGCCGACAAAGCCGCTGCCACCGAACGTGAAGGACCACAAGTCGTTGAAGACGAAGTCGCTGTCGTTGGACTGGCGAATCTCGTCCCACAGCGGCCCCGGCCCGACGGGCCCGATCAGGTCGCTCGACGCGAACAGGTCGCCGGCGCACTTGTAGCGGCGCCGGGCCTCCTCCACGGGATCCGGTTCGGTCGTGGTGGCATCGGCGGGCTCGGTGGTCGCCGTCGTGTCCGTCGCCTCGACGTCCTCGCCGTCCTCGACCTCGGTGATGCGGTCGCACACCTCGCTCAGGTCGGTGGCACCCGACTCGTCCCGCGCCAGCGGCTCGGCGGCCCACTCGGCGGCCGCCGTCGCCGCAGCCGCCCGCAGGTCACGGTCTTCACGCAGCCGGCTGAGCAAGCCGATCGAGTCGGTGTTGGCCAAGAACACGATGGGCAGGGCGATGGCGGCAGCGATCTTGCGGTTCTGCCGCCGGTAGATCCGCCCCGCACCCTCCATCGCCCCGTTGAACCAACGCTCGATCTCCTGGCGCGGGCGCGCACCTTCTCGCCGTCGCGCAGCCCGGCGACGGCCAACGCAATGCGATCGGCCAACGCCTTGTTGCCGGCCACCACGGCGGCGAGGTCCTCGACGGTGATCACCCGCTCGGCCCGCTGCCACGCTTGAGCGAACGCCGTCCGGTGCTCGGCCGGGATCCGCGCCGTCGCCGTCGCTTCGTCGAGCGGGGTCGCCGCGGCAAGGTGCTCGTCGACCACCTCGCGCAACGGCTCGCCCTTGCCGATCACGGCGAGCAGCGACGCCTTCGTCACCGTGGCCGCAGCCATCGACTGGACGGTGTCGGAGACGACCTCGGCCGGGATGTTGGAGATGCGCGTCTTGCCCCGCTTGACGCCCGGGTCGGGGACCCGACCACTGAGGCGATTGTGGAACTCCTGGAGCTTGGGATCAGCGGTGCTGGTGACGCCCGGCGTGTCCGTGTGCGCCAGGACGTCAGCCGAGTCGGGCAGCTTCAGAACCAGCGAGGAGAACTTGCCGGTCAGGTCGACGTCGGTGAACAACCGCCCCAGCGCCCGCCACAGCACCTTGGCCCGAGCCCGCAGCAGCCAGGCGATCGACTCGTTGACGGCCGAGACGGCCAGCGACAGCAGGAACCAGGCCAGCACCAGGCCGATGGCCACGTCGAGCACGTCAGACATCACCGCACGCTTCCTCTCGCGATGAACTGATCACCCCACGGCACCGTCCCCGGCCGCACGGGTCGGGGGAAGTATCGGACCAACGGCGCGGCTCGTCAAGGACATTGGGCGCAGCGGCCATCGGTGACGCGACAACCGGCCGGCGTCCGCCCGTTCCGACGAGGCTGTCACCAGAGCCTGGCGCCGTGACCGGATCCCGAAACCGGGCTCTTCGATCGCCTCAGAGATGCCTGGGCCCTGGCGGACCACCGCGAGGGATGAGAATCTGGCGACGGGTCTGGCTGTGCTCGGCGTGGCTTGGTGCTGTCGTGCCCGTCTCAGAGATTGATGCCAGGGGCCTTCCCGGCACCGCGACGTGATGCTTTGAGCACGACTTACAGCTTCGTAGATCGGTTGGCCCTGCCAGACCCTTCCGAATATGGAGGGAGGTTCCGACGGAAGTACTCGTTGAGCGGTGCGCCGGGCTCGACGTCGGCAAGGACGAGGTGGTCGGCTGTGTGCGGACCCCGTCGCCATCGGGACGGCGACGCCGCTCCGAATTGCGAACGTTTGTGACGTTCACGTCGGGGCTTGAGGAGATCGCCGACTGCCTGACCGAACATGGAGTCACCGAGGTGGTGATGAAAGCGACCGGCCAGTATTGGAAGCCGATCTGGTACGTGCTCGAGGACCGCGGGTTTGACCTCAAGTTGGTCAACGCCAAGCACGTCAAGATGGTCCCGGGCCGCAAGACCGATCTGGCCGACGCGGCGTGGCTGGCCCAGCTGCTCGAGCATGGGTTGTTGGCCGGGTCGTTCGTGCCACCGGTATCGATTCGGGAACTGCGTGACCTGACCCGCTATGGCAAGCGGTTGATCCAGAACCACACGTCCGAGCAACAGCGAGTGCAGAAAGTGCTCGAGGACGCCGGGATCAAACTCGACTCGGTCGCATCGGACGTGCTCGGGGTGTCGGGCCGGGCGATGGTGCGCGCCCTGATCGCCGGTGAACGTGATCCCGACAAGCTCGCAGAGCTGGCCAGGGGCAAGCTGCGCAAGAAGATCCCGCTGCTGCACGAGGCGTTGCGGGGCCGGTTCAACGCTCACCACGCCGTCATGTTGAGTGTGATCCTCGACCACGTCGACTACCTCGAGCGGGCGATCGCCGCCCTCGACATCGAGGTCGATCGGGTGATCGCCCCTTTCAGTGAGGCCCGAGACCGGCTCGACACGATCACCGGCGTCGGCAAGCGAGCCGCCGAGTGCATCATCGCCGAGATCGGCGTCGACATGTCCCGGTTCCCGAGCGCCGCCCACCTCGCCTCGTGGGCGGGGGTCTGCCCCGGCAACAACATCACCGGCGGCAAACAACGATCCGGACGCACCAACCACGGCAGCCGATGGCTCGGTGAGATCCTCCCCGAGTGCGCCGCAGCAGCCAGCCAGTGCCGCAACACCTACCTCGCCGCCCAACACTGGCGGCTCCGACGACGGATGGGGCACCGCAAAGCCGCCGTCGCCGTCGGCCACTCGATCCTCGTCATCTGCTGGCACCTACTCACCAACAACTGCAACTACAACGACCTCGGCGGCGACTGGTTCGTTACGCGCACAGACACCGACAAACAACGCGACCTCATCCGCCAACTCTGGGCCTCCCCCCGAATCGTGGAGGGTTGCTGATTGTTGCTTGAGCCTGTCATTGGCCCGGTGTCTGGTGCCACTCGGTCTCGTTGCGTCGCTGTGAGGCGATCCTGGAAGCCGGTTTTCATGCTGCCTCCTCGGCTAGTACCGTTGCGACTGCCCTGGCGGCGAGGATTGCCTCGAAGGTCGATCGGTGGTTTCATCTCACACGAGCTGTGCCGGCGGATCCGGTTGTACCAGTCGATGAAGCGGGCGACCTCGCGGCGGGCATCCTGCTTGGTCTCGAAGTGTCGCGTGCGGAACAGCTCCCACTCCAGTGTCGAGAACCAGCTCTCGGCAGCGGCGTTGTCGAAACACGACCCGGCCCGCCCCATCGATTGGTTGATTGCCAGCGTCTTGCAGGCCGTGCTCGAACAGGGTGGCGGTGTATTCGCTGCCCCGGTCGGAATGGAAGATCGTGCCGGCGACGTCACCGCCGCGCACGGCGACGGCCATCTTCAACGCTGCGGTGGCGAGCTCGGCGTCGTGATGCTCGGACAGTCCGAACCCGACGATCCGTTTCGACGCCAAGTCCTCGACGGTGGCCAAGTACAGCTTGCCTTCATCGGTGGGCACCTCGGTGAGGTCACCGCACCACTTGTCGTTGATCGCCGGCGCCGTGAAGTCACGTTTGACCAGGTCCGGGACCGGCGGTGCCGCCTTGTCGGGACGGGTCAACCAGCCACGCCGTGTCTTCGTGGGCCGCGCCACAGTCCCTGGCGGGTCATCGACGCCTCGACACTCTTCTTCGACACCCGCCACCCGTCGTCGACGAGGTCGGCGAGCACCCGCGGCGACCCACAGCGACCGCCCGACGCGTCGAACGATCGCTTCACCGCCTCGTCCAGCGTGACGCGCCGCTCCTCACGCTGGGTCGGCCGCCGCTTGCGCCACTTGTAGAACCACGACTCACTGAGCGCGAGCGCTCGGCAGGTCAACGCGTGGGGGACGCCATGGTCGGTCCTCTGGGTGGCGACGAACGATGCCACGATCATCGCGTCGCCTCCTTGACCCACAGGACCACGGATCGCTTGAGGACATCACGCTCCATCCTCAGCTCGGCGTTCTCCCGCTCCAGCCGACGCACATAGCCCGGGTCCAGCCGGGCGCGGTCGGCCTCCTCACCTCGGGCGAGGCGGTCCTTCTTCACCCAGCTCCCCAACGTGCCGGCACCGATGCCGAGCTCCCGGGCCACCTCAGCGATGGACCTCCCGGTCTCTCGGACGATCGTCACCGCCCCCTCGCGGAACTCGGCGTCGTACTTCCTCCGTATCTCTGGCATGGCATCTCCTCATAGACGATGCCTCCACGGAAAGGGGGGATGCCCAGCCGAGGAGCGGGCGGCGCTGGTCGCCCAGCTCTTCTGCGATGCGGCGACGGTGATCGCCGCCTGCGAAGGGTTCGACGATGCTGACGTGGTGGCGGCCGCAGCCTTGTTGGCCACCGTGGCCGGCCAGGACGTTGACCTCGCCGAGGACGGCACTGCCCACATCCGCCACGGTGTGGCACCTGACCGGGTCATCTCCACCGTGGACCCCGATGCCCGCCACGGTCACCGCAGTCGTCAAGATCGCTACGACGGCTACAAGCTCCACCTCATGGTCGATGCCGATTCCGACCTGCTCACCGCAGCCGAGGCGACCAGCGCCACCACCCATGACGGCGAGGTCTTGGGTCGGCTGCTCGATGCCGATCCCGTGCCGGTCGCCGAGGTGATGGGCGACACCCATTACGGGTCGGTCGCAAACCGAAGCGAGCTCGCATCCAAGGGCATCGAGCTGGTTGCCCCCGCCCCGCCGGCTAGTCGTCCTCCTGGCGGATTGTTCAGCAAGGACGACTTCGACATCGACCTTCACCGCGGCAGCGTCACGTGCCCCGCTGGTCACGTCGCAGTCATCCCCACCATCGGGCCTCGTGGCCGGGCCCAGGTTCGTTTCGGCGAGGCGTGCGTCGGCTGCCCCCTGCGATCCCAATGCACTTCCTCGCGCGGGGACGCCTGGTCGAGGTCCGCGCCAGCGAAGCCCTCCTCGCTGAAGCCCGCGCACAGCGTTGGACCGCCGAGTTCCGGGAGCGATACCGCCACCGGTCACGCATCGAGCGCAAGGCGGCGCAAGTCAAGTTCCGCACCCCAAGCTGCCTTGGCGCGGCCTGCCCAAGGCAAACGCATGGCTACAGCTCAAGATCGCTTCGCTGAACCTCGACCGGCTCGGCCGACTCGGGATCGTGGCCTGACATCTCGCGTTCCGATCTGCCCGTCGCCAGCGTTACCAATGTCGCCGACGACGCCGGTTTCGGAACACAATTCTTCGCTCACGGCCGTGCCCCTCACCAAAGACCATTACCGACCACCCAACTAGAAGGCGCACGCGGTGCGGCTCGTGCGTCAGTTCCGTGAGGAGACCGGCGAGCGTCACGGGGCGTCGGTGCAGTAACGGCCCGTCCCTGCCGGTTGATGCCCTGCGCAGGTGTCGCCAAGGTCTCATGGGCCGAGCCAACGGGCGATTCGTCGTAGAGGTCGTCGCATGCTTGCATCGTGCCGTTGAACAGGCGATGGCCAACAGGTCCATCCTCGCGTTGGTGCCCAAACCGCTTGGCTGCTGGGTCGGCGCTGGAGCCCGTACCGGCGCTGTCGGTGGTGTGGTGGCAGGGGGCGCCGCAGCGCTGACTGAGCTAACTGCTTGCCGCGCTCGGGCTCTCAACGAAATGTCACCCCCCAAACGCCGATCACCAATGCCGAGTGGCGGCCGTCGGCCAAGACGTCCCGCCCTGGGCCACTCTGCCTGCGCCCAGGCGACTCGAAGGCGTTGCACTGAAGCCCTCGGCAGCGATTGCTGGGGCCTTTCACACGACTGGAGACTACGATCAGCAGGACGGGTCCGACGCCATCGAGCCGCGTTGTTAGTGGCCCGATTTTTTACACTGTCAGAGTCAAATACGGCACAAAGGAGCGAAGACTATGCCGTACGACTACTTTCTCGCTCACTCCGGCGCCGACACAGATTTGGCCTGGACCTTGTACTCGCTTCTTAAAGAACGTGGTGCTAGAGTGTTCCTGGACACGGCGTCGCTTCGTCCGGGCGACACGTGGGATCGTGTACTGCCAGCCGCACAACGGGATTCACCTATCACAGTTGTGATGATTTCAAGTAACACCGACGACTCGTTCTATTCACAAGAGGAGGTTGCTCAGGCGATCGACTTAGCACGCCGGAGCCCTGACACGCACCGCGTAGTTCCCGTGTACCTTGGTCAAGGCACTGCGGACCCTCCCTATGGACTACGGCGTATACATTCGATTTGGGTCGACACAGCAGGCGGGTTGAGCGGAGTAGCCGCTGAATTGTGGAAGCTACGAGAGTCGATGGTTCAACGCCGGACCGATCTCCCAGCCGGTAGACCCGATGTCGCTATGACGAATCTGATCCACGGCCTCCCGCCCCGACCAAATCGAGCGGCGGAGGCTGTGGCCGCCGAGTCAGCAACCTCGACGAGTGGGACTGCGTTCGGTGCTGACAGGATTCCTCCGAAGCCCAACAGGTTTGCCGCTGACCTTGCACCAGTGGCGGTCGAGGTTAAGTTCGTGCCCTTTTTCCAGGATCGCAAGCTGTTCGAATCACCGCCAAGGCTGCTGCTCGTTCACACCAACTCGGCCAGGCGTCAGGGTGATATCGAGTCGGCGTGGAACCACTCGAATGCGAATCCCGGCAGGAACACGCTGCCGCACTACCAGGTCGACCGAGACGGTCGAGCTCGCAAGATGTGTCCGAGCGATCGGCATGGGATCGCCAACGCCACGGTGAGTGAAGAAACCAAGATCATACTAGGGGGCGGATCGTTCCGTTTCCCGTGGAAAACGTTGAAGGCTGAGTGGAAGGATGAAATCTTGGCGCACGGCAACGTTCAGGATTGGTCGCTGGCGATCGAGACGGCGGACACCGGCACCGACGATGACCGGACGATCTCGGCGTTCACGGAGATCCAGGCCGAAATGGTCGCACAGATCATCGCCTTCGAGTCGATCGCCCACGGCTTTCCGATCGAGTTCCCGAGCGCCTGGCATGGGGCGGGCGTCGCCTCCCACTGCGAACCGTTCGGCTATCCGTACTGGACGTCCAACCTCCAGCACAAGGGGTGTCCTGGGCCGAAGAAGCAGGCCCAGGTGCGTGACGTGATCATGCCCGAGCTCAAGAGATCAAGGACGTATGGCATCGTGAGGCGTCCATCGTCGTCGATACGGGTCGGCTTCAAGTGGTAGTGGGTGACCCCTCCGAGGTTTCGATACCAGTTAGCGAAACCACCCTAGTAGCGTCGGTACTTGATCAGATCTATTTCGCAATCTCCAATGTTGTGCTGCCATTCACGTATGGCGAATCATGGATCCTCGAGTACGCTTCGGGGGATCCGGTCCCAGAGATTGGTACTGGGTGGGCTCGTCGCCATGGAGTGGATATCGATTCACGGACGATACAGGAAGTGGGCATTGCTCCCGGCGCGCGTCTAATCGCAACGCCTATTTCAGCTGATCGAATGTAGGGGCGTCGATAGCCAGCACCACAACTTGAGGCCGAAATCACTGACTTGCAAAGAGATCGGGCTGAGACATCTCTACCGAGTAGAGATCATCGGGAAGATTATCGCTGCCCGGAGGGGTCTCTTAAGGATCCAATCCGGCTCAGTCTGTTGATCCAGTCGTAACGAGTTGGGTATTGCGACGGGATTCATTCCGTTCAGCCGTCTACGGACGCCGTTGTACACGGGCCCACTCGCAGCTACGTTCGCGGTGAGCCAGCAGTGCTGCGCGTCCAGCGCGAGACGGTGCCGTTGTCGAGCGAACGGTCAGTGGTGTATTTCGTCGACCCCGATCGACAACTCGAGCGCTACTTGCTGGAGTCGGGACAGGCAGTGCTCGGTGACACTCACACAGTCGTGGCGCGCGAGCTTGGCGAGCAGGCGCGCTGTGTCGGCCCACACGTCGAGCTCTTCTTGCCACCGCACGAGAGGACAACGATGACCACCGACGACGTCGCCGGACTTTCCCAACATCGCCAGCGGGGGTCGCCAAAACGCGCTCTCGTCGAAGCGGCACGCGCCTGGGGTTCCGCAGCTCCCAGCGCCATCGACGACTCGACCCGCGGGCTGCCGACGTATTCACCTTGATCTCGTGGATGAACAGCGCGACAGTGAACTCGCCGTAACCGGTGGTGTCGAGCCCACTTCGGCACCGGCGGCGAGGGGGCAAGGGATGCTCGTGACAGCTCTGATTTGTTGTCGCGCGGTGCTGCCGGAAGAGGAGTTCACAGGATGTCCGACACGACGCCAAGCAACTCGAGCGGAGGCGCACCGCACCTCGACACCTATCCACCCGACGGCGACGTCCCGCGGTTCCCGCCGGGGAACGGCACGGCCGGTTCGCCCCCGGCCCCTTCCTGGGAGCCAGGCGTCGTCGAGGTGCAGCTCCGTGAGGGCGTCGGTCCCGCGGTCGTCACGTCGGCACCGACGAAGCGCCGCCCGAGATCACGCAGCGAGGCTGACGCCGACCTCTCCGAGTTGAACCGCGTGCTGCAGCAGTATGGGCTCCAGCAGGCCGAGCCGACGTTCCAAGGCTCGGCGGGATCGGACGCCGGCTCGTCCGCCGAGCCGCAGGCGCCCGACGTCCCCAGCTTGCAGAGCTTCGTCACGCTGCACTTCCCACCGGACGCCGACACGGTGCAGATCGCCGGCGACCTGGAACGCCTTCCGGAGGTGGAGCGGGCCGTCCCGATCCCGCGGGCGATCCCGCCGCAGACGCCACTCAACGAGCCACTCGTGGGCACCGGCGACCAGGTGGTCGTGAACCCGACCACCGGCTTCGAGAACCAGTGGTACATCTTCCGATGCCGGGTCAACCAGGCGTGGGGACGTTCGTCCGGCAGTGGCGTCGTCGTCGCCGACATCGACTGGGGGTATCGCACCAGTCACGAGGATCTCGCCACCCGGCTGGACCTCAACCGCGCGTACAACTCCTACGACGGCGGCACCAACGTGTCGCACGGGACGAGTATCTCGCATGGCACGGCCGTGATGGGCCTCGCCGGAGGGGCCGACAACGACCGCGGCATGGCCGGGATCGCCTTCAACTCGATCCTGTGGCCGATCCAGGCGAACTCCGGCCCGGGGACGTTCCTCGGCGGCAACGCCTGGGCGAGAGCCATCGACTGGGTCCGCACCGCCGACAGCGGCGGCCGCCGCAAGGTCATCATCCTCGAGGTCCAGACCGGCTCGTTCGGGAACTACGAGATGGTCCCATCGGTAAACACGGCGATCCGGAACCGCCATCGCGGCCGGGGTCGTGGTGTGCGTCGCCGCCGGCAACGGCGATCGCGACGCCGGGATCGACGACCAGGGCAACGCCATCCCCGACTCCGGGTCGATCCTGGTTGGGGCCACCGAGTACCACGCTACGGAGAACCGGCGGGCCGGGTTCAGCAACTTCAATGCCCGCATCGCCGTGTGCGCGCCGGGCGACGGCAGTCACGACCTCACGTGCAGCAGCTCGGCCGACAATGCGTACCGCAACGGGTTCGGGGGGACCTCGGGCGCAACACCCAAGGTCGCCGCCACCGCCGCGCTGATGCTCGCCGTCAATCCGAGCCTCACCCACGCGCAGCTCAGGACGATCCTGATCGAGACCGGTTCGGCGGTCGTTACGGACGCCGCCAAGCCGGTGGGCCGGTTCCTCAACGCCGACGCCGCCGTGCAGCGCGCCGCCGGGCTGGCGCCGGGCTGGAAGTACAACCTCACGGTCAACTCGGTGTTCGCGCACTCGCTCTCGCAGAACGCGCAGGCGCACCTCTCGGGGCTCGGGTGGCGGGTCGTCGCCCCCGGCAACCCCGAGGACGTCACCCGACCGTTCGCGCTGCTCAGCGAGGCCGCCACGACGGGCAATGCGGTGCACGTGTTCACGGAAGCCAACGGCCGAATCAGTTCGGCGCAGCTCGCATAGTCAGGAGATTACGTCGATGTGGAACTACAACCTCACGGTGAACTCGGTCTTCGCGCACTCGCTCTCGCAGAACGCGCAGGCCCACCTCTCGGGGCTCGGGTGGCGGATCATCGCCCAGGGAGACCCGACCGGTGTCACGAGGGTGTTCGTCCTCCTGAGCGACGCTGCGAAGACGAACCGCAAGGTCCACGTCTTCATCGAATCGAACGGCAGGATCAGCTCGGCGCAGTTGGCGTGATCACAGGTCCCTGCGCGTGAACACGGGAACGACAATGGATCCAGAGACCCCGCTGCCGCTCGACGCCGTCGGACCCGAGTCAGCGACGACCCAGCCAGGTGGCGACGCCGCGGCGGGCACATGCCGCTGCCGCTGGACGCCGTCGTCCGATCGGCGGCACCCAGCCTGGCGACGCCGCGGCGGGCACAATGCCACTGCCGCTCGACGCCGTCGGATCCGAGTCAGCGGCGACCCAGCCCGGTGGCGACGCCGCGGCGGGCACAATGCCACTGCCGCTCGACGCCGTCGGATCCGAGTCAGCAGCGACCCAGCCCGGTGGCGACGCCGCGGCGGGCACAATGCCACTGCCGCTCGACGCCGTCGGATCCGAGTCAGCAGCGACCCAGCCCGGTGGCGACGCCGCGGCGGGCACGATGCCACTGCCGCTCGACGCCGTCGGATCCGAGTCAGCGACGACCCAGCCCGGTGGCGACGCCGCGGCGGGCACAACGCCACTGCCGCTCGACGCCGTCGGATCCGAGTCAGCGACGACCCAGCCCGGTGGCGACGCCGCGGCGGGCACAACGCCACTGCCGCTCGACGCCGTCGGATCCGAGTCAGCGACGACCCAGCCCGGTGGCGACGCCGCGGCGGGCACAACGCCACTGCCGCTCGACGCCGTCGGATCCGAGTCAGCGACGACCCAGCCCGGTGGCGACGCCGCGGCGGGCACAACGCCACTGCCGCTCGACGACGGGTCAGCGACAGACGCCGACAAATTGTCGCCGCAGTCGCCTCCGAAGCGGACGAAGTCCCGGCGGGCCACCGGCCGATCCCGATCTAAGAGTTCGTAGCAATTAGGAGCCCGACCCGTCAACTTCGGACGCCCTGCTCACCGACACAGGAGGAGCAGGGCCAGCCGATCTCCGCCTGATTGGTGCGAGCTGCTACCACGTGTGAGTGCAGATCACGGTCGACATCGATGTCGAGCTTCGTGCTCCAGCAGCCGTGCGCATGACGTTGTGCCGGACCCGGCTCCACGCACGAGGTGAAGCGTCCGACGCGAGGTCCGGCTCGCGATTTGCTTGGTGCCGCAAGCACAGTCCGGCGCGAGTTCGGTGCTCCGGGGGCTGTTGCCTCGCCGCGCCCAGAGCGGGCATTCCGCGCTCGTCCCCCGGGGACCCGACGCGGTCCGATGGGTGTGGACCGATTGGATGTTCGGGCGCCGACACTCCATTGCCGCTGAACTCGTAATGGCGCAGTCGGCGACGCCCGAGCTGCCGCTCGGCGTCCCGATGCCGAACCGTGCGGGTGACCGAACGACGACGTCAGACGTTCGGTAGCCACGGCGGGCAACGAAGGATCGGCGCGACCCCGCCTCGTATCAGTGTCGGCCTGGATCCGATGCCGCCCGGGAGAAGGCTCACTCCAAGTTGCCCGACGACGCCACTCGCTCCATCTCGATCATGCGAACCAGCGGTTGCGAAATGTGGACGCTCGAGCCACGGAACGAAATGGGCCACAACTGCGACCTCAACGACGGCTAGACCCAACCTCCCGGGCGCCCAGGCAACTGCTCCGGCGCGCCCGATGCCCGACTGGACCGAGCGAAGCCGTCAGGGCCCGACCGGAAGGTGTGTACTGCCTGAGGAGTCGAACTCCCACGACGCCCACCTCGGGATCACGGTGCTTGACGTCATCGAACAGAAGGACCATGCGGTCGATGTACCAGAGCTTGCCCGTGTGGACGAGGAGGATTCCGGCGACGACCGGCCACACGGCGAACACGACGAGGCCGTAGATGGCGATGGCCAGGCCGACGGTAGAGAAGGCGTTGGCCACGTTCGGGACGGCCGACACGAACTGGGCCGGGATCGGTTTCCATCGCCCGATCGGCGTAAACCCGTTCGCCGAAGACACCTCTGGACGCCCAGCTCCTCGTCGACGACGGAACGTCGAACAGGCGGGGGTTGAACACCGTCCACCGGAGCGCGGCAGCGATGGGGATGAGGCAGTACCAACCGATCCAGGTCCGGCTCTTGCCCGGTGGCGCAGCAGCAGCTCCTGGATGACGAGCCCGGCTTCGATCGTCTTGCCCAGGCCCACGTCGTCCGCCAACAGAAGGTTCGTGCGGGGTGCCCCGAGCGCACGCCGTAGCGGCTCGAGCTGGTACGCCTCGACATTCACGCCCGACCAGAACGGTGCCTGGTAACAATTCGGATTCCGCGGAGGTCACCGCGCCCCAGCGCATGGCATCGACGAACCCGGCCAACGTCGCCGGGTCATCGAACGACTCGGGATTGACGTGGTCCGGTAGGCCCTGCGCCGGGGTGACCGTGTGGCCAACCTCCAGCTCCCATACCACGCTCAGCGTGTCGCCCGGCCTGTCCTCGTCCAGCGACTGCGAGATCGACAACATGGGAAAGGTGAGCTACGGCCTCGTCGGCGGGACTGCGAGGGAGGCCCTGCGCATGAACGTTGGCCACCGCCCAGGTGAGAGCCACGAACCTCGACGACCTGTCCCGACTCCGGCACCGCAGGACGCGGTCCTTGAAGATGCGGTGGTCACTCGGCCCCCTACGCGTTGCTGTCCCGAAGCGGCGCTTGACCCACCGTTCCGGCCAATATCGATCGCGATGGTCCACATCGGTGAACATGCTTCCATGTTGGACACCTGCTCCGGGCCGAGGTCTTGGGTAAGGGACTGCCCCCTGCGCAGGGCCTGAACGGCCGAGCCCAAGAGCCTTCGGCCCGAACCGGCATCATGCTTGGATCGTGTTCACGCCCGGACCTTCCCTTGGATGCCGGAGGTCGTGCCGCGAAACCGGGCTGGCGGCATCCACCAGCGTGACCCCCCGCTCATGTCTGGCGCCGCCGACCGCCGACTTCACGTCCAGGCCAGCACCCACACCTGCCTTACTGAGGCAGGGCTCGCCGCAGCGACTCCTCTATCCGCTCCAGGCGCGCTTCGAGTTCGTCAAAGCGTGAGTGGAGACTCCTCTCCTCGGTGCCCTCATCGGGCAGGGCGGCGCTGGCTGGCACGCTGGACGAACGTTGAGGTGATAGCGGCGGTGATGATGGCCAGGAACGCGA
>CAVYYX010000010.1:0-37784 GCA_963772825.1 Ilumatobacteraceae bacterium | reverse complement strand
TGTCAGCGCGGGAGGGCGAGCACCATCAGCGTCGACCATGTCAGGTGGGTCACGATGGGGGCGAGCACCCCGTGGGTCGACAGGCGCTCGAGGCTGAACAGGGTACCCATGATCGCGGCGGCGATGACGAGTGCGAGGTTGCCGGTGGCCGCGGTGACGACGACGTACACGACAGTCGGGCGATCGCAGGTGATTTGGTTCGAGCGCGGCGTGGAGCGCGCCGCGGAAGAACAGCTCTTCGCCGGCGCCGTTGACGAGCGCGACGAACAGCACGACGGCGATGGGGCCGGCATCAGCGGTGGCCAGCACGCCGTCGAGGGCGGGGCCGACGAGCGGCAAGTGACGAGCGACCAGGTACCCGAGGCCAAACACCCCGAACGCGGCGATGCCGACAATGACTGGATCGAGGAACATGCGCCACGTCGTGCCGCGATCAGGCTGGAACGGTATCGGTCCGGAGACGAACGCTCCGACCGTCCAGGTGGCTGCCACCAGCAGAGCGAGGACTGTGAACCACGCCGAGCCGTCGGGCACGCGCAACGTGGCGGCCAGTAGCGCCGTCCCAACCACGATTGCGATGGCGATGACGACCCGTCGTCGCCGCCGCGCCGCCGGCACATCGACAGTCGCTGGCTTGGTGGAAGCGACGAGGAGGTTAGCGACGCGCACGGACCTCGGCAGCCACCCGACGCTCCGCTCTCGCCGCCAACGCTCTGGCGGAGGCCTCGGCGAACGTCATCGGCGTGTGGCCCAGCAGTTCGTCGAGACGGTGGTCGCGCACCACGACCTCATTCGTCAGGGAATCGACCAGGGTCCGAGCCGTGGTCAGGTCTACGTCAGTGATCAGCCGCAACCAGTGCGACAACAACCGCGGCGACAGCAGCGGTACGGCCACGATGAGCCGACGACGGTCCATCACCCTGCTGGCGATCACCATCATGTCGAGGTACGTGAGGACTTCGAGCCCGCCGATGTCGTAAACCTCACCGATCGTGTCGGGTCGACCGAGAACCCCGATCAAGTCGATCAGGGCGTCGTCAACGGCGATCGGCTGGGTCTTGGTCTGGACCGAACGCGGCGTAATCATGACTGGGAGCCGCTCGACGAGTTGGCGCAGGATCTCCCAGCTGATGCTCCCGTCGCCGATCACGATGCCTGCCCGCAACGCCGTCGTCGGAGCCCCGTCACGAAGGATCGACTCCACCTCACGTCGGCTGCGCAGATGCTCGGAAAGGTCATCCCGTTCGTCACCCAGACCGCCGAGGTAGATCACCTGGCTCAGCCCGGCATTGGCGGCGGCGGCAGCGAAACCGGTCGCACCCGCTCGATCCCTCACTGCGAAGTCCTCGACATCCAACGAGTGCACGAAGTAGTAGGCGGCTTCCTGGCCATCCAACGCCCGGCGCAGGCTCTCCGCATCGCCAATATCGGCGTACACCGCTCGTCCAGCACCGGTGTAGCCGCCGGGATCCCGTGTCAGCGCCGTCACATCATGACCCACGTCCGTCAACGCCTTCGCGACCAGCGACCCAATGAACCCCGTCGCCCCCGTGACAGCGACCCTCATCGTCCCCAGCCGCAACTCGGATCCGGCGAACATCGTCTGAACACGATGCTGCACGGTACCCCAACGCGATCCCGGCAACCCCCGACACCCAAACGTCGCCGAGATCTGGGCGCGATCTGTCCGGACTGTCCAGACAGATCGCGCCCAGATGCGGAATCAGACAGATCGCGCCCGGGTCGTGAGTCGCGTCTCTAGCTGTCGCGAAGGAACTGGGCGTCGGTGACGGCGTGTCCGTACCAGTCGTTGTTGAAGTAGGCGTACACGTCGCGGCCCTGGTCGAGCAGCGCTGCCAGTCGGTCGACCCACTCGCAGAGGCGGGTCTCGCCGTACGAACCGTGGTATGGATGCTCGAGCGCGTCCGGTCCGTGGAAGCGGACATAGGTCCAATCGGCGGTGAGCACGAAGGGATGTGGCACCAGCAGGTCGTGGATGCACAGCGCGGCGCCGTGCCGGCTGAGCACGTCGAACACGTCGTCGTGCAGCCACGAGCGCTCGCGCAACTCGACCGCCCACCTGATCGTCGACGGTGCCGTCGACAGGAACTCGTCCAGCCGTTCGACGTTGCGCGCCCAGTGGGGAGGGAGCTGCACGAGGTTCGGTCCGAGGTGGAGGCCGAGCCGCTCGACGCGGTCGAGGTGGTTGGCAATCCATGATCCCGGGTCACGCAGCTTCATGCGATGCGACCCGAAGGCGCCGAGCTTGACGGCATAGAGGAAGCCCGGCCGAGCCGCCTGCGCCCAACTCTCGACCGCTGTCGGGGTGGGCAGACGGTAGAACGTCGAGTTGAGCTCAACGGTATCGAACAGCGACTGGTAGTGGTCGAACCATCGTCGCTGTGGGAGGTCGGCCGGGTACACGATGCCGCGCCAGTCCTTGTACGACCAGCCCGAACAGCCGACCCTCAACGCGCCGGTGACAGCCAATTCACGCATCGGCCGCGGCCAACCGGTGAGCCAGACGCAGATCCGCGACGAGCGCCGCCCGGATCTCAGCCGCTGCCTCGTCGGCGCGCAGAACTGCCGATGGGTGGTAGGTGACGATGGCCAGCCGATCTCCGACCGACAACACCGTTCCTCGGCTGGCGGCGATCGCCATCGAACGTCCGAACACGGATCGGGCGGCGGTGGCGCCGAGGGCGACGATCACACGTCCTTCGACGGCACGCAACTCGGCGTCGATCCACGGATGGCAGGCCTCCACCTCGGCGGTGTTGGGCTTCTTGTGCAGCCGCCGCTTGCCTCGGTCCTCGTGCTTGAAGTGCTTGACAGCGTTGGTCGCGAACACCGACTCGCGATCGATCCCGGCGTCGTCGACGCAGCGCCACAGCACGCTGCCCGCCGGGCCGACGAACGGATGACCCTGCTTGTCCTCCTGGTCGCCGGGTTGCTCACCGACCAGCACGATCGGCGCGCTCCGGGCGCCTTCGCCGAACACGGCCTGGGTGGTGTCGGCGTACAGAGGGCAGCCCTTGCAGTCCTGCACGGCGCGCTGCAACGTCCGCAGCGAGCGGGATGCGGGCACGAACGGCTCAGCCGTCCACCTCGTCTCCATGGTCGGGCCGCCGATCATGAATGAGTGATGCCCGTCGCACGTCTAGGACAATCATCATTTCTTCTCGCCACACGCCGGCGGGTCCAACCGGCGCGTTGGGCTGCCGCTCTCAGCGCACAGAGACGACGCCAGCCCCTTCGACGCGGACCCCTATGTACGGATGGCCCGCGGTCATGGCGGACTACTTCGACCTGGCCGTGGCCTTGCCACCCTTGCTGCCCGCAGCCTTGTGCTGCGCATGGGTACCGCCCTGGCTGCTCTTGCCCGACCCGGAATGCGACTTCTCACCCCCATGTTTGGACGCATTGGGCGAGTTTGCGATCTTGGCGGCACGCTCCTTGGACATGCCCTTGTCCTTGAGCGCTTCGTACTGTTTCTCGTTCTTGACGTGTGCTGACTTGCCCGGCATAGGTTCCTCCTCTGCGTCAAGCCGCAGTACCCACACCCATTTGAAGTCACACCCGCCTCACGGCCGGCACCGGCAGCCCCGTCCAAGAGCACGGAGAGTCGGCGTACCGTCCCTACCAGTCGATCCTCAAGGGTCATCGGGCGAGTGATTTGCATCCGCGGTGTTTGGAGGTCATCTCAGTGCGGTACAGCCGTGCGGTGAACGACGATGTCATTCAACTGGCGACCGCTGTCGCTGACAGGTTGGCGGGCCGTCGTCTCGCGTGTGCCGAGTCGCTGACCGCAGGAAGGCTGACAACCGCGTTCGCTTCGGTTGCCGACGCGGTCACGTTCCTTCGAGGCGGGCTCGTCGCCTACCAGCCTGGCGTGAAAGCCGAACTGCTCGGTGTCACCGCCGAGAGTGTGCTGTCGATCGAGGCGGCTGGGCAGATGGCGTACGGCGTCGCCGAACTCCTCGACGCAGAGGTGTCGGTCGCGACAACGGGACTCGCCGGAGGTGCGCCGGAGGACGGTGTTGAGGTCGGCACCGTGTTCGTCGGTACGTTCGTCAGCGGTGTCGTCCGCGGCTCGACGCATCGCTTCGACGGTGAACCGGAGGAGGTCTGCGAGGCGGCCACGCACCAAGCGCTCGAGAATCTCTTCGAGGCACTGTCCGCACGCGTCTTCCTCGGCGACGCGGCGGCTCGGTCGGGGGAGATGCGTTGGGGACGTGTTGGCTGACTTGCCGGCATAGGGATGGCGCGACGAGCCAACGGGTATGGGTTTGGCGGCTGTCGGCGACCTCACCGACGACAAAGAATTCGAACGCGAAGGCAGGTCGACGAGCTTGCCGGCAAGGTCAAAGAAGCGGTCTACACGGCCAAGGACAAACTCATAGGAAGGACTGATGGCGAATGAAGGACGAACAGCTCCACGAACTCCTCTACCAAGCGTTGGAGACCGAGGTTGGCGGTCTCGCCGTCTACGTGACGGCCATCAAGTGTGCGGTCAACGATGACCTCAAGAGGGAATGGGAGGAGTACCTCGAACAGACTGAGAATCACCGCGCCGTTCTTGAGACGCTGTTCGGGGAGCTCGGGCTCGATCCGTCGGCGGAAACTCCGGGCCGCGTCGTGGTTCGTCACGTCGGTGAGTCGCTGGTGACGGCGATGGAGATGGCGCTGGCCTCGGGTCCCCCCGAAGCTGCTCAGCTCGTGGCCGGTGAGAGCGTCGTGAACGCTGAAACGAAGGATCACCTCAACTGGGAGTTGCTCCGAACGGTGAGCGAGAAGGCCACCGGGCCCGCTGCCAAGGCGATTTCGGCGGCCTGTGACGAGGTCGAGGAGGAGGAAGACGAGCACCTCTATCACACCACAGGCTGGACCCGCGAGTTGTGGTTGGAGGCGCTCGGCCTGCCTGCGGTGCTGCCCCCACCCGAGGAGCAGAAGAGCGTGAAGACGGCGATCGGTGCAGCCCGGGCCAAGAACGCACGCGACAACATGGCCAAGTCGGACTGACGAGCAGCGGTGTCACGTCTGAGGTCAACCACGCTGGGCGGAGATTCCGAGCTCAACGGTCGTCACCTCAGACCGTGCGCTGCGGCGCTTCGGCGACGCCGGTGCCACCCGCATCGGTTCCGGCCAAGCTGCGTGGCCGATCAGGGCGCGGTCGCAAGCCTCGTACGTGACAACTTCAAGGTCGGCGGTCACCTCGTCGGCGACTGGTTCGGCCGACTTCGGACCCACCGAGTCGACTGGTGCGCTCCCGGTCAAGCTGGAGTTGTGCGCCACCACGGAAGGATCATCGGCGGCTACCGAGACGAAGTCGGTGTCGTTCATGCCGTGAGCCTCACCTGCACTCATCTGGGGTGCATTTTGCGCTGGAACGCCGACGAGATCACGTGGGAGTGCCCGTGTCACGGCTCCCGCTTCGGCCACGACGGCACCGTGGTGCAAGGACCGGCGGTGCGGGACCTCCGGCGGTTCGACGTCACCGCCGAAGACCGGTAGGGAGCGTCGATGGCTTCTCCGTCGACAGGAGTGCGCTCGGCCCTGTGGTTCATCCCGGTGATGTGCGTGCTCGGCGGCATCGTGTTGTCGCTGGGAACGGTGGCGATCGATCGTGCCTTCGGTTTCGAGGTGATTCCGTCGTGGATGACGGGTGGACCAGACGCAGCGTTGGCCATCTTGACGACGATCGCGGTGTCGATGGTGTCGTTGGCGACGTTGGTGCTCACGATCACGATGGTCGTAGTGCAGTTGGCGATGGGGCAGTTCTCGCCGAGGATCGTGCAGACGTTCCTGCGCGACCGGCCCAGCCAGCTGTCGATCGGCCTGTTCGTGGCCACGTTCGCCCACGCCATGATCGCGATGCGCGAAGTGCAGTTCGAAGGTGACGGCCAGGTCCCCGGTGTGGCAATCGCTGTCGGCTACGTCCTGGTGCTGACGAGCATCGCCATGCTCGTGCTGTATGTGGATCACATCGGGCGATCCCTGCGAGTGTCGGCGTTGATCGAACTCGTCGGCAACGACACCCGACGCCTGCTCGATGTCCACTTTCCCGAGCGACTCGTCGCCGAGGTTGTCGATCCGCAGGTCATCACGGCACCGAAGTCGGGGGTCCTTACCGGCATTGACCGGGAGCGGCTCGTGGATCTGGCGTCCGAAGGGCACTGTGTCCTGCACGTGGTTCCCGCACTTGGTGAGTTTGTCGCCGCCGGTGCCCCGCTGATCCGTATCGAAGGTCCAACGGACAAGGTGGACTCCGGGGGCGCCGTGGACGCGCTGTCGTCGGCGCTGGAACGGACGTTGGACGAGGATGTCGCCTACGGATTCCGGATGCTTGTCGACATGGCCGAGCGAGCATTGTCGGACTCGCCGTTCCTCGATCCGACGACCGCTGTGCAGGCGATCGACCGCCTTCATGACGCGCTCCGTCAACTCGCCGTGCGGGCGATTCCGGACGGTCGCTACCACGACGATCGTGGACAGTTGCGGTTGACCGTCCCGGTCATGCAGTGGGATGCGTACGTGCGGTTGGCGTTCAACGAGATTCGCCTTGCTGGCCAGGAGTCACCACAGGTGACGAGACGGCTCATCGCCGCCTTGGACGACCTGCTCGACATTGCGCCCGACGAGCGCAGGCTGGTGTTGCTCGAAGAACTCGACCTGATCAACGACGCCGGGCGACAACTCCGTCGGCACGAACGCGACACAGATTTTGCACTCAGCCCTGACCCTCAGGGAATCGGGGTCGCCGTCGGCACAAGTCGCCCTCACGCTGTTCGATGACGTGCGCCGGGTTGGCGGATTCGAATCGCTCGGCGGCCGCCCGTTTCCGTCCGGCGACTTTCGGGTACTCGGCACCGTGACCGTGGCCTGCCCTCGGTCCCCGACGTCCCGACGCAAGGAGTGGTGCCATGGCCCCGAAGAAGACCGCCCCCAGGAAGAGCGCTGCCAAGAAGTCTGCCGCCGCCAAGCGAAGCCGGGCGACGTCAGCGGCGACGAACGAGAGCCCGGCCGCACCGACGGTTGACGCGGCGCCCGATGACGTGGCCGCCGCGAACTTGATCGACGAGGTCGGTGCTGGCGGCGAGACGCATCAGACGTCGACCGGCACCGAGAACCGGTTGACGACGCAGCAGGGAACTCCTGTCGCCGACGACCAGAACACACTGCGTGCGGGCGAGCGCGGGCCCTCACTGCTGGAGGACTTCCACTTCCGCGAGAAGATCTTCCACTTCGACCACGAGCGGATCCCCGAACGTGTCGTCCACGCTCGCGGCTTCGGCGCCCACGGATTCTTCGAACCGTATGAGTCGCTCAGCGATCTCACTCGCGCCGACCTGTTCCAGCGCCCCGGCGAACGCACCCCGGTGTTCGTGCGCTTCTCCACGGTTGCCGGTAACAAGGGATCGTTCGACCTCGCCCGTGACGTCCGCGGCTTCGCCGTCAAGTTCTACACCCAGGAAGGCAACTGGGATCTTGTCGGCAACAACATCCCTGTGTTCTTCATCCAGGACGCGATCAAGTTCCCCGACATCGTCCACGCAGTCAAGCAGGCTCCGGACCGCGGCTTTCCCCAGGCGCAATCGGCTCACGACAACTTCTGGGACTTCATCTCGCTGATGCCAGAAGCCACCCACATGGTGATGTGGACAATGTCCGACCGTGCGATCCCCCGTTCCTTCCGGTTCATGGAAGGTTTCGGCGTGCACACGTTCCGGCTCGTCAATGCGGCGGGCGAGTCGACGTTCGTGAAGTTTCATTGGAAGCCGAAGCTCGGCATGCAGTCGGTGGTCTGGAACGAGGCGGTGAAGATCAACGGCGCCGACCCGGACTTCCACCGGCGCGACCTCTGGGACGCGATCAACGCCGGCGACTTCCCCGAGTGGGAGCTCGGCCTTCAGCTGTTCGACGACGAGTTCGCCGACTCGTTCGACTTCGACGTCCTCGACGCCACGAAGATCATTCCCGAGGAGCTCGTCCCGGTTCGCCGTGTCGGCCGCCTCGTGCTCGACCGCACCGTCGACAACTTCTTCGCTGAGACCGAACAGGTCGCCTTCTGCACCCAGAACATCGTCCCCGGCATCGACTTCACCAACGACCCGTTGCTCCAGGGCCGCAACTTCTCCTATCTCGACACCCAGCTGAAGCGCCTCGGTGGACCGAACTTCACGCACCTGCCGGTCAACGCGCCGAAGTGTCCGGTCGCCCACTTCCAGCAGGACGGGCACATGGCGATGCAGAACCCCGTCGGGCGGGTCAACTACGAGCCGAACTCCTGGTCAGGCGACGGTGCCGGTCCCCGCGAGGACCCCATCGGTGGCTTCCACAGCTTCGAGGAGCCAATCGACGGCACGAAGGCACGCGTCCGGTCCGAGAAGTTCGCCGACCACTACAGCCAGGCCCGCCAGTTCTACGTCAGCCAAACCCCTGTCGAGCAGGCGCACATCGTCGACGCCTTCGTGTTCGAGCTGAGCAAGTGTGAACAACCCGGCATCCGCGCCCGGATGGTCGCCAACCTGCGCAACGTCGACGACGACTTCGCCCAACGGGTTGCCGACGGGTTGCGGCTCGACCCGCTACCGGAACCGTCGCATCCCGGCTCGGCCACCGATCACCGACCTGCCCCCCTCACCGGCGCTGAGCATCATCCGCAACGGGCCGGACAGCTTCACGGGCCGCAAGATCGGCGCGCTGATCACCGACGGCACCGACGCGGCACTGCTGGCATCGCTACGCGAGGCGGCAACCGCCGAAGGAGCACTCGTCGAACTCGTCGCCCCACAAATCGGCGGCGTCGTCACCAGCGACGGACAACTCGTGCCAGCCCACCAGAGGATCGACGGCGGCCCGTCTGTCCTGTACGACGCGGTCGTCATCCTCGCCACGGCCGACGCCGCCGACCTCCTCGCCAAGGACGCCGCCACCAAGGACTTCATCAGCGACGCCCACGCCCACTGCAAGTATCTCGGCTACGTGCCAGAAGCCCAGGCCCTGCTCGAAGCCGTTGTCGACCTCGACGACGGATACATCGCGCTCGACGGTGACGCCGCGATCGCCACATTCCTCGAACACTGCCGGACTCTGCGCTACTGGGACCGCACCCCCACCGTCGACCAAACCTGAACGCTTATTTCGGCGCCAACCATGGGCCCCAGGGCGGATCAGGTCTCGTTCTGACAGGTCGGTGACTCAGCCGATCTGGTTGTGGGTACTCACCTGTTCCATGGATGCGATCACATTTCTCCGCAACGACCACAAGACCGTCGAGCGTCTGTTCAAACGCTTCGAGAAGGCGGGCGACCGGGCACACGTCGAAAAGCGACAGATCGTCGATCGAATCATCGAGGAGCTCAGCGTTCACGCCGCCATCGAGGAGCAGGTGTTCTACCCCGTCGCCCGGGCGACGGTACCGGAGACCGAGGACCTCGCCCTGGAGAGTCTCGAGGAGCACCACATCGTCAAGTGGGTGCTGGCCGAGCTTGCCGACCTCGATCCGGGTGACGAGCGCTTCGACGCCAAGGTCACCGTGCTCATCGAGAACGTCCGCCACCACGTCGAGGAGGAAGAGGGCGAGTTCTTCCCGAAGGTGCGCGGCGGGCTCAACCGAAAGGCACTCGCCGAGATCGGCGCCGCGCTTGCCGATGCGAAGCAATCGGCGCCGACGCACCCGCACCCCCGTCTGCCCGACGTCCCGCCAGGCAACACCGTGGGTGGAGCGATCGCCGGAGTCGTCGACCGCGTGGGCGACAACCTCAGCGGCATCGCCCAGGGCAGTATCAGCGCAGTGCAGGACCTGATTGCCCGCATCCTGGGTACCGGCAAGCCGAAGGTCTCCCCAACCGGGTCGACGACCGCCCGGAACCGGGCGAAGAGCGTCCGCCGAACCGCTTCAACGGCAATCGACGGCGCCGACGAGACCGCCCGTAGCGTCCGGTCGGGCGTCGCCAAGACCGCCGGGACGGCTCGATCGGGTGCCAAGGCGACGGCGACCACGGCGAAGAAATCGGCGCGGGCGACGCGGTCGAGCGCCAAGCGGGCGGCCACCACGACTGGAGGGACGGCGCGAGCCGCCTCGAAGCGCTCGGCTCGCACGGCCAAACGTGCCGCCTCGAAGACAGCGGCTGCCGCGGCCGGGTCCCGCTAACCGCCGGCCGCTCGCCCGCTACTCGGGAGGGCCACTCGGTCCGCCGAACCGGCACAGCGGTCGGCTAGCCGTGGTACTCGACGAGCACGAGCGTGGCGTCGTCGTCGAGGCCATCATCGAGCGATCCGAGGACCGAGCGGACCAGCCGGCGCAGCGTTTCCTCGGTGGGCACGGCGTCGGAGGTGGATGCAATGAGCTGCTCGGTCAGCCGGTCGAGGTACGGCGCGGGTACCGGGCTTCCTCGTCGTTCGACCACGCCGTCGGTGTAGACGAGAAGCCGGTCACCGGCCTGCAGGGTCGTCGAGCAGATCTCGCGGACGTCGCCTGCTAGCCCCATCGGCAGCGATGGAGCGCACCACAGCCGGTGTCGCGCCGATCCGTCGCGAACGAGCAGCGGCTGGGGATGTCCGGCGTTTATCCAGGTGAGCTCGCCGGTCGACATCTGCAACGAGCCGATCACTCCGGTCGCGTAGTAGCGCTCCCCGAACTGATCGACCATCACACGTCCGATCTCCTCGTAGGCGGCGGCGAGGCCGCCGCGTTCGCGCCGCACGTTGCGATACGTGGTGATGGCGGCGATCGACTTGAGCACGGCCGGCATGCCGTGACCGACGGCGTCGACGACGATGAACTCGACGAAGTCGCCGTTGACGGCGAAGTCGAAGGAATCACCACCTGTCGAGTAGGCCGGCTCGAGGATGCCGGCGATCGAGACCCCGGACGCTCCGCACGTGAGAGGAGGGAGAAGATCCCATTGCATCTCGGCGGCGGTCGTCAACCGGTGCGCTCGGCGTGCTCTGAGAATCAAGTCGGTGTAGCGCCGCCTGCTGACGAGGACGAGAAGCAGGGCGTTACCGACGGCTTCGGCCAACTCGACCGAGCTCGTCGATTCGTCCCCATAGCGGAACTCGACGACGCCCACGCGGTCTCGACCGTCGACCAGGGCGACGGCGATGCATCCCTCGCCGATGAACGTGTCGCCGGATTGGAACACGCCACCGAGGCTCGAACCGTCGACCGAGGTCGCTGATTCCTGCGTATCCGTCTGTAGCGGCCGCAGGACCTGCTGCGCGTAGTCGGCGATGTAGATACACGCGCCACGTGCCCCGGTGGCCTCGGCGGCCAGCACCTGGACGTCGGCGAGCCGATCGATCGGCAGCGCCAGCGCCGCCTCGGCGAAGGCGTGCACCGCCCCGGCGACGTCGGACCAGGGAAGCCGCCCTGGTACGTCTCGGTCGTCGCTCGTCGGGGCGGTGCGATCCACCGCTCGAGCCTACTGACGTCCGCTCAGCCACCCGGCGGGTGGCTCGCCCTAGTTGGACGACGCCTTCCTCAGTCGACGAGGTGTCGATCGCCCGGGCGGCCGAGCCGGTGATCACGGGGATCTTCCTCGGCTGCGCCGCGGCGGCGACAGGGATGCGCAGGGTGAGCACCCCGTCGCTGTAGCGGGCCTCGATGCGCTCGGCATCCAGACCGTCGCCGAGGTGAACCTGGCGGCGGAAGCTGCCTCGATGTCGTTCGGCGAGATACACCTGGTCGCCCTCGTTGCGCTCCCCGCTGCGCTGCGCCGACACCGTGAGCACGTTGCGCTCGACGTTGATCTCCACCGAATCGGCGTCCACACCGGGCAGGTCGATGTCGACCCACAGGTCGTTACCGCGCTTGTAAGCGTCCATCGGCATCGGCCACTGCCCATTGCTCGCCGACCGCCCAGTCATGCGGTCGAACCAGGCGTCGATGTCGCGGAAGGGATCGTTCTGCAGAAGCATCGTTGACCTCCTCAAGGGTTGGATGTTTAGTGACAGTCTTTCACCAAGACATGGTAATTGTCAAGAGACGTGACAGCACGACATGTTTGGTGTATCGTCCACGTATGGCTCGTGGGCGCATCCCACCCGGTGGCATCGTCGATTCAGCCATCGTCCTCATCGATCAGGAGGGGTTCGAGGCGCTGTCACTGAGCGCAATCGCCGAGACACTGGGAGTCCGACCTTCGGCGCTCTACAGCCACGTCGGCAACCTCGATCGGTTGCGCGACCGCCTTGCCGTGACGGCCACCAACCATCTCACCAGTGCAGTCGGGGCGGCAGCGATGGGTGTTGCCGGGGCCAACGCCCTCGACGCCATCGGTCACGCCTATCGTGGATTCGCCCGCGGTCATCCCGGCCAGTACTCGGCGATCCTGCGCCCGGCCGCAGCCGACAACGTCGATCTCGTCGTCGCCAACCAGGCATTGCACACCGTGTTCGCCCGCGTCTACCTCGGCGTCGGCCTCGGGCCCGACCAAGCCGACCTCATCGCCGGCAACACGCGCAGCGCGATCCACGGGTTCGTGTCCCTCGAACACGCCAGCGGCACGACGGCCGGCCACGACAGCAAGTACGCGCACCTGCTCGGCGGCCTCCACCGCCAGCTGGAGACGAGCTGACCGGCTCGCCGAGCGGCACATCGACCAGTGACATTCGGCGGCGGTCATCGACCGACCCGCGGGCGTGAACCTCAATCGGCGAAGACGTCGCGGCTGAGCTGGATGAAGAACGTGTGGTCATGTCCCTTGTTCTCGTCGGCGGGGTTGTACTTCGTGTTGTTGGCTCCGTTGGGAACCTGTTCCTCGGAGTAGATCGCTCCGACCGGACACACGTCGGGTTGGTAGCAGGCGGTGCACGAGGTGCACTCCTCGGTGTTGACGTAAAGCAGGGTGTCGCCGAAGATGCCGATCGTGTCGGGGTTCGGCTGATGGGTGTTCTCGACGCCGCCGCCCGCCTCGACCTCCGAGAACAGCACACCCTTGGCGGCGTCGAACTCGTAGATGCACTGCACCGGGCAGACGTCGACGCATGCTCGGTCCTTCACGTCGATGCAGGACTCCGTGATGATGGCGATTCCGGCCATGCCATGCCTCCCTTCACGGGTTCCAAGGCATCGTACGGCGGCGCGTCACACGACACCACTGATGCGCCCAGCGGCCGAGTGGTGTATTTCGACGCGGTCAACAAGCTCCGGACTACGAACGGCCCGAGATTGGAGAAGATCGCATGGCTACAACAACGACATTCGTGAGGAAGGCGTTGGACACGCAGGACGACCTCAAGGGCCGCCAGGAACACTGTGCGCCGGCGGCGCGAGTGTTCGTGTCGCTCGGCGGCGAGCTGGGGCAGCAGGTGCGAATCCATCGTCATGGCGAGTTCGCCCTCTATACGGTGAGCGAGCTGCTGCACGAGACTGCCGACGCCGTCGTGCGCATCGGTCTCGGTGGCCGGCGACGGCTCCTGTCGGAGGAGGAGTTCGAGGGAGTCCTCGACACCAAAGTTGTCGATCAGGAGCTATGCGACGAGGACGCCCGCGCTGCCGGCGAACTGGTCGAGCGGCTCTGCGACGACGGCTCGCAGAACCATCTCATCGCCATCGCCCCTCACGGTGGCGACATCGAACGGCACACCGACGAGCAAGCCGAACTGGTGGTCGAGCGCCTCGGCCGGCACCTGGCCAGCGCCTGGCGGGCCAAGGGCTGGAGGCCCGACGGCGGGGCCTTCGATCGCTGGCACATCACGTCCACAGACCTCAACCCTGCCGGCTTCCCCCTGCTCGCCTCCGTGATGTCTCGGCGCTTCGCCAACGCCGTGGCGTTCCACGGCTTCGACGACGAACCAGGCGTGCTCATCGGTGGAACAGCACCGAGCGAGCTGAAAGAGCGTCTGAGGGAGGCCATCGATCGCGTCCTCCCCGAGAACCTGGCCGTGCGGGTGGCGCTCCCCGACGAGCGACACGGCGGCGACGACCCGAGCAACCTCGTCAACAGGCTCAGCCCGTGCGGCGGGATCCAGATCGAACAAGGCGCACGCCCGCGCAAGGACTACGGAACCGACATCGCCAACGCCGTCGCCGACGTCTTCCGCCCGATTTCATCGCCCCACCGACAAGCGCGCCACAAGGTGCTGACGACCCTGTGGGCGAGGGCCCGATCTGTCGTCGACCGCCTCCGACGGACAAGCCCCGGCTGATCGCGGTCAGCGACGTCCGTGGCCTTGCGCCGGTTCAACGCCTACGAGGCCGAAGTACTCCTCCATCGTCTGACCGCTGGCGTGCAGCTCCGCGGCCAGCTCGGCGCCGACGTAGCGCAGGTGCCAGGGCTCGTCCGTGTAGCCGGTGATCTCGGCCTTCTCGGGCGGGTAGCGCAGGACGAACCCGAAGCGGTGGGCGTTGGCGGCGACCCAGACGCTTGCTTCGGTGTCGCCGAACAGCTGGTCGTCGGGCAGGCCGACGAGACCGACGTCAGCTGCGAGCCCGGTCTGGTGCTCGCTCGTTCCTGGCACGGCGACGCGTTGTGCCGCCACCTCCTCGCCGAAGTCCTGGACGAACCGGTCGTACAGCATCTGCTGTTGCTCGAGCGAGCGGTAGCCGCTGTTGAGCTGCAGCTGGAAACCGGCAGCGGCGGCGTCGACCACCATCGCCTCGAAACCGGCCGCGGTGGCGGCGCTGAGCTGGGTGGCGCCGGTGTCGGGCTTCAACGGCACGTCCGGCGTGACGAGGTCGGGGGGAACGTACCCATCGGGGAGCGGGCGCTGTGGGTTGACCAGCCACCACAGGCTGCCGGGCGTGTCGATCGATGGCATGGTGGTGGGGAGCGCCGCCGCGGTGGGCGGGGCGGTGGCAGCGGTGACGGCCGCTCCCGTCGTCGCGGTTGCGTCGCCCGGGTCATCTCCGGCGGCGATCGTGATGCCGAACCCGACGACCACCGCGACGCCGCAGGCGGCGAGCGCGGCGGTGGCACGCCGGCGACCGTAGGGTCGCGTGGTCGGCGACTTCGCGTCGGTGCCGCCTGAGCCCCGCGGGGGGTCGGTGAGCAGCGGATCGATGGCCATCGGACCGACCCTATCGACGCGACCTCTCGCGCACGATTCACGAACGTTGGCGCCACCGTCACGGTAGGGGAATCCGGAAGTGCTCGCCGAGGGATAGCCCAGTTCCGCGTCGGGCAGCGCTCCGTCATCCTCGTAGACAGCGCAACAGAGAGGGTGAGAACCATGAGGAAAGTCTTCGGCGGTGCGGTTGTCACGTTCGTCATGACCAGCCTGTTCGCCGTCGCGACGGCGACTGCGGCCAACCCGCACTTCATCCGGGCGAACGCATCAGTCCCGCCCAGCGTCGGACAGTTGGTCGTCGATTACAAGGTCGCCGGGCTCGGCAACACGGTGACGACCTCGGTCACCCTCCGGGCGGAGCGAACGGCTACGTGGGCTTGCAAGGATGACGACGACAACTTCCCGGGGGATCCCTTGGTGGCGATCACACCCAGTGCGGGGACCACGCTTCTTGGGCCCTTCCCTGCCACGGGCGGTCAGGTCGCCGGAACGATCTCTGTCTCCCCCGGGGGACACCTGCTCCAATGCCCAGATGGACAGGTCGTGACGCTGGTCGAGCTCAGTTACACAGACGTGCGAATCATTCACTCGAGCGCCGGCACGAGGTCGATTCCGGGTACGTTCTCCTCGGTCGTCGACCCCGACTGGCCGGACTGACAAGGTCCCAACCATCAGGACACGAAACCCGGCCCGCGCCGATGAAGTCTCTCGCACGAGCTGTCGAGTTGGACGATCCTCGTTCGTTGTCACGATGAAGCAGCATCCCGAATGGAGAGTGATATGCGAGTTGTGATCAGCGAGTTCATGAGCCTCGACGGCGTCGTGCAGGCGCCCGGTGGCGCGACCGAGGACACCAGCGGCGGCTTCCAACACGGTGGCTGGTCGATCAAGTACTTCGACCCCGACGTGATGGGCGCAGTCGTCGAAGGGTTCACCGAGCAGAACGAGGTCCTGCTCCAGGGGCGGCGGACCTATCAGGTCTCGGCCGAGGCGTGGCCCGGCCGAACGGGCGGGTTCGCCGACTGGATCAACGGCGCACAGAAGTACGTCGTGTCTGACACCCTCACCGACGAGGACGTGGCGGTCTGGACGCCCACCACGATCATCCGGGGCGCCGACCTGGCCAAGGAGGTCTCCGCGCTGCGCGCCCAGCCGGGCGGCGACATCTACGTCTACGGCAGCCTGACCGTCGCACGCTCGCTGCTTGCCGCCAACCTCGTCGACGAGCTCGTCCTGATGGTCGAGCCGATCACGCTCGGTGGCGGCAAGACCCTGTTCCCCGCCGACGGCGTGGCGCGTGAGTTCGAGCTGAGTTCCATCGAGACGGCGAAGACCGGTGTGCTGGTCTGCCGCTACCACCCCGTCTCAGCCGACTGACGCGGCAACCTGAGCACCGACCCGAGGCACGGAGTGTCGCGGTTGATCCTCCACGCAGAGTTCGGGGTCGGTCACCAACGGCGCGCGTCGAGCCAGTCGCTAGATACAGCTAGTGCCTCGCCCAGTACGTCGTGTGCTGGTCTAGCGTCAAGGCACATGACGACCCTCCCGAACCGGCCGAACACGGCGCTCCTCGTGATCGATGTACAGAACGGCGTCGTCGAGGGTGCGCACGAACGGGATGATGTGGTGGCCACGATCGGTCAGCTGGTCGAGCGGGCGCGCGCGAGTGATGTTCCGGTCGTGTGGGTGCAGCACTCCGACGAGGGTTTGGAGCAGGGGAGCGAGGCGTGGCAGATCGTGTCCGTCCTGACGCCCGCGAAGAGTGAGCCACTGATCGAGAAGCACTACGGGGACTCGTTCGAGGACACTCCGCTCGAGGCGGTGCTCTCGGAGCTTGGTGTCGGACGACTCCTGGTCGCCGGCGCGCAAACCGACATGTGCATCCGCTCGACGCTCCACGGAGCGCTGGTGCGGGGCTACGACACGACCCTCGTCAGCGACGCACACACCACTGAGGACCTGACCGAGTGGGGCGCGCCACCGCCCGACAAAGTGATCGCCCACACCAACCTGTACTGGAGCGAACAGTCGGCGCCGGGACGGACCGCCGGGACGGTAGCGGCCAAAGACGTCGACTTCGGCGCCGGCTCCTGAGCCACACCGGAGGCAGCCGGTGAGCCGAGGTCCCGGCAGTCGGCGGCCGTCAAAGTGATAACTCTCTCCAGGATCGTGTCGGCGAGACTCACGAGCGTGGACGTCACGGTGCGACGTATCCGAGCCGACGAGGGCCCGGTCCTGAAGACGATCCGCCTCGCCGCGCTCTTGGAGTCACCGTCGGCGTTCGGCTCGACCCATGCCGCTGAGGTCGACCAACCCGACGACCACTGGGCCTCACGAGCCTCGCTCGGCGCGGCAGGACTGCGCAGCTCCGTGTACTTCGCCATCGTCGACCGGTCGGTCGTTGGGATCGTCGGCGGGTATCGACCTGATCCCGTCGGGTCGTCGATCGAGCTGGTCTCGATGTGGGTATCGCCGGCGCAGCGAAGAGCTGGGGTCGCCATCGAGTTGGTGGAGGCAGTCGTGGGCTGGGCGGGCGAGACCAACGCCACGAGTGTCGATCTCTGGGTGACGCGAGGAAACACCGCGGCCGTCAGGTTGTATCAATCCGCGGGCTTCCGGGAGACCGGTGAGCACCAGCCACTCCCGTCAGATCCCTGCAAGGACGAGCAGCGAATGCGACGTGTTCTGCGCTGATGCGCAACCCCTGATGGGGTGTCGGCGTGCGATGATCGAGGGGATGGGTACCACGAAGAAGTCCGGTTCGGGCGGTTTCTCGGCAGCGGAACGTGCCGCCATGAAAGAGCGCGCCGAGGAGCTCAAGGCGCAGGGTCGCAGCGGCCAGAAGAAGGCAGACAACGAGCGCGCCGTGCTCGACGCGATCGCGGCGATGCCGGATGCCGACCGCGCGCTGGCCGAACGCATCCACGCGCTCGTCAACGCGAACGCGCCGGGGCTGCTGTCCAAGACCTGGTACGGCATGCCTGCCTATGCGAACGCGGACGGCAAGGTCGTCTGCTTCTTTCAGGGCGCGGCCAAGTTCGAGGCCCGCTACGCGACCTTGGGATTCAACGATGCGGCCACGCTCGACGACAACGCGATGTGGCCGGTCTCGTTTGCGATCGTCGAATGGACGCCAGCGGTCGAGAAGAAGGTCGTGGCGCTCATCAAAGCCGCTGTCGCCTGAGCGTCGCGGGTACCCAAACCGCCGGCGCCGCTTCGGTCGGTCCATCAGCCAGGGCGATCTCTGGAACGGCCGGCGAGATCACCGTGGAATGACTCCAAGTCAGCTTCGACCTGCGACGCTCGACGTGATCTGAGAGGGCGGAGCACCCGCGGCGCATCGGACTCCGCGGTTCGTTCCCGGTCGAGCGTGCTCTCCTAAGGTGCGGCGGATGACAGCGGCGTCAGTGCCCGAGGCCGTGCTCGACCACCTCGGTCCCGGTGCTGACGTCATCGTGCCGTTGGCGAACGGCGAGCCGGTCGCACTGCTCGACGCCATCGAGGCCCATGCCGGTCGCCTCGACGGCGTGCGTGTGCACCAGATGCACGCGGTCCACGATCGGCCCTACCTGCACGGCGAATTCGGCGACCGGCTGCGTCACGTGTCCTACTTCCTGTCCCACGTCACCCGGCCGTGCTTCCACGCCGGGACCCTCGACCTCGTGCCCAACAACTTCAGCGAGATGCGCAACATCCTCCGCGAGCGCACTCGCGACCCGCTGGTTCTCGCCGCCGCGTCACCGCTCGATCGCCACGGCTACTTCAGCCTCGGCGTCAACGCCGACTACGCCGCCTCGTTCATCGGGCGGGCACGCTTCTTCCTCGAAGCGAACGTCCAGCAGCCTCGGACCTTCGGACGCAACCAGATCCACATCAGCCAGGTCCTCGGGTGGGTCGAGGTCGACCGCCCGCTCGTCGAGGTGCCGCCCCCACCACGTACCGACCTCGACGATCGCATCGCGGCGTTGATCGCCGAGCGGATCCCCGACGAAGCAACGATCCAGACGGGCATCGGGTCGATCCCCAACGCAATCCTCGCCGCCCTCGCCGAGCACCGCAATCTCGGCGTGCACACCGAGCTGATCTCCGACGGGCTGATGGAGCTCGTCGAGCGAGGTGTCGTCAACGGCGTCGCCAAGCAGCTCAATCGCACGAAGACCGTCGGCACGTTCGCCCTCGGCACCCGCCGGCTGTACGAGTTCCTCGACGAGAACGCGGCGTTCGAGATGTGGCCGGTGAGCTATGTCAACGACCCGCGGGTGATCGCCCAGGAGCGCAACTTCGTATCGATCAACTCGACGATCGCCGTCGACCTCCTCGGGCAATGCGCCTCGGAGACCGTCGGCGGTAAGTACTACTCGTCGAGCGGCGGGCAGGCCGACTTCGCTCGCGGGGCGATGTATTCGAATGGCGGCCAGGGCTTCGTGGTCCTGCGGTCCACCGCCAAGGAGGGCTCGATCTCCAAGATCGTTCCCCAGCTGGCGGCCGGCGACGTGGTCACGACGCTCAAGAACACCGTCGACAAGGTCGTCACCGAATGGGGCGTCGCCGAGTTACGAGGACGATCGCTGCGCGAACGGGCCGCCGCCCTGATCGCTATCGCCCATCCCGATCATCGCGACGGATTGAGGTTCGAGGCGCAGCGCCTCGGGCAGCTGTAGCCGCGAGCCGGTTCAGTCGTTGTCGAGCTTGTCGAGAACGCGGTGGGCGACCTTGGCCATCTTGCCCTTCACGCCGGGCTCTTCGGCGCCCTTCTCGGCCTGGGCGTCGAGGATCCCCAGCTCGGCGCGGGCGTTCTCGGTGACCGAGATGTTGCCGTCGCCGTCGAGGTCGAAGGCCTCGAGGGCGGCCTCGTCGGGCTCGTCGGCGTCGCTGTGTTCCGTCATGAGACCAGTATGTAGCGAAGCCCCGCGGGTCGCACCCCGCCGAGGGTTACGTTGGCGCTGATGAACGAGGAACTCGTGCCGATCTTTCGCGTCGCCGACGCCAGGGCGACGGCTCGCTGGTACGAGCGGCTCGGCTTCTCGCTGGTCGGCGAGCACCGATTTGCCGATGGCCTCCCGCTCTACGCCTTCCTCCGTCGTGGCGACGTCAATCTTCACCTCTCGGAGCACGCCGGCGACGCCAGACCGAACACGCTGGTGTACTTCTACGTCGATGACGTCGACTCGATCGCTGCCGAATTCGACGTCGAGATCACGGATCAGCCGTGGGCTCGGGAGATCCAGCTCACCGATCCCGACGGCAACCGATTGCGGGTCGGCACACTGCATCCGATGGACTGAGCCGATCGCCGCTCGGCGGTTGGCTAGACCCGATTCGGGCACTCTCGGCCGGCGTCGAGGTCGGCGAGGTTGGCCAGCGTCGTGGCGGCGATGGCCCGTAACGCCGGTCTGGTGAAGAACGCCTGATGGGCGGTGAGCAACACGTTGGGGAACGTCAGCAAGCGGGCGAACACGTCGTCCGTGATCACCTCCGTGGAGCGGTCCTCGAAGAACAGCGGCGCTTCCTCCTCGTAGACGTCGAGGCCGAGGGCGCCGATGCGGCCGGACTTCAGCCCGGCGATTACGGCGGCGGTGTCGACGAGGGCGCCGCGACCCGTGTTGACGATCATGACGCCGTCCTTCATCTCGGCGACCGCAGCGGCGTTGATGAGGTGGAACGTGTCGGCGGTCAACGGGCAGGTGAGGGCGATGATGTCGCTGCCCTGGAGCAGCTCGGAACGGCTGACGTAGCGGACACCTGCCGCCACGAGGCGCTCGTCGACGTAGGGATCGTGGGCCACGACCTCGCAGCCGAAGGCGAGGAGCAGCTGGGCGACGAGGTGCCCGATGCGACCGGTGCCGACGACGCCCGCCGTCGCTCCGTGCAGGCCATTGCCGAGCAAGCCGTCGAGGGCGAAGTTGCCGTCGCGCACCCGCTGGTAGGCGCGGTGGATATGCCGGTCGAGGCCGAGGATCAAGGCAAGGGTGTGTTCGGCGACTGCCTCGGGCGAGTACGCCGGCACCCGAACGACGACGATGCCTGCATCAGCCGCCGCCGCGAGGTCGACGTTGTTGTAGCCGGCGCACCGCAGGGCGATGGCCGACACGCCAAGCTCGGCGAGGCGGCTGATCGTGCCGGCCCCGGCGTCGTCGTTGACGAAGATGCACACGGCGCCGAAGCCTTCGGCGAGGTCGGCGGTCCGCGCGTCGAGACGAGCATCGAGGTACTCGATCTCGTGGCCGTGCTCGCCGTTGCACTCCTCGAACGACAGCCGGTCGTACCGCTTCGTGTTGTACATCAACGTGCGCATGCGGACTCCCAGGCGGCGAACCCGCCGCGCAGGTCGGAAACGTCGGCGAACCCCGCCGCTGCAAGCACGCTGGCGGCGATCGACGAGCGGTACCCGCTGGCGCAGTAAACGACCACCGGAGCGGCGCGGTCCAGGTCGTCCAATGACTCGGTGAGCGCGGCGAGCGGCACGAGCCTTGCGCCTGGGAGCACCCGTCCTTGGGCCTCGGCCGAATCACGGAGGTCGATGAGCTGGACGTCGGATCGCTGCTCGATGACCGTCGCGAGCTGAGCGGCGGTGAGTCGCGAGCTCGCTTCGACGACCTCGGGGTTGGCGCTGAACACCGCCGCCGGATCGGCGAGTTGGCCGACGACACGGTCGTAGCCGACCCGGGCCAGGCGCAGCTTGGCCTCCGTCGCCGCTGCGGGGTCACCGACGAGCACGATGTCGCGCTGCGGGGACAGCACGTCGCCGGCCCACTCGGCGAAGCGCCCCTGCAACCCGATGTTGACGGCGCCCCGTACGTGACCAGCGGCGAAGTCGGCCGGCTCGCGGCAGTCAAGGAGAACGGCCCCGGCAACCTGGCGACCGAGCACGTCGTCGAGCGACACCGCTGGCGGCGGGTCGTCGTCGAGCAGCGGACGCACCTCGCGATTGCGTTGGGCGTCGAACTCGAAGTAGTTCGGACGGGACGGCTGCCCTTCGGTGACGGTGGCGACGAAGGCGTCCTCGGACATCGGCTGCAACGCATAGTTCGATGCCCGTTGCGACCCGATCGTCGAACTCGTCTCGGTGGAGAGTTGCTTGCCGCACGACGAGCCGGCTCCGTGCGCCGGGAAGACTCGGGTCGCGTCCGGCAGTTGCATGAGGCGGTCGTGCAACGAGTGATACAGCCGTCGGGCCAGGGCCTCGGCGGACAGGTCTGGGTCGGCGGACGCGAGCAGGTCCGGGCGACCGACGTCGCCGACGAACAAGGTGTCGCCGGTGAGCACGCCGTAGGGGACCGTGTCGTCGGCATGCTCGTACACGACGATGCAGATCGACTCGGGCGTGTGCCCAGGTGTCGACATGATCTCCAGGGTGACGTCGCCGAGGGAGATCCGTTGGCCATCGACGAGCTGCTCTGCCGGAAACTCGAGGCGAGCCCCGCTGCCGTACGAGATCACCGCGCCCGTCTGTTCGGCCAGCTCGAGGTGGCCGCTGAGGAAGTCGGCGTGGACATGCGTTTCGATGACCCGTTCGATGATCAGCCCATGGTCGTCGGCCTCGTCGAGATAGACGGCGACGTCGCGCCGAGGGTCGATGACAACAGCCCGGCCGCTGCCCTCGTCGCCGACGAGGTAAGACGCTTGCGACAGGCACGCCAGATAGTGCTGGGTAAAGATCATCGTCCTCCCACAGCGGTCAGACGGCTTCGTTGACCACGACGGCCGTGGCCATCCCGAACATGCCTTCCGAGGATTCCACGTGGTTGAGGATATGGCAGTGCCAGACCCATGTCCCGGGAACGCTCGTGTTGAAGATCACGGTGTAGCGCTCGCCCGGGGCGACGAGGACGGTGTCGGCGGCGTAGGGGTGGTCGAGCGGCTCGCCGTCCTTGGCGATGACGATCTGTTCGAAGCCATGGAGATGCATCGGGTGGACCTGTAGCCCCTCGTTGTAGTAGCTGACCTGGATCCAGTCGCCCTCCGTGGCGACGACCGGTGCCGTCGCCGGGAAGCTCTTGCCGTCGAGGGTCAGGCCGATCACGCCCGCGTCGTTGAGGACCATCGGGAAGTTCTGGGCGATCTCCAGGTCGGCCGGGATCTCGATCCCCGAGATCGTCTGGCCCGCCGGCAGTTGCACCTCGCCGACGAAGATCGTCCCGAACATCCCGTTGGGCACGGCGTCTTGGGCGTGGGCGTGGGCGTGATACATGCTGACGGCGGGCTCGTCGACCGTGAAGCGATAGGTGTAGCTGTCCCCGGAGCTGATCAACTCCTGGGTGAGCGGCGCCACGCCATCCTGTCCGTTGGGAACGTCGATGCCGTGCCAGTGGACGTCGGTGCCGATCGGCAGCTCGTTGGTCAGCTCGACCTCGACGTTGTCGCCGACGTCGAGGTCGATCCGCGGGCCGGGCACCATCCCGTTGTAGGCCCACGCCTGAACGACTTCGCCAGGGCGTACCTCCCAGTCGACGATCGACGCGGTGAGCTCGAAGCGCTTCGTGCCGTCGGGCAGGACCTCGGGTTCCAATGGCAGATTGCCACGGCCTTCGGTCTCCGCCGGAAAGGCGAGTATCGACTCCATCATCTGCTGGTCCATGGCGGCCCCTTGCTCCGGCGTCATCATCGCGTGGTCTTCGTGGCCCGCGGCCCCCGCAGCACTCGGCTCGGCTCCACCGATCACCAGCGGCGCCGTCATGCCCGAGTCGGCGTGGCCGGCGATGTCGCAGTACAGCGTGTACGTGCCAGCGTCGAGATTGCTCAGGTCGAGGGTCGCCGATCCACCCGGCTCGATGTCCGGCGTGAGCAGGTCCGTGCCCTCGACGCCCAGGTTGTGCGTCTGTGAGCCCGTGTTCGTCACGACGATGCTGCCGCCGACGTCGAGCGAGCCCGCCGACAACGTGATCGCGAACTCGCTGAGGTCGGCCTGCACCGGCGCTACCGCCGCGACGGCGCCGCCGTTGTCGACGTCGTCGTCACGGAGCGCCAGCCCGATGCCGACGATGCTGGCGATCGCCGTGAGGATGGCGATCCCGAAGATGGCGAACGTCCAGGCGTCGCGGCTGACGCGGTACCCCCGCAGGTTCTGTTCCAACGCGTCGATGCGAGCGGTGGTGCTCTCGCCCGTGTCCGACGCCTGTTCCTCCAACGTGTTCGTCATGACGGCGACGGTAGAGACAGCAGACCGACCGGCACCCGGGCCAAAGGTCCCGATTCTCTGTCGCCAATGCGCTGTTGCGACTGATCGTCAGGCGGTGGTCGGCATCCACGTGCTGTGGGTGCCGGAGCAGATCCGTTCGGGGAGTTGGACGCGGGCGATCGGGCCGGTGGAGAGCTGGGCGGCGTCGAACACCAGGCACTCCGAGCGATCATCGTTGACGTCCGTCGTCAAGGTCACGACGTATCCGTCGTCCTCGGTTCGTCCGCCGGGGCGCGGGGCCATCTGCGCCTCGCTGACGAACACACCGTCGTCGGCGAGCCAGTCGTCGGCGGCGCCGGACTCGACATCGGTCCGCCGGATGCCGCGGAACAGGAACCATCCGGGCTGCGGCACGAGCGAGTAGCAGTAGCGATACGGCATGCCGAGGTGGCCACCGTTGATCTGCCCGAACTCGCTCACGACGTCCGACAGCGGTTCCTCCTTCACCGCTCCCGTGCGCAGGTCGAGGCGCCAGCGATAGGGGACCGGGTCGAGGGCGGTGGCGTCGAGGAAGCGGAACATGCGCTGCTCGGCCTCGTCGCGCCCCGGCAGGTCGGTCGGCGCTCGTCCACTGCTCGTTGCCTCCGGATTGCGTTCGAAGAAGCCGTCGACGACGACCTCGTCGCCGTCCTCGAAGGCGTTGATCCAGTGCAGGACGTAGGTGGGCGAGGCCTCGAACCAGCGGATCTCGGCGTTGCCGCCGCGGCGCGGCAGCACACCGATCCGCGTCGGCAGGTCGGGGTGAAAGCGCACGGCATAGACGCCGCGGGCGAGCAGATCAGCATCCCAGAACAGCGGGCAGTCGTTGAGGATGGCGAAGTGCTCGGTGAACGCCATGTCGTGCGGCAGGCGGGGTCCGGGGAGGTCGATCGGCGCGTAGTGGGCCACCACCCTGTTCGCATCGACAACTCCGTAGTGAAGGTACGGCGCTGTCGTCGCGTAGTTGAAGAACAGCAGCTCACCGTTCACCGGGTCGACCTTCGGGTGGGCGGAGACGCCCTCGCGTGGGAACCACCCGTTCCACCGGACGGCACCGAGCTGCTCGAGCGTCGATGGGTCCTGGGCGTACAGGTCGCCGCACTGGTAGAAGCTCGTCAGCGCCTGGCCGGCGTGCACGACGACGTCGGTCGAGGACGCGTCCTTCATCCGCGATCGGGCACCCCAACCGTCGCGTTGCGACCGGCTCGGCGGCTCGGCGAGCCCCGCCCACAGCGGTTCGCCGGCTGCCAGCTCAGCCTCGAAACCTGCCGTGCGCACGAAACGGTTGCGGTACGTGGCCGTGCCGTTGGCGAACTGGAGGCCGTGGAGCATGGCGTCGCCGTCGAAGGGGTGGTAGCGACCGATCGCCGGGTGCAGCGGGTTCTCCGTGTTGCGCAAGTAGATGCCGTTGAGATCGTCGGGCAGCTCGCCGACGACGTCGCAGTCGGCGACGTGCCACTCCGTGACGTTGGGCCGCCACGGCCCGGTGCGGTACGGATGGTCGTCGTCGGGGGGCAGCGTCGACTGGAAGCGGGCGACGACGCGGGCGTCCATCGAGACCACCCTAGGTTCGGCTACGAGCGCGACGACAGGCGGACCGTCATCACGTCGACACCGGCGGCTCTGAGGTCAGCGATCAGTGGGCCGTCGCCGGTCGCGCCGGTGACGAGGATGTCGACGCAGTCGATCGAGCAGATCCTGGCAAACGCCCGTCGGCCGAGCTTGCTCGAGTCGGCGACGACGACGACCGTGCGGGCCCGCTGGGTCATCAGTTCGTTGACGGCTGCCTCAGACTCGTTGTTGGTGGTCGCTCCGTCGGCGACGCTGATCGCGTCGACACCGAGGAACGCCAGGTCGAGCGTAAGTCGCTCGAGCACCGGCGTGGCGAGCGGCCCGGTGAGCTCGTAGGACTGGGCGCGGACCACCCCACCGGTCACGACGAGCCTGACCTGCGGGCGCACGGCGAGCTCGTGGGCGATGTTCAAGGCGTTGGTGACGACTGTGATCGGAGTGCCGCTGCCGTCGCTGGAGTCGTCGCGCAGGTCAGGTCGCAGCGCCAGGGCGCGGGCGACCTCGGTGGTGGTTGTTCCTCCGTTGAGCCCGACGACGCTGCCGGGGACCACCAGCTCCGCGGCGGCGGCGGCGATCGAGCGCTTCTCGTCGGGTCGCCGGGTCAGCTTGTAGCGCAGCGGCAAGTCGTACGAGACGCTGGTCGGCACGGCTCCGCCGCGTGTCCGCACGAGGAGTTGCTGGCTGGCAAGCTCGTCGAGATCGCGGCGCACGGTCGCGGCGGACACCCCGAGGCGCTCGGCGGCGGTGTCGATCTCCACCCGCCCGTCACCGGCCAGCATGTCGAGCAGTGCCGTCCAGCGCGTCGGTCGCTGCATCGTTGCTGGAAGGTAGCACGACACCGACGAACGTTGCGACAACTTGCAAGATTCGCGTATAAATGGTGCAGCTTCTTACATCCTGCCTCGAGATCAGACGACCGGAGAGACCCGTGACCGACACGACCACGCCAGGTACGCACATCGAGGCCGAGCTGGCGTCACAGCCGTCGTGCTGGGCCGAGGCCGTCGCCGCCGTCCCAGGGCACGTGGGCGTTGCCGGCGCCGGGTGAGCGTGTCGCCGTCGTCGGGTGCGGTACCTCGCTGTACGTCGCCAGGGCCTACTCCGCGTTGCGCGAGGCCAGCGGTGCGGGCGAGACGGATGCCTTTGCGGCCAGCGAGTACCGCGACGGTCGGCGGTACGACCGGGTCGTGGCGATCTCCCGATCGGGGACTACCACCGAGATCCTCGACGTCCTTGCCCGGATCGCCAGTCGCGACGAACCGCCGACGATCGTGGCGATCACCGCCGACGGTGCGACGCCGATCGCGGCGCTGGCGGACGATGTCGTCGAGCTCGATGGCGCCGCCGAGCGGTCGGTGGTCCAGACACGCTTCCCGACGACCGTCCTGGCGATGCTGCGCGCCTCGCTCGGCGAGGATCTCGGAGCTGTCGTCGAGGCGGCCGCCGGGGCGGTGACCAGCTCGCTCCCCGTCGCCGCCGGGGACGTCCGCCAGATCACGTTCCTCGGCAGCGGTTGGGCGTCGGCCATCGCTGAGGAGGCGGCGCTGAAGTGCCGGGAGGCAGCCGGCTTCTGGACCGAGTCGTACCCGGCGATGGAGTACCGCCACGGCCCGGTGAGCGTGAGCGGTCCGGGTACCGTCGTGTGGGTGTTCGGCGACGCGCCGCCCGGGCTGCACGGCGATGTTGAGGCGACCGGCGCGCAGTTCGTCTGCGACGACCTCGATCCGTTGGTCGATCTGATCCGCGCCCAGCGTCTGGCCGTCGAGCTCGCCCGCCACGCCGGTCGCGACCCCGATCGCCCACACGCCCTGTCGTTCAGCGTCGTCCTCGACGGTGACCGGCGCTGAAGTGGGGGCGGCCGGCGACCGCCTCGCCGTCGTCGCTGTCGACGTCGGCGGCACGTCGCTGAAGGCCGGGATCCTCGGCCCGGCCGGCCTCCACGTGCTGCGGCGCGTGCCGAGCGGCCGACAGCTCGGCCCCGTCGCCGTGCTCGACAACATTGCCACCGTCGCCGCCGCGCTGGTCGACGAGTGTGCCGAACAACGCCTCGACGTCGTCGGGGTCGGTGTCGCCATTCCCGGGATCGTCGACGACTCGGGGATCGGCCGACTGTCGGTGACGATGGGCTGGCGTGACTTGCCCGTTCGGCAGCGGCTCGCCGAGCGGCTCGATCGGCCGGTGAAGGTCGGTCATGACGTGCGTACCGGCGCCGTCGCCGAGGCCACATTCGGAGCCGCCGCCGGAGCCCACTCGGCACTGTTCGTGCCGATCGGCACCGGGGTCGCGGCGGCCGTCGTGGTCGACGGTGTGATCCGCCCAGGGGCGACGTTCCGGGCAGGCGAGATCGGCCAGATCCACGTCGCCCCCGGCAGCACGCTGGAACGGATCGCCTCGGCGCGGGCGATCGCCGAACGGTACGCAGCGGCGACCGGCCAGCTCGCCAGCACCGTCGACGCCAGCGATGTCGCCGCCCTGGTGCGAGACGGTGACCCGACCGCGACCGCCGTGTGGGCCGAAGCCGTCGACGCCCTCGCCACCGTGCTGGCCGGCGTCGTGGCGCTGCTCGATGTCGAAGTGCTCGTCATCGGCGGTGGGCTGGGGCGCGCCGGCGACACGCTCACGACACCGCTGATCGCGGCGATGGCGGCGGCGTTGCCGTGGCGCGACTTGCCGAGGCTCGTCGCCGCCCGGTTCGCCGCCGACGCCGGTTTCGTGGGCGCAGCCCTCGATGCGTGGCGGGTCGCCGGGCGCGACGTCGCCGAGCTCGCCGACGCGGTCAACTCGACAGCGTGGGGCGCTGCCGACAAGGTCACGCGGTGATCATCGCCGGACGGGTCGTCACCCCGACGTCGGTGGTCCGCGGCTGGGTCGAGACGGCCGGCGAGCGGATCGCCCAGGTCGGCGGCGGCATCGCCCCCTCGACGGCCATCGGCAACGGCGGCTGGACCATCGTCGCCGGGTTCGTCGACGTGCACGTCCACGGCGGTGGTGGGCACAGCTTCACCTCCGGGGAGCCCGAGGCGATCGCCGGTGGCGTCGAGTTCCACCTGGCGCACGGGACGACGACGACGCTGCTCAGCTTGATCACGGCCCCCGCCTCCGAACTCTGTGCCGCGGCCCGTCGGATCGATTCGTTCCTCGTCGGCGCCGACCCCGCCGCTAGGGCGCCGCGTCGCAGGCATCCATGCCGAAGGCCCGTTCCTGTCGGTGGCGCGGTGCGGCGCGCAGGACCCGGCGTTCATGTCCGACCCAGACCCGGCGGTGATCGCCGAGTTGGTCGCCGCCGCGGGCGGGCGCCTGCGGATGATGACGGTCGCCCCGGAGCGAGAGGGCGCGGTCGAGGCGATCGGGCAGCTCACCGCCGCCGGGGTGATCGCCGCCATCGGCCACTCCGACGCGACGTTCGACCAGGCGGTCGCGGCGATCGCCGCCGGCGCCACGGTGGCGACCCATCTGGGCAATGCGATGAGCCCGCTGCAGCACCGTGACCCCGGGATGGTCGGAGCGTGCCTCACCGGCGCCGAGGTCAGCTGTGAGCTGATCGTCGACGGCCATCACCTCCACCCGGCGTTCGTGCGCCTCGCCGCCGCGAGCAAGGGAGCCGAACGGATCGTGTTGATCACCGATGCGATGGCCGCGGCCGGGGTCGGCGACGGACGGTATCGACTCGGTCGGTTCGAGGTGGTTGTCCGCGACGGGATGGCGACGCTCGCCGAGGGCGGCTCGCTCGCCGGCAGCACGCTGACGATGGACGCCGCGTACCGCAACGCGGTCGCTGCGGGGCTCGATGACGTGGCCGTCAGCCGGGCCGCGTCGGCCAATCCGGCCCGCCTGCTCGGCATCGACGGCGACGTCGGCACGATCGAGGCCGGCAAGCTGGCCGACCTCGTCGTCTTCGACGAGTCCCGCCAACTGGTCGCCGTGATCGCCGCCGGCCAGCTCGTCGCCGGCTCGCTCGACCCGCCCTGACCGCGCCCCGTCAGCTGGGGAAGATCCGTGTCACTCTCGCTTCTGGGGAAGATTCGAGTCAGGCCCTGACACGAATCTCCCCCAGATCGCGGTAGGGGAGACCCCCGCGCCGAGACGCCGGTCCACTCCACTGCCGCTGCGCTGCAGGTTCCGCACACTGGACGCATGACCACCACGTACGCACCTCCGGCCGAGCCGATGCCTACCTGGGCCGCGCCGACCCCCCTCGCCGCCCGTGCCGAAGCTGCCGTCAAGGTCTACGGCCGCGGCGGTACCGAGGTCCGCGCCCTCGACGACGTGAGCGTCGGCCTGCCTGCCGGCCGCTTCACGGCGATCATGGGTCCGTCGGGATCCGGCAAGAGCACCCTGATGCACGCCCTCGCCGGGCTCGACACGCTGACGTCGGGCCGCGTTTGGCTTGGCAACGTCGAGCTCGGCAAGCTCAGCGACCGCCAGCTCACGAAGGTCCGCCGCGAGCGGATCGGGTTCGTGTTCCAGGCGTTCAACCTGCTGCCGACACTTTCGGCAGCCGAGAACATCGTGCTGCCGATGACCCTCGCCGGCACCAAGCCGGACCGAGCGTGGGTCGATGCCGTGGTCGCCACCGTCGGCCTCGGCGACCGTCTGCGGCACCGCCCCAGCGAGCTCTCGGGAGGCCAGCAGCAGCGCGTCGCCGTGGCCAGGGCGCTGGCCTCGAAGCCGCAGCTGATCTTCGCCGACGAGCCGACCGGCAACCTCGACAGCCGGGCCGGCGACGAGATCCTCACGTTCATGCGCCACGCCGTCGAAAGCTTCGGCCAGACGATCGTGATGGTCACCCACGATCCGGTCGCCGCCAGTTACGCCGACACCGTCATCTTCCTCGCCGACGGTCGCATCGTCGACTCGATGTCCCGCCCCTCACCGTCCCGCATCCTCGACCGGATGAAGGACTTCGACCGCAAAGGCTGATCGCTCCCATGCTTCGCACCATCCTCACGACACTCTGGAGCCGCAAGCGGCGGCTGGCCAGTACGAGCATCGCCGTCGTCCTCGGCGTGGCCTTCCTCGCCGCCACGCTGATCCTCGGGGCGACCACCAAGGCCGGATTCCGGGACACGTTCACGGCGGCCAACGAGGGAACCGACGTCATCGTGCGCAACGAGACACGGATCGGCACCGAGGAATCGCGCATCCGCGGGCTCATCGACGAGACGTTGGTGGCGGACGTCGCTGCCTTCGACGGCGTCGCTGCTGCGTTGCCCGAGGTCAGCGGAACGGCGACGTTGATCGGCGCCGACGGTGACCCGGTCGGCGGCGATGGGCCCCCCTCGATCGCCGCCAACTGGGTCGACGACCCAGAGCTCGCCTGGCTGACGCTCACCGACGGGCGCCCCCCATCGGCGAGCGGCGAGATCGTGATCGACCGCGCCACCGCCGAGCGCGCCGACCTTGGCGTCGGCGACGAGACCGCCGTGCTGACGCCCGAGCGGGTCCCGGTGAAGGTCGTCGGACTGGCCAGGTACGGCGAGAGCGACAACGTCGGCGGGGTCACCTACCTGTCCTTCGACACCGACACCGCCCAGCGGCTGCTCACGGGCGGCGATTCACAGCTCAGCGGGATCCTCGTCCGCGCCGATGAGGGAGTCACACCCGACGCCCTGGCGGCGCGGATCAGCGCCGAGCTGCCCGACGGCTACGAGGCGATCACCGGCGCCGACCTTACGGCAGAGCAGCGCCGCGACGTCGAGAGTGACTTCCTCGGCTTCTTCCAGACCGTGCTGCTCGCCTTCGCCGGCATCGCCATGGTCGTCGCCGCCTTCAGCATCCACAACACGTTCTCGATCCTCGTCGCCCAACGCACACGCGAGTCGGCATTGATGCGGGCGATCGGTGCGTCGCGGCGCCAGGTCGTCGTTGCCGTTGCCGCCGAGGCATTCGCCATCGGCGTCGTCGCCACGGCGATCGGCTTCGGCGCCGGGATCGGCATCGCCAGCGTCCTGCAGTCGGCGATGGAATCTGGCCTGGACATGCCCGACGCCAGCATCGTGATCGGAACAGGGGCGATCGTCGCCAGCGCGATCATCGGCATCGGGACCACCGTCGTCGCCAGCGTCGGGCCCGCCATCAAGGCCTCGCGGGTCGCCCCCCTGGCCGCCCTCCGTGACGCCGCCGTCGACCGCTCGGCGGCCTCCGTGTGGCGCGCCGTCTTCGGGGTGCTCGTCGCCGGCTTGGGCGTCGCAGGCCTCGTGACGGCGACCTCTGCGCCCGAGGAGGCGATGGCCCGCGCCGGGCTCGGCTCGCTCGCCCTGTTGGTCGGCGCAGTCGCGCTCGGACCCGTCGTCGCCCGTCCAGCTGCGGCGGTGATCGGCGGCGGACCCGCTGTCCTCCGCGGGGTCACAGGCCGCCTCGCCCGTCGCAATGCGATGCGCAATCCACGGCGTACCGCCGCCAGCGCCTCGGCCCTGTTGGTCGGCACCGCCGTCGTGGCGCTGTTCACGACGCTCGGCGCGTCGATCAAGGCGTCGCTCGACGAGACCGTCGCCGACGACTTCGCTGGCGACCTGATCGTCCTCCCGGACGGCTTCAGCGGATCGTTGTTGAGCCCTGACCTCGCCCCAGCGATCAGCGAGCTCCCCGACATCCAGACCGCCGTCGGTACCTCCTACGGGCCGACGGTCATCGACGGCGACACCGTCGAGGTCGCCGCCACCGACGTCTCGGCCCTCTCCGCCGTGTTCGACGTGGGGGTGTCGACCGGCTCGTTCGACGGCTTCGCCGACGACGACGTGGCGATCAGCGAGGAGTTCGCCACCGATCGCGACCTCGCCGTCGGCTCAACGATCCCGATGACGTGGGTCGACGGGGCGACCACGAGCCACACGGTGACGGCCGTCTACGCGGACCGGATGACATTCGGCGACGTGATCGTGTCGTCTGCCGCGCTGGCGGACCACGTCGCCCAGGACAGCATCACGGTCGTCCTCGTCGACGTCGTCGACAGCGCTGATCTCGACGCGGCAAAGGCCGACGTCGCGGCCGTCGCCGAGCGCTTCGGCGCCCCCGACCCGCAGGACCGTGACGAGTATCTCGACACGATCGGTGCCGAGATCGACCAGGTGTTGTTCTTCGTCTACGGAATGCTCGGGGTCGCCGTGCTCATCGCCCTGATGGGGATCGCCAACACGCTGTCACTGTCGATCCACGATCGCCGGCGCGAGCTTGGCCTGCTGCGCGCGGTCGGCCAGGATCGCCGCCAGACGCGGGCGACGGTTCGCTGGGAGTCGGTGATCATCGCCCTCTTCGGCACGATCGGCGGCATCGGGATGGGGACGTTCCTCGGCTGGGGGCTCGTGCGAGCGCTCGATGCTCAGGAAGGCTTCGGCACGTTCGCCCTCCCCGCCACCCAGCTCGGCATCGTCCTCGCTCTCGCCGCGGCGGCTGGCCTGATCGCCGCCCTGCGACCCGCCCGCCGAGCCGCGAAGACCGACATCCTCACCGCCATCGCCGCCGACTAGCGAGAGAATGAACCGGCAGATGAACGACTCCTCCCTCAACCCACTGCGTCCGTGGCGCCATCCGCTGCGGTTGTGGTGCGCCATGTGCTTCAACGCGACCTCGATCGTCGTCGCCGCCGTGACGTTCAGCTTGATCATCGCCTTTCTCGCCACGTCGGTCGGCCTGCTGATCACGTTCGTCATTGCGATCCCCTTCGTCTGGTTGACATTCGTGCTCGCTCGAGGGTTCGCCCGCTTCGAACGGGGACGTGTCGCCGCGCTCGCCGGCGTGGCGATCGCCGACTCGGTGCCGCGGTTGACGGCGCCGTCGTGGTGGGGGCGGCTCAAGGAACGGGTGCGCTCCAAGCCGCGCTGGCGGGAGATCGCCTACCAGCTGGCCCACTTGCCGGTCGCCGCGATCACCTATGCGCTGATGATGGCCGCGTGGTGCGGCTCGCTGGCGATGCTCTTCCTGCCCCTGTACGTCGATGCGCTGCCAGGGGACTCTGCGAAGTTCCACTTCTTCGAGATCACCCAGGGTGCCGGTGCCGGCGCCGCCGCGCTGGTGGGTCTTTTCGGACTGGTCCTCGTCGCCCCGTGGGTGACGATCGGTCTCGAGAAGGTCGGCGTTGCCCTCGCCAAGGCGCTCCTCGGGCCGACGAGTGACGAGGCCCACGCCGCCCAGGTGCAGCGGCTCGAGTCAAGTCGCACGGCGGCCGTCGACAGCGCCGAGGCCGAGCGGCGGCGCATCGAGCGCGACCTCCACGACGGTGCCCAGCAGCGCCTCGTCGCCCTCGCCGCCGGCCTCGGCGCGGCGAAGGAGAAGATCGACATCGATCCCGAGGAGGGCAAGCGGATGCTCGCCGACGCCCACGAAGAGGCGAAGTCGGCGCTCAAGGAGATCCGTGACCTCGTGCGCGGCATCCACCCGGTGATCCTCGAGGACCGTGGCCTCGATGCCGCCCTCTCTGCGGTGGTCGCCCGCTCGCCGGTGCCCGTGGCGCTCGACGTGCAGCTCAACGAACGGCCGCCGGCGGTGGTCGAGAGCGCCGCCTACTTCGTGGTCAACGAGGCCCTGACGAACATCGCCAAGCACGCCAACGCCACGAGGGCCCACGTCGCCATCGCCCGGGCCGGCGACCGGCTGGTCGTCGAGGTGCGCGACAACGGCCAGGGCGGCGCCGAATCTGGCGCCGGTACCGGGTTGCAGGGCCTACGTGACCGTGTAGCGGGCCTCGGCGGCTCGATGTACGTGATCAGCCCGGTCGGTGGGCCGACGACGATCTCCGTGGAGCTGCCATGCGTATCGTGATCGCCGAGGACTCCGTGTTGCTGCGCGCCGGGCTGACGCGGATCCTCGCCGATGCCGGCGAGGACGTCGTGGCCACGGTCGGCGACGCCGACGAACTGCTCGTCGCCGTCGAGCGCCATCAGCCGGACCTGTGCATCGTCGACGTGCGCATGCCGCCGACGCACACCGACGACGGACTGCGGGCGGCGATCGCCATTCGCAAGCGATGGCCGGCGATCGGCATCCTCGTCCTGTCGCAGTACGTCGAGGAGCGCTACGCCACCGAGCTGCTCGCCGAGGCGACGGAAGGAATCGGATATCTGCTCAAGGATCGGGTCGCCGATGTCACCGAGTTCCTCGACGCCGCGCGGCGGGTCGGCTCCCGTGGGACGGCGCTCGACCCCGAAGTGGTCTCGCAGCTGCTCGCCAGATCTCGGCGGCGCGATCCGCTCGAACGCCTGACACCGCGGGAGCGGGAGGTGCTCGCATTGATGGCCGAAGGCCGCAGCAACCCAGCCATCGCGAGATCACTCGTGGTCACGGACAAGGCGGTAGAGAAGCACGTCAGCAGCATCCTGACGAAGCTCGACCTGCCGCCCGACGGAGACGATCATCGCCGCGTGCTGGCGGTGTTGCAATGGGTGAGGAGTTGAGATGATGACGGCAGTCGATGAACGACCGCGCGCAGACCGCGCCGGTTCCTGAAGTGGTCACACGGCCACCACGTGGACGATCTCTGTGGGTGGTATTCGGCTCGTTGTTCGTGCTTGCCGGCCTCGGCTGGGGGACGCTCAACGTCGTCGAGCTGCTCGCCCACGAGGAGCGAACAGAGCGCTTCACGGTTCCAGCGGCCGACATCAGCCGGCTGCGTGTCGACAACGCCACCGGCTCGGTGACGATCGTCGGCACCGACGCCGACGAGATCAGCGTCGAGGCAGAGGTTTCGGACGGACTGCGCCGCACCGGCTTCAGCCACGAGGTCGTCGACGCCACACTCGAGCTGCGCGGATCGTGCCCACTGTTCGGTTCGATGTGGTGCGGCGTCACGTACCGCATCGAGGTGCCTCGCCATCTCGACGTCGACGTCGATGGTGACAACGGCCGGGTAGAAGTCAGCAACATCGACGGTGACGTGCACGTCGACACGAGCAACGGCTCGGTCGAGCTGTCGGGCATCGCCGGGGCGCTCGCCATCTCAGGTGACAACGGGAGCATCACGGGCGCCGGGTTGTCGAGCACGGTGGCCGATGTCGAAACGGACAACGGGCGCGTCGAGTTGACGTTCACCGAACCTCCGGATCACGTCGAGGCCGACGGCGACAACGGCAGTATCGAGATCGCCCTTCCGGTCATCGATGTTGGCTACGACGTGGAGGCGAGCACGTCCAACGGCGGGGAGACCCTCGACATCTTGAACAACCCCGAGTCGCCACACCGTGTCCGTCTGCAGACCGACAACGGGTCGATCACCGTGCGCGGCGCGGGCTGACCGGCGGGGTGGTCAGTCGACCCTTGACCGGTTTCAGCGTGGCGCACCGCCTAGGCTGTTCTTCCCGGGATGAAAGTACCTGTGATTCGGCGCGTCAACCGGCGGACGGCACCGGCCGTTCTGGGCGCCGTGCTGGCGGTCACCTTGGCGGCGTGCGGCCAGGAGCGCAGCTACGACAATCCGCCGGAAGTGCCTGTCGGTACCGTAGGTACCACGACGACGGCGGCGCCGACGACCACCGTGTTCGTGCCGCGCACTGCGCCCACCACACTGGCGCCGTCGACGAATCCGCCACCGCCACCGACAGAAGCTCCGACGTTCGCGCCCCAAACCGCACCGCCGACGCAGGCGACGATTCCCACGTCGCCGGTACCGACCACGGGCGAGCGCTACGCCGTGGTGCAGGGCGACACGCTGTTCGGGATCTCCCAGAAGCTCAACGTCCGATTGCCGGTGTTGCTGGCGGCCAACGGCCTCAATGAGAACTCGCTGATCGTTCCCGGCCAGCAGCTCAACGTTCCTCAGGGCGGATCGCTCCCGGCGCCGCAGCCGACGCAGCCACCTCGGCAGACCGCGCCACCGGCCGCCACCGCCGCGCCGCCGGCGGCGACCGCCGCGCCGCCGGCGGCGACCGCTGCACCCGCGCCGGCGCCGACCCAGGCGCCCGCCCCGACGCAGCCAGCGACGCCGCGGCCGACGACGACGTTCGCCGCTCCGCCAGGGGGTGTGGTTCCGCGGGAGACGTCAGGATCGTGCCAATCACCGAACTCCACGGAGGCGGACGGCACCCCGATCGTGTTCGGCCCCGGCAACGTGCTCGACCGCAATCCAGCGACCGCCTGGCGGTGTGAGGCTGGGGAACCACAGACGCTGTCGTTCACGTTCGACGGGCCGACACACCTCACGTCGGTCGGGTTGATCGGCGGGTACGTGAAGGTCGACCCGCTGACGGGCGTCGATCGGTTCCCGCAGAACCGCCGTGTCAAGCAGGTCCGCTGGACGTTCTCCGACGGGAGCACCGTCGTCCAAGACCTCGCCGACTCACGGAGCATGCAGACGATCAACGTCAACGTGACGACCACGAGCGCGACGATGGAGGTTCTCGCCACGTACCCGCAAGGCGGCCCCGACCCGCGCAACGCCGTGCCGGTCGCCGAGGTCCAGTTCGTCAGCGGCTAGCCCCGGGCTCGACGACCGATGGGTGTTTACGGGACGGAACGGTCCCCTGAACACCCATCGGTCGCCGCCGTGCTGGCGGTGGTCGGGGATCTGCTCGAGGACATCGTCGTGCACCTCCCCAGCACGCCAGCGCTCGGCACGGACACACCGGCGCGGATTGAGCGACGCCGTGGCGGGAGCGCCGCCAACGTCGCAGCCTGCGCGGCGCAGGCCGGCGTGTCCGTGCGCTTCATCGGGAGCGTCGGCGACGACGACCTCGGGGATCGGTTGGTGGGTGACCTCGCTGCCGACGGGGTCGACGTGCGCGTGCAGCGGCGCGACCGGACCGGCTCGGTCGTCGTGCTCGTCGGCCCCGACGGCGAGCGGACGATGCTGCCCGATCGTGCCGCGGCCATGATGCTCGCTGATGTCGACGCCCACTGGCTCGACGGGGTCACCTGGCTGCACGTCCCGTCGTACTCGTTGCTGAGCGAGCCGATCGGGTCGTCCGTGCTCGCGATGATCAAGGCGGCGCGTCTGCGTGGCGTCAAGGTGAGCGTCGACGTGTCGTCGGTGGCGGTGGTCGAGCAGTTCGGTGTGCAGCTCTACACCTCGCTGCTCGGTGAGCTGGCCCCCGAGGTGGTCTTCGCCAAC